>CAVXDO010000001.1:0-361196 GCA_963760595.1 Candidatus Bathyarchaeota archaeon
ACACTTACGGGGCTTTCACCCTCTGTGGCAGGTCTTTCCAGACCACTTCAGTTTCACTGGTGAGAAGGAAGCCGGCCCTTAACACTACATCTCCCGCAGGTTTCCCTGTGGGATTCGGTTTGGACTTTTCCCTTTTCGCTCGCTGCTAATAAGGGAATCCCGTTTTGGTTTCTTCTCCTCCCCCTACTAAGATGCTTCAATTCGGGGGGTTCCCGCTCCCCAAAGGGAGCACCATGGTTCCGAAGAACCACGGTAAGAGGTCTCATTCAGGCATCCCCGGTTCTAAGGCTGCGTGCGCTTACCCGGGGCTCTTTCGCGGCTTGCCGCGCCCTTCTTCAGCACTCAAGCCTAGCCATTCTCCAGACGGCGTAGCATATCGGACCTTACGGCAGTGTCTGTTTGACGTTCTGGTGAAACTTGTTTTATGTGCAGGTTACATGGTCTATGCATGGTGTCATCGTGAGCTTGCGCCCATTTTCACCCTTCACTCCGCATCTGGCCGATGAAGAGTTGCATCTCTTTTATGGCTGCGAGTAACTAGCCAAACTATTCCAGAAGCAGGTCTCGCACATATAAGGATTACGTCCTGTGTATTAAAGGTTCTTAATCCTAATTCTGCATGGCGAACTTTTTTATTTTGGAGTCTAACTGTTATTGCAGTGTGCCTCGATAGCTCAGCGGCTAGAGCAACAGCCTTGTAATATTGACCTAAATTGGAACGAGTACAGAGTCTTCCTTCATGGCAGATACACCAAACAGTACGCAAACATGCAATTCAACAATGCCAGGAGATATCTTCAGTTTTTCAATAATCCTTCAAGGCTTCTTTCCTGTACCCCATGTTCTAGAGCTAATGCATTGAAGTCTTTGGTTTGTCTCTTGAAGTATCTTGGTTGCTATGTGCAGTTTAAGGAGAAGCTTAAGCAGTATGGTATCAAATGGGTAAGGCCTGACTGTTTTAGCAGTTTTATGAGGATAATGAATAACAATCACAAAGACCTGCTTGAATGGTACAAAAGAGTGTGTAGCATCTTAGATGAGAATGAGAAACTCTACCTGAAGTTCATGTTATTGTCTGGACTCAGAAAGACTGAAGGAATGCTAGCGTTCAACTTAATCATTGACTTACAGAAGGAGACCAGACTTGGTGAATACTTCAATGAAGATCTTTCAATGCTCGAACACTACAAATACAAACAATTCCTCAGAAACACAAAGAATGCTTACATCTCAATAATACCCAAAGACCTTGTAATGCGAATAGCTAACAGCAAACCTGTCTCCTACCATGCAATACACTGTTACCTTATGAGAAAGAGAATCAACCTGAGAATAAAGGAACTTAGATCTTACTATGCATCTTTCATGGTCAGACACGGCATAATAAGTGAGGAAGTGGACATACTCCAAGGAAGAGTACCCAAATCCGTCTTTGCCAGACACTATCTGAAAGAGAATCCAACAGAGCTAAGAGACAGAACACTAACAGCGATCACACAACTAGAACAAACACTAAACTGAACAACGAAGCAAATCGAAACATTTCCCTCCTCTTTTCTATTCTGTGAACAGAAGAACTGCGATGAAAAACTTCCAGGAAGTCTCTGGAATCATCGCAAGAAATAATCCTTCTTCGATTGCTGTGAAAGAATAGATTTAAGATTGACTTTTGGGACACTATATCATCATGTCCAAGATTACTCCTAGTTTGGAGTCAATAACAATCAGAGCCAAGTATATTCTTGAGGAAAATGATTTCAGCAAAGTTGCCAAAAAGCTTAAGGAAGAACTTACAAAAAGGCAATGGATAGTTAAGTCTTCTTTAGGTGAATCAGTTGTATTATTTGACCTAGGAGAGAACTCTATAGTTGTATTAGCTACGAATAAGAAAGACCTAGAAAAAATCTGGCATAAGACTATAAAAAGAACTAGATATGGGATTCCCCTTTCATTCTCAATGACTGCAATCGAGCATCCTGCTAACGGTCTCCTGGTAGAGGTTGAATGCAAACCATCAATGTGGTTCAAGATCACAACCTTGCTAGAGAAGAACTTTACACAGAACAACATCGAGGAAGCTTTACAAGAATGTCAAGAGTTTGTTAGGCAGACAATGAGCATGTTTGGAGGACGAATAGTTGAGCCTCCATCAGTCTACCCCATCATTCCACACACAGAAATCAAGAGCAGATTACAGAATCTGGGACTTTTGGACACTCTGAAAAATCTCGACAAGGCTGAGAATCACATTAGCCAGAACAACTTCTCCGAGTGTTTGAAATCTTCCAGGACTGCATTTGAGAAAATGATTGATTGGCAGATTAAGAAACGAGGCCTTGGACAGACCGACAACTACAAGAATGACCTGGAAAGATTGAGAAGCAAAGGATACCTGGGTAATGAAACTGCGGATCTGATTAAAACCTATTATCGCTGGCTCTCAAACACGGCAGTTCATGACAGGGGAGAAGTTGAACCTGGATTCTATGAGGCGCAAATCGGTTACAGAATGACTCTTGCAATATTAGATTACTTTGCAAACAAATTGCCCTAAGCAGTAGGAGTCATTTTGAGACCATTTTCATTCACTCCATTGGCCCAACTGATGAAGAAAATCGGAATAGAATTACGATGAGAAACTTCTGGGGAGTTCCTGAAATCTTTGGTCTTTAGTTTACAGACAGGAGAACAAGGTCATCGATCGAAGGACATATTTTTGATTTCTTGAAAATGTCTTATCTCAAAGAATCTGCCTCTGATCTAGCAGATCTGCTTGGTAGTAGTCTACAATATGATACGTACATCGATCGATCGTTAGTTTTCTCTGTCTAAGAATTCTAGAGGTAGATTTATTTTCTAGAAATTACTTCTATATAATGTTGGGGGAGAAGAGCTATGAATCTGCCTTTTCCATCCAAGAGGAGAAGCTCTTTGGTTATTTCCGTAGCTATTCTGAAGGCTGCAAAGAATGGCATTAAGACAACGCACCTAGTTACATCGGTTTCCTTAAGTTATGACCAATTCATTAGGTATGTTGAGTTTCTGAAAGTCCATGGTTTTATAAGACAATATGATACCTCGTATCAAACCACATATGAAGGATTAAAATTGATAGAGGAATTTGATTCTTCATCGTTGATACGTAGTGTTCTGGCTACTTAGGACTAACTCACGAAATATCTCAAGTTCCCCTTTTTTTGTGGTTTCTACAACGAGGACTAAGCAAGCAACATAGGTGTCCCAGTTACCAATGGACATTTCTAAGCAATGATAAGGGCAAATATCGACCTGAGTTCCAGGAAGTTCTTATCTTGGAGGTTCTAGTCCTGTTTGCCTATATCTACCTATTATAGACTGTAGTATGGTACTTACATGCATTCCATTTTTTCTTAGTAAGCCATCTATAGAATTCTCCAATAGAAGATTTCTCCAGAAATGATATGTTTCGGTTGAACAGTTCAGTTCACAGAGGGAGAAAGATGAAGAAAGGAGAATACTTCAAGACTATGACAACATTACTGATCATAGGCATGCTACTGGCATTCAACTTCCAACTCGCAAGGTCTTCTGACCCTGATCCCTTTAGTGATGAATTCAATGCTCCAACATTATACAGCGGATGGACGGTCATTGATCCTGATGGAGGATCAGCTTTCGACTTGACTATCAATCCAGGTTGGCTAAGGATTACTACAACTTCACCTCCTGGACGTGACCTGATAGGAACATTCTTGGTAAATGCTCCTCGAATCGTTCAATCTATCTCAGGCGATTTCACAGTTGAAACAAAGATTTCTTCAACCATGGATGAGAATGATGAAGGAGCAGGAATACTGGTATGGAAAGACTCTGCAAACTATCTAAGGCTAGACAGAATGTCAAGAACAATCGGCGGCCCAGTAGAACAGCAGATATTCTTCTGTGGAACCATAGGAGGAGGTTTCCCCATTGTTGGAGAAACAAAGATAGTCCTTTCGTCAGCTATCAATCCAACATATCTCAAAGTCATAAGATCAGGTAATATCTTCTCAGGCTACTACAGTACAGATGGGATATTATGGAACCATGTAGCTGATGTTACATATGCAGTAAGTGATCCAATCCAGACAGGTCTTGACATAATAACTGTATACCATGATGGGGTTTTCTCTGCAGACTTTGACTATTTCAGAATTAGTGGAACAAATCCAACAACACCACCTCAGATTCCAGTAGGCGGAGAATGGGTGCCAATAGACAAGTCTCAACTGCTAGCTCCATGGATAAGCTTAGTTTCTTTGATGACAGTAATTACAGTTTCCTTTGTCTATGTCAGACGTAAGAGACAACAAAACTAATCCTCCATCTTTTTTTCTTTTCTTGATTTTATGACTTGTGGAAGAATCAATAAGCAAATACTAGTTAACAAACGATCGATCGATGCTCTAAGGAAAAGTATCCTAGTTACATTTTTCTTACAAAGACTAAGTACAGGTAGCTATTTCAGTTCGTAACCATGGTAACCAAGTCTTTGAAGGACATTTTGCCACAACTTCCGCAAGTATTCAATCAATTCTTCAATGGTCACAGAATCCATTTTCTGTTCTTTGTCTTTCAGGAATTTCCTCAAAGGAAACTTCAACTTGAGGCTCAAGTTTGTAAGGCTTGGCTTGTTGTGATCACTCAAACCTAGCACAAAATCCTGTCCAAAATCTCTTTGAAGTTTCAACAGTATGTAGTAGAACCTCTTGACTTTCGTCTCACTTGGTTTGTCATGCCACAGGAAATCTGTTTGCTCTCTGAAGAACTGATCCGTGAACTCAATAGATATTCTGTCGCATTCATCGTAAAATGGCTTTAAGCCAATAATCTCAAAGACTGACGTCCTCATATACTGCATCAACTGCTTCCTCGATATCTCGTCTGATAATACTTGACCATAAGTTTTCTTCGATAATCTTTCGCATGGATTGCCTCTTTCCATGAGATTCACCCTCAAGATCATTAACTTGAATACCTGTAATATAGGTTTAGAGAATGTAACTTACAAGCGAGAATATCTGGTATTGTACAGACCTAGAAGAGCTAAGTGAATTTGGTCATTGTCTAACTAGCTGTCAACATTATGTCGAAAGCATAGAACAGAAAAACCCTATATAGTTAAACGGCAAGAGTCATCGAGTAATGATTGAAAGTATTCTCCAAACTTTTTTCTTTCTTGCAACTTTTGACACGATATTGATCTCGGTCAGTATCGCTAACTATGCAATATCAGCATCCTATCTAGGCAGGGAGACACGTCTAACTAGAAGAAGAATGGAAAAAAGAAAGCAGGAACTTGATGCAAGAATAAAAGAGCTTCAGAATAAGGGACTTTCAATTGAAGACTTGGAAGAAGAGACCACCAAAGCCAAGGATGACATGACTGCCTTGAAAAGAAGACTGTTCTTTCTATCATGGATTGGTGCGGTTCTTGTTCCATCTTTCTGCTTCATTATTTCAATTATTCTTGCAGTATTGGGAATGAACTCAGATATTTTGTTGAGCGACTTAGGAATTACAGGACCGACTGTTCTAGTTTCGGACTTAATGTTTTTCTCAGCTGTTCTTTTAGCTGTTGGGATTCTCTTCCTTCTGGTTGTTATTCGTGCCATTGATTATGCTGCAAGAAAAATCCCAATTCCAGAGTTTGAGGTCTATTTTAAGAATCTCTTAAAGACTTTGAAATGCAAGCGGAAACAGATGTTAGTCATCACCTTGTGCATAAAAAACAAGGGGGAAGACATTGCTGAAGACGCTCTGGTTATGGTTCACTTTCCACCTTCCTTCCAAGTTCAGCCCAATGAATATCTCACTTTTAAGCAAGGTCCAGAAACGGACCATCCAGACTATAACTCAGCGATTTTCGACCCAGAAAGAATCTACCCTGATACGATATTACATGTTGATATCGGAATAACAACACCAGATGATAGCGAAATCCACGAAATATATGTAAGCATTTATGAAACAAAATCAGGACATTCGGAATATAAACTTACGATTCAAACAACGGATTAGTATAATGAAAAAGACAGAAATCTTGAATCTGCATAGCAACAGAAGACAAACTAGGGGTCAAAATGTCTAAGGTATTGACCGAGAAAGAACAGAAAGCATATTTACTAAGCAAGATTGAAAAACCAGTTCACTTCACTTATCCAGAACCACCCTATCATTTCAAAGGAACATTGAAAGACAGATGTGTGGTGAAAGATGGTGGGGATGCCTCAGTAACTTATTGGAATATGATAGACCTTATTGAGTTTGAGAACGAAAAAGAGAAATGGTTAAGGCTCACGTATTACCGATACAAGAACAAGGAAAAGAGATGGGTTTTTGCTGGTCAGACTTCACTTTCAGACCCTATTAGCCATTTCGAGGAGTTATTCACTACAGCAGTTAAAGAAAAGGCATGGATTAGACCGTTATTCAGAAACATCGTGAAGAAATGTGCTACAGAATTGGAATAGAAAGAAAGAATTTTCTTCGCTCAGTCTGCCGTACAAAAGGCTCTAGTCAAGCTGAAAGAGGAATACGAGAAAATAGAAAGGCAAATAGTTGAGCCTTTGTAACATTCTCTTGTATCTAGAGGAGAAAGGGCTATTCATTTTTCCTCCCCTCTCCACTTATGCAAGTTGTCTTTTCTCCACACACCTCTTAAACTTCTAAGCATTCAGACTTTCGGTTTATGGAAACCAAGACTTGTCCCAAATGTGGTAGCAATATGGCAACTGACAAAAACTTAGGCTCATTCATTGAACTCACGCTTAGAACCAAAGACCAGTATCTAGGTGACAGAATCTTGACTTTCTATTGTGTAAACTGTGGTTACATTGAGATCTACAGATCCGTCTAGTTATCAAGTAGGCTTCATATTTGGTGTTGTATTCTCTCACCGTATCGAGTTCCCTTAGTCCATCATCATATCTGATCGATCGATAACTAAGGAAAAGTATCCTGGATACATTTTCTCTTCATGAACACCAGGTAGCTTGCGAAGGAGACTCAATTTCCAATAGTCATCTCTAAGCAAGAATAAGAAAATCAGTGAATCCTTCAAATGTTGATCTCGAAGATTATTGCTCTGATCAACTGGATCTACTTGGTATTAGTCTATAGTATGATACTTACATGCTAGATCTGTCTATCTGGAAATACTAATAGAATATTAGTGAACATTGAGAGAGATAGAGTCTCACGTAGAAAGGAGATAGAAAGAGGGACGTTTGTTTCACTTTTTCTCGAAGAAGGGGCATCCATTGAATATATGATCTTTGAACATTCCTCTATAGTCTTGGCTAACAACATCACAGCTACTACCTGATCGATCGATCTGAGGCATATTCTGACCCTCCATTGCTTTTTCCAGGCATTTTGATCCTGGGAGTCACATTCTAGGCATAAGTCTTGGAAATTGACAATATTCCCTTTTGATATGAGGTTTCCTTCTTTGAATGTTAAGGTTTGAAAGATGTTTTAGGACGTATTCTGAGTTTTGATGGAAGGAATAGGATGTATCAAACCTCTGAAGAATGTTCTTCAATGGTCCTTAAATCCCAAGATTGACCCAAGGAGCTGGTCAATCTAGTAGGAGATAAGTAAAATGAAGGTTTTATGTGAGGTCTGTGGACTTCAAGGACAACTACAGCACCTAAGTGAGAATTATTATCGAGTCAAGCACTACTTAGGCTCTGTGAATGGAAAGCTGAGGTTTGAGTATCATAAGCAATCCTTAGAATACATCAAAGGTATCCTGGATACCTCAGAAGAGCAGAAGGACATTGACCCAATTGACCAAAAAAACATTGACCCAAATCTCTTAAATAATTGCTCCTTAATTGAAAAGAACGGTGCCTCGATAGCTCAGCGGCTAGAGCAACAGCCTTGTAAGCTGTAGGTCGCGGGTTCAAATCCCGCCCGAGGCTCCATCCAGACGGTTTCTAGCGCGGTCGAGAACACGTAGTCGCACATTTGATCAAGGCTGAAAAGACGTGTTTACTTAGCGCGCGCTGAAAGATCAAACAAACCTTGTGATAGCCTTTTTCGCCGAGAACCGTGCTGACGTGCCTTTTGTGCCAGGCTATGTTGGAACCGTGTGGACATCGGATCAGGGCGATCGCTAGAACACGCACAAGTCGGGACAACCCGTGAAGTTGAATTCCGGCCTTCCAGATTTTGACTTGGGACATGCATTGTGGTTTTCCGCAAGTTTTAATTCCCGTTCTTGGCCATAACATCGTATGATGTTAAGGCTTGGTAGAATCCTTCATTTAATGATTCTTCTCCTGCTATGTGCATCAATCTTGCAATCGGGTTCCACAACTGGATTGAGATACGAGAAAAGTTACTCAGCGGCTTTTCAGTCAAATACAATAATGGTTCCAGACAACTATGCCACAATTAAAGAGGCACTAGATGCAGCTGATCCAGGAGACACGGTGCAAGTGCGCGGTGGAATCTATCACGAAAACATCGCCATCAACAAGACTGTCTCGCTTGTCGGAGAAAACCCCGAGTCAACAATCATCGATGGTAGCGGAGCTAATGAAACCTTCGCTCCCGTAGTCTCCATCTTCGGTGAACAGGCAACGAACGTGAGAATATGCAACTTCACGTTGAGAGGAAGCGCAATTGCATGGGGAGTTGATCTCGAATTCAAGGCAAATGCATGGATCGAGAACAACATAGTTACGAGTAACTCCGGCGGCATTCTAGTAGACTTCTCGGACAACAACACGATCGTCAACAACACCATATCAGGCAACAAGTACGAGGGGTTAGCGCTGATGGACTCCCATGGAAACACCGTGAAAAACAACACTATGAGCGCAAACCAATATAATTTCGGTATCATCAGTTCGTCCTTCGACAGCGACATAGACACATCGAACCTCGTGAACGGAAAACCAGTATATTACCTGAGAAATCAAACCAATCTGGACATTAACCCAAACACATTACCAAACATAGGCTACCTCGCACTAATCGACTGCACAAACGTCACAATCCAAGACCTGACACTGCAAAACAACCTCAACGGACTACTTCTCGCTGACACGACAAACTCGATCGTCAAGAACAACACTTTCAATGCCAACTCAAACGGTCTCGAAATCACAGATTCAGCAAACAATGACATAGAAGCCAACAACGTTACCAACAACTACTGGCACGCTGTCACCCTCAGCAATTCCCCTAACAACAGGTTCAGATCAAACGAACTGATTAACAACCGATACGGCCTCAAAGTGTCCGGAGACTCTCTCAGCGATTTCACACAAGACATTGACACGTCAAACACTGCGGACGGAAAGCAGATACAATATCTAATCAACCGCACCGACTTGACCGTAAACCCGTCGACCTTCAACGACACTGCATACCTGGCTCTTGTAAACTGCCAAAACATCACAGCCCAAGACTTGGAGCTGAAAAACAGCGAACTGCTCGTTGCATTTACCCATAATTCGTCGATAATTGAAAACACATTAACAAACGCGTCAATGAGCCTCGCATATTGCTCGAGTATCAGACTGACAAAGAACAGAATAACAGACGGCGAGACAGGCATTTCACTCCGCCAGTGCGAGAACATTACAGTCGCCTGGAACACGGCGCTAGAGAGCCAGGACTGGGGAGTGCTACTTGAAACATCCTCGAACAACACCATATTCGGCAACGACATTAGAAACAACGGAGCAGGCGTAAACCTCGTAGATTCCGCATACAACAAAGTATTCGAAAACAATATCACAGGCAACAAAGACTACGGCCTTCTCATCAGTGATTCTTCCCACAACCTGTTCTACCACAACAACCTCATCAATCACATACCCTACCAAGCTATCTCTTCTAGCAGCAATGGGCAACCGTTTTCGGACAATGACTTTGACAACGGATATCCTTCAGGCGGCAACTACTGGAGCAACTACAACGGCACAGACCTTTACAGCGGACCACGGCAAAACGAAACTGGAAGCGACGGAGTAGGCGACACTAGATACACAAGCTTCAACGTAGTAGACAGGTACCCGCTGATGGAACCGATCGAAAGCTTCGAAGTCGCAACTCAGAAAGACATAATCGAAGACGTTGAAGTGATGAGCAACTCCACGATTTCAGGCTTCGAACTAAACAGCACGACAAAAACCATACGATTCAACGCCACAGGACAAGAAGACACAACAGGATTCTCCAGAATCACAATACCGAACACCGTAATCCAAGACTTATGGGCCGGAAACTACAGCGTCACAATAAACGGCATAGAATTGCCATTCAGAAACTGGGCAGATGCAGAAGACACGTACGTTTACGTTAACTACACACACTCGGAAAATGAAATAGTCATAGTACCACAGCTACCAGAGGCAGCTATCTTGGCTATCTTTGCAGTGCAGACAATCCTAGCAGGAATTGCGGTGAAGAAGCTTAAAAGACCGTCAGATCTAGAACAGAACCAGACGTGACAGTTTTGCACGAATTCATACTGTATTCGCGTAAGGGTCGCACAAACTCAGATTTCATCAGCCTCCGTGACGCCGGAAGATTGGACATCGTGCACGAGTGCATCGTAGCCAGCCTGTTCCTCTCACATGGTTTCCGGAAAAACGTCACCTTCCACGCCATACTCAGCGGTCCACCAACCCCGCCTGTGCATTTGAAAATCGATGGCGCAACTCTTCATGATGTCAGAACTGACCAAGAAACATGGAAAGAGATTCTGAAAAAGGTCCTAGCTGGAAAAGCTCACCCAGGCATAACCATTGACAGAAGCAGTTTTGAAGCCTTACTGAAAGCCAAGGCAAGAGAGACCTCGGTCTACGTTCTGGAAGAAGGAGGAAAAAACGTCAACAGCATGAGCTTAAACGAAGACTCCGTCTTCGTTTTGGGAGACCACATTGGTTTGCCGAAAACCGTTGAAAGTTTCGGTTTGAGGTATGGGGAAAAAATCAGTCTTGGAAAGCAGCCTTATCTGGCATCCTCGTGTATAAGCATATTGAACTATCTTATCGACGGAAGAGTGAAGCCTTCTAATCAGTATTCAGAATGAACAATCCTTTAATTCTGATTCGACGTTTTCCAGCAAGGTGCACTTGTATGTCTGAACGGAAACATAAGCGTGGATCCGAGGAAATCGTGGGATTAGAGACTGAAGAAGCCAGTTTTGCCCTTGAACCAGCGGAGGTTGAGGTCGGCTCGGGATACGCGCTGGCTGTGAGATATGACGAGAACGAGAATCAGATTGTTGACATCAAAACTTATGGCGAAATAAACATCACACATGTCAGAAGGGAAATCGCGCAACTGTTCCCAAACGCCAGAATCCGGCAGCTGAATCAGACAGGTTCGGTTATCGCTTCCAAAAAGAGCAAGGGAAAAAGCAAGACCAGAAAGAAATAATTCGGAAAGAAACTTTCGCCCAGATTTTCAATCTGAGAAACGAGATTGAAATAGAAGCCAGACCCCTAAGATATAAATTTTCTCTCAAAATTCGCAAAACTCAACATTCAACAGAGACGTTGCAATCGATTCACAAAATGCCCAGCACGAACCAAAAAGGCACGATGAGTTTTTAAGGTTCCATCACTCCTAAGTGAAAACTTGAATCAAAACATGATGCGTGAAGACCACTGTGAAAAAGACAAGTCCCTTCAAGACAAAACAGAGCAAACTCTTAAGCCTCTTTACACAAGGTCAGTAGTCAATCTCTCAGATCCGATCGATCGAACGAACCTGATCGTCAGCTTCGTCACGTTCTTCGGATCTCTCATCGGCGGATACCTCTCAGACTACATGAAAAGCTTGTTCGGTTTAATCACAAGGCTGCAAATCGTCTATTTGATCTCAACCGTCGGCAGAGCAATAGGTGCAGAACTGCAGTTCACCCTTGAGGAAACGCTGAAGAAGTGAGATCATCGAATCCTATGTTTTGAAGTGCTCGTAGCCTCGTGACTGAATAACACGCTTCTTTCCATCCACTTCCAAAACGATGCTCCTTCCAGCCGTAACCTTCCCAATCGGAAGAAGCTTGCCACCGACCTCTTGGACAGCCTCTTCGGCTCTGCTCCAAAGTCTAGGCTTCACTGTCAAAATAAGCTCATATTCTTCCCCGCCGTAGAGCGTCAACTCCACAGGGTCAAACTTGCTGCTCTCGGCGAACCTTTTCGCTTCACCAGCTATAGGAAGCGTATCAATCAGGAATCCAACGTTGCTGGCTTTCGCAATCTCGTGAAGACTCCAAGCTAAACCGTCACTCGAATCAATAGCTGCAGTAACGGCGCTCGTCCGACTTAGGGCGAGTCCCTCGCTCAGTCTCGCGTGCGGCATCAGAACCGAGTTGACAAGAACCCTTCGCGCTCCGCCTGGAAAATCGAGACCGTCAAGGAGAATTCTCAGGCCTGCGAACGTTTTGCCGAAAGAACCTGTGACCGCCACCAGATCTCCGGGCCTTGCTCCGCTGCGCAACATGAGTTCACCCCTTCTCGCCAGTCCGAACAGAGAAATACTGACCACGAGATCTGAGGCTTCGCCGGTGTCTCCGCCTATGACGTACGAAGCATATTCGCGTGCCCCAGCATTCAACCCGTCTCCAATCTCTTCGATGTCCTTCTTCGACAACCCCTTCGGCAGGCCGAGAGAAACAAGAATCACAGCAGGACGAACACCTTTCGCGGCAAAATCACTAACGTTCATAACAACCGCTTTTCGAGCCGCCTGCCAAAGACTCATTCCCCGTGGAATGTCGGTCTTGTCCACGAGCATGTCCGTCTTCAAAATCGCAAGACTGTCATTTCCAATGTCATAGGCAGACACATCGTCTCCAAAAGGCACGGGCATTCTTGGCATCAAATCTAGTCGGCTTTGAATGATGTCGATGATTTGGCGTTCACCCAATTTCCTGCTTTTTTTCAAACGTGTACCCTCAACGTTCTTGTATCGCTTTCCAGACGTGGATCCTGTTCCGTTCAACTACTCGTTGATAATGTTTAAATTGAAATCTCGTAAGTCAATGTGGAGGCTTTGAGGTAAAAACATTGCTCAACGCCAAGCCGTTCGCTAGGGAATCCGACGAAAACGATTCTGTTAAAATCTATAATCCAGCTTGCGGAGCGTACGATGACTTCAGAAAAAACAAACTGGAAGAGATGGATAAAATTAAGCAATGGCAGAGCCTGCCACAGAAGCATCGCCTCAAGACCTGCATCCGAACATCTTAAAAATAAGCGTTCCACTTCACTAATAAGCGGCAAGCGCCTCGGTAGCTCAGCTCGGTAGAGCGGCTGCCTCGTAAGCAGCAGGCCCCGGGTTCAAAGCCCGGCCGAGGCTTACATCCATTTTACTACAGTGTATATTTTCAACATGCACGGTTCACAATTGCACTTTGTCTAATTAAAAAAGGCGGTGGAAGTCTGACTGAACCATTCAAGAGATGGGGGAACCGGGCAAAGGAGCCCAATTCACTGTCACAACACTGAACACTCAAGAAAATGGTAAGAGTGTCAGAGTGAACAGCAGATTCCAAGTTTTAGGTGCTTTTTGCTTGCATTGGGCAAGTGTATCTACGCTCTACATATTAGCAGAAATCTTTATTAAATGTTAAGATTAACGATACTTCTGAGGCAGCCTTAAGCAGGGATGCGCTATGTCGCTTTTCCACCTTCATCACGCTGAAAAACTCAAATGCCCCTACAAAGGGTGCGGGAAGCAATTTGAAAGGCCGACTACGCTGACCGATTCTTCAACCATGCCGAGGCAGACGTTTTACGCTTGCCCTCACTGCATGTCAAAAATAGAGATAAAAACTGAAAACCTCAAAGTGGTGAGCATAAAAGCAACAGAATACGCCAAGGTCTTCGATTCACCTGCAAAATGCGCGCACTACTCTGGGTTCCTGAACGCGATATCGAAGGACGTAGCCATCCCTGACGACTGTCTAGTCTGTCCGAAAATACTTCAATGCGGAATAAAGAAGAGGTAAGAGAAGACTTTTCGCAACGCGATATTTCAAACCTAAACCCTATTTTTCTTTGTCTTATTCAATCAGAAACCTTCCACTAACCTGTGCGCATAGCATTGACATCTAGCACTCTGTTTTCTTTCATAGACTTAGTTAAGCATAAATGTTAGACGCCGCTGTTATCCATGAGAAAATGAAGAAATTTGGGATTCCAATTCTCATATGTTTTCTAGTGGTATTCATACTGTTGAACAGCCGTATTTCCCCCATTGCTTCCTCGACAAGTAGCCCGTATCCGCATTTGACATCGCAAGAGTGGGATGTCCTCTCCCAGATAAATGGAACAAATGTCTACAATTACGATCTGAACATTGAAAATATCACACTCGATCCCACCATTTCAGGCTATTCATTCCGATCAGCAGGTTCCCCCGGCGCAAATGAAACAGCAAAGTGGATACAGCAGGAATTCGAGAGTTTCGGGTTGGAAACACACAACGAATCTTTCCTGTTCACAAGCTGGAGTTTGCCAACCAAGCCTACTCTTGTCATCGATGGCGATGGAAACGCAAGCACAGTGGACGACCGGAAGATCGTCACATCTTTTGTAGCGACACACTATAGCTTACCGACTCCGGTGAACGGAACATTCAGAAATGTCGTTACGTTGCCTCTGCCTCCGGCAAACAGCCCCGCGAGTGTCATTAACGGGCGCTACTATGACGCTGCCACTTGGAGCACCACCAACATTACTGGCAAAATTCTGCTTATCGGAAGAGAAGTCCGCTGGAACGCGCACATGCAGACGGTTTTCGTCAATAAATTGAGACAGCAACCGCCGGCAGCGGTGATATACACGTGGTCGTATGATTGGATGTCCAGCTTTCCCGAATTCTTCAATTCAGCTGACGGCCTTCCCGCGAGCGATTTCGGGCGCTATTACTGGGATCTAGGAATCCCTGTTGGCTGGATCAATTACGACGACGGCCTGTGGATCAGAAACACATTGGGCAACAACACGAACTTGTCAGCAAACATGACGATCAACGCAATAATCGGCACCAGCCCACAGTACAATGTTATAGGAAAACTGACAGGCTCAACCAACCCTGAGAAAACCATCATAATCTCCGCGCACTATGACTCAGTCTCAGACGCCGGGTTCTGTGACAATGGCGCAGGCACTGCAGGCATCATCGAGCTGGCCCGGGTGTTCACAGACGCCGCTCGAAAAGGGATTTACACTCCTGGCTGCACGCTGCTTTTCATAGCCTTCACGAGCGAGGAACTCGGACTGATCGGCTCAACAAACTACATAAAACAACATGAAGCCGAAATAGAAAACATACAGGCAGTAATAAATCTGGACAGCCTCGGCGCCGATAATTTCGAGTTTTCAGAAGTCTTCACAGACGATGGAATCGATTTGAACCAAACCGTCACGAACGCCGCCACCGATCTGAACATTCATGTGAATGTGACCGAGACTGGCGGTTCAGACCAAGAGTCTTTCAGGAGCCCGATGGTAAGTGACTACTACTACCGACTATTCTGGGGGACCGATTTAGGAATAAGCAACGTATCGAGAGTGCTGCCAAGCACTATGATTGCTTCTTACCCGCTTTTCTACAGTGACCAGTGGAATATCGGTGCTCCAGGATGGATTCACACGACGTACGACAACTCCACGTCTACTGCAACACTGGGCTGGGTTCAGCCAGACAACCTTGAAGGACAGGTGAGGATTGCAGGTCTCACGGTCATGCGTGTATTATCTGAAATCTATAGCCCCTTCTTTCAACAACTCGTCAGCGTTTCAGCGGCAGTCGGCATCTTCGCGGCCATTGCAATCTATTTTCAGCGCAACCGGCTGAGCGTCTTTTTGAAGGAATCGTACCACGAGATCCTTTATAGCATAGGACCTAGAGAATTCATCTACATCGTAATATTGTCTGGTATTTTCCTTTTCGTCTTCTTTGCCTTACGCACGAGACCGTCAAGGATTGAGCTAATCGTTCAGGGTTTCCCAACAGCAATCCAAACATTAAACTTCGGCTTCCCATTCGAAATGTTCCAAGTCCTCTACAATGTGCAGGGAAGCATAGGCATGGGCGACACGGGGGATGGCACGCCCAGTTTCGCTCAAGGTTATTCAGGAGGCGTCAAGATCCTCTGGTACGGGATGATTCCAAACGCCATCTTGAGCATCCTCATAGCCTTCAGTCTTATGTTCCTGATAACCAGATTGAAATACGAAACCAGCTTGAGAAAAGAGGTGTCCCAAGCTCATTAGGATTGAATCTCTCTTCTAAATGATAGTCTAAGGCACTTTTTCCAAGTATTTGAAATGTAACGTTTAAGACGGCTTGGGGTCTGTAACTGGAGACGGAGCCCCACACTTTCGGAGGAACTTGACTCAGCCCAAGATCGATCTTGAGAAAACGCGTTAAAAAAGCAATTTCTGACTCCCATCATTCATCTGCTCACTGATACGTACACCAACGTGTCGACCGTTGCTCCAAGTCTTCGTCAACTGCAAAATCATTAATAGGTTGAAAATGGTTTAGACTCCGAAGAAGGGGCTGTCGGCTAGCTTGGTCTAGGCTTGGAGACTTGGGCTCTCTAGACCCCGGTTCAAATCCGGGCAGCCCCACCATTATCGAAACTGAACCCGTTTGGATACGAGGACGATGGAAACTCAACCCCCTTGAGTATAAAGCTAGTTTGATCCGCTACTCGACAAGTCCATAACCATCTTTCACCAATTCTGCCAACCCTGCAACGATCGAGCTGCCGGTGCTCCATCAACAACATCGTGGTCAAACGTCACGGTGACGCTGAGATATTCGAACTGACTTGTTTCTTCCAGCTATCCTCAATAGCAGCAAATAGCCAGGCAGAATTGCGAACCCAAGGGTTCCCCAAATCCCCCAGATCAGACTTTTGTTAGTCAACACCCCATAAATGCTGAAGACCGTCAGTGATGCTGTTGAACTTCCTATTCCAAAGAATAGTCCCATCAGAGCCATGTATCTTCCTCGCATATCTTCTGGTGCAAGATTAGCGACAAAGGCTGAGCTTGCTGGGAAGAAGATTATTTCTCCAAGTGTCAGAACCGCAATGGCTGCTAGGAATTGGGAAAAGTTAGCAGCAACCATGAGATAGGTGAAACCAACGGCGAAGAGCGCCTGAGCGATTATGAATGCTTTTGTGGGCCCTATTCGCATTGTTCCCAATCTTATAGGAATTTGGAGCGTGACTACCATTGCGCCGGCTATTGAGGAGAGAATGCCAAAGATGTAGGGTTCAAAGCCAACATGTTCTGTGTAGACGGACAGCAGGCTGTACAGCTGTGAATAAACGACACTGGTCAAGGCTCCCATGAAACAAAATAGTATGAAAATCCTGTCCCTGAACATCGAGGCAACAATAGGTGAGGACTCCCTGGCAGCTTCTCCAGGCTTGGATTCCTTAATCAATAGCCCAAGACCGACTGCGGCTGCCGATACGAAAATAGCAGCGTAGAAGTATAGCACGGAGTAGCCACTCATGCTTGCGATTAATCCTCCAATTGGCAGCCCAGCCATGAAACCAACGTTGCCTATCATGTAGTTCAGACCATAGACTTGTTCTCTTTTTTCCGGCGGGACGAGATCTGCGATCATGGCACCATAGGCTGGATCGAAAAACGCCATCACAATCCCCAGTGTCGCATACAGCAGCAGAAATTCAGGATACGCGTGAGCGTATGCAAAACCGATGGTCAGCAAAATCTGCGGGATCAATGAGGACATCATCATTATTTTTCTGCCAAATCTGTCACACAAGCTTCCGGTGAACGGAAGCGACAAGGTTGAAGCGAGTCCGCCCGCCATAAGCATCAAACCAACGAGTGACGAGTCAAACCCCAAACCACCGTTTTGGGTCTTTCCGGCCAAGAACATAGCAAGGTAGGGGAAAGCAATGTTTCTCCCCAGCGAGAACAGAAAGCCCAGAAGCACTAGAATATACACTTGCGAAGAAAGACCCGAAAATCCCGCTTTTGAAGAAAAGCGCGAGAACCAGAGTTTTCGCCTCCGGTTCAAGACCTCTCTTGACTCATCTTTTTTCAAAAAGGGCACCGCGACAAAACCGAGCATGAGTTCTGGCAGGGAGAGTTACAGCTTTCGGGCTATTGCTTGAAGATGGCCTGCTACGGTCAGTGTATCACTTTCGCAGAGGGCTAATTCGATTTGCAGTATGGCCTTGAAGAATTCGGCAGCGTACTTCTTTTTGGAATAGACATCGGGCGAGATTCTGAGGGGCATTGTGACACCTTTCCCAATTGTTTTCTCAACTTTCAACCCGTTGGTCTCGAGTATGTCTCTAAATTCCTTTGGCGTCAATGTGTTGACTTGAAGGTTGCCCAACTTGTGGAGATATTTTCCCGAGAGCAATTCCAAAGCTTTTTTCGGATCATCAGGCAAGTATGCAAGTGCCAGTGAGTATTTGTTTTGTGCAGATATCACCATTAAAGAATTTCTTTTCAGAACTCTTGCTAGTGCTTTCACCACTTTGCTCGGGTCTTGAAAGAGAAACAGTGCGTGCTCGCAGAAGACCAAGTCGAAAGTTTCGCTGGGAAAATCGGGGTTGAGAATGCTTCCTTTCTTTATGATTACTCGATCCTGCAGTTTTTCTTGATTCACTTTGGTTTGTGCTAGGGCCAGCATTCCTTCAGAAATATCCAAGAGAACGACTTTGCAGCCCTTCCTTGCCATTTGAACAGCCCATCTGCCGGTGCCGCCTCCCGCATCAAGTACCAAGGCTTGAGGATCTGCAGGAACATACGGTTCTGTGTACTTCCATGTGATTGCATCGTACACTTTGAAATACAGGTTTTCCAATCCACGCTCATAATCTGACGACTTCTCATTGTAGTATTCCTCTGTTGACGACACGATGTATCACTCCTTCAGACTATCTGCTTAATTTCGTCGTTTTCGACCGTCAAAATGGGAGTCAATGTGTCTCTAGCTACCATTCCAGCAGCTATCGAAGCAATTCCATTTCCTGTGATGGCGATTGCGATGTATGCATTTTTGTATGATTTTTCTTCACGGACAAATCCATAGATGCGCTCATAACATTCCTTGAGACTTTCGGACAGCAGGATTCTTTTGACATTTTCAAAATCCAGATTAAGATCAGGTTTTGTGGTTAGAAAATAGATTTCATGGGGCTTAAAGAAGTCGATAATCTTCAACGCGTGTTCCTGCGAAACCAGTACTAGCACCCTTGCTGAAGGGACGATTCCAAGGACCCCGCGGACTTTGTCAACCGCGGCGGGGTTAATGGAAACGATGCGTTGTCTGCCAACTTGTTGAGATTCAATTATTCTCTCTTCTTCCAAGCGTTCTATCCTCCGATGAACATTGGCTTTTGGTTCATCCAACTTCTTGCTGAGCTGTGAGACGTTCAAGTTCCCTGAACCGAGAACATTTTCAAGCAACGCCTTCTCCACCTCATCGAGTCTCAGGTTCTCTGAGTATGAAAATCAACTCACTCTCCTACTGTTTTATGCACCGATTGTTCCATATAAATCTTATGTTCCGCAAAATACGAACAATGCGCACTACAGAGCCCTGTTCCTTTTGCATCCTGTCTGCTCCATAGAATTGAATCCGCGCGTTTGATGAAAAGGGTGAGACGTGAGGATTGAAACCTGCGAAATACGGCGGCATATTATTCCGCGAGAGCAGGCGACAGAATGTTACGCTGAGGCTTCACTTTCGGATGTTTCTTCTACTTGTTGGCGCTGACTTTTTTCGGTTCTCTCATGTGTTGTTTCCGAAAGAACAAATTCAACTGTTATAATGACAACAATTAGAATCACTATCAGCAGTATCCCAGTGTAATTGCGCATATAGAGTGCAAGGTGCCCAACCCAAGGAATGCGCATAACGACTCTGCCAATGACGTTTTCCGCTGGAGTCGGCGAAGAGGGTCCAGGTGCATCATTGTTATCCCCTTGTGTTATGAACGCGATCCTCCCGTCGGGCTCCACTATTTTTCCAACGGCCCTGTGGACGATCAATTCGTCACTGTCGATAGCACGAAACACTAGAATGTCGCCCGGCCTCCCAGTCGCATTGAAGGGGGCCGCATAGATGTCTTCCGGCTTGACCCCTTGAACTATGATCAGATCACCTGTATGGAGTGTTCGTCCGAAGGGGTGGGACCATCCATCATCAACCGTGCCTTTGGGCAGGCTCATGCTTCCAGAAGCGACGGCAAGAATAGGGTAGTCCGTGTTCAATACCCAACGAGAACCGTACCAAAACCCAAAGACCACCGCGACTATGAATAGAACCATAACGATGGTCTGAAAATATTCATTCTTCCAAAGCAGCTTGAGTCGTTGCGTTGCCAATGGTTGGCCTTCTGCACAGCGAGTTGTCTAGTAAGAACGAAGACACATCCTTTAAAACTTAACGCCTCATAGAGTGTGAAGTGGTTGATGCGCGCATTATTCACAATTGAACACATTCAAATTAAGTCAACTGGACTTTGAAGAATGGACCTGAACCCATTTGGGTATGGGAACAGGCAACCCCAAGACGATGAATTCTTGTCAGCCGAGTCAAAATTGTTCTTGGTAGAAACCGTTGACATTTGAAGACCTCACTAGACCCAGTTCTTGAATAATACACAATCAATGCCTTCATGTTCCTGTCTCCACAGAGATTCACACAATGTAAGCGGGTCTCAACTCTGTGCTCTGAGTAAGGCACTGTCTATGTCTTGAAAACATATCGTCCAAGGCCTTTTCCAAGTCTTCTCTGGACAGAAGACCAACAATCTGTCCCACCGATCTTCCATTGCACATGAACATCAAAGTGGGCGTGCTCATCACTCCGAAGTTTGTGGCGATTTCTTGATTAGCTGGTTCTCCGAGAACATTCAGTTTCACAAATTTTATCTTGCCTCGATATTCTTCAGTGACCTCATCGAAAATTGGATTGAGCCTGAAGCACCAGGGGCATTGGTTGTGCCAGAAATACACCACAGTCAGCATGTCGGACTGCATGACTTCGGTCGTCCAGTTGCTTGCGTCTACCTCACGAACGTCTTCCATCGTCGGGCACGTATAGGATACTATAGAACAAAACTATTAAGCATTTCAACGAGGACCTTTGGACTTTTCGATAGCGTACGACACGCTTTCACTCGTGACCACGCCAATGACCTTGGAAGGCGCTGCCTTATCAACGACTGGAATAAGATCGATTTTTTCCCGGGTCATGAGTTTGTAGGCTTCAAGAATCGATTCATCAGAAAAAACTGAAACCAGCTTCGCAGACATCTGCTCCACCCGTAGCTCACTTCTCTGTTCAGGCTTGACCTTCATAACCTCGTTCCAAGTCACGATTCCGCGGAAGACGCCGTCCTTCTCAATCAGAATATCATGATAACGCGCTCTAAACATCACTTCTAAAGCCTCTGCAACCGTCGCCTCAGGCTTAACCACAGCCGCTTCAGGGTACATAACGTCCTTAACTCGCACCCCTGCCATAGTTGTCGAGACAACTGTCGATTCTGCTTCTTCACTCGCACCAATGTAGATGAAGATGCCGATTATTATCAACCAATAATCGAAAAAACCCAAGAACACCATGACTATACCGAACGCTCTGCCAATCAAAGCAGCGTACCTAGTTGCATCCGAGAATTTCATGCGTTCAGCCAATAGAGCCCTGAAGACTCTACCGCCGTCCATAGGAAAAGCAGGAATCAGGTTAAATGCACCTAGGAATATGTTAAGTATCCCTAGATCAAGGGTGAAACTACCGTAAAGCGAGTCGGCTGAGACAATTGGCGTGACCTGGTTTATCCCGAGGAAAATCACGCCGATGAGAAGACTTGAAAGGGGCCCAGCAATGGCCATCCGCCACTCAATCCGAGGATTCTCCGGAATCTCTTCAATCTCCATAACACCGCCAATTGGGTAAAGCACAATCTTGCGAACCCTTATCTTGTAATGTCTGGCAACCAGCGAATGTGAAAGCTCATGAACCACAACGAAGACAAAGAGAAACAGGATAAGAACAAAATAATATAAGACTGGGTATGTGAGAATGAATACGGTAACCATCAGCAATATGAAGGTTATGTGGAGCTCGATGGGTATGCCCCAGGCAGAACCAATCTTCAGAGACCATTTCATGCTTGAAAGGCTAGCAAATAACAACTTTTTAGGTTTTCGGCAAGCAAGGCGACCTGACCTTTCTAATGCTTCAACCAAAACCGTCGAACAAGATACGCCAAAATCATTATGCAGGCTATCATCGTCATCAGGCTTGAAATCGTAACAACAAGGACATCGCCAGCTTGTGTTACGAAGGCTATTGAAACTGCCGCAAGAAACAGACCGAAATAGAGACCCGCATTACTACTAAGGAATCCTGCAAATTCTCTATGAATGACTTCGTGGTACCTGAATATCAGAATCAAAATAGACAGGAAAGTCACGAACACTATGATGAAGGTATAGGTTATTCCCGCCCAATAGTTTTCGCTCCTAAGAGTCAGTAAAAGTCCAACCTCGTCCGCTATTAGCCCGCCGCCCGCGCCGAAAAGAATAGCTGCGAAACGGTCAATCTTCACATCATTATAGCTGATGCCAAGCCAGCCGCCTATTGCAAGAAGGATCAACCCGTACCAGAAATGGTGAATGTGAAGACCTTCGCCGACGAAAATAGTGTCAGGACTTATCGTTGTAAACACTCGAGATATTGCGAAAGAGATTATGAAAGAAGCTAAAGCCAGTACGGAAAGGCTGGGTCTTTCTCTTGTTTCATGCATTGAGGACACTTCGCATCCGCCGCCCGTTCATACAGAGCGACTTTGACTGAAATAATGTTCGTCATAAGTCTTAGCTTTGACACATTGCATGACATGCTAGAAAGTTTTGAATTTGTCCCGTGAAGCGCCGCATATCGGGCATGTTCCAGGAGCATCGCCTTCGACCGTGTAACCACAAGTACTGCATATTTGAACCTGCCCTAGAGTGACATCTTTGCCTTGGTCTACCGCCTGCTTAGCCTTCTTGTACAGGTTAACGTGGATTTTCTCAGCTTCCAGCGCCCATGTGAAGCTTGTCTCAGCAGTTTTTTCGCCTTGAAACTGAGCCACTGCCCTGTAAGCAGGATACATCTCGTTGATTTCAAAGGTCTCTCCATCGATCCCTGCTTGAAGATCCTCTGAAGTGTTCCTAGAGCCAAAAACTGCCGCTGAAACAGTCTGAGCCCCTCCCTTCGTCACTATGTTTCTGAAATGGCTCCCAGCATGAATTCTCTCCGCAAACGATATCGCACTAAACATTCTAGCCACATTCGGAAAGCCTAACTTCTCAGCCCTTTCAGCAAAGATCTTGTACCTCATATGCGCTTGACTTTCACCGGCATATGCACTGCGAAGATTCGCCTCAGTCATTTCCCTAACCATTCGCCATCACACTCAAACTTTTTTCAAAGACAGATTATATAGAAAAATCTCAGCAACCTTATATACTTTCATTTCTTCCATCTGAAACACGAGGCAAACAGAATTGGAAGAAGAATCTGACCCGAACCTGCTTTCTCCGTGCGGAACCTACTGCGGTGAATGCAAATACTACAAGGAGACGTGCGGCGGTTGCGGTCGCGTAAAGGGCAAACCGTTCTGGGGTGAATGCCGCTTCTACTCCTGCGTCAGAGAGAAAAAAGTCGAACACTGCGGGTTATGCCAAGATTTTCCGTGCGACTATTTTCTCTCAACCTATGACCCGAACGAGGGACAATGGCGAGTCTTCTACAGAGCTGGACAACTCGCCTACAGAAAAAGAATTGGCACAAAGGCTTGGGCGAAAGAAAAAATGAAGGGCAGAAACCCTGACCCAAAATATCAAAAGTAGAATGTGGCTTGGGATTTCTGCCAAGCTTGCTTTCTAGGGCATCAGGCTCAAAGTGACTTCGAAAAAGTGCTCAAAGCCTCTGCGGAAAACCGAGACTTTAACGTTTTCTCCAACTTTCCTCTTATGAATTTCATTAAGAAGATCTTCGATGCTGTCGACCTTGACATCGCCCATCTTCAAGATAATGTCGCCCATTATGATTCCTGCACGTTGTGCCGGGCTTCCATCGGTAACCTTTGTTACTAGAACACCACGATCAAGGGGCAAATCGTAGTATCGAGACACCTCTTCATTGAGGCTTAGGCCTAATATTCCAAGCCAAGGCCTTACTGAAACGCCGTCTCTTATCATTTCGCCCGTGCATGTCTTGGCCGAATTTATCGGAATCGCAAACCCTATTCCCTGAGCGTACGGTATGATCGCAGTGCTTATCGCAACCACTCTTCCTTCAAGATCCACAAGTGGACCACCGCTGTTTCCGGGGTTTATGGCTGCATCAGTTTGAACGAGGTTTTCCACCAGTCCCCTCTGAGACTCTATCGTCCTGTTTATCGCACTGATCACGCCCGACGTCACGGTTGGACCGCCCGCCAACCCGAAAGGATTCCCAATCGCGTAGACCCTTTGACCCACTCTAAGCTTTTCAGAGTCTCCAAGTTCAGCAGCGAACAGTCCCTGCCTGTCAACCTTAACAACGGCAGTATCATGCACTTCGCATGAACCTATGATTCTTCCTTCCACGACCTTTCCATCCCACATAGTCACAGCAATTTTCTCAGCTCCACCGACCACATGGTTGCTCGTTAGAATGTAGCCTTTAGGGTCGATTATCGTTCCGGAACCCATACCTTCGACAGGGACCACTTGATAGAACATGCGATGGACAAGTTTGATCGTGCTTATGTTAACCACGCTTTTGCTCACTTTTTCCAAAATGTCCAGTACAGTCTTTTCGTCAAAAGAAGACATTTTCTTCACCCGTTATTCCCGGTAAGATACATGATTGGTACAGAATTTGCATTCTTGAATCTTGATCTTTGGGTCTGACTTCTCACAGAATATGCACATTAGACTTGTCTTGCGGATGGCTACGCACGTTTGGCAGAATAGCTGCATGAACTCCGTTCTTTGATCTGTCCCGTTCATGAGCAGGATAATCATGCCACTTATGAGAGGGTTGATTTCTTGTATGTTGTCTACTCTTATTACGTATCCCCTGATTTTCCGGGAATACTTGCTTACTGCTGATTGAGATATGCCCAGGATTTCTGCCACTTGGTCTTGTTTCAAACCGTGCTGTTCTACAAGTTCTTTTGCCATAAGCGCCTTTATTGCGGGTACAACGGATTTCACTGCAACCTCGCATGGAAGTATCAACCATCGCTCACCGTTTGGTGTAATTCAGGTGGAAAGGTATATAAAGATGACGTATGTCATATTGATTATGACGTATGTCATGACAGGAACAGATCCCAAACCAAATTTTGAGAGCAATTCTCACTCCTTTCTCCCCAACCTGTCATGACGTACGCTTGAAGGTTAAAACAGCATGGAAATCAAAACCCCACTCAACCCGACTCAAGGAGCACACAACCATGCAAGCCTAGCAGATCTAATAACGACTCTGAAGGAAAACTGCGAAAACTGCAACCCACTAACCCCGATCACCTGCGTAACCGCATGCAAAACCTGGAAACTCAAGAACCAACTCAGAAAGCTGCATGAAAAAACAGAAAACCCCAACTTCATGACAAAGCTATTGAACACATTGAAAAACAAGAGAAGACTTCAACTGCTGGAAACAATCCGAAAAGAACATTATTCAATAACTAGGCTCCAACAAGAACTAAAAAAACAAGGGTTCAACCACAGCCAACAAACAATAACTGAGGAGTACGTCAACCCCTTAATAGACGTGGGCCTTCTGGAAGAAGGCCAGAACCTATACTATGCAACGGTATTCGGCGGAAAACTGACCGACTTAGTGAAAGATTCCCATGACTTCGGAGACATTCTTCCTCCCCACTCCGAATGCTATGAAGAGATAACTCTAGACATGCTTCTTAGAGGGCCGAAGACCTATGGAGAGCTAGGAAGCATAATTCCGGCGAAAAGCGCTGCACGAGTGCTGAGCCGACTTCAGAAATCAGCATTAGCCGAGACAAGCAAAGAAAAAGACTATATCTTCTTCTTCGCAACCAAGAGATCCACAAACGGATCAAACCTCTCATGCACAGAAAGAAGAGTTTACGAGAACATCCTCGCAGAAGGAATCTGCGCGCGAAAACTTGCGGAAAACGCTGGAATCTCGTTGAGAAGAACGTACAAGTACTTGAGGAAGTTGAAAGGAAAGAAACTGGTCTTTACCAGAAAGAAACCCACTACCTACGCGTTGACCGCCAAAGGCAATCAGACGGCAGTGATGCTGGAAGCAGTCCACAAGCTAGCGGTCGAAGCCTCAAAAACGGCAGCCATTTTTGTAAAAGGTGAAAAGACAATCGATGAACTGACGATGGAAACCTCTCCGAAGACGAAGAAGAAGAAAGAGGAACAAATCGTTCCTTTAACAACGATACCACCTGTCGAGCCGAACCAAACTCCGCGCGTCAGGCCAACACCGCACTCTGACATATAACAACTCATTTCGCAGCAAACTGTCTCCATACCAACTTGTTTCTTTGCTAAGATTGCACAACCAGTTTTTGGTACTCTGGATTAATCTTGTTGTATTTCGTTTGGATCAATGGACCGATTCTGCGCCAGTCTTCCAGTATTTTTGGCCAAGGCTCTCCTTTGACCAGTTTGTCTACATAGTCTTTCATGGACGGTTGCCGTTCGATTATGCCCTTGCGCCAGTCGACCTCCACGAGTCCTGTACGTTTCATGTGGTGGAGGTTGCGGATCACCTGATCTGAGTCGACCGGATACACTGCAATTCCTTTGAGGTCATCAAGCAGAGAGTCTAGTGAGATTTGGCTTTCAGTCCGTAGACATATCACCGCCACCATGTTTTGAGTCAGCCTTGCCGTTGGTGTCGGGTAAGGCGGACCTTTCTGGGGAACCATAATCTGTTCTAGACGGTTCGCGTATCGTTTGTAGAAAAGCCTCTTCAAAGCCTCAACCATCGTCAAATAAGCTGCGACGAACGCAGCTAAGAACAGGAAGAAACCAGTCGAAGGAATTTCAAACCCAAACAAACTGCCCAATGGCGTGAAAGGCAGCAAAATCGCAAAGCCGACCACAGTTAAGCTGCTGAAGAGCAGTAGCTTGCTTGGCATACTCTTGAAGAACGGGGATCTTCTGGTCCTTATTGCAAATATGACCAGAGTCTGCGTGCATAAAGATTCAATGAACCAAGCGGTTTGGAAAAGGCCGGGCTTGTTCCATGCGTCGAAAACGTAGAGCATTATGAAAAAGGTCAGGAAGTCAAAAACTGAGCTTATGGGTCCAAAGTAAAGCATGAAGTTTCTAATGTATGAGGTATCCAGTCTCTTAGGCTTCTGAATGTATTCTGGATCAACATTGTCCGTGGGAATTGCCAATTCAGACAAGTCATACAGCAAGTTGTTTAGAAGTATCTGTGTAGGAAGCATCGGCAGAAACTTCAAGAATAGGGATGCGCCCGCAGCGCTGAACATGTTTCCAAAGTTTGAACTGACTCCCATCATGATGTACTTCAGCGTATTGCCGAATGTTTTTCTGCCTTCCAAAACTCCCTCCTCAAGCACTCTCAAATCCTTGTGCAGAAGAATGATGTCTGCAGATTCCTTCGCAACGTCCACTGCGTTGTCAACCGATATGCTGACGTCGGCGACTCTCATTGATGGAGCGTCGTTTATGCCGTCTCCAAGAAAGCCTACAACATGCCCGTTGCCCTTCAACGCGCTGATGACTCTGTCTTTCTGAGACGGAGTGACTCTTGCAAAAATATTGGCTTGTTCAACCACCCTTGCAAGCGCGTCATCATTCATCTTAGTTACGTCGCTTCCCAGAACAACCCCCTTGACTTCAAAACCCAGCTGATCGCACACGTTTCTCGTGACCAGTTCGTTGTCCCCAGTTAATATCTTCAGTTCGATACCATTTTTCTTGAACAGCTGTAGAGATTCCTTAGCCGTCTCCTTGGGCGGATCCATGAAAGCGACAAGACCTAAGAACACCATGTCACTCTCATCGTTGATCGAATACGTGGTCTTTTCTTCCCTGACCTTCTTGTACGCGATTCCTAGAACTCTGAATCCCTCAGCGCTGAGGTCAAGATATTTCTGCTCGATTTTTCTTTGCGCCTCACTTGCCAAGTCATAAATCTTCTCAGAAAGCTCATAGTACGAGCAGGCCTTGGTTATTTCTTCGGGCGCTCCTTTGGTTATGAAAAATCTCTGCCTCTCATGCTCGGCGACGACCGAGACGCGTCTTCTGGTAAAATCAAACGGAACTTCATCAATCTTCTCATAACCCGTCACGTCAACCTCCGTATGCGCAAGGATCGCCTCATCGAGAGGACTTTTGAGGCCAGTTTGATAATGACTGTTGAGGAAAGAGTACTGCAGGACTTTGTAACTGTCCTTTCCTTCTATGTCTATGTGTAACATCAATGTAACCTTGTTCTCGGTTAAGGTTCCTGTTTTATCAGTGCAAAGAACATCCATGTTACCAAAATTCTGGATCGACGCCAACTCTTTCACTATGACCCCTTTCTTGGACATTCCCAATGCTCCTTTCGACAGGTTAATCGAAAGAATCAACGGCAAGAGCTCAGGCGTCAACCCCACTGCGAGGGCAACAGAAAAAAGCAGGGATTCCAAAACGCCACGCTTGTACAATGAGTTTATGAAGAAAACGAAAATGACCAGTATGAAAGTGACTTGCATGATCATGTAACCAAATCGTCTGAGTCCCCTTTCAAACTCGGTTTCAGGCCTTCTTTCAACGATCTTCTTAACGATTTTCCCATAATCCGTGTAGCTTCCAGTTTTCACAACAATAGCCGTGGCCGAACCACTCACCACAGAAGTACCCATGAAAAGATAGTTACCCCATTCGGTAACAGTGCATGCCTGCTCTGCGGTCAACGCCGTGGGCGTTTTCTCCACAGGAAATGACTCACCTGTCAATGCAGACTGGTCTATAAAAAAATCCTTTGCAGTTATCAATCTGGCGTCAGCGGGAACCACATCGCCCGCAGAGAGAATTGTTATATCTCCCGGAACGACTCCTGAAAGCTTGATCTCTTTCCTAACATTGTCTCTCAACACTGAGACGGTCGTGGCAACTTTTTCCTTCAGTTCATCTGCCGCCTTCTCAGCCTTGGATTCCTGCAAGAACATGAGAACAACGCTCATCAGAATTATCGTAAGAATTATCGCTGAATTGACGATTTCGATCGTCGATCGATCGATCGATCCAACTAATCCGGACACTATGCCGGCGAAAAGCAGGATTAGCACTAGGGGATTCTTGAAACTCAATAGAAACTTGATGATCGCGGTTCTTCTTTTTTTCTTAGCTACTTCATTGTAGCCATAGATTTTCAGAAACTCTTCAGCCTGATCTGACGTGAGGCCTGAACGAGAACTCTGTAGTTTCCCAAGAATGTCGTCGATGGGCACGCACAGGATTTCTTCTGCGCCCATGGACTGCGCCCAGCCTGGCGGCTTCTCCGCTTTTTTCTTTTGATCTGCATTCGAAGCTGCCATTGTTTTCACCATCCAAAACTATATGCCTCAAGAGCTGGGCTTCTTGCTTTTTGCTTTAAAGCTGAGTGCACGTGTAAGTCTTATAATCGTTTCGTCGGAACGACGCCACGATTTCAGAAGCCATTTTCAATCAAGTCGTTCTACCAAAAAATCTTAAACATCAACAAACAGTAACTAGAGATTCTGATTGGAGACATTGTTCAAACATGTCTGAAAGGGACGGTCTGATCGAAAATTGAAGAGATGGCGCTCATGAAAGGGGAAACCAGAAAAGAAAAGGACGTTTTCGGCACTATGGAGGTTCCAAGAAACGCCTACTGGGGAATCAACACCCAGAGGGCGATACAGAATTTTCAGATTAGCGGCAGAAGATTTCCCAAGTCGTTTGTTCTGGCTTTAGCGAAGGTCAAGAAAGCCTGTGTAAAAGCCAACTTCGAGTTAGGCACGTTAGATAAAGAGAAATGTAAAGCGCTTCTTACAGCCATCGAAGAAGTTCAGGAGGAGAAGTTTCTTGATCAGTTTCCGCTTGACGTTTTTCAAACCGGTTCTGGAACTCAAATCAACATGAACATGAACGAAGTCCTAGCCAATAGAGCGAACGAAATTCTAGGCTATCCCTTGGGAAAGAAGCATCCGATCCATCCTAACGATCACGTGAACAAGAGCCAATCCTCCAACGACGTCATTCCCACTGCCATGCATTTCTCCGCTCTTGAACTGCTTGACGCGAAACTGTTTCCAGCTCTGGAAAAACTGAGAAAAATCCTTAGCCAGAAGAGAAGGGAGTTTAAGGGCATAGTGAAGGTGGGCAGAACGCACCTTCAAGACGCTATGCCCATACGCTTGTCTACGGAATTCGAAGTCTATGAAAGACAAGTGGTAGCGAGCCAAATGCGATTGAGAAATGCATGCAAGGAACTCTACTTTGTTCCCATCGGAGGAACCGCCTTAGGAACGGGCATTGATGCGGACAAGAACTTTGGAAGACTGGTTGTCGCTCATCTGAGGAGTGACACGGGCTTTCCTTTTCAACTTAACCCTGTTAAGGCTGAGGGCATTGCGTCTCACGCGGCAATGGTGGAAACAAGCGGAGCCTTGCGATTGCTAGCGCTCTCAGCACTGAAGATGGCTAATGACATTCGATGGATGGGAAGCGGCCCTAGAGCCGGGCTGGGAGAACTGATACTCCCTCCAAACGAGCCTGGGTCCTCGATAATGCCTGGGAAAGTTAATCCAACGCAAGCTGAGGCTCTGATACAAGTTTGCATGCAGGTAATGGGTAACGATACAACCATATCTCTTGCGGAGGGATTCGGCAGCACCCTCGACTTAAACGTGGCTAAACCCTTGATGATCGTAAATCTTCTAGACTCAATCGACATTCTTGCCAACGGAATCAACTCGTTCGTTGATAAGTGTTTGAAGAATCTCAGAGCAAACATTGAGCAAATCAATGCTCAGTTGGAGAGAAATCTGATGGTTGCCACAAAATTGGTTCCGATATTAGGTTACGACAAAGCCTCCGAGATAGCGGAAAAAGCAAGCAGCAGCGACAAAACGATAAAGGAAGTAGTCTTAGAAATGGGATTGAAGATCAAGGGAAACTTGGATGAGCTTTTGGATCCTAAGAAAATGGCATAGGGCAATAATGGAACTAGCTATATGTGAACTGAGATTCTCAGATGCGCCCAAGTAGCACACACAAGGGGAGAAACCATGAAAGTGCAGATTGACAGAGAAGGATGCATAGGTTGCGGAGTATGTGTAGTCTTGTGCCCAGAGGTATTCAAGTTAATAGAAGACGGAAAATCTAGCATTGTTAAGAAGCACAGAAAGGGAAGCTTGGGTGAAGGAGAAGTCGGAAGCGACTTGGTTGCTTGTGTTGAAAGCGCCAAAGACGTATGTCCCGTGTGTGTGATAAAAACTGAACGACCCGATTCATGAAACTTCATGTCTGGCGCGCGCAAAGTCGTTTGTAACAATTGATGGACTTCTCAACATTGCCATGAGAGCTCTCGAATTTCAAATTGTGGCAGAAAGGGTCGTGGAAAAAGATTTTTTCAGAGCCCATCGAGCTTACCTTGCACTACATGGACGCGCGCACGTGGGCACGTTACTTCAGAAACTCTGAAACCTCGTCAACTGTTCTTCTCGGCCTCGGAGCCGAAGTAGACGCTGGCCAACCAAGTGTAACCGCGGCCACGAGCGTCCACGACTTGCTGAGATGCTTGGTTAGCGCGTTTGAAGCAAAATAGATATCACAGATCCAGAGCGAGCCTAGTCCGAGACTGTGGGCTTTGAGAAGCATGTTTTGGATTGCCGCCGCTACGCTCTGCAATGAAGGTTTGGAGATCCGAGGATGGTCCGCATCCCAGACCAATGATCAACACGGGCGCCTGCTCCATGATCGCGCAACTCCTGAAAGAAGACCCCATCCGCCCTCTGCCGACCCTCTTTAAACGCGTCTCAAGCTTCGACCTGAACAAATCTGTAAGTCTCTTCTTAGCGTCGCCCGTCAAAACGGTGAACCGCCACATTTGCCTATTCCTAGCCGAAGGCGCCCAAGTCCCAGCGCCCAAAACCTGACGAACGAGCTCGATAGGCACTGCTTTGTCCACGTATTCGCGGATGCTTCGTCTTCCCATTATCGCTTCATCAAGCTCCATGACGACCGCCTTGATCGATATCAACCTGTCACCGTGCTCTTAAGATTTGCCAACTGTCGACTTGAGCGCACACTGGCTGCGCAGATTAGGGCGCAAAAACCCTTTTATCTTTCTCTCCAAGACCAGATTCAGGGTGTGGACATGCGGGTCGAGGCTGTGCTTTTTGACCTTTTCGACACTCTGCTGCTGCTTGAACCTGCAGAAGTTTACTATGAGCCTAGCTTGAGGAAGCTTCATGAATCTTTGGTCAAAAATGGGATCGAGGTCGCTTTTGAGGATTTCAGCCGCGTCTACTTCGAGGTTCGGGATAAATATTATTCCGAGTCTCGCCAGAGCCTGGAGGAACCCCATTTCAACGTTCGGGTTGCCCAGACACTGCAGAAGCTCGGCTTCAATCTTGATGTCTCCAACCCAATTGTGTCAAGGGCGACGGGGGCATTTGCAGACGAATTCATGCGTCACGTAAGCATAGACGAGGATGCGATCAGCGTACTGCAGAAACTATGCGGAAAATACAAGCTTGGCTTAATATCAAATTTCGGTATCCCCGAATGTGGCAGGCAACTCCTAAACCGTTTTGGTTTGAGCAAGTTCTTCGATTTGACAGTGATTAGCGGGGAAGTTAACCAGAGAAAGCCTAGCCCCAAAATCTTTGAGAGGGCATTAGATGCTTTGAACGTACACCCTTCAAAAGCCGTCTTCATTGGAGACATGGTGGATCTAGACATCATAGGCCCAAAAAAAGTTGGCATGAAAACCATCCTGATAGAAAGAAGACCCATGCAAGATCACGCTGAGGTTAAACCAGACAAGGTTGTCAAAAGTCTAACTGAGCTCTTGGACATTCTCGATGATTGCTAACCGAAGAAACAGATACCCCGCGCATGCCAGATCGTAACGAATAGAAATGCGCGCGCTTCTAACTGTCTTTGCTTCTCCAGATTTTCAATTCACTGTGCGATGGAATCCAGAAGATATTTTGGCTTTTGCTGCACATTCTTTTGGGAATTAGGAAAATAGGGATACTCTGGTGAGTTGCGATTCTATGTTGTGGGTTCCTATCCCCCGGGTGCTCCGTGGAATGGAACGTCTTTCCAGAGGATGTCCCACCAGTCTGCCTCTGTTATGGTTTCTCCTTTTACGAGAATTTCCAGAACTTTCTTCAAGAGCTCGTGATGCCTCTTCTCGTCCGATAGTATCGCGTTCAGCAGGAGTCTGACTTTCTTGTCTTTCACGCTGGGCAGCATCTTGCCGATTTTCTCAATCAGCTCTGCCTCCATCTGGATGTGTTTTTCAACAAGATCCTTTTGCATGTCGAGGTTCTCTTGTGTGAGTGCTTTGCCCACGCTTGTTAACAGGCTGACGGCTGAGGCATACATTTCCGCGTGTTTGACAGAATCCAAGGATATCCCCTTTAAAACGCCTTTCACGGTTTGGTTTCCAATCTCGGGGAGAGACTTATTCAGTGAATCAACGATCTTGTTTTCAACCTTGATTTGATCCTTGAGAAACTTCACTAAATCGTCTTTTGAGCTCAAAGCGTTTCATCCCATCGGTAAGAGAGTGTTATGCTTTATGAATAAGGCTTTCGGCAAGTCTTTTTCCAAGTGCACGGCATTTTTCTAGTCCAGACTCATCAGGCGTGTACTTGATCAGGAACGGCGGTTCGGTTACGTTCATTTGAAACTTGTTTTTCATGATTTCAATGACAAGTTTTGGTGCTTCACCGCTCCATCCATACGAGCCGAATGCTGCACCAAGTTTGTCTTTCAGGTTGATGTTTTTCTCGGCAATTTCTTCAAAGAAAGTCTTGAACCCAATCGGCATGTCGTGGTGGTAGGTCGGAGTTGCAACGATCAGGGCGTCGAAGTTGTCCAGCGTTTCAGGACTCACGTTGTAGTCCAATTGGACTTCAACTTCTTGAACTGTTTTGGCTCCTTCCGCCACAGCCTTTGCCATTTTCTCGGTGTTCCCAGTTCGGCTGTAGTAGAAGATAAGCATTTTCGGCATTACGCTTTCACCAGATCAGCTTCACAACTACATATCGAGTTATTTATCATTTTATCAGTGAAATGAAGCCGGTCAAGTGTGTCAGTATTGCAGCGAACTCGCAGGGATATGGTCGTTTGTTGAGTTCGAGAAAATCATCTCACGGATGCACATATTAGGGAATTCTCTTCAGGGCATCTATGACTTCTTGAATGTCGGGAAGCTGCCCAATCGGGTAGACTTTGAAGAACGCTATTTCCTGGTTTGCGTCGATTATGATGTTAGCACGTTCTGAGGTCCCGTATTTGCTCCTGAATATGCCGTACGTCTCTGCGACTTTGCCGTGCGGCCAGAAATCCGACAGCAGCCTAGTGTATTCGATGCCCAAGCTCTTCGCCCAAGCTTTTTTCGACGGCACAGTGTCAACGCTCACCCCAACGGCTATCGTGTTAAGAGAGTCGAAAATACGTTTGTTTTTCTCCAGGGATTTCATCTGTTCAGCGCAGACAGATGTCCATGCTAGTGGATGAAAGGAAAGAAGCACTTTCTTACCTTTGAAATTAGAGAACGTGAATTCCTTTTCGTTATGATCTTCCAGGGTGAAGCCCTTCGCTTTTTCCCCTATTTTCAGTCTCTTTTCCATTTTTCTTTCTCCTTGTCATTCGATTGCAGCTAGGCGTCTGCCTTTTTAACTTTTCCCAGGTTAGGTTGACTGGCCAATCCAAACCTCACAGTAGGCCAACTCGCGCGCGCACATGCACATAGCTAGCAGAAGCACATGCTGAAGCCGCCTGACGAGAAGGCCCCTTCGCACACGGCGGTTGAACTACAGATTGAAACATCTCAAAAATAGGGGGATAGGGGCTATCAATTCTGTGACCTCTCAGACCCCACAAAATTGACATAGACAATGTTGCCAGGACGCGGAGCCAACATGCCCTAGAGCAAAAATTTCAGCAGATTTTCAATGCAAATTCACCAAATTTTCAATGCTTTACCCTAGAAATTTCAGCAAAAACACAGCGCGCTATTGACCAGCTAGGAGCCGATAGTGCCGCACGTTTAGTTTAAGATTTGGTATATGATGTCTGTAAGGCTTTCGTAGGGTTTCCCCACTAGACTGTACAGTCTGGTTCTCAGATACTTTCGCATGTAGAATTGTGTCATGCCCTTGAAAACGGCAAACTTGAGTTTGGTCTCGGAAAAGGGAGAGTCAAACAGTAGTTTATGTTTTATGAGATGAAGATTCTCAGGTTCTTGCCATTCTTCAGAAATCATCCTCTGTTTAACCTTGTCAAACAGTTCCGTCCCGGGGATGGGATATGGAAATGTGAAGGAGAGGTAGTCTAGTGGAAGTGAGGATGCGAATTTGACTGTGTCTAACATCGTCTTGCCATTTTCTCCGGGATAGCCTAGAATGAAGAAGGCTCCGACTTGGATCCCGACTTTTCTGAAAGCGTAGACAGCATCTTTGGCCTGTTTTATGGTAGCTTGCTTCTTCATGATTTTCAGGATTGAATCGTTACCGGACTCTAATCCAAAAAACACGCGCAGACACCCCGCCTGCTTCATCTTCGCAGCAACTTCCAAGTCCACAGTGTCAACTCTTGACAAGCATTCCCAGCCAATGTTGACGTGTCTGTGAATTAATTCGTTGCATATTTCCAGCAACCTCTTACGGTCTAACGTAAAGCAGTCATCAGCAAACCATACTCTCTCATAGCCAAGCCTGCGGACCGCTTCTACCTCTTCTGCTATGTTTGGCGCGGTTCGTGACCTGAATCTGTTTCCGAACACGGGTCGGCTACAAAAATGACACTGGAATGGACAACCTCTAGAAGTCATAACCGACGTCGTGGTGTAACCGAAGTTTCGTTGATAGTAGTTCTCGTAAGCTCGGTTGTCAAACAGTTCCCTAGACGGGAACGGAACGTTATCGAGGTCTTTTATAAAATCTCGAGCGGGGGTGACTATAATTCTTCCTTTCTCCTTGAACACAATTCCTTTAACGTCCATCAAGCTACCGCCATTTTGCATGGCATTGACTAGTTCGAACATGGTTTGTTCACCCTCTCCAATCGCCACCACATCAAAGTATGGTAGGAAATCTTCAGGATTCGACGTTGGAAGAGGTCCTCCTGCGACAAGAAGCTCACACTCTTTTTTCAGAAGCTCAGCAATGCGAATGGCTTTTTCTCTGATCGAATACACCACTTGCACGCCTATTATCTTCGGTTCTGAGAGTCTGATTTTCTCCAATGCCTCTTCTTGGTTCATGAAGGTGCAATCTATTAGCTGAACCGAGATATCGTGTTTTTTCAGATAGGCGGCTATGTAGCCCAATCCTAAAGGCGGAAATCTGAATATTGAATTGTCATTCGAAGGCTGAAAATATGGATAGACTAATGTTACAGTTACCATCTTACGTCAAACACCTAGGATTTCAATAATATATTCAAAGACAGCACTTTGAGGGTTGATCTCGTAGTCCAAGCCAACCCAGTCCAAAGAATCCTTCAGGAACTCTCGTCCTCTTCGCAAAATATGATCTTTCATTCGCCATAGACGGAAACCGAATCTGCCTTGCAAGTCGGTCAGACATGCCCATTGAGCGTTAATTCCGTCCCAAGCGCCTATTTCTTCATCTGCGAGTTGTGTCTTTTGAGAGTCCGCATACTTTCTGAAAAATCTGGACCCCTGCTCGTTCAACATGAAAATCTTCTCGAGTTTCCTTCTCTTCAAACCTGTGAAATCTGCTTTGACGAGAATTCGCCGTTCATCTCCGGCATAGGTGACGATTACCTTACCTACCGATGACACTTTCACAAAGGCCGTATTAACGTACATTTTTCTAGCCAGGTTTTTCAGTGCCAAAAACCGGAAATGCCGGTGACTCTGATATAAATCAGCCAGGTACCCGAATAGAGCACGAGCTGTTCCGTTCTGCAGCGTGACGTTTCTAAACCTGTTTCTCGCCATCCTATCCATTATGAACTCTTTGCGAACAATCCAGGAATTTTTCCATGAGCAAAGATAAACCTTTGAGGCCCCTGAAAAGTACGTTTCATCCGAATAGACAAGAACTGGAAACCCAAAGCCTGTCCCCTCTCCCACCATCTCTGCCTCATTGTAGACAAGGATCAAACCTTTCTGCAAGCCAGCTATCTTCCAGTTATGCGGTCTCGTGTCTGAATAGATACGAAGACCCAGCAGAATCCGAGATGTAAACAGTATGCACATCAATCGGCGTCCAGTCCAGATCAGATTTCTCAGTGATTGAATGGGTTGAAGACATTCAGAAGTCCCTTGCTCTCACTTGAAGCAACCGCAATGTCCAACTTAAATCTACTAGTTCTTAAGGTTTTAACTGCACACTAGCACTGACGATCTAGCGTATTTATTCTGAGGAATGTATTTCGTGGAGACTAAAAGCTGTAAATGGCAGATCACTCTATAGAATTCATCTGGGGAGCGCGACTGTGCAGCTTCCAGAATTTCCAAGCTTCAGAAACCTCGCAACCAGTGATAAACCACTACTTGACTCGCTCCTCAAGCAAACGCAACCGCAAATATCCGAGCTCACATTCACCAACCTGTTCGTGTGGAACGATTCTGAACCAGTCCAACTCTCACGTCTCGGAGAAACGGTGTTGCTCCAGCGGAAGAGACTCCGCGACGCCAAGACATTTCTGCTGCCACCTCTAGGCAAACAACCCTTAACCGCTGCGTTGAAAGCACTAAGAGCAGCCAACGTCGGAGAATATCACTTACCACTGCTTTACGGGGTGACGCCTGAGCGATCCCAAGAACTGGCCATGGAGAACGTAAGGGTTGAACCTGACCGCGACGACTGGGACTACGTCTACCTAACGAGTGACCTCGCCGACCTTCCAGGCGACAGGTACCATCCGAAACGTAACTTTATTGCGCGTTGCCTATCCATGCACGAATGTAAATACGTTAGCATTAGACGGTCAGAAATTAACGAATGCCTCAAGCTTCAAACAGAATGGTGTAACCTCCGCAACTGCAAGATGGTTCCGAGCCTAGAAGCAGAAAACACCGCGATAAGAACCGCTTTCGACAACTATGAGTATCTCGGCATTAGTGGGGGAGTCGTTTATGTCGACGGCAAACTTGAAGCTTTCACTCTGGCCGAATCACTCAACAATGACACAGCTGTCATCCACTTCGAAAAGGCCAACCACGAAATAGAAGGCCTATACCAAGTCATCAATCAATGGTTCTGTCAAAAGGCACTTAGCAATTTCAGGTTCGTAAACAGAGAACAAGACCTAGGCGTATCGGGGCTTAGAAAAGCCAAAGAAAGCTACCACCCGCACCACATGGTCGAAAAATACATTGCCCACCTGACTTGACAGCCGTGCAAGGAGATAAGACCAAACGCGCCTTGGTCCCTACTGCTTGACGCTCACTTCAAGTCCATCTTCACCCACAGACACGTATTTGCTACTGTACTTTCCAGAACACCTTACATACTCCAAGTAGTCCATCATCTGATCAGCAAAAATACCTGCGTTGTCCGCAACAACAACACTCTTCGGATGAAGCCTATCCTCGACCGATCGTAAGTAGTCTAGATATTCACCTTTATCGGCATCAATAAAGACCATGTCAAACTTGCCAGTCAGTTTCGGCAGAACCTCGATCGCGTCGCCAACGATAACATCTACAGTCGGAGGTATCCTCGCCTTTCTTATGTTCTCTCGCGCCATCTCAGCTTCATCCGCATCAATTTCAACAGTGATCAACTCAGCGCCGCTTCCAAGCTCCTTCCCCATCAAAATCGCCGAATAACCCATAAACGTTCCAACCTCCAAGATTCGCTTAGGCCTGATTTTGCGAACGGTTTCAATCAACACTCGACCCCTATCAGGACCAACGAAAGGCAGAAACTTCCTTTCCGCCATTCTTTCAATTTCTTTCAGAACCTTGTTCGCTTCGTTCAAAGATGTTTTCCCCTCAAACTAAACAGCGTGTTTTACGGATTCAAAAAACAAAACAGCTCCTCTCATTCGATCGATCGATCGATCAGACAGCAGTAGCTCATGCATGACCCTCTCAACTCGAAAGGACCACAGCCGTAATCGGAAAGCCGGATAAAGGTGACCGCGACTAAAGCCCTCCCTTAGCCATGTTTTCAACGATTCACTATTCAACATGTGCTCTCGACAGAACATTCTGCCTTCGCACGAATGGAACTCACCGGATAGCAGCTTCCAAGCCGCTTGCGTCCGAGATGTTTCTCAACGCCAAACCTCAAGCCTTTAGGAGTTTTCCTTTTCATCACCTAAGCCTGCCGCCAAATACTTCAGACTCAGAGGCTTCACAACCTCCTTTCCACCTAGGTTCACAAGAACCGACTGAACATCCTCGACAAAATCGCCCAACTCAAGCCTATGATTACGCATAAACTCATCATAGTCCCTGTAAGACTTGTGCACCGAAATCATAAACGAATCTACACCCATCCCCCGACAGGCACCAGCCATAATAATGTTCGACTGACTCATCAGCCACTCCAACGACTTCTTCCGAGTCGCATCATATTCAGCCTTCGAACCAATCACCGCCCTAATCTTCACCAGAGTCAACGCAAAAATCTCGTACCCAAGCTTCTCCCACTTCGGAATAGCAGTGTAACCGTCTATCACCTCCCTCTCAAGAAAAACCCTCTTTCTAGTCACCGTAGGCTGAGACGTACCGAGAATTTTGGCCAACACCCTGTCACTCCTACGACTGTTCTTAACCAACTCCCACAAAAGCCCAAGATCTAAACTGCTACGACCCTTCATACAAGATCATCACCTATCTCCTCCACCTCAGCACTTATGACTTGCGGAAAAAGACTTCCACCGTTACTCACTATCCTGATCAAACCAAGAACTCGCAACCAAGGATTCGTTCAAGGAGCCGAGATGGGAGCCGTACCTGCGACCGGTGGTGACATCTCCCGCAAACCCCACACTTTCTACTCTATACCATACGGCCTACGAGGCGCGTTGAGGAACCCTCGTCAACTCTTAGAGTCAGCTCCAATGGGCACGCATTGTCAACGCAGGTTCAACTCTGAACAATCTTGAAGATGGACATATTTGGATCCAAATATCCACGATACATTGAAACCTAGGAGGGGTAGAAGCGCTTAGTCATACGCAGCGAGATTTATGTCGTGGAGCCGGGGATGGGAGTTGAACCCATATACAGCTGCTCTGCAGGCAACCGCCTGAACCGTTCGGCCACCCCGGCAAACTACATATCTTCAAAACTGCCATAAATACGTTTATCGGCTCTCGCCCAGCTTCTGCCAGACTTCCCGATAAACCCCCAAAGCGGTGTCTTCATCCTTTACATTCTTTATCAACATTCGTCCACCGTGGAACAGGCTGATTTCAAAGCCCTTGTAGTCAAAGATTATCGCAAGATGAGATCTCAACCGCACTTTAAAGCTGCGTTTAATCGACTCGTACGCTTGGCCAAGGCTCATTTCCAAAGGCTTTTCAGGGTTTATGTTAGCCGTATCACGCCCACACAGCCAAACCAGTCTTTCCCCCAAGTCCCGAACAGCAACATTGCCTCGGCACACAGGACAACGGTCTCTCCTGAAAATGTCTATCACCGCGAAATACATGTCACTGAAGTCACAAATCATCAATTTACCCTTCAAAGCCGAACCCACACCGGTTAAGACTTTGATTGTCTCCATAGCCTGCATAGTGCCAATGATGCCCGCTGTAGCTCCAAGCACGCCTCGAGTGTCACACGTCAACACATACTCGTCACTGACGCTCGGCAGCAAACATTCAAGACACGGAGTGTCAGGCGGAGCAAAAACCGAAAGGTTACCCTCAAGCCCTATCGCAGCCCCAAAAACATACGGAACCCCAAGCTTCACACACGCGCGGTTAACCACATAACGCGTCCGCAGATTATCCAAGCCGTCGACGACACAGTTAACTCCAGAAAGAAGCTTCTCCGCATTATGTGCATTCAAGTTCTCGGGACAAGACTCAACCCTCACAAGAGGATTCGCCTTCACGAGTCGCTTAGCAGAAACCTCAACCTTCGGATAATGCAAATCATCGAGCGTGTAAAGAATCTGTCGATGCAGATTAGGCAGTTCCACAGTGTCTTGATCTATCAAACGCAGACTTCCGACTCCGGCAAGAGCCAGATAAAGCGACGAAACCGTGCCTAAACCTCCGAGCCCGACAACCGCAACCCTTGAACGCGCAAGCTTGTTCTGACCCTTCCTACCGAACTCCTTCAAAATGATCTGCCGACTGTAATACTCATCGTAAACCGGAACCCTCCGAGCCCCAGGCATCTAGGCGCCTCCTTGCCTTATTCAGCTGTCAACCAGCTCTATATCTGCCTTTTTTCAAAAACTGCCTCTCATAGATCTCCTTCACAGTCTGTATCGTGTCCGCTTCTTCAGGAGTCTTATCTTCTCTAATGCGGCTGATTCTAGCAAACCGCAAAGCCATGCCGCACTCGTACTTAGGACTGCTTTGAATCTCATTGTAAACAACTTCAACAACTATCTTCGGAACAACCATAACTCTTCCATGCTCTTTCCTTACGACAAGTTCCTTAAGCCGCCTAGTCATCTCGATGATCTCGGCATCCGTCAACCCCTTGAACGTTTTGCCCACCGGCAAGAATTCCCCGGTTTCAGAATCACGCGCCGCCAAATAGTAGTCTGAAAGCCACCCATGCCTACGACCGTACCCATATTCAGCGGCAACAACAGCTAAATCTAAAGGTTCAAGGACAGGCTTCACCTTGAGCCAGCGTTTCCCACGGATTCCAGGCGTATAAGGGCTGTCAAGCCTTTTCGCCATTAACCCTTCATGCCCAGCATCCATCGCATTTCTCAAAAACTCTTCAGCTTCTCCAACGTTGTCAGTAACAATCTGAACCGTTAGTGATATGCCTCCGGCATTTTCTGCCAATAAGCGCCTGCGCTCCAAGTAAGAAGATGAAATTAGGCTTTTCCCGTCAAGGTACAGGATATCGAACAGGTAAAGCATGATAGGAATCTCTGTGACCATCTCTTCAATTGAGTGAACTCTTTTGAACCGACGCATCAAATGTTGAAAAGGAATCGGAAAACCTTGAGCATCGACGGCTATAACTTCTCCCTCAAGGATCACTTCCATTGCCTTGATGTTCTGCTTGACTGCTCTCACCGTTTCTGGCAGGCTGTATGTCACATCCGTCAACCTCCTGCTGAATATTTTCACCTGATCGGCTAGCTTGTGAATCTGAACCCTAGCCCCATCGTACTTGTACTCGAATCCTGTCTTTCCACCATGCTCTCTCAAGGCCTCGCCAACGGTATCAGCCATCTGAGCCAACATGAGGCTCACAGGTCTGAATACCTTGAAACCAATCTTAAACAGGCCTTCCGCACCCTCAGTTTTGGCAACCGAGGCAACTTCCCCTACGTCACCCGTGATCATACTCGCCTCTTGAACGAGCTTTAGCGGGATTTGGAATGCCTTGGAAACCGCTTGCTCCATCAATCCCTCGTGAAAACCTGTCCGCATCTCACCGGTAAAGATCTTCATCAAATACTTTACTTCCAAAGGCGAAGCCTGACTCAGCAATGTCTCTATTAGCCGTTCTTTCTTTTCTCTTGAACCGTACCCAACAGCATCAGATATAGCCTCGAAACTACGCCTCACCTCCATCAACGTCAAAGCCCTCTCAAAAAGGGCGGCCTGCCGCCTGACCTTACTTCTTTCAAAAACTACCTTCGTAGCCGAACCAATATCACCAGACCCACTGAAAGCCTCATCAAAAACGCTCCACTCAACCCCTGAAATCCGCCTTATAATCTCGCTCAAAGTGGCCCAACTAACCTCAAGAGTCCGTTGACTCCATTTTGGAAACGGCCTCCCTAAAATCATTGAAACCGCAGGCTCAACCTCGTCAACCTCCAGCTTTGTCAAAAAGTCTGAAACAAGATCTACCATGAGAAGACGTTTTCTCGTGGCCTCAAGTTTTTCGCCCAGTTCTGCCAAAGCCCTAAAAGGCGTCTGCATACCCTTAGAACACATCTAACTCTTGAATCGTGGAGTTCTAGACATAAGCATTGTCTTGACGCGTCTGTTTCAAAATGATAATAGATCCCAAGCGTTTCCCTGTTAGAATGTGGCTTCGAGCTTCTTTTTTACTTCTTGTATTTTCTTCTCAAGTTCTTTGACTTTAGCTTTCTTGTCCAATGCCTTATAACTGTCTCTTGCATATTCCAACGCGCTGACTCCGAACCGATCGAAACCCTTTTGAAACGATATTTCAGAGGACTTCGCAAAATGTTCAGCTGCTTCCTTATAATCCTTAAGTGTATAAGCGCTTTCGCCGGCCTTATAGTACATTGATGCAGAATCGAAGAAGTTCTGCACCTTGTAATACAGTTCTGCGGTTCTCAAGAACTTGTCCTTAGCTTCTTTGTATTTGCCAACTTCGAAAAGGGTGTTGGCCTCTTTATGGAGTTTAACGGGATCGTCCCTGACTTTTTCTTCAGCCATAACTGTCAACTCGCAAGTTGCTATGTACCATCAAAGCACTCACATTTAGGTTTTCCCATTTCAACCGCTCAGGAAACTTGGATCCTCAATGGATTCTACACCTTGATTTGCGAAAGGCTAAAGACCAGATGGTTCCACCTATAGTATTCTGGCAGGGTTTGAAATGAATGAAAAAAGGGACGCCACGAAGACAGCGTTCAAACTTGCGATAAGTGCCGTTTTCGCGGCTCTTGTATGTGTAGCAACCCTGATTTTCACTGTGAGTGTTCCCGCAACCACCGGATATTTCAATGTTGGTGAAACAGCAATCTATGTTGCGGCCTTGCTTTTCGGCCCATATGTAGGCGCTTTCGCTGGTGGTATAGGCGCAGCAATAGCCGATACGCTGGTGGCTGCTCAATTTGCTCCTGGAACGCTAGTCATAAAAGCCTGTGAGGGGGCAATCGTGGGGTCTTTGAACAAGATGTTCAGACGGACTTCAAGGTCTAACTGGATGATCTACACTGCATCCTTGGGCATAATTGTAGGCTCATTGCTTGCAATAACTGGCTCTATCTACTACAGTGGAGACGTGCAACTATCTCTAGGATTTCCCCAGCTGCCGACCCTCAGTCTAACAGCCTTTGTCCCGACCGCAATCTGGTATTTTGTAGGCGCAATCGTTGCTTTGCTTATTATCTTAATGGGCTTCAAGATTGAACCAGAATCTGGACGGGCCGTTTTCTCAATGATTGTCGGAGGCTTAGAAATGGCTGTCGGATATTTCATGTACGAAGAGTTAGTGCTCGGCAAGACAGGCGCGATTGTGGAAATTCCAGTAAACATAGGACAGATGGTCATCGGTTTGATCGTTGCAATACCGATCGTGAGCATTGTTCTGCGTAGCCTCCCACAACTCAAAAGCTAGAACCATGACTATGCCCTAAGAAGGATCTATGATGAAACTGCCCCCTGGAAAGATTCCAATGGAGATTCTGAAAGAAGTTATCTTCAAAAACCTAGGCACAAAGCGCAACGAAGTTGTTCTAGGGCCGTCAGCGGGAATTGACGGTGCAGTAATAGATCTTGGCAAAAAGTCTCTAATCGTTTCAATGGATCCTATCACTGGAGCGACGGAAAGAATTGGCTGGCTTGCCGTGAACGTCAACGCGAACGACATCGCCACCTTCGGTGTTCAGCCTACATTTCTGCTCTCATGCATTCTTCTTCCTGAAAACGCGGAGAGAGAAACCGTTGAAACAATTAGCACACAGATGAACAAGGCTGCGAAAGATTTGGGTATAGCCATCATCGGAGGACACTGCGAAGTGACTCCAGGTTTGGCAAGTTCAATAGTCATAGGATGCATAATCGGCGTAACTGAAAAAGGGAATTACGTGACAGCAGGCGGAGCGAGATCCGGAGACAAGCTCATACTGACAAAAAGTGCTGGAATTGAAGGCACCGCTATTCTTGCTTGGGACAGAGAGAGTCAATTGAAAAAAGTGATGAATGCTAGAATGCTGAACAAAGCAAAAGGATTCTACGATAAAATAAGTGTAGTCAAAGATGCGATAACTGCCTTCAAAACCGGCGGTGTTCACGCTATGCATGATCCAACAGAAGGAGGCTTGACCGGTGGAATACACGAGATGGCCGACGCTTCAGGTCTAGGCGTAAAAATCTTCAAAGAAGAAATTCGAATACAACCTGAAACTGCCAAAATATGCAACTTTTTCCAAGTAGACCCTCTGCAGCTCATAGCCTCCGGCAGCCTGCTAATCGCTACCCAACCAGAATCCGCTGAAGATGTAGTGAAAGCTCTGAAGAAAAAGGGCATCGCCGCGGAGATTATAGGAGAATTCCTCTCTTCTCCAGAAACGCGGCTTATAATCCGCAAGAACGGCCAAGTAGGAGATCTGGTGAGACCCGTGACCGACCACCTTTGGCGAGCTTTGCAGAACATGCCTGCTATTTAACGCCATCTCCTGCTCAGCTTGGAATTCCGCAGAAAACTCTGATAAACAACAATTGCAGTGTAGATTGCATAGGACAACAATAGCGTAGGGCGGCGAATCGCGAACTTCAGATCGCCAGCTATCAGTTTGATACTTTGCTTTATCGTCCAAACATTTTCTGGTCGATAATGAATGCAATAAGGTTCGTAAACAGCGATCACCTTGTAGCCCTTCTTTAGAATCCACGATTTAATGTATGAATCTTCATAGGTGTGCAGATGATAGGGTATCCGGATATCTTCGATTGCTTTGCGCCGTACCAGCAAGTCGTGCGTCCCTCCTCTGCCTTCAAAGATTTTCCACGTGACCCTTTCATACAATCCCAAGATTTTCATGTTCTTCACCACAGACCAGATTTCAATCCCCCAAATCGCGCCCACATCGTCATTCATCAGTCCTTCAGCCTTGGCGAACCAACCGTCGCTCAATATCACGTCGCTGTCCACAAAAAGAAACCAGTCACTTTTCACGTGAGCTATCGCCTTTTGCCTCGCACTGCCACGTGTTCCGGCATCCTCAATTACAATGATTTTCCGGTATCTTGTTTGAGACTCTTTCAGTATTTTCAAGGTTGAATCATTCGAATAACCGTCGACAACGATCAACTCGTTAACAGGCACGTTTTCATAAATAGAGGCAAGACATCTCCTAAGTAGTCGCTCACTGTTCTTCGTAAGCATGACAACGTCCACCGCTTTGGTCATAGCTAATCCTTGTTCCTTGACCCGATTCAAGGTTCTGACTGAATTAGGAAATTCTCCACTATTTAAAAGATTGATATATACCAGACACCCACATTTAGCTTAGGGCCAAACTTTGCGTAAGTTTCTCCAAAAGACCATGCGAATGACCCTTTAGACTGGCCAAACGGTGGCGCACGTCGCATCCGAGAACCTGGGAGCCGTCAGTCCTCAAAGGTCACTCATGATTTCAATTCTTCGACAAGCAAATGCGAAAACACCATAACATTTTTTATATTCACCGTCTAGTTATATCGTCAACATCAGTTTATTCCTAATCTTAAACCATTGTTGGTGAATTGATGGATCGAATACTGGTCACTGGCGCCGGCGGTTTCGTAGGCAGCCATCTAGCAAGAGAGTTGCATCAACAAGGTAATTATGTGAGAATTGCGGACATAAAGTTTGACGAGTACATACGAGGAGAATATTATTCCGAAAAGGTACGCCTTGACTTAAGAATCCCCAAGAACTGCCTGGCCGCCACAAAAGGAATCGATTCTGTATATAATCTTGCAGCCAACATGGGAGGCATAGGCTTCATCACAACAGTAGGCGGAGAGGTAATGCACGATAATGTCCTCATAAATGCAAACATGCTTGAAGCCTGCAGGCGAGGCAAAATAGATCGATATCTGTTCAGTAGCTCCGCTTGCGTCTATCCAACCTTCCGCCAGACAGATCCAAACGTGGAAGGCCTGAGGGAAGAAGATGCCTACCCAGCTGATCCCGACAACTTCTACGGGTGGGAGAAACTCTACTCTGAAAAAATGTGCGAAGCCTACCAGCGCGATTTTGGAATGGACATAAGAATCCTTAGATACCATAACATCTATGGACCTGAAGGAACATACAAGGGTGGAAGAGAAAAGTCTCCAGCGGCACTCTGCAGGAAGGTTGCCTTGGCAAGCAATCCAGGAACGATATCAGTGTGGGGAGATGGTAGGCAAACGCGGAGTTACTGCTACATCGATGACGCTGTAGTAGGCACGATCGTGCTCATGAAATCAGATTACAGCAAACCAATAAACATCGGCTCGGACAGATTGGTAACAATTGATGAACTGGCCGACATGATAATAAAGATCTCTGGAAAGATCATAACAAAGACTCACGACCTTTCAGCTCCTCAAGGAGTCAGAGGCAGGAACGCTGACATAACACTTTCAAGAAAAAGTCTAGGCTGGGAACCCAAAATTACCCTCGAAGAGGGATTGGCTAAGACTTACCAGTGGATAGAGGCGAAATGTAAGGAAGAACAAGAAGCTTGAATGGACCCGTATTGGTCCTATCCAACATCTGCAGCCAGATACTTCATTCTCAAGAAGTGCGCAGATATTATTGTTAGTCTAAGAATCGAAACATACCCTTAAAACCTTGGTGCGCGCTGAATTTCATGCATCTTTCCATGTCTCTTCCTAGCTTGAAGTTTCCAACTCTTTAAGACCGATTTGTTAGAGAAAAAATAGAAAAAGTTCTCAAGAGCATACAAGTAGTGTTTGTGGAAAGCAAAGAACCCCATATCCTTCATTCGTCTTGCTGACGCATATACGTAAATGTCTGGGAAGAACGCAACGGCACCCATATCTAGCAACTCTTTGCCGATGAGTCCGTCAGCGTTGATGTCATCAACAGCAAAACCTCCGGTCTTGTCAAAGTAACTCTTTCTAACGACCAAAAAGTTGGTGCTGGTTGGAAACCTCTTCAAAGGTTTCGGAAACTTTGAAAAAAAGTACCTGATGAAGTCGAAGGCCACGTGCTCCAACCTGCCCACGAAAGAGGCGTCAAAATGGTATCCAGGACCAGTTAGTGCAATGAGTTCAGGTCTCTTCTCAAATTCCTCGACCACTCTCTGAAAAGTGTTTTTGGGGAAGACTATGTCGGCACAGGCAAAAAGCAGAAAATTGGCTCTGGCCATCTTTGCGCCGATATTTCTTGAAATGAACTCTCCCTGTCCGGGCAAAATCACAACCTTCGCATTGTACTGGCAAGCTATGAGTTGCGTCTTGTCTTTGCTTCCACCATCAATGATCAAAGTCTCAAAGTTCACATAAGACTGGTTTTTGATGGATTCCAGAAGAAACCGTATGTTCTCCTCTTCATTCAGCGTTGGCACAACTATTGACATTTTCGGAACTTCCTCAGCCTGCAACTGCTTCAACCCCTTCATTCTATTCGCCGACCCCGCTCCATCAACCTTTTCACTCAATGCGAAGCCAAAGTCATTAGCCCGATTGACGCAAGAGCTCGACGATATTTCTATGAAACAAGTTCTCTATATATATGCTGTGCAAGATTTGTACATTGTTCCAATGAGCTTGCTTTCTGGGTTTGTTGCGCAATCAGGATGACATTTCCATACTTCTCTTGAAGTTCTTTCACGATCTCCACAGTTCTATCAGTTGAGTAACCATCCACAATGATCAGATTATCGACAGGAACGTTCTTGTAGACAGAAGCAAGAGATTGTCTCAGGAGCCTTTCACTGTTCTTTGTGAGCATGACAACATCAACCGCTTCCATAATTGCCCATCTCATTTTGCCGACGATTCCCAAGCTTCAGCTGGAAAGACATATTTTGAACCGTTTAAAATAAATACTTTATCTGCAGCCTACGGATGAATACTACGATTTATGAGAAACTTATAAAAACCAGCTGAATCCATGATGGATTGAGTACAGGCGTAGCCTATGACATTGGTGGAAAAAGCCAGAGGCATCATCGTTCGCTCTCTGACTCCTAACAGACCCTTCCACGCACAGTGGATGCTCACAAGAAAATGCAACTATCGCTGCAGAGGATGCAACGTCTGGCAAGAACAAGATACAAAAGAACTCTCGACAAAAGAAGTCATAAAGGGGCTGGACATTCTCAAGGAGCTTGGCATCATAGAAATTGTGCTGTCCGGTGGAAATCCTCTCCTGAGGGAAGACATTGGCGAGATCATAGAATATGCTTCCAAACACTTCGTGACGACTGTATATGATAACGGGAGCATGGCCGCCGAAAAAGTGGATGCCCTACACAACGCTGACCTTGTTGCAATATCCATAGACAGCTTGGATCCGAAAAAAAATGACTACATCAAAGGCGTGCCCGGCTCTTGGAAAAAAGCCATGCATGCCGTCAAGAAACTCAAGGAAGAAGGAATTCGCGTAGGTGTGACACCGACTATTTCGCAGCTCAACCTGCAAGAGATAATTGACATCACCAATTACTTCATGCAAAAGAACGTGCCAATATGGTACAGCCTCTACTCTTTCGACTCTTCTGTGAACAGCAGCCAACTTTTCAAAATTGGGAAGCAGAACGATGAGTTTACGATAACTGATAGAGAGACAATGGTCAATCTCTGTGATTCACTTATGGAACTTGAGAAGAATAACAGCCAAATCTTTCTGACAAATAAGATACTAAAGGCGATCAGGACTCTTTATTCAGAAAACAAGAGAACGTGGAGATGTTCTGCACTTCAGAACTTTCTTATGATCGACCACTTAGGCAGAGTGGCCGGGTGCCATCTTCACGATTCAGTCGCGTCCATACGTGATCTGCCCGAAGTCTGGAATAGTGAAGAATTCGACCGACTGAGGCAGACATACAGCAACTGTGCACGATGCACGTACCTTTGCTACATTTTCTATTCGCTCCATGGGTCAGTTCTCGGTAATCTGGGGATAGCTCGCGAAAAATGGAGAGCTGCAACGCTGTTCTTGAAGAAGAACAGACTTAAGCCTCTAGGTTTGGCAAAGTAGAAAGAATATTGGAGATTCTCTTGACAATCGCTTGATCCACTTCGGTTTTTTCAGTCTCTTCCATCGAAGCAATTTCCAGTTTTCGGCCTGCTGAGACATCTTCCACTATTTTTCTCGGCCCCGCGTCTCTGGGTCTTCTAAGCTCAAGAAGTGCGGGCAAAAACATGAACAAAACGAACATCACAACTCCAAAAGCCAGTGCAACAAACATCGTTGGCGACACGTTCTCAAGCATTGATATCTTTTCAGTATTTTGTCTTAATTCATAATATAACTGTTTCCATCACCCGAATGCGAAGTTTTATCCCAATGAACGCTTTTTTCGCCTGAGACTTTTGACACAATCAAATCTGCAAACGCTTTCGTGCAAATAGGAATATTATACAAAAAAGTAAAGATTAACAACGAAATCAACCAGTGAGCTCTATTTCTGCCATCCAAGTACGCGCCGACCCCCACTTCGAAGAACGGCGCGAAATTTCCCACAAAACTGTAGACAGAGATCGATATCGCCGCCCAGCCTATCCCCAGAGTCGGCTGAGAGTTCAAGAAGAACAACGGAACAGATATGATCCATGAAAGCAAAACTAGAATCGGCATGAAGTACACATTCAATAGGAGAACAGCGTCAATTTTCTGTTTGAGCGTTAGATTCACACTTCTCAAAACCTTGAACAGATGCTTGAAAGCACACTGCATATGGCCTCTCGACCACCGGTATCTTTGCTTCCAGTAAGCTCGCCAATTTTCCACGGCTTCTTCATAACATTCCGCGTTGCCTGCGTAGCAAACCTTGAAGCCTTCAAGATACACCCTAAAGGTGAGGTCAGTGTCCTCTGCCAATATAGATCCGTCCCATCCGCCCAAAGATTCCAGTAGGTTCCTTCTGAACCCGCCGACAGTTCCCCCAAACTGGGTTATAAGTCCCAAGCTGTCTCGAGCCTGCTGGTCGATCCGATATCCGCCTATTCTTTCCAATGCCACAAGTCTGGTTACAAGGTTTTTCGGTTCGTTCAACACCGTGACCCTGCCTTGCACGGCCCCAACCTTTGGGTCTTCAAACGGTTTCACGAGCTGTCCGACGATGTTTCTTTGCGGATAATAGTCTGCATCGAAGCAAAGTATGATTTCGCCTTCCGCACGTTTCAGTCCCGCGTTCAGGGCTGCTGCTTTTCCCCGTCTTCCTTCTTTCTCATTCCGATGTAGAACATGAATGAAACTGTGCGCCTCCGCATACTGTTCCGCTATTTCTCCAGTTGCATCTGTTGACGCATCATTGATGACTATTATCTCCGTTTTGTCGCTCGGATAGGTGAGTTCGGACATCCTTTGCAGAATTCTCCCAATGACCGGTTCCTCATTGCAGGCGGGAATTAAGATGGATACTGAAGGTTGAAAATCTGTGCTCTCTGATGCAATGTCCTTTCTTGGTTTTCCAGAGTTCTTGAGAACGTTCAGAGTGAAAAAGTAATGTCGACAAAGGTAAGCCGCCATCAAACCAGTCAGCATTAGAGATAGCAATTGTAAAGCCTCAGCTATCAAATTCCCGCCCCTGCTGATCGATTCGAAGGCTTGATAGAAAAGTCAAACTTACAGAGTAAAATGTGACGATCCACATCATGTTTACCAAAGGACCTAGGAGTGACCAAACAACGTTGAAAAACCCTTGAACATAGTAAGCGACACCATAAGCAAACAATGAAAAGAGATAGTTCCAAAGCAAACCGATAAGGTTGCCCAGTGCCAGTAGAAGCACTTTGGCAACGAGCAGTCCATTCAAAGGAAATGTGAGCGAAACGAAGAAGAAATTGAAGGCAATGAGCACGAAAGCTACATCGCTGCTCTGAGTGGACAAGAGAATGTAAGAGATGAAAGTTGCGATCAAGAATCCAAGAAACATGTGGCTAGCTCTCCACTTGAGTGGCTGATCATCTACGGTTGACGATCCATGGCTGAAAACCTTGGCAACTCGAGTCCTCGATGTTTCTGGCAAAAGTCTCAGACCTAATAAGAAACCTTGTATGTTCTAACTGCATATTATACTTTCGGTTATCGTGGAACACGCTAGGAAGTGGAATGCCTGATAGTGGTGAGGGGATTGCTTGTCTCGAAAGTCGGAGGGTACTAACCCGATTCGTTTTGCACGTTGAACCTTGTTAGTGGCCTTCACGTTTCAGGACAAGATTGTCCATTACCATGCACAAAACTTGAAAAACCTCTTCCGCATTCAAACTGTCTGTGTCTAGAATAAAGTGAAACGGTGCGAGGTCTTCTCCTAGAGTGAAACAGTACAGTTTCTTGTAGATATCTTTAGTCTGTTTCTCTTTCTGGTTCAGAGCCCGCAAGGCTTCCTCGAAGGTCATTCTATCCCTTTCAGCTATTCTCCCCGCCCTTTTTTCAGTGGAAGCTTCTAACCATATCTTGAAGCCATGTTTAAGAAGCCACGGCATAGTCCAACTGTCAAGGATCACGTTTCCTCTGTGCGCCAACTTCAAAAGTTCCTTGTCAATCGCCTCGTCAAATGCAGGATCAGCGCCCCTTTCCTGTAGAAAACGCAACCCTTCTCTGCTTTCCCACCATCCTTGTTCGTGAGATCTGTAACCTTCTTCATAAGCCAAGGCTTTCAATGCGTCTCCTCCCGAAAAATATCGGAGCCTATATTTCTCGGCAAGTTTTCTTGCCAGAGTGCTCTTTCCACTTCCAGCCATTCCGCTAATGCAGATAACCACTGGTTTCTTATTCTTCCTGCCTTTCGGTTTCTTCGGAGACATCTAGAAGCCTTCAGGAATAGTTTTTAGAGCGCTCTTGCAGCCTGTTTCAGAGTGTTTCTGAGGCAGTTGCAGCAGAGTTGTCCTCCGTATGGGCGCGAGATTTTTCTCTTGCTCTGATTGAGTTTGCGCGCTTTGAGTGGAGATAGACTTGGTCCTCCTGTTAATGGTTGCCCGCAAAGGCTGCATCGCAATAGAGCCGTAATCTTCGGCCTATACTGTGTTGTTTTGTTGCCGCCTGGCAAGGGTCTGTTGACCCGTTTCTTACTTCGAGTTCGTTTGCTCGGTCTGGGCATCTTACTCAGTCACCTCGATTAGTTTGAAAGCATGTTGGAATGCGGTTCCGAAAAGGATAGAGCACAGCAAATACCACCATATGAGTGAATAGTTGAAGATAGGAATTGGCAGGTTGGAGCCAATGCCTGGAAGGAATGCTATAGGGGCTAACCCGTAGAAGCCTCCTAGAACTTGCCACATAATGAACAATGGAACAAGGAACAGAAGGGATACTTTCATTGACTGCCACATCATCTTGGACTGAAGTTGCATTATTTGGTGCTGCTTCTTCATAGCTTTGTCCAAGGCTTTTTTGTCCTTGCTCTTCTGCGCATCTCGCAATTCTTTGTTCCAATCTGAAATCTCTTTCCTCCATGCTTTTGATTGTTCGGGGTTGGTAAAACGGCGGTTTACGAGGGTCGTCAGCAAGGATACTAGTGCCGCTAGAGTTAGTATGAATAGAGTAGAGTAGGGAATGCTTTTCAAAATTGGCGGAATCTCTTGCATGAATTGAAGCATTTCTACGTTACTCCTAAAGCTCTCAGTATGTCTTTCGCCGCTTCTTCTTGTTTTCCTTCAGAGTTAATAACTATTTTCACCGGAGCGCTTGTATACACTGCGCACGCTCCGGCCATAAGTCGTGAGAACAGCAATTCTTCCTTAACCGTGTCTTCTATGGCTATGTCTCTTTTTCTGTTGGCGTCTTTCGTCCTTCTTGAGGAAATCTCTTTTGGCTGAGCTTCAACAAGAACCAGCAATTCCGGTTTTAAGAGTTCTAGGTTGCGGCTTGGTAGGCCGGGAAGATATCCTTCAGGGGTTTTGATTGCCATATGAGTATCAATGATTTTCAGGCCGCTTAGATGTTTTATTTTCTCGGCAACTGTCTCTGCCACTTCTCTTTGCAATCTACGCTGAGTCGCCACATTGTCTTTTCGCATTGAATCTCTTTCCAGGGTTATACGCTGTTTTCGAAGGATCTCCAACATGACGGTTCCATAGTTTATCACGCTAGTTTTTACACCCAAGTCCCTTGCGAGTTTTTCAACTAAATTGCAGACTGTAGTCTTTCCCGTCCCCGGGATCCCGGTCACGATCACCGTTTTGTCCATGAACTATTCTCCGAATATACGCCTGAACGCCGGATACATTTCAGCTGCTCTTTCTTGCATCAGAACTTCATAGTATTGATAGACGATTCCAACGGACAATAGGATACCCATTCCTGAACCGAATACTCCGAAGAAATCTGTGATACCAGCAACTAGTCCTACGATTATCCCGCCGACAACAGTGACTGCCGGAATGTAGCGCTTAAGAATCGATTCAATCGCTTTGCCAGACCTTCTATATCCTGGAATCTCCATGCCAGCGTCTACGAGTTGCTTTGCCACCGTTGACGGGCCCAAACCGCCGACTTCAAGCCAAGTCAGTGAAAAAACAACGCAAAAAGCGACCAAGATGCCAAGATAACCCAAGGCTTGAACAGGGTCATTCATCACACTCACGAAGCTACGGGGTGCAGTGACATAATAAACTAGTCCTCCTGTAGATACGAGGGTCTGGTTTACACCTGCTGTTCCCGTGAACTTGAACTGTCCTAGAAGGTCAAGCCACGGGTTCTGTCCGGGCAACGGCTGTTTGAACACACCCCACAAGAGTTGTGAGAAGAAATACACGTTGGCAAATAGGGCCGAGGCGAAAATCACTGGCAGGTTAGAGACGTATAGAAGTTTTATGGGGTATCTGCTTCGGTATCCCTTGTACCCTGCGTAAGACAGTGGCAGTTCAACTCTTACTCCTTCCATGTAGATGACTATGAGGAAAGCAGCGATAGTAGCTATAAATCCTAGCAGGGAGGGGTTTTGCGGATTCTCTCTGAGCCAGAGTACAGATGCTGATTGACCAGACGACAGGACCTCGGCAACCTTAAGGAAGAAACCGTACGACCCACTTTCCCCGACAGCAACTACAGGCGAGAAACTTTGCCAGAAAATGCGTTGCGCAACGCCAGCCATAATGAACAGGCTTATTCCACTTCCGAATCCCCAACCCTTCTGAACAAGCTCATCCATCAGCAGGACAATGATTCCTGCCGCAATTAACTGCAGGAATACAATTATCGCCGTGGTGCCCGCTAGCGAACCGTACATCCCGCCAATTATGTAAGCGGATGCTTGAACTCCCGTGAGAACAATAGAGAAGACTTTGCTTGCTGTCGTGAATAGGCCTCTGTCCTCAGGGTTGTTCATGTCAGCTTGTATCATGTTGGATCCAACTAGAAGCTGCAGTATCAGGCCAGCCGTGACAATAGGACCGATTCCGAGTTCCATAAGGCTGCCCCGGCTGGAAGCAAAAATCACCCTAAGAGCGCTCAGCTCCCCCAGAGCGCTCGTCGCAATTCCGTAAAGAGGAACCTCAGACATCACCAAGAAGATTATGAGAACAAGCGCTGTCCAAAAGATTTTCTCGTTGAACCCAACTCTGCGTTCTGGAGCCTTGATTTCCGGGATAATCCTTGCAATAGGTTTGAATATGCCTAGAAATCTGCCAGCCATGGACTAATCTCTACTCTCCAGCTTCTTCAGTTTCAGTGAGTACCCGTCCACCGGCCTTCTTTATCTTTTCAGCCGCAGTTTTTGAGCATGACGCCACTTTCACGACTAATGGCTTTGTGATCTTGCCAGTGCCAAGAAGTTTTGTGTAGCCGAGACTTTCCAGGTCCAGGACTGATTTCTCTTTTCCCTCCTCCACTGGGAACTTTTCAGTAACCAGTTCAAGCGCTCCAACATTTATGACATTTACTTCCTGTTTGAGACTCTTGGGGGAAGTAAAACCTTTTGACCCATAATAATCTGGCTCATATTTTATGATGTATGACCATAATGCCTTGTGTCGTCCGGGGTTTCGCCTACCTTTGGAACCCGTTCTCCTGTGTTGGCCTACGCGACCCCAACCTTGAGTCCTTGAACCCCGTTTCTTTCTGGTTTTTCTAAGTTTATGCGGCATTTTCCAACCTGCTATTATCCAAGGCCTTTTCTTCAGCAGCTTTTTTTAACCGTATTTCAAGCACGCCATTCTTATACGTTGTGCATAGGGTGGATGGAATCACTCTCTTTGGAAGATTTAAGCTTTTATGGTATTTGCGGTCCGAAGCCTCAGCGGACAGAGTCAACCTTTGGTTTTTCAGGTTTATTCTGAGATCTTCCTTTTTGAACCCCGCAAACTCGGCAACGACCACTATATCATCGTTTCCTTCAAGAACATCAGCCAAGGGCCTAGGCTCCCTTAGCTTCTTTTCGGCAGAAACTTTTTGCACTCGATATCTGTACGGGTATGACTGCCGTCTGACCCTTGAACCCTTTGTTTGAAACGTTTGAGGAGAGTTTCTATCCCTAATCTTATTGAAAACCCTGAAGATGTTGAACTTCTTTGAGTTCCTATTTCTTCGCCACTTCGCGCTCAAGTTGGCCTTCCCCTAGAATACATGGCATTTCAAAAGCAACTATAAAACGTATCGCAAGCAAGAATGTAGAAAAGGGAGGAAAAATGGTGGAATCTGAGGTTAGAGCATACGCTTCAGAAGCTCATTTATTTTGTCGCCGCGGTAGCCTAGTTCTCCGCCTGAGCCATAGCCTCTCTTGATTTTTCCTTTGAAACCCTTTGTTGGCGGGTGCAACCTGAAGAAGGGCTGTATGCTCGGTAGCTTCCAGTATTCAACGCGGCAGCTAAAAATCGCTTCTGCTAGTTCTTCTAATGACTTGTGACCGATTTTTTTCGCATATTCATCGGTCAGCTTCTTGTCGCCTGCAAGTCTTCCTCTTTCTTTCATCAGCAAGGTCACGCTCTCTTTTGAGGGTTCACCATACGTAGCGTAGTCTTTGGCTGACACTATCATGCCAAGAAATGATGGTCGATTATCCACAAGCACAGCGTAATTATTTCTTGTCAAATGGAGCATCTGCAGGGTTTCTCGAGCTTGCATTGAAGCGCTGACGGTTCCACGAACTCTTATGGCCACGAGGCATTTGCGTTCGTTTGTTTTTTCAGCCAACTATCTCACCCAATCCGTTGGAATAATAAGGCTGTACGTTTCCTTCAGCGCGTCAAAAACTGCGTATGCAAATGAAGGTATCGTTCTTGTCGAACCGTAACTTCTAGTCCAACAGTCCTTTATGCCGGCGAGACCAAGAATCACTTTCGAAACCTCGCTTGCTACCAGACCTAAACCTCTAGGACCAGGAACAAAGATAACTCTTACACCACCAGTTTTGCCCTCAACTTGGAACGGTATTGAGTGGAGTTTTCCGCAATCACATTCCCAACTTCCGCATCCTCGTCTCACTGGAACAATTTTCAGACGAGCATCTGCGGCGGCCTTTTCGATTGCGTTCCGCACCTGGCTTGCCTTCCCGGATCCCAAGCCGATGTAGCCATCCCTGTTTCCAACTGCAACAATAGCTTTGAATCTTGATTTTTCACCAGCGTCTGTTTGCTTCTGAACGAGATTTATGTTTATTACTTCTTCCTGCAGATCCGGAATCAACGAATCAACGATTTGAGGTTCACGTATCTGCAAACCAGCCATGAAAACCTCTTCGATAGAGGTGATTCTGCCTTCTTGAATCATTTTTCCAAGGCGAGTCATTGGAACCCACTGCTCTAAACCTTCTGAAGGCTCTCTCCTCCTTTCTCTTCTTCGACCTCTAGATCTCACTTTTTCTTACCTCCGCTCTTGAATGCAGCGGCCATATCCATTTTCACTTGGGCGACATGTTTTGGAAGGGTTTCCGGAGAGAGTTTCTGCTCCAAATACTTCGAGAACTTAGATTGATATTCTTCAACGTTGGAAGCTAGGCTTTCTGCATATTTTGCAATATGCTCGCCTTTAACTCTTTTTTCGTCCGGCAGTTTTTCTTCACTGTGAGGCACATTCACTTTTGCGTCCAAAACCCCCTTCAACACCGCAAAGACTCTTGAACCCTTAGTGGGCGGATACAAGCCTATGTCAAGAATTGCCTCATCGATTCCTTTTGCCTTAGCTTTGAACCCGCACAGAAGACCAGTTAGATACGCAGATGGAAGGTTCCCTCTGGGAGCTTTCCAGCCATACTTTCTCGTCAGCTCTTTGCTCTGCGCCGACACCAGAACCTCGTCCCCGTTTGGTTTAGCCAAAACTACCTGAGCCAAGACATTGTTTACACTAGTACGAGTTACGAGCCGAGGCTTTCCGGACAGCAAAAACGCTTTTCTAGCCTTATAATCCGTTTTCCCTTCCTTTCTTCGGCGAAATGGAGCGCAGTAACGTGAATTCTTGGGCACTAGCGTTTCCTCCAAAGCTCATGCGCTTTCAGATAGCGTTCCAGATCGGCGACTGACTCGAATCTCCCGCTACTGGCCCTTCGATACAGCTTTCGATACGCGCTTTCAGCAATTACTTTCTTAGCTTTCAGCAGACGAAGTCTTTTTCTTAAAGCACGGATTTTGCTCATCCAAGCTTCTTTCTTAGAGACCCTTGCGCGCGGTGACCCAGTTCTACTTCCCGGTCCGCTTCGTCGTCCTTTCTTTTTCTTTTCATGTATAATGCGTGCTCTCGCACGGCTTATGCCCTTTTCCGGCCGCGACTTAATCGTGCCTTGATGAATTAGCCTTCTGATCTCTTCCCGGGTTATTGCAGTGTCGGCATCTTCTGTCTTTTCAGGATCTATCCAGACGCGGTTTTGCCCTACTTTCAGAATTTGTGCTGCGAGACGCCGTTGATTCTTAAGATCTGTCATTGCTTTCCAGTCCTCTTCTGTTTACTGGGCTTTTCCTTCGGTTTTTCATTGTTCGTTTTTTCTTCTGGTTCCTCGAGCTTTTCTCCTTCTTTCTCAGCCTCTCCTGCTAATTCTTTCTCTTTTTCAACAGGTTCTTTAACGTGTTTTACGTTCAGAACAGTTATCTTCTTCTTTCTCGCTTCAGTTAGGATCTTGACTCTCTTCCGCTTGCCCACAGTATGCGCAATGCGGATGGCTTGATTCTTCGGATCGATTTCTTTGAGATGCTCAGTATTGTAGACTAAAACTTCCTCATAACCTGATGGATGAAGGCCTCTGACAGTTTTTGGTCTCCCATATCCAGAACTCACTGGAGGCGGCCACCCCTTGATCTTTTTTCTTACCTTGTTGTCTATGCCTGTAGGTCTTCGCCAGTTCTCTTTCAGGCGCACGTACCTCCAGCTTTCCTGTCTTACAAATTTAGGCTTCTTTTTCGCACGTTCTCTCAGCCTCAATACCTTTTTGACGGCGGCCGTACTTGGCTCTGTCATCCTTCCATCCCCTCGATTCGCTCATAAACGTACAAGCCGTCCAAGAAAATGCGGGGATCTTTCCTTTTCACCTTCGTGGCTTGTTCAATGTTCGCGGCTGTTTGGCTTACTTCTTCTACGTCCATTCCTTGGATGAAGATATCTTCGCTCTGAATTTTCACTTGCGCGTTGCCTACTACCTTGGCTTTTCTGGGGTTTCGTTCACCCGTAAAGTTCTCAATCAAAACAGTCTTGTCCTTGAGCTTAACTGAGATCGGAAAATGTGAGAAAACTATCTTGAGCTTATACGTAAAACCTTTCGTAACACCTGTAATCATGTTTTCAATATGTGAACGAAGGGTGCCCACAAGTGATGCTTCCTTCTTACGTGGCCATTCAGCCCAAACACGCATGTTTTTACCCTCGAGCTCGATTGAGACTGGAGCAAAAGCGAAGTCTCGGACCAACGTTCCCTTTGGCCCTTTCACCGTAATCTTTCTTCCTTCGAGAGTCATCTCCACGTTATCCGGAGCTTGAATGGTTTCAGAGACTTCTATTGCTCGCATTTTAGGCCAACCTCTAATAGATGAAAGCTAGCAGCTTGCCTCCGATGCTTTTTTCTTTTGCTTCCTTGTGTGACAGCACTCCTTCTGGACTTGAAATGACAAGCAAACCCACTTCCCTCGACGGAAGGAACTTCTTCTCCCACTCTTCAAACTTATCCATTTTCACTGAAAAACGCGGTCTGATGGCTCCGCACTTGTTTATTCTGCCTAAAAGCTGGACTTTGAATTTCCCAGATCGGCCATCATCGATAAATTCGAATTCACCAATGTAACCGTTCAACTGCATAATTCTCAGAACTCGGCCCAGAAGTTTAGACGCTGGACTGATTATGCATTCGCGCTTGTTGCGCATCTCGTTATTTATGACTGTAGTCAGGCCATTTGCCAATGTGTCCATCGTGCTTTTCCTCTACTACTCATATTTCTTGAATCCTAATTTCTTGGCTACCTCTCTAAAACACTGCCGACATAGATATAAATTGTAACGTCGAATAACTGGTCCATAAGACCCGCATCTGCTGCAAGGTCTTGCTCCCTTTCCGTATTTTCTTTCTTTTTTGGACTTTTGTTTTGCCATTCATTCTGCACCTACTCTATGATCTCCACTCCAAGGGTGTCTCTTGCAAACACCATGGATTCTTCAGGTGTCAAGACATGTTTTGAACCGATCTTCGCTTTTCTCTTTCTTCTGTTTTTAACTCGATAGCCTGGACGAGCCATTGACACGCAGATGTCCATACCAAATATGCCCACATCGGGGTCGTACCTAACCCCAGGCAGCTCAATGTGCTCCTTCAAACCAAACGAAAAATTGCCTTGACCGTCGAAACTCTTGCTGGAGATTTTATTATCAACCACGTGCAAGGCTTTCTTCAGAAAATCAACTGCATCATCTTCTCTGAGCGTTGCGATACAGGCTATTGATTCGCCTTTTCTAACTCCAAAATCCCTTATGCTGGTTTTGGCTTTTCTTTTGCAAGGAGTTTGACCTGTTATTTCCTTCAGAACTTTCACAGCCCTTTCCAGCGGTTCGCCAGACTTTCCAACACTAATGTTGACGACGACCTTTTCGATCTTCGGTTTCAGCATAGGCTGGTTTTCCCAGGACTTGCGGATTTCATCTTCAGACAACCTAGGCAGCCTCCATCAGTGATACAAGCGGTTGTGTTTCCCCGATTGCAAACACGAAGTCCAGAATAGTCTGGTAGCGGTTGCCCTTTTCATCTTCGATCGTCACGAGCGCATTCCTGCGTTTCTTTCCTTCAGCTTTTTCGATTTCAACAATCTTGCCGTGTTTGCCAATGTTTTTTCCACCAGTTATTATCGCAAAATCCTTCTCTTTCATCTTTGTGTATTCCAAGATTTGTTTTTCTGGGATACTTATTTTCAAAGTGTCTAGAGTTTTGTAAACATCCTCCTGAGGATTCTTGGAATCGGCAACTTGGATCAGCATGTTTGAGCCGTCGTGAAGGTGAAGTTGCACATGTCCGTTACTGACAACCGTTTTGTCTTCAATTTTGCAGAGCTTGAATTTCGCTTCTTCATCGTTGATTTGGTGAAGAATCAAACCTCTGTATGAAGGTAGCACACAGAAGTTTTTGCCAACGTCTGGTATGGAAATCACATCCATCAAACCAACTGGAAAATCGTCTTTCCGCCTGATTTCTCCATCAACGTAGACTCTTCCTTGTGAGACTATTGTCTTAGCTTCTTTCCTCGTCTTCGCAAACCCAAGCGAGTCGCGCAGAACCACGGCCAAAGGCATGCAGTTTTCTAATGAATGCGGTCCTGAAGTGGGTTTTACGACCCAGACGAATTCCTTTCTGTGGATCGGCCAGAATCTAGGTGCAGGTTTGCGCTTCAGCCCTGTTGATTGTCCCTTCCTTCCCAAACTCATTCTCCTCCTTCTTCAGATTTCTTTGTGGTCTTGCGCCTCGTTTTCTTTTTCTCCGTTTTGGGCTTCTCTAGCTTCTCTGTTTCCTTGCCTTTCTCAGGTTCGACCTTTTCTGCAACTTTTTTCTTAGCTGCTGGCTTCTCTTTCACAGCTTTCTTCTTCCGTGGTTTCTCTTTTGCCGCCATTTTCCTTTCGATTGTCGGTTTTTCTTCGGCAGCTGGCTTCTCTTCAACAATCGCTTTTTCCAGGACGGTTTCTTTCACTTTTTCAGCTTCTTTTTCCTCTTCGAGCTCTAACGGTTTCTCTTTGATCTTCGCCTTTGGCTTCGACGGAGCCTCTTTCGGTTTCTTGTGAACTTCTTTCTTCCTTTCTAAGATCTTCTTTCGCCATTTATCATCGAGGTTTAAATGTGTGACCATTACCTTGGAAGGATGTATCGGAACGAACACTGTGGTTCCGTCAACCTTTTCTCTGGACAGTCCTTCAACGTAGATCCTGTATTCAGACAAGTCTATCCTTGTGATTTTTCCTTCGAATCCCTTGTGATCTCCTCGCATCACGCGAACCGTGTCTCCGCTTCTGACTGGAAGACTTTTCACCAAGTGTGAAGCTCTCAGTTCAGGGGAGAAGTGCGCAGCAAGCAACCTGTGGCGTACGTGATCAGGTGCTTCGTAAAGCATTTTTCTTTGTTTGTTCGGCTTTGTTACTGGTTTTGCAGTCTGCATATTCTTCCCCTATATTATTATGCTAGCAGCGCTCGCTATCCTTGGCCACCTTTCGGCAGCTTCTTTTGCCACCGGACCGCGGATTTCTGAGCCCTTCATTTCTCCCTCGGGAGTTATTACTACCGCTGCGTTGTCTGCGAATTGAACCCAGATACCGTCAACCCTTCTGAAAGGCTTCCTCTGTCTCACAATCACCGCTTGAAAGATTTTTTTCCGCATGTCTGGTGTTCCATGTCTTACGGACACGGTTATCTTGTCGCCGACTGCTGCACGTGGATAGCGGCGAAGCCTTCCCTTGTAACCCATGACCTGAACTAACCGCAAGTCTCTCGCACCGGTGTTGTCGGCGCACTTCAGAACCGCGGGAGGCTGCAATCCTCTTGAGATTTTTGGTCCGTGCCCAAGCACTCCCTTAGCAACTAGCGCTCTCTGCTTTGCCTTTGCAGCCATTTCACTTCTCCTCCACTTTCTGAACAACAACAAAAGAAACAGTCTTACTTATGGGCCTGCTTTCGGCTATTATCACGTGGTCTCCTTCTTTTGCTTCAATGCAAGGTGGACTATGAGAAGGTATACGGCTGTGCCTTCTTTCATATCTCTTGAATTTTGAAATGTATAAGAGGTAATCGCGCTCCACTACAACCGTCTTGTCCATCTTTGCGCTAACAACAACTCCTTCAAGGACACGACCCCTTATTGGGAGCTCCCCATGGAAGGGGCAATTTATGTCCTCGCAGGTTTTCTTAGGTTTCCTGAAAGTCAGGGACACTACCACAACCTCCTGATGGTCTTCTTAAGGCGGTCCTCAGGTCTTCCTACGAGAAGTTTCCCGTTGATCTCAACGATTGTTCCATCAGAAAACTCAAAATGAAAAACAGACGAATCTTTTGGAACTACTTTCTCTTTTCGTTCCTGCAGAATGGTGAAAGTGTTCCGTGTTTCACGTATGATTTTGCCCGATATCCCAGCATTGCCTTGGTGACTGCTTTTGAAAACCTTTCCGGATGTTCCAATGAATTCGCAACGGATTATGTTCGGTGTTACGTTCATTTCTCTTTCTTCCTCTTTGGCTTTGGTTTCGGCTTGGCTTCTGGCTTTGCTTTTCGTATTCCAAGTGTATGTTCATGTTCTATGGTCAGTATCTTTGCAATTGCCTTGCGCAACGCCTTCACTCTGGCGGGGTTTTCAATTGTGCCACCCGCTCTGATCATAGTGTTCAACCTGAGAAGCTCTGTTCTGAGCTCCCCGATTCTTTTTGTTCTGTCTTCAGAGGGCATATCTCGAATCTCTTTGATTCGCATTAAGGGCATGCGCTAAGCCTCCTTCCCTTCTTCTGATTCTTCAGTGTTCGCTTCCGCAGCACTCTCTTCCTCAGCTACCGGTTCTTGTTCAGCTTTTTCTTCCGCTTTTTTCTCTTCTTCTGTTTGCGTCTCTGATGCTTTCTGTTCAGGTTTTTCTTCAAGCTGTGGGAGATTTTCAACTATCTTTATTTTGTCAGGAAACACCGCATCTGGAGGCATTATCCTGACTCTTACGCCGAATATACCTGGCTTCAGTTGAACGTGAACCTCTGCCTTCTGCATGTATTTCAGTGATGGGTCTCCGCATTTTACCAGGTATCCAGCTCTGAACTTTTCGAATCTTGCCCTCTCAGTTCTCAATTTGCCGCTGATGACTATCTCTGCACCTAACGCTCCCGCCTCCATGACTTGGTTCAGAGACCAGAAACCTGCGCGTCTAAAATGGACGCCTCTCTGTAGGGCTGAGGCAACGCGCGAGGCAACGACGTAGGCATTAAGTTCTGGAATTTCGATTTCAGAAACGGAGATCTGCGGGTTGGCAACTTTGAATTTCTCTTCTAGAATGCTTGCGAGTTCCCTTATGGTTTCTCCACCGCGACCTATCACCAAGCCCGGGCGCATGGCATAAATGACTATGTGTGTTCCCAACGGGGTCTTTGATATTGTCACACCGCCATATCCTGCCCTCTCGAGTTTTTTCTGCAGAAATTCGTCAATTTCCGTTCTTTTGATGGATTCAGTTATAAAATGCTTGACAACTGACACTATGCTCCTTCTCCTTTCTCCGGCTGTTCTTCCAAGGCTATCTCTAGATGGCAAAGGATGTCAAAATGTGGTGTGGTTCTTCCCTGAGCTCTTGGCTTATAGCGCTTCACTTTCATTCCTTGACTTGTGGCTGCATGGATAATGCGCATCCTTTCTGTGTCCAATCCTTTGTTTTCGGCGTTTGCTTCGGCGTTTTCAAGCACCCTGAGGATTTGTGCTGCAGCTTTCACCGGGTACCTGCCTGCAAAAGCCTTTTCCAAGCCATGTCGGTGCCCCGACTTTTTTCTGAACCTCTTGAAGGGCACAGGTTTCTTTTTAACCATAACATCCTTGAGATACTGTTTTGCCTGAGCAAGCATCATTCCTTTGATTGTTCTACATACTTCCCGTGCTGATTTATGGGATACTCTAATCTCGCGTCCGCTTGCCTTCACGGTTTTCTCAGGATCTAACTCTTCTTCTACTATTGAGTATCCCCATTTTGGCACTTCGTACTCTCTCCAGTTGTGCAATTCAACAGCGGAATGGTGATTTATATGGTTTTCCTTTAACGTAAACGGTTTCCAGACCAATTTGCGTGGCTAAACTCTCATTTCGCTTCAAAGATGCCCATGTTGCGCGTTTGCGGGCGATACAGAGGATGTGCCAGACAGAAGGTTTCACCATCGAGTAATTTTTGTCGATCCCAAGTCGGCGGCTTCGCTGTCTCACCTGTTGGCATCCACATAAGACGTATCCTGAAAACTTTTCCTCTATGCTTTGTTCTGTGCGCCACTTTAATCGAGTCTAGGGCTTGAAACCCAGCTCTTCTATCTGACTTTTCCTAAACCATGGGCTCCAATGGTTCTCTAACGCTATCGTTGCAAAACCAGATGCGTGACCTTCGCTCTTCAGCATGTCATCTATTAGTAATCTTCCGAAGTTGTGTCCTTTTGCCTTCCTTAAAACCCAAACACAGTTCATGACGATCACGTTGTCGCCCGTTATTGGATAACCAGATGCCTCTGCAGGCGCATATTCAATTGTGCCGACGACCTTTCCTTCATAGATCAGAATTTTCTTGTGAAATCCTCTCGGAATGGCTTTCTCCAGATACTCCTGTCTTCGGCAATACCTTCTGAAGGGCATCGGCGCTAGACACTTGTAAGATATTTCTCATATTCTCCATGGTTGGTGATATCAATGATTCTTGCTTGAGAAGACTCCATTTTGCTCATGCCCAACTCATTCTAATCACGCCTATAACTCTAGCTTATAAAGTCCAAAGGGCGACCCTTGCGGTCTGCGGCGGATAGTTCTTTCGAATGGACTCTACGATGTGTTTATGTTCAACTTGTAGGGTAGTTATCTCGACGTTGAAGAGCGTGGAAAATTGACGAGCAAGAGTGAGCATATCACAATGTTGCATGGCGCTGGCGGATCGGTCATGCACGATCTGATCAAGGATTATGTTGTCAAATACTTTGGCGGAGCAAGGAACATTGAGGTTCCTCTCGAGGCCATGGATGACGCAGCCGTTGTTGACGGTGTTGTTTTTAAAAGTGATTCACACGCTGTAAAACCCATATTTTTTCCAGGCGGTGACATTGGACGTTTATCAATTTCAGGCACGGTTAACGACATCGCAATGTTGGGTGCACAACCATATGCTTTAGCATGCGGTTTCGTTCTAGAAGAAGGGTTGGCATTGACTGATTTTGAACGGATTCTGGTGAGTATGCAGAAGACTTGCATCGAAGCCAGCGTGAATATCGTCACTGGTGACACAAAGGTTGTTGAGAAGGGAAGCCTCGGAGGATGTATAATAAACACCTCCGGAATTGGCAGGCGAACTGCAGCCCTTGACAGAAACTTGAAGATTGTAAAAGAGTATAGAAGTGATTTCAAGGCGCGTTGGACTCTCAACTCAAACCTCAGTGCCGGCGAGAAAATAATAGTGTCTGGCACTGTGGGCGACCATGGCTTGGCTGTTCTGTCAGCACAACAGGGACTTAGTTTCGGAAGCGGTATAAAATCTGATGTTAAGCCATTGAACCACTTGATTCAGAGTCTGCTTGGCGATGTGGGCGGCATAGTAGCGATGAAAGATCCGACGAGGGGGGGCTTGGCTGATGCTTTGAACGAGCTCAGTGAGAAATCACAGGTGGGGATACTGGCGTATGAAGATAGGATACCAGTGCGGGATGATGTGCGCGCAGCTTGTGAGATGCTCGGCTTGGACCCTTTTGAAGTTGGAAACGAAGGAAAAGTGATAATTGGCGTTGTGAGGCAGAAGGCTGAGGAATTGTTGGGATTTTTGAAGGCAACGGAAGTGGGGAAGGAAGCAGAAATCATTGGTGAAGCAACGAAGGATTTCACAGGGGTAGCGATGCAAACAGTCGTAGGTGGAAAGAGAATAGTCGCCAGACCTATTGGTGATCCCGTTCCCAGGATATGCTAGGAGCGAAACAGATGTTGGACGCGGATCAGATCGTTTCACAGATAAGATCGGAGCTTGAGAGCAAGAGTACTCCTGAAGGAATCAGAAGGTTCAAGCGTTTTTTCAAGGAGGAGATTTCTTGCTATGGATTGATGTCAGCCCAGATTGAGGAGATCGTCAAGAAATACTATCCTTTCATTGAGGGGGACATGAACCTAGCATTGAAGGTTGGAGAAAGACTTTTCCAATCAGAATTCATGGAAGAAGCGAGTGTCGCCACGGCGTTTATGAACAAGATGTCAAGGAAGTTCAGGACGGAACATTTTGAGATCTTTGACTGTTGGGTTGACTACTTGACAAGCTGGGGCGACACAGACGGTTTTTCCCTTCACATAATCGGGAGATTCGTACTCGCTGACGATTCAAGAGTCAAACGTTTGATGGAGTGGACTAGGTCACAAAATCGGTGGAGGAGAAGAGCCGCTGCAGTGTCTATGATTCCCGCGGCCAGAAAGGGGTTGCTGCTCGGCGAGATTTTTCACATTTCTGAACATCTTATGCTGGATGGGGATGAAATGGTGCAGAAAGGCGTGGGCTGGCTTCTTAAGGAGACTTCTAAGAAGAATCCTGAAGAAGTGCACGCGTTTCTCATCCACTGGAAGATGAGGCACCTGCTCTTATTCTGAGATATGCTTCGGAAAAATTACCGGAGAACATGCGCGTACTAAAGAGCCATTGAAAATGAAACGATGCTCAAGATTCACTCTGCAAAGAGAATACTCGCAGAGGTCGCGGACATGCTCATTGTGGCAGCGCACTAACCCGTCGAGATGGAAGGCGGTCCTCATCTTCAAAGAAATTCTATCAGAAACCTCATTTCCCTTGCGATCATTACTTTTTTCATACTTTTTTCGTAGAAAGTAGGACCTTTAATTCTTTACTTGTCTGTCGTAGGGCATGTAAACGATCAGTCAATTTCTTGACAATCCTTGACATCATTTCGCTCAATGAGAAATCTAATATACGACATCCAAACAACAAGCTCGTGGGTGTAAAAATGACGGAAAAACCGACAGCAGCATTTGCACTGTCTCTCATAGGCGGAATCTTCATCCTCTTAGGAGGTATAGTTATCGCTGCAGCGGGATCTTGGGTTGGATTCCTAGGTTTTGGACTCGGAGGCTCTGTGCTCGTTGGAGTCGGCGTCTTCGGATTGATTTGCGGCATACTGGTCATTCTTGGGGCAGTTTGGATTAACAGCGGAGAAAAGAGCAAGGTGAGAACTGGTTCTATTCTAGTGTTGATCTTCTCGATACTGAGCTGGATTGGTGCTTTCGGAGGTTTCTTCATAGGTTTTCTGTTGGGCCTAATAGGTGCGATACTCGGACTGACATGGAACCCATCAACTCCCCAGGAAGGGCCGCCAATGCGCGCAGAGAGGCGCCCCCAGTGCCACCATAACCTTCTTTTTTCTTTTGGGCACCACGTCTGAAACACTGAAACTGAGTCTGTGATTGTAACTGCGATTCTAAGGCTTATTTCTGCTCTCTGCAGAAGTCTACCTGCATATGTGTTTATCTGCTTTGTTTGTTCAAGTATTCGTAGAGTTGACGCGTGTAGCTGTTGATTGTTTCCATGCGTTTTGTTATTTCAGCCACCTGAACTTCTAATCGAACCACTCTTTCTCGCAAATCAGCCAGATCTTTTCCGGAAATTCCTTCCGACAAATCTTCTACCCTCCAGCTTTCTGTCCCTGATTATTGTTTTCATGAAGTTATAACGTTTTCCCGAGGTTCACGTTTTAACCATTCTTTGCGGTTCGTGCCCATATTCTGCATGTTCCTTCGCTGCTAACCATGCAAGCACCTAAGGGCTTTTGAGGTGTGCAGGCTTTCATGAATAGGGGGCATTCTGTCGGCCGGATCTTGCCCACTACGACCAAGTGGCATCTGCACCCATGCTGTATGTCAACACCGTGCTCAACCTTTACCTTATGCTTCAAGAGGGCATCATAGACATGATACTCACTCTTGAGAGAGAATCTTGAAGAAGAAATTGCGCCAAGTCCGCGCCAGTTGCCATCCTCGACGTTGAAAACTTTTTGAATAAACTCTTGCGCTTTGACATTTCCATCCCAGTCCACGGCACGCACGTACTCGTTTTCCAGACGCGGTTTTCCCTCCTTCAGCTGTTTCATGATCATGTAGATGCCGAACAAGATGTCTAGAGGCTCGAAGCCTGTTACGACTGTGGGCATGCAGTAAGTTTCCGGAAAAATCCTGTAGGGTCTAAGCCCGATAATTGTGCTGGCATGACCAGGGGCGATGAATCCGTCTAGGTTCAGGTCTTTCATTTCCACGAGGAGTTTCATGGCAGGCGGAATCAGGCGGTGAGAAACCAAAAAGCTCATGTTCTCAGGCGGCTTGTTTATTACTTCAACAGCGGTGGAAGGTGAAGTTGTTTCAAAGCCCACTGCGAAGAAAGCAAACTGTTTGTCCGTTTCATTGTTAGCCATCTTCACCGCGTCGCTGACGCCGTAGACGATTCGTACGTCAGCTCCTTCTGCCTTCGCGTCTAGAAGCGACATCTTTGAGCCTGGAACGCGCAAAACGTCACCAAAGCATGTGACAACTACGCCTTTTTGGGCTAACTGCACAGCCTCGTCTATTTCAGAAGCAGGCACTATACAGACGGGACACCCTGGACCCGCTATCACTTCCAAGTTTGCGGGCAGAAGACTTCGTATTCCAAAGTGAGTGATAGCCCATTCATGTGTGCCACATACATGACAAATCTTGACAGAACGTTCTCCCGGCGTGATGTCAGAGATTTTTTGTGCCACGCGTTTCGCCAGTTTAGGATCTCTGAATCTCGATTTGTCTGCCATTATTGCTCAACTTTTCAACCTAACGGCTGATATTGGCTTCTGCTTCGAGAACCTCATTCCACAACTGCAGCGTTTCCAAAGCCTCTTTTTCATCTAGAACCTGAATCGCATAGCCTGCGTGAACCAGCACATACTCGCCCACTTTAACATTCACGAGGGCTACATTGACTTCTCTTAGAACGCCCTCACCAAAATCCACTCGTGCCTTATCGTCTTCGATAGATACAATTTTCGCTGGAATCGCAAGGCACATTTAATATCAGAATATATGCGAGCGATGGAGAGGGATAAATTCATTATGGTCTAGAATTGGGAAAAGCCTGATGCCACTGTCTGACCGAATGACAAGCTTCCATCACCGGGCGGAATGGCTTCATGAACCAGAAAATGCAGATTCGCAGCTTCAACTATTCTTCGCATAGCTAATGTTAAAATAGCGTTGCATGCAACTCCGCCAGAGAAACCAACGTTCCTAACACCGTTTTCCAATGCTTTTTCAACGGCCATCGTTGCCAGTCCTCTTGCGAGGTATGCATATGCAGAATAAGCCAAGTCAGCCTTGGAATGTTTATCTCGATACTCGTATATCGTCCGCAGCATCTGCGTCGTATCTAACGCGTCACCTCTTATGATTGGTTTCAGTTTGAGTACATCTCTGCCCTTCATCGCAGTAGATTCAAGTTTCATGGAGGGTTCGCCCTCATACGTGCGTTCGTAACATACGCTTAGAACAGCTGAAACCGCGTCCAAGACTCTTCCACAGCTTGTTGTCTCGACAACACCAGTTCCTTTTTTGAGTTGCCGAAGGATTATGTGAGCCTCTTCTTCGCCGTGTGGCAAGTGATGCTTGTTTTGCAACAGCCAGTTCTCGACGTCCGCTTTGTCAAAAAGCATTCCGGCAGCCATTCTGAGCGGGTAACGGGTAGCCAAGTCTCCGCCGATCAGGGGTTGGTTTTCGAGATGAGCAACGCGTTTAAAACCGAAGGCTCCCGTGGTGCACAACAGGATTTCGCCTCCCCATGCTTCGCCGTCCGGGCCATAGCCGTATCCGTCGCAGCACACGCCCAAGATTTCGTCTACGTTGTGTTCTACCATTAAAGCGGCCACGTGCGCGTAATGGTGCTGAACTTGGATAAGGTGCCAAATATTCTCGTGTGCTAGGTTTTGTGCAAGTTTTGTGGTTGTAAACTTTGGGTGCAGATCACATGCGATTGTGTCTACTTTGCTGTTTGTAAGACGGATCAAGTGTTTGGTTGCGGTTTCCAAGAAGGCTTTTGTTTCAACGTTTTCTACATCGCCTATGTGTTGGGAAATGAAGGCTTTATCTCCGTTGAGTACGCATGTAGTATTGTTTAGTTCCCCGCCTAGACCTACGACGCATCGCTTTGCTTTTTCTTTCAGCATGATCGGTGCCGGTGCATATCCTCGTGAACGTCTTAGGAAAACTACGTTCTCGTTGTGTGTGCGGATTACTGAGTCGTCGCATCGGTGTGCTATTTGTCTGTTGTGAAAGAGGAAGTAGTCAACGGTCTTGGCAAGTGCTTTTAGGGCTTCGTCGTTATCGTTGATTATCGGTTGATTGGGAGGGTTAGCGCTGGTCATCACAAATGCTGCATCGTCAACTTTATCAAACAACATGTAATGTAGGCCGGTGTATGGAAGCATGACGCCTACGTTGTGGAGTCCGGGAGCGACTAAGTCTGAAAGATTGTAATCTTGGCTTTTATCGAGCAGAACGATAGGTCGAGTGTATGCGGTTAGCAGTTCTACCTGCTTCGTGCTTACGATTGCAAAAGTTTTTATTGCTTCTAAGCTTCGAGCCATAATTGCGAAGGGTTTCTGGCTTCTGTGCTTGACTTCTCTGAGTTTGGTCAGGGGAGTTTCTTTGGTAGTTGATGTTGCAACGTGGAAGCCTCCGTAGCCCTTTATTGCAAGGATGTGACCTTCTGACAGCAACTTGCCCGCTTCTCGAACAGGGTCTTCGTTCTGGACTTGTTTGCCTTTTGCATCGGTGAGGTAGACTTTCGGCCCGCATTGTGGGCATGCTACTGTTTGTGCGTGGAAACGTCTGTTCAGCGGGTCTTTGTACTCGCGTAGGCAGAAGCCGCACATTGGAAACGTGTGCATCGTGGTGTTCTCGCGATCGTATGGTAGTTTTTCGATTATCGTAAATCTCGGTCCGCAGTTCGTGCAGGTGATGAAGAAATACTCATGTCTGGGATCTTTAGGGTCACGAAGCTCTCTCAAGCAGTCGTTGCATATTGCTATGTCTGGCGGAATGACTGAACCTGAAAGCTCAGTTTCATTGGAACTTTTTTCAATTGCGAACTTGTCGTATTCCTCTCTGCCTTCAAGTGTCGTAGTGATTATGTCGTAGATTCGTGCTAAGGGTGGTTTCTTTTCTTTTAGGTCCTCGAGAAAGTTCTTGATGGCCGGTTCTCCGCCCTCTAAGAGAATTTCTACTCCCGCGTCACCTCGGTTCTTAACGTAACCTTTCAGCCCGCTTGTCACGGCCGTTCTGTAGATGAATGGGCGGAAACCCACGCCCTGAACTATGCCGGTGACTTTGACTTTTGCGCGCAATAGGGGCCATCTCTCAGGTTTAGTGGCGGACTCACTGTCATATACGTTTTGACGGATGCTTCGGCAGTGATTTGTGACTGTCGACTGTGAGTTTGCCTGTTTAAGCATGTTATCGTACGGTTAGAGCGCACGCTAAACACGGATTGGCTTCAAGTTGTGAAGACATCGTGGGATGTCTGCTTCTTTTTTGTGTGTTCGGGTCGGTTTACTGAGTGTGCAGTCGCTCACTTTATGGTTTATTAGTGGCTTCATGTTTAGCTTGTATTCGAATCTTTAGGATGATGTCTGTATGTCTGAGTCTGGAGAATCTGTGAAGTTTGAGACGTACTCGACGAGTCTGTGTCCGGATTGTCAGCGGAAAATTCCTATGAGGATTTTCGAGGAGAATGGGGTTATTTATTTGGAGAAGTCGTGTCCTGAGCATGGTAAGTTTGAGGACATTTACTGGGGAGACGCTGAGCTTTTCAGGTGGTTTTATGATAACTGGTATAACGCCCGCTACGTTGGCAGTGGTTTGGAGAATCCGCATACTAAGACTGTTGAGGGTTGCCCGTTTGACTGTGGGATTTGTCCGCAGCACAAGACGCCGACGATTTTGGGCATTATTGACGTGACTAACAGGTGTAACATGGCGTGTCCTGTTTGCTTCGCGTATGTTGGGGCGACGAACTATGTGTATGAGCCTTCGTTTGAGCAGATCGTGGACATGATGAAGCTGTTGAGGGCTAACAGTCCGTGGGCTTGCAACGCGTTGCAGTTCAGCGGTGGAGAGCCTACGTTGAGGGATGACTTGCCTGGCCTGATCAAGGAGGCGCAGAAGGCGGGCATAAGTCATGTGGAGGTTAACACTAACGGCATTCGCATTGCTGAGGATATCAGTTATTTCAAGAAGCTGCTCGATGCCGGGCTGAGCACGCTTTATCTGCAGTTTGACGGGTTGCGAGACGAGATTTACAGGAAAACCCGTGCGAGAGGTGACATGATTCCCGTCAAGTTGAAGGTTCTTGAGAACGCGAGGAAGTTAGGGTTGGAGTCGATTGTTTTGGTTGTGACTTTGGCGAGGGGTGTGAATGACAAGGATTTGGGTGAGATTGTTGATTTTGCCGTGAAGAATCATGATGTGGTTCGGTGTATTAACATTCAGCCGGTTTCGATGGCTGGCAAAGCTAGGAAAGAGGAGATGCGTAAGCTTCGGATTACGATTCCTGACACGATGAAGGAGATTGAAGAGCAGACTGAGGGCGTCGTGGGCCGGTTTGATTGGAGGCCTGTTGATTGGCCTGTTCCGATTACCAAGGGCATGAGTGTGATCAAGAACAGGAGTTATCCGGATTTTACTATGCATCCGATGTGTGGGGCGGCGACGTTTCTGATCGTGGATAAGGATGGGTCTTACAAGCCTATTATGCGGTATGTGGATGTGGACAGGTTTGCGGAGGTGTTCTGGGATGTTTACTATTCTGGTGTTAAGGGTAAGAAGACGATGGCGAAGATGAAGATGCTGAAGCTTTTGCCGATGGCGAAGTCTGATTTTGTCAGGGGCTTGATCAGGAACGTGGTGACTAGGGGGAGCTACGAGGCTTTGGGAGGTCTCATGCATCGCGTGGTGATGATCGGGATAATGCACTTTCAGGACGTGTGGAACATTGATTTGGACAGGATTCAGAAGTGTGGGATTCATTATGTTACGCCGGACGGGAAGATACGGTGTTTCTGCACGTACAACAGTATACACCGGGTGAATGTTGAGAAACAGTTTGCGATTCCGGTGAGCGAGTGGACCAAGAGAACGGGAAAGAAGATCAACGAGCCGGCGTGATCAGCGCACGGGAGGAAGCGACGTCAACTGCTGCTCGCCGTGTAAATCTTGAGTCTCCAGGCTCGCCATGGCTGAGCGGTCTCATATATGTGCAGCGTCTTGCTGTTTGAATGCTGAATTTTCTGCTTTTCCATGTGCAAAATCTGCCGAAAAACGAGCTTAGAGCCCATGTTGACCACATCCACGCAGCATTCGAAATGTCAATTCTGTGGGGTCCGAGAGGTCACAAAATTGATAGCCCCTATCCCCCTAGTTTCTCCGAGCACGTTCTACTGCATAGCGTGTGGGCCATCGAGGTATGTCAATTATAACGGGTTTCGACTTGTTATAATTGATAGCCCCCCTACGTTTTTCAGTGCTTTTGAACGAGTGGTCTGACTGATGTGTGCATCCACTGGTTTGAGCTGACTTACGGGCTCTCCTGAATGTCAGTGTCCGTGCAAGGATTTTGTAGATCCAGTTGAAGGAGAGAACGTTTACGTCCCTTGTGTAACGCGGGTTGGTGGTGCTTCTGTTCGATGGCATTGCTTGATAGTTGGACTGCTAATCTGGGGTTCTGGAAATACTAATGTGAAAACGTTTGTGTGCGGGTTTCTGCGAGAAGAGGGCGATGGTGAGGAATGAGCTAGGCCTTCCAAGTCGGGTAGGGATTCTATTGTCTACGGTATTTTTCCACTTTGTCGTTTAGTACGATCAGTTCGACGCGGGCTTGTTTGAGCATTTGTTTTGTGTCTTCGTCGGCATGGTAGCGTTTTTCACAGACTACTCGTTTGATGCCGGCGTTTATTATCATCATTGCGCATGTTCTGCATGGTGTCATTTTGCAGTAGAGTGTTGCGTCTTCAAGAGGTATGCCGAATCTGGCAGCTTGGATGATTGCGTTTTGTTCGGCATGAAGTGTACGTACACAGTGCTGAGTCACGTTGCTGTTGTCATCAAGGACTTTGCGCATGTCGTGTCCTGCTTCATCGCAATGTGGCAGACCAGAAGGGGCTCCGACGTAACCAGTGGTCATGATTCGTTTGTCTTTGACGATCACGCAGCCGCTTCTTCCACGATCGCAGGTAGCGCGTTTGGAAACGGCTTCACATAGATCCAAGAAGTATCTGTCCCAATTTGGTCTTGCCATGTTACTCATAATCCAATAGAGAATACTTGCCTATTAAAATTGCAACATTGATCTATTCGGAATTGTTTACAAAGGGTTCGATCGATCGAGAAAGATGAATCGCCATTGCTTCTTGAGTAGCTTAATAATCCTGAAATTGGTGGTAGATATGAACCACTAGATGCACAGCAGTCTAAAGGAGAGTTTGAGAAACGGTATGAGAGGCTTGGTTCGGAGGAGCTCTTTTTCATAGAGAAAAAGGATGGAAGCAAGATTGGCTCAATAGGTCACTATCCAGCGGGCAAGTTTCTTGATATAGGCTATGCCGTAATTCCCGATGAAAGACGAAAAGGCTACGGTGCAGAAGCTGTTAAGATTATGGTCGACTACCTGTTTCTTTCAAGAAATAGTTCGTGTTCAGACTCACACGCACGTGGAAAACATGGCTTCTCAGAAGGTACTCGAGAAGAATGGCTTCAAGAAAGAAGGAATAGTCAGAAAAGACACTTTCACTAGGGGAGAATGGCGAGATAGCTATTTATACAGTGTTCTCAGAGAAGAATGGAAAGAACTAAAAATACTAACAGGAACCGCTTGAAGATAGTCACTTTTTGGTTTTGCGGAAAAGTTATAGCTGAACCAGTTCTATGAACTTGAGTAAGTGTTCATAATCGTTTTCAAGCAAGCGCCTAACAACGAATCTCTTATTCACTAATTATCCATCTGCACCGTTCAAGCCATTGCAGTATGGAAGAATTTTCAACAAAAAAGATCGATCGATCTGAGGATGCAAAGGCTCAACTGATGGAGATAAAGGGCATCGACGAATACTCAGCCGACATAGTCTCCCCGCACCCGGGGTTCGCGCTCGACGTGTGGAGTGCAAAAATATTCAACCTGCTCCTCTTCAGAAAAAAGGCGGAATCACCTCAAGAAGTCATTCCCAAAATCAAGAAGATCGCGGAGGAAAGATGGGGAAAATGGAGAGGATACGTGTTCACTTACGTGCTCAACGATCTGCACAACCTATCAGAAAGATACAACTTCAATCTCACCGAATTGTGACTGAAACGTAACTGTCACTCTTGCCCGCTTGCGCCGGAAATACTTCAACTGAAATAAGACCAAAATCCAATATAGTTGAGTGTATGCTAAAAACTTAAGTGGTCGTCAAGGTTATATTCCATGGGGGAACACGTTGGAGACTGTGCAGATTCACGGTCAAGGCGTTGACATCGTCGCAAATGGCATCGTGAAGGTTTACGGGTCTGGCAAAACAGAAACTGTTGCGTTACGTGGACTGAACATGGACGTCAAAGCTGGTGAGGCCGTAGCCATCATGGGGCCAAGCGGATGCGGGAAGACAACGCTGTTGAATGTGATCGGAGGCGTAGACAAGCCCACCGCAGGCATGATTGCTGTTGGTGACTTGAAGCTAACAGAGGCGGGCGAGCGGGAACTGGAGAAGCATAGGCTGTTCACTGTGGGTTTCGTGTTTCAAGCGTTTAACCTGATACCGATGCTTAATGCAGCAGAAAATGTTGAGCTTCCGATGATTCTTGCTGGGAGGCCCGGGAAAGAAAGGGAGCAAAGAGCAAAGATGCTTCTTGAAACCGTCGGGCTCAGTGAAAAACTGCACCACAAGCCCGGTGAACTCAGTATGGGCGAGCAGCAGAGGGTCGCTATAGCGGCTGCGTTGGCAAACAATCCGCCTGTTATTCTGGCCGATGAGCCTACTGGAGACCTTGACACTAAGAACGCGATATTGGTGACAGATTTGATTGTCGGGCTGAGCCAGAAGTACAAGAAAACCGTCATAATATCCACCCACGATCCACGGGTTGCCATGAGGACTCAGCGAATTTTGAGGATAGAAGACGGTGTCATCGCAGGCGAGTACACGCCTCTGGAGCTTCAGCAACCGGGTACTCATGCAAGCCTGTCCCAGCTGATTCGCGTAAGGTTGGAGTCAATGGTGCAGGAGTATGCTTCTTTGGAGAACAGCCTGAAAAACGGAAAGTTGAGCGTGGACGAGTTCAACAAGAGATACAACAAAGTGAAGGATCTAGAGAGAGCTTTGAAAACACTGTTGACGCAGATAGGTGGGTAACCACTTTCAGAGCATAGCATCCTAATAGATTTGGATAGGACCTGCCTTCTTCAAGGCGTATAGAATCGGAGCCAGGAATGCGACGAGATATGTGGCTGTGAGCGCTAGCAGTTGCGTGACGAGTTCATACGATAAAGCCGGTGCAGCATTTATGGGAAAGGCTGCTGAGAAGTAGGACGTGTAACCGTTAGCCATCGCGTAGCCAGCAAAGAAGCCGATGATCAAGCTGATCGCTAGCATGGAAAGGGCTTCTGACAGAGCCATCCCAATCAGTTGCCGTCGGTTGACACCTTTGACTCGTAACAAACTGTCCAAGCTTCTTCTACCGACCGCTTCGCTGTAACCCATTACCCCCAGAGCCAAGGCTGCAAAGACCAAGCCTATGACGCTTGCTATTAGAAGCATGGATATGACGTTTTCAACTATCAGCGGCGCCGCGATTCGCCCGCCAAGTTTCGCCGTCATCTGAGACTCCGTAGCCGTTGAGAGCTTCAGTCTCACGTTTTCAGGCAGCCTACTCATCAAGTCGTTTACGACTGTGTCGGGTTGACTTCCGCTCAATCTAAGAAGCAGGGTTCGGGCAATCACATTGTAGCTTAACCCTTCAACTGACTCCCAACTTATCAAGGCGAACCTTTCCACTGGGGGAACAGACAATAATCCCGGAACGCTCTTGATGAATCCTCGAACGGTAAGCTCCTTCTCTTCTCCTAGCGCTACCTTGTCCCCGATGCTTAGGAGACCCATCTCACGGAAGAATTCACTTGCCAAGATGTCTCCTGCCTTGACCGAATCTAGGCCCTCTGCGCCAACTTCCAAGACCGCCGCATATCTTTCCGGATCAATGGCGTAGATCACGCTGCTCCCAAGCGGAGGACCTATACCACAGTCAACCGTCAGAATCTGAGCATAGTCCACTACACCCGAAGTGTTGTTGAGCAACTGAATCACAGGCGCAGATGCCTCTTCAGGCATGTCTATTCTTGCGTCTGCACCGACAACTGTTTTTGACAAGTCTCTCCAAGCCGTCTTCACTCCCCAGTACCCCATGTTAGCTGAGACCGTGTTGAATACCAGCAGTGATGCCACGATCATTATGGCCGCCATCTTGGCGGCCTTGACACTCATGATTTTTCTCGAAAGCAACGATAAGCGTGGAGACAAGGCTCTCGAGACCCACTGGGAAACCGTGGACAAGATTCTGGGGCGTCGGGACAAGATTGTAACTAACGCGTAGATAAGCAACAGAGCCCCCAACGCGTCTAGAATCGTTTGATCAATTAGCCTGAAGAAGAGCATCACCGCGGAAGTAATGGGGTTGGCCGTTCCGCTCTCACTTGTCAAATTGAATCCTAGTAGCCAGTCTGCAACCTTTATTGTACCCAAGATGAACGCGATAGCCAAAGCCACTTTCTCCGACAGTCCCATCTTGGATTGGACTTCCATGCCCGCTTCTGCTCTAGGCGTCACTGTCCTGACTTTTGAAAGGGCTTGCCTTTGTGATATCAGGGATGCCGCCAAGCCGAAAAAAGCGTAGAACATCAAAGACAGAATACCAAAAGTCTGTGCAAGGTCTGCTTGAGTTATGGAGATGTTGAGGATGGAAGGGGCAATGTTTGTGGTCACAATGAAGCCGACGAGCAAACCGGCTGCCGTCCCTATGATGCCTGACGCTACTACAGCAAGAGAGATGGTTCGATCTATGCTTTTCTGCGGTATCCCCCGTATTCGCATGAGCTGCAGCTCTCGTGTTCTCGCTGAGAGCGCCATCTGTGACACTGAGGAGTAGAAACACCATCCTACAAAGGCCACGGTTGCTCCGAAGGCTATGACCGTCAGTCTGCTGATGTTGATAAATTGGTTCAACTGCTGGAACACGTTTTCAGCCGGGACGGCTACTAATGAGACGAGTTCATATTCATAACCGATGCGGGTTGAGGTGAGATTGTTCATGTCTATGATCAGATTCTGTGCCTGTTCCTTGAGGTTGAAGATTGTGATGTCGCTGTCCCAGGGATTCAAGTAGATGTCTGAATCGAACTTCACGAAGAAAGTGGCCAAGATTGTTGGTAACATATAGTGTTTTGATGCGTAGTCTAGGAATGACGGCACAAAAATGTTGCTCATGTTGACCAGCACGAACGGGTACTGATCGAATGAGAGAAGCTCCGCCTCCGTGTGTCCCGCGAGCAGCAACGAGTCGTGCAGTCCAAGTTCTTCAGTCAGCTGACTGAAGTGTTTCGGTGTTATCCCCACTGCACTGCCCGAAATCTCAAGTGTCCTTAGGGGTTTTCTGGAAGTCACCTGTACCAGCTTGACTTGGTCCATGAGAGTAACGTTGAACTGTTCACAAAAATCTTCAGACACCAAGATCTCGTCGTACTGCCCGATTTGAGACCCTTCCGAAAGCGTGACGTTGAAACCCTCCTTCTTACTGGCGCTTAGAATCATGACGTTGTGCATTCCTGTGTCGTTACGATTCACAGAGACGTTCAGGTTCAAGACTAGAGCCGCGAGACCGTACGCGTTCACGACGTCAGGTTCAGCGTATATGGTTCTAAGGAACTCGTGTGGATACGGTGGTAGCCCACCGCGTACCGTGTATATTTGTTGCTCGAAAACCACATCAACAGGTGATTCTTTTGCGGCTAAAGACATGGATTTCTTCGACACGAAATAGCAGAAAGCTCCGGAGGAAGAGGCAATAAGAACTAGTATCAAAGCGCCGGTGGACAAGATCAAGGCAAGCCGTGCATTTCTTCTCAAGTAACCTATCAACAGTCTTTCTCTGATCTTCGACTTCTTTTCTGAGGAGTTCACAGTCAACTATGCCGCCTCAACGTCGATTGTGCTGCTGACGGCTATCGAAACTATTTGAACAACAGAGAAGGTCGTTAGAACCGCAGCTGCGAAGTACCACATTGTTGGAGCGAGCACAATTTGAACAGGGTTTCCTGTGAAAAGGCGTGGAATAAGGTCCGCGATCGAGTTCAGGAATCCAGTACCGAGAATCAAGCCTACAACTGTTCCTAGTAGACCAGCTAGGAAGAGAACCAATGCGATTTCAGGCAGGAACAGGGCGACGCAATCTTTGCGTTGGCCGCCCCGAATTCGCATCAGACTGAGAATGCTTTTTCGCGCAGACGTAGCCGTTACAGCGATGGCCACAACACCTCCAAAGGATACGGCAGTGATCAATATGCGGTTGATCTGTGTGAAGTCCAGTCCGACACCGAGTCTTGGAAATCCCTTCCTTAAGATCCCAATCGCTTCAGACCTCGTGATCGTAACAGTTCCATCGCCTAGGCTGCTTCTCAGCGACTCGGCCGCTCTACTCGCATCCGTCCCCGACTTCAGTTTGAGAACAAAAACAGATTTGATGTCGTCGTGTTTGATGTCTGACACGTTTTCAAGTCTGATCAGGAATCCCGCGAAGTCAAACATGGCTCCCTGACTTGTGTGTGGCAACAATACGTCGGCGACGTAGGGTCCGCCGGCGAGGTATGAAGCCGCTGAGTAGTAAGATTCCAGTATCTTTTCCAAAGGGGCCGTCACTGTCAGGGTCTCGGTGGACTCGATTGTGGCGGGAACACTTGTGTTGAACCAGCTGTCTATTTGGAACTCGATAGTCTCATTCGATCCTAGACCTGGACGAAAACGCGTTTCTTCCCAGCTTTTCGTGACGTTAGCTGTAGGAAAGGTGCATGAGGTCATGAGCTTACCCATGGGTTTTGCCCACTGAGCGTTCTTTAAGCCGATGATGTGCCCAAGGCTCAGGTTCGTAATAGCCTCTCGCAGTTCAGGAGCGTTTTCAAGATAGACGATCTTAGCATAGGTTTCGGGATCTATGGCGATTAGAGGTTCAAAACCATTATAGCTGCCGCCTTCGACGGGTTTGTGGAAAAGTGACATCAAGATATCTATTCTCGTGTAATCCGAGACTTCTGGGATTGTTTTTATGGTTTCTTGGACTTTCTGTGTGGCGTTGGGAAGGCAGTCGATCCTGATGTCTGCTCCCGCGAACTCGCCTGCAAGTTTCCACGTGTGGTCAGTCACTGTGGCGTAGCTAACGTAGCTTCCGATTCCATATGAGAGTAGGAGCGTGATAAGAGTGAGAGAAGCTGCGGTTCTCCACATTTCAGATGAGAGCAATCTGAACGATATCTTTCTCCTCCGCAATCCAGCCAGCAGTGAAAAAGGGTGTAACAGCACCCCGATTTTGCTTGATCTTGCAGAGATCAGCTTTGCAAACCCGTAGGCAACAAACACGGGGGCAAGCGGAGTGAGTGCGTAGTTGTCAAGGGCTACGAAAAGGGCTAGACCCATTGCCAAGAAAGGGTTTGAAGGCGGATTCCTGAAGTAAACCGTGGAGTTCCACCCGGCGAACTGAAGGATGAGTTTGGCCAAACCCAAGCATAGAAGCAGTAATGTGAGCTTTCCGACGTGGTCGGGAGCCTTCTCGCTCTTTTCTTTAAGATTGGCCGATTCAGCAGGCTGAAGGAATCCAACCGACTTAGTTATCTTGCTCACAGCTACAATTGCCAAGGCGAGACTGATAACCACGTACAAGGAAAGGCTCGAAATGTCTGGAAGCGTCAACATGAGACCAGTTGAAGACCCTGCATACTCAGGCCCAACAACATGAAGAAACGCCAGAGTCTGCAACAGATTCGCCTGTAGCAAGGCACCCGTAACGCCTCCGACTACGGCTGAAACGGCAATCAAAGACGTGTAAGCTAGGGAGACTCCTCTCAATGACAACCCTCTCATCCTCAAGAGTGCAATTTCAGCTCTCTTCCTTTCGACAAACATGTCCATCATAGGAGACGCTACAAACCAGTAGAGCGGAAGAGCAGCCAACATGAAACCTCCAGCAATCATCGCGAAGAGATCGACCTCGTTGGAAGCTGTTTCAAAAAGGTTCAAGACGTCGCTTGTAACAGTGGCAGGAACCTCTGACGCCATCAACTCCACTCTGTCCCTCGCCAGCTGCAGATTTATGACTGACTTGTCTATGTTTAGGGGTTCAATCAAGCTTTCCCGTTTGGCGTAGACGTAATGACTGACTTTTGACCCAAGCCCAGATGTTTGGAATATCCAGTCTCTGCCGAACAATCCGGCTGCATCTTTGGGAGAGATAATCGCGAAAAAGTGAGTCTGAATGACAGCTACTGTTCCTAAGTCGAGAAACAAATCCTTTGACGGTGTTTCAACGAATTTCATCTCTTTCAGAGGCGGCAATGAGGGAGAGATTTGCAGGGTCGAGTCAGGCTTTCTGATTTTTTCCTGAATTGCCTGATGATACAGATCCGTAATCCCGCTTATCCTGAAAGTCAACAGGTCATTCGGAACTTCTATAGTCAAGTTGTCTCCGATTGCCACGTCAAGCACCTTGGCCAGATCCTGAGAGACAACAGCTTCGCCCTCATCTGGATATGAAGCCCCTAGCTTCCCTTCGTCAATGAGCTTCTCTAACCCAAGATAGCCGCAAAGATCCAAGCCAAAATCCAAAATAACTCTTGTACCATTGCGAGCATGCACAGTTGCCATATTGCTGCCAACCGTTTCATATCTGCTAATTTGAACCGTCGTAGGAAACGACACAGAAATGAACAGTTCACTAACGACGCCGGTCACCTCCTGTAACCGCGGTATTGTTCCATACACGTCTGCCACTTTATCAACCAGTCCCGTTTGATCGACTACGAAATCAACGCGGGTTACATCCAAGAACTCCGTCGTCAACGCTTTTGAGTACCATTGAGAAAGACTGCTGGCGTTGGACAGAACACTGGAGGCGAAAGCAAAAATCAGCACGGAAGCAAGCACCCACTTCAGATTGTGCTTAAGAACGAGCCCAACGACGCCCATCATCTAAGCTTCACTTCGTGGTTATCACAAAATATGATATTGGAGACTAATAAGGTTATAAAAAATCGATCGATCGGAAAATGAACCAGGGATTGGCGTTACTGCACTAATCTGGGTTTAAGGAGGGTTTCATTGTCTTTTGGATAACCCCATGTCTTTCAACGTGCCGCGCGTGCATGCGTACAAGAAGAGGGCAATGATCTAGGTTTTTGCAGTCTTCTGTTTTTCTTCTTCCTGAAGTACTCTTCTCAGCACTTTGCCCACCAATGTCATAGGCAGCTCGGTTCGAAATTCGACTTCTCTTACCGCTTTGTATGGTGCCAGTTTGCTGTTTACGAATTCTTCGATCTCTTCAGCTGTCGCTGTCTTGCCTTCTTTAAGAACTATGAACGCTTTTGGGATTTCGCTTGCAACAGGGTCGGGTTTGCCCACGACTGCGCAGAGCTTCACGGCTGGATGTTCATAGATGACGTCTTCGATTTCTCTCGGGTAGACGCTGTAACCCTTGTATTTGATCAGGTCTTTCTTGCGGTCGGTGATGTAGAAGTATCCGTCGTTGTCCGTTTTTCCGATATCTCCGGTGTAGAGCCAATCGTTTCTAAGGACGTCTGCAGTCTCTTCAGGCATCTTCCAGTAACCTTTCATTACCTGCGGGCCTTTGACCACTAGTTCGCCGTCTTGGCCTGAACCGAGTTCTGTTGTTCCGGTTTCCATGTCCATGATCTTCGCGTCGGTGTCAGGCCAAGGTATGCCTATCGAGCCTACTTTCACAGTTTTGAGTGACTTGTCGAGAGGATTGCAGTGTGTGACTGGTGAGGATTCTGTTAGTCCGTAGCCTTCTACTAGAACGCCGTTCGTTACTTCCATCCATTTTTTCTGAACTTCGGGCGGAAGCGGGGCCGAGCCGGAGATGCAGAAACGTATTGACGTTAGATCGTATTTCTTCAAGTCTGGGTGAGCGAGAAGCATCGAGTACATTGTTGGGGCTCCGCAGAAGACCGTGACCTTGTGTTTCTGGATCGCTTGGAAAGTGGTTACCGCGTCAAAGCGTGGAAGCATGATCATTTTTCCAGCCAAATAGATGGGTGCATTCATGCCTGTCGTCATTCCGTAAATGTGAAACAGCGGCAGAACCGTCAGAAAGGTTTCGTCGCCCTTCACGCCTCTTAGCCACTCGGCACACATGACGGCGTTTGACACAAGATTCATGTGAGTCAACATTGCGCCCTTTGAAATTCCGGTCGTGCCACCTGTGTACTGAAGAGCCACCAAATCTTCTTTGGGATTAATGTCGACCTTCGGCGGATTTGCTTCATACTTCCTCAGTAGTTCTTGGAAGAAATAGGTGTCTGGCTTACGTTCAACCTTGTGCGAGGGAATCCTTTTCATTAGTGACCCGAGAAAAGCTAGGGCGCTTGGCATGTACTCTTTCATACTGGTGACTATTACTCTTTTGACTCTGGTCCTAGGCAAAACCTTTTCCAGAACTGGGTAAAGCGCATCCATGACAATTACCGTGTCAGCCTCGGAATCCTTCAGCTGATGCTCGACTTCACGCTCTTTATACAAAGGACTAATAGCTGTCTCGATGGCGCCTATTCTTATCGCAGCATAATAAGTGATCACAAACTGGGGGATGTTAGGCAAAAAGAGGGCAACCTTGTCGCCTTTTTTCACGCCTAAATCACTGAGCGCAGTGGCAAGTTTGTCAACAGCCGTATCCAACTCTCCGTAAGTGATTGCCTTGCCAAAATAGACTATCGCGGGGTGAGCAGGACTGTCTTTGGCTGTGTTCCTGAGCAAGTCGGAAAGGGGAATTTCAGGATAATCAATATGCTTCGGAACGTCAGCGGGCCAAGATTTATACCACACTTTCTCGGCTGATTCGTTCTTATCAGCGTCAATTTTGATCTTTTTTTTCTTGAAAGACATAAACAGCCCTATTTTTAAATATATACAATCCAAGGAAGTATTAACATTTTTCACGGATGGGCCACGCGTTGAAAATCGAGGAAGCATGGATTCAATGTGAAAAAGCGAAGCTCTTTGGCGAACTGTACATTCCAGACAGGCCCCCAGCGTCTGCGGTGCTGATTTGTCATTTTATGGACGCGCGAGGCTATCATGGCTTGAAGATCTATGCGCAGCTTGCCAGAGAAGCTTGTGAAAACGGCTTTGTCTCTCTTGTTTTTGATTTTCGGGGTGTCGGAAAAAGCACGGGAGGATTTGATTACGGCTTAGGTGAACAGCAAGACGTAAAATGCGCACTAAACTACTTGGCGTCGAGGTCAGAGGTTTTGCCCAATAGTGTCTTCGTCGTAGGCCACAGCTTGGGGGCTGCGGTGTCGCTTTATGCTGTTCAAAATGAGCCTAGGGTCAAGGGTCTCGTCTTGTGGTCGCCGCCTAAGAACCATGATTACAACGTTAAGAAGTTTATCAAGCGTACAAGAGGCAGATTGGGTCTGTACCTGTTTCTGCTCTTCTCCCGGGTGGACCGAGTTGTGAATGTGTCGAACCTCTTCAAGATGGAAGTTTTCGGGATAAGACTGCGCTTGAAATACGTGCGTGAGAAACTCATGAAACTGAATGAGTGTGAAGCTATTTCAAAACTGGACAGACTGCCTGTGTTGATGGTGGTAGGTGATGCAGACGATATCCATGGTGTGGATGAAGCGCGCGAGGTTTTTTCGTCAGCACATGATCCTAAGACTCTGTTGATAATCAAGTCTGCAGATCACAGTTACGCCGGAAAAGAGGGTGAACTGATAGGTAAAACGATCCAGTGGATGAGGAAAGTGGATTCTGGCAATCGTGACAACGGTGCTTATCGAGGTTCGAACGGAACGAATTCGTAAGTCGAGTTTCCTTCAGGCGTCGTCTTCGCCACGAGTTTGACTTTCATACCTACCTTGATTTCTGAAAGCTTAAATCCGGTCAGCCATGCAAGCACTTTCACGCCTTCCTTCAGCTTTCCTATCGCCACGGTGTATGGCTTGTTTTGCTGAAACGTTGTCGGTCTTATCACTACGTGGGTGAACGTTTCGATTTCCGCGTCGTTGCTGAGCTCAACCCATTCCAAGTCTTTTGAGAGACAGTCGGCACAGTCAGTGTTGGGCGGAAAGAAAATCTTTCCGCACTCCTTGCACTTGGTTGCGTAGACTTTTCCTTGTTTTAGGCCTTCCCAGAACTTCAAGGTCTTGCTTGTGGGGATCTCCTGCACAATCTTGATCTCTCTTGATTTTATGGATGGCATCGAAGACATTCATTTCACCTCCGCAGTATCGTAACGTAGCAGTAGTGTCCAGTCCCGCCGACGTTGTGCGCGAGTCCAATGTAGTTTTTCAGAGGCACTTGTCTTCCCTTTTCAGCTTCTCCTCTCAGCTGCTTGGTGATCTCGTACATCATTGAGCATCCGGTTGTGCCTATCGGATGGCCTTTGGCTTTAAGTCCCCCATCCATGTTCACCGGTATCTTGCCGCCGATTTCAGTCTGCCCTTCCCGCAGAAGCTTTACTCCTTCGCCTTTGGGGCACAGTCCGATGTCCTCGTAGGCCATTATTTCTGCTATCGTGAAACAGTCGTGGACTTCTGCAAAATCAACCTGATCCGCCATGACTCCCGCAGCTTTGTACGCGTTCCTAGAAGCCAGTACGCTTGCTTCTAGTCCCACAAAGTCAGATCGCTTGCTTAAGTTTGCGGTTCCTGAGGAATAGCCGATGCCGCTCACCCACACGGGCGTCTCAACCTTCAATTCCTTTACTTTTTCTTCAGAGGCCAGAATGACTGAAGAGGCGCCGTCTGTCAACGGACAGCAATCATACAGCTTCAGAGGCGAAGCTATGACCATGGATGACAAGACGTCGTCAACAGTCACTTTGTTCTGTAAATGCGCAATCGGATTCAATGCGGCGTACTTGTGGTTCTTTACGGCTACCAGCGCCAAGTCTTCTTCAGTGGTTCCGTACTTGGCCATGTGAGCAGTGGCGTACAGCGCGTAGTAAGCGGGGAAGGTTACGCCGAAATTGTGAAACTCCCACGTGTAGTAGCCCGCTCGTCCGATCCATTCCATTGCCGTGGCCGAGTCGATTTCTCTCATTTTTTCAGCGCCCAACGCCATCACGATGTCCGCTTGACCGCTAGCGATCGCTGAGTAGGCGGTGAAGAATGCTGCGCTGCCGCTTGCACAGGCCGCTTCGCAGCGAACGAGCCCCGCTCTTGTCATGCCACAATACTCTGAGATCACAACGGCCGGAAGCAGCTCTTCATACCACGCTCCGGCTCCGACTGAGCCGAGGGCGACGAACTGGATGTCTTTTGCGTCTAAGCCTGCGTCTTGAAGGGAGGGGTTGACGGCTTCGAAAGCAAGCTCTCCGATGGTGACGTCGCTTCTCACTCCGAATTTCGAGTTGCCAATTCCTACAACGGCTACCTTTCTCATTTTGGACACGTCTCTTGTGATTTTTCGTGAGGAGTAAAGAAAAACAGATGTTTTGGCGCTATTTGCCTTTGAACTCTGGCTTTCGCTTAGACATGAAGGCTTCGACGCCTTCCTTGACATCTTCGGTGGAAAACGCCAACGCCATGAGTCCTGATTCCAGTCTTAAGCCTACGTCCAGAGGCGCTTGTGTTCCAAAGTTCAGCGCGTTCTTTACATACTTCATTGCTATCGGCGGTCCTTCTGACAGCGTCTTGGCCAGTTCGCGTACTTCATCTCGCAGTTTTTCGTAGTGGACAACCTTGTGGACTAGCCCTATTTTCAAGGCTTCGTCAGCCTTCACGCTGTTTCCAATCATCATCATTTCTTTCGCTTTCGCCAATCCTACGATTCTTACAAGTCGTTGCGTTCCGCCCCAACCGGGTATTATGCCTCGTTTTATTTCTGGGCTTCCGAGTTCAGCGTGCTCTGCGGCTATTCTGAAGTCGCATGCCAGCGCCAGTTCGAGGCCGCCGCCAAGCGCGAAACCGTTGATTGCAGCTATGATTGGCTTGGTCATTTCCTCGGCTTTGCCAAAAATCCTCTGCCCTGCTCTTGAAAATTCTTCCGCCTTGACTGGCGTGGCCTTTGAAAACATGGTTAAGTCTGCCCCTGCACTGAAGGCTCGATCCCCGTCTCCCGTTATGACGACACATTTTACACTAGGGTCCTTTTCAGCAACGTCGAGCATGTCGCCGAGTTCTTCCATCAGAACATCATTGAAGGAATTAAGTCTGTGCGGCCTGTTGAGTACTATCCACAGCGTGCTCTCCTCTCTTTCTACCTTTAAGGTTTCATATGATTTGCTCATAAACATCACCTGTAGTGATTTTGTTTCTGCGTGCATATATGAATTTAGTATTTGCTGAGCAGGTATTTCAGAACTTGCAGTCTCTGGATTTCGCTCGTGCCTTCGTAGATTTCTGTTATCTTCGCGTCTCGGTGGTATTTTTCGACGCGGTATTCTCCGAAGTATCCGTATCCGCCGAGCGTCTGTATGGCGGCGTCAGTGGCTTCCATTGCAACGTGACCGGCGTAGTATTTGGCCATGGCTGTCGCCATCGGGTCGAGTTTTCCCGCGTCAACGAGGGCAGCAGCTTTGTACGTGAGCAGTCTCGCGGCCTCAATCTTCGTGGCCATCTCTGCAAGCGTCATTCCAATCGCCTCGTGCTGCATTATCGGTGCGCCGAACGCTTCACGCTGTTTGGCGTATTTGAACGCGATTTCCCAGGCTCCTTGAGCCATACCTACGGCTTGAGCTGCCACGCCGACGCGGGTCTTGTCGAAGAACTCCATTGAATAGTAGAAGCCTCTGTTCAGTTCTCCAACTATGTTCCAGTCAGTCACCTTGACGTTCTCGAAGTTGAGCTCGCCCGTCGTGGAGGCTCTGATCCCCATTTTATTGTGCAGTTTGGTGGCTTCGAAGCCGGGTGTTCCCTTGTCGACGACGAACAGTGTTTCGCCCCTGTGTGTCGGCCTGATTTTCGGGTCGGTCTGAGTGAGAACAACGACGAAGTCGGCCATGGTTGCGTTTGTGATGAAGGTTTTCTGACCGTTTATCCACCATTCGTTTCCATATTTCGTGGCTGTGGTTTCCATTCTAGTTATCTCACTTCCGCTGACATTCGGTTCAGTGAAAGCCGCGGCTGACAAAAAGTCGCCCCTGCATATCGGAGGCAGGTACTTCTCCTTTTGCTCCTTGTTTCCGCGCTCGAGGATGAACTCGCTTCCGAAGTTCCCGCTTGAGATGGCCACGCCTAGCGACGAGTCGCCTCGGCACATCTCTTCAACCGCGATGCATGTTTCAAGCAGTCCGCATCCTTGTCCGCCGTATTCTTCTGGAAAAATGAGGCTTGTGAAACCGAGCTTGGCAGCTGCCTTGTACAGGTCTAATGGGTATTCTTCTTTCTTGTCGAGTTCCAGCGCCATTTCGAGTTTGAATTCTTTTTGGCAGAATTCTCTAACGGCGTTCTTCATGTGGAGTTGCTCTTCCGTCAGCTCAAACATCATGTGTAAAATCCCCTTCCAACTTTTTTGCCGGTCCAGCCTTTGCTCACGTATTCTTCGAGTAGTGGACATGGTTTATACATTTCCATATTGTTCTTACTGTGAAGTTCTTTTAGCTTGTTGACTATTGCGTCCAAGCCCGTACGATCCGCGTATTCGCATGGGCCTGAGGGCCAGTAGGTCCCCAGCTTCATTCCTGTGTCGATGTCTTCAGGACTTGCAGCGTCGTCGTGAAGTAGCCACGCCGCCTCGTTTGCGGCAACTACCCATGACCGGTCTACGTCATATTCGTCGAGCAGGTTGAACGGGATTCTTGGTCTTCCCTTTGTCCAATCGTAAAAGCCGACGCCAGTTTTCTGTCCGAGCTTGTGTTCCTTTATGAGTGGATCAATGACGTCTGAGCATGGTTTGAACCTCTCACCGTAGGCTTCGTACAATATTTTTCCGACATCGTATGTTATGTCTAAGCCCACGAAATCTGCCAGTTCGAACCATCCCATCGGGAAGCCGCCGTTGTATTTGACTGAGGCGTCTATCCCTTCTTTTGTGACTTCGCCTCTTTGGAGTGCCCAGAAGGCCTCGTTGAACGCGGCTCCTAGCACTCTGTTGACTATGAAGCCCCGGACGTCTTTTTTCACGATCACGGTGGTTTTGCCGAGTTTTTTGGCAAGTTCAGAGATCATGCTCATCGTTTCTTGACTTGTGTTTTCCCCTTTTATGACTTCAACGAGGGCCATGAGTTGTGGCGGACTGAAGAAGTGCATTCCGGCAACCTTGTCTGGACGCTTGGTTGCTCTGCCCATCTCCGTTATGCTTAGTGCAGAAGTGTTAGAAGCAAGAATTGCATGCGCAGGTGAAACCTCGTCGAGCTTGGCAAACACCTTCTTCTTCAGATCCATGATTTCCGGAACCGCTTCGATAGCCAAGTCTATGTCTTTGCCTGCCTGTTCATAACTTGTTGTCGTGGTCACCCGTGCCAAGGCAGCATCGGCGTCTTCCTGTCTGATTCTTTTTTTCTCAACGAACTTGTCCAAGCTCCATTTGATCTTCTCTTTGCCCTTTTGAAGAAGTTCGCCGCTCACGTCTACCATTACAACATCGTAGCCTGCCATGGCGAGCAGCTCAGCGATTCCGTGGCCCATCGCTCCGGAACCGACAACCGCCGCTCTTTTTATTTTCTCAAGTGTCAAAATGCTTCCTCCATGTTATACTCTAACGTGAAAAGAAAATGGGCATAATAAAACTTTTGAATGTGTACTAAACATTCGCTGGCAACGTGAAAAAGAGAAGCGGGAGTTTTAGGGTTGCTTCATCAGGTAATTGGCTATCGTGTACTTCTGCATTTCACTCGTGCCTTCGTAGATTTCTGTTATTTTTGCGCATCGGTGAAAGCGTTCAACGTGGTAGTCTGCTAGGTAGCCATATCCCCCGAAGACCTGGATTGCGTCGTCCGTTACTTCCATGGCCATGCGGCTTGCATGAGCTTTTGCCATCGAGGTCGCGACTGGGTTCGGTTTTTCCTTATCGTAGAGCCATGCTGCCTTGTACATCATTAGACGTGCAGATTCAATTTTCATCGCCATTTCTGCAAGTTTAAAGCTAATCCCCTGAAAGTTAATTATCGGCTGCCCAAACTGTTTTCGTGTTTTTGCATAAGTAACGGCCCGTTCAAACGCGCCCTGTGCCATCCCGACTGCCTGCGCTGCAACGGTTATGCGTGTACCGTCGAAAAGCTCAAGCGTGTAATAGAAGCCTTTGCCGAGTTCACCCACGACATGAGTCTCGGGTACTTTCAGGTCGCTCATTGCAAGTGAGCCTGTGACGCACGGTTTGATTCCCATTTTGCCATGAAGTTTGGTTGCTTCCAGTCCGCACATGCCTTTCTCAGCCAGGAACAAGGTTTGTCCTCTGTGCGATGGTTGTACATTGGGGTCTGACTGGCACAGAATGATGAAGGTGTCAGCGTGGGTAGCGTTCGTTATGAATTCTTTTGCTCCGTTGATAATCCACTCGCTTCCATCTTTCTTGGCGGTCGAGTCCATGCGTGTTATGTCACTGCCGTGTTCCGGCTCTGTGAAGGCTGCCGCGGCTATGTTGTCGCCTCTTGCAAGCGGTGGGATGTACCTTTTCTTTTGTTCTTCGTTACCATGTTTCAGCAGTACGTCTGGAACCATCAGGTTTCCGAGCGACACTGCAACTCCTAAGCCAGGGTCTGCGCGGCACATTTCCTCAACTACTAAGCAGTCTTCAAGGACGCCGTATCCTTGTCCATCGTACTCCTGCGGAATGCGCATGCTTGTGAAGCCGAGCTGTGCAGCCTTCTTGTAAAGCATCATCGGGAACTCTTCTTTTTGATCCATCTCCAACGCAAGCTCTGGCGTGAATTCCTTTGTGCAGAATTCGCGGACGGCGCGTGTTATCTCTTTTTGTTCATCGTTCAGTTTGAAGTCCATCCTTCTGTCTCTCCTTCTAGGGGCATGTTTTTTTGGTTTGAACTTCATATACTTTGCTTTTCAGAGCGGGAACAATCTTGAACAAGTCTTCGACTATACCGTAGTCGGCGAAGCTGAATATCGGTGCCTTGGGGTCTTTGTTTATGGCTATGATCAGGTCTGAGCTCTTCATTCCCAGGACGTGCTGGAAGGCACCGCTTATGCCCACGGCAAGGTAGAGCTTCGGTTTCACGGTCTTGCCCGACGTGCCCACCTGCCGGTCCGTTGGCAGCCAGCCCTTGTCAACGATTGGACGTGAACATGCTAGGACGCCGCCCAAGGTTTTGGCAAGCTCTTCAACTTGGGGGATGTTGGCCACGTCCTTGATTCCTCTGCCGATGCCCACTAGCTTTTCCGCAGCAGTGATATCAACGCCACCTGGCGGCGGTAAAACGTATTGGATGAAGCGTTTCTCAGCGATGTCTTCTGTCAACGGCGACGGGACTTCTATGATTTGTCCGCCTGCTGGCGGTGTCGGTTTCTGCGGCGCGAATGTTGCTTGGCGGATGGTTACGATGTACGTTTCGGCCTTTCGGGCTGCAGCTTTGACGTTGACTTTCCCTCCGAACATTTGCCGAGTTACACTGAGTGCTTCGTTTTCAAATCCCAAGTCTATGCAGTCTGTTGTAAGCGGCAGGTTCAATGCGGTTGCAAGCCTTGGAGCCAAGTCAACACCGTAAGACGTGTGTCCCATCAGGACAAGCAGTGGCTTGTGCTCGGAGATCAGTTTTGACAGGACTCTTTTGTAGGCTTCAGAGTTGAAGTTCTCAAGCTTCACGTCTTGAACTAGCAGGACAGTTTTTGCGTATTCTGCCAACGTTTTGGCGTGTTCCTTAACGTCTTTGCCCAGTAACACCGCAGTCAGTTCTGCGCCCGTCTTTTCCGCGAGTTCCTTGCCTTTTGTGAGCATTTCATAGGTTATGTCTCTGACAAGTCCCTGCCGATGCTCGGCTAAAACAAAGATTTTTGCCATTCTAGATCAGCCCCCTTGACTTAAGAATCTGAGAAATTCTAGTTGCAACTTCTTCAGGACTTCCTTTGAGGAATTCCGCTTGCTTCTCCACAGGTGGCACATACATTTTTTCTATTCTGGACCATGAACCTAGCTCCCCAACGTCACTTTCAGCCAGCCCAGTGTCAGTCAAGGTCATGACTTTGATTTCTTTCTGCATAGCTTTGCGGATGCCCATGATCGAGACGTATCGTGGTTCGTTGATGCCTGTCTGCACCGAGAACAACGCTGGCAGCTTCACTTCGACCTGTTCTTCCAAGCCGCCTTCGAGTTCACGGTTCACTTTGGCCGTGCCTGTTCCCAGTTCCATTTTCTTAACCATAGTCGCATGTGGAATCTTGAGCATTTCAGCAAGAATCGGGCCGACCATTGCGTTGCCATCGTCGCCGGCTTGCATCCCGGTCAATATCATGTCAAAGTGCAGGTTTTTGATCACGCTGTGCAAAATCTTCGCGATTGCGTAACCGTCTGAGCCGCCAAACTTTGGATCCGTCAGTCTTATGGCCTTGTCTGCGCCACGGGCTAGGCATTTTCTAAGGGTGCTGTCTGAATCGTCTGCGCCTATGGTTATGGCCGTCACGGTGCCCCCTTGTTTCTCTTTGAGGCGTACAGCCTCTTCCAAGGCGTAATCGTCCCATTCGTTGATGTCGTAGACCAAGCCTGTTTTGTCGATGGCTTTTCCTGATGCGTCGATTTTCAATTCTGCGTCAGCTGTTTCAGGTACGTGTTTAACACAAACAACAACATCCAAGCTGTGTCATTCTCCTAAATGCTTGAACAGTGTTTCACACACGTTATCATAAAACTTTTGGCTGGCGGAACGTAGTTTGAAGCGTGATCAACCTAGGCTCGGAAACCGGTCCATCGCAAGACTAGACGTGTTGTTAGCGTGCGCTTTTTGGAAACTTGCTCTCGATCTCTCTCCATATCAAGCCAGCTAGTATTCTTGCGTCCTTATCCATTGCCAATATTAATGCTCCGCATGTTGCTCCGCCAGCTGCTACGAAGGCAAATGTCGAAGCTAGAGTTGTCGGATGGGGAAGCACGTATAACATCGTTGCAACAATGGCCGATGCGAAGACATATTTTGCCACGTTTCTCCACGGGACAACTATTCTGACGGATTTCCGCGTTATTACGTATAGAGCAAGAAAGGTGACGACGTGAGTTGCTAGGTTTATGATTGCCACGTAAGTTGCTGCTTGCACGGATGTGCCAACCGTAGACCTTGTCAAGACATAGTATGTTGCTGGCAACGCGATCGCCGCTTGAATGTAGGGAAGAGTGAATGCTTTGAATATCTTGCTTCTGACCAGCTTGTTGAGGGGTATTTTTGCTTTCTCATCCAAGTTCTCAACCCCGAAAAGCACAGAGGTATAGAACTGTGACAAGAGTAGCACCAGTGCGTCAATTACAAGAAAGAAAAGCACTGGTGAAGCATTGCTATACGATACGTTCAGAACTGTTAGCAGTGACTGGGACATGGCTATGGCCACTGCCGCCATCGGGATCGCGAACATCAGCACCGTCTTAAGCGAAGAAGCTATGTCCTCGAGACTGTCTTTGGCCAAGAGTCTTGGATACAGCGCAAAAGCGAGGAATGAAGAGTAACCGACAATGTTTGCAAACGTTATCGCTGCTTGGTAATCTCCTCTTGCCGCTTGACCGCCGTAGAGGAAGAGCAGAATGAGAGCAAAAGCCGCTATCTGGGTTCCGACTGAATTGTAAAGGTTTGCTATCGAACCTTTCAGCCATTCTCTTACGTAATCCCATTGAAATCTTGCCCTTAAGCCCTTCCACTCTAACTTTATGTAGTATACTATTTGAAACGAAACGCCGAATATCAAACTCAGCATCGCGCCGAGAAACAGTTGTCTAAATCCGACGATCAGCAGATACGCCAAGGAGATTTTGCACACTTCCTCTATCAGCAAGCCGTACCCTAATGCCTGTGGTTTCTCTGCGCGGATACATGATTCCAGCATGCTGATCAAGTACAAGTTGACTACTTGCGCAGAAGCAACAACGTACATGATTACGTATTTTCCGCTGATGTTGAAACTACCCGTGATGATCGGAACGAGTGGAATGTAAACTGCTATGGAAACCAGCGCAAAGATCAGATTTGCAAGAAGCCCAGTTTTCACTGCTCCTTCTTTTCCGCGAGCAACGAATCGCGTTGCCCAAAACGGAAACAGTCCACCAAAAATCAGAAAGTACCCCACTAAATCAAAAATATTCGACCAAACACCGTACTCTTCTTTCGTCATGTTTCTCGTAAGCAGAAGCGTGAACGCAACGCCGGTCACTACACTGAGCATTTGAGCTGCAAAAATGATGAGACCGGAATACTGAAGCCTTATCTCGTTCTTTGTCAAATGTCCTCACTCTCGCGTCCCACGAATCTACTAATAGAGCTTTCGTATGCGAGCGCGCGCGCTAAGTCTCGCAGCCTGCTCGCCAATCTCCGCGTTGACGTTTTTAGTCAAGCAGGTCTTCGCTCGGCTCCTCAAGGTAGGGCGGAAACAGCCACTTCTTAATTCGAACTTCGTTGACGAAAACCAATTTGTCATCAGTCATGTGAACGCATGCGCACCGATGGATGTTGTCGAGTTTCATCGATGTTTCTAGATCGATGACTCTGATTAGGATAGCATGAATAGATTCATGCTCTAAGACCTGTAGCAAGCTGAAGACGGTGAACTGGTTCTGTCGTCTGTGCCAGTAAAGATTGATGACGTTGGGACTTGAGCTATCAACCCATCCGCCGCCTAAGAAAGCTGCACGCTTGGGGTTTTCCAGTATCTGCTCTTCAGTAGGTATCCCCACATCAATAGTCGCAGATGTTGTAGACTTCATTTTTTCCCCATTTTTCATATCCGCTTCTCCTCTTCTCATTTGCGGTAAAACTGTCAGACTCCTAGTTCCAGAATGTCCCAAGTGTAAGGGCGGCGATGCCGTTGAGCCTGATTATATGCTCCTCAGACTTGGTTCCTAGTGTGGAAAGTGTTTAATCTGTATAAGTAGTTTAGATTCACACGGTGTAGAAGTAAGGTATATCCAATCGTTAGGGATAAGTATAGGATTGGTGATGTTGGCATGTCGTTTTTCAAGAAGTTCAAGGATAGAATGACTTCGCCGAAGGCAAGGATATCGCTGCAGCTTGACAAGAGCAGCTACGGTTTGGGAGAAGATGCCCAAGGAACTCTGACGGTCACGTCGGAAGAAGAGGTCGATGCTAAGGAGATCAGATGTGAAATTCAATGCGTGGAAGACGCAAAGAGAATGAAGTACATGTTTGATTCCTCGGTCAACCGTAATGTTCTGAAAGAAGCTAGGGAGTCCTCAACGCTTTTTTCTGGGAAACCGGTAGCAAGTGGTCCAGTTCATTTGTCCCCTGGCGTCCAACAGACTTACCCTGTTAAAATTAACGTTCCTGCCGGTGGCAGGCCAACGTTCAAAAGCATTGATTCAACAGTGACGTGGACTGTCAAGGGCGTGATTGCTGTTGAGGGAAGACCGGACGTAACCAGCTCAACAACGGAGATTCAGGTAACTCAGCCGAGTGCCGCGCCGGTCGTCAGGGAGAAGGAAATTATCCGCGAAGTAGTCATGATACCGTGCAAATACTGCGGAGGCCTGATGCCCCAAACAGAAACCGTCTGTCCGAACTGCGGAGCAAAAAGAACCGGCTAAACGCAGACTTATATGAACAGCAAATGCGCATGCTCGAACATGCAAATCTTAAATATGCGATGGATAAGCAATCGTTAGGAGATGTTTTTGGAAGCAAAAACTGAAGTCAAAAGAGCTACAGCCGGTTTTGCAATATCGTTGATTTCCGGCGTGCTTGTACTGCTAAATGGCATACTGCTTAGTTATCGCGACAAGGTTTCAAGATATCCTGGACAGCTTAGGAATGGGCGATTTTCCCCAGGGCGTTCTTGATGGAACATTCCTCACCACGATCGGCGCGATTGGTCTCGCATTCGGAGTCCTCATTCTAATGGGATCTTACCTGATCTACACTCCGGGAAAAGAAACCTTAGGCGGAATCCTAGTACTAATCTTTGGTATACTGAGCATCTTCACAGGCGGCGGCTTAGTAGTCGGGACGATCCTTGGAATCATAGGCGGAGCATTAGGGTTAGCTAAAAAATAGCCCTCTCATTTTTTGATTTGCACGAGTTTACTGCCTCTCGTATGCTTAGCTGGTTGCATCTGTCTTTAAACACTCCTTTCATCTTGCCTATTGCTTTCTTTCCTATGCAGTGCGCGCGCTGGAAAGTACGCGAAATGTAACAAGTGACTTAGCGCGCTGGCGTGTCCCTAAATTATGCGTTGAAGTGTGTTGAGTGTGTTGATGAGATGGCCCTGTCTGTTCTTTCAGTGTTTTCGTTTGCTTCTCTTGCGATCTAGCCGGTTTTTCCATACTCTCTAGCTATCAAGGAAAGATCCAAAATGTTTACTATTCCATCATCGTTCAAATCAGCCGATCGATCGGGATCCTAATACAACTACAGTTGAATCGGGAATCAGTGTTTTGGGAGCGCTATTCTATGACCGAGAAACCCCAAACTATAATGTATTTCCGTAATCTCTTGCGACCATGCTGATGTCAATTATGTTCACGATGCCATTTCTGTCCAAATCAGCTACACTGTTCCATCTTGAGTCTCCAGGCGTAGAACCGTAGGCTTTGGCGACGATTGCAATGTCAAGTATGTTTACAACTCCATCACCATTCAAGTCTGAAGGAAGAGTGCCACCAAAAGCGTAAACCTTGCCGTCCCACGAGCCCACGTAGACGACACCACCTGCGACAGCAGGAGAAGAATCCACGTAACCGCCTGTCTTGTAGCTCCATGCGAGCGCGCCTGTCATAGCGTTCAGAGCGTAAACGTTGCCATCCTGTGAGCCCACGAAAACAACACCGTTAACAACGGCAGGAGAAGACCACACCCACCAATATCCCGGCGCGTAGCTCCATACTTGCGCGCCCGTCGTAGCGTTCAAAGCATAAACCTTACCATCCCATGAGCCCACGAAAACAACACCGTTAACAACGGCAGGAGAAGAAAACACACCATTGCCTGTCGTGTACTTCCAGAGCAGCGCTCCCGTTGAGGCGTTCAAAGCATAAACGTTGCCGTCGTTTGCGCCTACGTAAACAACACTGTTAACAACGGCCGGAGAAGACCACACACCCGCCCAACCGAACGGATTGTTGCTGGACGAGCCCGCAGTTGTGTAGCTCCATATTTGCGCGCCCGTCGTAGCGTTCAAAGCATAAGTCTTGTTGTCGTTTGAGCCCACGAAAACAACACCGTTAACAACGGCAGGAGAAGAATCCACCCAACCGCCTGTCTTGTAGCTCCATATGAATGCGCCCGTCGTAGCGTTCAAAGCATAAACCTTATCGTCAAGTGAGCCCACGTAGACAACACCACCGGCAACAGCAGGAGAAGACCACACACCATTGCCGGTTGTGTAGTTCCATATTTGCGCGCCCGTCGTAGCGTTCAAAGCATAAACCTTGCAATCTTCTGAGCCCACGAAAACGACACCGTTAACAACGGCAGGAGAAGAAGACACCCAACTGCCTGTCGTGTACTTCCAGAGCAGCGCTCCCGTTGAGGCGTTCAAAGCATAAACATTTGTATCGTTTGAGCCCACGTAGACAACACCGCCAGCGACTGCAGGAGAAGACCAGTCCACGACGCCGCCGGTTGTGTAGCTCCAGAGAGTGTGGTTTGTTTTCGGCGCTGTCGAAGTGGAATATCCCGTGTGCGTCAGGTCATGATGAAACATCGGCCACCAGTCTACAACCACCAAGGTAGCATAATTCGCGATGTACGTTCCCGCACGCGAAACCGTTATGGTTGGAGTTGTTTCGCCGGTGTTCCAGTTCTTAAACGGGTGACCGCTCGCATCAGTGCCTGGAACTGTGAATGTGTGGGTTCCCGTAAGCCCTTTGAACGTGTACGGCGTATTCAAACTAGTGGACGTTCCATCCTTAGTAATAGCCACACTGACGTCCTTGCCCTCCGTCGTGCAGTGAGCAGCAATCGTGACATCGTACGTTGGTAGAGGAGCTTCATAATATGCGATGTACGTAAATCCCGCATACGAAACCGTTATGGTTGAGGATGTTTCGCCAGTGTTCCAGTTCTTGAACGGGTGACCGCTTGGGTCTGTGTTGGGAACTGTGATTGTGTGTGTTCCTAAGGTGTGTGCGCTTAAGCTGGTGAAAGTGTGCGGCGTTGTGTAGCCCGTCGGCGAACCATCCAGCGCTACGCTGACATTTACGTATGCAGCCTCGGTCATGCAATAAGCCAGTATCGTGGTATTCGACTCAAAAGCATAGACATTGTCGTCTGGGTCGTCTGCGCCTACGTAGACGACGCCACCAACAATCGCAGGAGAACAATCAAAAGTGGCAGAGTTGGTTTCGTAACTCCATATAAATAATCCGGTGGAAGAGTTCAAACAATAAAATGGTGCGGGCGCGAAGTCGCCCCGCCCGTTCCATGAGCCCACGTAGACCTTGCCGTCAGCCACAGCGGGAGAAGAATTCACCTGGCCGACGGTTGTGTAGTTCCATATTTTTTTGCCCGTTGAGGCGTTCAAAGCATAAACATTGTCGTCTGGGTAGTCTGAGCCCACGAAAACCACGCCACCAAAAACCGCAGGAGAAGACTCCACCATAGAGCCTGTTTTGAAGGGGGTCCATACCTGCACGCCCGTTGCTGCGTTAAAAGCATAAACATAGCTGTCACATGAGCCCACGTAGACAACACCACTAGCAACGGCAGGAGAAGAATCCACCCAACCGCCTGTTTTGTACGTCCGTATAACTGACCCGGTGAACTCGTTCAAAGCGTAGACGTTTGTATCGTTTGAGCCCACGAAAACCACGCCACCAACCACCGCAGGAGAAGATACCACCCAACCGTATGTTCCGCAAGTCCATAGATGTGCGCCAGTGGAAGCGTTGTAGGCATAAACATTGCCAGAACTAGCGGTGTCACATCCGCCTATGAATACCATACCATCGGCGATCGCAGGAGAAGACTCCACCGGAAAGCTTGTGAGCACGCTCCAGATGACGATTCCAGATGAAGCGTTGAAGCAATAAATCCCGCCGATCCACCATCTTCTGTAGATGCCCCCTGGCCCTACGTAGGGGTAGGTGTCCCCTGATCCCACGTAGACTTTGCCCTCGGCAACGGCTGGAGAAGAATACACGGGTGCATTGGTCGTGTAGTTCCATATTTTTGCGCCTGTTGAGGCGTTCAAAGCATAAACATTCCAGTCACCTGAGCCCACATAGACCACACCATCGACAACGGCGGGGGAAGAACACACCCACCAGTTAGTCGTGTACGTCCAGAGAACTTGGTTTGTGTTCGGCGCCCGTGTTGATGTGGAATATCCGGTGTGATTCAGGGCGTGGTGAAACATCGGCCACCAGTCCGTAGAATCTACGGTAAACTGTGACCCAAGAAATCCAGAGCTGCCCTGAGAACCGGCTGCTCCAGAGAAAGTACTCAATGGAAACACCGACATCAAGAACAATACAACCAAGACCAAACTGGCAATTGCTTTTCTATTCATTTTCCAAACCTTTCCCCCTTGTCTCGCATCCTGCCTTGAAAGGTGAGACGCCTACGTGAAAATAAGCCTCTCCATCCACCAAGAATTGGTCTTATAGGTTATTTAGTGTTTGTGGAACAAAGTTTCAGCCGCTAGAAGCCTGCGCGTTTCCTATTTAGCGAGATTATGTGTTGATCCTGCAGCAGGATAACTTAATTAGCTTCGAGATGTTCTGTCTACTGAAATGATGGTGGATAGGATGGATCACACGGTTGTTCATTTTGAAATCCCGGCAAACGACTCTGAGAAACTGAAGAAGTTCTATTCTGGAGTCTTTGGGTGGAAGATCGAGGAGGGCAGTGAAGACATGAGTGGACCCATGGCATATTGGCTTCTGGGCACTGTGCCAGTAGACAAGCAGATGAGACCTGTGCGGCCAGGTGTCAACGGGGGCTTGTACAAGAAGACTAAGGAGACGAAAGACATGAAGCCGGTTATCTACATCTCAGTCGAGTCGGCTGATGAATACATTGAGAAGATCAAGAAGCTCGGCGGAAAGATCATCGTTCCGAAACAAGAAGTTCCACAAGTAGGGTGGACTGCGATAGCCGTCGACCCTGAAGGAAACCAATTCGCCATACTACAGCCAATGCGCCCATAACTGCACTCTTTTCTTTTTATAAGCACGCGGGGCTTACCTGAACACGCGTTATCGCTGAGACCAAGCCACAGAGAAAACGCTAAGCACACAAACTTGGACCCAAAATTCATGCAAATAACGCGTTAAAATCCGAAAAAAATAGGAATGAACTACATTGCATGCGTCGATCGATCGAATTATCGAATGTAAAAATTGGAAAACTCTGAGTTTCCTCTTGAATACGGAGGAGTGTTGTTGCTAGCAAATGTAGGCTATTTGCACTGGTTTCGGTTGTTCTTCAAGGCCTCTCGACTTCAGCATCCAACTGTTCGGATCGTTCGTCATGGGATTTCTGAACATCTCAATCTGTGTGTGTCCAGCTTCTCTCGCTATTGCGTAATTATCCAACAGGTTTTGCAGAAGTTCCTGGCTCCAGTCGCACACAATTGACGCTTCCTTTCCATGCTCGTCTTCAGCTACAAGACGGAAAAAGTAATCGCCTACTGGGATTGCCTTAACTGGACATGTCTCGTCAGTTTTCTGAATGATCTCAATCGTATGCACAAGAAAGCTGTTTCCGGCTTCTCTGATTATCAAGTGGAAACCGTTTCCAACGAACGTGCCCGAGAACTTCTTCATCAATTCAAGTTTGCCCATGTTCCTTCACCTTCCTTAACATTGTTAAAAAAAGGGCATGTACAATTATAAGGTGTATTCCGAAAAGCCTAATATTGTAGAACGTATAATGAGTAGTAAGACGTAAGACTTATATTCGCCCTTGCAAACATAACTCAAAGGGACAAACATGAAAACAGAACAACCAATTCCCAGCGTAATCGGAGCCACAGTTCTCTCAGAAGAAGACGAAAAAATAGAACAATACGCCATACTTGCTAAGCCTTCAATTGTAGCCGTAGGTCTCGGTGGAGCCGGATGCAACGTACTAACATGGGTCAAGGAAAGAGGCTTAACCGGAGGCAAACTCGTCTCAGTGAACACTGACGCAACCCATCTGAGAATCAGCAAGGCTGACAAAAGAATTCTAATAGGCGCGAAACTCACCAAAGGACTCGGATGCGGCGGTTACCCCGAGTTAGGAGAAAAAGCCCTACATGAAAGCGCAGACGAAATCATCAAAGAAATATCTGAAGCGAACATCATGTTTTTGGTGGCCGGACTAGGCGGAGGAACAGGCAGTGGCGCCATCACTGCCCTAGCGGAAGAACTCCGTAGCCGATTTGTAGAATCGCCAATTCCGCATTTAATCATAGGAGTTGTTACTCTTCCATTCGATGTTGAAACAGCCAGAATGGCCATAGCGAAGCAGGGTCTAAACCGTCTAAAGAACCTCTGTGACACCGTTGTAGTAATCGACAACAACAGACTCGTTAAAATAGCTGGAAACCTGCCCTTCAGGGAAGCATTAGGCGTAGCAAACACCACCATCGGAAAATTCGTCAAAGGCGTAACCGAAACCATAACCACAGCGAGCTTGATCAACTTGGACTACGCAGACTTGAGAGCCATCATGCAGGGAGCCGGACTCGCATCAATAGGAATCGGCGAGGGCATCGGAGAAGGTAGAGTAGAACAAGCAGTCGAGAGAGCGTTGAACGGAAGACTCCTCGACATAGAAGACGTGACAAAGGCACGCGGCCTACTGATACACGTCTCCGGGGGAGAAGACCTAACCCTCTACGAAGTCAACCACGCAGCTGAGATCATGAAACGCTCAGTACCGCCAAAGGCAAAGATCATCTGGGGTGCAAGAGTGGATCAAGAGCTACAGGGATCCGCTTCAGTCATGGCTGTAGTAACAGGTGTGGAAAGCGCATTCCTAAAGCGATACGAAAGACATCTGGGCCCATTTAAATTGCCGTAAACCTTTCTCATCTCCTTTATTTTTCTATAAAAGGCCGAAGAATGCCAGCGGTACTGGCTGTCGTTGATTTTTTAGCAGCGCGCGCGGTAACAACGAAATCCAGTATTCCCTAGACATGCACGAAGGTAACGTGAATAATAATCTTTAGCGACTCTTCAAACACGCGCGCGCTGATAGCGCTCGATATCAGTCTGTTCTTGCCTCCGGTTTAGCGCGCCGGATATGCTGATTTAGCGTGGATGGTTTTTGAGTTTTGGGATAAAACTTTACCTCCAAACCCAATACACACACAAAAAAAAGCAACTTGCGTGGTTCTCAATTGAGTTTCAATGTTTACAGGGCATTCATAATCCTTATCGCGTTAGCAGAGATTAAATAGTGTGGTTGGTATGTATCGCCATCGAAGAAGTGCGCCTTTCAAGTTCGAAAAAGCCTATGACATGCGACACAATCCGACACCAGCAGAGGCGCGCATGTGGGAAATCATGAAGGGTCAAGTGATCCCTAATTTTCCAAATCATATCTTCTACCGACAGTCCGTGACTTATGGTTACATCCTTGACTTTTACTGTCCAACACTGCGGTTAGGCTTAGAAATTGACGGTAGCATACATGATGACCAAAGAAGATACGACAGGCAAAGGGACTCAAACCTAGCGCGGCGGGGCATAAAGGTGCTCCGATACCGAAATGAAGATGTTTTCAACAACCCGCAAATTCTCGCAAATCAACTCTGTAAAATCATACAAGACAAAATCACGCCTTGGTATAAGAAAATCTTCAGATTCCTAAGGTAATGCGCGCAATTCTTGGAATCCACGTCTGCCTTTCATTCCTCAAGTATTGAGCAAACAGAAAAGGCGTATACTCGATTCTGATAACCCTCTATATACCTACTACCCTATACTGACTTGCTTCCTACCCCTGCTTGAATCCAGTATACTGGCCTGACAATTCCCGTCTTTTCCACAGCAGAGCACCGTCGTCGTGTTGGTTTGGTTTGGTTTAGATAAAACTTTACCGACCGACCAACCAACATCTCAATTCGTTTAGTCACTCTTGCTTGGACTGCTCGCGTTTCTTGAAGAAAATGCCCAAGTTGCGAGGAAGACTTTCGAGGTAGTCGACTAGACTTAGACGCTCTAGTTTCTTGAGTGTTGTGCCTGGCAGCTTGCCATGTGGTACACCTTCCAAGAGTAGAGCGGTTTCTTCCTCGGAGAATTCCTCTTCCTCTCCTGTCCAGTGTATGACTTCTTTGTTCTGTGGACAGGCTCTTTGGCAGCGCATGCATCCTACGACGCAGTTGTGCCAGGAAGCATCCATCCACTTGGGAAACGGGACGTCGCCTTTCTTTTCGTTGTGATAAGGGATGCATCGTTCAGCACGCAGAAGGAAGCGGTCGGAAGGAATGGCTACAGTGGGGCAAGCTCGGCGACATAGTTCACATTCCTCGCAGCTCTTCATCATTGTTGCTTCTTGCCAAGAGTCTTCTTCACAAGGCATATCAGAATAGACGGCTACGAGCTGGAGAAAACTTCCCAGCCCGGGGACATAGCAAATATTGTTCCTGCCGTATTGAACGAGACCACTTCGAGCTGCCACCAGTTTGAGGGGCAGCGCCGTTCTTGCTGATTTGTAACCTTTTTCTCCTAGTATTCTTGCTAGAAGATTTTCAACTTGTTTTGCTATGTCATCGTATGATGTGTAAGTAGGAGGAAGAATTAGTGGACGTCGTTGTCCATTCCAGGTGAAAATCGCTCGAGTCTGTGGTCTGGGGACAGCTACAACAATCAGGGATTGTGCTTTCGGCAAGTCTTCAGGAATTTGGAAGTTAAACCAAGCAAGGCGGTCTTGATAAAACTGACTGTCAAGCAAGGCGTGATTGCGGAGGCTTTCGATCTCTTTCTGCAACTGATGTAAATGGGAGACGGAAACAATTCGTGCCTGGAAGCCACGCTCTCTTAAGCGAACAAACAAGGTATCGACAAATCTATCCATGGCTGATGACATCATGTTCATTTTTATAAAAGTTTGGGTTTGGGTTTGGGATAAAACTTTACCCCCAACACACACAAAGCCGGTGTGGTACTATCAATCTAGTGCGCGCGGAGGTTCAAATCCAAGCCTTGTACCAGTTCAGTTCACTTTTTGTCCGACTGCATTTATAAGCCGAACTGCTCAACCTCAGCTTAAGGAAGGCTGGGTGGACAGAAGCTTTTCATTCTCCTCTCCTTTCCCCTTTGCTTCGCCACTACCTCCTTCCAACGTAACAATTAAGTGTTAGCGCGCGCTCGCAGAAGGTTGCCTTTGCCGCGCACTGCATATCAATTATGCGTTTTCTAGGATGTGTTTGAGAAAAGTTAAATCTTGTCCGCGAAATATTTTTCCAGGTTGGGAGCAGGAAGGATGAAGACGAGGGTTTCGAGAATAGTGTTCAGGCTACTTCTGTTCGGTTTTGCCTTGTTGGTTCTTAATTGTGCTGTGGCTCTGGTTTCATCATCGAATGCTGAAGCAACTGCGAAGATCCAAGTGTGCCTGGTTATAGATGGATCAGGCACTATTGACAGCAACGAGTGGAACCTCATCATACAAGCCGTTGCAAAGGGGATAAATGATACGATTCCGCACGATGGATCGATTGAACTGACCGTAGTTCAGTTTGGCGGTTCGATTGAAGCATCTGCAAGGACCGAAATAGCTCCAACGGCCATAAACGCCAGCGATTTCGCCGCAGTATCTGCCCAAGTTCTGGCAATACCTAAAATTGGCGGCGGCACCCCAACCGCAAACGGTCTGTTCCTGGGGTGGAATGAACTTAAGAGTAGCCCACGTTTTGCAGCTGCACAAAGACAGGTCATCAACTTGGCTACTGATGACCTACCCAATGCTAGGAACTATAATGCGACAAGCGACCTCGATGGTAGCGGCGGCAACGCAACCGCTAGTGACGACGTAGTCGCCGTCGTAAACGAAGCGGTGAATCAAGGGCTTGACGAACTGGACGTTGAAGGAATCGCTCTGCCCGACGAATCCAGAGACTGGTTCAAGAACTGGGTTGTCCGTCCCCAACCTGGCGCAATCGCTCCGCCGTTCTCTAAGCCAGGATGGATCAGGATCGTCGCAGATGTCCCGGAGTTCGCAAACACCTTGGGCGAGAAACTGCATGTAATTATTTCTGGCGGGGAAATCTGGGTTCCTCCGGCTGACGGAGCGCTGGCTGCAGGCCTAATAACTGTTGGGTTGGTAAGTTTTGTTTCGGCCTTGTCGTCAGCGATAAACAATCCGGAGACGTTCCCGAGCAGCGTGATCGCGCAGAAGGTTAACGCGGTTTTTCCTGATACACTGAAAAAATGGCTGGCGGATTTCATCTCTTCAAAACGCAAGTTAATCATCGGTGAACGAACGGGTTCGCCGTTCATACTGACAAAATGGGAAGTAGTTTCCTACGCTGTGTCTCTCTCGGTTTTGACCTTTGCGTTTTCGTATGCTAAGGCAGCGGGTCTCAATGAGATTTTGAACGTGCTTCCAACAGTTCTGGCCACGAGCATAATCGTGGAATTTGCCAAGAACTTTACCATAGTGGTTATCGCGAGACGTATGGGCGTCTGGACTGAACATCGCTTGTGGTATTTCGGCCTAGCCACATTCCTGTTTTCGTCACTAGTTGTCAGAGTACCCCTTTCTTCCCCGAGCCGCATTACGCACAATTCGCCGAGGTTCACCAAGCGCTCGCTCGGTCTGGTTGCCTCTTCTTCAGTTTTCATCGGGCTGGCATTCGCCGGCATGTTCTATGCTCTCTTCGTCGGGGGCTTCACTCTAATAGGGAACATAGGGGTCATAATGTCCTTGACGATGGCCTTTTTCGAAACAGTTCCCATCCCGCCGATGAGCGGCAAAGACATCTATGACTGGAGCAGATTCTTGTGGATGACATTGTTCATCACAGCTTTTGCGCTCTACATGCTCTGTCTATTCCTGTTATGAAACGTGAAAAGGTGAAACCCTAATGCCAAGAACAGCTGAAAACCCGGGAGAGACATGAATTATGCGTTCTTCACACTGGGAATATCTGGGATTCGTGTTAATCGGGGTCGGTGCAGCATTGTTGATCACAGGCTTGGTTACCTTTTATTACTCTCAGGACTCAGGCCGAACAAGCGTCAGGTACGGTCAATACTCTGTCCCGCTGATAATCATCGGAGCCTGCCTGATAATCTTGGGCGTGCTGGCCTTCCTTCGGGCGAAAGCAATAGGTAGATATGAAATTCCGTTGCCTCCACCACCTCCACCGGTACCAGTTCCGCCGCCTCCGCCCCCGCCGTGGTCGCTTGCCCACTGACTCACTGTGAGAAACGGCATACGTTTAGTCGAGGGACAAGCCTTAGAGTGCTTGCATTTTGTTACCCTTGATTACTATGCGGTGAACTATTCTCTGGTCTGTGAGTGGTTCATCTGGTTTCGCTATGGCAATTACTTCGCAGTAGTTTTCAAGTGGTCCGCCGATGATCTTCTTCGCGAGGGTCTCTTGGATCTGAAAGACTCCTGCACTGTTGTTGAGGTGTATCAGTATCTGTATCGGCACGTCTTCTCCTTGCTTGATTTCGACTTCTTCAATACTCAGAGCCGAAACCGTGTGTATGTTAACGTTGCCTTTATCAAAAGCTAGTCTTCCCCGGCCTTTTGTCATGTCTGTGCCGTCGGCTATTCCGACCAGAGCGGACTCTTCTGTAAGGTCCGGTGTTTCAAATTCATGAGAGTATATGCAGTGAAGTATGTGCCCCCGAATCTCATACATTATTTCGGCGTCCTTGTAGATTTTCGGCAGAAGCCGATTGAGCAACGGGATTGCCAGATACACGCCGGCCACGTTGTGATTTTCGCGGTGAACTTGGTTGCCGATGTCATGAAGCAGGGCTCCGGCAAGAACTATGAGGTAGGCGTCATCCTCGTCTCCTGCTCTTTCTTTTATTGTGCTGGTGGAGACTCCGCCATCAAGGAGAAGCCGGAGCATTTTAAGGGCGTTCGCCGCCACTATTTTCGCGTGCACTTCTCCATGGTCATTGTACTTCAGTTTCGAGACAGCAATGTAGTTCGACATGTCCCAATCTGCCTTTGCCTCTGAATCAGTTCTCAGCAACTCCCAAAGTTTTCGCGCCTTCGCCTTGTCCGCCACCAGCTCACCAATAGCTTTTTCAGCTTCCTCCTTCATTGCCACGTAAATCGTCGGCAACTCCAGCTCGTATCCCTTGCCCGTAGCGACCTTTGCCATATACACACTTCCAAACAATGTTTTGATGCTCGAAACATGTACGACTTGTGTAATAATAGTTTGTGCAAGACAAGCGAATCATAATTTACCATTTTTGTCTTAAAGCAAGTCCGCTGGGAAAAGAAGGACTCAGTTCCTATTCCGATTGTGCTTACGTCTCTTTTTTCTGCAGAATTTGCCTAATGGCTTGCAGGCCTTTTATTTTCTCTCCGTTCAAGACTAGTGTAGGTGTCTCACTTAACCCAGTTATTTTTGCCTTCAACTTCGCCTGGAAGGAGCAACTCGATAAGTCTATTAGTTCGTGAAGTATCCCAGCGTCTTTCAAAAGTTCCATGCATTGTTGATCCTCAGGCGTATAGCTGTACATGACTTTGGTTGCTAAGTAACCATCAGTGCAAGAGTGATCGGCTATTGGCCGCGAATATTCGACCGTTGAGGTCTTGGATGATTTTACGTAGAGTGTCGTGTCGCCTGTCATGAAATATCCAAGATATAACTATGGAGTACAAGAAACATTTAACTTTGTCGCCCATCTTCACCGATTTTTCGCAAGTTACATCTTCCCTATAGCCCACGCTGAAAACTCGCGTTCGGAACTGAGTGTCGCCTTAATTCCTATAAGGTGAAATCACCCTAACCGTAGGGTATGTACTCGGTTACGTGTTCCTTTGTGCGCGCTTTTCTCCGATAATTTACTATTTCAGAACCAAGTCATAAACTCCATGGAGCAGAACCGATAGCATAATCTTCCGCAATATTGAATCCCACGTGTGACCTCCTGTCTTTAGAGCGAAGGAGGCTTGTTCGATTTCCGAGTGTCTACCAGCCACTCTTTTCTTTTGAGAAGCATCAGCAAGGGGAGAAGGATTACTATGTAAGCAGTTGTGCTGAACAGATGCGCAGTCAACCAGGAAGTTGCTAGGCCATAGGGCACTATGCTTTCAAGGAAGATAGAGGATGAGTGATACGTCCAAGTTCCAATGATTGTTCGCTCTGTTTTCATGTAGAAGTAACCGAGAAAAAGACCGATTACGAAGGCTGCAACAACGACAAGGGTCCAATAGGCGAACGTTTCTAACGCAGACGTCGTTGACGAAATGGCTAATATCAATGAGAGATGATACAACCCGAAAAGAATGGAAGAATATGCGATTGCTTTTCTATCAGAGTATACTTTACCTAGGTTTCTTAGAATATATCCCCTGAAAGAGGTCTCTTCAACTAATCCCACAGTTAAGGCGAACAAGACATTGTAAGGCACGCCCAAGATTCCATGTTGCACAACCTGTATTGGACCCGTTGAAAATATGAAAGGCCCCAATCCATACAGATACAAAATGTAAGCAACAGCAAGAACGAAACCGATGATAGCGTATTTTTTCCAAGCTTTGGGCTTCTTGAATCCTAAATTTGCAGCTTTTTGCTTGTCTAGAACAAGGAAACAAAATGCCACTGCAAGGACTGCGAGATAAGCGAACAGCCAATAGTCATACAGAGTAGGAAATTCCAGACCGAAAAAGTGAAGAGCTTGCCAAGTCAAAAACAGAACCAAGAAAAGCAAAATTGCCTTTTTTACCTCAACCTTCAATGAATCACAACCACAACTGGTTCAGTGCATCCTTCTTAAGAATCTAATTCCTTTATGTGCAAACACCAATTCCCGTCCGAATTGTTGCCTCTCAAATTCTCAAGAGAAATTGCGAAAAAAGCAAAAATCTTTGACCCTTTTTAGCCAGGTAGCGCGCGTGCTCTCATTTAGCGCCTGCCTCGGCCGAAGCAACGTGTCAAAGCAACTTGCACAAACTGTAAACAAGAATGTGAAGTTCCTTTTGAACCGAAGCCTGATGTACCTGTTTTTTGTCGTCAATGCTTTGTTAGACATTGGCGCTCTTGAACAAACGAACAAGAAAAGGAGAGGATTAGCGCGCGTGCTAGCTTATGTGCTTGTTTTTCGTGTGATTCGCATAACAGCGTAGGCAACTATAAGCGCACTTACAAGCACAACGATTATGACGAGTATTAGCAAGATTGTCAGCATACTTAGCTCTTGAACTGAAAACAGCATCGGGGCTGAAACAATGTTCATCCCTACATCTCTAGATCTACTCGTAGAACGAGGCGTGTTCGCAACGGAATAATCGTAGTAAACTGTAACGTGCGCAGAAGTGCTGCCTGCATAGTTGGCGACTCTTCCGTCAGTTGGGATAGTGAAAGACACCGATGAGGTCCAGTTTTGGTTTAAGGTCAACGTCTGAATGATATTATTGATTGTGTCATTTCCGTCAAGACCTGGAATATACCAAGGATATTCAATCGTAACGTTTTTGATTATGCCAACATCAGAGGCTGTGTTAATGACCAATATCTTAATCGTTCCTGACTCGCCTGGGCGATATTGAATCCTTTCTGTATAGGCATAGACCTGTATAGAAGGGTCAGCCTTTACATCAAACGTCACCGCAAAAGTCAGTAGCACCGTCACCGCGAGCAACAACGTGAATTTCCCTTTCATGATTTCACCCTGCCAACCCTTCTGACGGACTTCTTCATTTAAGACTTGTGTGCGTGAGAGCGCGCGCGGGAGCAGAGGATATTTTCGGACATCCGTGTCATGCGTCGGGTTCAAATCCCACCCCACGCACCAGCATGTTGATAACTGCGAGGGGTTCATCCGGCCGATGTGGAGCCTAATATTTACGTTTTCGCGCGCGCAGCAACAGCCACTTTTGGAATCTGTCAGATAATCTGTGGAGAAATGTCCTGAGCGAGTACAGTGAATATGCGTAGGTTGATGCGGTTAGGCTTTGATCTTTTCCTTTACTGAGTTACGTTTGTCTTCCGGGAGCGGCCCGAACTTTTTGATTCTGTCGGTGAACATTGTGAACAGTTCTGCGGCTTTCTTGTAGACTGGCAGTGGCACGTAGCTGTAGCGCACCCGCATGTTTTCAATACCGTATTTCGCCAGTTCCCTTCCCATCTCAATCATCCGTTTCTTCGTGAATTTTTCGTCGATTTCCTGGGTTCCCTCAATCACCAGGACGCCGTCTGCCCCGTAAGCGAAGGCGTAGAGCAAATGTTTCAACCCCAGTATCGCAGTTGTTGGAACTGGTACGATGCGGATGTTCGCCGGATAATTGGTGCGATCCAGGCCTAGAAAGTCCATGCCCGTGTAGCCAACGTTCTTGTCAACGAAGGCTACAACTCTGACTTCGCCAGGATCCTTGTCAGCCAAGACTCCTCTCAGCGAAGCGATTACCTGTTTGCCTGTCGAGTTCTTGAAGTCAATGGCTTCCTGTGGGCAAACGGGTATGCACGCACCGCAGCCGGTGCAGAGGAACGGGTCAATCTTGGCCTTGTTCTCGCCCATGCTTATCGCGTTTGTCGGGCAAACTGGTACGCATGCTTTGCAGCCGTTGCACAGGTCAGTGATTACGTAGGCTTTTTCTGGACTGGTTGTGACGTAGTCGCTTTTCAAGAATAAGGCGGCTTTAGCAGATGCGCCTAGGCCGTCTGACACCGTGTCTCGCACGTCTTTCGGGCTCAATGCGCAACCGCAAGCATAAATTCCAGTTACGAGCGAATCGACCGGGTCGAGCTTCGGATGCTTCTCTGTTATGAACCCGTCTTCGCCGATGGAGACCTTCATCTTCTCAGCCAGTTCTTTCAAACCTTCGGGCGGAACCATCGGCGTAGCCAGTCCAATCATGTCAAACTGTTCTTCCGTCATCTCGCCCGTTAACGTGTCTTCGGCAACGGCAACGAGCTTGCCTGTCTTGTTGTCCTTGTAGACCTCGGCGACCTTGCCGCGCATGAACGTGACGCCCGCTTCTTCGTCCCGCCAGTAAAGGTCCTCGTAGCCTTTGCCCGTGGCCCGGATATCCGTGTAGTAAATGCTGACATCGATGCCGAGCATTTTCTTAAGCACGAACGCTTGCTTCAACGCGTACATGCAGCAGATGCGACTGCAATACGGAATGTAGTTCTTGTCGCGCGAACCTGCACACAGCACGATGGCCATCCGTTTGACGTCGCTACCGTCAGCCCTTTTGATGTACCCACCTGTTGGACCCGTGGCAGAAACAAACCTTTCCAGATCCATCATCGTGATAACGTCTCTGTAATTGCCATAACCGTAAGTCTCAAGTTTCTTCGCGTCGTAGAGCTCGTAGCCCGTGGCGATGATTATGCCGCCGACGTGCAAGTCGATTGTGCTTCCCTGGTCTGCAAGGCTGATGGCCTTTGCCGGGCAAAGCTTCTCGCATTTCAGGCATTTCGTGCAAGCCTTGAAGTCAATGGTATAGGCCGAAGGCACGGCTTGTGGAAACTCGATGTAAGCCGCTTTTCTCTGCGCCAAGCCCTCATTAAATTCGTCTGGGACAGACACTGGGCACACTTTCGTACACACGCCGCAGCTTCTGCACTTCTGAACGTCGACGCCCCGGGGCTTCATGCGCACCTTCACGTCATAGTTGCCTGGGCGTCCGCTTACCTTTTGGACCTCAGCGTATGTGTACAAGTTAACGTTCGTGTTCCTGCCGACCTCTGCCATCCTCGGAGTCAAAATGCACTGTGCACAGTCCAAGGTTGGAAAAACCTTTGTGAGCTTGGCCATGTTGCCGCCAATGCTGGGTTTTCGCTCAACGAGATGAACCTTATAGCCCAAGTAACCAAGCTCCAATGCAGCCGTGATCCCGGCGATTCCTCCGCCTATGATCAGGATCTCTCTGGAACCTTTTTCACTGATGGTCTGTAACGGTTCAAGCTCGCGGCTGCGCTCGTAACCGCCTTTGATGAGGCTTATGGCTTTTTTTGTGGCCTCAGGCGATGGATGGGGACCGAGTATCCACGAGTCTTGTTCGCGGATGTTCACGAATTCAAGCATGAACGGGTTCAAACCGGCCCGTTCTAAAACGCTCTGAAAAGTAGCAAGATGCATACGCGGTGTGCAACTGGCAACCACGACGCGGTCCAGACTTTCCTTCTTCACGGAGTCAAGAATCATTTCCTGAGCCGGTTTGGAGCATAGGTACTTGTGATATTTGGATACGGCAACACCATCCCAGTTCTTGACAGTTTCAACAACTGCTTTGACGTCTACGACATCGCCTATGTTGCCGCCGCATTCGCACACGAAAATGCCGATTTTAGGGGATTTCTTCTCCATTGACGGCAATCTCCACGATCAACATTTGTTTTATTTGATTCACGGGAAAACGCTTTAATAACCTTATGCTCCTTTTTCATCAAAAAGTGATGGACGATATGAATGCTCAAGAGCTTGCCCAGAAACATAAGCTTCTTGAATGTATTCAATGTGGAACGTGTACTGGTAGCTGTCCCGTTGCAAAGAAAGCGAATTTGAACGTTAGGAAGTACATGCGTGAAGTTGCCACTCTGGGGAAATTGACTCCTCACTCCCAGAATGAGCTGTGGAGCTGTACGACATGCAGCACCTGCGGCGTTCGATGCCCGAAGGATTTGAATCCATACGAGTTTTTGATCGACATTCGCGGCATGGCAGTTGAGGAAGGCCAGATTGCGCCGACTATCCGCGACGCGTTGGAAAGTATTTTCAAGAATGGTAATCCATGGGGAAGAATACGTAACAAGCGTTCCGAATGGATGCAAGGGCTTAACCTTAAGCACATTTCCCAAGGGATGGACGTCCTGTACTTCGTCGGCTGCACATCAGCGTATGATCCGAGAATCCAGAATGTAGCCAAAAGCGCTGCAACCGTCTTCACGAAAGCGGGCTTGAACTTTGGCATTTTGGGTGATGAGGAAAACTGTTGTGGAAGCGAAGTCTATGGCATGGGCGAAAAAGGACTGTTCGATTTTCTGGTTGAAGAAAACATGAAGACCTTCAACAAATACAACATAAAACAAGCCGTCACAAACTGCCCACACGGTTATCATGCTTTTAAGAACAGGTACAACCAGACAAGCTTCGAGATCCTTCATCATACACAGTTGCTTGCGAAGCTCATTGATGAGAAGAAACTCACGTTCTCGAAGGAAGTGAACAAGAAAGTGATTTATCACGACCCTTGCTTCTTGGGAAAACAGAACGGCGTCTATGATGAACCACGCAAAGTCATTGAGAGCGTGCCAGGCGTGAAACTGTTGGAGTTTGACCGTTCAAGAGCCAGAAGCGTCTGCTGCGAAGGCGGCGGCGGAAGGATGTGGGTTGACATCCCAGGTCCCCGTCTGGCGGAAACCCGCGTGAAAGACGCCGTAGAAGCCGGAGCGGACATTCTAGCCGCAGCTTGTCCGTACTGTATGTTGACTTTTGAAGACGCTGTCAAAACCACCGGAGCCGAGGGCAAGATACAGATCATGGACATCGCAGAACTGCTCACGTTGGCGATTTAGTCCGTAGAGTTTCCATGGGCTCTGTAGGATATTTCAGAATATTCTTATTTTTCCGAAAAGCCTAAATATTCCGACCGATATTGTTTTATGCGGATGGAAAATGACAAGTAACGTAGGATGCTGTAAGGTTGATGCTGTCGTGACGTTAGACGCGAAAGGACAGATAGTCCTTCCGAAAGACTTGAGGGAAAAAGCACGGCTGAAGCCGAATGATAAGTTGGCTGTGATCGGCTGCGAACGCAACGGCGAAGTGTGTTGTATCATGATGATTAAGGCTGAGGATCTCGGCAGCTCAGTGAAAAATATGCTTGGGCCAATGCTCAAGGAGATTTTGAAGTAGGAGGAGATCGGTGTGAAGGAAGAAAAAGTAAAGAAAATGGTAAGGGAAGGCTACGCTAAAGTGGCCAAAAATGAGAAGCCTTGCTGCACATCGGTGAGCAAGCAAATCGGCTATAGTGCGAAAGAGTTGGAATCTGTTCCTGAAGGTGCAGATTTGGGACTGGGATGTGGCAATCCAGTCGCTTTGGCATCTTTAGAAGAAGGAGAAACTGTTGTTGACTTGGGTTCAGGCGCAGGGCTTGACTGTTTTCTTGCTGCAAGAAGGGTTGGAGAAAAAGGCTTCGTCATCGGAGTGGACATGACGCCTGAGATGCTTGATAAGGCAAGGGAGAACCTTAGAAAGAGTAAGCACCGAAACGTTGAGTTTCGTCTCGGCGAAATCGAGAATCTGCCCGTTGCTGACAACACTGCTGACGTTATCATTTCAAACTGCGTTATCAATCTTTCACCCGACAAGAAGAGAGTTTTCGAAGAAGCCTTCAGAGTATTAAAGCCCGCTGGCAGACTGATGATTTCGGACATCGTTCTGTTGAAGGAGCTTCCTGAAGCGGTGAGAAAAAGCGTGGAAGCTTATGTTGGCTGTGTGGCTGGCGCGTTGATGAAGGCCAAGTATCTTGAGTTGATCAAACAGGCGGGTTTCCGCGACGTGAGGGTGATTGAGGAAAACCTGTTTCCGATGGAAACAGTTGTTGATGACCCCACTATGAAAGCCGTGATAAAGAAAGCGAAGATCTCCATTGATAGAGCAAGAAAATTCGCAGATTCGGTTGCGAGCATAAGAGTCCAGGGTATAAAGCCTGAGTGATGTTGTTCCACTTGCATTGGGTTCCGCGAGAACTTCAGGAAAGACGACAAAATGATAGTTTTCTACCACTTTTCTGCTACAATTCTCACTGCTTTTCTATGCCGTGATAAGCGTATGAACATCAGGTAGCGGCGGTTTCCTTATCTTTCTCGTTCCCTGTTTGCCAAGTGCCGTTCATTTGCTTCCCAATATCCTCATCTCGTTGGCGTTGACATTGAGAAACATGATTACTCTTGGCTTTTCTTGGTCGACTCGATGCCAAGCCCCAACAGGTCATTTGTTGTGCTTGACCCACGCCTACTAAAGCAAGCGGCAAGACCATTACACTCAAGGCTAGGAGAAAAACCTTCCAAACCTTTCTGATCTTCATTATTCACCTAGACAATGACCATGGATGGCCAGAGATATAAACGCTATCGAGCAAGATTTAGCGAAGACATGGACGGAATGCTCAATTCTAGCACGCTTCTGACAACCTCTCTGACTGACTTAGGCAATTTATTTAAGACCAGCAAACAACAGTGACGTGAATAGTGTGGTCCGATTGACACGCGACAAGGCTCGCAGAAAATCAGCGAAGAAGAAGAATAAGCAATTCAAGCCACAAACCCAAGGGAACATTGGCACAGCCGCCAAGAAAAGGTCGCGTTCGCCACGGTCAAGAACGACAATAGCCCTTACTGTTTTTAGCATAATTCTCATTTCTGCTTTTGTCCTCTGGCAAAACTGGCCCTCTGCAGCCAAGCAGATCGATCGATCGATCAACGTGCCGAAGGCGGCCATACTGGACGGTTTGTATGACACTGAACCCAACGCAACCTTGATTGAAAGCATGGTTAACTGCATTTCAAGTGCAGGATACCGTGTTGACGTTTTCAGAGGAACAAACGTCACCATTGACTTGCTGAGAAACATCGGCGGATACAAGATTCTGATCCTGAGGCTTCACAGCACGATACACACCGACGGATTTCTTTACATTTTCAGCGGCGAACAGTACACTGAATCCAAGTACGTCAACGAACAGCTCACGGGAGCCGTCCGGAAGGCATACACATTCAACGAAAGCGAGACTCCCTACTTTGCCCTGAACGCAATCTTCCTCGGAAACAACAACCCTGACGGACTAAAGGGCACAACGATAATACTAACAGGATGCAACGGAACAGCAACGCCGTACGTGATGCAAAGATTCTTCGAACGAGGAGTCAAGGCCTATGTTTCATGGAACGGATACGTTGATTTATCTCACTCAGACGAGGCAACGTTAAGACTCGTAAGAGCCCTGTACACGGAAAAGCTGGGCTTGAACGAGGCAACTGCCGAAGTCATGAAAGAAGTCGGCCCAGACCCCTTCTACAAAAGCGAGCTAGAATGCCACTTGCCCTGAATAGAATACAGTCAATCATGAATTTTGAACTCAATGTCCACAAATCGCGCTAATATAAACCATGACGCGCGCTTAGGTCAAACAACAATGTAACATGGTCCGAAGCACAGGCCAAATGATCGAAGATTTCAGTGTGTGCGATTCGCCCTGAACAGATTACAGTCAATCAGCAATTCTGACCCAATTTCCACCAATCGGTTGATATAGACCATAATTGCACGCTGGGTTCTTCTCGTTGCAGTCCCTGCTTCTGAGGCTGATGTCGTCTTCAATAACACTGTGTCACGGGTCAGAGACTTGCATGCTGTTGCTTGGGTTTGTCTTCAATGTCATAGCGTGGTTTGCAGCAGTTTCTTGTTATGCAATGCACTAAGGAATCGTCAACATTGCGATTGGGATATAAAGGGGGTTGCCTTCTCCGCGGATTGTGTTTCGTTGAGGCTGTCAAGATGGAGAAATTGAGAATTACTTTGGGTTTCGCAGACTGATTCACGTCATAGACCATAATCTATAGTCTCAATTCTTAATTCCTGGTTAACAGCGCGTGCGTCTGAAGATCCTCGCCATAACCCTGAACTGGCGCAATGAGTTCTTCACCACATATTCCAAGGCAAGCTTTCTGTGCTTAGCATTTCTACTCCGAGTACGGGGTCTGCTCCGCTTAACCGCATGAAACTGAACTGCGGAAACTTTGACACCCACGTGTTTGACAGGTGGGAGCTCGAGAGACGCCGAGTATCCTTCAATCTCTTGCCCAACATCGCCAGTGTGGCAAGTTCTATCAGATTGATACCTCTCGTCTTGCTAACATATGGCATGGATCTCGACGCACGCAGATTGCATTCGATTACATAGGTCACATCATCTTTCACGAGATACTGAATGTTGAACGGCCCTTTGATTTGGAGAGCCTCTCGCGATCTTGCGGGTGTAGTCTTCAATCGTTTTTTGCACGCTGTCCGTAAGTGTTTGAGACAGGTATGCTCATCGTTGCGTCTCCACTGTGGACACCCGCGTTTTCAACGTGCTCAATTATGGCTCCAATCAACACATCTTCTCCGTCTGAAACACCATCAACCTCAACTTCTCTGCGCGTTCCTCACAAACTTCGAGATTACCACGGGATGTTCAGGCGAGATTCTTAGCCGCAAGTGTAAGATAATTCTCCAGTTCGTCTATTGAATATGCGACTCTCATCGCAGATCCAGAAAGAACATAGCTTGGCCGAACGAGAACTGGATAACCAATCTTGTCAGCAAAGGTTTTGAGCTCCTCTATTCTGTGAGCGCTTTCCATTCCGGCTGACGGATTCCAAGTTTATCAAGCAATGCGCTGAACTTTGCACGGTCTTCAGCGCGGTCTATACTCTCTGCAGATGTGCCAAGCAGTTTTACACCCGAAGCTGCTCAGTTTCAGTGCAAGATTGTTCGGGATCTGCCCACCAACGCTCGCGATCACTCCCAAGGGATTTTCCTTTTCGTAAATGTCCAGTATGCGCTCTTTCGTCAATTCTTCAAAGTACAGCTTGTCGGAAGTGTCGTAATCTGTTGAAACTGTTTCAGGGTTGCAGTTGATCATTATAGCTTCCTGTATGCCATTCTTTTTAAGAGCCCAGATCGTGTTTACGGCGCACCAGTCAAACTCCACGCTTGATCCTATTCTGAAGACTCCAGCTCCGAGAACCATAGCTTTACTCTTAGCCGGACTTAAAATCTATGTCATCCTCGTCTCCACCGTAGGTAAGGTAAAGATAGTTAGTCTTCGCTGGCCACTCTGCAGCCAACGTATCGATCTGCTTGACAACAGGAACAATGCCGGTTCTTTTTCCTGATATTTCGCACAGTCATTTCGTCAGTCCTCAGGCAAATGGCGATCTGTTCATCCGAGAACCCAAGCCTTTTTGCCTCCTTTATCAGAGGCAAAACTTCATCGGTCCATCAAGATCTGTCAGCGCGAAGTCTTCGTTTCCATGTTCGACGATGTTCTCAAGCTTGTGCAGAAAGAAAGGATCGATACCGCTGAGTTGATAGATCTCTTTAACCGAGATACCATTCTTCAAAGCCTTAACTATCTTGAAGAATCTCTCATCAGTAGGATTGGCCAATATGTCCTTCAACGTTTCGATCGGTTCGATGATTCTTTCATCGTAATTGCAGGTCAATCCTTTCTTTCCAATGTCGAGCATTCGAACAGCTTTCTGCAAAGCTTCTTCAAGACTTCGTCCAATAGCCATCACTTCTCCCACAGACTTCATCTGAGGACCTAGATGTCTATCTACGTTCTTGAATTTCTGTAAGATCCCACCTCGGAAACTTGACAACTACATAGTCTAAGGCTGGCTCAAAACAAGCAGTAGTAACCTTTGTGACTTTGTTAGTCAAGCTCTGGAAGAAGATAACCAATCGCGAGTTTTGCCGCTATGTAAGCCAAGAGGATAACCAGTTGCTTTGCTTGCCAGAGCTGAGGATCTTGACATGCGAGCATTCACTTCGATTGCACTGATAATCCATGCTCCATGGGTTCAGTGCCCATTGAATGTTGCATTCTCCAACTATGCCCAAGCTTTTTATGGCGTTTATCGAAGCTGTTCGAAGCGAGTGATATTCAACGTTTGACAGAGTCTGCGACGGAGCGACAACAACTGAATCTCCAGTGTGAACTCCCATAGGGTCGATGTTCTCCATGTTGCAGACTGTCAAACAGTTGTCAGCATGATCTCGCATGACTTCGTACTCAATTTCTTTCCAATGGTTCAAGTACTCCTCAATCAAGAACCTGCGAGATCATGCTCTGCGCAAGGGCACGACTCACTATCTCAACCAATTCCCCTTCATCATGTGCAACTCCAGAGCCCTTTCCTCCCAGAGTGTAGGCCACGCGAACGATCACCGGATACCCTATTCGTTTCGCCACCGCAATGGCGTCTTGAAGGGAAGTCGCTGAGCTGCTCCGCGGCACCGGCAACCCCGCGCCTTTATCATGGCCTGCTTGAACAGCTCCCGGTCTTCCGTATCCTCTATGGCCCGTACCGGTGTTCCCAAGACTTCGATGCTGAACTTCTCCAGAACGCCCTCCTTTTCGAGCTGAACTCCGCAGTTTAGAGCTGTCTGTCCACCGAATCCCAGCAGAATTCCATCAGGCCTCTCTTTTTCAATCACCCTCGTCAGGTGTCTCGGCGTTAGAGGCAAAAGATACACTTTTCCTCCAAGATGAGGATCCGTCTGAATCGTGGCTATGTTAGGGTTGACGAGAACTGTCTCGATGTTTTCTTCTCTCAGCGCCTTAAGGCACTGACTTCCTGAATAATCGAACTCTGCAGCTTCACCGATTTTTATTGCTCCACTGCCCAGAACCAAGACCTTCCTGATCCAGTCAAACTTTGGCACTGCTATCTTCCCCCGAGCTTCAAGAATTCGTCAAAAAGAAACTCCGTGTCAAGCGGCCCGGGTTCTGCTTCAGGATGCCACTGAAAACCAAAGGCCGGACCGTGCCTGTGTTTTACAGCTTCAACCGTACTGTCGTTCGCGTTGATGAACCACACCTGCAAGTCGGTCTCTTTTATCGAGTCGGGGTCCGCGGCAAACCCGTGATTCTGAGTTGTTATGTAACATCTTCTCGTTTCCAGATCGAGTGCTGGCTGGTTCTGCGACCGGTGACCATACCGCAGCTTGTACGTGTCACCGCCCATGCTCAGAGTCAATATCTGCGTGCCCAGGCATATTCCCATTATTGGGACGCCTTCGTCAACAAGTTCCTTGACGCACGTGGCCGTCTTGACGCATTTCTTAGGATCGCCCGGACCGTTACTGATCACAACGCCGTAGGGCTTATATTCAACAATCTCTTTTGAGGAAAAATCATAGGGCACTCTTACGACGTCAATTCCACGCCTAACTAGACTTCGCAAGATGCCGTATTTTACGCCGCAGTCTATCACTACCACTTTTTTTCCCCCTCTAACACCGTGAAACATCGGTTCTCTTATGGTGACTTCGGCGACCAGATCCATCGAGTTGGGATCTCGAACCGACTTCACCTCCTTCAAAAGCTTCTCCAAATCTGGTTCCTCATCTTCCTCGCAAACCTTGAGTGTTCCGCGCATGACGCCTTTGACACGCAGTTTCTTCACAAGTCTTCTAGTGTCAATTCCATAAATACCCGGGACACCTTCGCTGGCAAGCCACTCATCCAGAGTCTCATATGACGCCCAATGAGACGGACTCCTGCACAATTCATAGATGATCAGCCCATTCACCTTAATGCTGTCGGACTCAAAATACCGCAGAATCCCGTTCTCAGAATCTCTTGGCGGAACACCGTAGTTGCCAACAAGAGGATAAGTTAACGTCAAGATCTGCCCTTTGTAAGACGCGTCTGTCAAGGCTTCAGGATACCCGACCATTGAGGTGGAAAACACCACTTCTCCTGCAACCTGTCTCGATGCACCAAAGCCAAAACCAGAGAAAAAGGACCCGTCTTCCAGAACCAGAACCGCTTTGGCGTACTCGTTTGTTCGCGTTAAACTTGGGTTCAAAGCCCTACCATACATGCCGCGTTGTCTTTTTAAGCTTTGCGATGCACGTCGCGATTGATACTAACAGCCATTGTAAGCGGTCTATCGTTACGAAGGCTTCGTTTCATTTAGGTTTTTTTCCTGCAGCTTCTCATTTGACAGAAAGTGACAGTATTCGGTCATTTTCGGTACGCGTGCGCTTATGTCAAACAACGTTTGTTACGTGGTCTGGTGCGCGGGTATGAAGCGCTGGAAGATCTCAGTGTGTGCGAGTTCTCCTTATTTCGACGGGTAATTCTAGTGTTTCCTTGCAGGTTTCGAAGACCATGCATGTGAGAGTCTTCGCTATGCCCTTAACGAGTCGCAGCTTGTCAATCACGATTCTCCCCACTGTTTCAACATCTTTCCCTCTCAACTTAATCAGCAAATCCCAATCTCCCGTGATTATGTGGACTTCTTGGACTTCTGGGAACTTCGCCACTTCGTTGGCTATGGCTCTTTGTGTAGGTTGCTGTTCATTGTTTTTGACTTCGTAAGAGACTGAAGCTAGGATGAAAGCTGTCGTGCCGTAATCGAATTTACGGGGGTCCAAAATTGCTTTGTATTCTTTTATGATTCCCAGCTCTTCCATGCGTTTGATTTTTGCGAAGACTGTGGTTATTGGTGACTTAATGCGGTTAGCGATTTCCCGAGCGGTCAGTTTGCAGTTTTTTTGTATGAAACTCAGTATCGCCAAGTCCTTGTCGTCGAGCTTTGGTTCCATGAATGTAATTATTACATTTTTCTCCTATAAAAGCTTGATTTTTCTGGGAATATTACGATCTTTTGTATAAAAAATTTATTACCAAGGCTGCTTTATTTGTTGGATCAGATCGCTGTAGTCTTGCTTGGATGATCTGGGGATGAAGAGTACGAGCGGCAAAGAAAGATACGTTCAGAAAAGTGCGTTACGTGGCAGCCCAAAATCGGTTGAGTTGCCTAAGCCTCTGGAGAAGATTTGCGAAAGCGAAATGGAGCGAAAACATGTTATCGGAAGGGTTATGACTCATGTACAGAGATGTCTAACCGGCACGTTCACTGACAATGGGTTTGAGTGGTTGCTACCAGTGGTGTTTTCACAGTCAACCGACCCTCTTTGGCCGGATCAGAACGCGTCGATTGAGAAGCGAGTCGAAGTGGAAATATACGGAAAAACCGTCAGACCCACGGCAAGTATGATAATTCACAAGCTTGTAGCTTGCTCTCTTGTTCATCCCAAGTTGTTCATACTTTCGCCGAACGTAAGGATAGAGAAAAGAGAAAGGGCCGCTAGCGGTGTTCATGCCTACGAGTTTACCCAGCTTGACTTCGAAGTCAGGAACGCCACCTCTGAAGACATCAGACGTTTTGTTGAAGGGGCCATCTGTGAGTTGATAGCAAGTGTGAAGCAGCAACTGTCTAATGAACTGTTTTACCTGAGAGCTGGTCACAGCTTGCTTACTCCTAGCCCTCCGTTCAGAGTCTACGACCGAGAAGCGCTTGAGAAAGAGTACGGAAAAGAATGGGAATCCCGGATGGTGTTTGAGAACGGAAGTCCTTTCTGGGTTACAAATCTTCCAAGGGAATTTTATGACTTTGAAAATTTCGAGGACGGCAAGTGGGATAACTACGACTTGTTCTTGCCCGGATACGGAGAAGTATTGTCTGGTGCAAGAAGAGAGGTTGAATACGAAAAGCTGATCGGAAAAATGGAGAAGGCCGGCGTGAGAAAGGAGAATTACAGGGTATTGCTGAAACTAGCAGAAGAAGGGAGGTTGAAGCCTTCGGCGGGCGGCGGAATCGGTTTGGAGAGACTCGTTGGCTGGATAGTTGAAGCAAAACATGTGGCCGAAGTGCAGCCGTTTCCCAGGATACCTGGCACAATCTACGAACTATAGTTGTAGGACAAATCAAGATCGATGAAAAGGCAAAGTTTATCTGAATTGACCTTGGGTTTTCATGGGCATGAGGCCTTCGAGTGCCAAGTCGTAGAACCGGTTTACTATTGACCACGATTGCGAGTTTGCTTTGGGGAACAACGTTCATTGCTTCTCAAGTAGGCTTTCAATACACCAACCCTTACAATCTTGTTTTCTTGAGATTTGCAACGGCAGCCGTCGTGATTGTCATCTTTGCTCTTCTATTTGACAACAAAGTCGGTTTGAAGAGAGAGCTTGGGAAAAAGTCAACGTGGCTAGTTGGCGGAGTCTACGCGTCGGGTTTTCTTCTTCAGTTCGTGGGGCAAGACTTGACTACTGCTTCCGAGGCGACTCTTCTGTCCAATCTTGCTCCGATACTGGTTCCAACCGTTGCGTTTGCCTTTTTGAAGGATTCGATGACGAATGCTCAGAAAGTCGCCACAGCCCTCGGTTTCGCAGGGTTGTTTCTTGTTGCAAGCCCCAGGTTGTCAATGGGCGTAACCAGCGTGTTCGGTGATGCCCTGCTATTTGGAACCTCGCTTTGCTACACGCTTTTCATAGTTGCGAGTAAACGGTTGAGAGTCGGATCTGTCGGAAAGTCTTTTGCCTACATAGTAGCCACATCCGTCTTTCTCGCTCCGGTCGCAGTGTATTTTGGGGGGCTGAACATTCTTGACTTGCAAATGGGGTTGGCAGGCTGGGCTTCTGTACTGTACTTGGGCTTTCCGTGCACGTTGATCGCGATATCTCTCTATCTGAGGGGACTGAGCGCTGTCACCGTCTCTGAATCAGCAATGCTGCTTCTCTTGCAGATTCTAGCAGGCCTCGTTCTCGCATCTGCGCTACTAGGCGAATTTCTCAGCCCATCGCAAACGATAGGAGCCATCGCAATCCTGTCAGCCCTAGTCTTAGGAGTGAAAACAGCGAGCAAGCGTAACGGGTCCTCGTCTCAAGCAGCTTGAACCCCTTCCAGCAAAGTAACCTTGAGAATCTCTTGTCTTGCCAAGCTGCGAATACTTCATAAATGATTGCGGATAAGAATTAGTGTTCAAGGTTGTCTAGCATGGAAAGCTGGGATCTGATAATCATCGGTGCCGGAGCGGCTGGCCTAGCTGCCGGGATTTATGGAGTAAGAAGCGGGTTGAAAACGTTGATCATAGAGGAAAAAATAGCTGGAGGCACGACTGCTGAAGCTCCACTGGTTCAGAACTACTTGGGCTTCCAAAACATAGTTGGAAATGAACTTGCACAGAAGATGGTGGATCACGCTAAGAGCGCAGGTGTGTCGATCAACGAATTTGAAAAAGTCACCCGCCTTGATTTGAACGGCGAAAAGAAGATCGTGAAGACTCAAAAAGCCACGTACGAGGCTGGAGCCGTGATAATCGCCTCCGGGAGCCGCTACCGTGAACTCGGCGTTCCAGGCGAGAAAGAGTTTCGCGGAAGAGGTGTGAGCTACTGTGGATTGTGCGACGGCCCACTGTTCAGGAACAAGCGCGTGCTTGTTGTGGGCGGCGGGAACTCTGCGTTAATCACAGCCTTCTACTTAGCCGGTATTGCTCCGGAAGTCAAGATCGCCCATCGTAGAGATGCTTTTAGAGCAGAAGAAGCCCTCGTGCGAGACTTTAAAGGGAAGCCGAACGCCGAAATTCTTCTGAGCACAGAGGTCAAGGAAATCCGCGGCGAGAAAGTGGTCAACAAAGTGATCTTGCTTGACAAGAAAACTGGGGAAACCCGAGAATTGGCTGTTAACGGCGTTTTCGTTCAGGTTGGTGAGTCACCCAACAGTGAAGTGGCCAAGGATGCTGGCGTGGCGGTTGATGAGAACGGAAACATCATGGTTGATGCGTTGCAGCACACGAACATTGCTGGAGTTTATGCAGCGGGTGACGTGGCAAACCACCCGGTCAAGCAGGTGGGAACGGCCGTCGGACAGGGTATAACCGCGGCGGTTGAAGCCTACGGTTTCATTCGAAGACCATATTACAAACAGTAAAAACCCTCCAAAATCATTATATTTTCGAAAAACGCCTTCAATGCTTCCAAGCTGGAAACTTCCATATCATAAGCCAGCAAGATGGGAAATGATGGAATGAGCGAAACGTGCGCCGCTGTAAACATCAATCAGGATTATTGCAGCAGATGCAGCATTTGCCATTCGATCTGCCCTTATGAAGCCATAAAGCGCGACTTGGAAACGGGCAAGGTTGAGATAGACCTGCAGAAATGCCAAGTCTGTGGGATATGTTACAGTGCTTGCCCGGCTATGGCGATCGAGATAGTGTATTACGATTATGACAGTTTGGTGAAATACGTTAAGGAAATGACGGAGAAGTGCAAGAGCGACACGCTTGTTTTGATGTGCCGTGGAAATTCGCCTTCAACGTGCGAAATTGAGGAAATCCTTACAGATCAGGGCTTGAAGGTGAAGAACTACATCCCACTGCGTTTGCCGTGCGCAGGCCGTATTCCGACAGGGTTTGTTTTCAAGGTCTTAAAAACCGGCATAAAGAACGTTGTATCCATCCAGTGCGAAGATACTTTTTGCAGGTTCAAAGAGGGTACGAAGATAAGCACGAGACGGATGACTCTTGGCAGAGCGGTGCTTGAACAGTTCGGCCTGAGCAAAGACGCTTTCAGAGTGATCAAGTATTCGCGGAAAGTCGTCTACGACACGACGAAGTGTGTGGGCTGCGACAAATGCGTGTTCATCTGTCCTTACAAGGCCATTGAAGCAGAACCGTTTGCCACGCCCAAAGTGCTTTCTGACCAGTGCATGGGCTGCGGCGCATGCGCATTGGTCTGTCCGTACAATGCGATTCAGGTCAAAGGCTTCGAATTTGAAGACGTGCTAAAACGCTACACTGAAGCTGCGAAAAAACTGAAATCTCAACGCAAAGGCCCCCTGATTCTTGTTTTCGCTTGCCAATGGTCCGAGTTCCCGGCCCTAGACCACCCGGAGAGTGAATTGCGAAAGAAGAACGCGTTGACACTGGAGGTGCCGTGTTTCAAGGCGCTTGACCCCGTCCATGTTGTGAACGCATTGCAAAGTGGCTTTGACGGAGTCATGGCAGTGGTATGTTCGCCTGAGGATTGCAAGCTGCAGGAGGGCAAAGAGACCGCTGAAAGAAACATGTCTGTGTTGAAGAACGCTCTGAAAAAAATGGATTTGCTTGACAGGTTTGAGCTTTTCACAGTGTCGCCGCGATGTGTAGGTGACTTCAACGAGAGACTTGAAGCATTTTGTAAGAGGATCGCTTCTATGCCGCCTCTGATACTCGAGACTGTGGAGGCCAAGGCACATGTATGAAATCCTTGCAAAAAAGGAGCTAGCGCCAAAAATCAAGCTCTTCCAAGTCTGCGCTCCTGCCATGGCTGAAAAAGCCCGGCCCGGCCAGTTCCTAATGCTAATCATAGATGAAAAGGGTGAACGAATACCCTTAAACATAGCAGAATACGACACGAAAAAAGGCACGGTGACGTTTGCGTTCAACGAGGTCGGCAAGACAACGAAGCAACTTGGATGTATGAAAGAGAGCGACTGCATATGGAACATCACCGGCCCGCTTGGAGTTCCTTCGGAAATCAAGAACTTCGGCAAGGTCTTGTGCGTTGCAGGCGGAGTCATGATCGCACCCATGCTGCTTCAAATCAAAGCCCTGCGAGAGGCAGGCAACAATGTCACCACTGTTATCGGGGCAAGGATCAAGGATCTGCTCTTCTACGAGAACGAAATGAAAGCGGCAAGCAACAGGCTTCACGTGGCGACGGATGACGGTTCGAAGGGCTACAAAGGCTTGGATTTTCTGAAAGAGATTCTGAAGAAGGAAAAGTTCGACCGTTGCGTCGTAATGGGACCACTCACCATGATGAAAGAAGTCTCGCAGATCACCAAGCCTTTTGGCATTCCTACCGTGGTCACTCTGATGCCTATCATGGTTGACGGGATGGGCATGTGCGGAGTGTGCAGGGTCTCAGTCGGCGGAAAGATGAAGTTCGGATGCGTGGACGGTCCAGAGTTTGACGGGCACAAGGTGGATTTCGACGAGCTGGTCAACAGGCAACGCATGTTTCTACCGGAGGAGCGTTTGAGCTCACTGCTGTGGGAAACCGTTGGAGAGTGCAAGTGTGGCGGAAAATAAGCCGAAGCCCAAGCCCAAGAAAGAAGCCGTGCCGATGCCGAAACAGGAACCAAAAATCCGCAGAAGCAACTTCAGCGAAGTCGCCACGGGGTACACGGAGCAACAGGCTTTGGAAGAGGCCAACCGCTGTCTGCAGTGCCCGAAACCACAGTGCGTAACAGGCTGCCCAGTTGAGGTTTCCATTCCCGAGTTCATCAAGCTGCTTAGGGAAGGCAAGTATGAAGAAGCAGCGAAGAAGGTCAAGGAAAAGAATGCCTTACCAGCAATTTGCGGACGCGTGTGTCCACAGGAAGAACAATGCCAGAAACTGTGCATTATGGGCAAGGTCGGCGAGCCGGTAAGCATAGGCAGGCTCGAACGCTGGGTCGCTGACTGGGAAAGACATAAAGGAGTAAAAGCACCGGACAGAGCAGCTCCAACGGGCAAGCAGGTTGCAGTTGTCGGCGCTGGTCCTGCTGGGCTTACGGTTGCTGCCGAACTGGCAAAACTTGGGCACAAGGTCGTGATTTTTGAAGCGTTGCATCTTCCAGGCGGCGTGCTCGTTTATGGTATTCCAGAGTTTCGTCTGCCCAAGAGGATAGTTCAAGCTGAAGTTGACTACGTCCAGAAGCTGGGCGCTGAACTCTGCACGGGCTATCTTGTCGGCAGAATCTACACGATTTCCGAACTGCTCAAGCGAGGGTTTGACGTTGTTTTTATAGGCACGGGCGCGGGATTGCCCGCGTTCATGGGTTTGCCCGGTGAAAATCTCGGCGGAATCTACTCTGCAAACGAGTTTTTGATCAGGGTCAACTTGATGAAGTCTTTTGCGTTTCCAGCTTACGACACGCCCATAAGAATCGGAAAGCACGTGGTGGTTATCGGCGGTGGAAATGTAGCTATGGATTCTGCGCGTTCAGCACTGCGTTTAGGAGCTGAAGAGGTGTGCATTGTCTATCGCCGTTCAAGAGAGGAAATGCCCGCAAGGCACGAGGAGATTGAGAACGCCGAGGAAGAAGGGATACTCTGCAAGTTCTTGGCTAATCCGACAAGGTTCGTCGGCGATGAGAAAGGCTGGGTCAAAGCCATGGAATGCATCTGCATGGAACTCGGGCCCCCAGACGAGTCAGGGAGAAGAAGACCGGTTCCGGTCAAGGGTTCAGAATTCATTCTGGACACTGACACGGTCATAGTGGCCGTTGGAAGAACGCCTAACCCGATAATACAAAGCACGACCGAAGGCTTAGCAGTTACAAAGTGGGGCACCATAGTCGCGGATGAAAACGGAAAAACAAGCATCGAAGGCGTCTACGCAGGCGGAGACATAGTAACAGGAGAAGCAACTGTCATAAGCGCAATGGGCGCCGGCAAAAAAGCAGCAAGAGCAATGCACGAATACCTGACGAAAAAACAACCTTGATTCATTATCACACTGTGGACGACGTTAGAAGAACACCCAAGATCATTTCGACAAACCACATACTGAAACAACCAAGAGAAAAAAGCGCGCATTTAGAGACACGATGCATGAGAATGGAAAAGACTGTCAGGAAAGCTATCAGAAGCCTATCTTTCTCCGAGGGCTAAGAATATGACATGCGATAGTTGACTGAACTGTGGTCGGTCTAGCCCTTGAAACGGACACAAGGCCAAATTAAGTTCGTATATTGGTTGTCTTCGGGAGTTTTAAATATGAGGCTACCAATGAGTATCATGAGTGAGTCGCGATACTCATTGTCCTAGGAGCCTTTGTCCCTACGGTGGGAGAGACGGAAAGAAAGGAAGGCAAGGTGAAGCATGAACAAGAAAGCCGTTTTCACGGTTCTTCTCCTCTTTTTTCTAGTATTGGCTAACGTGCAGTTTGTGAAGAGTGCGAGGGCCAGTAGAACATGGACTGTTGATGATGATGGCCCGGCTGACTTTCACGCGATACAAGAGGCTGTAAACGCAGCGAGCGATGGAGACACCGTACTAGTGTACAGCGGAACCTACTACGAGCACGTATCTGTCAATAAGACCATATTACTCATCGGCGAGAATCCATTCGACGCGATAATCCACGCAGAGGGTCCTCTTCCTTACTGGGGGTACCTCTACGCGGTTCTTGTGGAGGCAGACAACGTCACGGTCAGCAATCTTACCATATGCAACAGTTGGCACAGCTCTTTCGCATATTATGAGGGTGGAGGAGTCTATCTCAACTCTTCACGCGGCTGCACAGTAGAAAACTGCATAGCGGTTAACAATAGCTTTGGCATAAATCTGTACGATTCCAGTTACAACAACATCTCTGGCAATCTCGTGATAGGCAATGCGATCACTGTGTGGGACTATTCAAGCAACAATCTGATCAGAGGAAATTGGTTCATTAACAACTCTTACCCCTACGATGTTATAGATCTCGGAGTCAGTAGCAAGAACACTACCATCGTCGAAAACTACTTCTGGGGTAGTCGCTTGTACATAAACAGCCTCGACCCTTCCGGGTCGGTAGATTCTGCCAGCGGCGTTGTTGCTCATAACAACTTCATGCAGAACGCAACTGTCTTTGTTGGGGATTGGCAACCGAAGCCCGATGTTGCTTGGTCGAAGGATGGTGAAGGCAACTTCTGGCTGAACTACTCTGGTCAGGACACGAACGGGGACGGCATCGGCGACACTCCTTACGTGATTGACGAACTCAACAATGACAGCTTGCCGTTGATGAAGCCGTACAACTGGCTTCAGGGCGACGTCAACTACGACACGGTCGTCAACATCGTTGACATCAGCATAATCGCCAAGGCGTTCGGTTCGCGTCTGGGCGACGCAAACTGGAACCCCCGATGCGACTTGAACGACGACAACATCATAAACATACTCGACATGTCCGCGGCGGCCTCACGTTTCGGGAAGAAAATGATGTGGTCGCCCTAATAGGCCCATGGGAAGTTCTATCGCGCGCTGACGACAACTTCCGCCTCTGTCGTGAGGATCATGCAGAGCCTTCAGGACATTGGCAGAACATCGCCATCCTACCAAATTGAAATGCGGGCGCTGTCAACGCGATGCTAGGCTATGAAATCATCAACGCCACCTACACTCATGCATACGCACAGCTCCCACTCAACATCGAACCAAACAACTATGCCTCGCATCGTCACTTTTATTCGGCCGTTTAGTCCGTCAAAAGCAGTGAACGAATCTCTCAAGACACTCCTAGAGATGACAGGGACCGATTGGGCAACCAAGTGGAACGGTCGAAAAACATTTAATTTCAGTCTGCACTGTCTTAAGATAAGACGGTCTTTGGCATGAAAAAGGATATCGCTTGGGATCTGTCCGAAATATTCCCTGACATTGCTGATCCTTCAGTCAAAAAAGCTATAGACAGCATCATCAAGATGGCTGAAGGCTTCGCAAGAAAATACCAAGGAAAGATCAAACAGTTATCCGGCAAGCAACTGTTAGGCTGCATCAAAGATTTGGAGTGTTTTCAAGCGAAACTAGGCGACGTTTCATCGTTCGCCGGCTTGTCTTTTGCAGCCAACATGACTCTGCCTGACACCCAATCACTTTATGATAAAGTAAGCAAGACTGAAGCAAAACTGGGCAAGATGCTGGCCTTTTTTGAACTTGAAGCAGGAGCTCTAGTCAACAAGAAACCAAAAATCATCTCCGAACCAGTCCTGAAAAATTACAAACATGCCCTAGAGAGACTCAGGAGGCAAGTTAAGCATCAGCTGTCGGAAATTGAAGAACAACTGGTCATCGAAAAAGATCAGTTCGGAGTAAGAGCCTGGCAAGACCTGCAGGCTAAATGGCTCAACACCCGCATGTTTGCGGTTGAAGTAGAAGGCAAGAAGAAGACTCTTTCATATGGCGAAGCAAACGGTTTACTACATCATCCTGACCGGGCCACGCGGGAATCGGCAAATAAGTCAATCTACGGGCTCCTAGGAGAATCCGGCGAAGTATTTTCTTCAGCCCTCAGAAGCATCTGCAACGATTGGCTGACGGTTTGCGAGAGAAGAAAGTATGATTCTCCCATGCATGCAAGCCTAATAGCCAACGACACCAATCAACAGATCATCGAAAACTTGTTGAAAGCAATCGAAGATCACGCCAGCCTTTACCGGCGATACCTCAAGCTGAAGGCTAAACTAATGGGATTGCCGAGGCTCGGCTGCCACGACATAGTTGCTCCCTTACCTGATGCGCCGAAAATGAAATTCACGCATGACAAAGCAAAAGACCTTATCATAAGAGCCTACACGAAATTCGATGGGGAGTACGCTTTTGCCGTGAAAGACATGTTCGCCAGAAAACACATTGACTCTTCGCCAAGGTTCGGCAAACAAAACGGCGCGTTCTGCTCAAGCTGGTACGACGGCAAATCTGCATTCATTCTTGACAGCTTCAACGAAGCTTTAACCGACGTATACACTTTGGCGCATGAACTTGGGCACGCTACGCATGATTACTATTGGGAAACAAACCAGACAATCGTTAACGGAAACATCCCTATGATCGTCGCGGAGACGGCCTCAATATTCGGCGAGCTACTGCTGACCGATCTCTTGCTCAGCGAAGCAAAGTCAAACAAAGAAAAGAAAGCAATCATCTGCTCGGTTCTCGATGAAGCAGGAATGTCAGCCTTTCAAGTAACCGCCCGGGCATGGTTCGAGCAGAGCCTCTATGACGCAATCAAACGAGAAGAATTCCTAGACTACAAGACGATATGCAGGTACTGGACGACTGCCAGAAACAAGATCTACGGAGACACGGTTGAATGGTTTGACGTCATGGAAGCAGAATGGACGATGAAACCTCACTACTACTTTGCTAACTTCAGATTCTACAACTACCCGTACGTCTACGCTCAAATGTTCGTCTACGCCCTATACCAGAAATATCTAGAGCAGGGCAAGAGATTCGTGCCAAAATTCAAGAAAATCCTCTCAGCCGGCAGTAGCATCTCACCTAAAGAAATCGCCAAAACCGTTGACCTAGACATCACCGACCCCGACTGCTGGAAACTCGGCATGAAACAATACGAACACTTCATCGAGGAACTTGAGAAAACAATCAACTAAAATATTCGGACAAAACTCCTGCTTACGATTAATTAATCGAGTGGCGATTTGCTTCTATTTCTGTTACGTCTTCGTACTTGCAGAGAGTAGATCATATTTCTTGAACCATTTGAACCCGAATTCCTCCATGAGTCTCACATACTCGTCATTTCCGTCAGGCATGAGATCAGCTCGATAATGAAGGCCGAAGTAATGTTGCGCCCTGTTTATGTATCCGTTCGCCTTGATTCGGTCAGCGCACTTCTTCGCAAACTCGTCGCCGTGCACTTCGCGGCACACCTTTAGAACTGTCTCCACCCTATCCTCGCTAGCGGCAACCTTTTCACCCTGATATTTCTCGTTGTACGTATCCAGCAGTTCCTGAGCTTCCAATTCACGGTAACGCTCCGAATGAACAACGACATCAACGCCAAGTTTCTTTCTAGGCTTGAGTCTCGTTTTGGGATACCCCATGCAGAGCAGGACAACAGGGAACACTCCCTTCGGCAACTTGAACATGGCCCGAATGTCCGAGGGAAAATCAATCACCGTACCAATATAAACCGAACCCAATCCCACCGAATCTGCGGCCGTACAGATGTTTTGGGCGCATACGACAACGTCTTGGAAAGAGACCCAGAAATGGCGAAAAGAGCTTGTTGCAGTGTAAGGAGCAGACTCGAGAGTTGCCCACCTCTCATTGCGATGCAAGTCAATGCAGAACAGCAACAATACAGGCGCCTTGCCTATGAAATTCTGTTCACACTTCTCCGCCAACTTTCTCTTCGCTTCGCCATCTTCTATTTTTATTATAGAATATGGTTGCAGATTCCCCGCGGTAGGTGCATGAATTCCCGCCTCAAGAACGAGCTGCAGAACATCTGAAGGTATTTTCTTATCCAAGAAATCCCGACAGCTTGATCTTTCAAAAAGCAGTCTCATGGTGTCATTGGGATATCTATTTTCATTATGCTCCGAATGATCAGGCGACATCTAATCAGCTCCCAGTCAGAAATCTATTCATGTTCATCATCCAAGAGGCTCTACTTGGAACAAATATAAGGTTGCCGAACAGCGTACACAGAGTAGGAAGGATGTAAGGCTTATAGTGTGCAATGCGCTCGTATCTCTAAGCTTAAATTAGAAGTCAGACAAGGTTTGAAAATCCCGGGGCGAGGGCGAAAAAGTGGCTCAGGTTCACAGACCCAGTTTAAGGGAGAAGCTTTTCTTTCTAGCCTCCGGCATAGTCGTGAGCATCCCGATGGCGGTTTTCTTTGAGCCCTCAACTGCTTTTCTCAGCAACTATCTTCCGGAACTTCAAGCGGAAATCTTATCAATTGCCATTTTGCCTCCTTTGATCGAGGAGTTTGCCAAGGCTTATCCGTTGTTCTATCGTCACGGTGAAAGTCAGCGGTCTCTGTTTACGTTAGGATTTCTTGTTGGTCTAGGCTTTGGAATCACCGAGTTTCTTGAGTACGTGTTGTTGCTAAATGTCTCGCCTTTGGTCAGACTGCCAGGAATCTTCTTTCACGCTGCACTCACTTCAATCGTAACTTACGGCATTGCCACGAAACGTTCTGCACCGTTCTATCTGATTGCGTTAATTTTTCACTCTTCGATCAATTTCATAGCAGTATTTGATCTATCGAACATACTGTATGCAACAATAATGGTAACAGCCTATTTTCTCTCTTTGACTCTTTACAGGAAAACTTCAGAGAAGATGATCGATTACTAAGCCCGTGATTTTGCAGAAAAAAGTTGAGGGATGTGAATGTGCGTTGTCTATAGGATTGCCCGCGCGCTCCTACCGATCTATGGACAATTGCTTGTTCCCACCGATCTTTCACCTGAAGCGGGCAAGTTGGCGATACTTAGAAGGCTAGGAACCGGTCGAGGATAGGAGACAACGTCACCTTGACTCAAAGGCAGATTTCTCTCCGAATAGCGCGCAAAGACGTTTGTAACAAAACAACATTCTTCCAACATCGTATAAAGTCTCTTCTGCCTCTCAGATTCTAACAGAAGCGTCGCCATCGATCAATTGTGACTACTGATTGAAGAATGCATATGTTTTTTGAGTTGCGTTCGTGACGGTGAGAAGATGGCTATAACGTGCGACCAATCACAGTTTGTGATTGCATGTTGAGAGTTTGGTTTAAAAGAGTGATTATGTTTGGTTGAAAGATGATGTGAAAACGTTGAAGTCTGGCAACAAGATGGATGATGTTTTGGTTAGGGATTTTCGTAAGTCCGATTTGGACGATTTGCTGTTTCTTTTGCCTGTCAGCAACGCTGAAGAGTTTCAGGTGACCGGGTTCGATCCTGACCATACGAGAGATTTGATCAATCGCTGGTACGGTTGGGGTGGCAGATTCCTGTTAGGCTTATTACGATTGTTTGGGAAGCAACCTATGAAATTTTTCGTTGCGGAAGTTGATCGGAAGTTTGTTGGCACGACGATTGTTGAGGATAGAGGAAGAGCTGGGGCCATTTCTGTGGTTATGGTTCACCCAGATTTCAGGAGGAGAGGAATTGCGACGAAGCTGATGACGCATGCTGTTGAGTATGTCCGAAGTAGGAAGAAAGCCAGAGCCGTGTTGGGTGTGTTGTCCACTAACACGCCTGCGATAGATTTGTACGTTAAGCTGGGGTTCAGAGCGTTTGAGCATTCTGTCTACTTTTTGGGAGAATCAGATTCTCTTGGTGCGCCGGAAGATGTTGTTGGAGTTGAGATTAGGCCGTTTCGGAAGGGGGATTTGGATGAGGTTTACGAGCTTATTGTTGCGTCTGAAGATCCAGTTCGGATGAAAATATATGATTTCGGTAAGAAGAATTTGAGGACGCCGTTTATGCGGCGGTTGTTCGGTCTTGCCAATGAGATGAAGTTGGTTGCGGTAGATGATGGAAGGATAGTGGGGTATGCTGAGGCTTCGTACACGACTCCTAACGAGGCGGGCAGGGTTGGTTTCGTGCACGCAAATGCTGAAGGTGCAAGGATGGGCGTTGAAAAGATGCTGGTGAATGCGGCGCGATGCGAGATTGAGAAGGCGGGTGTGAAGAGATTCCGCGTGGTTGTTCCGATGACGAGGTTGGGATTGATTGGGGCGGTGAAGGGTTTGGGGTTCAAGGAAGCGCTTACTGTGGACGGTATGGTGGTAGAACTGTCCTAGTCTCTTAAGTGAACTGCGCATCCGTACTGGCATGATTGTTGGCTGTAACATTGTATAGCAAGTTAAGCTAGGGTTTGTTTCCATCGTGCGCGCTCCAAAACCGTTATCTTGCGGTTTACATGTCTGAGTTTAGGAGAACGAAAATTGCTGAAATCGCTCCCACCTTATTCAAGGCGGACTTACTTGATTCTAATATCTTTAATCTTCTTGTGTCAAATATCCTTGATACCACCCGAAAAATCAACGCCAGATCAATTCCCTCCAGCCGTAACACTGGGAAGATACGATCTATTTCAAGATAAATACTGGACGATCGAAAGCGAGACCGTTCAGCAATTGAGAAGTCAAGGATACAATATAACTGGGAACGCCAATCAACACGTACAAGCCACCTATACATACCTAGGATATACTCTCAGGTCTAAGATTGTCAAACTATCTTGGCCTAACGCCACTCTAGAGATAACGGAGGGAACACACGATCTCAACCTGACTGTCAACAAAATAATGGATAACGGAACCATCGGTGAGAGACTAGGGTCTTTCTTGAAATCAAACCTCCCGCAGTACATACATCCCTATCCATTGACCGTTGAAGACCCAGACATTGGAGTAGGCTTTGACCCTTCAGCGTTCACAATCGGAAACACATTCAATGTATCACTTCTCACATACACCGTTGACAGAACGGAAACTCTTGACAATACTCCTTGGGGAGAAAATAATACATATGTCTGTGTAGGGTATTTCGCCAATGCAACTCATTCCTATACTTGGACGACATGGTGTGATGCCAGATCAGGGCTGTTTTTGAAGCATGTAGCTGAGTCAAACACGCCAACCTCCATATCATATGAAGAACAAGAAATAATCGAAACAGGAATAGAAAATGACAGATTTGACGTTCTCCAGAATGGCCAGTCTTATCAGGTATTTGTGCACACAAATTCCACTCTAACCGGCTTCGAATTCGACTCGAATGCAGACAAAGTGAGTCTCACGATTGATGGGCCAAGTGGCACTTCAGGAATATGCAACATAACTATTCCCAAGAGTCTAGTACCCGCTGGATATGGCTTCGAAGTTCATGTTGACGAACAGAAAGTAAATCATACACTCACCGAGGACGCGAACAACTACTATGTGAGCACAAGCTACCAGCACAGTACGCATACGATAACAGTGAACATCGTAGGCGGCACTCTTTGGACTCAGTGGTGGATCTGGGCAATTGCAATAACGGTAATCGCCATCTTAGTAGTAGGAACGATCTACTTCTCAAAGAAAAGGCATCATGGTTCACATCGTTCGCATCGAAGAACACATTCCTAGCGTGCACCTATCAAGTTCAGCCATAACTTTTCATCATTAGTACATGTAGGTGAAAATGCTCAAAAACACCCTCTTCTCGCAAAATAAGGCCCCCGCTAACATCGAGTTTGGCGGGGTCGGATAGGCTTAAACTTCGTTTAGATTGCTCACTCTAGCGCGATGTCAAAAGCCCGCACCAATCTATTTGATTTTAGGAACTTCGCAGTTAAACTATCATTACCCCAGTTTCAAAAAGCAGCAAATCTCGATCGATCGATGACCTACACAAGTGAATAGGCTCTGTAAGTTCAAATATCCGCTAAGAAAGGCGCACCTGACTCTAGCCTGCATGCCTTTTCTCGGGCTCATGCACCAAGAACAATACGATGAACAATGACGGAATTATGGCCATCAGCATAAGGAGGAAAGGAAGTTGTGGAGCCACTGAGTAGATGATGCCGCCTACGAGCATTCCAATCGCCATAGAAATATAGCTGAAGAACTGAGAGAATCCTATGACCTTGGCTCTGTTTTCTCTAGGAACCAGGTCGGTTTGAAGCGAAAAAAACGAGGAAAAGAAGAGAAGCTGCCCCAGACCGACTAGAGGCATGGCCACAAACAGCCTCGTCAAATCTCCATAAACAAAAAGCAGTATACCAGGCACAAAAGCCACATGTGAAAGCAGCAGCGGAACCTTCCTGCCAACTCTGTCAATCATCTTACCAATCGGAACCGCGAAAATAATCATCGAGATGAACAACACTGTTGAAACCAAAGCCCAATCAATCTGACTTATACCTAGCACACTTCTGTCTCCTTCAACGGCATAGACCGCAAAGAAGAGCTGACCTAAGGAAACAGCAAAATTCACAACAAGACTTGAGACAAAAAGGAAAAACACAGAGCGCGGCAGTGTTTTCCAAACCGCAACGCTTTCCTTAATCGCCTGCGGATAAGAAGACAGCAAATCCCGCGCCCTGATCTTCTCCTCCGTCCTGATCGTCTCCTTCAGCTTCGTTCTCAGAATCGCTGCACCCAAATACAGCGCCACCACCATACCGTAAGCGATTCGCATGCCGATTCCACGGGTGAATACCGCCACGATTATACCTACAACTATAGGAGCAGGCGTCGTCGCCACGTTACCGATCAGAGTCGTCAAGGAAAAAGCCATTCCCCGCTTTTCTGGAGTAGTGGAATCCGAAATCATAGCCATAAGCGCAGGCTGATAAAGCAAACACACGCTACTGATCACACCGCCCACGAGAACCCATTCCCAACTCGGCGCAAACACGTAAAAGAGAAACGAAAAAGCCACACCAAAAGTCAACGTGGAAATCAGCCACTTCCTCCCATACTTGTCCGCAAGAAAACCACCCGGAAACTGAACCGCCGCCAAAGCGATAATCGAAGCAAACCCTATAAACCCAAGGACAAAAGCAGACGCCTTAAGATCGTACATAACCCACGGTCCATAATACAAGCTAGGCATCTCACTCGCAAAATCCATCAGAATCCAACTGACAACCAAAATCAAGTAATTACCGTGAACGAAAGAAAACTCCTCACGAAGCCAACCAACAACGTCCATAACGTTATCCCTAACAGGTTTTGACAGCATAAACAGACGCCGACCTAAAATACCTAACGCACACAACAAAACTAACGAGTCAAAAAAATCCCTCCACGACCCGCCAAACCAACACAGGAATTTAAATCCCTTCAATTGAAAGAATATAAAGCCGAATCACGTCCACAAGACTTCAATTCTCATCTATCTCTGACGCAAACCCATCTTTTTCAACGGTGTCAACTGAAAAAAGCACCAAATGTTTCAAAAGACCATATAATAGTGGATGACTGAGGAGGATGACAGTTCTCCTTTCTCCTTTCAAAGGATTCTACCATCCTCCTCATGAAGCCAAGCCCCGATTGAAGTTACCGAAAAACATTACCAAAAACGTTACCAAAAGCCTAGGGGGCTATCAAATATAACAAGCCGAACACCGTTATATTTAACATACCTCGTAGGACCACCGCCACCATGACAACAAGCGCACGCATTAACCCATCAACCCAGTGGGCGACACGAATCAACTCGGCACTGCCTTAACAACAGCTACACAGATAATCTCACACGAGTTCAAGCATCCTAAGCCCTGCAGAAACGCAAAATCATTTCTTGTGCCGCTCAATCCTCTCGTGCTTCTGCGTCTTCCTACGCCACTCCCGCTTTCTCTGAGTCTTAATAATGGCCCGAGTGTAATTGTGCTGAAAACTATCCTCCGACCTAAACTGACTGATACTCCTGTAGAAAGCAGAATAATCAACCTGACCCTGCTGAAGAGCTAAAATACACTCATTCAACTTCTTCCTGCTCTCAGCATTAGCCGTCCTGTCGAAGCTTTCAGAATAAGCCAGATAAGCCGCGTGAAACTGAAAATTCGACAGATCATCAATCTGCAGCTTCTCAACCGAAACCGAATCTTTTGCGCCAGATTCCTCAGCCATAATCTTCAAGACTTCTAAAGCATCTTACGCATATAAATAATTCACCCACACTTATAAGCCGAAACACCCATCAAGCACCCAAGGTGCAACCATGGAAGAAACATCGGGAATCCTAAGCTTCGCACTCGGCGGAGCACTCCTAATGCTGAACATTTACTTCATCGTCGAAAACGCAAACAATTCAGGAATCAACGCAAACCTGTTCGCCGCAGCAGCCATCATGTTACCACTCGGCCTCATCGCCTTCCTACTCCTAGACCTAGGACTCTACTCCGTCCCAAAATCATCACGCAATCAAGAACAATAGCAAAACACACCCCGCACACAGCCCTCAACACAAGGTTAAATAGACAAACTCAAAACTACACTTAAAAACCAAAGTGAAGAAAATGCTTGACATCAAACTCATCCGCGAAAACCCAGACCTCATGAGAAACAACCTGAAAAAAAGAGGAGACCCCCAAAACCTGAAGATGCTCGACGAACTCATCGAGCACGACAAAAAATGGCGACAAGGCCTAACCAGACTGAACGAACTCCGCCACGAAAGAAAACAGATCACAACCGAAATCGCCATGGCTAAAAAGAAAGGAAAAGACGCAGACAAAGAAATCACAAAAGCAAAAAAAGTAGACACCGAAATCACCACCCTAGAAAAACAAGTCACCGAAACCGAACAAGAAGTACATGACATCCTTATGCGACTGCCAAACCTGCTGCACGAAACAGTCCCCTACGGCAAGGACGAAAACGACAACGTCGAAATCAGAAAATGGGGGAAAAAACCCAAATTCACGTTCCCAGTAAAGGGCCACATAGACCTTGGCTTAGGCTTAGACATTATAGACATCGAAAGAGCCGGAAAAATCGCCGGGGCCAGATTCTTCTACCTCAAAAAAGAAGCCGTCCTACTCGACAACGCCATAATCAACTTCGCACTCGACGAAGTCATGAAGAAAGGCTATACTCCCATAGAACCGCCCTACCTCATGAGAAGAAAACCCTACGAAGGCGTCGTCGCCTTGAGCGACTTCGAAGACGTACTCTACAAAATCGAAAACGAAGACCTCTACCTGATCGCAACGGCCGAGCACCCGACAGCGGCAATGTACATGGACGAAGTCCTCAAAGCAGAAGACTTACCGCTCAAATTTGCAGGATTCAGCACAAACTTCAGAAAAGAAGCCGGAGCTCACGGAAAAGACACCCGCGGAATCTTCCGAACACATCAGTTCAACAAAGTCGAACAATTTGTGTTCTGCAAGCCAGAAGACTCGTGGAAAATACACGAAGAACTCATACACAACGCCGAAGAACTCGCCCAAAACCTCGGCTTACCCCACCGCGTAGTAAACGTTTGCACAGGCGACATAGGAACCGTAGCAGCAAAAAAATACGACGTAGAAGCCTGGATGCCCGCGCAGAACGCTTATAGAGAAATCGTCTCATGCAGCAACTGCACCGACTATCAGGCTCGAAGACTAAACATAAGATACCGCGAAAAAGAAGGCGAAGCACCCAAAGGCTTCGTACACACCCTGAACTCCACAGCCCTGGCCACAGGCAGAACCATCGTAGCCATACTTGAAAACTACCAGCAGGAAGACGGCTCTATTATCGTGCCCGAAGCCCTGAGAAAATACATGGGCGGAATCAGCAAAATAGGCTCAGAACGGTAAAACCTTTAATACTATGATGCTCACTTTCAAGCTGCACCCGGAGGGTAAAATTGTCCTCAAAAACAAAGCGCGTACGCGACAAATGGCGAAGCAAACAATGGTACATGGTAATGTCTCCACCATACTTCGGAAACGTCGAGCTCGGCGCCGTTCCAGCTGACGAACCTGAAAAACTAGTCGGCAGAGTCATCGACTCCACATTGTACGACATAACAAACGACTTCGCACACCAATACCTGAAAATGTACTTTCAAATAACCGAAGTTGACGGCAAAACAGCCAAAACAATGTTCAAAGGCCACGAATACTCACGCGACTACCTCCGCAGCCTGGTCAGAAGAAGAACAACAAAAGTCGACGGCCTATTCTGCGTCAACACGAAAGACGGATACACAACACGCGTCGCAGTCAGCGCCTTCACACTCTCACGAATCAAAACCTCGCAGGAAAAAGTCCTCCGCACAATAATGGACAAAATCATAAAACAAAAAGCCGCAGCCCTCACACTCGACCAGTTCGCACAGGAAATCGTGCTCGGAAAAATAGCCTCAGACGTCTACAACGAAGCGAAAAAAATAGCCCCGCTACGCCACGTCGGCATCAGAGCCTCAAAAGTCGTAACCCTAAGGGCCCAAGCGCCAACCCAAAAAGCCGAGTGAACCCTAACTTTTGGCAGATTTACCGTAATCAAAACCTTTTTCAAAAGCCGACAGATTCAGCTCTTCTGTCCCCTTAGGTATATTCTCCTTAATCGACTCCTTAACAGCATTCTCATCCAACAAGCCAGTGATGGCGACAAACGCGCCGATCATAACGATGTTCGCGACTATCCTTCGACCCAGCTCTTCAGCGATCTTCGTAGCCGGAACACGAAAAACCTCAACATTCTGCAAATCCTTCTCGTGAGGAATCATATCAGGGTCCATTATCACCGTTCCACCGGATTTCACGTCCTCCGCGTACTCGTTGTAAGCATGCTGAGACATCAACACCAAAACGTCAGGCTCAACAACCTTCGGAAAATCAATTTCCTCCCCCGATATCACAACTTCAGACTTGCACGCACCCCCCCGCGATTCAGGACCATAAGACTGTGTCTGAACAGCATTCTGCCCCCCGTGAATGCACGCTGCTGCAGCAACAATAATGCCCGACTTGATGATTCCCTGTCCACCAAAACCCGCAAACCTGACCTCAACTCGCATCCTAACCCACCCCTTCTATAGCCTTCTCATTAATCTTCGATATCTTTTCATGCAACATCCTCTCGTAGCTCAGCTTCTCCAAATCCACAAACTCACCCACAGGAATCCTGTCCGGACTAATCTCAGCCTTCGAAGGATCCGTAAAGCTCTCAACCACTGAAGCCCGTTTGAACCACTCCATCATCTCAAGCCCCGAACGCATCCTGTTGTAACGACCATAAATCTCGGGACAAGGCGTAAGCACCTCGACAAAACAGAACCCTTTCTTCAACAACATCTTCTTAATCGACTGCGTCAACCTCCGCACGTGCAAAGCGGTCCACCTAGCCACGTAGGTTGCGCCTGAAGCGGCAGCTAAATGAACAAGGTTAAACGGGTGTTCAATATTGCCATAGGGGCTCGTAGTGGTGATTGATTCAAGCGGGGTCGTCGGACCCTGCTGACCGCCAGTCATACCATAATTCAAATTGTTCGCACACAAAACCTTGATTCCAATGTTTCGTCTAGCCGCGTGGATGAAATGGTTTCCTCCTATCGCGAAAAGATCCCCGTCTCCACTTATCACCACGATCTCCAATTCCGGATTCGCAAGCTTCACACCCGAAGCAAAAGCCAACGCACGACCATGCGTCGTATGGAACGAATCAGCATTCGTGTACCCAGCAGTCCTCCCGATGCAGCCGATGCCCGACACGACCACCAGCTTATCCAGATCCAGTTGCAGCTCGTCCAGCGCATGGACAAAACAGTTAAGCACAACACCGTTGCCGCATCCTGGACACCAAATGTGAGGCATCATCTCCGCACGCAAATACTTTGAAAACGGATGTGCCACTTCCTGCACCATCAACGACTCCTCCTTATCGCATCAAGAATCTCAACCGGAGTGTGCGGCTCCTCGCCCAGCTTTGAAAGAAAGACAACAGGAGTCTCCTTCGCCGCCCTCTCGACCTCTCGCACCAATTGCCCGCGGTTCATCTCCGGAACAATAAGTGCTTTAGCCTGCTCAGCTATCTTTGCCACACTTTTCTCTGGAAAAGGCCATAGTGTAACCAACCGCAATAGCCCTGCCTTTATCCCCTTCTCCCTCGCCTTCCTTATACCGCTCAACGCAGCCCTCGCAACTATACCGTACGCAACAACCACAACGTCTGCATCATCCAGCATAACCTCTTCAACCCTGATTATCTTATCCGCGTTCTTCAGTATCTTATCACACAGCCGATTAACCAGCCTAGACTGCACCTCAGAGCTTGATGTCTGCGGATAACCGTGCTCATTGTGAGTTAAGCCTGTAGCATGAAAGTGATATCCTTCTCCGAAACACGCCATAGGCGGAACCAGATCCTCATCAGGCATAAACGGCATGTATTTTTCAGGCGGCACATTCGGTTTCTTGCGGTTAACAAGTTTTATCTTGTTCCAAGGAGGGATTACGACTCTTTCCCACATGTGCGCAACAATCTCGTCCGCCATCAGCAAGGTTGGAACTCGATAGGCCTCGGACAGATTGAAAGCCTCGACAGTCAAGTCAAACATTTCCTGCACAGAAGAAGGCGTCAACGCAATAATCCCGTAATCACCATGAGAACCCCACTTAGCCTGCATAACATCTTGCTGCCCAGGCATTGTAGGCTGGCCGGTGCTCGGACCTCCGCGCATAACATCCACAATCACACAAGGAGCTTCAGTCATGACGGCCAAACCGATGTTCTCCTGCATAAGACTGAAACCCGGCCCAGAAGTAGCCGTCATAGCCTTCAACCCAGAATAGGAAGCACCAATAACAGCCGCCATCGAAGCAATCTCATCCTCCATCTGCACATAAATTCCCCCGAGTTCAGGCATCCTCTGGGACAAATGCTCAGCGATCTCTGTTGCCGGTGTGATGGGATAACCCGCGAAAAACCTGCACCCAGCAGCTATTGCGCCTTCCGCGCATGCTACGTCACCGTTCATGAAGTGAGCACCAGTAAGGGTAAGTTTTGCTTTTGACATCCTAGCTTCCTCCTTTGCTTGGTTTTTCAACAACAAAGATTGCGAAATCCGGACAGACCGCAGAGCAAAAACTGCAGATAATACATTTACTCTCATCCACAATTCTAGGAGGGTGAACCCCTCTAGCATTTATCTCATCAGATTCTTCCAGAACCTTCTTCGGACAAAACTCTATACAGTAACCGCAACCCTTGCACTCATCCTTAAGCAAGTGAATCTCAGCCAACACAGGCTGGACCTTCTCCTTGTCCAGCGGCGCGTGTCGAATCCTTTCTGGCATCGCTTAGCTTCCTCCCAAAGCCTTCTCAAAAGTCTTCTTGGCCTTCTCAATTTCCCCTGGCTGGACATTCTCTACTATCGGCTTCATCTCACGGATCTTTGAAGCAAAACGTTCGCCTTCCGCCGCTGAAGCCCACAGAAGCTGCAACCTCTGCTTGTCCAACCCATTTTGCTCCATCTTCTTCCACAGCCGCTCCACCCGCTTCTGCGTCTGATAATTGGCATTGATGTAATGACAATCGCCCAGATGGCAGCCTGTCACCAGAACAGCTGCAGCCCCTCTTGCAAAAGCTCTTTCAACGAACTTTGGAGCCACACGGCCAGAACACATCGTTCGGATTATGCGTACGTTTGGCGGATACTGCATCCTGCTTACTCCAGCAAAATCCGCGCCAGCGTAAGAACACCAGTTACAGCAAAAAGCCACAACTTTTTCATCAGCATCATGCTCAGTCACTGCGTCTATTTGCGCAATGATCTGCTCATCAGTAAAGTGCTTCTGGGTGAGAGCACCAAAATTGCACTCGGCCGCACAGGTTCCACACCCACCGCATGCAGCCTCAATGATCTCAACCCGATTCAAGTCTTTATTCAAACTTATAGCATTATAGGGACAGACCTTCACGCACAGGCCACAGGCTTTACATTTTTCAGGAAAAGTGATAGGTGTAATAGCTTCAACAGTCACTTTACCTTTTGCCATCAATATTCCTGCCCGAGCCGCAGCTGCACTTGCCTGAGTGACACTGTCCTTTATGTCCTTTGGAGACTCAGCACAGCCCGCAAAGAATATTCCGCCAGTGGCCGCATCAACTGGCCTCAGCTTTGGGTGCGCCTCTAGGAAGAACCCGTCCTCATTTCTTGAAAGCGTGAGCAACCGCTGAATCATTTCGCTGTCCTTTCTGGCCTCTAAACCGATGGAAAGAATTGCCATGTCCACGTTCACTTTGTAGATCTGTTTCTGCAGTGTGTTTTCGCCGATCAGCCAGAGATTATGCACCTTCTTGTCTTCAACTATTTCAGCGGGAAGCCCACGGATGAACTTGACCCCAGCCTTTCTCGCCCGTTTGTACAGGTCCTCAAAACCCTTGCCATAGGCTCTAATGTCAACGTAGAACACGTAGATTTCCGTGTCGGGCCAATGCTCCTTAATCAGTAGACTGTCTTTTATCGTGTTCATACAACACACATTGCTGCAGTACAGTCTGCCATTCCTGTCAGAACGGGAACCAACGCATTGAACGAATGCCACACGCTTAGGAATCTGCTTGTCACTAGGTCTTATCAAATGTCCTCCAGACGGTCCGCCTGCGTTAATCAACCTTTCAAATTCAAGCGAAGTGATCACGTTCGGATATTTGCCATAACCATAGTTTGCCAAACCAGATGGGTCGAATACGTCTGCACCGGTGGCCACTATTATCGTGCCTACCTCAAGTTCCTCAGTCTCAGGCTTCATTTCGAATTTGATCGCTTGCCTTTCGCACGCTCTTGTACACTTGTCGCAGACGATCACGCCCTCCTTGTTTAGGCAGAGGTTCATGTCAACAATGTAAGTCGACGGAACAGCCTGAGCGAAAGGCGTGTAAATAGCATGTCTTATGGCTAAACCAACATCAAACTCGTTTGGAGCAACCACTGGACACACTTTGACACATTCGCCACAGGCTGAACAGTCTTTTATCACGTACCGCGGCTTTTTCAGGACCTTCACGTGAAAGTTGCCAATGTATCCTTTCACTTCAGCAACTTCGCTGTTCGTAAACAATTCGATATTCGGATGATGACCCGCATCAGACATCTTAGGAGCAAGAATGCAGATTGAACAGTCCATGGTTGGAAAAGTCTTGTCTATGCGCGCCATCATGCCGCCTATGCTGGGTTCTTTTTCAACTAGATACACCTTGTAACCCGTGTCAGCAAGATCCAACGCCGCTTGGATGCCGGCTACTCCAGCACCGATAACCAATGCTTTCCGAGTTATGGGCACTTCGACCTCTAGCTCCGGCTCAAGCACAGCAGCCTTAGCCACGGCCATCTTCACAAGATCTTTTGCTTTCTCCGTTGCGGCCTCTCGGTCGTAAAGGTGAACCCAGCTACAGTGCTCACGAATGTTGGCCATTTCAAAAAGATACTTGTTCAGCCCTGCTTCTTCGCATGCCTTTCTGAACGTCGGCTCATGGAGGCGTGGCGAACATGATGCCACCACGACGCGATTGAGCTTATGCTCTTTTATGTCATTCTTTATTCCAGCTTGCCCTTGGTCCGAACATGTGTAGCGGTTATCCTGAGCAAAAACTACATGCGGCAAGGTTGCGGCATGCTTTGCAACTTCGGCACAGTCAACTGAACCTGCAATGTTAAGGCCGCAATGGCATACGTAGACTCCGATACGCACCTCATCCTGCTTGGGTTGCGGTTCTCTGCTTTCTACCATTGCTTTACGCTTCCCTACCATTGCTTTACGCTTCCTTGAGAGATTTCAAGTGATTCTCAATTGACACGGCAGCTCGTTTTCCATCACGGATTGCTTCAATCACGGACGCAGGTCCCATCACAGCATCGCCACCTGCAAAAATACCCTGCAAGCTTGTTTCCATCGTAACAGGGTTAACCCAAACTGTGCCATCCTCATTCAGGTCGATCTCTTTCGGCAGGAACTGCAGGTCAGGAGCTTCACCTATAGCAAGAATCACCATGTCGGCCTCACGTCTAAACTCTGAACCCTCTATCGGAACGGGCTTTCTTCTGCCAGTCTCATCTAGCTCACCGAGCTGCGTGCGAACACATTCTATACCACAGACTCTGCCTTCCTCACCCACAATCTTCTTGGGCGAAACCAGAAACTCAATCCTCACACCTTGCTCCTCTGACTCTTTAACCTCCCATAAATTAGCAGGCATCTCCTCCTTCGATCTACGATACAAAATCGCCACTTCGCTTGCTCCCAGACATAAAGCTGTTCTTGCAGCATCCACCGCAACATTTCCACCGCCTATGACCACAACGTGCTTTCCAATCCTAATTTTCTTTCCAAAGTTAGAATCCCACAAGAAGTCAAGAGCATAAATCACTCCTTCCAAGTTTTGACCTTCAACCTTCAAGTTTTGGCTTTTGTGAGCACCTACTCCGATGAAAACGGCCTTGTATCCTTCTTTCTTCAAATCGTCAAGACACAGATCTTTACCAATCTCTACACCTGTCCTGGCTTCGACACCCATGTCCTTTATGAAGCGAACCTCTTTGGCCAGAACTTGTTTTGGTAAACGATATTCAGGTATGCCTTTCCTCAGCATGCCGCCGAGCTCTGGCAAAGCCTCAAAAACCGTGACAGGATATCCCTTTCTGCTCAATTCATAAGCAACCGTGAGCCCAGCAGGTCCCGAGCCGATAATCGCAGTCTTTCCCGCAGAAGTCTTTGCTGCTTTCTCGCCCTTTTTTGATTTGAGCCATTCGCCACGTATGTGTTCAATCGTTCCTAAAACTTCCTTGTTGTCAAGCCCTGCACGCTCAGGATGAAAGCAAACCAAGGTTGTAACAAGGGGAAGGGGAACATTTTTCACAATTTTCTGAAGGGCCTTTTCAAATGGCTGTCTGTACCCTCGTTCGGTGGCGGCGGATCGCATGGACAAGAATATTTCAGGCAGGTTCAGTCCTTGTGGGCAACGTTTCTGGCACCGGTAACACCAAGCGCAGAGCCAAATCTCGTCTGAGGCTAGGACATCCTCAGGGCTCAAGAAAATCTTTTCAAGAAGTTCTCTCGGGCTATACTGGTCTCCCAACATTTCTGCCATTGAACAACTGGCGGTGCATATACCGCATTCGAAGCAATATTTGAGTTTTCCAACGTCGAGAAGCTTTTCAAGAACTTCTTTGGAGATGGAGGTTCCAGAGATCGCCAATTCTTGAGTCCTCCTTAGTATTGGGCGTTGCCACAGATATAAAAGTTTACAAACGTAAAGGTTTTGAACGTACATTCGAACCGAAGGCTGTCCGAGCGCATTTTTATATGGTGAAACCGAATAAACAATCAATACATAGGAGCTAACTTGCAATGGAGAAAATAAAGGCAATATCGTATGGAGTCGGTGTTGTAGGCGGTTACATTGCCAAATTCTTGTTGGAGAAAGAAGGAATAGAAATAGTCGGCGCCATAGACGTAGCTAAAGACAAAGTCGGAAAAGATTTAGGCGAAGTCCTAGGCCTAGAAAGAAACATTGGAGTCAAGATTTCAGACGATCTGGATTCCGCGCTTTCAAAATCCACGGCAGACATTGCAATCCATGCAACCTCATCGTTCCTCAAAGACACCTATCCTCAGATAGCCTCCATCTTGGAACAGGGTGTCAACGTTATATCCACATGTGAAGAACTGTCCTACCCGTATGTTTCCGAGCCAAAACTTGCAGAGAAACTCGATGTAATAGCCAAGAAACATCAGGTCACAGTCTTAGGCACTGGAATAAACCCCGGATTCTTGATGGACACTCTTGTAATAACCCTCACTGCCCCCTGTGAGAGAATAGATAAAATCGAAGTCATCAGGATCATGAACGCAGCTACGCGAAGACTCCCATTTCAGAAGAAGATAGGTGCAGGACTTACAGCTGAAGAATTTCAGCAGAAGATCCAGAAGAAACAGATCACCGGCCACGTTGGGCTTGAGCAGTCAATAGCAATGATTGCCAGTGCCTTGGCATGGAAGCTTGACGACATAATAATCGAATCCGTCGAACCAGTGATCGCCAAGAAACTCGTCGAAAGCAAGGACATAAGAGTCGATGCTGGAAAAGTAGCAGGTCTAAGACAGAAAGCAAAAGGCATCATGAAAAACAGAGAAACCATAGTCCTAGATTTTCAAGCCTACATAGGCGCTGAAGAAGAATACGACGCCATTAGGATCAAGGGAGTACCTAACATTGGACAGATAATTCAACCATGCGTGCACGGCGACATCGGAACAGTGGCAATGATCGTCAACGCAATCCCAAAAGTAATCAACGCACCGCCAGGTCTGCTTACCATGAAGGATCTACCAGTTCCTTCCGCCACGCCGGAAAACATGCGCAAATATGTCAAAACGGAGTGACTGGCGGAAAACACGAACACTTATAGACTGCTCAAAAACAATTCTCTACTACGGTGTGACGATTTTGCCGAATCTGGCCGGAGTACATGAAAAAGGAACGTTTTCTTTTTTTGACATGATGAACAATATCAAGAAGGAACCCGCTTTTGAAAAGGCAGGGGCAATTGCCATGTTTATCGGCGTAGTCCGTGGGGAGAACGTAAAAGGCGAGAAGGTTCGGAAGCTGGAGCTGGAAGCGTATGAAGAGAAAGCAGATGAAGTGTTGACCAAAATATGTGAAGACCTGAAAAAGAAGTCGGGCGTGATAAGCGTTCAAATACACCATTTACTAGGCGAATTCAACGTTGGCGAAGATATTGTCTATGTCTTGGTTGCTGATTCCCACCGTGAAAGAGTGTTTTCTGTTTTAGAGGAAGCGGTGGAAAGGTACAAGAAAGAAGCACCCATCTTCAAGAAAGAATATGTTGTATCCGGCAGAAGTAAGAAAGCTTACTGGGTGACTGAGCGTGAAAGCGAGGAATGAGGTCTAAGGGAAAACTGTAGTCTTAAGAAAGGTTATAAGCAATTAGTCAAAACGTATGTAAATGGAGATGCACGGTTTGGAGAAAAGAAGTTACGCGTGGTTTGAAAGGCGACGAAGAACAAAAGCCCTGGACTTGGCTCAGGATCAGATAACGAAGGCTCTTGATACTGTAACCCTGCTTAATCAAGCAACGCAGAGTATTTTGCAGGGAAACAAGAAAGAGGCTATCGTACGGATTGAGAATCTCTTTAGAACAGAGGAAGAGGTGGACGGGCTTAGAACCGAAGTTTTCAAGGAGTTGTCCAGGGGTGCAGCTTTGTTTGCTGATTATCGTGAAGATTTGCTTCACCTTGTGAAGAGGCTTGACACTCTTGCGGACCACGTGAAGGACGCGGCTAGATGCTTGGAGATGCTTTTGGACACTCCGCTTCCGAGAGAGTTTTATGAAAACACGTTGCACATGACCTCTCTTTTGGTTGACTGTGCCCAAGCGCTACGTGGTTGCATTGAGAAAATCACGGTGGCGCCGGCAGAGGCAATACAGGGCGCTCAGAAAGTCGAAGAAATCGAACATCAAATCGACGATGAATATCTCAAAACGAAGGCCTCGTTTCCCAAGCATGGAGGGGAGACGAACATTGGTGCCATGGTAATATTCGATGACTTGATTGAATTCATTGAACAAGCAGCTGACATGTGCGCGGACACGGCCGACTACATAGTTATACTTGCAAGCCGAGACTAGAGCCGCGCGCGATCGTTCAAGCGATAGAGAGTTTGATTGAAGTCTGACTATTTGGATTGAACGTACCTTTTTTCGAGATTTTCCAGTGAAGGTTCTTCTGGGCTTAACGGGCAACAAGAAAAGCTGATGGAAATCCGCTTGGAGCTAGACCGTCTGATTCTCAAGTCTTTGGGATTCCATTTTCGCAATGATGCTGAGCTTTCCGTTCCTTCCAATCTTCAGTTGGGGTTCGCCTCTGAACATAGACATGCGTGCGTTTTGAATATTGATAATGTCTCCTGTTGAGACTGTGCTGATTTGTTCGTTCCAGAGACATAGTTTGATTGTGCCGGTTTCGTCTGTTAATGAGGCGTTGGTTACGCTGGCGTAGTTGCCGAACCTTGTGAAGACAAGTGTTGGTTTTGGTATCGTTTGGACTTTGGCTGTTAGGTTGATTTTTTTCATTCCAGTCCTGAGATCTTTGATGTATGTGGAGTGTGGCGTTTCAGGTTTTCTGATTGTGCGTCGGCTGAGCAGACCGGTTGTTCTGTGAGTTTTTATGGGGTTGTGTTGTTCTAGAAGAAATCTTCGTGGTATTGGAAATTGTGAGACGACCTTTGTGTTCTTTGTCATCAGGAAGACCGCTTCGTCTGGGGTCTCGCTGCGACGTTGTATTAGGAGTTCTCCGCATGTTGCTTTCTGCTTTTCCAGTGCCGAGTTTAGGGCGTAAAAAAATTTGTCGGGGTCGACTTCATATTTCAAAGAAAGAAAGGCGAGATACTCGCCGACTGATACTTTGTTTCTCAAACATTTTTCTACTCTTTTGCCATTGTTATTTCCATTGTAGAAACCATTCTTGCGCTGTTTTCGCCTTCTCTTGGGGGCATTTGCTCTGTTCCGATGGCTATTTTGCTGACTTTTAGGTCTTTGAGGAAGCGGCTTCTGGTTATTTCGGCTACGTCAACCGCTGTCGTGATGGCTTGTCCGCGAGCTTTGAGTGTTATTTCTTTCGAGTTGCTTTGAGATAGGCTCGTGATGATTGCTAGCACGTAGCTCATTGCTGGTTTCCTGCCAATGAAAACAATCTTGTTATTTTCTGTCATGCTTTTCACTCCTTTTATTTTTGGTTCTTGTGTAGCGTTGTGCCTTCGTTCGTTCATGAACAGAACGCTACCGCGCTGGTATAATGTGTAATCGTCCCTTATAAATGCCGTGTAATCGTATGGTTTTTGTTACATTTCTTCGATGTTGGTTTTTGTGAGGGATTTTATTTGTTCTAGTTCCTGGATTTCTCCGTAGCCTACGAGCGTTATGGCTGTGCCTTCGCGGCCCATTCTTGCTGTTCGTCCGATTCTGTGGAAGTAGACGAGTGCGTCTAATGGTATGTCGTAGTTGATTATGTGGGTTATTCCTTCGATGTCTAGGCCTCTTGCGGCGACGTCGGTTGCGACGAGGAATTTGAGTCTGCCGTTTCTGAATGAGTTGATGACTTGGTCTCTTTGGGGTTGGGTGAAACCGGCGTGCAGCGGTTTGGCGTCGAATCCTTGTGATCTTAGCTTGTCTGCGAGGATGCTTGTTTCCGTGCGTGTTTTGCAGAATATTATGGCTCTTCCTATGTGGTTTTCATGTAGTATGTTGCAGAGGCTTTCGAATTTGTTGTAGGGGTTTACGACGGTGTAGTACTGGTTTATCTGGGTGAGGGCTATTTCGTCTTTGCTTACGAGTATTTTTTCGGGGTTTTTCATGTATCTGTTGCATATGTTCATTGCTGACTGGTCGATGGTGGCTGAGAAGAGGCTCGTCTGTCTGTTTCTGGGGGTTTTTGAGAGTATGTACTCTATGTCTTCTATGAATCCCATGTCGAGCATTCTGTCGGCTTCGTCAAGAACCACTATTCTCACGGTGGCGAGGTTTAGTATTCCGCGTTTGAGAAGGTCGATCACACGGCCCGGTGTGCCGACGACTATGTGAACGCCTCTTTCCAGTGCGTGTATCTGTTTTTGTATCGGTTCTCCCCCGTACACGGGTATGGCTTTTAACCCTGCGTACCTGCCGTATCGGCTTATGTGGTCTGCGACTTGGACGGCGAGTTCCCGCGTGGGCTCAAGGACTAGTCCTTGGACTGTCTGGTCTTTAGTGTTTAGGCGTTCGATCATTGGAACTCCGAAGGCTGCGGTTTTGCCCGTGCCGGTTTGAGCTTGTCCGATGACGTCTTTGCCGTTGAGCAACGGCACGATGGCTTGGGCTTGGATTGGAAAAAGATCGGTGAACCCAAGCTCTTCGATGCCCTTCATAACCTCTGGGCTTAAGGGTAGATCCTTAAAGTATTGTATCTGCATATTGTTGTTTCTCCTGCCACAAAAATTTTGCATGCAGTTTTTGGAAAGCTTTCAAAAGCTTTGTTTAAGCATGAATTAGTGTGACGAGCGTTTCTAATGGGCTGCTTGGATAAAAACGCTTCGGTACGGGGCGGAGCCTCTGAACGTTCCATGAGTTCTTCCGCATGGATGATTTCATGGGCTAAGTTTTGCTTTTGCGTTGTTAACATGAGAAGTGAATGGCTGTGTTAATCTGTCCTGTCGTGAAATAAGTCTTCGTCATGTGTTCTTCGACGGTGTGGCGGGTTTCTGTCTGCTGGATCGATTGATGCGAAATGATTTACGATGGTATTGCCAGTGCTCCTCGTACGGCAGTAGTCGTATTAGTCGTGATGTTGGCGTGCGTTTGTTCTGATGACGGTGCTGGTTGTACAAGGTATGTTAAAGCGCGCGTGCTGAAACGACATGGAAAATTCAGTGTTTTACATGGTGAACCTAGGCAAGGAAATGGGTTCGCGCCACGTTGACTGCCCGGTGCGTAACATGCGGTGTGTCAATTTTGTGGGGTCCGAGAGGTGACAAGGTTGGTAGGCCACCCTAGGTCTAGGTTCCGTTTACTGCATCGTGTGTGGGCCATCGAGGTATGTCAATTATAACGGGTTTCGACTTGTTATAATTGATACCCCCCTACCCTTTTTCAGCACGTTTCAATCAGCAGTCAGACTAGTGTGTGCGATCAGCGTGTGAGGCTGAGCAGGAGGCTTTTTGGGTTGTAGCGCGTCTTGTTTGTTGGTTCAATGGGGTAGTACAGTGAAGTTTTCCTTGGCGGTGATAGTTAGGCTTGATCTAGGGTTTGAATCAGGCAAGCGGCAGGACAAGAGGTTAGCTGCGTTGAGGTACGAGAAGCTTATTAAACTTTGTAGGACCTTATTGAACATTAAACCGATGTATGGTGTGATGCGGGAATGAGTGTGTCTTCTGAGATTGAGCACAGGAAAAAGCTGAACAAGATAAGGGAAGACGTGAACAAGAGAGTGAAGGACGTAAGGGATCATTTTGCCAAGATCGAGAAAGTGAAAGTGGATGCGTTGAAGAAGACTGAGGAAATGAGGCGGTCTGCCGAGAATGATATAACAAAGTTGGAAGGGGAAATTGCAAAATCAGACCTGACGGTGGAGATGAAAAAGGCATTAGCGTCAGACATCGCCAACTTGAAGAAGGAGATTGAAGACAGAGCAGTCGAGCTCAGAACTCGAATTTCTGGAACTGTCATACCATCATAGCAGTTGAGCTGTCTATTCATTGGTCCCCGTGATTGTAGAGTTGCCCAAACGTTCGGCATTTTACAAGCTCATAATTGAAACGGTTATCTGAGCAGGTGCTATGCTTATAGATCCGGCTGTTGGAGCGTTTCTTTGGCGACTCATCCTGTTTGATAGTAAGTATTTTATGTTTCCAGAACAGTTACGTGAGTTCAATCTTGGAGGTATTTTAAAGTGGGCTTTGTGAACGCCGCTTCGAAGAAGGATTTGCAACCTGGAAATGTGGTGGGTGTTGAGGTTAGTGGAAAAGAGATTTTCATCGCAAACGTGGGAGGTATGTTCTACGCCATAGGTAACCGCTGCACGCATATGGGTTGTATGCTTTCCGACGGCACGCTTAACGGGGAGAGTGTGACCTGCCCGTGTCATGGCTCAGTTTTTGACGTGAAGACTGGAAACGTCGTAAAGGGGCCCGCAAGAAAACCTGAACCCATGTTTCAACTGAAGGTCGAAGGAGACCAGATCTTAGTCAACGTTTGAACCATCACCTGCATGCGCATCCTGCTATAACATGTTCATCATCTCGAGGAGACTGGGAGATTCTCTGCTGAGCTGTGCACGAAGGAATGTCTGACTTTAGAGGCTATGCAGGAATCCTCTCGTGACTTCTCTTGCTGACTGAAGTAATGGATGCCTTATCTTTTCTGCATTATCAAGTTTTTTCAGGCGGCTGACGCGGAAGTAGATGGGTGGATGTGGGTCGAAGCTTATCCATTCTTGGATGCGGAAAGACGGCGTCCGTTCATATAGCAATCTCTTAAAGCCTATCTTCTCTAGAGCCTCGGCCAAGACCAGCGGTTGGCCGACCACGATGGCGGATGTAAGGTCGGCTCTGGCCTCGAAGAATTTAGCGACGAAAAAGATGACCGTCATGACTGCCCAGAAGTATATGAGGAAGAGTAATGAGATAAAGATGAATGGAAATAAGGCGAAGAGTACGTAGAATCGGAAGAGAAATTCGCCTGCCATCAACCCGAAAAGAACCAGTGGGTCGCGTCCTTTTAAGTGGCCGAACTCGTGTCCTAGAACGCTGAGGATTTCGTTCTCATTAAGCTGTGCGAGAAGACCTGTGGTGATCAGCACCACGCCGCGGCTTGGACTCGGCCCGGATGCTGCAGCGTTTGGGACCAATGTGTTGGACACCACCACTTTGGGCATTTTGAAACCGAATTTCTGTGCAGTTTTCTCCACAATTTGGTAAACGTTTACCTTTTTGGTGTTCAAGTTTTCCGGATTGCATTTGAGTCCATGTTTCACGAATATTTGCTGCGTGGTTTCGCAGTCAATTTCTCCTTTCTTGGCGATTGTCTGTTCATAGACTTCTTTCTTAATCTCCGCTATTCTTTCCTTCGGATAGTTCTTCCTGAAAGCCTCCTCTTCTTCCAAGGGCAACCGGTACTCCAGCAGGTGTATGCTCGGATTGTCTTTAGTTATGCGCCAGTCCGCTGTTCTTTCGATGAACTTGTTGGAGTAGAAGACGAATACGAATTGAAGTAGCGTTAGCACAACTGGTGCGATCCATCCTATGATCAGAAACAGGAACAGGCCGAGGCTGATGAAAACGACGAAAAGCAAGATTTGCGTTTCTAGAAAAAGCCGGTTGAGTGACTTCTTTTCTTTTCCAGAAGTTTCCTCAGGAACGATTTCTTCACCTTCCCTCCAAGCAAAGTGTAGCGAGTTTCGCCGGATCTTCTCTTCGAAAAAGTCAACAGCAATGGCAACGTCCTCCTTGGCTTCAGCTACATCTTGCTCAGAAACCGTCTCGCTGAGTCGAGTGATGTTGACCTTCATCGGCACGCTGCCGTTGACCTCGACTCTCAGATCTCGCTGTCTGTGAACATCTAGAACATCGTAAGCGATCGAAGACACTCCGTCCGTCGTAGTTCTGGAGATGTTTGCGAACCGTTCTCGCTGGGGCAGAAGATACTTTTGATAAATAAAGTCCAGCAGGTTTCCAAGATAGCCACTTGGAATTTCTGCTTCAAGGACATAGGAGATTATTCCATCAGACATTTTGCAGCCCCAGTCTGGTTAACATCTTGTTTTGATTTCCATATATCCATTTTGCACATTCAAGTCTGTAAACGGTCCTATTTTGGTTTTTGTGTCATCGGCTTAATTAACTAGATGTTGATATCGAACAACTTGGACGTTGTGACCAAGCATGTTCTGTAATGCGGGGGAGAATCATGGCAAGAGTCAAGGTTGGCGATAGAGCCCCGGACTTTACGCTTCAATCGCAAACGGGAGAAAACGTAACGCTTTCAAGCTTCTTCGGAAAGAATAATGTTGTTCTGTATTTCTATCCTGAAGATGAATCACCTGGTTGCACGAAAGAAGCATGCAGTTTCAGGGACAACTACGAATATTTCAAGGATTTGGGCGCCGAAGTCATCGGCGTAAACGCAGGCAGCACAGAATCTCACAAGCGATTCGCAAGCAACCACAATTTACCGTTCATATTGTTGAGTGACAAAGGCAACGAAGTTCGAAAACAGTACGGAGTGCCTTCAACGCTAGGCATCATACCGGGCAGAGTGACCTACATAATGGACAAGCAAGGAGTAGTTCGACACATATTCTCATCCCAATCCCACCCTGAAAAACACATCACAGAAGCGCTTGAGGTACTCAAAAACCTAGAAAAAGCATGAGAACGAAGAAGAATTCTGCGTCCGACTAGAATGTACAGTTGTGTTTCTCCTAAATCCGTTTTTGATCGACCAATACTAACGAGTTCAAACCTCTTAATCTTCCTTTTTGCGTATCCCAGAAGCATACGCGATTCACGTCTCCGTCCTAGGCTTCTCCGCTGTCCCGAAACATTCGCCAAATTCCCACGTGACGACAAACGCCCAAAATGAGACCGCACACTGTTAGGGCTGCTTCATGAATTCGACGAACTCTTTGAGACTTCTTTTTTCCAACGTGTAGTTTGTCTTTCTTTCGATGCCGATTGTTGAATAGGGCCTTGACCCGTAGTCGTGACCCGGGTAAACCTCAATCTTATCATCAAGCTTCATGAGGCAGTGAAGACTGTTGTACATGTCTTCTACGCTGCTACCGGGCAAATCTGTTCTGCCGCACTCTCCCACGAAGAGGGTGTCGCCTGTCAATAGTTTTCCATCAACGAGAAGACATATGCCGTCAGGAGTGTGTCCCGGTGTGTGCAGAATCTCTATTGAAACCGCACCGAGCTTTATAATGGCTCCATCGACAACACTGATGTCCTTTTTGACCTTGGACAGTTTGTGAGCGACGATTTTTGCGCCGAAGGCTGATTTTATGTCTTCATTGCCTGCCACGTGGTCCGTGTGTTCATGAGTGTTGATAATGTATTTGGCGTCGAAGCCCTTGTCTCTTAATAGTCTGATTATTGCGTCTGCGTTGAAACTGGGGTCAACAACGGCAGCCTCTTTGGTATTTTCGTCTGCGATGATGTAGGAGAAGTTGTCGCCACGGTGTTTAATCTGTTTAAAGAACATGTCGGCCAGCCGTCAAAAGGTGACGACTGGTACTAGAAAAGCATTGCTGTCGCACGGGATTCTTTTTTCTGCATGTATCAGCCGGTTAATGTCTTGTTCTCAGTCTGGCTTGCGGATGTATTGGTCAGTCGATAAATGTTCCATTCTCATGCCCAGATCGGCCAGATCTTTCAAGTTCGCAACGCAACCAATGCTGGCGTCTATGTTTCGGTGCACGGGGTGGAACCACATGTATTTTGGAATGAGGTTGAATTGCAGCGGAATGTTTTTGGCGATTCCATACTTTTCGTTCAAGTCTGTGATGAGCATGTCTTTGGCGCAGGCGACCCGCGTTGTTGTGTAGCTCTTTAATAGTTCTGAGGCGCCGAACGCGCCGATGCCGTGCCATAGAACCGCGTTTTCTGGGGAAGCCAGTGAATATAGGAAGAATTGCGGCGAGGAAGGGGTTTCTTTGAAATCATAGTTTTGAAGTTTTTCCGCTGACACTGTGAAGGTGTCGTCGGCTCTTGCAATGCTCACGTCGCTCGGATCGATTGCGTTTGGGTAGAGTAGGGTCGTTTTGTAGTCCACTTTGAGGTTTTTCAGTTTCGTTCCTTCGAAATAGATTCTTCCTTTTGCAGAGCGTTTCGACGCGTAGCCCTTTGCCGAGTGTGGAACGGTCAGAAGGGTTGTCAGGTTCTTCATGCTTCTGCCCATAACCCTGTAAAAACATTCGACTGCTTCATAGTCGGCGTGGGTTTCCTTTATGATGTGATGCAATAGGCCGTCTGTCGTTTCCTTTTGCAGCGTTGTCAGGGGCATGCGCATCGAGTAGATGGAGAGGTTTATTCCGAAGAGTTTTGAGAGGGCTTCAAGCTGTTCATACTTCACCGCGTCAACCATGTCTACGTAACTGTTGTTGCCCGTTTGAAGACGACTGACAATAAGATTAACCTCGTCTTTGCATATCAGTGACCCATCATACTTTTGTGCGAAGTTCTGATCTATTTGCAGACTTTCTGTTCTGACCGACGCACATGGGAAAGCGCTCTGTCCACTGTTTACTATTGATTCTTTTAAAGGGTTCATCGAGTATCTGTCGGGTTCGATTTCGTCTGTGTTAAGAAGGAATGAGACCATTATCTCTTGAGAAGGGTTGTGGAGCATTTCACACATCTGATCAATTTCTTTTACGTCGGGCGGGTGCAGGCCGTAGTAGTAGAAGTGGTTTCCGCAGACTTCGAGCATGCGGGCAGCAATAATTCCTTGAACTTCCTCCACCGTCAACTGTGGGTTTGAGTATTCGACAGAGGCTCTGAGGAAAAAGTGTCCACCATCAAACCTTGCGTCATTCCTGTGCCCGTTCCTGAAGGAGTACAGGTGGACGCTCGTTCTGTCGCTGCCTTTGAACGTGCTTAGTTCTTTTACGAGAGCTTCGATGCATGACCATGAGTTTTTGAGAAAGTCTTCCAAGATTATTCGTGAAAGATCAGATGGCAATTTGACTCTTACCCCCTCTCCAGAGATTCAGCTGCGCAGACGCATTCCTTAACGGAGGAGACCCCAAAAAACATTCTAGCAACTCTAAAGTTCTCAGTGACCCCTGATTCTTTCAACACATCCAGAATCTTTTTTTGTCTCGTTGGAATGCACATTGAGACTTCTAACCCTTCCAATCTGTTCAGCATAGCCCTTAAAAGGTTGATTGCAACGTCACTACGGCCTTCCGAGCATACCAACGGACCTATTTCAGCCATGCCTCTGTACACTTTCGCCACTCCGTATCCTATTATACCACCTTTTTCAGTCGTGAAGCAGCACAGGTTATCGGGATCTAGGATTACGGGTTCTAACAGCTTTCCTCGAGATGCACCAAAACATAGGCCGTCATAATCCATGATCTTCTGCACGTCTTCTTTCCCAGCTTCCATCACGACAACTTTGGTTGGCGAGCAAAGGGCCTTTCCACTCAGAACTGTGAATTCTGAGTCATACTTGAAACCAAGTCTTTCGTAGAAAGGAATTCTTTCAATGTACGCGTACAGACCGACAGTTTCCACCTTTTTGGTTTCGAGATATTGTAGAGCATGTTTGACAAGGAGTGATCCTGCTCCTTTTTTTCGGTAGGCTTCATTTACTATCAAGTTTCCGAACCAGCCTATTTTGCCGAAGCTGACCGTTGTTGCTATACCTATTTTCTCTAGGTCAGAGAGCAGCACAAAGCAACCTTCAGGTTCCAGCTCCTCCATGAATTCAAAGTCTTCTCTCGCCAAATGCCAGCCCATCTGGTCAGTGATCCGAACGGCGAATTCGAGGTCTTCAGACGACATGATTCTTGCGTGAAACATTTGAGACATGTCAAGGCTTATACGATAGCATAAACTTTACTAATTCTATTCTCTCAAGATGTGGCGACGAAAAAAATTGACCAGCATAGAGTCCAGATTGAAAGTCACGATCGAGCGCAACGCAAAAGTCGCGACCGAGCCCTTCAACAGTTATTTCAAGGATTTCGAGAAGGTCGAAGCTGTTCGAGGAATCTTTGGGGAATTGACGGACAAAGTGCTCTCAGACCTTAAAGTCGAGTTTGCCGGCCGGAGAGGATACATGGGAGTCAGCGAAGTGGACGGCCACCTCATAATCAGCGCCGACTACCTGAGCAAAGGTAACGTTGTGGACCTATACCTCGACGTGATCCATGAGCTGGTTCACGTTAAGCAGTTCATGGAAGGAAAAGAATTGTTCGATCACAATTTTGACTACGTTGAAAGGCCGACCGAGGTTGAAGCCTACCGGTACGCAGTTGAGGAAGCTAGGAGACTCGGCCTAGATGAAGAGAGGATCTGTGAATACTTAAAGACGGAATGGATGAGCGAAGACGATTTGAAGCGACTGGCAAAAAGCGTAAACGTCCAATGTGCAGAAACATCAATAAAAGGCAAGAGAAATCACAGAAGAACACAATGATTCGTCAAGCGTCCTCCAGCACGCGATATGCTTTTTCCTCAATCTCAGCTATTTGTGTAACAAGCCCGGAACACTTCTCAGAGTCTTGCTTCATAGCTACCTTGCACAGCTCAACGATGAGCCAGCCTGACTTTCTGAACAGCTTTGATGCGTTAACCCACTCACTGACCTTGTATTTTTCCCCAAGATTTTCAAGTACCGCTGCTTGGGCAAACCTCATACCGTCGCTGTGTTCAAGACTGGATGGAAGTTCAGGCGGAGTTGTAGCATAGGTCACTAGGTGCTCGAAACATTCTTTATTGTTCCATGAGACGATTTCATCAGCGAGCTTGCGCATTGCGGGAATGCCGAACAATTTGACAGGAGGTCTGAGCATTTGCTCAGCCTTCAATGCAAAGCCTTTCTTTGCAACTTCAAGCTCTGATGGAATGTTTTGGGGAGGCTTGAAGACCCTGAACGTGTTCTTCTTGCTCATTCCGGGCACCTTGACATTGAGGGCTTTCTCAAACTCAGCGTAAGGCACTTCCTCAACGGCTGTTCTGCCGCAATCGTGCACGAAAACAACCTGCTTCTGGTCATCATACCCGACGACTAGAACGTAGTGTATTGGCACGTGGTATCTGTTGTAAATCTTCGGATAGTAATGCAAGTAGTACATGTCAAGTGCTCCCGCCATGACTGGCTCATGCTTGTCAATGAATTCTTTCAGTTTGGCGAAAGTTGCCTTGAAACTCTTACCTTCAGTCACTGCTTGGCTGAAGCCGATTACTTTCTCAAGATTACGAAGCAGATACTTAGGATTCGTGCTCCAGTAGACCATACAAGGAGGCTTTGCACTCTTGAATTTCAAGTAAGCAAAGCTGGCCATGCCTCCCACAACAGACAGCAGGAAATCAGTGAAACTACTACCCTTCCAGGCGAGCACATCTTCCAAACCATTGACATAGCACGTGCAATCACAGAACTTGTGAGGAAGTAAGATGATTTTATGCATGGATGATTATATCGTTCTGCTATTCTTAAGACTTAATTCCGAATTCTTCGAGATACCCATGTTCTCGAATGTACACTCGTTTCGTGAACGAAAGTCGCCTGGCGTCAAAGTCTCATGGAGGTTGAGGTTCCATTGAAGGCAGAATACTCTTTATTCCAAGCAGTTGAACGACTATGCCGCCTATGAGTAGCCTAACCCAGAGAGTTAGGACTCGAATGAGAACTGTGGCAACTGCGAAAACGGCAATTGACGCAGGATTACCGAGAAGCGTGAACAGGCTTGTCATGATGATTTCTGTTAACCCCACTTCCCCGGGAATCACGCCTATCGGGATGTTTTGAATGGCACCGCTGATGGAGTAGACTATGATGATGGCGCTGATGGAGATTGCGACTCCAAGGAAGCCTAGGGAAAGAAACACAACCACGGCTATCAGTGCGTCCAAAAGCCATGCGAAAACAGATAGGACTACAGGCAAAATCAGACTTTTTCGATGTCCGCCCAGTATCGCGATTTCCTCGTGAAACGCACTTAACATCTCTGATGCCTGCGTTCTAAGGCCTTCAAGTTGCCAATGTCCCCGAGAAAGACGAGTGAGAAGATTTATCAGCCAGTGGACGATTTTTTCGGCCGCTCCTTTTCTGGCACCTATGAAAAACAACAGAGCAATTAGTGCAGCATCGCCGAGTGCGACTATCGCGGCGAATTCGAGAACGTAGAGAGGAGGCCGGTAATTAATCGCAAAATAGACGATGCTGACAATCAATCCTCCAGCGGAGACGGTCGTCGTCAGAATGCGGTGACCAACGACAGAGGCCATCACTTTTCCATAGCTTCCGCCAGATTCCTTGGACATCAGATAGACTCTTGATGCGTCGCCGCTTATCGGTTCGCCAGGAATCACGAGGTCGACAAAATTCTCTACCCAGATAATCTGATATGTCTTCAGAAAGCGTGTTTTCACAGATAGGATACCGAGCAATCGTTGCCAAGTGAGGGAAGAGAGAGCCGCGACAAGGAAGAGCATGCAAAATGCCAAGAAGAAAAGGAATGGATTGGCCTTTTGAACGGTTTCAATCACCTGATTCAAAGGAACGAAGAAGTAAAGGTAAAGAATGAAGACGAGTAAGCCAACTACGATGAGCAAAGCCCGCCTTTTCCATGCATGACGCCCTTGCCCATCCAATGAAGCCACCTACCTTGATAAATCAATCCTTAAAATCTGCCTATCTTATACGCTTTGTTTTTGCCTCTACGCTTAGGACATGCGCGCGCTACCTGCCTGACTCCGATATTTTCAGTTTCTCTGAGCACTTCCTCATTTGCCCGCTTCGACTTTTGCCGACACGTATGTAATCGTCAACTCTCAAACACTCCTTTTACCTAGCTGCTTGACTTGTCGAATTTTCTTAGAAGCCTACCACTAGTGTCTCTGTTTCTACGACTCCCCTTATGCTTCTTATACGATCAGTGACAAGGCTGCCCAATTCTGGAATCGTTTTAACGTCCGCTATTACAACAAAGTCGTAGCGACCGAAAACGCCTTTGATCTCCTTGACGCCTTGTATTTTGAGGATCTCTTCTTTGACGTTCTTCATGACATTCGCAGTTTCGTCTGCTCTTCTGGGCTGTACACGGACAAGAACAAAAGCCTCAACCATTCACAACGCCTACTGATTGTTTTGTTGTTCAGCATTTAAATCTCTTGTGACAATTGCGCCCCGTGGGCAGTGAGAAGCCCACTCTTCAAGCAGTGCGCAATAATCGCTTGAAAAACGCGCGCGAAGCAACTGCCATATTTAGCTACCTTCAATGCAGCCGGTGTGTGCCAAATTGGCAAGTTGTTCTTTGGTGTGGGAAGTGGGACCCGCCCGAATTTACGGGTAAGAACATGGTTACAGTACGGCTGACGAGAAAGCGAATCTCTGCGGGGCTGCCGAGTGTTTGTGCGCGTGCAACGGTGGTAGGCCCCTATATTTGGATCCAAATATGTCTGTGAAAGGTTTTTCTGATTCTTCATGTGGAAGATGAACGAGTTCGAAACTCTCTAGGGATACCATATCAAACCTTAAGAATACTCATGAATCAACCGGCTTTTCGCTACAGAACCTAATGGAAATCGCTATTGAATAGAACGTTCAAACACGATACTGTAAACTTATCTGTCATGGCTTAGCCTTTTAGATTTTTGGCACATGCTCAGGTATAGGGTTCTGGTCTATCATCGGGGTGACGTTACCCTGTAACAAGTCGGGTGATAACTACATGAGTCCAAAAAATAAGCCTTGCTGAACATCCTTTTAGACAAGAACAAAAGTGTTATAAGGTAACAAAGCTGAAGAGTATCAGCGGTTTTCAACTATGAGACCAATTTATGTGGGTTTAATCTTTTTCCTTGTCGGTGTAATTGGTTATCTTGGTGTGAGCGTATATTACGATTTGATGTCTTTGCAGACAGCACTAATTTACGTCTTCATTGCTATTGCAGCCGCTAGTTTTCCAGTAGCTATAGTCGCAGAAATCATAAAGTGGCGAAAAGAGAAAACGGAGCAAAAAAAGCAAACCAGCTAGTCGAGCTGTGTAACTACTTGTGCTTCTGAACGAATAGTTATCGATCAAGCGGAGAATTGAAAAACAAGACAAAAGCAAATATCACTAAGTCCAAGAGTTATCGAGGAATACAGTTTCTAGCGAGTGTGCTTTTCCTCTTTCCTTAGAATGTTTAAAAAGCCTGATTCAGATGTGATGTTTATGGGTTCTTTAATAACTCTCTTGCTTTTCAGAATTTGAGCATGTCTTCTGAAACCAGCGTCTTTTGTTACGAGATAATCGCAACCAACCTCGATTGCTGTACGCAAATGGTATGCGTCAACAAATTCTACGTATCCATCAAGATATTGCTTAATGACTGGAAAGAACTTGTCTTGCATCTTTTCCACGTCAACATATGTCAAATATGGGTTATTCCGCAAGTTTTCGACCAGTTCGGAGACTGTTTTCTGTTCTTTTTCATCTAGGTCAAAACTGGTTTTCTGTCTAAAAGACTCTGGATAACTGTAGCCATTTTTAATCGCTTTTTGCTGTAAGAAGGCATTCGTGAAATGGTTAGAGACTTCCATTAGTGTGTAGAACGATATGTGCATGTCGAAGAGTCCCATTGCTCCTTTGTTGACTAGGAGCACTGACTTCGATGTTTTGTTTGTTTGATTGGAAAAGAATGTAACCCAACAGTAGTTGATTATTATATCTGTATCTACGTATGCTTTTATTAAGTGAGCGCGAGGGACTCTCGCATGGACTCTTATTAAAGACAAGTATTCTATTTCTTCCTTTTCTTTTTCTTCGTCTCGATTTGGGGTTTCCACTTGCCCATTATCGTTCCTCTTGCGCCTTTGTTAGAGGATCGTTGACGTATTCGGTAAGATGTTTTAGTTGTAGGATTGTAGATTCGTTTGCATGATGTGGCATAACTCTTCTTAGGCATGACTTCTTCCTTGTCCTCTACTTTCTTATCTTCAGGATTTAACATTTCACTTGCCTTAATAGGAAAATTCCTTTCAGGGGCGAAAAATCAGAAAAGCACAAACCTTATATATTGAATATGTATTATAGGATATGCATAGGAGTGCGATAAGAAGTGCAATGCAAATACTGTGAATCTGAGAACGTTGTGAAGAATGGCTCTGCCAAAGGTGAGCCTATATTCAAGTGTAAGGCATGTGGTCACAGATTCACGGAAGGCTCAGACTTTCCGAAAATGAGGACACAATCACGCATAATCTCCGCAAGTATCGACATGTATTTCGAAGGTTTGAGCGTGAGGAAGATTCAGACTCAGATCGAGAAGCTGTTTGGTGTGGATGTTAGCCAGATGGCTGTTTGGAAGTGGATAATGAAGTATTCCAAGCTGGTTTCTCGGTACGTTGAAACTCTCTCGCCTCAGTTGCTAGGTATCTATCACGTTGATGAGACAGCAATCAAGTGTAAAGGTGTTCAGAAGTGGTTCTGGGAAATCATAGATGAACAAACCAAGTTCCTGGTAGCTGGACACCTTTCAGCATCACGAACAACAGAAGACGCAGTACAGCTATTCGAGAAAAGCATTCAGGTAGCAAAGAGAAAGCCAACATCAATTTACTGTGATGGTTTGCCAGCTTATGTCGATGGTTATAACAAGGTTTTCTATACGATGAAGAAGGAAGGCAGACCTGAACTAATCCGAAAGGTTGGAATCCGCAATATTCACAATCAGAATGCTGTTGAGCGTCTGCATTGCACTTTGAAAGATCGTTTGAAGCCAGCGAGAGGCTTGAAGAATGAAGAAACGGTTAGAACGTTGCTGGAAGGTTGGGTTGTTCACTACAACTATGTGCGAAAGCATCAGACTTTGAAGATGACGCCAGCGCAAGCTTCTGGGTTGAATGTAGAACCTGATTGGAACGTGCTGGTCAAGGAAGCTACTAAGGAAGAGGCTTTGAAGCGGGAGGAAAAGCGAATTGTCGAGGTGATCGCACAATGAAAAAGGTTCTAGTCAGCCTTCCCGAAGGCATATTCCAGCTTGTTCGGAACTTAAAGGGCAAACTCGGAGAAAGCGATTCCGAGGTCATTCGGACAATGGTGATAAGTTTTCTAAGCGAGAAGGGTTACTTGTTGAAGGAAGTGGAAGAATGAGCAAAAGGAAAAGAGATTCGGTGAAGGAGTTGGCAACAGAGATTGATGTATTAGATCATATGCTTACGGCTTTGGTTGAAACTTTGGAAGAGAAAGGCGTTCTGACTCAGGAAGAATGGGAACAGAAGATCAAGGCAAAAATCGACGGAGCTGCTACGAGCTACAGAGACTTGGAACGTAGGTGATACTATCCATAATGGATTTCTCTGAGCTTCTTAGGAACGAGTTCTTTGCTGCCTTTGTTTCTTTTATCGTTCTAGGTGTAGTTGGGCTTGTCTCTAGCGTATCTTGGTATTTCCTCTTTTCTATAATACTATCATACGTGTTAGGTGATGTGTTCTTGAATTTCTTTATTCATGGTGGTCAAGGCTATGCAAAGGTTGGATTTGACAATCAGTTTTCATGCAAGGGTTATGCGTTCATGGTTTTCTTGATAGGCATAGTTTCAGGAACTATTCTGAGTTCTCTGATTGTCGATTCGATAATCCATTACGCTCAAACTCAGATTACATGGTTCTGGGCTCTTATTCTCACTGATGGCATCGTTGCTGTTGTGGTACTTGCCGATCTTGAATGGAGGTTCTATAATCGATAACAGCAACAGCTAGAAGAGTACCGATCACTGATCCAAGGCACATTATAGAATCAACATGTAATAATGAAAGAATGAAGACAGCAATTGATAAACCTAGAAACGTGGATAGTGAAATCTTGGCATCGAAAGATAGTTGTTTAAGAAATTGCAGAATGAAATTTGCATACCATTTCAGAAATGTCTTGAATCTCAATATGGACTCACAGAAGAAAAATCGCTATGAGCTCGAAAAGTGATGACGACAAGTCTACAACATTCCACGCCATTACACTTTATAATCACACCCTTTAGCTATGTTGTCAGAGGAATGCGGGTGTCTGGAGAAATTAGTTTTATTGAAGTTGAACCTGAAGAACCTTGCATTTATTGTGGAAGAAAAAAACTCAATAAAGCTGACAAGTTTTATAAAGTTTTTTCGGGAGATAAGGACATGAATATTGTTGTCTGTGAGTTTTGCAAAGGAGGGTTTTCAAGTTCCATTTTAGAAGGAAGAGAAAAGAGCTATGTGACTCACTTGACTTTCTATCTGAAACGCTCGCTTCTAGAATTAAAAGAGACATTGCCAAGGGAACTTTTTGACGAGTTGGACTCTGCGATCAAGAGCTATGAACTGGGCGAGTTTTCTTCAGGTTACCGAAATATCGGATTGGTTGCTGAATGGTTGACCGACAAAATGTTTACTAGAAAATACGGTGCGTCTCACGAAAAGGGTGCGCTTCGTTGGGAAGCAAAACTGAGCAAACTACTGGCTGATTCAAAAGGGAATGAAAAGAATCCAGAAGAGGTTCTTTTGCACCAGTTGTCTTCCCTGAAATGGTTTAGAAACATAGCGTCTCATCCTTGCGTGTTTGAAATGAGTGGAGAAGACGTAAGATTGGGATTGGTATCAATAATTTATGTACTTCAACAAGTTTGGAAGTATGGTCTAATCTAAAAGCCTGAACCATGACAGATAAGTTTACAGTATCTTCAAACACTGAAGTTTATAAGAAAGATCGGATAAAATTGACCTGACGGCCACGATTGCTGGATCCAACCGAACATGAAGTGATGGACATTGTGAGACAGGACGTTCCCAAAGCTCGCGGTGTGCGAAATGCACCGGCCTATCGTGCTTCCAGCAAACTAGCGGGGTCGGATCAGATCCTTCAACTGTTTTTCGGTTAATCCTTCTCCCGGTGCTCCATCCAACCGTTTTGAAACTTGCCCGTTCTCAAAGAGAAGTACTGTGGGCACCACTTCCACGGAGTATTTTTCGCAAAGACTTGCCTTATCGTCAATCTTGACACGCAGACAACTCTGTTCCTTGCTCTGAGAATACCTCAAATGTGGGCAAGAACCTATGAGAGAAGGGGCACCAAGAAGCATAGAAAAGAACGAAAACTCTATCCTTGGCCTTCAGTATGTCATCAAGACCATATTCAACGTCGATCAGTTTATGGTCGTTGATTTTGCTCATCAGGCATCCTTCTTTGTTCAAGTTACTCCGGATAGTGGCTGCTGTCGCAGAAAGGTTTATTGGAAGATTTACCGCAACGACAAAGAGTAACGCGATTGCGGATTTCATAAATCTTACCTTCGGCAGACTCGACCGAAATGCCGCCGCGCACCCAGATTGGACCGCTCACGCCTACCTGAGGATCTTCAACCAACCCGATGGAGCGTTTAAATGCGGGCTCAACTGCTTTGCCGGTTTTTTTATCCCAGATCACCAGACGGCCAGATGGACAGTCTCCGGCCTCTTCGATGGCGATTTTCTTAGCTTCAGGCTTGTCTGATTTCGGGACAAGATTCCAGATTTCGCCAGCCCGGTGGCAAAAACGCGCGGAGGCGCACAATTCCTCGGCATCGGTCAATTTCAGCGTTGGACCTTCTATCTCTTTGGCTTGTCGGAGATAAGGCTCTCGAGTGGCCGTCTCGGTGCCGTCGAAGTTGACTTTTATGTGGGTTCCATCGCAGAACGGTTTGTTTTTGGACTGACCGCAACGACAAAGGGCGCAATTCTCCAGTGATGAGTATTCATTACCTGTACGCCATTCAACGGGAATTTCTTCGGCGTCCGTCATGATTATCTGTTTGACCAGAGGAATTCTACCGGAAACGAGATAAGGGCCATTCTTGCTTACTTTGATCTTGCGTTTATCTTTTGAAGTTTCATTCTTGCTTTCTCTCCTATCTGCCATGGCTCACTCCTTCTCCTTTCGACTGTCACAGTCTAATCGTGTTGACCAAGCGCACGTATTAAGCATTTTCGAGTTCGCTCAAGAAGTGGAAATATCAGAGCGCGCTCCTCAGCATTGAACCCCGTGGATCCAAACGTTTCGTCAGAATAGACTCAGTTTTCAACATGAATTGAAGATCTGGGGACTAGAGCGCGCGCGCTAGCGTGTTGCTAAATTCTGAAAGGTGACATTTTCTTTTTCAAGCTTATCTCTTCCCTGCAACTTATTAATCGAGCTTCTATCAACTAATTTCTCGTATGCCTCCTACTGGTTCCTTCAACATCAGAATTCACCAGTTCTAATCCATGTAGGGCATTTTGCCTCCGCCGCGACTATCAGTAAGCACTTCGCCCCGCTCATAACACATAAGCCCTAGCAAGAAACAATCAAATGCTTGACTTGCAGAGGCAGCGATAGCCTCTGGCGAGAGAATATTCACTGTCTCGCTTCGCTGCCGATCCTGAAACGCACATTCCACAACTAACCGTTTGATGAATCGTCTCTACTGTGATGACTCACTACGCTTGTGCCTCATCAAAAATACCTCTAATGCCACGTTAACCTCTCTTGCTCGAGGACGCAGCCCTAGAATATTCCACGAAATGAGCCCGTAGGTCCTATGATGAGACTCGACCAAGCGCCGCTTTTAAGCTTTCATGGTTCGTCCGTATGGAGCGTGATCCTGAGTGCATGAATGACTCACCATTCGTCGATCGAGCGCGCGCTACTATGCGACAATGTTATTTGGAAAACGAAAATAAGTGCGCGTGCCAATACTGAAGTGAGGCTGTGATTAGGACTCGGAAAAGACCAAAGTCATTTTTCTATGCACAGGAAATTCGGCACGGAGCCAAATGGCTGAAGCATTCCTAAGGAAATATGCGGGTAATCATTTCGAGGTCTACAGTGCAGGCTTCGAACCTCGACCTATCCACCCCTACACCATCAAGGTGATGAGAGAACTGGGGTATGACCTGAGTGACCAACATCCAAAGGAATTGAAACAGTATCTTGGAAAGATACATTTCGGGATAGTCATAACAGTATGTGAAAAAGCAGAAAAGACGTGTCCCACCATACCAGGGGCATCCACTAGATTGTACTGGCCCTTCGAAGACCCAGCAGCATTTCAAGGAACAGAAGAGGAAAAATTAGCCAAATTCCGAGAGGTTCGAGAAAAAATCAACGAAAAGATAAAAACATGGCTGAAAGAAAGAGGCATCACGGAAGACTGAAAGCCTCAAGATAGTCGCGCCAGGTACTTTACCCCTAAACCCTAGAAAGACAGATGTGGAAGGGTTAAAACTGAACTGAAAGAAAACTACTTACCGTACTTGCCGCGGAGTTCCAGATGCGTCAATTACCGTGGACAATAGTCGTGAACCTTCTAAAACATTTATCGACAGACAACAATCACTCTCACTTGGTCACAGGCGTCTTCACATCGATTGGCAACCATTTCAATAGCTTTAAAGAGATCATTCAGTAATATGGCGGTTCCTACCCGAATCTTCTCCTCTCTGGCGATCAAACGTCTGGAGTTTTCAAATAGGTCGTCGACTTTCTCTTCTAATCGTTCAACTTCGTCTGCTGCTTGTAGGGCTTCTTCGCGTTTTTCCGGTATGATATTAATGCATTTTCGCAGCGCCGTGGCAGATTCTCTAGCGCTTTCCACCATCTTGACCAGCGCTTTTTTGAGGTTTTCTGACACATCTTCCATTGGAATGGCACTTAAAACTCGGCTTGATTCCTGGCTCGAGTCTGAGACAATGTCGACGCACTTCATTAAGTACATAAGGTATTCTCTGTCTGAGGGCGGCAACTCTCCGCATGTCAGTTCAGTCATAAAGGCTCTCCTCAGTCCATCGGCTTCTTTCTCAGAGCTTGTGACCCTTCCTATTGCAGCCTTGGCTTCTTTTTCGTTGAGATCAACTGCTGCTTTTACTGCTCTTTCAAGATCTTCAACTGAGCTCATTGTGGTCGCAAGGTGGCGTTGCATCAGGGCCATAGCTTTTGATTCTCTGCGTTTCTCAAACCACTTCAAGAGTTCACTCAACAGCCAATTCCTCCCTTAACCATCTACTTACACATGTGACACATAACCTTTTTTTCGCTTGGAAAAGTAACCGTAGCGCGCGCCCGATCCAATTTTATGGAATGATACCGTACGCGCTCTTGGCTAGAGGCTTTGGCTTGCTCAGCAACAGTAAAGCGGAATTGATTACCACTGATATGCATCCGGCTTCTGCAAGAACAACGGCGAGGACTGGATTTAAGATGCCAAAAGCGGCTAAACTCAATGCGACTATGTTCCAGATAAAAGCGTAAACTATGTTCCCCTTCATTCTGTTAAACGCCTTCCGACTCAGGCTAATCGCATATTCAACCTTTGTCAAGTCGTCTCCAAGCAGAGCCACGTCAGCAGTCTCAACAGCCACATCGCTGCCAGCCGCACCCATAGCAAACCCAACATCCGAATTAGCCAACGCAGGAGCATCATTCACACCGTCACCAACCATCGCAACAACATTGCCTTTTTTCAGTTCCCCAATGACCGCAACTTTCTGTTCCGGCAAAAGCTCAGCATGGTACTCATCAACCCCGAGTTGCTCAGCGATAGATTTGGCAGTCCGCATGTTATCGCCAGTTATCATAACGGTTTTGACTCCTAAACGCTTAAGCCTCAGTATAGCTTCCAAAGAATTCTCCCTAACTGTGTCAGCCACAACAATGACGCCAATGACATTTTTGTCAAGTGCTACGGGAATAGCTGTTTTTCCCTCGCTTTCAACCCGATTCATCAATTGATTCGCCTCTTCTGAAATCTCCATTTCTATCATCTTTCTTCCAATTAGGATATGCTTGTTTCCGTAATGGGCATCCACGCCGTGTCCTGGAATAGTTTTGAAGTCTGTGGGGTCAGGAATTTTCATACTCATCTCAGCTGCCTTAGCAATGATGGCTTTGGATAGGGGGTGTTCCGAGAATTTCTCAGCAATTGCTGCATACTTGATTGTGTCCGCTTCAGAGTAATTACCGAAGGTCTTTACCGCAATAACTTTGGGTTCGCCGATGGTTAACGTGCCAGTTTTGTCGAAGGCGACGAGCTTAACGTCTTTTAGCTTTTCGATGTGTGTGCCGCCCTTGATTATTATGCCGTTCATGCTAGCATTACCGATGGTTCCAGCTACAGCGACGGGAACGGCTATTGAAAGAGCGCAAGGGCATGCGACTAAGAGAACAGTCACGGTTCTACCAAGTGCCACATCAAAACCAAGTGCGAAATAACTGACGGCAAAGACAGAAGATGCCAAAACTGCCATGATTGGTAAGAAGTAAGTGGTAAATCGGTCTGCAACGTTCTGTATTGGTGCTTTTTTCTCTTGAGCTTCTTCGACTAGTTGAATGAGGTGAGCAAGTGTAGTGTCCTCAGCGATTCTTTCAACTCTAATTTCTAATGCCCCATGTTCATTGAGTGTACCAGCAAATGTACGGTCCCCCACTGTCTTTTCTGCTGGAATTGATTCACCAGTTATGGTTGCTTGGTTAACGGTGCTGTGTCCGGAAATTACTGTTCCATCAACGGGTATTTTGTCGCCTGGTTTGACTAAGACGATTTCGCCTAACTTGACCTCGTCTATGGATACTTCAACTTCTGCGCCGTCTCGACGTATGCGAGCTGTGGTAGGGCTCATGTTTATGAGGTTCTCAAGCGCGCCTCTTGTTCTATGGATAATGTATCCTTCAAGGGTCATACCTGCGAGTATTATGAACGCCACTATAGCTGATGCTGTGAGGTAACCAACTGCTTCTGCTGTGCCAGTGGCTGATGCTGAGGGCAGTACGAGACCAGCTGCTACTGAAATAAAGATAGCGATAGTTGCAAACAATTGGGCTGTAACGTTCCCATGCCGCAGGGATCGAATGCCATGCAAATAGATGCGGTAGCCTAGGGCAACGGCGATCAAAGTCAAAACAACACTAATTTCATGCGAATAAGCTACTTGAGTTCCAGATATTAGGGCGCCTGCCAAAGCGAATAGCCCAAGTAAAACTACTAGAATTACGCCTCTGATATGTTCTTTCATTGGATTTCCTCTCTTGATAATATCTCAACTTGGTAGCCTAGTCTTACCAAGCGCTCAGTAAATTTGATGTAGCTGATTTTTTTTGAGTCGTATTCTATTGTAACTTTACCGGTTACTTCATCAATCTTGACTTTTGACACGCCATTCAACCTTGCAAGTGCATGCCTCAGGTTTTCCGCTGCATAATCAGTTGCGCATGTTTTGCATCCGGTGCACTCCGTTTTTTGAGTCTTTAGGATTATTTTCTCCATGGCTATGTTCAGTATCTCCTTTTTTCATGAGGCAATTGCAAGTCTATTCTTAATATTCGCTACCTGCAGTTAAGTGCTAGAACATATTCAGATATTTAAATCTGTTGTTATGAATTTACCTTACTTTGCGAGAAACTGAAGGTTTCTTATGAACGTCAAAGAATGTTCAGTTTGCGCATGCCCTTGATGAGTTCGAGATTGGCTATGCTGTAAAAAACCCATTTGCCTTGTTTTCTATTCTTCACCAGTTCAGCATTTTCCAATATTCCCAGATGATGAGATGCTGTCGGCTGTGTAAGATTCAAGGCAGCCATGACCTCGCAAACGCACATTTCTCGAACCAACAACAACCCCAGAATTCTCAGCCTTGTCGAATCTGCAAGAGCTTTGAAGACTTTGCTGTTTCTTGCGGCATTTTCTTTGCTCATGTTTTTGTTAGCTAGTTTCTCCAGTTCGGCGGCATATTCTGAAGCACTTTCACTGGAACAAATGCCTGACTCGGCTAGTCGTTGTAGTGTTCGCTCTGTTTTTGATGTTGGCATGTGACTTCAATTGAGTGATGGCAAATAACATATTTAAATGCGTTGTTCTATGCTTCAGTGACAGGTGGATGAAATGAAGAGAGTACTTTTCGTGTGCGTGGAAAACGCTGGCAGGAGCCAGATGGCAGAAGCCTTTACCAATCATTATGGAAAGGGAAAGTTCACAGCCTCAAGCGCAGGTATCAGGTTGACCGAGAAGGTGAATCCTGTGGTTGTTGAAGCCATGAAAGAGAAGGGCATCGATATCTCAATGAACCTGCCGAAACTGCTGACTCCCAAGATGTTGGAAGAAGCAGATCTGATCGTAACGATGGGCTGTGGCGCGGCAGACCTGTGTCCAGGTCCTTTTTTCAAAACAACTGTGGATTGGGGACTCGAAGATCCAAAGGGCAAACCGATAGAGAAAGTTCGGGAAATTAGAGATGAAATAGAAAGAAAAGTAAGAACACTACTTGACCAAAGCATCTGATCGATATTGAAGTGGAGATATTCCTAGCGCGCGCTTTTCTCTATTTTGAATAGTGGTAAAGGGCGTAAACGCCCAATACCATTACTAGTCCTGCCGTCATTTGGATAGGACTGAAAGGCTCTCTCAACACTAAAAACGCGAAAACGGCTCCGAAAAGTGAAGATGTTGAATAAATGACTCCTGTTCGCATCGAACCTATTTTTCTCAGGGCAAAAAGAAACAACAAGATTGAGAATGCGATGCTGAGGGCTCCCACAGACAACAGGTAAGGTATCGATATCAATGATATGCTGAAGTCAATGCCGAGCAGAAAAGAGATAATGAGCAAGACCAATCCTCCGAAAAAGCATTTCAATGCCGTCACCAATATGATGTCTTTCTTCTTGCTGAGAAATCTGCTTAGGTTGTTGTCTATTCCCCAGAACAGACATGCGCCAATTATAAGGAGATTACCGGGAATGTTTTCTGCCAGAGTGAGTCTCTGGAATTCTCCATTTGTGGCCACGAAGACCACGCCGACAAGCATCACGAGAATTCCAAGATACTCACCTCTCCTTCCTCGTTCGCTCAAGAAGACAAAAGCTAAGAAGGCGGTGAATAGGGACTCCGCATTTAAAAGTAGCGATGCGTTAATGGCTGTGGTCTGGTTCAGGCCGTTCAGGAGTAACAACGGCGCGATCACCGAGCCGCACACAATCACAAGGGTCAGAACTCTCAAGTCCTTCTTCAGTATTTTCTCCTCTGTTCCCGGCGTCTTAAGCATGGAAAGAATCTTTTTGGAGAGTGGAGTGAAATGGATTGCGAGCAGGAGAACCCCGCCGATGAAGTAGATCATTCCCGCTACGAGGGTGGGATTGACATTCTGCAATGCGATTTTGTTGAGGGTAGAGCTTATTCCAAATAGAAGTGCTGAAGTAATGGCGCTTACGTAACCCCAATGATGGCTCAAGACGCAATCAGCCTTCATTAAGCCGTAATAGAGAGAACTCTGATTGGTTATCTCTCTGGGGGAGACGTGCTCTCAGGTGGCATCCATTCAAGTTCCATATGGATCTCGTACTTGTGATCTTCTTTTGCATAGAGCAGTTTCAAGAACAGAGGTTGATTAGGATTGGCCTGCCTTTTTTCTTCTGAAGGAAAGATATCGGAGAATTCGAATGTTTTCTCTCTCAAAGCTGTTCCAAGTTTTGTGAGCATTTCTGCAACTTCATCTTGTGTGCATGATTTTTTGAACTTGAACAATGCTTGGTGCGTTTCCTTGTAAGTGTCTATCATCTCAGTCATTTTTGCCCATTGCGCCATAGCTGATTTCAGTTCTTCCTTGCCTTTGTCGGTGATCGCGTAATGTTTTCTATCTGGTCCATGATCTCGGAACTCAATTTGCCCTGTGACAAGTCCGTTTTCCTCCAATTTCTCCAAGGCCGGATAGACTGTCCCCGTCTTGGGCGACCAGTGACCTGAGAACCTTCTTTCAAGTTCGCGGATGATTTCGTAACCGTACATTGGTTTGTCCGAAAGCAGCAACAAAAGCCAGAGCTGAACTGTTCCGATCTTCATGCTTCTTAGCCGATGCATTTCTTCACCGAGGTTCGTATATGGGTTAAGCTTATATAAGTAGATATTCTACTCATGTTAAGTAGTTAATCTACATAGGTGAAGGCTATGAAGTGGGTAACAAGGCTATACGTGCACGTGGACAGAACCGCGTGTCCATGGTTGATAAAACGATTCGTAGACCCGAAAGCGGAATTCCTCTTCGTTCCAGTAGAAAAGATTGAAGAAACCGTCAAGAAAGAGAAAGCGATACCGTATGACGCGCCTGGAGTTGAGCTCGGACATCACGGTGACAAGTGCAGTTTTGATGCCGTAGTTGAGAAGTACAAGATAAACGATGCTGCCGTCTTAGAACTCGCCAAAATCGTGCGAGCTGCCGACACAGACAAGATGGAAATGGCCCCTGAAGCAGCCGGAATGGAAGCCGTCATGACCGGTTTCGGCATCGTATCAAAAGACGATTATGAAACCATCTCCAAGGCAAGCCCGGTATACGACGCGCTGTACACGAACTGCAAGCTGAAGCTGATTCGCGAGAAATACAAAGCGGAAATCGAAAAACTAGAAAGAAAAGAACGAAGAGAATTCTTGAAAAAGAAACTGGTGGAGTAACCAACCGTCATCTTTTTTTTGTGTTGACTGAGGATGTACGACGATGACGCTGTCAATTTCTGAACGCATCGATCTTCCACATCACCAGTCGGGAGGGTTTGACCATGCTGATGTTCATCTCGAAAGCGGCCGGGTGTATGTTGCCCACACTGGCTTGGGAACTGTAGAGATCATAGACGGCGAGAGGGCCAAGCACTTGGCTACATTAACCGGATGTTTAGACGCGAGTGGAGTCGTGTGCGCTCAGAAAGAGAATCTGGTCTTTGCTGCTTCTCGAGGGACGGGCAAAATCCTCGTAGTTGATGCTTTGACCAATCGTGTCCTACGCGAGGCGCAAGCAGGTTCAGCACCCAACGGCCTTGCTTGGGACAGTTACCACAAGCAGCTTCTAGTTGCCGACGTGCAAGATAATAAAGCAAGACTCGTTGATCCTTATTCAGGGGAGTTAATCTCCTCTTTGCAGCTTACAGGTAGACCCCGATGGTGTGTATATTCGATGACAAGGGATCAGTTTCTGGTGAACGTTCGTGAGCCATCGGGAGTGGCCGTCCTCGCACCTGAGAACCTTTCACAGAAGTCATTTCTGCCCGTATCAGTAGCAGGGCCTCACGGCATCAACATCGACGACGAGACCAGCCTAGCGTACGTGGCATGCGATGCGGGCCAAGTAGTGATCTTGGATATTTCAACGGGTCATGAAAAAACTGTTGTGCCCATTGGAGGAGTACCTGACGTGGTTTGGCTTAACGCTGACAGGCATCGTTTCTACTGTGCTGTAGGGAACCCGGGCGCCATTGAAGTGATAGACACCCATAAACTGGTTGTGGATGAGAGAGTCACGACGGAAGAAGGAGCACACACCTTCACGTTTGATAGAATTAGACAGAGACTGTATGTGTTTCTTCCTAAGAGTTGTCGCGCAAGCATCTACAAGGAAACGTGATTCTAGGCGGCCACGTGCTAGAAATCACAATGGTGCTTTAACCTTATGACCGAGCTTAGCCCCCTCCTGGTACCTGTCTCCACGTTTTTCAAATAGACGATAGTGCGCGCTAGCCCACGCCGGCCAAGATCCTCTTGTCAAGTGCCTCAATCAATACTTCAGTATCTACAACGCTTCCGCTTGAAGTGTTTATGAACATTGCCTTTATCGGTAAGCATGATCGTATCCTTGTTGATAGCGCGTGCGCTCTCTTGATTCAAAAAAGCAAGACTTCTGTAATTCTCCGCTTTTGCATAATGGAGTTTCGGCACCGTATTCTTGCACAATTCTAGGTAAGCTTGAGCCTAAATAAAAAGCTGAAGGAACCTAAGGGCTAGGGCTCCGATGAGGATTGCTGAGACTATGTTGGCAATTGATATTGTAACGGCAGCTCTCCATCCGAAGTCTTTCGCCAAGATCGCGAAAACGGATATACATGGGATATAGATCAGCGAGACCAGAGCCAGCACTGTGAGCTGAACGGGCGTCATAAACAGCCTGAGATTGGTTGTGCCAAAAATGGCCACTGCACCAAGAAGCACAAGCTCCTTTCTAACGACACCGAATATGAGCAGTATCCCTGTGATAGCGGGCAATCCCAGCATCCAGACCGTCAAAGGAGACATAATGTTTCCTATCGTCGCAAGGAGGTGCAGAGCAAATAGAACTTGAACCAGTGCACTGCCAAGAATGTAAATCGGGAAAACGAAATAGGCTATCGACTTAGTTCTTATCCAAGTTTGCTTACGAACCACAGAAAACGACGGAACCTTGAAGCTGTGTATCTCCATTATCAAACCCGTAGATTCTCCAGGAACAGCTTTCATCGCGATTCTACCCAAAACAAAGATTATCGCCACATCAACCACATACAACGCAAGCGCCCACTGCACTCCAAGGAATAAGCCAACCATCCCAAAAATCACGATTGTCCTTGCTGAGCACGGCGCAAAGGTAATGGCAAATGCTGCCAAAAGTCGTTCCCGTCTTGTTTCCATGATTCTGCACGCACGAATCGCAGGCACATTGCAACCATAGCCCAAGATTATTGGAATGAGCGCCTTCCCATGCAACCCTATCTTATGCATGGCGCTATCCATCATGAAGGCAACTCTAGTCAGGAGACCTGAATCTTCAACCATAGCTAACAAGAAGTAGAACGGTATAACGAACGGCACGACTAACGTCAACCCAGCATCGACTCCTCCCCAAACACCATTCCAAACAATTCCCAAGAGTGACCCGCTCAATTTAGGATCTAAGGGTTGAACGAGGCTTGTCACGTAGGTGGAAATCAAATTAGAAAGAAAATTGCCCACAAAAAACGTCCAAAGAAGCAAACCACCTAACACGGTTGCGGACATTAAGTAGCCGTACACCTTATGTGTGGCTACCCAGTCCAGCTTTTCTGAAAACGTTGTTTTGATTTCACTCTGTCGCTGGGCTCGGACTGCAATCTTGCTGGCAACCGAATATCTTTCAGAGGCAATGACCGCAAAGCATGGTTCTCCGTGAATAGAAGAGATTTCTGCCGCCATAGCCTCCGATATCTTGATAATATCTTCAGATTTGGAAGCTACCAATTTCTTAATTTCAGGATCATTTTCCAAAAGTTTAATGGAAACCCATCTGGACGGATAGTTTAACCCAAGATCTCCTGTTTGTATCGTTTGATCGAGTTTGTTTATTCGTTCTTCTATCTCGGCTCCGTACCTGATATGTCTCCTATTGTTGGGGCAGGTTCGTGCAACGTCGAGAGCAGTCTTTGTCAGTTCGAATATTCCTTCTCCCCTGATGGCGACAGTTGGAACAACAGGTACGCCTAGAGCTTGCTCCAACTTCTTTGCATCGATTATTATTCCTTTATTCTTCGCGACATCAACCTGGTTTAGGCAGATGACCAATGGGGCTTCTATTTCGACAAGCTGAAGAGTAAAGAACAGATTACGTTCAAGAACAGCGGCATCCACCACGTTTATGACCACATCTGGATGCTCCATGGCTACGTATTCTCTTGACACCATTTCTTCCATGCCGAAAGTGGAAAATGAATAGATGCCAGGCAAGTCGACGACGGTTATTTGTTGTCCTTCGAAGCTAAGCGTACCCATGGCTCTTTCCACAGTTTTTCCTGGCCAATTACCGATTATCTGACTTGAACCCGTAAGTTGATTGAAAAGCACACTTTTTCCTACATTAGCATTGCCGGCCAAGGCAATGGTTATGCCCATATTTCTTTGGGATTTTTTTGAAGATGAACTAGAATGACACGACATGACAAATCATCTGACTCAAGCGTTATTTCCTATGGATTTCAACAAAGACGTTCGCAGCGATGTCTTGTCCGAGCGCAATCTTGGAACCTCTTACGCAAACCTCCACTGGCCCTTTTAATGGTGCAATCCTTTCCATTTTTATAGAAGTTCCAGGCGTTAATCCCATATCCAAGAGTCTTTGAAGGACTCTATGTTCGCCCCTGATGAAGGAGATTTTTGCCGAGACACCAGTTTTGAGATTGCAGATTGGAACTAGATTCTGCTGGCGTTTTCCCACTTCTTCCAGACCTTTCTTGTGCATTTCTACGCATTCTTCGCAAGTTGAGAAGGGCAGGTTGCAGGCAGGGATTGTTTCGCCGTCGTCAGGACATTTATCCGGGTGTTTTAGAAAGCGGCATAATGATTCCTCTGCATCATCCGATAAAGCATGCTCCATTTCACAGGCTTGCGCATGAACCTTGTCTTTTCCAATGTGCAAAATGTCATAAAGAAATCTCTCAAGCAGCCTGTGTTTTCTGGTTACTTTCTCGCCTAGTTTCAGGCCTTCGGCAGTGAGGCTGGTCCCTCGGTAAGCTGAATACTCTACGTAACCCTTCTTTTCCAGTTTTTTCAGCATTTCTGTCACGCTTGGAGGGGCGACGTTTAAGCGCTGTGAAATTTCGCTAGTACTTGCCTTGTTTCCATTTCGAGTGAGAGAGTATAGTGCCTCCATGTATTCTTCGATGTTTTTGCTTTCTTTGGCCTGAGACATTTAGGCGCACCTAAATTAGCAAGCGTTCACCACCTATTTAAGTATTTAGGCTAACCTAACTCTGTTTCTATGTTCGTGCAGGGGGGACACGGAACACAATATCGGTAGGGAGTATATGATTCGTCAGACTTGAACCCGAATGAAAGTGGTCCGGACCGGACTGGGACCCGAACCCAGGCGAGCCCAATTCCTCAAGCAGAGAGGTATCTCAATACGTGTCCGTTCAGAAGCTGAAAAACTGAATGGTGGCCAGGGATGGTATGTCGAACCAAAATGCATATGAGCCATAAAATACGTTCGATTGAACCATGAAGCTGTTGTCGACGAAAGCTGTGGCGTTAACTGGGGTTTTTGCGGCTTTTCATGCCACGTTGTATTTGATTTCGCCCGCGTTTTTGTGGCGAAATTGGGCTATCTATTTATCGCCTATCGAGGGGATGGTGCTGGGTCCTTGGGCAGGGTTCATAACCGCCTTGATTGGCAGCACGATCGGCAGAGTGTTGCTTCCCAGTCCTTTGTGGATGTTCGGGATAATTGCAGAGCCGTTGAGTGTAATGTCCGCAGGCTTCTTGACAAGAGACAAGTGGCAGCCGGTCATAGCTCTTTACGCCGTCATGCTTGCCGCATACTTCATCAGTCCCTTGGGCCAGTCGCTTCCGCTTTGGCCTATGCTGGACACCATTGCTGCTGTTTGTTTAGTGTATCCTGCAGGTAAGTTGAGTAAAAACCTGTTCAACGAGAACGTGAACCTTCTCCCCGTATCCTTGGTTATCGTGTCGTTCATAACGGTGGCCACGGACGGTCTGACCAGAGTTTTCCTGTTCATACCAGCCGGGCTGTACAGCAGTGTTCTGGGCCTATCTCCTGCGGCTACCGCAGCTGCGTTTGTAGGCGGCGGGGTTGACTCTTTCATTGAAGATGCCTTTGTCGTGTTAATCGCTCTCGTTGTCGGTGTTCCAATTCTTTTGGCCTTACGGAAGGTTTTAGACCTAAGAAAACCGTTAAGTTAAAAGAGGAGCACAGACCTCGCTGTCTGGAAACCGGGCAACTCTATGATTGCTCTCTCTCTTTATCGCACAATGCGTTTTGATACTCGATGAACACGGCCCAATGACTGTTTTCTAAGCGGCGCTTCTACTGTGGATTGCTCTGTTTCGGTGCTTCTTTCTTAAGCAAACCCCATGCTACAAGTATGATGCCTACAAGCAATACCGCTCCGACCGCGCCGTAGAAATACCACTTGTTTTCAACACCCTCGTAAATGTTAGCGATATGGAGATCCTGCAATCCCCCGAGGATCAGAGCGATGATGATGAGCGCTGCGCCTATCGCCAAAGCGGTCATTCTTGTCTTCACTTACGACACCTGCTTTCACCATATACGAATGAGAAAGTATTTAATCGTTCACACAGCGTTTGATTGGAAGATTACGCAGCGTGGCCGTCAGACTCATGGTTCGCGAACAATTGTTCCGAAATAGGCGCAATGCACAATGTGGGTCAGGAAACATATGATTGTTCGGACTCGAACCCAAATGGGAGTGGGCCGGACCGGACTTGAACCGGCGACCTTCTGCACGTCAAGCACCTGGAATACCATCAGAGGAATTGCTGAGAAGGTTTAGGGAATTCTTGAAGTTGATTTGAGACGCTCAGACAAGACAGCCTATGAGCACACTTACTACATCAAGAAATTCTTGAATGAATTGTCAAAGCCTGTTGAATCGGCAACCGTAGAAGACGTTCGGCAATACTTGAAAGGTTTGAGAAGTGTTAGTTCAGCTCAATACAAGAATATTCTGATGGCACTGAAGGTTTTCTTCAGAGACTTTCTGAAAATGCCTGAAGTCGTAGCGAGTTTCAAGTTTCCTCATCAAGTCTTCAAATGATGTCAGAACAACCAAGTCAGAGTCCTCATATCTGAACAGGTTTGGAATATTCTCAGTCTGTAATGGAGGTTTCTTGACTTCTACGAAGACAACTCCGTTTTCGCTTGTGAGTTTTATGTCTGGCAAACCTTTGGCAACATCAGACTTGTCTTTAAACGCCTTCTCTCGCACTTCCGAGCCTTCTGCTCCAACTTTGTACACGCCCCATCCGAAAGCTTCAAGCATAGGCAGAACGAACTTTGTCGTCACGTCTTGCTCTGAAAGCCTGCCCACAGCGTTCTTCTCCAGAGCTTCAGTGTAACGTTTCAAAACCTTGTCAAGTCTTTTCTTACCATCATTTTTGTCTAGACTATGCATTCTTTCAACCTCAGTCTACATAAAGTCCAAATCAGATGTATTTACGTATTCGCAGATCCATAGATTTTTGGCGCGCACAAAAGCTAAATCGCAAAGCTATCATAACGTGGATGAACACCAAGCTGATTATGCATTGAGAGTTGAAACAATGAGTGGGCCTTTAGGAAAGGAATTGACTAAATTCTTGAAGTCGCAACTGAAAGAGAAGTTGGAGCCCAAACTTATTGACCTTGAGTTTTTTAAGCCTGTAATAGAGAAGCCATTTCTCGGTGTCTCCTTCGACGTGTATTCTTACAGGCGATGGAGAAATCGTCGTTTTGCGATTTGGGAAATTGAGGTTCACAGCGGCCACTTCAGGAACAACGTCGCCAAACTGCAGAAGGTTCTGAAATTCGGGTGGGAACCTACCGTGTTTTTGTTTCACATTTTCTCTCCGTGCTACTACCCTGCTGAAAAAGGTCAATGTGCTGATCTGGCAATGAAACTAGGAAAGAAGCACCCGAGGAGATTCGTATACGAACAGATGGAACTGCAAATACCATATGAGAGATTTGAGAGAATGGTCGAATACTTCGAATCAAACAAGTATTCCGCAAAGCAATACTATGGGAATGATCTAGAAAAGGAAGCAAAGCGCATTGCCAGACATTCATTGTCAGTTCTTTCCCATTAATTCTGCTGGCGCGTGCTAAAGATGGGTCGCTTCACCCAACCAGCTGGCAAGAAAGGAAGTCAGAAGTGGATTCAGAAGCTTGTCAACGAAGAACCGGAAATTCTGAACTCACAAATAAGAAAGAACCTGAACCTGCCAAACAATGAAAAGATAGAATGGCTTTCACCGTTGAAGACTGATGGGTACGCAGAGTATCGTGATGAAGATTTCTTGAAAAGACTTGGTGTCAAGCTGGAGAGAGTGCCCTTGAGTGAGTTTTGGCCTAGAGGAGGGCCTCAGTGGGATGCTCTTGGAAAAAGCTCTTCGGGAAAGTTGTTTCTTGTCGAAGCTAAGTCGCATATTTCAGAACTGATTTCAACTTTGAGAGCGGAAGACAAGAATTCAATAGAGAGGATTCAAAAGAGCTTAGAGGAAACCAAAGGATACCTAAATTCAGAGAGCGAACTCGATTGGTCTAAGTGTTTCTATCAATACACGAATAGGCTAGCTCATCTTTGTTTGTTAAGGAATAATGAACTGCCAGCTTACCTTGTCTTTGTCTACTTCATAAATGATCTAGAAATGAAAGGACCAACAACTGTTTGCGAATGGGAAGGCGCGATAAAGCTGCTCCATTCTTGCCTCGGAATAGGAAGACACAAAAAGAAAGAATTTGTGACTGACATATTCATCGATTTGAATAGACTCTAAGCCTTCACGTAGCCTTTGCCTTTCTGCAATTTCAATGCAAAACTGTGCTTACCATTTCTAGTGTATTCTCTGAATTGAGTACTGCAATTGTCACATGAGAATGCTTGGACATCGAATGCACCATATTTCCATTTCTTGCGAGGTTTTGATACCTCTTTCCCGCATTTTGGACATCTAGTCATGTTCTCATCACTTAGGATATTTGTCGTTTTAGTTAAAAACATTTTAGCGCGCGCGATCGCAACACCCCTATTTTATTCTTCTTTTGGTTTATGAAACATATAGCTTCCAATTAGACATTTATGATCTTGCGCCTGCTTGACAAAGATTATTTATTAAGCCAAGATAACTAAGAAGAGAACTGATGGGATGGACAAATCTTGAGCAACATAATTGAAAAAAAGGTCTCCGAGTTCGTGGCGAATGGAAAAGCTTCGCATACCCATCCCGCAAAACTACTTGTATTTTCTAAAATGTTAGATGAAGTGTTTGGAGTCAGGATCGAAGATATTATTCCCGGAATTGAGAAGAAGTTAGGTAGCAAGCTTTTGGGTGTACGAGGAAGCGTAGACCTTGTTTTTTCAGGTGTTATTATAGAGCTCAAGATTGATTTAGAAAAAGAATGGTCCGCGGCCAGAGATGAGCTGATCAAGTATTTCCAATGCTTGAAAGAGGAAAGGCCTGGGGACAAATATGTCGCAATTGCTACCGACCTAGTTAACTACCGTGCTTGTCTTCCAAAACTCGATAATGATGTTATCACCGATTTAACTGAAATCGGTTCAATTAACGCCACAACCTCCGCACCAACGGAATTCGTAATCTGGCTTGATTCATTCATGTTTTCATCCCGCAATCAGCCCCCTACAGCGGAAGATCTCAAGATCCGGTTTGGTGCCGGTTCACCTACTTATGCACTAGCAACACAAGAACTTCAGGAAATGTGGGAAATTGTGGGAAAGGATCCCGAAGTAGCCCTGAAGATGAACTTGTGGAGAAGAAACATGCAGATCGTATATGGCCGAGAACCCCAAGAGGGGGTTTTTGTCGACCATACCTATGTTGTCACTCTTGTCAAGCTAATTGTCTATCTTCGACTGAGTGGTGCTACTGTTGCTTTGGAAGATGAGCTTGCAAAGGCACTTAACGGTGACTATTTTCTCCAGTTTGGAATTCCTAATCTAATCGAGGAAGATTTCTTTACATGGATCCTACACCCCAAGATTTTAAAAGAGACGCTAATTCTTGGAAAAAGGATTGCGCAGGGACTGCTGAAGTATGATCTTAAGCGGATTGATGAGGATTTATTCAAAGAAATATATCAGCAAATTGTACGTCAGGGCGAGAGACACAGGGTAGGAGAATACTACACACCAGAATGGCTGTGTCATCTCACAACTGATTATGTGTTCAAGTTATGGTCTAAAAACCATTCGGGGATTCCATACGTCCTTGATCCAGCATGCGGATCAGGTACTTTCATCACTAATGCAATCCATCATATCCGACAGAACATGATCCCAGGTTCACATAACGAAAAAGAAGCAATGGAAACTATACTTGACCGTGTTATGGGATTGGATGTCAACCCTCTCGCAGTCACAATAGCACGTGCGAATTACATTCTGGCACTTGGCACGCTCATTCAGTACTCCCATAATATCAATATCCCGATTTATAACTCCGATTCGATTCGAATTCCTTCAGCGGTTCTCACTATGTTTGGTGGGAATCCAGTTTATGATTTGGAGATGGATGGGCATCATATTCAGTTGCCCGCTAAGGTTTCAAGGGATAGGGCTAAATTGGGTATAGTCATTTCTGGTTTACGTGAGGCGCTCACATCATACCGTGCACGCCATGACAAGTCAGAATCTGCTAATGTATTCAAAAGAGTAACCCAGGAAGTTCTTGCTAAAGATGAGTCCGATATACTTCTTTCAACACTCCGAATATTGACTAAGCTTGAAGATACTCATCAAAATTCCATCTGGGTATTCATAATCAATAACCTATACGCACCATTGTTTATGAAAGAACGCCAGTTCGATATCCTTATCTCAAATCCGCCTTGGATAGTGATGAGATCAATCGACAGCAAATCATATCAAAACTTCTTGAAAAAACAGGTTTTCAATTATGATCTTTTGAAATCAAAACAAGTCAAGCTATTTACTCAGATGGAGATGGCAACTTTATTCTTCTGTAGAACCAGCGACCTATATTTGAAAGAAGGTGGAGATATCGCTTTCCTAATGCCAATCAGCGTAATCATGGCTGCCGAACAACACGTACGCTTCAAGCTATTCAAAAAACCTGCGACAACCCTGAAGGAGATTCTTAACTTTGAAAAAATACCTGATATCTTCAGTCTTCCTGTTTGTGTATTAATTGGATCCAAAGGTGGAAAAACCAATTGGCCTATACCAATGAAAATTTATGAGGGAAAAATCAGTCCACACAACAAAAATGCAAAATTGGACGAAGTTCAACTCACGTTCTCGACGGGAACTTACTCCCCACCAATAGTGCCAAAGAAAACCAAGTTTAGTGATTATTACAATAATGTTAAAGTAGGTGCGTCGATATTCCCACGAAATTTTTGGTTCGTTGAATTCGTTCCGCATCCAACATTAAGAACTATCGATCCTCTGAGGCCTCTGGTAAAAACCTCGGAAAAAAATGCGGAAGTCAGCAAAAAGGAATGGAAGGACATAAGACTGCAAGGGAATGTCGAAACGGAATTTATTTACGCTACGCTTCTGGGCAAGGATACAATACCCTTCGGACATTTGAGTTTCAGACCAATTGTCTTGCCTGCAAAGTGTCTAGTGAGTGGAATGAGAATACTCTCAAAAACGCATGTTCAGGCCAGCGGTGCAGTCCATTTCGCAAGTTGGTATGAAGAAACCCAAAAAATATGGGTTGAACGTCGTACAGAGAAATCTGAAGGTGCTTTTCCAAATGTCGAAGACAGATTGGATTATCAGAAGTTATTATCTGATCAAGATCCATCGAAAAGGTTTGTGGTACTTTATAATGCCCGAGGAGCTGATTCGATGACTTGTGTTGTTGATCGGAGAAATATACCAAGCTTCGAAATTGATCATTCAAAAGTCAAGCCAAACGGGTTTGTAGCGGATTATACAACTTACATCTATGAAACGAATGATGAGGACGAGGCTCATTACCTGTGTGCGTTCCTAAATTCGAATATCGTGCACAAGGGAGTCAAGAGTTTCCAGCCTCGCGGAAAATATGGAAAAAGGGACATTGGTAGAAGACCGTTTCAGTTGTCAATACCTGAATTTTCACGAAAAGAGACAAACCATATCAAGCTTGCAGAATTGAGCAAGCAATGTCACCAGACAATAAAGGATCACACGTTCATAAGGAAAGGTTTTCGAGGAATGCGGGGGGAAGCTTCTAGAATTTTAGCAAATGAGATTGATGAAATTAACTCGATAGTTTCCTCAATCTTATAGTTGTAGCGCCCACGAGTGTTCAAAAACTACAAAGGTTAACGCCTTTTTCACAAAAGTGCGCGCTACTACTAATACCACAGAAGGGGGGACACATGCCCTGCCTCTTTCCAGCCTCAGTCAGGCGAGGCAGGTCTCACGTAGTAATCAAGTTTTCTCCAAGAAATCAATCACCAAGCTTATAACAAAGAACTTCCCCTCGCACTCACCCGGGTGCAAACGCAAATGTCAAACAAACACAATCTTGTTCTATACGTTGATGAAGAATTGGTTGAAAAATCGCGTGAATTAGGGTTCAATCTTTCAAAAACCTTTGAAAATCACTTGAAGCATTTGTTAATGCAGCTTTCACATGTTAATTCTTCAAATAACATCGAAAACAATGGCATTCATGATGTGTGGTGGGCCGGACCGGACTTGAACCGGCGACCTTCTGCACGTCAAGCAGATGTCCTAACCGAGCTAGACTACCGGCCCGCTGAGCTAGTCCACTTCCTTTTCCGATATATAGCTACTTCGTCCTATTCGCTAGCACGAAAGGAAAAGCCTGCTTCGATTGGACTATTCTTCTTGTTCGAGTTTCCTACATTCTCTAGTGTGTGGGGCCGAATGTTTCGTCAGAAGAGGCGCGCGCAGTTTCCAACTTGAACTGAAGATCTAGGAACTCTGCTACATGTTCTCTCTGATCATTTTCGCCAGCCGCTGGATTCCTTCGTCTATCTGCTGTTCGGTGGGGTAGGAAAAGTTCAGACGCATCGTGTTCTGTCCTTTGCCGTTGCAATAGAAGGCTGATCCGATGACGTAGGCTACTTTGTTCTCGATAGCTTTGGTTAACAAGTCGTTGGCGCTCATGTTCTTGGACAGTTTTACCCAGAGAAAAAGTCCGCCTTCGGGATGCGTCCACCTTACGCCTTTGGGCATGTATTTCTTTAAGGCTGTAAGCATCGCTTCAACTTTCTTGCTGTACAATTTGCGGATGCTCTCAATCTGCCTCTGCATCAATCCGCGTCTCATGAATTCAGCCACTATCAGCTGATTGTAGGTGGGACAGCACAGGTCCATGCTTTGTTTGGCAACTACCATTCGGTCCATCCATTCAGAAGGCGCCATAATCCACGCCAACCTCAGACCAGGACAGAGTATCTTAGAGAAAGTGCCCAGCGCTATGACTTGTTCCTCCTTGTCCAAACTGTAGATAGCGGGAACGCCTTCTCCTTTGAACCGCAGGTCTCGATAGGGGCTGTCTTCAAGAATTGGGACTTCGTATTGATAGGCCAATTCCAAGAGTTTCCTGCGCCTTTGCAGCGGAAGAGTGACTCCTGACGGGTTTTGAAAGTCAGGCACAACATAGATGAACTTTGGCTTTTTCTTTCTCTTCGCAAGCCTTGCCAGTACCTTTTCAAGCACATCTATCCTCATTCCATCCTCGTCCTGCGGCACACCGATCATTTTGGCCCGGTAGGCAGCGAAGGCATGCAATCCGCCTATGTAGCTGGGCAACTCTAGCACTACGATGTCTTTGGGGTCAAGAAACACTTTTGAAACTATGTCCAGACCCTGCTGCGAACCTGCAGTGACCAGAATGTTCTCAGGTTTGACTGTCGACTTCTCGCGCATCATCCACTTGCTGATCTCTTCACGCAACGGAGCTTCTCCTTCTGTTGTGCCGTACTGAAGGGCAGTTGCACCTCTCCGTCGCAGAATTTCGCAGGATATCTCTTCTAGTTCTTTGACTGGAAAAGTCTCCGAAGCAGGAAGTCCGCCTGCAAAAGAAATCATGTCTGGGATGCGGCTGACTTTGAGGAGTTCCCTGATCTCAGAACGCTTCATGTTCAAAGCGTTTTTTGAGTAGAATGCCGTCAAATCCTTGATCACAGCAGTGTCTCCGTTCATGTAGTTTGGGCAAAGTGCCCGTTTTGAACGATGAGCTGGTCAACCTATAAGGTTATTGCCCTCACTCGATGGATTGGGAAGATGAAAAAGGCAAGAATAACTTGGTTCATTCTTTCCAGGCATAGGTGATTTTCAGAAGACCTATTTTCTTCTGCTGAAAGCGAGAGTTCCAACAGTCATCATGACAGCGTCAAAGCCGCATACTATTAGGAGGTTGAAGTAAAGAGGGTTTAAGGGTTGCCATGCATTGCCAAGGATAATCGTTCTCAAAGCGTCGATGCCGTAGGTCAGTGGATTGAAGCTTGATATGATTTGTAGCCAGTTTGGAACGTCTCCGCGTATTGGAAAAAGCGCGCCGCTCAAGAAGAACAGGGGCAAGTTAATGAAACTCTGGATCACCCCGAAGCTTTCCAGGCTTTCTATGAAACTGGCCACCGTGAGCCCTATGCCTACCAGTCCAAAAGTGATTAAAATCATAACTGGCAAGGCCTCCAAAAACGTCAAAGGATCCAACCGAATTCCCAACAAAAAACCCAAAACGAAAACGATTATCCCCTGAATCACAGCGTCCGTGCTGTCGCCCAACATTTTGCCCAAGAAAATCGAAAAACGCGAAATTGGCGCCACCAGTATCTCCTTCAGAAACCCGAATTCCCTGTCCCATATGACCGATATACCCATAAACATCGAAGTAAAAAGAAGCGTCTGTCCGATTATTCCAGGAAAAATGTACTGCTGATAGGTCAGGTTGCCTATCGTTCCCGAAAAGCGGATGCCACTGCCGAAGATGAGCAGCCAAAGCAGGGGTTGGACGAAACTGCTAATGATTCTCGCTCTATCTCGCAGATAGCGTTTGACTTCACGCAGCCACAGCGTGTATATGCCCCTGATCTCGGTCATTTGATGCTTCTCCTCCTGATCGCCGCCATCCCGTGAAGCTCATCGCCACTTTCAGGACGAATCGCCCGACCAGTGTAATGCAAGAAAACATCCTCGAGGTTCGGCTCACGCAAAGACACGGACTCAACAAACACGCCGCTCTTCGCAGCGGCTTCCACAATTCTGGGCAAAAGAGCCTTTCCACCCCGAACCGTGACCTCAAGCCTGTCGTCAACCACACTGGCCTTCAGAATGCCAGCAGTTCCAGCAAGCACGGAAGAAAGCCTGTCAGCCTCCTTGGTTTTCACTGTTATAACGTCGCCTTCAAGCGTTTCCTTCAACCCGGAAGGCGTGTCTGAAGCCACGATCTTACCGTAATCCATGATCGCTATGCGGTCGGAAAGCCTGTCAGCCTCCTCCATGTAATGCGTCGTCAAAACCATGGTAATATCATGAGCCTTCCTCAAATCCTCAATGTACGACCAAATGTGCCCCCTTGTCTGAGGATCAAGCCCAATCGTCGGCTCATCCAAAAACAAAACCCTCGGATAATGAATCAAGCCACGAGCAATCTCCAGCCGCCGCCTCATCCCGCCCGAGTAGGTCCGCAGAATATCGTCGGCCCTGTCCTCAAGCTCAACCAACTTCAAAACCCTGTCAATACGCGACTTCTGCTCGCCCGGCGGCACCCCGTAAAGGTTAGCGTGCATGTAAAGGTTCTCCCATCCCGTCAGCCTGTCGTCAATACTCGGATCCTGAAAAACTATGCCGATCGATTTCCGCACCTGCATGTCCTGCTTAACAATGTCAAAACCATTAACTCTCGCACTTCCAGAAGTAGGCTTCAAAATAGTGCAGAGCATCGAAATCGTCGTCGTCTTCCCCGCGCCATTGGGCCCCAACAAACCAAAAACTTCCCCCCGCTCAACCGAAATGCTCAGCCTGTCAACTGCCACAAGGCCATTAAAGCGCCTTGTAAGCTCGCTCGTCTCTATAGCATTCTCCAACGGCCTCACTCTTTCGTTCTATAATACTGCGGTCAAACCAGAAGCCAAAGCCACAAAAAAAGCTTACGCTAAGCCACACACTATGCCGGTGAGGCAAGAACCACGCAGCGCGCCCAAGAAAAAGTGCGCGACAACAAGCTGTTCACTTCACTTTCTGGAGTTCGATGAAAGTTAGACCAAAATGCAAAACCGGTTTAGAACCATGATAGAGTTCCATTCTTTCTAGCAGTTCTCAAACACCATGAATAGATAAGATACCCTAGTGGCAAAATTATGGCACACATAAGGGTCAACGTGAGGATTTCCGGCAGAATCATTTGTATTGACCAACCCGTCATCATAAGTCTGATGCAGGTGAAGAAGTAGTATTGCGGAACAAAATAGGAGATTATCTGAAGCTGGTAAGGCATTACTTGAGGCGGAAAGAGAACATTGCCGAAAACACTCGTTAACATGCCTATCAACCACGTTATAGGATCCCCCTGCTTTATCAGTATCAATATGCCGGCACCTATCATGCTGAAGCCTACTAGCGTGCCGATACCCAACCCCAAGACAAGCACCGTTCCGACAACGTTAATACTAAGCACAACCCCGAACGCTAAGGAACCTACAGCTAGGTATATGGCCACAACAACCGTGCTCCATATGAATCCCCAAGCAGAACTGCCGATGATGAACGTGCCCAAACCCGTTGGAGAAACCAGGACCTCTTCCAGCGACCAAGGGTTAATGGTTTTTTGAACGAGAGTGAGACTCTGCCCTATGTACGTGTTGAAAGCCATACCGATCAATAAATAGGCTGTCAAGGACATATGATATGTTTGAAGAACACTCTGCATGGACGCGTTGCTACCAAGGTATGCGTATGAAAGCGCCCCGAACAGGGCGCTCAAAACCATCAGAGCCATGTTTGTCTTGTAGGTAGAGAAGGATATGATGTCTCTCTTCATGAAGTAATAGATTTTTTCGATTTCCTGAAACACTATTCTCCCAAGCCTGTTCCAGTTAACTCTATGAAGGCATCCTCCAAGGTAGGTTCTTCACGCCTCAAATCAACCAGATGGATTTTTTCCTTGAAGAAAAAGTCGAGAACCACCGACAACGAGTCAATACTTTCAAGGTGAAGGCGCAAGCGCCGTTGGCCAAGCACAGAGTCTTCCATCTCGCTGCCGATGCCTACCACGCCTTCCATGGTTTTTATGGCATCTATTTGGGCATCAGTGATAGCTCTCACCCTTACGTCCACTACTTCACCCTTCTTTATCACACCCTTAATAGCGTCGGGGGTATCACAAGCGACAAGTTTTCCCTTATTCAGTATACATATCCTGTCACAGATTTGAGAGGCTTCTTCAACATAATGCGTAGTATACAACACCGTTTTACCAGCTTTTCTGCTAAGGTCGTTCCGGATAAACTCCCTCAGGGACCTAGAAGATATCACGTCCAAGCCCGTGGTCGGCTCGTCGAGAAGCAATATAGGCGGATCTGGAAGTAACGCTCTTGCCAAGGCTAACTTTCTCTTCATCCCACCTGAATATTTCTGGTAGTGTTCAAAGGCCTTATCTTTTAAACCTACCAACTCCAAAACCTCCATAATTCTTTCGCGTCTTCTACGACTCGGAACGTTGTAGATGGCTGAGAAGAATTCAAGGTTTCTGTATCCGCTAAGCCTCCAAAAGGCGCCCCTCTCACCCACACTGAAGAGGGCACCAATCGACCTTTTAACATCCATTTGTTCACGCACTACGTCAAAGCCGTTAACACAGGCGTTTCCTTCATCTGGAGGAAGCAAGGTGCATAGAATCTTCACTAAGGTTGTTTTTCCAGCCCCATTGGGCCCCAGCAAACCAAATAATTCGCCTCTTTTGATTTCCAGATTAAGGTGGTCAACCGCTCTCACAACTTTGGGTTCTTCCCGGTGGAAAAGGGAACTTCGAATCTCTAGACTTCTGGGCGTCGACTTGAATATCTTGGTTAGATTATGCGTTTCTATAGCGACCTTTGGCATCATCAACCCTGAGTCTCCGACAGGAAGACTTGTTTCCATCAGAAATCATGAGCCTTTCATCCTTAAAGCTTGCTCGATTCACGTCGATAATGCGCGCGCTTCGTTTTGGGGAGAAGTCATCCCACACACACACTTAAATACGCAAATATCGACTTAGAAATAGAGGTGACAGGAATGCCGGGAAAGAAGGAAAAAGTTGAAGGGGCTGCTGAGAAAACTGGTGAAGCAGTCGGGAAAGGCCTCAAGAAAGGTGCTAAAGCCGTAGATGACTTTGGGAAGGGAGTAAAGAAAGGAATCAAGAAAGAAGAATAAGAAAGGTCGAAAGTTTCCTTTCTCACACTGGAAAAAACAGTGCGTTTTGCTTTTCCGCGCGCTCCCTTCATCACTCAAGGTCACGCCTTCCTGATGATATTGTGAACCAGCCTTCTCTGTTTCAGGTGATTTCTGATTTCGCCGTTCTAACAACCATAACGGAAAACAATTCTGGGAGAACACTTGTCGCCTTTGCAACCTAGGCGAAGAGTAGATTCTGCCTTGATGCATTGCATGACAAGATACCGCATTAAAGGAAGGTTGAAACTGCTCATGTAACACGCCCGTGCCATGATCGATCGACTAAGAAAATATAGTTCACAGTGCTCTTATTAGTCCTATAGCGCACGAAGTGTGAATATGCATCAAGGTCAACATAGCGCGCGGAGATATCTCCTGAAGCCCAAACTAATAGATCGATCGATAGACAAGGGCAAGCGCGATAGAACTTACAAGGCTATGTTCTATCTTTCGGTCGAAGTCATGATCGTCACAATAATTCTTGCAACCATCATCAAACCGCAAGCTGTAATCTCAACGCCAAGCATAATACCTTACATTGCCGCGGGGATCGCCTTATTGATTCTTGTCTCATTTGCCATATTGAGCATTCACTCTTCAAAACCTCTTTCAAGAGACGATAAGAAAGAGCCATTCATTGTATGATAAGCGAGTGAGTTTTCAGCGGAGACATTATCCTGTTACGCGCGGTTTCTATCTTTCTCTTCTGAACAGATAAAATGGGGTTTTTCTATCTTGCTAGCAGTCCACCTATGAGTCCGCCGATCGTTGACGCGATCGCTCCGAAGACAGCAAATATGATCGCTACGATTCCGACGACCACACCGGCTAAGCCGCCAAAAAGCCCACCTAGAATTCCGCCCGTAAACGCGCCCACCGCGATGAGGCCTATGAACGCGAGAATTGCAACGATGATTCCGCCGAATATTCCTGCAAGGAAGCCGGCTAAAGCGCCTTTTCCCATCCCTCCGTGAGCTATGAGCCCTGCCACGAACCCACCGATGAACCCGCCGATCAAGTGCCCAATTCCCGGAAACACCCAGCCAAGAGCCACCGTTACGAGAAAGCCCACGAAAGCTCCCAGCCATAAACTTCCCATACTATCACCTTTGCTCCCTTGGATCAGCGCAAGAGATATAAAAGATTTGTCTGAAACTAGTTTCAAAAGAATAGGGGTTCTTCACTACGTTGCCATCTCGATTTTACTTCACATTGACTTTCTTCTTGTGCCTAGATGCTTTCTCAGGTCACGCGACGTCTACAATTCCATCTTTCAGCTCTGCCTCTACTTCATCAGTCTTGATTTCTTCCGGCAGTTCCACGCGCGCGCTCAAACGAGACGGACTCGTGGGGGAAAGAAACAGAAGAGAAGGTAGAAATGCAATCAACATAACGTAAATAGAGAAGACTCATGAACAAGGTGAGTCTTGTGCCCACAAAACAGTGGAAGCGCGCGATACTTGGACAACTATTTAAATAAACAATTTTACAGCAAATGCTAGGTATAGCCCACTCGAGGTGAGAACATGGAATTCGCGATAGTTATCGTGGGACTTGGCATATGGTTAGTCATTGATGGACTCTACAGCATATTCGAATACCGCAAGCAGACAATTCAAGAACATCTAATAAGAGTCATACGAGCTGGTGTTGGAGTTACTCTAATCACTTTGTACTTCCTTTAGAAGCAGCTGGAAACATGAACGACTGTCGACTTACCGTATTCATTTCTTCTGATGCGCCTGCTGCAGGAAGTTCGCATCAAGCGCGCGCTTTTACAAGCCTTTTCGCAAAATTAAAAACGGTTGCCCATAAGATCACATCCACTGATGGTTAGAATCGTGTGTAGCGCTCTAAGCATTGATGCATTAAACTGCATATGGGTCATGGCCATTTCTCATTCTCGCAATTGCTCTTGAAGAATAGATTTTGAGCACAATGAAGGCAGTTAAAAATACCACAAAGATTCCTGCCGCCAAGTAGGGAAGATTGCCTGCGAATGTGGTATATGAACTCGGGTTGAGATAGCTTCCAAGCGCAACCCCAAACGCGATCAAGAAATTCGAGAGAAAGAATGATAGCTTCCACAGCATCGGCGGTGCCCGAGAAGCTTTTTTCGCCTCTATGTGCCTCTTTATTTCACCTACGCCCAAAACTAGAGAAATGCCCAAAACATCGATAGATAAAGGAGCAATAAAGTTGAAGCTAAATTGGGGTTGGTAAAAATCGATGAAAGTCCTAACCCCAAACACGGACAGGAGAGCCAAAAACAGGACGAGTGCAGTTGAACCAACAAAAATTCCTATATCCAGGATACCGCCAGAATAGAAGGGACCGTAAATCCTTCGCCAAGGCCTGAGAGTAAAATCCTTCATATCCTCAGCGGTTTTTCTAGTGAGCTCGACTGGGTCGTTTTGATACATATATACCTTAGTCTTGATATCGAACGCAATTTTCTTACCTTCATGATCATACCTAGCTTTCTTCACTAGCCTTGAAAAAGGATAAAGCCACTCCACCCCACGATCTTTTGCTGTGTTGATACCATCAAGAAGAGTATGACAGAAAGCCCCCAGTGCAAGGTACGGACTAATCAGAAAAACGATCCCAATGAAAACGAAGTTGTGGTATATCGCCCGATGGAGCTGATGATCGCGGAAGTAATCTTTGCTGAAAAAACCATACTCCCTATCCATATCAGGGACGACTGACCCGATGGCAACAAGCAAAATGATATCCCACCTCCCAAAGAAAAGAGCTCCGATTAGCGCACCAAACGCTATATGCGTAGGAAGATTCATGTGAATTTACCTACTCGCGATTCGTCAAGGAACTTGATTTGACAAATTCGAAGGTTTTGCTGAACCTTAGCCATTCGAATCTAAGCAATTATGCGCTGCAACTCGTTAATATTATTTTTGTGCGCACGCCGACGTGGGGAAACACGCAGCTCGGATTACGCTGCAGGCAAAGTGCGCGGATCGATCGCCGGCGAATGGTTGCCATACACTTCGGACGAGACCCAAATGGAGGGACTCTTGCCGAGTTCGATGAAGTGACTATTTCGGAGCGTTAGCATATCCAGTTGAAAAGGGCGATTGGAATTTGCCAATGTTCTCTCTGATGATGCCATACCCCTTTTCTGCAAGGGAGTTTGGCAACTTGTCCAACTCCAGATGTTCTTCCTCTTGATGCTCTCCCTGATGCTCTTCCCTGTGCTTAAGCGTAAGTTTGATGGTTGAACGCATTATTCCTTTGTCTAACGTTACGTTCGTGACGTCTCTATAACTGTAATCGGTGTAATCCTTCTTCAAACCAAGCGCATGAGGATGCCGCAGAATTATCCGTTCATTCGTAATGATCACGGATTCAATGTTAATCCGAGGATGATAGATTTTCTCCTGAATATACAGCTCAACCTTTTCGTTCGAGCCAAGTATGTTCTTTATATCATCAGGCGTAGCCATTACTATCAACCAACTTAGATGAGGATTATTATCTATACTGCTAGTGGCAGCTTAGACGATAAATAGCTATGCGTTAGGAGGCTGCAACGACAAGAGGCGGTCAATATTTGATCGATCGGATCTTTCTTACAGCGCAAGTGTAAACGGGCAATACGATTTGACTGTCATACTCTTCATCTAGAAGTGATTCATGATAAAATCCCTAACGGTTCTATGACTAGCCATGAGTTCAACGATCCTTTTTGTAGCTTTGGTTATTTGCACATCAAACAGTCTTGTTATGACCAACGTCAACACAAACACAAATATGCCGAATTCAAATCCTCTGATAGCGTCTATTGAGCCAACGTACCATATGAAAAGAAATGTGACGGCCGCACCTATCTCTCCCATGAGGAAGGATCTTATGATGAAATAAAGTCTCTGCACCCACGTAGAATACAACAGAACCTTGATCACTGCTCTTTTCTCGATCTCACTTTCGGCTCCACTGCTCTGCTTTGCAACACTTCCTATCTGTTGCAGTATCCTTTTTGCGTAATGAACGTCTGATAAACGCAACATCATTTTTGCATAATGAGCGTCTGATAAATCCTTGGAACTTGCGCTTTCAACCTCTAACAAAATCCTTTGTGCTATTTCGTCTATTTCAGCATCTACTCTTTCTATTTCAGCATCTTTAGTTACCATTATCCCACCCGAATATTCTAAATATTTTGGGTACCAAGTCGTTTAATATGATTTTTGCCTGCTCTGCGCAGGCAGTAACATCTGTCAACAGCTTATTCATTAGAGTTTGGCTTTCCCCGGGGCGATCTCATGAAAACTCCGAAAGAATCCTAGGGATAAAAAAAAGTGATGACTCCATTTGACCCGTTCTAGTAATCTCATGCTTTCTTCGAGACCCGTTGCTAATTTTGTTTCACTCGTGTTCCAAGCCATCCATTTTACAATTTCTGGCTCCATTGAGAATTTTTGCAGCGCGTCTGAACTTGGGGCTTCATACACCCGATCGATAGTCGGCGCGCCGCGCGCGCGTCCATTGTTTCCATCAGAGGCGTTGTATCTCTAAAATAGAAGTTCTTAAAGTAATCGTTTTGAATGTAGAACTGGTCTGTGCGGGCTGCGACGAAAATTTTATATAAAAGAGTTTCCGAAGTTGCTTGTAGATAAAAAGAGCCAAAATTTTGGGAGAACTATGTCAATTCCACCTGAGATCGCTTGGCTAATCCCGGTTGTCCTGCCATTCATCATAGGCTTGCTAGTAGGTGCTATAGTCAAGAAAGGTTTCAAACTTCTGGTAGTCGTTGTCGCACTCATCATAGTCCTCGTCGCGACAGGAGTCCTGAGCTTGACCTTCACCGGCCTTTTCGATGCGGCCATGAATTTTTTGCCTAAGCTCTACGATGTCGGAAGCGGATGGCTCAACGTCTTACCTTATTCTTCCGTTGCATTCCTGATCGGCCTCGCGCTGGGATTTCTGTTTGCGTGAAGTTAGACGCCACGCGCGCCTCCGAAAAGAATCTTAAGATATTTATAAATGGGAATTTAGACTATTATCTGAGTAATCGGCACCGTGTTTTTCCTAAGGATCCACCGTGGCAAAAGAATTAAATGAGCTAGTTGAGACGCATCTTTAGATTGGAGGTGAAGGAATGCCTGAAAAAAAGGAAAAGAAGGGCAAAGCTGAAGAGGCTGCAGAGAAAACCGGAGAAGCAATCGGCAAAGGCCTTAAGAAAGGCTTTGGGGTTGCGAAGGGTGTTGGAAAGGGAATAAAGGAAGGGGTTAAGGGAGAAGAAAAGAAGAAAGACTGATTTCCTTTTCAGCAATATACGTAGACTTCGAACCAACGCGCTAAGTATTATTCTGGCGACTCTTTAGGGCGCTAAAGCGGATTACTTAAACATTGACGGGTAGAAATTTATAAATAGAAGTTTTCACAAACCGAAGCCAAGACTGAAAGAGGTGTGAAATTGGCAGGAGAACGTTTTGAAATATTCAAAGATTCGGTCGGAAAATTCAGGTTCAGACTTAGAGCTCAAAATGGGGAGATTATAGCGGAAAGCCAAGGTTACGAATCAAAAGAGGGATGCCAAAAAGGAATAGCATCAGTCAAGGAAAATGCTTCCAAAGCAGAAATAAAGGACTACACAACCTAGAAACCCACACTTTCTCTTTTTTCGAACTTCTGCATCTGCATGAGTTCCTTTGGTTCAGTCATTACTCTTACCGATTTCTCCCATCGGTGTCGTGTCAGCATGGTTCTGCGAAGTTTTATATATGATGGATGGCGATTTATCTCAGGGAGTTAGCTATGGATACGTTTTGGACGATTGTTGTTATTCTCGTGATACTGTGGTTAGTGGGATTCTTTGCTCTACCTGGCGTGGGTGCACTAATACATCTACTGCTTGTGATTGCCGTAATTATAGTCGTCTATCGGCTTTTGACTGGAAGACATATCTTGAGTGGAGAAAAAAGATAGCGTTCACAGACTGCAATTTATGCCAAAACCTATACCAAAACCCTCTTTTGTCTTAGTCTTCGGCTTCAGGGAACCCATCGGCTTTGCAGTCTCAACAGAAATGGAGATATCTCTCCCGAATTCCGTCTTCACATGACCGTTTTTTTCTAAGAGAATAAATGGGTCAAACTGCCAAAAAAAGACTGATAGAAGATTGCTCTAACCTTGGCTCTTGCCTTTGCCAACTGGAAGGCGATTTCAGCCAGTATAGTTTGAAAAGGTCAACAAAGGGATTAATTCGAATGCCAGAAAGCTGCTGTAATGAAGTGGACACCACAAGAGTCACAGTCCCCTTCTACGCACATTCTCCAGCGGATACTCCTTGTCGCCTTTGCCGTCGACCCACACTTCGGGCATTTCGCAAAGAGTTGTGTCATATGAATATTTTTGTTGATTCTAGTTATTTAAGGTTTCTTGGATGCGCAGCAATGGCGCGAAACTTGATTTAGAAAATCTGTAAGGAAGAAAAGGTTGACTTCACGCCGAAGAATTAAAAGTTGCTTAAGAAAAAGTGACGCACCAGCAGGCTACGCATCGATCGATCGCATGTCCGGCGTGCTAAACCGGAGGCAAGAACAGACTGATATCGATCGCTATCAGCGCGCGCGCTGAACTCAAACCCGCTAAACGACGTAATGTGAAGATTTTTCAACCATGCATGTCTGCTGCGGCTTTTCACCAACTTTCCCCATTGCTACTGAACCGGTCAAAACTCTTGTGTTCAGAAAAGTCAGCTCCCTCCAGAGTCCAGCAGAATCTTCGTGTAGAACCACGTGAGTTCACTAAACATACCTCCTGATTCATGCAGGTCGTACAGACTCTGTTGCCCAAAGAGTACGGAAGTCTACCTGGCGAAACGATTTCTTGACTAATGAATGCGATAACGATGACCCGCCTCGCACCACTTCTCCAGAGTACTGATTGCACGTTCATAAGTCTTATTTGAACTGTTTCAGAGTTAAACGTTCAGTATTCCTCGATTATGTGATGGCTAAAGCTGGTACGCATGACAAAATCCATTGTTGACCTCAAAAGCACGTCAGGCGGGATAGTCGTAGATCTAGTTGATAAAGACAAGATACACGTTTTGCATGTGGACCATGACCCGGTCTTTTTGAACACCGCAAAGCAATGTCTGGAAACTCGAGGTAAATTCCAAGTGGACATGGCGCTGTCCGTTGAAGAAGCACAAGAAAAAATCATTAGAAAAACGTATGATGTAATCATTTGCGAAAGCGTAATGCCAGGAAAACAGGGTCTCGAATTCCTGAAAGAATTGCGTGACAGCGGTAGCAATATTGCATTTATCATCTTTACTGGAAAAGGCACAGAAGATCTAGCGGTTAAAGCATTAAACCTTGGTGCCAATCGGTACTTCAGCAAGGTTGGCTGTCCGGAAACGGCTTATGGTGAACTGGCACACGGCATATTCGAAGTCGTGGAAAGCAAAAAGGCCGAGGAGGCGCTGAGGGAGAGTGAAAACTATCTAAAGACGATGTTAGATTCCGTGTTCACGGGACTCGTAGTCATAGACGAGGAAACGCATAGGATCGTTGATGCAAACAAGTACGCGTTAGAAGCTATACGCACTTCAAGAGAAAATGCTATCGGAAAAGTATGCCACAGATTCATATGCCCAGCTGAAAAGGGAAAATGCCCACTAACCGACCTAGGCCAGACTATAGACAGGTCAGAGCGCGTGCTGTTAAGGGCTGACGGCGGGAAAGTCCCGATTCTTAAGACTGTCGCAAGGATGACCTACAAGAGTCACAAGTATCTGGTGGAAAGCTTCGTTGACATCACTAATCTGAAAAAAGCAGAGCATGCAATGCTTGAGAATCAAGAAAAGTTCAGACAGTTGTTCATAGATAATCCTGAGCCCGCTGTCTACGTGGATCCAGATTCCCGCATTCTAGATATTAATCCCCGTTTCACTGAGCTTTTCGGCTACTCCTTGGACGAGATTAAGGGAAAGCACATCAACGAGGTGGTAGTGCCAGATGACAAGATGGAAGAGGCAGAGATGCTCGACGCAAAATCCTTCAAAGGTTACGTTTATCATGAAACTGTCAGGAGGAGGAAAGATGGGTCTCTGATTCCAGTATCCGTCTCTATAGCACCCATTACACTTGAAGGCAGAATAATAGGGAGCGTAGCACTCTATCGAGACATCACAGAGAGGATACGCTATGAAAGAAGCCTTTCCGGTTTGAATGCATACAGTCGAAACTTGAATATGGCGAAGAATTTGGAAGAGATCTATGAATTGACGTTGGATGCTGCCGAAAAAATCTTGGGGTTCGAATTTGTTAATGTCCGCATTTTGGAGGCAGAAAAGCTACGTCTAGTGGCCCGTCGAGGGTCTTCAGGAGTCTTGTCGCTGGAACTACCTTTGCATGCAGACAAAAGTATAATCGCAAGGTCTGCCAGAACAGGTAAGACCATATTGGTTCCAGATGTCAGAAAGGAAGAGGCTTACGTCGAAGGCGGATTTGGAGCGCAGTCTGAACTAGCGGTCCCCATAAAGACCAGAGAGAAAGTTCTTGGAGTCTTAAACGTGGAAAGCATCAAATTAGATGCTTTTAACGATAAGGATAGTGAGTTGCTTGAAATCTTGGCATCACACGCCGCCACCGCAATGAGCAACTTGGAGTACGCCAAAAGCTTGGAGATGCAAGCCCGAGAGATACGAGAGACCCAAGAGAAGTTTGAACGGCTGTTCCTAAACAGCCCCGAAGCAGCCGCTTACATGGATCCGGGCTTCCACATCTTGGACATTAACCCTCGTTTCATCGAGCTTTTTGGGTACTCTTTAGATGAAGTGAAAGGCAGGCACATCGATGACGTTGTTGTCCCAAAGGACAAGATGGAGGAAGCGAAGATGCTGGGGGACAAATTCATGAAAGGACCCGTCTATTACGACACTGTTAGACAAAGAAAAGACGGAAGTCTAGTTCCGGTGTCAATATCGGGTTCCCCTATCATCGTTGAAGGCCGACTCATAGGAACGGTAGGATTGTACAAGGACATTTCTCAACTGAAGAAAACGGAAAAAGCGATCCGAGAGAGCCAACAAATGTTTGAACGGCTCTTCACGGACAACCCTGAGGCAGCGGTGCACTTGGATTCAAGCTTTCACATTCTAAACGTCAACCCACGTTTCATGAGGCTTTTCGGTTACTCTTTGGATGAGATCAAGGGCAAACACATCAACGATGCCATAGTGCCAAAGGAAAAGATGGAAGAAGCAGTTGTCTTCGATGAAAGAGCCAGCAAAGGGGAGATGTATCATGAAGACACGGTTAGAAAGAGAAAAGACGGAAGTCTAGTCCCAGTTGCTTTTTCCGCCGCTCCCATAATCGTCGAAAATCAAGTCATAGGTCACATAGCGGTGTACAAAGACATTTCTCAACTGAAGAAAGCCGAAGAGGAATTGAGAGAAACACTGAAAAAGTTGGAGAAGACGAATGAGAAATTGCGCGTCGTTGGCGGATTGACTAGGCATGATGCCCGAAACAAGCTCAGCGCGATTACGGGCAATGTCTACTTGGCTAAAAAGAATTTGGCTGACAACCAAGTTCTGGAGAATCTGAAAGAGATGGAATCAGCTGTTGCACAAATGGTCAGAATTTTCGATTTTGCCAAAACTTACGAAATGCTAGGTGTCGAGGAATTGCGATTCGTAGATGTGGAGAAAATGGTTAACGAAGCAGTTTCGCTCTTTTCTGATCTGAAGGGTGTAAAGGTGATTAACAACTGCCATGGATTGATGATTTTAGCGGATTCATTGCTGAGACAGTTGTTCTACAATTTTGTCGACAACTCATTGAAATACGGTGAAAAGTCAAAGACGATCACCATTCACTACGAAGAGATAGACAAGGATAAGCTGAAACTGGTTTACGAGGACGACGGCGTAGGCATAGCTGAATCAGAAAAGAAGAAGCTTTTCCAAGAAGGCTACGGAAGAGGCACAGGATATGGGTTGTACTTGATAAGAAAGATGTGTGAAGGCTATGGTTGGAACATACAGGAAACGGGCAAAGAAGGCGAAGGAGCTCAATTCACCATAACCATACCAAGAATCGATGAAAAAGAGAAACTAAACTACACCATTAGCTAGGCATTGATCATGCAAACATCAGGCCAAAATAGAAGCACTTTTCTCAAACTGGCGTTGCATTTTTTGAACACGCCCTGCGAGGCAATCGCAAGGGCGCGAATCTTAGCTCTAATCCAAAAATCGCCCGCTTCGAGTCATGGTCACGGAAAGGCTTCTTCAAAAATCTTGCAGGTAAGTAGTCGTCTTTCCTCTTGGTCCCTTCTCTCACAACAGTGTACTTTAACGAGAAAATCGCGAACCCCGAAATCAGAACGTTAAAGTCTTGAAACCAATTTAAACATTCAGTTGCCACTCGTCTCTTGCCAGTTGCTATTTTGCACCAGCGAATGTTTATGAGCACGCCTGTTTCTCTCTTACAAAACTCTAATGGGATGTCATGCATGCGTGGGCTTTTCAAGTTCGTCGTTGTCAAGGTTGTTGGAGAAGCACTTTTCTTGTATGGTTTTCTTGGATGGATTTACGGAGTACTCGTGCAATTAACTAATCCACGTTGGCTGTCCCTTGGTCTATCGCATCTTACTCCATGGATTAGGACAGATACTTTTACGATCATATCGTTTGTTATCAGTGCCATCGGATTCTTCACGTGGAGGTTAGCCAAAGAATCGGTCAATTCAGCCCATGAACAGGCAACGCATCAAAAGTTAACTTGCTAACCGGCTCAACCCTAGCATTTCCTGAAAACACGAACTAACAGAATCTATGACGTATCGCCCTTCCTGCAAAAGGTTTTCATTCTAGCCCGATCGGATTTGTTCATCACAATCAAGCAGGAATTGTTCTCGCGGGCGCTTTCAAAATCCAAATCTCAGAGAGAGTTGAAGAGTTCAAATCGAAAATTAAGCTTGCAGGAATATGTAGAGAGACCAGTCGCAAGGAATATACGCTAGGAACGTAGACACTTCAAAGATGACCAACACTTGTGCAAGTGGTCTCTAGTCTCGTCATAAGTCCGCAGGCATAAGAGGTTTCGTTCATGGGATACCAACCTGGGATGAGGTCGCCCCGAAATTCTGGTCGAGGACGTGGAATGTCACGACGTGAAAAGGCCAAAGCCAGGGGGCAGAAACGCCGATCCAGCGGCAGTTACATATCGGAGGAGAATCATGTTCCGACATCAGAAGAGGTCGCGGATAGAACTCTCAACAGACTACGTAACCTGGGAAACCAGAGATTTGCCCTTTCCCCCTTCGGTGAGCACTTCGGCCGGTGGCTGATGAACCTAAGAGACGTCTTATCCGTGTTTGAGTCAAGTCCCGCCATAAGCCCAGATGACCAATTCGCAAAGGAGCGTTCACAGATACTCTCGAACGTTGAACTTGAGCTTGAGGAAAAACGGCGCGAGGAGGCTTCTCGTGAAAAGGCTATCAAAAGTCTCTCGGATAATAAAGTTCTTCTTGAACGAATCGAAGAAGAATACGCTGCTCGGACGGGGGAGATCGAAGGGCGAAAAAATGGGGAAATCAAGCGTCTATCTGGCAACATTGAGAGTCTCAAAGAAGAACTGGATCGCATAGCTCGAATGAAAACGGGCATCTTCAGAGCCCTCTCAAAGAAGGCTAAGGCACAAAAAGAGGCAGAAGCAACCGAGAGACTGAACTCCGCACAAAGAGAGCTCGCATCAGCCGTGCAACAGTTCACTGCTGAACAAGAGAGGCTCCGAGACGAATACGAGAGAAGGAAGCAGCCTGTCATCGAGCAAATACAAGATCAACAGAAAGAGATCGAGAACCAAGAGATCGATGGCTCTCTCGAAGCCAGACGAGCTGCATGCGAAGCACTCGTTAATGCAGTGAATGCGCTTCTCCAGAGAAAAGGGTCCTCGCTTCCGTAGATCATTCAGACTCTCGGGTGAATGATGGTTCTAGGGATCAGGTTTGCATCCGAGATCAAGTGCCCACGTCTTCACTGTCTCCCGCAGCTCCCCTCTTTTTACCCAAGTTGCGTGCATTGGATCGGAATAAAGCATTAACTCTATAAATCAGGCGAGAAGTAGGGTGGAATAGCTGTCAGGTGTTACAATGAAAAGAACAGTAAAGCAGATTTTGAAAAGTAAGGCGACAATAGAGGGTGCAGGTGTCAGACTCAAGCGAGTTTTTGGTTACAATGAAGTTCCTCTGTTTGATCCGTTTCTGCTTCTTGATCATTTTGGGTCAGAAAACTCCCAGGATTACACGAGGGGATTTCCATGGCATCCTCATAGAGGGATTGAAACTGTCACTTACATGCTGAACGGAGAAGTTGAGCATGGTGACAGCATAGGTAACAGCGGCCTGATTAGGTCTGGAGACATTCAATGGATGACTGCTGGGTCAGGGATAATCCATCAAGAAATGCCAAGAAGATATGAGGGCTTGATGCAGGGATTCCAACTTTGGGTGAACCTACCTGCAAAAAAGAAGCTGATCACTCCAAAATATCGGGGAATCACAAAAGACCAAATCCCTACAATGGAAAAAGAAGGAACTGAGATCAAAGTGATAGCGGGCGCAATTGACGAGACGGAGGGGCCAATCAAAGATCTGGCAGTCAACGTTGAATATTTCGACGTAAGATTAGCTGCTGGAAAAACATTTGAGCATACTACGGAAAGGGAGTGCAATGTGTTTGTCTACGCAATTAAAGGATTGGGCTACGCCGATGGTACAATGATAGAACCTCAACACTGCGCCTTGTTTGGTGAGGGCGACAGCGTCAAAATAGGGACAAAGGATGGCCTTCACTTCTTGTTTGCATCAGGGAAACCACTGAATGAGCCTGTAGCTTGGGGAGGACCTATCGTAATGAATACTCAAGAAGAGTTGGAGAAGGCCTTCCAAGAACTGGATCGAGGCACTTTCATCAAAACAGGCAAAACAGTAAGACCCTCGAAAGACTTCTATCGAAGCTAAAGGTGGCCGCAAACTATTTCGAGGCTTGAACCCGACCCAAGTGGAGATATCTCCGCGACACCCTCTTTTTTCCGTCATAGTTGATGCACCCATTCTTCTGAACAAGCTAATATATGCCCACGGGTCATACGAATCGCGCGCGCTCGACCAGTTCGCAAGTGTCATCCAAAAACTATATTTCCAACGTTACACACCCTCACGCAGAACAGTTGGGCATAATGGGGCTGTGCCGGTTCCAAGAGATTTTGTGAAGGGGATGGCTGAGTAAGGTTGTGGTTCGAATGATTCCGGTTGAAATCTCTTCTGTCAGAAAATCGTATGGCGATCTGAAGGCGGTTGATGGAGTTTCCTTTTCGGTTAGCGAGGGCGAAGTTTTCGCTCTTCTCGGCCCGAACGGCGCGGGTAAGACAACGTTGATAGAGATTATGGAGGGTTTGCGGAAACGAGACGGAGGTACTGTGAAGGTGCTCGGTCTTGATCCGTGGGAAAACAGCTACGTGCTCCACAGGAGAATTGGGGTGATACCGCAGGACTTCACTTTCTTTGACAAGGCAAACGCGAGGGAGGCGGTGATATATTACGCGGATCTTTTTGGTGTCAGCGTCGACCCAGATGAGATCTTGAAAGAAGTTTTGTTGGATGATTCGGCTGGTGTCCTTTTTGAGAATCTTTCCGGAGGGCAAAAGCAGAAGATGGGTCTTGCTCTCTCACTCGTGAATTCTGCTGAGCTTCTTTTCCTTGACGAACCGACTACGGGGCTTGACCCGAACGCGAGAAGAGCTGTTTGGGACGTGATAAGAGGGTTGAGGGATAAGGGCAGGACGGTGATTCTGACCACGCATTACCTCGATGAGGCTGAGCAGCTCTCCGACAGGGTCGCCATCATGAACCATGGACGCATAGTGGCCATGGGAACCACTGAAGACATCATTGAAACTCACGGTTCAGGGGAAAGGCTGGAAATCCACGGAACAGAGAAGCTGGCCGCCTACATCAGGGCGAACACGAATCTGAAGACTGAGCATAACGGCAAGGGTTTGGTCAGCATAGCCATCAACCAAAAACAAGATGCACTGACAGCCCTGACGGCGATCGAGCAGTCAGGACTCGACTGGCACGATCTTCACACACGCCGCGACAGTCTGGACGACGTGTTCGTCAAACTCGTGAGCGGAACGATTGATGAGCACGGTGAGATCAGAGTTGAAAGCAATGACGATAAATCACATAATCAGCGGAGGCGCTAGGACGAATGCCAAGTGTAAGAAGAATCACGTCTGATCTTCGCTTGTTCGGTCGCGGATACCTTAGAAACGCGGCAGGACTGTTCTTCGGCCTAATATTCCCAGTCATCCTCATAGTCATCTTCGGCGCCATCTTCTCCAGCGGCTTTTCCGGCACGATAACACTCTACGTTCAAAACCACGACACTGGTCCAGTCTCCAACTTTTTCCTGGGCAACCTTACGAAGACAGGCACGGTTAGCTTGGTACAGGTGAGTAATTCTGAAAACTTCTCTCAATACCTCTCGGCTCATTCCGCGTCCGATGGAATAATCATTCCCGCGGATTTCTCGGCAAACTACTTGGCCGGCAAGCCCGTCAACGTGACACTCTACGGCAACCCCTCCCAAAGCTCAAGCGCTATAGTCAGCGGAACCGTCACCGGAGTGATAAACGGGTTTAACCTAGGATATTTCCACGGCATGCCAATCATCGGCGTAATGCAGACCACAGCCAATTCTCAGGCGACCAAGTACATCGATTTCCTAGTCCCGGGACTCATCGGTTTCTCAATACTCATCAGCCCGATGTTTTCTCTCGTAAACATATCCTCCGAGTACAAGAGAATAAAACTGTTCAAACAGTTATCGCTGACTCCCCTCACCAAAATCGAGTGGCTAGCCTCCAAGGTGCTCTTCTACATCCTCCTCTCATCTGCGTCATTCTTGTTAATGACTGCCGTAGGAGTAATCGCCTTTGGCGCACACGTCGCGCTCTCACCTTGGCTGATACTGTTCCTGATACTGGGACCGATGTTCTTCGCCTCACTGGGCATGCTCGTGGGAACAATCTCAAAGAGCACCGAAACAGCCAGCGTGATCGGAAACGTCATAACGTTCCCAATGATGTTTCTCTCCGGCACCTTCTTCCCCATATCGCTCATGCCCACGTACTTGCAAGCTTTCGCACACGTCCTACCCCTGTTCTACATAATCGACGGACTCAACGGCGTCATGATATACAACAACTACGCACAGGCAACAATAGATCTCGTCGTAGTCGCAGTAATCACGATCGTTGCCTTCGTAGCCGCAGCGAGATTATTCAAGTGGAGAGAAGACTAGCCCGCGCTAAACAAATACAGCGTCGGCATAGTACTCAATCAAGGGCAAAGAGAGAAAGTAACATCTAAGGAAAATGAAAAAACCAATCAATGGAAACAACACCCACCAAATTCCTAGTGACGAAATCATCAAACCTATTTTCTTTACCATCCTATTCAAAAACAATTCTTAATAGCTTCTGAAACCCATGTCCTAAGCATGGGATACCTTAGTTTCGCTGGCTTCCTTTGCATAATAATAGCCTTGGGGCTTTGGTATCATTATAGTCGTTCAAGAAGCGAGGCGGACAGTAAAATGGACAGATTCAAAAGCATCTATTTCTTGCTAGTCGTTCTTGGGTTTTGCTTGATTGTGCTGGACAACCTACCTTCCATATTTCCATATCCTTCCTAACTAGATAGGGACATCGCACTACTGCCTTGAGTCGTATTAATCTCGTTCTTTCAGCAAGGTACAGCAGCCTTATTGTATCGGCGAAGTAACAAACCGTGCTGCTTAGCAGGTCTATCCATCGCACGCGTTAGAAAAACTGAGTCTTGTCAGAGTGGCTGAAACCCTAGAGAGACCTCCAGGACCAATGAAATCCTTCAAATTTGGGGAAAAAGAGAAACATTTGCACACGCATGAGTGGGGACTTTTCAAAAAAAACCGGAGGAAAACACAGTAACATGTCCGAACCACAGAGCGAAATTTGACGTCGCAATAGGCAAAGTTGTTTCAGGTCCAAAAGTGTTCCTCATGCACCCAAAGATCAAAGACGAGCCCACCTACGCCGTGAAAGTTGAAAGAAAAGACATCCTGCTTGAACGCGAGTAGTTGCTTTGTCGTGGTAAGGCGAAGGGAACCGAAGTCCCCAAAATCTATTTGCTGGTTCCTTTCTAGCTATTTCCGCTTGGCTAATTTCTTGTTGGTCGTCTGCAGCTCTTTCTGCAACATCTGGATTGTGCGCTTAAGATAAGTGCGTTTTCGTTCCAAGTTTTTTATCTCATCTTCCGATTCTTGGCTTTTCTCCTCAAGGAAGGCTGAGAAGGGGGCGGGTAAAACTGGCATTGGTAACTTTTTTGGTTCCATGTTCAAAACGTCTCTAGCAAATTCTTGAAACATGGTGTTCATGCTATTTGCCAGTTCGCTTTGTTTGATAATCGCGCGTTTGAGAATGGCCTCGCCTGTTTCAGTGATTTTGTAGACCTTCCTTTTTCTGTTTTTCTGGGTTGACCATTCTCCTTCGATGTATCCTGTTCTTTCAAGGTCTCGAAGGATGGGATATACCCCGCCGGCGGTCGGCTTCCAAAAACCTTTCGTTTTGTCTTTGATTTCTTTCATAATTTCGTAGCCGTGAGCCGGTCGTTTGTTCAGAATGATAAGCCCTGCGACCCTTATGTAGCCTTTTTGGGCCTCCTTCACCCAATCTGCGGTTGTCTTCTCCTCATCTTCAACGTGCATTCGTATTTCGAAGTTAGTACTGTCCGTAGGAATATTTATATTTTGCTTAGATATATTGCAACGGATAATATTTCAGCTGAAGGTGATTTCCCGTTGGAAAGTGAGTCGATAATCATTGTAAAAAACCTTACGAAAACATTTGGTGATTTCGTAGCTGTTGACAGCATCTCGTTCGACGTCAAGAAAGGCGAGGTTTTCGGCCTGCTCGGTCCTAACGGAGCGGGTAAGAGCACAACCTTAAGAATGCTCTCTACGTTAGCCAGGCCAACGAAGGGAACTGCCACGATTGGCGGTTACGACATAGTGAAGAATGATACTGATGTGCGGAAACTGATAGGCATCGTCTCTGAAAAGATGATAATGTACAACCGGTTGACGGCCAAGGAGAACCTAATTTTCTTCGGAAATCTCTTCAACATTCCCAAAAACGTCTTAACGAAGAGAATCGACGACCTGCTAGAGCTGGTTCAACTCACCAAATGGAAAAACGCTCAAGTGGGTACATTTTCCAGTGGTATGCGACAGAGGATGAACGTGATACGGGCGCTGCTTAACATGCCCCAGGTGCTATTCTTGGATGAGCCAACTCTAGGTTTGGATCCTCAGTCGTCTGTCGAGATCAGGGACTTCATAAAGAAACTCAATAGAGAAAATGAAACTACGATTATTATAACGACGCACATGATGGTTGATGCCGATTTGCTATGTGATCGCATAGGCATTATGGACCATGCCAAAATTGTTGCACTTGATACATCCACGAATTTGAAAAAACTCATTTCTGGAGAGGACACAACGATACTGAAACTAGAGATTGGAAATTTATCACCCGATATTATTGAGGCAATCCGGGCGTGCAAGTGCACGGATGCCGTTTCTCAAGAGAATTCTACCCATTTGAGAATCATTGCCCACGGCGATGAGGCGTTCGACTCAGTAATTGACGCTGTGAGGGAGAAAGACGGAAAGATAAATTCTATGGAAAATCCTCAGCCTACACTTGAGGATGTGTTCTTGCACATAACCGGTCACGAGGTAAGAGATAGCGCAGACCAAAAGATACCGATGGTGATGGGTCGTCGACGCTTTGGGGCGCCCCCGCAAGGGAGGATAAGGTGAGGCAATGTGGGCGCAAAAACTCTACTTACGCATAGTTTAAGGATTGCCTGGAAAGATTTGACGGAGCTGTATCGGAACCGACTCGGGTTAGTCCTGCTTGTTCTGATGCCTTTGTTCATGATGGTCATGGTTGGCTTCATCTATCCGTCTAACGGCATCTCCGCAAGCAACTTGCCGGTGGCATTGGTAAATGAGGATGCAGGCTATGGCAATTCCACAATAGCGAGCCAGACTTTCATAATGGGTCTACAGCAAATCAACAATAGGACAAGCATGATCACTCTTTCTAACGCAACAAGTGAGAGCGATATCAAAAGCATGGTTCAGAAAGGCGATATCGAAGGAGGCATAGTTATCCCAAGCAATTTCACTGAGAGCATCTTGAACGGAGAACAGGGTACTCTAATCATCATAACTGACCAGTCTAATCCACAAATATCGGCAACCATTCAGGCAGTCTTGTCAGCTGTATTTGATCAAATGGGAACAATGTTGGCTCAACAAAACGTTCAGAGGCTAAATCCAGCAGTCAACGCAAGCAATTCTCTAGCAATCGTGAAGCCTTACAACGTTCAGACAGAAGGAGTTGTACCCGGAACCCCCAGTTACTTCGACTTCATCGCCCCAGGAATAATGGCCATGACCGTGATGATGAGCGTCATGACAGGGCTCCCTGTGGCTATCTCCCAAGAGAAGGAAGTCGGCACTTTGGACGGAATGATGGTTGCACCAATCAACAGGTTGTCCATAATACTTGGGAAAACCCTAGGTCAGACTGCAAGAGGCCTGCTGCAAGGAACCATTATACTAGTGATGGCTGCGGTTTTGTTTCACGTCGCAATTCAAGGAAGCATCCTGCTTGTCTTCGCGCTGCTCTTGTTGGGCGTGTTCAGCTTCGTCGGCCTCGGCATCGTAATAACGTCCTTCGCAAAAGACCAAGAGACAGCGCAGATGATGATGATGACGCTGATGTTCCCCATGATGTTCCTCAGCGGAGTATTCTTCCCCATACAGCAAATGCCCTGGTACATGCAAGACATCTCAAGAGTGCTTCCTCTTACCTACGCATCGCAAGCCCTCAGGAAAGTCATGGTTCTAGGCGCAGGAATACCGGACATAACCACTGAGCTTACAATAATGATAGTGTTCGGTGCGATCATGACAGCAATAGCCGTGCCCGTTTTCAGAAGAATGATGACAAGGTAAGAAAGAGAGGAGTTAATTACTTTGGCAAATCCGTCTATCGAAAGTGCAAAACTTTCCAAAAATTACGGCTCTTTTGTAGCCGTGTCAGATCTAAACTTGAAAATTGAAGGGTCAAAGTGTGTTGGATTCTTGGGCCCGAACGGCGCAGGGAAGACAACTACTCTCAAAATGTTTACTGACCTAATCAGGCCGTCTTCTGGAGAAGCTCTCATAAACGGTGTCAACGTGCACACTGATAAGAAAAAAGCACTGGCGTCCGTGGGTGCCCTGATTGAAACCCCCGAAATTTACCCCGCGCTAACGCCGAGAGAAGCGCTCATGATGATAGCTGAGATCAGAGGAGTGCCGAATGCAGAGCGAAGCAAAAGAATAGAGGAAGCCGTCTCAGAAGTCCGAATGGAAGAATGGATGGATAAGAGAGTCGGCAAGTTCTCCAAGGGAATGAAACAGAGAATCTGCATCGCGTCGGCACTTCTGAGTGATCCAACCATACTCCTCTTGGACGAACCTACTAACGGGCTTGACCCTAGAGGAATGAGCGAAGTTAGGGACATCGTGAAATCACTGAAGCGCAAGGAGAGGTTGATTTTCATGAGCTCCCATATTCTCAGTGAGGTCTCGGAAGTCTGCGACGAGGTCGCGATGATCGATCATGGCAAACTCATCGTTTATGACACGATTTCCAACGTATCGGCCAAGGTTTCAGGCGGAGAAAACATCGTGGAGGTCGGGCTGCAGCGTGCCATCGACTCCGAGCTAGTGACCAAAAAAATAGCAACTCTTGCAAACGTGGTCACGGCAGAGATAAAAGACGATAAAACTCTGAGAATTAATTTCAGCGGAGGCTTGGACGTGCAGGAACGCGTCCTGTCGGACCTAGTGAGAATGAACATTGGAGTAATCAGTTACAGACCAGCGAATTCGGAACTCGAAGACGCTTATCTCAAACTCATCACGAGTACGTTGTGATCAAACATGAACGAGACAAAAAACGTATCCGAAAACAAGGTGCCGAGCAGCCTGACGCAGGTTGGTATTACGTTGAAGTACACGTTTCTCGATTACTTCAGATCCCGCAGGTTCTTCATACTCCTAGTCATAACTCTTCTGATAAGTGCACTTCTCACTTTCATAGTAGGGTACTATCGTCCTGAGACTTTTCTGACTTCTGACCTGTCGTTCTATTCTGGTTGGTGGGGCATGTCCGTGACCTTTGTCATCGTACTTTCCGCCATTTTCTTTGGTGGCGATGCCATTTCAGGAGAATTTCAGAACAAGACGGGCTACTTTGGAGTTCCGAATCCGATTAGAAGGTCGTCCATTTATGTGGGTAAGTGGTTGGCAGCTTTCATCGCGGCCACCGTAATATTGGTCGTGTTCACGGCGATTACTATCGGTAACGGGATGTACTATTTTGGCTTGACCGTGCCCTACCAGTTCGTCTTGTCTTTGCTTCTCGCCTGGTTCTATCTCGCGGCCGTTCTCGGGTTCACTTTCTTCTTCAGTTCGCTGTTCAAGAGCAGCTCGATATCCATCCTCGTGAGTGCTATCCTCTTTCTGTTCGCGTTCACACTCATTCAGACGCTTGTCGCAGACCTCGTTCAGGTTGAGCCTTGGTTCATCCTGACCTACGGGGGACAAATAATAGGAAACATACTGACCGTGCCTTATCCGGCTCACACAGTCGTGTCGACCCAGCATTTTGCCGGTCGTACGCGCACTATCACCACTTTCAACGCTCCGGTTCCAGAAGGACTCGCAATCATAGCACTATACTTCATCATCACCGGGGTCCTAGGACTAGTCCTGTTCGAGAGAAAAGAGTTTACCTGAGTGAGAGTCAAAGAATACAGGCAATTATATAACTGAATGTAAAACGAAAGATGCGAAAGAACACAGAGTTGCGAGTTTTTGCAAAGGAGCCGCAGACTTCGGAGTTACGTGTTCGCTCGCAGAGTAGAGAGTTTCAGACTCTCAGACCTATCGTTCTGGAATACGCGGCAACTCTGGAAAGAAGCGCTCTGAGGAGAAGATAGATATCCTTCCAGTTTAGAACCATCAGTGACACTAATGTCAGAAATGGAATCAATGCATAATAGTAAAGAGGTGTCCCAACCCCGCGCTGGACAACCATCTGCAAAAAACCAGCACCGATTCCGTCGATTAGCAGTGGAGAATTAAACACAGCGAGGCTTGCTATCAATGACCACCCTGATTTCTTCAAGTCTAGCCTGTTGTAAACAGCGAACAACGGAAGGGAGAGCAAGAAAAACCTGGGGTCGAAAGCTCCCAAAGCGAACACGACTCCTGACAAGATAGGCCTGCGAGTCTGACCCAAATAAAACGAGAGCAACAAAAGAGCTGTGTTAAGCACCTTATCCTGACCTTCACCCCACTGCCAGAAATAGCTCACCGACAACCCCCAGTGCGGCGTGGGCGACGGCTGAAGCATCAATATGATAATCACAATTGCTGCCGTGAGAACACTTCTGTCTCTCAGTAGCTGGTAGACCACAAAGGCCATGACAGGCAGAAGAAGAAACTGTGCTATGTCGAATGCAATCAAGGCGTCATGATAACCGAGGAAAAGCATAGGAGCGACAAAAACCAAGAAGGAGGGCAGATACTTGTATGGCTGTGGCTGCGGGTAAATGTAGGGTTCCCCGTTGTTTACCAGTCCCTTCGTGTAAACGTTCGATGGATCGTGAAAGAACCTCCATCCACCTATGTAGTATGCTGAAAAATCCTTGGCGAGAATCTGACTCGCGCAGCATCCGGAATCGATGGCAAACGTCTCGGGATAGGCCTGAACGAACGTGTACAAGTTAAGCAGAATCGAAGCTATCACGATCGAGAGCAGAATGGCTTTCTTCCTAGCTTCATTTTTCAGCATAAGGGGCGTCTTTCCATTAATCCAAAAACAGTCGCACCATATTTAGCATTATCGACCGACCATACAAAGCCACCAGCGTTTCACGTATACTTGCCACACATCATCAAGAAAAAAGTCCTATGAATAATCCAACTCTAAGAATGAAATAAAACGACTTTACGCACTGACTTCAGTATTGCATACCTGTTTTATTGTCACGAGCAATGGCAGAGCTGTGACCTTCAACGCTGACGCAATATACAAGGTCCTTAACGTTTTCGGTGACAAGCATTAGAAGCAGTCGCAGACTCACTCTCCTTTGCTGTCAGGTAGCGCGCATCAGCGCCTATGCGAAGAGTCTTTAGCCAAAAAAGTCTTATTACTTCATAGGGTACGCTATGAACTTAAGGAAAGAAGCAAAAGAAATCATTGTTGATTTACGATTCATATTCAACTTCTGAAAAGTTTGACGCTCGCGTTTGAGATTGCCGCTCGCTCTGTTCAAATCGTGCCAGTGAATAACATAGCAGGCCTGCCGCTAATTCCTCCGTTCTTGCATATGGCTCTCAGGTTGTCCAGTTGAACAGGACACGCTGCACACTGTTTACATTCTTGTTAGAGTTTTCTGTACTCTTCCCATGCTTTTTTGCTTCGCAGGATTTGAGAATCGGTTAATCTGTTAAGACGCTTTATCTCCGAGTTCGATCGATCATGCGGGGGGTGGGATTTGAACCCACGAACCCCTACGGGATAGGCGCCTCAGGCCTACGCCTTTAGCCATGCTTGGCAACCCCCGCTCTACGACGTCTGATGGCTTGTCTTCTAATTTGGAGTACAAATTAAGTCTTACGTATGGCCTGCCAAGCGAAAAATAGGAGGAGATTGCGCTTGCTGCTCAGATTATGCGGAAATCTTCTTTTATGGTTGTCAAAACGACGTGTGTGTTTGTGCGTTCGACGTAGGGCAATGAGAGGAGATGTTTCGTAAACATGCTTAGCTCCTCACGGCCCTTGAACTTTGCAATTATAGCTGCGTCTGACAAGCCAGTTAGATCGTATACGCAGCACACGTTCGGAATGCGTGCGATCTCGTTTTCCATCTCCAGGAGCCTTCCTTTTGAGACGGTGATCTCTGTAACGACTGTCAACTCGTATCCGAGCTTTTCCTGATCCAGCAATGCTGAATAGCCCTTGATTATGCCTCCAGCCTCCATTTTTCTTATTCTCGACAGTGCCGTACCGATTGAGATATCACACTGCTTTGCTATCTTCCTCGATGAAAGCCTAGCATCAAGAGTCAATGTTTTCAAGATTTTAACGTCTGTCCCATCCAAATCCATAAATCATTCACTCCACTGTACATTCATCCAATATGATGATCAAATATTTAACATTTGCTTCTCAAATCGGTAATAAAGCTTTTATATGTATGGAATCATCTGATTCTTCTATAAATTTGAACACCGAGGCAAGAATATGGCACATGCCAAACTTCAAACGATCCAAAACTTTGAAACATATTCCAAGTTGATGAAAAACGCTGATTACATTCTCCTACATTTCACTGACCTGCTCGGCTACCTCAAAGGCAGAACAATACCGGCGGCGCAGGTCAAGAAGGCACTCGAGGAAGGTGTGACCTTCGACGGTTCCTCGATGATAGGCGGATCAAACATAGAAGACAGCGACATGATAATGAAACCCGACCCATCCACATTCACGGTCTGCCCCTACTATTTCTACGACAAAAGCGTTGCCAGCTTCATCTGCGACATTCAACAGCCTGACGGCAAACAATTCGAAACCGACCCAAGACACATTCTCCGAAAAACCATGGAAAAGACACTTAAAGAAGGCTATAGACTAACCGCTGCGCCTGAACTCGAGTTTTACCTCGTACAAAGAAACGAGCAAGGTGAAGTCTGCCCTGTCGAGAATCACTTGATAGACAAGCAAAGATACTTTGACATCGCCCCTGGTCGAGACCTGACCGAATCCTACCGCATGGACTTCTCAAACGCATTAGCCACTATGGGAATTGAAGTCGAGCGACAGCATCACGAAGTAGGGTCAGCTCAAAACGAGGTCACAATCAAGTACGCCGATCCATTAACTACATCTGACAACATAGTGCGGTACAAATTTGCAGCCAAGGCCACAGCTGACAAAAAATACGGGTGGACAGCAACGTTCATGCCCAAGCCATGGTACGGCAAAGCAGGAAGCGGCATGCACATTCACCTTGGACTCTTCAACCCGAAAACAGGTGAAAACCCGTTTCACGACCCAGAAGGCTACGCGTACGTTTCACAGAAATGTCGATACTTCATCGGCGGACTACTAGAACATGCTAAAGCCTTATGCGCCATAGTCGCACCATCAGTAAACAGCTACAAACGGCTCGTCCCCGGCTACGAAGCTCCGGTGTACGTGGCATGGAGCAAGCGAAACCGCTCCGCCTTAGTAAGAGTACCTGCGTTTCCGCCAGAAAACGCAAGCGAAGCCAGAATAGAATTCAGATGCCCCGACCCATTGTGCAACCCGTACCTCACGTACACTGCCGTGTTTGAAGCAGGTTTGGATGGCATCAGAAGGAAGATTGACCCCAGCGAACCCGTGGACACGAACATTTATCACCTGACCGATGCAGAACGCAAAAAACTCGGCGTCGAAGTCCTGCCCACATCACTGAAAGAAGCCTTGGAAGAATGGAAAAGCGATGAGATTTGCATAAAGGCGCTAGGAAGGGAACCCGCAGAAAAATACGTTGATCTCAAAACGCAAGAATTGCAAGAATACACGCCGCATCTACCGAAAAACAAGAACGAAGTAACAACATGGGAACTGCAAAAATATCTCTACGCATAGCTACATGAGCCCCGACACTAGACCTTGGGTTTCAGCATCAAATCCTCCATTTTCGCCTTCTTGAGCAGATTGACATGCCGCACCAACTCGTCCACAACCGCCTCAAAAATCTTCTTCCCCTTCTTGACAGAGGCCGTTGTGCCTCTACCAAAGACCCCTGAGCTTGTCTCGTCCACAGTGCTGAGCGGAAGCGTTAGACCCTCTACCAGAACAGCGTGTTTGCGAGGCTCTTCGTCCACAGCCTCGCTCATATTCACAAGCTGAGGATGTATAGCCAAATTCAACGATGTTTCTTCAGCCCCCGCATGCCTCCTTTCTTCAGGCGTGAAAAGCTCCGGCAGAAGCTTTCCCGCGGCAGGCCACCACTGGAAAATAGACACGAAAACCCCTTCCTCCCTCAGTTTCCTGGCCAATTCGGTAAGCGTAGCCAAGTTGCCGCCGTGCCCGTTAACCACCACTATTTTCCGCACACCATAATACGTAAGCGACGAGCACACGTCTCTCACGTATTTCTTGAACGATTTAGGAGATATGAAAACAGTGCCCCAGAACTGTTTATGATGAGAACTGATGCCGAAAGGGATAACCTGCAGACAAAGCACTCCCGTACGTTTGGCTGTTTCCTCGGCTATAGCCTTCGCAATCAAGTGATCGGTTCCAAGCGGGTTCGCCGGCCCATGCTCCTCGTTTGAACCAACAGGAAGAATTGCAATGTCATTCTTTGAAAAATACCTCTTTGCTTCAGGCCAGCTCATCTCAAAAAGCAATACCTGCGAGGGTCTCATTCATATCACGAAATCGTTTTATTACAAGCAGATCGAATATAAGCTTGCGGTCCAAGAGGGTGAAAAACTGAAGACAATGATCTTGGCAGGAGGCTTTGCAACAAGACTCCGCCCATTAAGCTGTACCAGGCCGAAGATGCTCTTTCCAATAGTCAACAAGCCCTTGCTCCAGTGGACTTTTGAAAGGCTTGCCGAGAACAACGTTTCAGAAGTGATCTTGGCGACCAGTTATAGAACCGAAATCTTGTTCAAACAATATAGGATTCCAAGGTGTGGCATTCATATCATTTATTCACGTGATCCCTTGAGAAGACCGCTGGGAACGGGTGGACCGATAAGAAAAGCAGAGAAACTCATCAGCCACCGTGAACCTTTTCTCGTTCTGAACGGAGACATATTTGCTGAAACAGATTACCAAGCAATCTTGAAAGAGCACGAAAAAAACGGTGCAACCGCAACGATAGCCCTTCATGAAATCGAAGACCCAAGCAGATACGGAGTGGCAGAACTGGCAAGAGGCGGCCGCATAAAGACGTTCGTTGAAAAGCCTCCGCCGGGAACTGCTCCGAGCAACTTGATAAACGCCGGAGTCTACGTCCTCAGCCCGAAGATTTTCCAGTACATACCCAAAGACGGGGAAGTCTCACTTGAACGTGAGGTCTTTCCGAAACTCGTAGCAGAGGGCAAGCTTTATGGACATGTCTTGAGCGGGTTGTGGATGGACATAGGGAAGCCTGAAGATTACCTGAAGATAAACAGGAAGATGCTCGACCTAGTCGCGGACCAGCAGAGATACAAGGTCAGCAGTGAAGTTGAAGTCAGGAAACCCGTGGCCATCGACCGTGATGTTTCAATAGGAAAAGGATCCAAGATTGGACCTTACGCAATTCTGGGGCGAGACGTCATCGTCGGAAAGGACGTCCACATAAAGGATTCAGTCGCTTTCCCCGGAGCGGTAATATGTGACTCTGCTTCGGTGGACAACGCCATAATCGGCGAAGGCGCGGCTATCGGAAGAAACGCCAAAATCGGGAAAAACTGTGTAATCGGTGATCACGCCAAGATAGGGGACAACGTTTCTCTCGCCGAAGGAGTTCTGATTTGTCCAGCAAACGAGGTCTCTAAAAGCGTATTAACAGCTTGCCGCAATTGTTAGGGGAGGCAGTTACGGCATGTTAAGTTCAAAACGCTTGTTTGGTACCAACGGGATTCGCGGGCTTGCCAACAAAGAATTAACACCTGAGATGGCGATCAAAGTCGGCGGCGCCATAGGTACTTTTTTCAAGCGTGGAACTCTGATGTTGGGCTACGACGCGAGAACGAGCGGACCCATGCTCGCAAAAGCAGTTGTTGCCGGCTTGAACTCAACAGGATGCAACGTGCTACTCGCCGGAATGGCCCCAACCCCAGCGCTGCAATATGCAATTAAACACCACAAACCGGCCGGCGGAGTAATAATAACCGCGTCACACAACCCCCCAGAATACAACGGAATAAAAGTCATCTGGAATGACGGGATAGAGATCTCTCACGAACAAGAAAATGAAATTGAAGAAATCTTCTTCAACGAAAAAACAAGCCTCGCAGAATGGAACGCAATAGGCGAAACCCGCCAACAGCTTGGAACAATCGATGAATACGTTGACGCCGTAAAAACACACGTAAACGTCAAAACAATATCCGAAAAACAATATCACATCGTGGTTGACGGCGCAAACAGCGTAGGTAGCCTGACTGCGCCACGCTTGCTGCGAGAACTCGGCTGCAGAGTCACAACCATAAACGCGAACATCGACGGAACATTCCCAGGCAGACCCCCAGAACCCCGGCCTGAAAACCTCAGCGATCTCGCATCGACAGTCAAGGCTGTAGGTGCAGATTTAGGCGTAGCCTATGACGGCGACGCCGACCGTTCAATCTTCATAGATGAAAAAGGCAATATCAACACCGGTGACGAAACGTTCGCTTTGGTTGAAAAATACTTTCTCAAAGAAAACCCAGGAGAAAAAATAGTAACACCTGTGAGTTCCTCAACCCTCGTCCAAGACATAGCTGACGAGTACAACGGCAAGATCGTGTGGACAAAAGTCGGAAGCGTAACGGTGGCTCAGACCATGAAAAAACTAAAAGCCAAACTCGGAGGCGAAGAAAACGGAGGCATCTTCTACAGCCCCCATCAACCAGTCAGGGACGGCGCGATGTCAACCGCCTTGATTCTGGGCATCATGGCTAAAACGCATGAAAAACTATCCAGACTGCTCTCAGAACTCCCCAAATACTTCATTGAAAAAGCAAAAGTCGAATGCAAAGAAGACCTTAAAGAAAAAGTCCTAGAAAAGCTAACACAACAATCCAAAAAACTCAAAACAAACACCCTCGACGGGATTAAGATCTGGTTTGACGACAAGAGCGCCATTCTAATAAGACCAAGCGGCACCGAACCCATCTACAGACTCTACGCAGAAGCAAAAAACCATCAGAAAGCCCTACGACTCATCAGCACATACAGTTCAAAACTCAAGAAGATAATCCGTGAAGCAAGCTAGACGGCAACGACCTCGCCGGAGCGAACGAGCATGTCCTCACCGATAACGCACATAAGACCTGAAGACATCGACACCCCTGGAAAACGGGGAAAATACACCGTAAGCATAATCGGATGTGGACAAACAGGCCTTCTCGCGACTGTTCTTCTTGCGGAGGCAGGATTCAAGGTAACATGCTTAGACGCGGACCAAACAGTAGTGAACGGCATTTTAAGGGGAAAGAACCTTGCCCTCAAAAGCGAAATAGAAGGCAAGTTGAAAACCCACGTGAAAGCCGGCCGAGTAAACGCCACGAACGATGTTAAAAAGGCAGTCTCCCAAAGTGACATTATCGTCATAACAACCGCGGTCAGATTTGATAGAAAGAAAAAAGCCGATTACTCAGAAATAGAGAACACCTGCAAAAAAATAGGCTCAAACCTCCGCTGCGGATCACTTGTTATTGTTATGAGTCTCACAGGAATTGGCGTGACAGAAGGCTTGGTCAGGGAAACACTGGAAAACACCTCAGGATTCAAAGTTGGAACCGATTTCGCCCTGGCATACAGTCCGCTAAGAACTCAGCCTAACCAAACCTTAGAAACAGCAAAGAATCGTCAAAGAACCGTGGCAGCAGCAGACAAGAACAGCCTAAATGTTGCTTCAACCATTCTGCAGACGATCACGAAGAAACCTGTGAAAAAAACACCGAGCGTGAAGACAGCAGAAGCCGCCACACTTTTTGAAGCCGTGCAAGAAGACGTTGAAACTGCACTTGCAAACGAACTTGCAATTTTCTGTGAAAAAATCGGCGTAGATTATCTTGAAGCCCGAGGGCTTGCAGAAACCGGGTTTTACAGTGCGTCTTCCACGCTTGATTTTCTGGACGAAGCCACTAGTGAAGAACCGTATCTGTTCTTAGAAGAAGCTGACAACTCAAACGTGAAACTCCGAATTCCCGGGACCGCAAGAGAGGTAAACGAGGAAACAATCAAGCATGCAATCAGCTTGATCAGAGATGCATTGAGAAGCTGCGGGAAAACACTTACGAGAGCAAACATCTCACTTCTTGGAGCCTCACAGATCCCAAACGACAAGGGCCCGTTCAGAAAAATCACCATAGAAATCGCCGAGGCACTCGAAACTAAAGGGGCCAAAGTGCGACTCTACGATCCGTATTTCTCCGAAAACGCATTAGCCGACACGAAGACCCATTTCAAAAGGACTCTGACGGAAACCCTCGAGCGAGCTGACTGCATAGTCATATTGACCGGTCACGACCAGTTCAGACGCTTGAATCTGGCCAAATTGAAGCTGATAGTGAAGATGCCAGCAGCGATCGTCGATTTGGAAGGAGTTGCTGACCCAGACAAAGTCGAAAAGGAAGGTTTCATATACCGAGGACTGGGAAGAGGAGTCTGGACAAGATGAAGGACAAGCTAGGCGTAGCGGTCATAGGAACCGGTTTTTGGGGAAGAAACCACGCTAGAGTCTACAGAGAACTTGCAGAAACCGAGCTCTTGGCCATCTGCGACATAGATGCCGAAAGAGCAAAATCCGTGGCAAAACAATTCGGCGCGAAACCCTACACAAACGCCGCCAGAATGCTGAGAAACGAGGACATCGAAGCCGTGAGTGTTTGTACATGGTCAACAAGCCTTGCAAAAGAAGCGATCAGAGCCGCCGAAGCCGGAAAACACGTTCTAGTTGAGAAGCCAATGGCTGCAGACGTGAAACAAGCGGAAAAGCTGGTCGAAACAGTCGAAAGAAAAGGAGTATATCTCACAGTCGGCTTCCTCATGCGGTTTATCCCAGGGCTGCGGCACATCAAAAAAGCCATTGAAACCAAAGAAATAGGCGAACTAGTGTGCGCCACAGCAAAGAGAGTATCCCAATGGCCTGAAAGAATAGGCGACGTCGGCGTTGTCAAAGACACGGCGATCCACGACATAGACGTGATACTGTACCTCTTCAACGAAGACCCAGTTGCCGTCTACGCAAAGACCGGGGCCATGAGGTACAAGAGATTTGAGGACTATGCCCAGATGATGCTCACTTTTGAAGGAGGAAAGAGCGCGTTCATAGAATCCAACTGGTTAACGCCCTACAAGACCCGTGTCCTAACAGCCACCGGAAGCGAAGCAATAATGACCCTTGACTACATCACACAAGAACTGACCGTTGAAAATGCAAAAGAAACCATGCGACCGAGATACCCGATGCAAGAACCATTGAAACTCGAACTTCAACACTTTGCAAACTGCATCACAAAGAAAGAAAAACCACTAATAACAGGACTCGACGGCCTGAAAGCCCTCAAGATAGCTCAAGCAGCACTGAAATCTTCAGCAACAGGCAAAATAGTCAAGCTGAAATAAACCCAGTCAACGATCAATCTCGCCCAAGTTTCTTGAGGTTGAAAGGCTTACCTTCCACCAAAATCTTCTCAGGAATCTCCTCTTTCCACTTCTTCAAAAAAGGCAAATCTTCCTCCCTCTTCCGCAACTCATCAGGCAGCATCTCAGGAATCTCATCGCGAATCGGATACCACCTCAAACATTTCGGACACACGATCAAACCCTCCACTATCTCCTCATCTTGCTCAAAAACATGTAAATCAAGCGGATAGTACTTATCAATAGGGCATGCCAATATATCCATCAGCTTCTTTTTCACTGCTTCATTCCCCCGACGTATCTTCGTGCCAAAACTATAAAACTCTTTCAGAGATACCCTATTGTTTGCCAAAACTAACACCGCTTTTCTTGAGCTCCTTCCCCATGTTCAATGATTCTGAAGTACAGATCCCCTCCTTCCCATAATCCATTTGAGCTGGAAACTCTTCGCACAAAAAGCAAGGCGCCAATCTCCTGCTTTCAGCACATTCACGAAATGAACAACCCTTGTGCGACTCTAACCTTTCTCAACTGTCACTAACCCATTTGCATCCTAAACAGCGTTTCTCCTTTCGCCGGCGCGTGGGGCAGTGCTCGCAGTAAACACCGGACGCCCAGAAATTCACAGTCAACAACAACTCACCAGCTACAGAACAATAGCGATCGAAATATCCACGATCGATCGGAAAGAATGTCTGCGAGAGTCTTCGCTAAGCCTTCCTTCAATCTGTCCCACTCAATCCACAAACAAGAAACACCCGGAAACATTTAAAAGCAAAACGGCTTTCCTCTGTAGAAGAGGAAAAGCAACATGGAAAAAACACCAACTGGAATCGTTTATGAATGCGTGAGATGCGGAGCAAAGGTTCCCTCCGAAGAACTCGAAATGCGCGGCGGAGAAATGAAATGCATCGTCTGCGGTTACAGAATTTTGAAGAAAGTGAAACCACCAGTTGTGAAACGAATTACTGCCAAATGAAAAGAAAGAGAAAGGAAAAGCTATTCAATCCGTGCCGCCAAGCGCCCAACGTTATCGAGATTCTCATAAGGTATTTCAGAAGATTTCCTTCTCTCCGATCTTTCGGAGAGCCCTGCCACGCAACTTTACTGGTGGACCGATGACTTCGTCTGGTTGTTTTTCCACAGTTTTCCTTTTTATGGTTTCTCCACAGACTCCTTTCGGCAGCAGTCGTCGCTTCGTGCAAATCGCGTAAGTACAGTTAGCGACGTTGCACATTTCTTCAGTCCAACAGCACCATACCCCATCTCGACGGTAGACAACGGCGCTCTTTGCGCACTTGAAGGATTGACATGAGGGAGAACACGTTTTGACTTGTGCCAATACATGCACGACCTCTGACCATTGTTCAACAAAACTTTACTATGAAAGCACCACTTTCGCTCCACATTAATTCACGCAGGACATAATATAAACTTTTTTCCCAAAAACTTCTTACCGATGGTCTAACTTTCATCTTTCTTAGGCTTGGACCGCATCCTTCTGAAAACTTCAAGCAATACGACGAAAATCACAGTCAAAGCGACAATGATGACGACAACCAGCTGGCCCGTCTCTACCAAGAATCCGGCCAGCAACACGTACTTATCAATCCTGATTTGAACCGTCGTTGAATTGCCAACTGTGAAGCCTTGAGCAACGGTCGGTTCAGCCTGGCCATTCAAATACACGTTCACCTCCAAATCACCGCCAATCACGTTGCTAAATGTAGCCGTCCCATCGCTTCCCGTCTCTGCAGAAACAGGCTGCCAACCTTGGCCTTGCAGCTTGACGTTTATGTTTGAGAAAGGCTGCCCAAAATAATCCACGACTTCGACAGAAACGTTCAAACCGTAAAGGCTGCAGTAGACCGTCAGGTTCTGATCTTGGAACAAGTCCACTGTCGTGGTGTTCAGTTTGATTCTATTACTGTCGTAAACCGTAGTATCATACCTTCCAAAAACCGACCTGAAAGTAACTATTCCACTGCTATCTGTATGTCCCTCGTAGTGAAGCCCACCAAGTGATTCCATTGTCTCCACGATAGCGTTGTTGATTGGCTGCCCATCTGCCTTCAGGGCTCTGACCTGCAGCGTTTGCAATGGACAAACAATCGTCACGTTAAACCATGGCACGGCATTCCCGTTCACAAACAGCTGCGATCGATCGATCGTCGTCAAATTGAATGGCATGCCGTAGCGAGAAGCGTTCAACACGTAAGTGACGTTAGGCAGTAACGAATGGGCAACGGTGATTCCTGTGACGTCTGTTGTGAATGTTGCATTGTCTGGTGCCAAGTTTATTCCGGCTTCAGCAATGCCTTCTTCGAGCCCGTTGAAGGAAGCCACTACGTTGATTCCCAGATTAGTGAGGTTGCAGACCAAATCTGTTGAGGTTGCATTAGTGACCGTAATGTTGCGTTCACCAACTTGTGTCGCTTTAAAGTACGCCTGACACGTGTAGTCTCCAATTTCAAGCATCAAAACGGCCAAACCGTTCGAGTCCGTTGTCGCATTACTGACGGAGCTTCCATTCTCATAGGTCTTAAGGTCTGTGCTAGGAACAACGTCTCCGGCTAGGTTCTTTGCAGTAACGTTAACAGCGAAACCCGGAACTGTGAAGTTTTGAGTGTCAGGCGGAGTCTTTGTCGTCGGGGTAGCCGATATCGAAACTATGCTCACCATGTAACTTCCTATCGAGGCATTTGAGGGCACCGTGAAATTCGTGTAGTGAACTATTCCTACAGAATCAGCAGTCAGGTTTAACGACCGAAGAACGTCGTTTCCGGTTATTGTAAGCGTAACATTCTCATTCTGTTTGTAGACAGCCTTAATGTCCACCATCTGGGTTCTGTGGTACTCCGTTGAATTCGTCAACCCTACGGAGAAGGCGCCGGTGCTAAGCGAACCGTTAAAGAACACATTGTAATTGCCGACAAGACTGGCGTTGGCGCCTGACGAAAAATCACCTGGATAACTCGCGCTTGCGATTGCACTTCCAGCAGTTGACACAGTAAAATTAACCATGTCCACATATGAAACACTATTCGGGTCTTGAACCGTGATGTTCGCAACGTATATTGCATTTGATTCCCCGCCAGTTATATTCAAGGAAATTGGAACTGAGTCACCTTCTTGAAGCTGCTTCGGTGCTTGAGGGACTCCAATCGTCATGTTGTAGGATGTTGAAACTGAAAAGAGGGCTGAAGCGTTCTCCCCGGTGGCAACATCAACAATCCAAACGGTGTGATTGCCCGCCGCAGCTTCAGGAATTGTAAACGTTGCGCTGACACTGTTTACTGTAGCATTCCCCGAATACATTAGGGCATCATCAAAACGTATTTGATATGTCCCATTAGCCGTGGTCAAGTTGGAAACCAACCGAACACTCGTTCCAACAGTTCCTGAGGTCGGAACTATGGAAGTTATCGCAATTCCAGCCTGAACTTTAGGCAATAGTGAAAGGCTCATTACGGCAACCGTCAATAGCAGAAGCAAGCATGTTAACTGCTCAATTTTGAGCGTGATCTTTACCAAGCGTTTTCCCTCATCGTTCGTATTTGAAGATTGTGAACACTTCTAACACTGGGAACATTTTAAACTTTACCTTTTAATAAGATGAGCAACCTTGTCTAACGTGCCCATAACATCAAAGATCAGGCTGAGCGGGATCGAAGATGATAAGTCTCAAACTGAATGAGCTGAAAGTAATCAAGAAAAATGACTTAAATGTGCAAGAAGCGTAGTTTTGCACAATGTTGGGTGCGTTAGAATGATTGAAGAGATCTTGAATCTGGTAAAGAAGCATGAACGATGGCGTGGAAAACAATGCTTGAACCTCATACCGTCAGAGAATGTTATGAGCCCAGCCGCCAGAGCCTTGCTGTCATCTGAACTTGCACATCGCTACACTGCAAGAGACCGTTTTTACATGGGTACTCGTTTCACTGACGAGATCGAGGAATACGGGGAAAAAATCGCGAAGCAGGTCTTCAAAGCTGATACCGCGGATCTACGCCCGCTTTCAGGGCACATTGCGGACTTGATTGTCTTGGCTAACTTGACGAGACCTGGGGACAAGTTCATGTGCATTTCTCCAGAAGACGGTGGCTACCCTGGAATGTGGGAAAACGGACTTGCAGGACTTTTGAGGCTTAAGGCAGTGCCCTTTCCCTTTTCAAAACAGGACATGAACATAAACGTTGAAGAAGCAAAAAAAGCCATAAGCCGGGTGAAACCGAAGATCATAGTTTTCGGGGCGAGTCTCATTACTTTCCCACACCCTGTTGAGGATCTGGCAGAAGTTGCACGGGAAAACGGTGCGTACGTAGGATTTGACGGTTCCCATGTCTTGGGACTGATCGGCGGCGGACAATTTCAGGACCCGCTTAGAGAAAAGGCGCAAGCCCTTTTTGGGTCAACCCACAAGACCTTCTTCGGCCCTCAAGGAGGTATAATCCTGGCAAACAAAGAGCCGGGAGAGCTCTTGAAGGACAAGATCTACCCTGCCTTCGTGGACAATGCACATTGGAACCGCATAGCCGCTTTGACCTTGGCCCTGACTGAAATGAAAGAGTTCGGTAAGGCTTACGCGACACAGATAGTTCGCAACTCAAAAGCCCTAGCCAAGGCTTTGGACGACTACGGTTTTCCTGTCATCTGCAAGCATCTCGGCTTCACTCAGTCGCATCAAGTAATCGTAGACTACGGAGACTACGAGAAAGGGAGATGCACAGCGGAAAAGCTTCAACGGGCAAACATAATCGTCGACTGCGTCATCAGATTCGGCACGTGCGAGGTCACAAGACGCGGAATGAAAGAGCCTGAAATGCTGAGAATAGCCGAACTGCTCAAAAGAGCCGTCATCGACGGAGAAAAACCGGAAAGCATAAGGAAAGATGTGGAGAAGCTCAGCAGCGAATTTCAGAAAGTAAAATACTGCTTCGAGAGATGACACTGCTTTTGTCCTACGCGTTCTCATTCCTTTAGATGCCCACCGATGAACTTGCCACACCTGAAAAGTGACTGAACTTGGAAATGTTGGTCTCTTCTGGCCTCATCGGCGCGCGCGGCGAGCGAGACAGGTTACAACTCGATGAATCGATTGAAAGCCGTGTTGTAATTTTGAGAACCTGCAGAATCCGATGCGATTTGGAGGTGGCTGAAATTAGTTGCATTCGATTCATAGACTAAGTGCATTTTCCATGGAGTTTGTGCGTTTCTGAATCAGATGAGAACAAAGCTTAAATATTGCCTCCGTCATTACCCTTCTTCTTATACCAACAATTGCATCTAGGTGTTAACAAATGGTGAGTGATGGAAGGGGGCGCCTATTCAGAAGAAAGGACGGCAAATACCTCGTTTACTTGCCAAAAGACCTAGCCGAGGACAGCATGTTCCCGTTTAAAGGATCTGATTCCATATTAGTAAAAGTCTATTTCAAACTTGGGGACAGCAAGCTACTAGTGGAGAAATGGAAGGAGCCGGCACCTCCAACGGAGTGAGAGACAGCCCCGCTAAGTAAACGATATTCACACATTTCTTATTTTTGAGGATACCGTAAAATACTTCCTCATCCCCGTATTCTAGACTGAATTCAGAGGGCCAATTCTATGAAAACTCTCAAGGTTATCTTGAATGAAGCAAGAAAAGAGCTGACAGAAAAGGACAAGATCCGAGAAAACGCCCAAATGGACATGAGAAAAACAACAAGCTTTTCCAAGCAAGCAATACTTCTGGTCCATCAAAAAAGGCTGAAAGAAGCTGCAAAACTAATCGAGAAAGCCACAGAAACCCTCTCCAAGCTTCATAACACCTCAGCCACACATCCCGACATAATCTACGGCGGTATGTACAATGCTGCACTCCAAGAATACTCAGAAGCAAACATTTTCGTAAAGCTAGTTCTGGAATCAAGATTTGTGACGCCGAAGGAAATCAATGTGCCTTCTACCGACTATGTACTCGGACTGGCTGATGTAATAGGTGAATGCCGACGGTGGGCGCTTGACGCTCTACGGGAAGGAAACGTAAAGAAAGGCGAAAAATGCCTACAGACAATGGACGAAATCTACGTCGAACTGATGGCAATGGATGAGTCTTACGTGCTTGTGCCAGGTCTTAGAAGAAAATGTGATGTCGCTAGAAAGATTATTGAGATCACGAGAGGAGACATAACGCAGGAAATCCGAAGAAGTGCACTTGAGAATCACCTCAAGCGTTTCGAGAAATCTGCAAAGAAAAGAGCATGAGCCCAAGGGTGTTTGTTGAGAAGAGCTGCATGCATGAGAAAGCCGTCAGCCCCGAGTTCTCCATTAAAAAGGCTCACGAAGCCCAGCTGCGCCTATCCAATCGTATTGTTTTCAATGACAGGCTGCCTAGAAAAATCAGGTTTGTAGGCGGGGTAGACGTCGCTTATACTGGAGAATTGTCTATTAGCGCTGTGGCAGTCCTAGATTTTGATTCGCTTAAGGTTGTGGAGTCACAGACAGCCTGCTGCAAGACTTGCTTTCCTTACGTTCCGACTCTGCTTTCCTTCAGAGAAATCATGCCGTCTGTTCTGTCTATCCGAAAACTGAACATACAGCCAGACGTATTACTTGCTGATGGCCACGGCTTCGCTCATCCGTATAGATGTGGGTTTGCAAGCCACTTAGGACTCGTAATCGGCAAACCCACGATAGGTGTTGCTAAGCACAAGTTAATAGGCGAAACTGAAAGCGCACATCCAGAGAAAGCCATTGCATTCATAAAGCGTAACGGTGAAGTCATCGGCGTAGCAATCACAACGAGGCGCGGATATAAAGCCGTTTACGTCAGCGTCGGACACATGGTTTCGCTGGACACAGCCATCAAAATAGTCAGGCACTGCACAAGTGCCAATCGTGTCCCAGAACCAATCGCAAAAGCTCATGAAATAGCAACAGCGGCAAAACGAAAAATCCATATTCTCTCACCAGATAGAACAAGTCTCTAGTGAAGAACAAATTGTTGAATTCAAAACTTAAAGCGTTGACAAACAAGATTCATGACAAGTCTCTTCGTAAGAAGATCGTTGATTTACTTGAAAACCCAACGTTCGAGGCTGACGGCAAAACCTATTCAGGCCTGCCTCTCGAAGTCGCGCCAGCCGGCAGGTCACATCACCACACTTATCCTGGCGGATACCTTGAACACGTTGTCTCGGCATCAGACCTCGCTTTGGCAATGTGCAACTCCGTGGAAAGAATCTACCATGGGAAAGTAAGCCGCGACTTCGTATTGGCTGGCGTCTTGCTGCACGACGCTTTCAAGCCAGTAACATACGCCGTGGACAAAAGAGGAAACTATAGTTCAACATACTTGGGCGAATACTTAGATCACCTATCGCTCGCCACTTCAGAACTCGTTCGAAGAGGCTTCCCACTCGAAGTGATTCACATCGTAACTTCTCACCACGGGCAGTACGGTCCAATGAGACCGAAAACCGTTGAAGCCCTGGTCTGCCATCTAGCAGATCTGATGGATTCACGTTTGAATGGTGAGGTCTTGAGCGCGGCAGAATATCTTTCAAGAATGACTGTTGGCCAAGAGCTGTTTGGACTGACCTCGAAGGAAGCGTTCGAGATAGTCCATTCGAAGTCCGTCGAAGGCTGGGAAGGCGTGACAAAAACCGTGGAAAAGATAAAGCGAAAGAGAAGAACGCACAAAACTTAATAGTCAACCCAACGTGAGAATTGGAAAACGGTGGCCGCAAAAATGGAAATACCATTTGAAGAATTCCAGAAACTTGACCTGCGCATAGGCAAAATCATAGAGGCAAGTCAGATCCCAAGCTCACGCAACCTTATAAAAATGATCGTTGACTTCAAGACTGAAAAGAGACAAGCCGTCGCCGGACTTCTGCAGTGGTATAAACCAGAGGCCCTCGTGGGCAGGAAATGCGCTTTCATCCTCAACCTTCAACGGAGAAAATTGATGGGCGTCGAATCGCAGTGCATGGTTTTCGCCGCGGAAGACGACAAAGGCAACGTAGTAATTTTACAGCCTGAAAAAGACATTGTGGAAGGAAGCAAAATACACTGAAAGCAGCGGTCATCTTTGAGCCCATCAGCTTGATTTTAGCTCTAGCTTCCCACAAGATATTCGATCATATCCTGATCCAAATCAAGCCACTTCGCAAGTCCAGCCGCCATGTTCTCATTGTTTTTGAAAATAATCTTCAAATAGGGAACAATTTCCTTTGAAGCCCTCAACGCTGAAATATGGTTCTTGCGTTTGATCTTACGGCCTATACTCAGCCGCATCGCACGTTCAGCCTTTGATCTTGAAAGCATCTGTATGCGCTGTGGAAACTTGAACGGTATCCACCCCGAAGTCTTCGTGTTCTTTCTGGCCATAGCCACGCCAGCGGTCATGTAGTCAATGACGTAACGCATAAAACCCCAGTCCTGGGTTGCCCGGATTCTTCCACGATAAACATCGGCAATGGCCAACGCGTCCATAGCAGCAGCCAAGTCATGAGGATCAGTCAGATGTGCAGGAACATTTTCATAGATCCATTCGAAGAGCATGTCAGTGTCAACGTCCACCATGTTCGCCGCTTGCTTCGCACTGGCACATGTTTTTCCATAAATTATCATTCTCAACACGTTGAAGATGTTTTCCTGTCTGTCGCGGTAGCCAAGCCATGAAACGTCTTCATAAGCCAATTTCTTTTTGCCCTGTCCCAGGGCCTGAAGATCATTGACTGCTGAACGCACGTCGCCTCCTGAACGTTGAGCGATGAATTTCAAAGCGTTTTCGTCAGCCTGAATTCCCTCTTGTTCGCATATGTGCTTCAAATGCTTTGCAACTTCACCTGTTGCTAGCTTCTTGAACTCTATTAGCAGACAATAGACACGCAGATTGGTAAAACGCGGGTCGTAAGCGTTATTCGCAGTGAGCACGACTGGGCACTGCGCCGTCTTCGCAACATCAGTTATCGCCTTGACTCCACCTCTGTCTGACGTACCGGTCAACCCGTCCAGCTCATCCAACAGAATCATCCTGTTTCCGCCGAATAGCGAACTGTACTGTGAAGCTAAACCTGCGAACCGGTTTATGGCCTCTTCCGTTCGGTAGTCGCTTGCGTTTTTCTCCACGAACTCCATGCTGAAATCATGTGCAGTAGCCTCAACAGTGACGGTTTTTCCGATGCCGGGTGGACCATAGAGAAAACAGGCCCTTTTTTTCGGAACACCTTTTTCCCAAGATTTTATCCAATCTACAAACTTCCCAACTGCTTCAGCGTTCCCAACGATTTCAGCCAAGGATTTCGGGTTGTGCTTGACCGTCCAAGCAGTATACAAGAGCTGCACCTATTTTGCGCTTTTCAGTTCGTCGCCGGCCTCAACGAGCTTAGCGAGCAACGCGCTCAGCTGAACCTCTTCATCAGACCCTTCAACAAGCCTATAATCAACTTCACCCACGATATCGGCCAGCTTGATCTTCCACTGCTCAGGGATTTCAGCTCTGAAAATCTCAGTGTGAATCTGTCGAATGATATCGCTGCCAGCCACTCCGTATTTCTGAATCATTTCCCGCAACTGTTTTCTCGCGTCTAAGAAGTTGCCGTCCATAGCAACTTTTATCATCTTCTGCACGTCGGCCGGACTTGCCTTCCCGGTGATTGAATAAACAACCTTTGCATCAACAGGCTTGTTCAGTGAGGCGGATGACTGCAGAGTGTTGATAGCTTTTCGTAAGTCTCCACCGCAGACTTCGAAAATCGCGTCCAAACCGTCAGCTGTTAACTTCACCTTTTCCTTCTTAGCGATTTCATTCAAATAACAGTCATGTTCTTCCCTAGGCAGATAGGTAAATCGGAAAGGTGCACACCTTGACTGAATAGGCTCTATTATTTTCCCACTGTAATTTGCACACATAATGAACCGACATGTTCCCGTGTAACGCTCCATCGTCCGTCTCAGAGCTTGTTGAGCATCCGAAGTCATGTTGTCCGCTTCATCCAAAATCATGATTTTGAACGGGATCTCACCAATAGATTTCACCCTTGCAAAAGTTTTCACAGTTTCCCGAACAACATCAATCCCTCTCTCATCGCTCGCGTTTAACTCCATCATGTGCTCCCTGTAAACGTCACCATAGAGATCTCGTGCCAAGCAGAGAGCAGCAGTGGTTTTCCCAGTTCCCGGCGGCCCAGCAAAAATGCAGTGAGGAACATTTCTCGACTTCGTGAAGCTTTTCAGACGGTCAACAATGTCCTTCTGATCAACAATTTCATCTAACCTTTTAGGCCGGTACTTTTCAGCCCACATCTCAAAACTCAAACCGAGCAAGCCTCCGTGCTTATAGGTTATTTTCAAGCGTTAATAAAAGTATGTTTAAGAGGAAAAAGAGGAAGAATCAGTCTTCTTCCAAAAACCCTGTCAGGAATATCGCGTATTCACAGGGATGCTCATTTTTCAGTAGAGACTTGATGATCTTTATTTTTCCTTTCTTTCCATGTGAGATCCTTGAAAGTACATAATCTATGGTTTTCTTGCGCAGATTGCAAAGCCACGTCTTTTGCCCCGACTTAACCAGCTGATAGTACGGACACGTCTTGTACTTGAGCGTGAAGCCACCCTCAAAATACTCAATTTCGACTTCAACATCCAGCTCCCGGTACATGTCAACGATTCTGTCACCAGCCTCCCTAATCGTCCACGGGTAATCCTCAGGAAAAATCTCATCTATCTGATCCTTTATCATCGCAAAACCTTCATCAGCAGAGTTAGCAGACATCTCGTTTATCAAACTCTGCAACATCTTTTTACGCGGAACAGGCTCAAGAACCAGCTTCTCAACAGTACTCACCTTGAAACTGAGCAGGTTCTGGAAAACCGTTGTCGAAATCTCGTATCCAAGCTCCTTAAACATTGACTCGATCAACGTGCGCTGACTATTCATAACCATCAGGTCGATCTTCTTGAAAATCATCGTGAAATGTTCATCATCAACCAATCGAATTTCAGCATCTGGCTGGATAGATCCAGTGTTTTTGAGAATGAACGCCTGCGCCAGTTTCCGAATTTTCTCAGGATCATTTCTCGCCAGCATTCGGATGGCATTCGAGACCCGGACACCCATGGTACGGTATATTTCATTGAATCTATCCTTGTTGATCTCATAGACCTTAGACGCAAACGAACTGAAGACCTCACGAGGAACCGGGATCACATCCAAAAACTGCTTGCCGATAGTCTGATAAAGACTGACTTCTACCACTTGATCCAGCAAACTTGGATCTTCCGGACCGACATATTGAATGTTCAAGTTAGCAGTTGTCTGCTCAGCAGAAAACTTCAGAAGCTTCCATCCGCGAGTGGCAAGAATAACAGAAAGCATGACAACAGAGAGCTTCGCCACCGACGGTGTTGTCGACTGGAAAGATATATCCAACGTCTTTTCATCAACTTCACGCAATATCTTGGCCTGCTTGAACCAGTTCATCTTTATGAACGCAGAAAGCAGACTTCTCACAAACTCTTTAGGTTCCTTCGGAAGCTCACCCATGCCAAGCACGACCCTAACGTCTTCCAGAAGCGACCCAAAGTCCATTATCGGCTCTTCCAAATGCTTCTCCGCCCAGTGCATGAACGCTGGCCCAACCAGCATCAACGTGTTTCTAAACAGAGCTGGGGTAGCCGTTGACAAGCGCTTTTCAATCTGCTCATTCAACGAGTCACCGAACTCTTTTCTCTTCAACGGGTACATGTCCTGTCGAATCATCTTGACCGCAATGTCCTCCCCCATTACCCGCATGTCAAAACAGATCTGCAGCCCCTCAAGTATGGTTGACGTCTGAAACGCAACAATTTCCGGCAGCCGTTTGAAGGCATTCGGCCTCAAAATCACCGTACTGTCAATTTCACTGTACGATGCAATCTCAAAAAGCCTAGTAAGGCTCTCCAGCTCTTCAAGAATAATCATGAATTCCTTGAAATTCGAAGGTTTCTTCCAAGCGACAGAACCCTTCAATATCTCGATAGTGTTCTTGGCTTCTACCTTTTGCTCCAAAACAAACTCCTGGATAGTTTTGTCACCAATCGCTACTTCCAATAGAGTGTCCATTGTTTTTCTTCCAACAGACGTTAAATCCAAGGCTTGTCTGAGGTTTACCTGTTCATTCATCTTTGCCTTTATGGCGCAGTCTTCACATGAGCCGACCCGCTCAACCCTTAGCAGGGTCTCCAACGCCTGCTCTATGACACGATTCTTAGCACCATAGGTCTTCGACAACTGTTCAAGCAGATCATCGGTTTTCTTCGTTATCGTAGTATGAAGATGGATAGACATAGCTTTCCCTAATCATGACTTCAAATTCGTTTCTTTTAAATATGTGTTCAAAAAATGCGCTTTATGTACATACGAGACGACAATAGAAAAAGGGAGAGTTAGAGTTTAGCTACCGCTAATTTGCTGGGCTGAACAACAGGGCCGAAGGTTTTCCTTTTGCGCACAAGCATTGCCTCGGAAACCCTTTTCACTGCATTCATGTACGCCGCAACTCTCATGTTCACGTTGTACTCCTGTGCCACGGCCAGAACTTCTTTGAAGGCGTTTACTATAATCAGCTCAAGCTTAGTTCGCACTTCATCTTCCGCCCAATAATAGTTCATCTGGTTCTGCACTTGTTCGAAGTAGCTAACGATGACACCGCCTGAATTGGCAAGAATGTCTGGAATTACAAACACTCCATTTCTGAACAGAATTTCATCAGCATCAGGTGTTGTGGGTCCGTTTGCACCCTCAGCCACAATTTTTGCCTTAATCTTATCTGCATTCGCCTTAGTTATCTGGTTCTCTAAGGCTGCTGGAACAAGAATGTCACATTCCAGTTCTAACAGTTCCTCGTTTGTCACGTTCTTGCATCCTGGATATCCAACAACAGAACCTGTCTTGTTCTTGTGCTCCAGTGCTTTTTCAGGATCTATTCCTTTCGCGTTGTATATTCCGCCCCTTGAGTCTGAAACTGCCACGATCTTGCATCCCTGCTCATGCAACAGTTTGGCAGCGTGGAAACCGACGTTTCCATATCCTTCAACCGCCACTGTCGATCTGCGCAGGTCCATGCCTAAGTGCTTTGCAGCTTCAATGATCGTGTACATTACTCCTCTTGACGTTGCCTCGGTTCTCCCAAGTGAACCGCCTACTTGAATAGGCTTTCCTGTGACGACTCCAAAAGCGTTGTATCCCATAATCTCGCTGTACTCATCCATTATCCAAGCCATAGTCTGCGAGTCGGTGTAAACGTCGGGAGCCGGAATGTCCGTGTAGGGCCCGATGTATCTTGCAAAGGCACGGGCGTAACCCCTTGTCAATCTTTCCAATTCTCCTGATGACATTTCCTTCGGGTTGCACCTTATCCCTCCCTTGCCGCCGCCCAACGGTAGACCTGTCACTGCGGTTTTCCAAGTCATCCATGCTGATAAAGCTACTACTTCATCCATCGTAAGGTCTGGGTGGTACCTTATTCCGCCTTTTGTTGGGCCAAGTGCATCATTGTACTGTACACGATAGCCTGTGAACACTTGTATGCTTCCATCGTCCATAACTACTGGAATATTAATTATGATTGTTCTCATAGGACGTTTCAACATTTCATGTACCCCGGTGTCTAGGTTCAACTTTTCCGCAGCGGTATCCAGCAATTTCAGCACTGCCTCGTATGGATTAGGCGAAGCCTCGATCGGCGTCAGTGTCTCCAGCTTAACTGAAACCGACGTCTGGAATTTTTCCATCATGTTTTGGAAATTCTCTCGTGCAGCTTCACCGTTCCCAACGGAGCTTCCGAAGAACCACAGGTAGGCTTCGATTATGGATTCTGGTCTTTTTGAACTGAAAGAGCTTGCAGGGGACATCTTTGGAAAGTCCGAGAAGTAGTCGACGATCACGCGGAGCATGTTGGTTTCATCTTTCGTTAAGGGACGCCATTTCTTAAGCGGTGGCGGAGCTTCTACCTGAATGTATTCTGCTTCATTGACTTTTCTCTCAAGCTCCTCGAACACCTTCGACGCGTCTGCTTCAGGAATTCCAAAATTCTCTGAATATGTAGTTGTCAAAGCATAATGAGCCGTCGTGTAGCTTTCAATTCTTGCCGTCAGTTCAGGTTTCTCGGCGAAGAAGTCAGTAATCAGTTTTATCATCCCTAATTCTCGTCCTGAAAGTTCTACTGAATTCAACACTCATCTTCATCTCCAATTCTGTAGAACATAAGTGATGTCATGTTCAAATATAGAAACCTTATGTACACAATGTCCACGGTTGAACAGCCTTCGACATGACCGCTCATGCAAGACCTAAACATTTTTATCAACGACCACAAATCAAAGCGTGGAGACCCAAGATGGAGAAAACCAAAACCAACATGCTCTCAACGGGAATAGCAACCTTGGACCAACTCTTAGGCGGAGGCCTCATCCTAGGCGAAAACGTTCTCTGGGAAATAGAATCCGGGACATTCGCACTGGAGTTTCTCTACGCTTTCATGAAACAAGGAATTGCAGATGGAAATCAAGTCATTTACTTAGATTTCATTTACCCACCACAGGCCGTGATGCTCCATCTGGACCCTTTGACCAGAACTTTCCCCGAAGGATGGGAGAACAGGTTTCTGGTACTGGACTGTTTCTCCGAGTCATCAGGCCAAGGCGAACTGATATTCAGCGATTTCTACGACAAAGCACCATCATGGATCAAAAAAGTTCCAAGCTCCAAAGATCCTGAACAGTTTCACAGGTTCTTCGGAAGAATCGAAAGAGAATTCGTGTCACCAGGAACAAGACTCGTTTTCAACAGCCTATCTTTGATGGAACACATGTGGGGACGAGACGCAGTGAAGGCCTTTTTCGGACACGTGTGTCCTGCATTGTACGCATATCAGACACTGGCTTACTGGACACTTGCTAAAAGTGCACACCCACAGGAATTCTCAGCCATCATTGAGCACATAACACAAGTAGTCGTTGACCTGTCCAAAGAAGGAATAAAACGCTATATCGAGGTCAAAAAAGGCGGATCCAGGTACAATCCTCAAACATATCAACGCCGCGAATACCTGACCGAAGGGCTAAAAATCAAAATCCTGTAACACCAAAATTCTATGTTCATAAATGTACATTCTCACGCTGTTCCAAGGCAATGCTTAAATGCGGATGTATTTCACTCATCTAGTCTATAAAATTGCAATGTAAAAGGAGAGAGAGGAATGACAGAACGTGTACACAAAAACAGTTCATACTTGAACGGCAAATCAACAACAGGAACCCAAACACGCGTAAAAGACACTAGCCCGACAAGTGGAATGTGCCCCATCTGCATCCGTGACTGCCCATTCCTATGCGAAATAAGCCTTTCAGCCTTCAGAGGAAGAGAAGCACTCTATCCAGAACCAGTGCAGTTCGGCTCAAGCACCGCAGGCGCCTTGAAAGATTTCGGACTAGACTGGTCACACTTCAACATACAAGCAAGTCTATTTGACGCACATGGAATTGAACCAAACTCAGATCTAACCATATTCCCGAATGTGAACATAGAAACAAAAGTCGGAGGCATACCACTAAAAGTCCCAGTTCTGAACGGCGCATTTGGTTCAACCGACGTTGCAAGACTGAATTGGGAAGGCTTGGCCGTAGGAGCAGCAATCTCCGGCGCATCGATCATAGTCGGAGAAAATGTCTGCGGCATGGACCCTGAATCCCAAATCACCAATGGAAAAGTCACTAACTCAAAGGAACTAAAGCGAAGAGTCGATCTATTCCGCAAATTCTGGGACGGAAAAAATGGAGAAATAGTCGTGCAAACGAACGTTGAGGATCAAAGACTAGGCGTCGACGTTTATGCCATCTCGAAACTCGAAGTGAACGTCATCGAAAGAAAATGGGGGCAAGGAGCGAAAGCCATCGGCGGTGAAGTCCGCGTAAGAGACCTAGAAAGAGCCATAATGCTGAAGAAGAGAGGCTATGTGGTTATCCCTGATCCTGAAGACCCCTCGGTTCAGCAAGCATTCAGAGAAGGAGTGTTCAGGTCCTTTGAGAGACACAGCAGGGTGGGCATACCGAAGGAAAAGAGCTTCGTGGAAGACATCGAATGGCTGAGAAAACAAGGAGCAAAATATGTAACGCTCAAAACAGGAGCCTACAGACCTTCAGCCGTAGCCTACACGATGAAAATGGCATCAGAAGCCAAAATTGACTACGTATCCTTCGACGGAGCAGCAGGCGGAACAGGCATGAGTCCAGTACCGATGATGGACGAGATGAGCATCCCAACAGTCTACTTGGAATCCATAGTTCTGAAATGCGCACAAATACTGAAGAAGAAGGGACGATACGTTCCAGACTTGATTATGGCTGGAGGATTCATAGAGGAAACATCCATTTTCAAGTCCATCGCAATAAGCAACTTCGGAGACGGCCCGTTCATAAAAGCGGTTCTGATGGGACGCTCACCAATAACTGCAGCTTTCAAAGGAAGCTACTTCAAGCAATTGGCTGAAGAAGGCAAGCTGCCGAAAGCTTTTGCAGACAAATTCGGAGCCACTCCAGACAAGTTCTTCATCGCAGCTCCAGAACTCAAAACGAAATATGGTGCACGGTTTAAAGAGATACCATGGGAAGCTGTTGCAGTCTACACGTACCTCACTGACAGGATCGGAGTTGGGCTAAGGCAGCTCATGGCCGGCAACAGAAAATGGAAACTGAACCTTATCAGCAGAAACGACCTGATGAGTCTCTCTGAGAGAGCTGCTAGAGTCACAGGCATACCGATGCCTGACGAAGCAGAAAAAGATGCGATCGAAAGAATTCTCGATTAGCATCACCCTCTTTTTCTAATCTTTATAGTAATGTTTAAATTTGACTAGGCATCAAGCAGATAAAAAATTGGAGGAATTTCTGATGGCAGGAACACAGACAGCATTAACCGTCGCATTGGAACAGTTGAAAATAGCTTCTCAAGAACTGAAACTTGATTCAGGACTGCACGACATGTTAGCTCATCCTAAGAGGTCGCTTATCGTTTCCATCACAGTGAAAATGGATGATGGCAAAATCCGTGTTTTCAGTGGCTGCCGCGTACAGCATTGGGATGCGAGAGGTCCTTTCAAGGGCGGCATAAGATATCATCCAAATGTCACACTCGACGAAGTCACGGCCTTGGCAATGTGGATGACATGGAAATGTGCAGTCGTAGATATTCCGTACGGTGGAGCGAAAGGAGGAATCTGCTGCAACCCCAAGGAAATGTCCAAAGGGGAACTGGAAAGAATGACCAGGCGGTTCACAAGCTTGCTTTTCGATTTCATAGGACCCTATCGCGACGTGCCCGCACCCGACGTTTACACCGACGCACAAACCATGGCTTGGATAATGGACACTTACAGCCAGATCACGGGATACAGTGTTCCAGGATGCGTCACCGGAAAACCCATCAGCATAGGTGGTTCAGAAGGAAGAGCGGAAGCAACTTCACTGGGTGTCGTCGTCTGTGCAAGGGAAGCAGCTAAGCACCTGGGCATCAAACTCAAAGGAGCAACAGTCGCTGTTCAAGGCTATGGTAATGTGGGTTGGAACGCCGCAAAGATAGCTTACGACTTGGGCTCAAAGATTGTGGCAGTAAGTGATTCGATGGGAGGAATCTGCGCCCCCAATGGTTTAAACCCATACGCTGTTTATGAGCACAAGACCAAAACAGGCTCGGTCATAAACTATAAGGGAAGCGAAAGCATTTCGAACGAGGGGATACTTGAAACGAAATGTGACATTCTTGTTCCAGCAGCCTTAGAGAACCAGATAACTAAGGCGAATGCAGATAAGATTAAGGCAAAAATTGTGGCTGAGGGTGCAAACGGACCGACAACACCTGATGCAGACAAGGCACTCCACGAAAAGGAAATCGTCCTTATCCCCGACATTCTAGCCAACTCAGGAGGAGTAGCCACAAGCTACTTTGAATGGGTCCAAAACCTGACACGTGAACACTGGGCACTAGAGGACGTAAACCGAAAACTCGAAAGCAAAATGGTCAAAGCTTTCAACGACGTGTACAAAATTTCACAAAAGGAAGAAAGCGACATGCGAACAGCCGCACTGATACTCGGCGTTGGAAGAGTAGCTGAAGCTATTAAGACGCTTGGCCTCTGGCCGTAGAAAGCGAAACCACGTTCCATTCCACTTTTTTGCTTATGCGACAAAATGTCAAATGGACTCTTAAATTACGTTGTTCTTAATCTAAGTTTTTAAACTGCATTTCTTATATCATCTCAACAGAGTAGTTTCAAAGGTGAGGGCTAAAAAGGAGAAAGAAAATGGCAAAAACGGTTTCGGCGAGAATTGGAAACTTGGATTTTGGTTTTGAAAACTCGCTTGTGAGAATAATAGCGAGCAGAAATTGCCCTGAAATCAAACTTGCGGGCTTGGACGTTGGTCCATTTGATGAAGGAAGTGAATATGAAGTATATCGCTGGGTAGCCTTGGAACTTGAAAAATCCGGAGTTGCCCGTTTTCGCGAGGAAGAACCATTAGACGCCGCCAAGCTTAATAAAATACAATGGACGGAACGCGTGCAAACTCCTGGACAGATATCCAAGCTTCCAGAAGACTTCTATCCAAAACTTCGAAGATGCCTGGCAGAACTGAAGCAAGAAATTGCGAAAAACCCCGAAAAAATGCGTGAACATGAAAGGGTCAAGCATCTAACGCAAGACATTGTTAACTCGAGGTTAAAGAAAATCGTTGCGATCGCCTCTGCCCCCGCCCAAACAGAAAACACCCTCAGAAATCTTACTGGTGAAGAAAAGTCTCTTTACCAACAACTTTACAGGTTTATCAATCAGTGGAAGACACAGATATTGGAATACGAGGGGGAGCATGAATGACTGAAGAACTGGAAGTCATAGATCCGCAAGAACGCTTCCAAGACTTTTTGAAGTCTGAAAGATACCGCCAGAGAATCTCACAGATGACAGTGGCCGGCAAGACATCGCTGACAGTTGATTTTGATGACCTTCTGGCTTTTGATCAGAAGCTGGCCGAGGAGCTTCTGGAAAGACCTGATGAGTATCTAAAACACGCCAACAACGCCGCTTACGCGCAACTGCAGATAGAAGACCCCGAATACGCTGAAAAAACAACAGCGGTAGATGTCAGAATTGTAAGACTCCCTGAAGCTGCACCTTTGCGCAAGCTCGGTTCACAACAGATCGGCAAACTCGTCATGGTTGAAGGAATCGTGGTCCGTTCATCACCCGTTCGCCCCATGGTGATGCAAGCCGCATTCAAATGCAAGAGATGTGGAACAATAAACCCAGTGAACCAAACAGGCACCTTTATGAAAGCACCTTTCGCGTGCAGCAGCCCGGACTGCAGATCAAAGGGTCCATTCGAATTCGTTCAAGAAGAATCCACTTTCATAGACTCTCAAGACCTGCGAGCTCAAGAAAGACCCGAGGACCTGCCTCCGGGACAGCTGCCCAGAACATTAAACATTAAACTCGTGGGAGGCGAAATTGTCGACGTCGCAAGACCCGGCGATGACGTCTCAGCAGTTGGAGAAGTTCGCGCTATCGCCCCGACGCTTCCAGGAGTCGGGAAGCTGCGCGCTTTTATTTTACACTTAGATGCAAATTCAATCGAAGTGCTGGGTAAGGAACCGGATACGGCACTTCCATCACCGGAAGAGGAGGAGAAAATCCTTGAGCTCGCCAAGGATCCTTGGGTGCACCGCAAAATCATAAGTTCAATTGCACCCTCAATCTATGGATACGATCACGTAAAAGAGGCAATAATGTACCTTCTTTTCGGCGGCGTACTCAAAACCCTTTCGGACATCACAATAAGAGGCGAAATGAACGCTCTGTTAGTAGGAGACCCTGGAACAGCAAAATCTCAGCTCTTGCAGTACGTAGCGAGAATAGCACCTCGTGGGCTATATACTTCTGGACGAGGGACAACCGCCGCTGGCCTGACAGCTGCCGTCATACGGGAGAAGGGCGGAGGGATGAGCCTTGAGGCTGGAGCTCTAGTGTTAGCTGACAAGGGAATCGCATGTATTGACGAAATGGACAAAATGCGTCCAGAAGACAGAGTTGCAATTCATGAAGCCATGGAACAGCATACAGTCTCGGTTGCAAAAGGGGGTATCGTTGCCACACTTAATGCTAGAACGGCTATACTGGCAGCGGCAAACCCGGCGCTGGGAAGATATGAACCGCATCGCACGGTAGCGGAAAACATCTCTCTGCCTGTTACGATACTTTCGAGATTTGATTTGATCTTCGTTCTAAGAGATGTGCCAAACAAGGAATCTGACAGCAAGATGTCAGCCCACATTCTTGAACTCCACAGAAAAGGCTCAAGTCCTGTGGAGCCGCCAATAGCGCCAGAACTTCTGCGGAAATATGTCAGTTACGCTAAAGGAATCAGACCTATTCTGACACAGGAAGCGCTGAAGCGCCTTAACGACTTCTACTTAGCAATGCGTTCAGCCAGCGAAGCAGAAGGCTCACCTGTGGCAATCACTGCACGCCAACTGGAATCCCTCGTACGCATAGCTGAAGCAAGAACTCGTGCGGCTCTCAGAAAAGAAGTCCTTGCAGAAGATGCAGAAGCAGCAATCGCCATCATGAAAAGATCTCTTGAAGAGGTCGGCATAGACCTATCCTCATACAAGATAGACATAGACATCATAATGACTGGAAAATCCAAAAGCATGCGAGACCGCTTGCAGATAATGTTGTCAACATTGATGGAGATGGAGAAGGAGACAGGACTAGTCGAGAAGGCGGTGCTACTTGATGAACTTGAAGCAAAATACAAGATTCTAAGGGCAGAGGCAGAACGCCTGATCAACCAACTGCTACGTGAAGGAACAATCTATGAACCCAGGGAGGGCTACTTGAAAAAGACATGAGAGGCACGTTGGATTGCGGAATCACTCTTACACATCAGCAAAAGAGCTTTCGGAGAGGCATTGAAAGACGAAGTGCCTAAATCCTGAATAGTGATGATTCAATGAAAACAGCAATGGTAGTTGTTGGCACACGTCCTGAGATAATTAAAATGGCACCAATAATCAGAGCCTTGAAGAAAAGTGAGATCCCATCGATCTTCGTGCATTGCGGTCAGCATTATGATTACAACATGTCGCAACAGTTTATTGATGATCTTGAATTGCCTAAGCCCGATTATGGATACACCCTCAAAGCATATTCCCAAGGAGTCCAGACAGGACGAATTATAATATATATGGAACAACTGCTGAAGAAGACAAAGCCATCGCTTGTATTGGTTGAAGGAGACACAAACGGGGTACTGGCAACGTCTCTTGCAGCAGTCAAGCTCGGCTTGCCTGTAGGGCACGTTGAAGCCGGGCTGAGAAGTTTTGACCTGCGAATGCCCGAAGAGCACAACAGACGCTTAGTAGATCACGTCTCGGCTTACCTTTTCGCACCCACCGAAACAGCTGAAAACAATCTGAAAAAAGAGAACGTTTGGGGCAAAATCTTTCCAACCGGGAATACGGTCATAGACGCGGTAATTCAGCACTTGCCGATAGCTGAGAAAAAATCGAGAATAATGGAAAAAGTTGACTTTCGAAAATTTGCTCTGGCAACCGCTCACAGGGCGGAAAACGTAGACGATTTTAGGGTATTGAAGAATATCATGGCAGCATTTGCGGAGGCGCCTATACCCGTTGTCTATCCGATGCATCCTCGTACAAGAAAGAGACTGCGACAGAACAAGATCTACGATGAATATGAAAAATCAAGTAACATACAGATTCTGCCGCCCCTCGGGTATCTGGATTTCTTAGTCTTGATGAAACATTGTCAAATGTTGATAACTGATTCAGGAGGAATACAAGAGGAGGCGACGGCACCTAACATTAGGAAACCTGTCTTGGTTATTCGTCTTTCCACTGAGAGACCTGAGGCCGTCAAGGCCGGTTTCGCTGAGGTTGTAGGCGTGGAAAAGAGCGGCATATTGAAGGCCATGGAAGCGACATTGAACCATCCAAGAAAAATGCCTGCAACCTCTCCTTACGGGGACGGCGATGCTGCCGAAAGAATTACAGGAATAATCAAGAACGAGTTTGCTTTTCAAGACTCCTAGGAAATGTAGGTTACCTTCTTGTCTTCCTCTTTGCGCGTTTCCTCAGCTTCCAAGGCTCTTTTTTCTTCTATCTTTTGCAAACGCGTAACCATTTTATCTGCTTTTGCAATTTCTTCATCCAGACCGGCTAGATTTGCGTTGAAGCCCAGCAGTGATTGCAGTACTTCTAAGACGCTTCTGGCAGATTTCGGGTCAGGCAAATACCCTCTGGTTTCACCCAAGAGACATAGGGCATCGATTCTTTTGAAATGGGACAAGCCCAGGATTAGGCCTGCTGTACCTACGATCGGACTTCCCGTTGGACTGATTTCTGCTCCCGTTTTCAAGGTCTTGTTCAACAAGTCTCTATTTGTGGCTGCGGCAATGACTTTCGGCTTTTCCTTGGCTTCCATTCGGTAGCCGCCTATCGTTATGATCATCTTCACATCGTGCTGCTTAGCGAACTTCAGTATGTAGTCGGAGATTTCGTATTGTCCTTCAATTGTCTGTGCTTGGCTGTCGCCTGTGAACAGTATGAGGTCGTTCTTCCCGTTTCTATTCTTCCAGAAATAGAATGTTCCACGCAGAAGCCTAACGTTTCCTTTCTTGCTTACAAGCACAAAGTACGGGAAGTGTGGAGAATATATGTAGGCGAACTTCTGGGCCTTCAACTGTCGGACCAGATGGCGTATGGCGATCTTGCCAACGAGACCTAACCCTGGCAGACCCTCAATTAAAACAGGGTTACTCAGCTCGACTTTCTCAAGTTCTTTGATCATCGTCTCTTTCACTCTGTCGAACTCCCCATCTTCAGAGCCATTCGATACTTCAAGTACTTGTCATCAGGCGAAAATTTCGGCGGGTGAGGTACTCGGACTTTGCCGGCGCAGTACGGGCATGCATCCGTCTTCAACGTGTAGCTTCCACATTTTTCACACTTCCTCAGAAGCCAGACCATCATTTTTCCCTTCTAAAAGTGCCCAGTCCCCCGGCTTTAGTTACATCTGAAACGACGTTTTGGGCGACCTTCTGAAAAGTGTCCTCAGCGCGCTTGTAATCTTCTGCCAAGACCTCAACGCCGTATTTCGGAGCCGCAATAACATAAAAGCGAAGCTTCGTGCTGCCGGACTTTTCAGCTTTCTTCGCACTTGCGAAAGCTTCTTTGATTATTTTCACCCCATTGGGCTTCATACAGCGAAGCTCAATCGTACCCTTCACCTTAACCATTGGAACGTGTATTCTTTCTAGACCGACTTCAACGATCACCTTAGCGATGTCTTCGGGCACACCCATCTTTGTGAGAAATTCTGCGCCTTCTCTGACAGCCTTTTCGAAGCCCTCATACAATCCGTACTCGTTTTCCATAGGCGTTCCCGCCTTTTCATAAATCTCCTCCACCGGCAACCGCGTTTTCTCAGCAACACTTCGAATCAGAGCCTCAGCCTTTCTCTCTTTTTTCCAGGACATTATTTTTTCAATCTTTTCTCTTTTCGTGACTCGCCTCAGGGACAAGTCTATATGCCCTTTTTCAGAGTCAACACGCAAGACTTTCAAAACGACCTTTTGTCCTTCGCGAACAAAATCGCGGATGTTGCGAATCCAAGAAGAAGAGATTTCAGAAACATGCAGTAGTCCTTTCTTATCGTACTCGTCAAGTTTCACGTAGGCACCATAGTCTGTGACATTCTCCACGGTGGCAATTACCAAATCCCCTGGTTCGGGCCATTCATTCTTACTAAGTGCCATCGCAAGCTTCATCCCTATTCAAAAACCGCAACAATTTCGCCCTTAATTCTTGCTTTCCCACCCGAAGGCTCTGCAAGTTCGTTTCCACAGACGTTACAATTAACCCTGTTCACGGCGTTGCCGAAAACTATCTGTTCATTGCCGCACTTCGAGCATTTCACCCGAACGAAACTGCTCCTCGGTCTCGGAATAAGCCTTTCCCATTCTGTCATCACATTTCACCAACTCTTATGCGATCGTTAATTTTCTTAATCGTATACCATCCTTATGTCTCATGTACCCGCAAACCTTGCACTTCAACTTCAACGTTTGCTTCTTGGTCGTCTTGGCGAACTCTCTTTGAAGCGGATACTTCTGCCCACCGTAACCTCTCTTTTTTCGCGCGTGTTGACGCGCACCTTTAGCCAAGGCTCTCGGCTTGCCAACCTTGTAGAGACTAACCGTGTGAGCCTGATGCTGTTTACATTTCTGGCAATAGGTTTTGACTTCTTTGGGAACATTCACTCCAGCCACGACCAGCTTTGCATAAAGAATCCACACATGTTCTTATACTTTTTCGCCATCAACACTTGACCCACAGGCACATACGAACATTCCACATTCAAAGATGATCTTGAGAACTGTTAGCCATAAATATCACGTGTAGATCTGTGTTACATTTAACGTCAGGCTTGAAAGAACACGGAAAAGTGCTTATGCAGGATATTATGCAGACAATTGAGAAAGAAAAGAATGTTCTAGCGTTGGCAGTCAAGAGAAACACCAGTTTGATCATTAACATCATAATCAAACTGTCTGTAATTCTATCATTTGTCGTACCGTTCTGGATACTCTATTCGCTCGCGCCAGTCTATTTCGAAAGAACATGGATAGGCAGAACATTCTACCTCTTCTTCTTATGGCTGATCTTCTTGGAAATAATATTGGACTGGGAGAAGCTGCAGAAGAGTAAACTGAAGAGCTTAAGATCGATGAGGACCGCAGCTTTCATCATAACTCTCGCGCTCCCCTTGCTTTACGTGATCGCCGAAAACTATTGGGGATTGAACGCGATGATCAGTAATTCAGCTATCCTGAGTAACATCGAGGAGCATTATGCAACTTTGCTGCCCATCGGGATCGAATATCTGGTTTTCGCTGCACTTTTCGGGCTGATAATCCTCTCGGCACATGGACTTGGAGGTTTGATGGATTTTTCAACCTCCATTCTCTTTCTCGGAGTCATCGGAGTCATGTACACAATTGACAATTTGTTTCCATACGGCAGGTTCACACCATTTCAGGTCTTCGTACCTGCAACAACCACATTGGCAGCATCAATGCTCCGCTTCATGGGATATTCTGCTACCGTGAGTTTCAGCACAAGCGCCTACTACGGTTCCATACCGGTTTTAAGCGTTTCTAATTCGACAGGTTCAGCGGCATTTGGAATAGCCTGGGCATGTTCAGGCGTCGAAAGCCTTCTGATTTACACCGTTGTGATATTGTTGTTTCTGAAAAAAAGTGACATTCCTTTGTGGCACAGAATAATCTATTTTGCAATTGGAGCACTGGTAACATACTTTTTAAACATAGTAAGGATAGCTACTATTTTTGTAATAGCAGTAAACCACGGCGACTGGCAACTTTTCCACGACTATTACGGTCTTCTGTACTCTGTCGTCTGGATAACGTGTTATCCATTAATCATAGTCGGAAGTCAAGCGCTTTGGGGAAGAGTGAAAAGCTGGAGAACAGGTAGGTCTTCTTTAATTAGCCAACAGCGACGCTTTCAGCAAAACCCTGTTTGATGAGTATCTTCGCATTTTCAACAGGTAGTGATGCAAGATCTTCAACCTTGAAAGGCCCGTAAGTCTTCATGTCTCCACCAATTATTGCAGGAACATCTTTGAGAAAACGCAAAGCAACCCTCTTGTGCTTCTGCTCGACATTGACTTTAGGCACATGCCCGTGAAGAATGTCTGTCGCAAGACCTGAAAGAGCTTCAGCACACGGTGACATCCTCTTGTAGACTTCTTGCTCCTCAACTGTCAACACGTCATGAGGGATTTGCTCTCCATGAGCTACAGTGTTGATTATTTTCCGGTACCTTGCTTGAATTAGTTCTCGAACCATACGTTTTACGTTCTGGACTTCCTTTCTGAGAAGGTTTGCCTTCACAGTTCTCTTATCCAGCATTCTGCTTTCTTCTCTCAGTCTTCTCATATAATCAGCGATTGCAGAGTAGAAGTTCGGAGGAAGTTCTCTCAGCTCAGCGTTTTCAAGCTCGCGCTTCCAGACTTCGCACAGTTCACTATACATTTCAATCCTCTATCTCTGCTCTTTTCCTACACAAGAGCAGTAAGGCCACTGCTGTTGGTAACTCTATCCTTTGTTTTTTGTAAGGACCATACGTTTTGTCACCCAGTCTAAACTGGGGAGCGTTTGAAACAAGAACTGTGACAGTACCTTCTTTAAAGGCTACCGCACTCTTGAAAGGATCAAAGTCATCTATTGTCGAGACTGGAAATTCCATCTTCTTTAGACCAGTTTTCCCATGCAGTGTTCCGGCCAGCCGGATCAACCGGTGGATGTCTGTTGTGACAACAGTGTCGACGTTCGCAGACTGAGATTTTACCGAATATTCCACTATTTTTCTCCAAGTTTCAGGACCCATGCCTTTGACGGTATATGGATTTGACGTATTCCAGCTCTGAACAATTGCGTTTTTGTTCTTTGTCAGAGCCTCGACAACATTTCTCTTCAATCCTATGTTTTTAAAATCTTCTGGTCGAGCCTCGAGAATGAAACTGAAACCCTTGACGACTCGCCCACGCCAACCAGAATGCTTCAGATCGGAACTGCCCAATCCCTTACTATTCAGCTCATAAAAAGCAGCGTCAAAGCCTAAACCGAGGACGTAATCTACGATTTCTTTGCGAGCGACAGCGTCAAGACTTTTGACTGCTTCATCTTCGACGTGAACGTGGTACCCTCGGTGTCCGGAGAAGAAGACATGCATCTCTCTCTCGGAAAAACCGAAGTCTCCCATTAGCACGTCGAGGAGTTTTACGGTTTCTGACTTTGCAGATGCCAGACAGACTTCACAGGGCCACGTACTGTCAGTGAATTTTTCCGAGCCACAGACGGGGCAATTTTGAGGCACGATTCCTCTTCCTACAAACCCGCATTTACCGCACGTCCATTCATCGTGAATCTTGTCACAAAGCGTTGGAATGTGATCTGCATCTATGTCAAAGACCAAGTCTGCGCCTAGCCAACCCTTTTTCTCCATTTCAGCCTCTGGTTCCTCATAATAGGCGCAAGAAAAATAGGCATCTCGCGGAACACAATCGCGCAGAAAAGACGTCAATTCGTTCCTGTTTCTAAAACTTTTATGACGAAGCATCCAACCCTCAAATGAAGCAAAGCCATATTCCCTTGCTTCAGGGATTCGAACACTTTCGCCTAAAGTGAGATCTCGGGCGTAGTATTCACGGAACATGCTTTGCACAAAAGCCATTGACTTCAAGCGCGATCACTTGTAAATCCGATCGAAATGTAAAAAAGATTTCGCTCTGGTGTGAAGAAACGAAAACAATGGCAAGAACAATCGATTCTACCTTTACCGAACCGTCATAATGGACTCTCGAACCGCCAACGCCTGTCCAATATCATAATTCACTTATAATTCACGGTAAGTGAACCCATTATGATGCCAAATGTCATGAAATACGTTTTCAAGCATAGAAGCACCGTACAACCTATCATTGTACTGAGTCGTTTCCTATTTTCCTTGAAAAGTTCTCTAAAGGTTAGTAGAGAATGTCGGGTCAATGGCCACATCACGCGCTGCCCCGTACGCCGCGTATAATCAGGCATGGAACTGCCGTAATGCAAAGTCTTGAATAGTATCTCTCTTATCGTTTCAGGTTCATAGTGATAAAGTCTGGATTCACAGCAGGTCTCTCTGATGCCCGCCCTCCTCATTCTCTGATGGAGGTCGTAGTCCTCGCCCCAAAAAAGGCCGGAGTCAAGCATACCTGCCCGGACCAGTTCTTCTCTGATGAAAAAGCGTGGTTCACCAGCCAAGATGTTTCCGTTTTCACCGCATTTACGTCCCACCTTTCCGTAAAAGTTCTTCCAACTAGCGGAGCATGAAGCCCAGAAGCTTTTCCCCACAAAGACTTCAGGAACCCTTACCATTCCTACTTTTTGACGTTCGCATTTTTCAACGCATTCCCAAGCAACAGAGGTAGATAAAACTTGGTCTGAGTCGAGGAACAGAATGTACATGCTGGTCGAATTAGCTATCCCTATATTTCTGGCCAACGCTGGAGTTGATCTTTGCCGTATGACCCTAGTCCCGAACTCTGTCGCTATTGCTACGGTTGCGTCATCGCTAAAGTTGTCAACAATTATGATTTCAATAGAGGAGTAACTCTGATTACACACGCTGGTGAGGCAAGCCGTTAGTGTTGCATCTGAATTGTAAGTAGGAATTATTATCGTCACTTTGGGCTTTTCCATCATGTTATCCTCATGTGTACGAAGTTCTAGGTAACGGGAGTGGAGGTAACGGTGACATTATCGAGGTAAGCAACGTTCCTGATGCCGTCAGTGTCGTAATTCACGAATTCTAGAATAAGATCAGTTGGCAAGGGTGAATCGTAAGCTTTGTGCCACATCAGGCTCAGATCAAAACTGGATCCATTCAATGTGGTGGTGTACGCATAGTCTTGAAAGACTCCGTTTGGGGTTTCAACGACAATTGACTGATTGTGATAAATGTTGGAGATTATTGCTGCGAAGGTGTCCTTACCGTGGAAACCTTCGCTTGCGTTGACGTGAAATGAAAGTGTGACATCGGAATTGTTGTCGACGAAAATCTCTCTTTCAATGTAGCTTGCGCATTTTGTCTCGGCTAAGGTGTACGAAGCTTGTGACGTCATTTTCAGACATTGTCCTGAACCTAGGCCTTGTCCAGAACTGTTCGATATTGTCACGTTTGCTACACCGTTGCCGTAGAAGTACGCCCGCCATCCATCCTCATCCCATTGCTTATGCTCGAAATCGTCAAAGAACACTGTGTGCGGACTAGTATAGTTGAACCGGAACAGGTAAGCGTCACCGAAGTTTTTCACAAGCTTAAAGTTTGGATTGCCGAGAAAAAGCATAGGATCCCATTTTTGCCTTTCAAACCACCAGTAGGCAGCGTCGGATCCTACGAAAACATGAGAAATGGACAAATCAAGCATCATAGCGTAGGCAGTTTCGTTCAAGATGTTTCTGCATATCATGTTCACTAGGTCTTGGTAGGAACGGGTAAAGGCGCTTCCTGTGTATGGATAGACTATTTTGTTGTGTGATATTGCAGGGATGAACAAGCCAGATTCATACGGACTGACTAGAACTATGGCGTCAGATGAGACGTTTCCTCTCATCCAAAGCATTAAGCTATAGTCGTCAGAGGAGGTGACGGCAAAGAACCTGTACGACCCCGCAAGAGCTGCAGGATCCACGAAAAACCTGTAATATACGAAGGGAGCGTTCACTGACGCTAAGACTATTATCGCCAACAGGATATTTGCATGAAGCGTTCTTGAGCCAGATTTGAAAATGCGTCCAAAGTTGAGACTCTGGCACATCTTAACCAGTCGTTCGTAAAAAGCAAGCAGAAGAATACACAATGAGACCGCGATTATTATGCCCTGATGCCCCCAAGATATAACCTGTAAATCGCTTGGGAGGAAGAATGCGATGAACGATAACGCGCTAGAAGAGGCGAAGATGCTTAGAGCAAAGGCAACAACTGGCTTGATCCCCTTGGTATCTCTGGTTACCCAGAACAGAACTGGGAGACTGAATAGGAAGATGAGCGTCAACACACGCATCAAAAAGAACGGCGATAGATTCTCAAAGGCCCACTGCAACGCCTGAGTCAATGTGAATGACAGACTAGTCGTTTGGTATCCCGCAAAATCGGCGGGGAGACCAACGTTGTGTCCCGGGTACTGGAAAAAAGCAAAGAACCTATAGAAGACTGTACCTAAAGGAAGCAGGCTGAACGAGAACAAACCAACCAGTTCAAGAAGCTTGCGACGAACGAAATCGCGTTTTTTAGCAAACCAATAAACGAGAGCAAAGACGGCAACAAAGACGAGAGCTTCATAGAATGAAACCATGATAGCGCCGCTAAAACCGAAAAGCAGGCCAACGGCAGCAAGTTCAGCAACAGTGTTTTTCGCCTCGCTGTGAACCAGAGGGAAGAACAACCCTAGATCAACGAGGAATAGAGGAAAACCTACAAGGAATGGGTTGGTTCCCCAAGAAACAAAAAGTGGCCAAGCGGAGACAAAAGTGAAAACGAAACTTAGAGCCAACGGGTATATTCGGTTAGAACTCAGCTTCTTGCCGAGGAAGTAGGCACCAAACACAGAAAGCGACTTGAAGAGAATTGTAATGTAGAATACGGCCTTTGGAACCGTGAAGTTTAGCATATAATATGCAAAAGCAAAAATCACGTGCGCTGCTTGTGGGTATATTATTCCTTCAGGAAGATAAGGTTGCAAAGTCATGGGCACGAAACCATTTTCCAGAATGACTTGAACTTTAAGAGAATGTATGGATTCGTCAAACACTCCGCCAAGAACAAAGTTGGACAGGGCAGAAAGCTGCAGAAGAAGAAGAATAAAGAACATCAGAACGACAAGTGCATAGTCCAGAAGTGGCCTCTTGTTTTCTGTCAGAAGCGATTTAATCGCACTAGGTTTCTTGAGTTCCCTCAAAGCTTTAGAATGAACGTAAATGGAGAAGAAAAGGCAGAACACCGTAAACCCCGCGACAACATACAGGGTAAAAAGCGGAATCGGAAACATGGAAAGTACGTATAAAGCAAATCCTCCGACAAAAACGTCGAGAATGCATATTTGGATCAGATCTAGATTTGAAAATAACGGGAGACGGCGAAGAAAAGCAAACCGAAAGGGTTCACCGTCCACTACAAGAAGAAATACAAAGAAGAGCAGTTCCGGAACCAACAGGAGCATCTAATATTCACGTGATTTTTAAAGTAAACAGATGTTCTTAAAAGGTTAGCGATTTCAGTCTAGAATGTCACAAAAAAAAGGCGAACGGTTTGAAGAATTCTGAATCCACGAAAAACGTTGATGTCACAAGTCGGTCGGCACGATTTTTAGCTTACCAGAAACTATAAAGGATAACAAACAAACAGTTCGAGAATGAGAAAGATGAGGTTCGCAGTCTTCGCTGAATATTTGCCGCCTAAACTGGGAAGTGACAGAAGGATATTTGAGATTATGAAACGATTGGCGGGTAAGCATGAAGTGCATTTCATTGTTTTTCCTCCGTTTCGAGAATTGCGTGAAAAATCGCCCCAAAACGACCGTGGTTTTCATGGTCGGTCGCGGGAGCGGAGCATGGCAAAACATGAAGGCATCAAGGGACATTTCGTAACAATTTCGCCAAGGGTTGCTCTACTTTGGCAGCATTCGTTGAAAGCAGCATACTGTCTTACCGCTGTCGCGGTTTTTCTCAAGTCAATAAGAATCGTGAAGAAGATAAATCCTGAGGTAATCGTGCTAAATTATCCTAGCCCTTACACTGGTCTATTGGGGTTTTTGGCGGGAAGGTTCTGGAGGAAGCCTGTTGTGGTAGATTTCAACGATTTGATTGCTCAATACACGGGCGCTATTCTTAGCTTGAAAAAAGAGAGTCTCACGGCTAGACTGCTCATTCTGGTTCAAAACTACATTGTTAGAAACTCGGCAAAAACAGTCGCGCCAACTTTTTTTATCAAAGATTATGCAACCTCATTCGGTGTGTCGGATAGCAAAATTGAAGTTGTGCCAAATGGCGTTGATACCAGGATTTTCGATCCCGGCAAGTTTAATGACGTGAATCTTAGGGGCGACTTCCATCTTGATGGAGACAAACTATGTGTTTACTCTGGACGTTTAGATGCTTGGGCAGGGATGAACGTAATGTCCAAGCTCTGTGACACTGCAAGGGCCAAGAAGTTGCCCGTTAAGTTCTTGCTCGCCGGTAGCGGTGGGACGAAATCTGCCGAAAAAGAAGACGTCATCCATGTTGGTGAGATCTCTTACGAAAAAGTGCCGGATTTTCTCTCGGTTGCAGATGTCGTATTGATTCCTTTCCCTGACAATGAAGTTTCCCACGCGGCGAGCCCGTTGAAACTGTTCGAAGGCATGTCTATGCAAAAGCCTGTAATTGCAAGTAGGGTTAGCGGGATTGAAGAGGTGATTGTGGATGGCGAAAATGGTTTTCTTGCTGATCCAAATGAGATTGAAGAATGGATACTCAAATTGCAAGCGATATTAAATTCTGAAACGCTCGCGGCGAGAGTAGGAGCATGCGCTAGAAAGACCGTTGAAGAGAGATATGATTGGACTGTTCTCGCCAAGCGATATGAAGAAATCTTAGAAGCCGTTTGCCAAGAGTAAGAACTGATATAACGTTAGATGCTCATTGTTGAGAGAATACAAATGCGTATAATTGAGGTTGCGCCCCGCTTTCCGCCAGCAATTGGTGGAGTAGAAGAACATGTCTACCAGATTTCTCGCGAACTGGTCAAGCGTGGTCACAACGTGGCAGTCGTGACCTCCAATGAATCGGATGGCAAGACCTGTCCCGTCCAGATTGAGAATGTGGAGGGCATACGCGTTTATCGGTTTCCTTTGTTCATGCCGAAAATGTTCCGGGAGATCTGGTTCATACCGGAAATCCTGAAGAGTTTCCTGCAGTTGAGAGGCGACATAATTCATGTTCACGGTTATCGATGTTTAAGCTCTTTCAACGCGGTCTATCTAGCTCAACTCAGGAACATTCCATCGGTGCTTACTCCTCACGGAATCTATCCTACGAGGTCTGTAATGAATGGGGTGGCAAAAGCGCTTTTTGATCAAATTCTCGGCCGTTTGCTTCTCAGTTTTTCCGACAAAATCATCGCGTTGAGCGAACACAACAGACGTTTACTTCTGCAGGTCGGTGCTTCGGCAGACAAAATAGTCACGGTACCCAACGGTGTCAACGTTGAAGAGTTTGCAAATCTGCGGCGGAGCAGGAAGATCGTTGATGAGTTGAATTCCGATGGTCCTTTGTTGCTTTATGTTGGAAGAATAGATTGGAACAAGCGGGTTGAAAACGTTGTTGAAGCGATGCCCTTGATTTTGAAGGACTTTCCGTCAGCAAGGTTTGTGTTGGTCGGTCCTGATTACAGGAACTATACGAACGTGCTCTTGGATTTGGCCAAGAACCTCGAGGTTGAACACTCACTCGTCATAACTGGAAACGTATCCAGAGATAGGCTTCGTGAATTCTATTCCGTCGCTGACGTTTTTCTGCTGCCGTCTTGTTATGAGGGCTTTGGCTTGAGCATGCTTGAGGCCATGAGTAGCAGGATCCCGGTGATTGCTTCTCCATCTGGAGGCCCAGGTGACATCCTAGATCATGAGGTACATGCATGGCTACTGAAAGAGTCGACCCCTGACGAGATTTCCAAGTCCGTCTATGCAGTGTTGAAAGACGACCGCCTGAGAGGAAATCTTACAAAAAATGCTTTCAAACTCGTTAAAGAAAAATACACTTGGAAGAGTGTCGTTGACAAACTGGAAATGATCTATGAGAAAACAATTTCGGAAAAAGCAGAAAAAGGCTAACCTGCAGTTCTCGCCTCGACAGATTCTTCTTCAGAGACGGGCTTGTCAGCTAGGCCCAAGGAGGTTTTTGTGCTTCTTATTGGTTCCCAAATGTATGGAACCGCGCCCTTTTTGACTGCAACTCTGGCCTGAAGATAGGCAATTGCCTCTAAGAACCCACCAGGCAAAAGGTACAGGATGTCTCGGAGCCTGAGAACCGCAACAGCCCGGAACATGTTTTTGAAACTTGAGGTTGAAACTTTGTATCCAGTTGATGCCTTCAACTGAATGTGGCCGATCCATATTCTTTTCCGCTGCTTTATCAGGTCGATGATGTTTGTGGGACACCTAATACGCACGAGAGCATCGGGCAAGTATAAGACGCGCTTGTTTTGCATTCGAATTGCCCTTTCAATGTAGGGCTCGTCTGTAGCGGCGTTTTCCGGAATTTCGCGAAGGTAGACCGTGCGCATTGCACAGAGCTCTCCCGACAGTTTGGGTGTTTCAATCAGCGAAATCACGTGGTGTAGGCGCCATATCACGCGTACGATGCCGAAACAGGTCCCGCTGGGGACTTCAAATGGAACGGGCTGTGCAAAAACTGCGCCAACGTTGTAATCTGAAAGCTTGGAAACGAGCTCGCCTATGCTGCCCTTTTCTGGCAGAGCGTCTGCGTTTACGAGAACGAGAATTTCAGCTGAGTCACGTGCTATCCTAAAGATCCTGTTAAGAGCGTTGGATTTCCCTTTCCGGACATCTTCCCTCAGCAATTCTATCCGTACATCTTCTTCTTGGAATTTTCGGACTATTTCTGGTGTATGGTCCGTACATCCTGAACAGATGACGAGGATCTTGCATCGTTCTCCGACGTGCTGTTCTGAAAGAAGGTTCTGAAGGAGATGCCCAATGTTGTCCTCTTCATCATAAGCGCATATTCCAATGATCACCGTGTACAGAGGTGTGGGCTCACAAGTGATTTGCACCGGATTCGTTTCTAACAATGAAGATCGACCGCGGGTACCGTGGCACGTTTGACAAAAGGTTGGACAAGGACGATATTAATCAGTTATGAATGCGCTGTCTAGATGTGAATTATGGAGTTAGAAAACGAACCTTGCTGTCAGAAAATGTGTCTTTCCGATTAGGCTAGGCGCGGGGCCGTTTGATTCTCAGGATGTAGGAGGTGAACTCTTTGATTTCGTTTGGCGACAGCTTTGATTTTCCTTTTTTCCTGTTTACAAAGGTCATTGGAAACTCCGCTACGTCAAATCCTCTCTTGCAGGCTTGTCGTATCGTTTCTATCTGTATCTCGTAGGTTTCGCTGTGGAGGTCTGGAACCATTTCTCTAACAAGCCTCGTTGAGTAGCATCGCAGACCACTTGTGTAGTCGTTGACTCTTGCCCTCACTAGAAGGGAGGCCAATATGTTTGCCACGCGGCTTGTTACGCGCCGGAATACGCTCCATTTAACAACGCCGCCTCCTTTGCAGTATCTGCTTCCTATTGCCAAGCCTTTGCCTTTCTTGGCGGCGAAGACTGCGCGTGGCACGTCTCTGGGGTTGTGTGAGTAGTCGGCGTCCATTGTGACTATGTATGCCGGCGGGTTTTTCAGTGATAGGAGTATTTTGAACCCGTCCGTTATCGCCGTGCCGAGACCCAATTTTTTTGATCTTACGAAAAGCAGTATGTTTCTGTATTTCTCTTGCAGTTTCCGAATGGTGTTTGCTGTTCCGTCTGGGCTCGAATCATCAATGACTAGGACGCGGAGGTCGAGGTTCAGGTTTTCGATGTCGCCGATCAGGTTTTCGATGTTTGCGGCTTCGCAATACGTGGGTAGAATTATCCCAATCTCCGATTTTGCGTGCAAGTCTCCTTCAATATTCTTGAGGCTTACATTACCCATATAACTCATTTTCCGCCAGTCCTACTGAGAGCACTTGATTTGTAGCACTATGAATATTAAACTTTTGACTCTATAGTCATTGATACATATAAGGTTTGACTGTTCTTACTTTGAATAAGCAAGTTTCTTTCGGTAGTATCCCAGTGGATGCCGGATCTGCCGGCACAGGTTGTCAGGGTTTACGCAGACACCGTGAGTTTTCAGAGTGTCACATTTCGGAGTGATGTACCGCGTTCCCGAACCTCTTTCTCCTGCTATGTGTTCAACTTGGTACCGGGTCATTCTTTCGTTGAAGTCTGATATGTTTTTGAAGAGTTCAATAACTTTCTCCGAGGGCATACCGATGTTTACTAAAAATGAGGTTAGGGCGAATCTGCCTATGTGCGATAGGTGTCGTCCCGAAGAAAAGGCCTCATATAGGGCTTCTATGCAGGGTGGGAAGGCCGTTTGCGTGATGGTCGTTGGGAAGCCTTCCATTTCTGTTTTGCCTATTTTTTCGAGCGAGAGTTTCTTTATTTTTTCCGAGATTTCGGTTATTTTGGGCGGGAATTTTGGTAGTTCTTTGACTTCGAGTCTTTTTTCGATGTGCCTGCGAACTTCTTCGCTTAAGAGGCGGGTAGCCTCATTTCTGGTGAGGTAGACTTTTCCGTTTGACAAGAGGCGATTGACGAGTTTCCACTTTTTGTCTCGTAGGTGTGTCGTGTTTTTGAGGTAGTCTGTGAAGTCGAGTGTGAACTCGTAAGGTGTTCCCGTTTGAGTGTCTAATGCGAGTTTCCATCCGAAGTTTTTTGCTATTGCCAAGATTCTTTCTTTGGGTTCGAGTTTCAGGTCTTCGAATGTCTGTTTTGCTTCTGCTAGGGCGTATCTTTTCTTGATGAAGGAGTTTTGTGTGGCAATTGTGAGCATTATTGCAGCCGGAAAGGACAGGATTTCGATTTCTTCGTTGCGTGCTTTTCTGCTAACGATGGTGTACAGAATTGCTTCTTCAACTCTTTCTTGGGCTCTTTCGAGGATTGTTGAGAATTCTGGGTTTGTTAGGTCTTCAATTTTAAGGTTTAGTTTTCTCACGTATTCCGTGTTTTCTTTGAGAAAAGGGTACTTTGCCAAGTCGCTTTTGGCGAATCTTGTTGCGGCCACTTGCATTTGGTTTTTCACGTTACTCTGTTTCGATTCTTGGAGCGAGGTAGAATGTTAGTTTTCCTTCTTTTATTTGTTGGAAGTCGAGTTTTATGGGCATGTCCGAAGAGAATTCAAGCGTGGCGATGTCGGATGTTGCGGAGGCTGCTTTTATTATTTCTGTCAGGTAGCTCAGGCTAAAGGTGGCTTTCTGAGGCTCTTTTGCGTCCAGCTCTAGGAGGGTGTCGCTTCCCTTTTGCAGGGTTATCGTGGCTCCCATAAGGTCGCCTGCGGCGTTGAATACGACTTTTTCAGAGTCGGCTTCAATTTTCACGTGGTCGCTCACGAGTTGAGCGTCTTCTATTGCTTGGCTTAGGCCTTCGGTTGTGGCTTTGATTTTGGCGTTGAAAGTGATTTTTGGTGTAGGTACCTCTTCTTCTGAGGCTTCTAGTGTAGGCATCGTGAAGTTGCGGTTGTATTTTCCGGCTATCGTGATTTGTAATTTCCCAGTTTTTTCGTCCAGAGAAAGCTCCAGTGTTTCGCCCTTTCCAGCTCTTTTGAGGAGTTTTAGCAGTTCGGTGATATTTATGCACATTTTTGTGGGTTCCGTGCAGACGTATTCTTCAAAAATTGTTTTTGGCCATTCGAAGTCGATCATCGCTACTCGTGAAGGGTCCATTGCTCGCAGCTTCAGGCCATCGGGGTCTATTTTGAACGTGGCTTCGTCTACGAGAATAGAGATTGACGTGATCATGTCTCTCAAGAGTTTAGCGTCAGCTACTTTGAGTTTGAACATGGAAGTCACCTTTTCTAATGGTTATGCTTAGTTGTCCAATAAAAGACTTTACATTTTAACTCTCAGCTCCGCTCATCGCCTCCTTTTCCATGCAAAGATGAAGAAAACGTGCTTGTGGTAGGTTTCCAAGATACTGGGGCAGAAAAGTTAGATGTCTGTAATATAGTCACGAATTTGCCCGCGACAATTGTAGTGACGATGAGGTGTTAAACAATGTTGGGGTCTTGGATCTTTGTGGCGATTTGCCCAATTCTTTTTGCGAATGTGGTTTTTAGAAGTTTACTTTGTGTTTCCGAGGGTTGTTTCCACTTTCATGTCGTACGGAATTTCTCCCAGATACTTTAGGTCTGTCTTTTCGGCTTGCTTCTGTATGGATTGTGAGTTGTTCATTTTCATGTTTTCCACGATGCCTATCACTGGGATTTTTATTGATGTTAGCAGGATTGTCAGTTTCTTCACGGTTTCGAAAGCCAGTTGGGAAGGCGTTGTGACTATGAGGAATTTTATGTTTCTTATCAGTCTAATTATGTCGAGGGTTGCGTCGCTGATTCCTGGCGGCATGTCCAGAACTAGATAGTCTAAGGGTTCCCACTTAGTGATTGATAGTAGCTCGATTAATGCGTTTGAAGCGTCTGCACCTCGAAGTGGCGTGACTTGGTCGGCTGAGTAGTAAATTATTGACATGTATTGTAATCCGTGAATTTTGGGGGGAACTATGCCTTTTTCTTCTTTTGGTTGTATGCCTTTAACGCCGAGGATGAGGTGGGTTGATGGGCTTGTGAAGTCCAGGTCGAACAGGCCTACTTTGAAGCCTTTACGTGCTAGAATCAGGGTGAGTGTTGAGGCGACTAGGCTTTTGCCGACTCCGCCTTTGCCGCCTGAAACAGCTATGATGTTGCGTATGTCCTTCATCCTTTCGGTTATGATGCTGGTCCGCGGGTCAACCATGTTCTATTTGACTCCTCTTATGCTTTCAAGCCACACGCCGCGCCCTTCGAGTATTTCGAAGTCTGGGCTGCCGCATTTTTGGCACTTAACGTATGTGTGCACGATTTCGGGGACAAAATGTATGGCCTCAGCCGTGTCCTTGTCCAATTCTTCTCTGTTGAAGACCCATTGATTACCGCAGACTCTACAGCGTAGCCTGGCCTTGACTGTTGCTATCTTGAATCTTGCGTTTTTGAACCTGGTAGTTTTGAGTTGTGAGAGGGCAAACTTGAAAATGCCTGGCTCTATCTGTTGCAGTTCGCCAACTTTTATTTTGACTTCTGTGACTTCTTTCAGGCCTTCTTTTTCAGCTGTTTCTGAAGCCGCGGAAACAACCGCTTCTGCCAGAGCCCACTCATGCATAACGAAGGCTACTTCGAAGCGTGATTTAAGAATATTGTGCAGCGAGGAATGGAAAACCTGTTCCTAGCGACTTGTGAGGACGTTAGGAAACTCGGCGGATTCTGTATGATCTCATTGGAAAGAGGAGAACGTGTTGAACTGGGTCGCAATAGGTTTATATGTTTCTTGGATTAGGCTTTTTTTATGAAGACTAAAATTTTCAGTAAAAGATTGACAGTCTTCGTGATTGTTTTCGTGATCTTCATCGCCACAATGTTAGCGTACAGCAGTATGACTAGCAGGAAGGGTTCGGGTGAAGACAGAGTTCTTATTGTAACAAGCATGGGAAACATCACAATTGAGTTGTTTGACGATATGCCTATCACAACGGGAAATTTTAAGCATCTTGTTGAAACAGAATATTATGATGGGACTTTTTTTCACAGAGTGATTGATGGGTTTATGATTCAAGCTGGAGACATCACCGGGTTGGGGCTTGGAGATCCAAATGTGCCTACCATAAAGGACGAGTTTACGGATCACAACAGTAATGACAGAGGCACCGTGGCTATGGCTAAGCAATCTGACGCGGGCGGACATGTCGTACCGAATTCGGCGAACACTCAGTTTTTCATCAATCTTGTGAACAATACTCAGTTAAGCACTGAATACTCGGTTTTTGGAAAAGTGGTCCAAGGAATGGATGTTGTGGACAGGATTGCAAAAGTCAAGACGGACGAGAATGACAAGCCTCTGGAAGATGTGAGAATATTGAAAGCGGAACTTGTCGGATAGATTTCTCAGCGGGAACCGGTTAGGGCGTTTTATCGATCGATCGGATCGATCGGCGTACTTCTTAACACGATGCGCCTAAAGTGGTTGGTGCGGTCGCCGAGATTTGAACCCGGGTCGTCAGCGTGGCAGGCTGATGTCCTAGACCAAACTAGACTACGACCGCATATGATGTCGCCCAAAGACAATTACGGTGCTTAAATTATGAAGTTGCTATTAAACCTTAACCGCACGGGAAAAAATCTTGTTTATGTCCTGTTTTCAAATCTGACACGAGGTCAAGACGAGACGAGCACATCTGGTTGTGAGAATGCATTATGCTGAGGTAGATGGAGGCACAAGGAATTTCATGCCGAGAGGAAACCTCCATCAACGACTATCAGTGTTCCATTCACGTAGCTAGATAAATCGCTTGCAAGAACCAAAGCCATACGCGCGATTTCGTCTGCCTTTCCCATTCTGCCTAAGGGGGTTCTCATCTTGTATTCTATTCCCGACTTGACGACACTTAACTTCAACTTCAGTACTTCTTTTGCCAAGTTTCTGGTTCCCGGCGTCCATATTCCGCCTGGTACAAGGACGTTTATTCTGAAGCCGTGCTTGCCGTATTCGCTGGCTAGGGCTCTTGAAAGAACCATTATTCCCGCCTTGCTGATAGCGTAGTGACATAGTCCTTCTTTTAGGGGCATTATTGCTTCGATTGAGCCAAGGTTTATTACCACTCCGCCCTTTTTCAACCTGGTTCTTATCATGTGTTGGCACATCCAAAAGACAGAGTTCAGGTTGATGCCTATAACCTTCTGAAGGAAAGCTTCATCCACATCCAGAAAGGATTTGCTAGGATATATTCCCGCATTGTTCACCAATATGCTGGGCTCTTTCCCACTCAGTTTTTTCCACAGTGCATCTATCTCTTCCTTTTTAGACAGGTTGACTTTGTGAACATTGATTTCCACATTGAAGTGCTTGAGTTCTTGTTTTACCACGCTTAGGCTTTCTTCGTTGATGTCGACGAGTTCCAGATTTGCACCTGCCTCGGCAAACCTGTAGGCCATAGCCCTGCCGATGCCTGAGCCTGAACCAGTAATCAATGCTCTTCTGCTTTTGAGAGAGACAAGTTCTGACAGCGCTGGCAGACTCTTATTGACCTTCATCTTCTTTTGCATTTAGATAAACCACTCGGCCTATTGCACGATAAATCATCGCCTACCATAAAAACGTTAAGTTGCATAGACATCGCCGAATCATCCGCAAAAGATTCAACGATCCATCTGCGAATCAAGGAAAAGTATTAAGAGTCTAGGCAGGTACTTTGATTTTTCCAAGTCCTAAGAAGAAGGAAGTATGTGATTGGGATTCGTCAGTCCGGCAATTGCGATTGTTGCTGCACTTTGTTTTCTCGTCGTGCTGCTCTATAAGCGCGTAAATCTTGGAGTGATTTTGAACGTGACCGCATTGTTCTTAGCTTTGCTGGCGCTTGACTGGACCACTATTCCTGCCGCAGTCTACGAGACCAGCGTTGATTTGCCCACGGTTTCAGTCGTGCTGGCAACGTTTGGTATCATATTGTTGAGCCAGCTTTACAGGGAGACAGGAGTAATAAACAGGCTAAGCGAGAGCATCGGTAAGCTGATCAACAACCCAAAAATCGTGTTGAGCGTCCTTCCAGCGGTGATTGGATTGTTACCAGTTGCGGGCGGAGCGCTGATGTCAGCACCCCTCGTAGACGTTGAAGCTGAAAAGCTCAAGCTGAAACCAGACAGGAAAGCATATGTTAACTTGTGGTTTAGGCACACCGTTTTCCCCGTTTACCCGCTGAACCCGCCTATCATAACCACTGCGTTACTCACAGGGGTGGCAATACCGTTGATAATCCTTCGACAGATTCCCGTCGTTGCTGTCATGGTAGTTGTCGGACTCATTGTCGGTTTTTGGAGAGTCCCCAACGTCAAGAACAAACAAATTCCAAGCGAACAGCACAAACACAACTCCAATTTCAAAGACTTTATGATTTCCTTCTCCCCGCTTCTTGCAACCATAGTTACAGCTATCGTCTTAGATTCAATCCCCTCGTTTCTGATCCCGTTCGGTCTATCTCAAAATGGCTTTGACGTGGTGATAGCGGTTTTGGTAGGGTTGATCGTCATGACGGCAATTTCAAAGCTGGACTTTGCGGTCTTCGCCAAACCATTCAAAACGTGGGGAATCTATGGCATCACATTTGCAGCGTATGGCGCATTCTTGCTGCGAACCATGATGGTTAAAGCAGGAATTTCCAGCATCTTCTCATCACTCGTTACAAGTGGAAGCATCGACATTACCTTACTGCTAATAATTGCTCCAGCAGTTTTTGGACTTCTGACCGGCTCACCAGCTGGCGGAGTTGCTGTGAGCGTCTCAATCCTATCCGGCATATTCAGTGTGCCTTTTGCACCCAAGGTGGCTGCACTGGTTTACATCAGTGCTTATCTAGGATATACGATCGCACCGACGCACTTGTGCTTCACATTCACTGCAGACTACTTCAAGTGCACACTGGGCAGAATGTACAGGTACGTAATTCCCTCGTTTCTGGTGACTTTTCCAATAGCACTTCTCGTATATTTCCTGTTCTAGGAGCGAATTTCGAGCGCTTTTGAATCACATAAACGTCAATTTAGCAACTGCAAAGTGCATGTGCCAGACGATTAGCATGTGTTTTCTTGTGACGAAAAACAATTGCGAAGACCAAGCCACATCGTCTGGACTGAACAAGACCCTCTGGTTGAATCTAGAGCAGATAATTGGTGTCCAAAAAACGTTTCGCCATGGACGCGCTTTTCAGAGTATGTCTTGAAGAGAAATGCCTCGATTTTTGGCCCTTTCGATCCTCCATTCTGCCTCATTTCGGGCAGGAATGTGTTTTTCACTCTCCGGCTTTCTAACCAAGCTCAGTGCTTGAGAAGGGCAGCTGACCACGCATAAGCCGCACCCGACGCAACGCTTTTGATTTACATGGGATACACCGTCTGTAAGCATGGGGGCGCCGAATTGACATCGTTTTGAACAGGTTCCGTATCCCGTGCAGAGTTCAGGGTTTACTGCCGCGAAGAAGTCGGATTTGGCTACGGAGTTTTCTATCCCGAATTGCGCGATGCCTCGCATGATTCCGCAGCAGCAGGTGCAGCAGTTGCAGATGTAGGTCTGCCCCTCACGTACATTAGCGGAGGAATGAATCAAGCCTTCTTCCTCAGTTTCACGTAAGATTTTGAAAGCCTCGTCTTTAGTGAGCACTCTTATGTCTGAGGCGCCCTGAAAAGCTCCTTCAAAGGGAGCGAAAACCAAACAGTTTTCCACGGAATGTTTGCACGGTTTGCCCACCAACGATCTTTGAACCCTGCAGATGCATTTTCTGACTCCGAAGGATTTTGATCTCTCAAGCAGTTGGGAGGCCTGCTCGTAAGGAAAGACTTGCACCTCAAAAGGAATGCTTTTTTCAACGGGGATCACCACGTGAAGGGAGGGTGTCATGCTTAGGACCTCTTTGGCGAAAGTCTCATAGTATTCCTCAAACAAGAGGGCTTCTTCTTCATCAAATCTCTCTAGCTGCGATTCATAGACACCTACTACGAAGGGCATGAGACCAAACTTGCGTTTCTCTCCCTCTTTCTTGCCTCGAATCAAGCCCCTCTCAACCATGGTTTCCAGCAACGATTTCGTCGCAACTGGATTTCTACCAGTTCTCTGTGCAATCACTTCAGGAGTTTCCGGCGTCAACCGCATCTCAGACGCAAGCGCCGCCTCTTCAACGGTGTACATTTTAGCGAGGAGCTTCAGTTCAACGCCACTCTCAGTTTGAGGAAACCCGTTGGGGATCGCGTCGAGTTTCCGCGCAAGTTTTCTGTAAACATCTTCAGTCAAATCGGACACCGCTCTCTACTGCTACTTTGATACTCTTATGAAAGAAGGTTTCCGTGTTTGATTTGCCTTTTGTTTTCGTTCGACGTTTCTCTAGCCTTAATCGCACAATGCTGCGACGCAAGCGCGCGCTGAGGCTTACTCGGTCTGAAGCGCGCGAGAAACAGGCAGTTAAGCCACCCATTCTGACAATAAGAATCTGTACCAGAGGAAGACCGCTATGGAGAAAAAGATGATGCATAGAGCGGCCGTGAGTATATTCCTCCATTTGAATTGTAGAGTTCGAGTGCCCAAGTATATCCAAATGGGGAAAATGAATGACAGATAACGACTTGCCGACCACATAGAAGCAAAATAGAGAATAACCATGAAAGAAGCGACAGAGTAGATTGTGAGACGCCAATCAACTCTTCTGCCAAGGTAGATGAAAATGCATGTGAGAATTATCAATATCACCCCGCTAGTTTCAGAGAGAACATCAGTCATTCTCCGAGTTGAAACATAGGTAATCAGCCATTTAGGAAATGAGTACATAGTCCAATATTTGCTTTGAGCAGTTATGGATGCAAGCCAGTCGCCGGTGTTGACGAAACAGTAGGCAAGCCAAGAAAAGAGGGCTATCGTTGGAACGAGGAAATAGAGCAGGCGCTTGTGTTCTCGTTTGCGGAGCATATCCAAAAGCATAGGCAAGACGATTATGATGCCCACCATCCGAGTTAGTGTGGCAATGGCTGCGAAAATACTTGACTCGAATTTGTTGCGATTCAGATAGAAATACCAGGAGGCTACACATGCGAATAGGAACAGAGACTCACTGTACGCCACAGTGGTGAACAGGAACACGTACGGGAAGAACGCCATTAAGAGAGTAGTTCTTGAAGCTGCCTCTTTGGTCATGTAATGCTCTGCGATTGCTTGAAAGAACGGGATCCATGCAACGCCAAGTATGATGGAGACAGAGGCGGCTGATGCAAAAATATCGTTAATCACTAGGTTGAACAAGTAAATGCTAATCGGGTACCCTGGAAAGAAAGCGTATGGCTGCAGAGTGTTGTATCCTCTGTAGACTATGTTAAAATACCAACCACTGTCCCAACCAACGTATAAGAACGGCCAACGAGAAGGATGAGGGAGGCTCTTGCCCCAAGCGCTTAGATACGCCGTGTCTGTTGAACTCAGATTAAGAGAATAGTACAAAAACACGCTGCTCAATAGTTTTGCAGAAACAACGATTAAGACGGGATAAACGAACCGGATATTCTCCTTCAGAAATGAACAAAAACGTTCGCGCCGGCGCAGTTTCGTTAGACTTGGCAAAAACCGCTCTGTTTTCATGCTGGATCACTTTTGTTTTCGCCCACTTTATTTTCTTATCACTCTTGCTTCGAGTAACGCCAGCTGACTTTCATAGATATATTAACAATATCGAGCACCTTTAAGCTTTTATCATATTGGAAAGTTTATTTGTTAGGGTCACACTTATCGCCATACGAACAGGCTAGTGGTCCTTTGATTGTCGTGACGGTCCCAGCCTTCAATGAATCAGAAAACCTGAGGAAATGCGTAGAACTGTTGCTGCAAGAAACTCCACTGCTCGGTGAGGAGTTCCGCATCGTGATCGCTGAAGATGGAAGTTCGGATGGAACTGATGTTATTGCTCAAGGCTTAGAGCGCATGTACCCCGTTGTTATGTGTCTTCATTCTAGTCGGAAGCTTGGAAGAGGATTGGCATTGAAGCACGCTTGGAACAAAGTGGAGGGCGATATTTACGTTTACGTTGACTGTGACCTTGCTACAGATATGAAATATTATCCTCGATTAATCAATTCGATAAGAGAAGGAAATGATTTGGCCACAGGATCAAGATACATAGAAGGCGCTGAAGTCCACCGGCCATTCATGCGGGAACTCGTGTCAAGAGCTTACAACACGCTCATCAGGATGATGTTCAAAGATCACGTGTTTGATCACCAAATCGGCTTCAAAGCGTTCTCTAATCGACTGATCAAGAATCTTCTAAATGAATGTCAAAGCACTGGATGGTTCTGGGACACAGAGATAATCGTCCGAAGTGTGTACGATAATTACAAGTGCGTTGAATTTCCAGTGGAGTGGGAAGAGAAAAAAGCGAAGAGAACCCCGATAAGAAGACTGATCAGGGATGTCATGATTCACGGAGCTGGCCTTATCAGACTGAAAGGCTACCTTTTCTCAAAGTGAGCTTGTCTTCCTCATTGGAGTTATGCTTGAACGAGGCTTCGCGGATTACTCAAGACGTTACACCTGAGTAATACTGTTTAGGAGCCTGTATTCCTTCTTTTAGCGACCTTGATACATAACGAATGTTGCGGAATACATATCCGAACATATCCAAAAAAGGGTCCTCGTGAGAGGAGTCTGGACTGATTTCCATCTCCTCAGCATCCTCAGAGAAGAATGGAAAGAACCAAAAATACTAGCAAGAACCGCTTGAGGCACGAATTGGCCAGAGTTTTCACGTTGAACAGCGCGCGCGAAACAGGTGGGAGAAGAGAAAGTGTTCGAAGAAACGATGTTTGTGGTGATCTCGACCTAGTTAGTGGGCTTCCAGGAGCCCGTGTGGTATTCATGTAAAACAGCATCATAAACGCCTGCAGTCCATTCGGCTATGTTGTTCCAGTTGTAGTTCCACGCGCACTTCTGATAGGCATTGTTTACGATCCAGTCTTTGAACCCGACATCCCTTATTATCCTCAGTATTGCCGACGCCAGAGCGTCAGGATTGTTCATTGGAACTTTCAGTCCTGTGCCTTCATGATCCACGATTTCGTTTAATCCTCCCACAGCGCTCACTACCAGCGGGCAACGAGCGGCCATTGCTTCTAAAGCTACAATTCCGAAAGGCTCAAATTTGGAAGGAACCACCGTTACGTCTGCAACTCGGTACAAAGTCCTTAACGTCCAGTCGTCGATGTATCCGACGAAGAGGATTTTGTGGGCTAATCCGTAGTCATTGGCCATTTGCTGATACTGTTCCCGTTGAGGCCCTTCTCCAACCACAATTATCTTGGCGTTAATGCCGTTTGACAAGATATTTGGAAGCGCTGAGATTAGCACGTCTAAACCCTTTTCAGGAACGAGTCTTCCGACGAATAGAAGGATTTTTTCTGATCCGTTGGCAAATCGATTTCTGGTCTGCCAGTAGTCAAAACCAAAATTGAACTTGGTAACGTCGACCCCGTTTGGTATTACGCATATTTTGTATTCTGGAACGCGAAGAGACCATGAGACATGATCGCGCATGTAATATGAGCACGTGATCACCCGCCAAGATTCGCCGCAAAGCCAACTTTCAATCTCGTGGATGGAAGCCTGTAGATCATTATGAATGCCTGTCCTCCTTCCATATTCCGTGCTGTGCATCGTTGTTATCAGCGGTTTTCTGTAGAGATGCTTCAGTCCGATACCAGCGACACCTGAGAGCCAGTCATGAACATGAATCAGATCGACGCCCTTGATCAGGTTAATGAGATCACAACTGCTTCTCTCCAGATTCTTCTGCATCCGCAAGGCCCAGCCCAGAAAAGAGTCCCCAGCCGCATAGCTTTCAACCCTGTAAACGTTTACCCCGTCTACGTTCTCGTATTCTTTTGCGCCAGGGAAGTTGCAGGTCGTCAGATGGATTTCGATTCCTCTGCGAGCGAAGGCTCTAGAAAGGTCATAAACATGGGAAGCTATGCCTCCTATTACTCTCGGCGGAAACTCCCATGAAATATGAAGAACCCGCATTCAAATCACTTAGCGACCTTCTGATAGACGGAGACCACGCGATCAACCCAATCTTCACCAATGGGCCAGACAACGTTTGTTTTTCCCGCGTGGCCACTACCGTAGTACCTTAAAACCTCATTTCTCATCCAGTCCGTGTTCGTGATCACTTTATTGGACTCCCACATTCCCGCGTCTTCAATCTCTTTTATCGCGATGCTAGGTACACTGAAACGGTCATGGCATCGGTGGCCTTCTAATGAATGAAATGTCAATACAAAGGGGATGTTGAAAGCGTGCTTCAGAATGATGGCTGGATACACTGTGAGCCATTCATGAGCGTGTATGACATCGATGCTTTTCTGTTGTTGCTTGTGAAAATAAACGATGTTTGAACTTTCAGCTTCGAAGGGCAGTGATGCAGTTACGGCGTAAGTGAGCATGCTGGCCATTGGATGTGTTTTGACTGGATTGGCAACTCTGTGAACATGGACGCCGTATATGTCTTCAAATCCCTGTCGCCAGTCATCCAAAACAACCACTTCTACTTCATGTTTGCGTCTGACGAGCTCGTGAGCTAAGGTGTTGACGTGTTCTGAGACGTTGCCCAAGCGCTTGGGCGGATACTCCCATGTCAGGATTAGTACGCGCATGCAGAACCACGAGGTGATCCTTAGAATGTGGAAGTTAGCTGGCGGATTCGAGAGTCTGTGGCGTTTAGAATGCGAGTCCTGAGCTGCTCACCGTTAAGCTTCAGCCGCCTGATGCTTCCGATTTCTTGGGACAACTCCGAATCTCCCAATACGTCTTTAACCCACTTTTCTATGTCGCCCCTTGGAACGTGAAATTCCAGTGATTTCACATCGACCTTTTTGACTTTCTCTCTGAAGTCTGAGAGGCTGCAAGCTGAGATCTTCGTGAACTTGTCTGGTCCAACGCCAGTGTAAAAAAGGAAGCACTTGTCTGAGGGTACTGGTAGGACAATGTTTTTGGCCTTTTCAGGCAAGACACCTATGGCGGCGAGGCCAAGGATGGACAATTCATATGTTAGAGGGTTTTCTTGAACTCTGTTTAACAGCTTTTCCTGTTCTAGCAATTTCAAATAGGCAGTCAGATCCTGAACTGTGTAGGGTTCGCCTAGCCTCTTAACAAGTTCTGCCGGCGTGCTCTTCTTAAGAGTATGAATTGTTTTCAGGATTGTGATTTGATCTTCTGTTGGTTTAGACATGAGGTTCACCTCCGGCTTGTGTTACTGCATTTTGCGGTAATAGCTTTATCTGTGCGCGTCAAGTAGGTAAGCTCGAAAGGGTGGTTTGATGGAAAAGCACAGGCTTTACTTTGCAGTGGTTTTGCACATGCATCAGCCGATATACAATCTGACTGGGCCAGCTTATGAATCGGATATGGCGCGTGACGTTTTCAATCAGACTCTTCATGCCTACACTTATCCATCGGATATCCTTAGAAAATACGAAAAAGCGAGAGTTACTTTGAACTTCACGGGCAGTTTGATCGAACAGCTGAACGAACTTCTCAACGTAGGCTTCGACTCCAGACTGAACGGATTATGGGAGAGGTACAGGGAAGCTGAGAAACTGGGAAGAGCGAAGTTCACGGGATGCGGTTATTTCCACCCGATATTTCCCCTTATACCTGAGGAGGATCGTCGAAGACAGATTGAGATGCACATCAGAATCTTTCAGGACACATTTGGAGAGAAGCCCTCGGGCTTTTGGCTTCCGGAGCTTGCGTTCAGTGCCAAAATTATACCCGCCCTGGCAAGAATGGGTATAAAATGGGTTGTTGTGGACGGTCCTCACATATTAAACGCTAACAGAGATGGGGACAGGTATGAGCTTCTGTACAGGCCTCACTATGTTGAGTATGAGGGGCAACGGATCATCGTGATTCCGAGAGACAGGGACATCAGCAACGCGCAGCAAAGCGGTTACAACCCAGTTTGGCTGAAAGGCCAAATCGAACAAAGAGTCCAACCTCACAACAGTGGAGATTTTCTGCTGACGGTGGCCACAGACGGAGAAAACGGTTGGTTCCGCCACTCTGGCGAAAACGCAGGCTTCTGGGGATGGTTCTTTGAACCCCTTGCGTACTTGCTGGAAAAAGACCCAGATTTCAAGTTCATCGAACTAACCACCATTGATGATTATCTTGACGAACATCCCCCTCAAGACACGGTTGCTGTAGAAGACGGTAGCTGGAACGTTCCGGATACGTCTGATGATGGAAGATTTCTAAAGTGGACTGATGGAGAGCACAGGCAAAAAACTTGGACTCACATTCTAGAGACCAGCCGACTGGTTCATGAAATCGACGGGAAAGTCAAGGCTCCAGGCAATGACTGTTCACCTGAAGCCAAGGCCGCCATTCAACGAGCTTGGAGGTGGCTTCTCCTTGCAGAGTCTAGCGACAACTTTTGGTGGGGAGGCCAAGATTGGCTAAATCGATCAACAATCTGCTCCTTTAGAGCAAGAGAAACGGTCAAAGAAGTGTCTAGCCTTTGCGGTGTCACGTAGGTTTCCAGTGACCAGCTGTATATTCATCGCGGATTTTCTCATAAAGAGCCTTGGTCTCCGTAGCTATGCTCCTCCAATTGTAGGCCTCCAAAACCTTAGTGTAAGCATTCGAACTAATCCATTCAGCATAACCCGGATCGAGCAAGACCCTTGTTATGCCCCACGCCAGCGAATCTGCGTTACCTGCAAAAGTTTTGACCCCTGTTTTGTCGTGTTCAACGATTTCCGCGAGGCCTCCCGTGTCTGAGACCACGACGGGTGTTTTCGCCGCCATCGCTTCCAACGCGGTTATGCCGAACGGCTCATAAAGCGAAGGAACCACGCAGACATCGGCACACCTGTATAGAAACCTCAAGCTCTGTTCATCCAGGAAACCGGTGAAAAGAATCTTGTGAGTCAGCCGCATGTTGCGAACTTGCCCCATGAGGAAATCTTTCATTCCTCCATCCCCAACGATAATGAATTTCGCATTTGCCCTAGCCAAGACTTTGGGGATGGCATTGATCAAGGTTTGACCGCCTTTTTCGTAGACGAGACGCCCAACAAAGAGAACTATTTTCTCAACTGGTAGCGCAAACTTGGTTCTGAACTCGGGCTTGTCAAAGACCTCTTCAAACTCGTCTGCTTCGACGCCGTTCGGGATCATCATGATCCGCTCTTCTGGCAGCCCATACGCCCAACGCACCTGAGAAGACATGTACCGACTACAGCACACGGTCTTCCAAGCCTCGTGCACGAGCCAATTCTCTGTTTGATGGATCATCCTTTCATAATCCGTGTGAAGACCATTTCTCCTCCCGATTTCGGTGGCATGTATCGTAGCTACTAAAGGAATTCTGAAAATGTGTTTCAGCCCTAGCGCGGCATTGGCTACAAGCCAGTCATGAGCATGAATCAAATCAACATGCCCATCCAAGCCGCTGACAATGGTTGCCGCTTCTTTTTGCAAATTTACGTTCATCAGATAGTCCCATGTGGCGAAGTCTGGAGAAGGCGTCTTATACGAGTCCACTCGAACTACGTGAACACCATTAACTTCCTCACGTTCGGGCGCCCCTGGAAAATCACAGGTCACAACGTAAGTATCGACTCCCAGGTCTACCAACTGACGGGACAAGTTGTAGACATGAGCAGAGATACCCCCAACCGTCCTGGGGGGAAATTCCCATGTAAGCATCATGACTCGAAGCTGCTTGTTCAGGCAGCAATCACCTTCACGCTCTTTTCATAGACGCCGAGAATTCCCTCAATCCAGTCGGCTGAATTTGGGGAAACGACATCTACCTTTTCAAGCGGAGACTTGAAGTTCCGCTCTACTTCCTGTTTCATCCAATCAGATTTGACCACGATTCTCTCAGCCTCGTTGACACCTAGAGACTCCATGCTCTTTATTGAGAGGCTTAAAGGTGCGTTGGAATCATGAGATCGATGGTTTTCAAGACTGTCTATCGAGAAAACAAACGGGAGTCTCAAAGCTCTTTTCAAGCTCACGGCGGCTGGAACGAAGTGCCAGTCATGCACATCGATCAGATTAACTTCGCGGTTGACAGAGTAGTAAATATCTGCGGCAACTCGTTCGACCTCTTGATTGAGGCTCAGCACCCACGTGAGAACATTGATCTGCGGCCTGAAGGGATCTGAAATTCTGTACGCTTTGACTCCATCTGCTCCTTCATCATAACCCTTCCAAGAATCGTGATAGGTGACGACACGAACATCGACTTTCCTTCTTACCAGCTCAACCGCAAGCCGATTCACATAAAGAGAAAGCTGTCCAACGATTCTCGGAGGAAACTCCCACGTGAAGATTATCACGCGCAAAATGAATAGTCCCTTCTCAGCTGAAAAGTGAGCAGACTCTTATGATTCCCCTGCTAGTCAAGTGATATCTCCTGTTCCCCTCATGGTCAGTGAAGCTCACCGCGTATCCTTCCGAAACGTGTCTATCCAGAATTTGAGTAACCTCGTTCACGTCGACCTGAAGCATCTGCGCCAGCTCATCAGGTCTTTTAGCCATCTCTCCGCTAGTAGCGCAAAGGTTATGCAAGGTGATGAGAAGCTTTTCAGAAAGCGAAACACCATAATCATCCAACCCTTTCATCTCCAGCCTCATTCAAGATGTAGCAGACCAAATAACTTTTGTGTAGTGATGCTGTAATAAACATGAACATGTTCACAGTGATTGTGGATGGCTACGGACAGATTCAGCGTTCTAATGCTTTCATGGGAGTTCCCCCCGAGAATAATAGGAGGAATATCATCCCACGTCAACGATCTATCTCTAGCCTTGGCCCGCAAAGGCATAACTGTACACGTGGTCACCTGTGATTTTCCAGGAGCACCGGAATATGAGCAGATTCATGGAGTTCACGTATACCGTTTCAACTCCAAAATCCCTTCTTACACTTTCCTATCATGGGTTTTTTCGATGAATCAAAACATGGCAGAAAAAGCCATCGACGTTATCAACGCTAACAATGAAAACATCGATCTGATTCACGCACACGATTGGCTCGTCGCTACAGCCGCAACAAAAGTCAAGGATGTATTTGGAAAGCCCTTGGTGTCTACAATACACGCAACGGAAACGGGCAGAAGAGGAGGAATTCATAACGAGTACCAAGGAACCATAAATGCGGTAGAGAGACACCTGATCAATCAAAGTTCAAGAGTGATCTGTTGCAGTAACTACATGGCAGGCCAGATTTTTCAAGCATTTAGCATTCCAAAAGAGAAGCTCAGCGTGATCCGAAACGGAGTAGATGTTTCCAAGTTCAACATCAAAATCGACAGTCAAGCCATCAGACGTCGATACGCCAAGCCCGATGAAAAGATGGTTGTGTATGTTGGAAGACTGGTACACGAGAAAGGGGTTCATGTCCTCATCGGTGCGGTACCAAAGGTGTTGAGTGTGTTGCCAAATGTGAATTTTGTGATCGTCGGCGAAGGAGGGATGAAAGAATACTTGTCAAAAGAGGCCTGGGACTTTGGCGTTGCAGATCATGTTTTCTTTCCAGGTTTCGTAGACGAAGAGACTCTAATATCCCTCTACAAAGCAAGCGACGCTGCTGTCTTCCCCTCTCTTTATGAGCCATTCGGCATAACCGCTTTGGAAGCGATGGCGGCGAAAACGCCCGTCGTGGTTTCAGACACGGGAGGCCTCGCGGAAATCGTTGAACACGACAAAACAGGGGTCAAAGTACACCCAGACAACTCTGATTCATTAGCGTGGGGAATCCTAAGGGTGCTGCAAAATCAGAAACTTGCAAATGTGATTCGAGAAAACGCCTATCGAAAAGTTGTTAAAGACTATGATTGGGACGTGATTGCCGACGAAACGATCGGAGTGTATCGCCAAGCTCTGACCGCTGCGCCCGCACCAAGGCTGAAGCTTGATTTAGGTCCCTCATTTTTCAAACCTGATAAGTATCCTGAAGAGCTCAGGATTCTCGTTCTGCTTCACATTCTTGCAGCTGTCGACAGCGAGCATGCAATATCAGCAGCAGAGTTGTCGCATGTGTTCCGAATGAGAATTGAGGAGGTTCGCAAGCTGCTCCAACGGCTGATAGATCCCGGATATGTCGAGACCTTTAGAGATAACTTCCGAAGACTTCGGTACTATCTTACCGAAAGGGGAATCATCAAAGCATGTTCCCCCTTTTCTTAACGATCAAAAAAGATTGATTTTCACGGTTTGCACGCTGTTCTTGAATACTTGAGGAATCTTCCGCACAATCCCCATCTTTCTGTTTAGCCGCTGCTCCTACAATGACGTGATATAGCTTTAATACTCATAGAGACCGACATGATATTTGTGTGTTGAAATGGTTGACATTCGAAAACTCTTGGAATACAATGAGAGCGTGAGACACAGGTATCTTGAAAGCTTCACAAGACTGTCTTGGGAAGAGTTCATTGCGAACAGGGAAGCGAGTTTTCACTCAATTAGGAACATATTTGTCCATACTCTAGGCGCGATGGATTACTGGTTGGATTTCCTGCAGAGAGAAAACCTTCATTCCAAGAAAAAATATGATGAATACAAGAACTTTGAGGAAGCTAGAGCATACATGGAACACGTTGAGAAACGGATGTTAAGCTATCTTGACTCATTGCCAGCTGGAGGATTCGACAAGACATATGTGGCCACGGGCGAGGATGACAAACCCATTGAAATCACAGCCGAGGATGTGCTAATTCATGTGTTCGAAGAGGAAGTTCATCATAGAGGTGAACTGATAGCACTTCTCTGGCAAATGAACGTTGAGCCGCCGGCGATGGGATGGAAAGGACTCTGAACACATGGGATGTTTCATGGCTAAAGAGAATGCTGTGTCGAAAGAATGGGATGACGCCTCAGAGTCATGGGCAGACTTTGTCCGAGAAGGAAAAGACTACTTTCGGGAGGAAATGAACAGTCCTGCGGCCTTGCAGATGATAGGAAATGTGGAAGGCAAGCAGGTTTTGGACTTGTCATGCGGCGAAGGATACAACACAAGGATTCTAGCTAAAAGGGGAGCCAAAGTAGTTGGTGTAGATTTTTCCAGAAAGATGATAGAACTGGCAAGGCAAAAAGAGAAAAACCATAAGTTGGGCATCAGCTATTACGTTTCAGACGCGGCTGACCTGAGAGAATTTAAAAGCGGCTGTTTTGACGTTGTAACGTGTTTCATGGCTCTCATGGATATTGAGCGCTACGAAGAAGCTATTTCAGAGGTTGCCAGAGTCCTAAAGAAGAACGGAAGATTCGTTTTCTCGATCACGCATCCTTGTTTTGAGTGGGGAGTAACAGCAAGCGGAGAAACGCTCGCGGAATGGAAATGCGAGGAAACAGCAGAGAGCACAGCCGAGAAAGAGGCATTGTTTTTGGAGGTGAAGAACTATTTTGGCGTCGCCAGATGCGAGATCTCTTGGGACATGAAGAGGCTTGCCAAACCCTTTAAGACAACATCATTTCATAGAACTCTTACCGACTATTTTCAGGCACTGTATCAGAATGGATTCCTTGTTGTGAGACTCATTGAACCTAAGCCGACGTCAAGAGGGGTGACGAAATATCCTTCGCTGAGAAAGCACATGAAAATCCCGCACTCGATGGTCATTGAGGCAATAAGAAAATGATCCTCGTCTATGCCGTAGTGCCGAGGGCCGGGTTTGAACCGGCGACAACTCGGTCTTCAGCTTCGCCCTCAATTATGACTGAATTGAGTCGAGCGCTCTCCCAGGCTGAGCTACCTCGGCAACTTTTGGAATAGCCTCTGAGATTCTAACATTTCAGATGCTTATTTGCGTTTCCCGAGGAAAAGCAACCCATCTTTCTCGCAGACGTATTGGAAGCTGACTTCCAGCAGGGTTTTGATTTCCTCAGTCTTGCTTGCGATTCTGACTGTGAACTCGTCGTTGCTCGATTCGTTGAATATTGCCCGTTCGATGGTTATGTAGACCTCGGTGTTCGTTATACTTCTGTGTCCGAGGAAATCCTTGACATAGTATGGGTCTTTCGTCTGGTGGTACAGAACTGTTGCCTTCCAGTGTCTGAAGGTGTGGAATGTTATCTTCATGAGTCTCTGGTCTTGGAGCTTGACCGCCAGACACTTCCTTGTCAGTTGGAGCGTTTGCTTTAAGGAGTCGTACCTAGTGTTCCCTAGGACCTATTGCTTATCCCTAGGCAGTTTTTCAGCATTTCTATTAGATTCTCACTGACCTTCCAAATGCCGGCTTGCTGTACTTTTCTGGATCATTCAGCAATACAGTGGATCTCTTGAGGTCTATGTCTGTCCACTCAAGCCTTTTCGCTTCACCAGTCCTCAATGCCGTTTCCGATCGATCGAAGATATCGTTTCCGAAATATCCGGTATTCACTAGGTTGAGGACACCTTAACCTTCTGTTGTGAGCCTTAAGGGCACTAAAAGGCAGTTGACTTTGTCCTGAACCAACTTCTACTAGTCATATGTGAATACATGTATAGATATCTTTCCAAGGAGTAAAGTTGTGATGAACATTCGTTTTCTTCCTGGCATCATGATGTGACCTATTTATCTCTTTGTTTTGAAATTATGCATGTTATACTTATTTTATGACAGACTTATCAGAACATCATGAGAAGTTTAAGACAGGCAGAAATCAACCGCAGTTTTTGTTAGACTGATCTCGATAGAAATTCCATTGAGAAATGTCTTTTGTTTTTTTGTTCGCTCATCAGGAAGTCTTGAGTGTGATATGAATCATTTCTGGATTAGAGTTAGTTACTTTACTGTTGTATGAAACATTCTTTCACAAGAGTTATCTAGATGTGGACACCGACTGCTTTTTGAAGAGTCTTCTTGGGAGGAAGGAGAGATAGTGAATTCACAGTCACAGAATCACTTCTGTGCAGTCTACGTTAAGATCTTTTCTTAGAGATGACTTAGCAGATACGGTAATTGATCTTTAGAGTCGCGCCCGATTAACTCTCTAGTTTCGGCGAATCGGGGAAAAGACCACGGCCGAAAAAAGACAACTTAAGAGAAGGTGAGAATAGGTGGTAAAGAGATGGAAGAAGGTTTTACTATCGACGTTGATTTCGGTGCTGTTATTGTTTGCGATGTTTCAAGTAATGCCGATGAAATCAGAAATGACGAAAACAGTGGAAGCGGTTGGAAGTTCAGATTTCATCTACCTTTCAGACTTGGGATGGGAACATATTTTCTCCGCCGATGACGCTACTCGCGAGGTTTATGGAATGGAGGCTGCGCCGAGTGTATGGAAGGATCAAAACATGTGGGGAGGACCAATAAGACTACACGGCGTACCCTACGAGAAAGGTCTGTACATCACAGGTCTAACCTCTCTCAGCTACCGCTTGAATGGCAGTTGCACAGTGTTTGAAGCGGATCTTGGAGCTGACACCGATGCATACAATTGGATCGGTCTTGATGTCTATGGAGACAATGTCTTGCTCTACTCAAGCCCAGAGATCTACGCCGACACGCCGACTCTACAAATCCGAGTTCCGATAAGTGGTGTGAACCTCCTGAAGTTGAACGTGATGGCCCCGTGGATGATCCACTCGTGTGTCTTGGCTGATGCGAAGCTGTACTACAATCTGCCTCTGGAGGCCGAGCAATACTATCTTCTGCAGCCTGACGAATGGTTCATTGAGATGAGGAGGCCGGTTGATGTTTGGACTCAGAACGAATCCATGAAAGTGACTGTGATGAGTGGTGCAGCGGCTACGCAGGTGCCTCTGCTCAAGTGCGAATTCTGGAGTCCCGAGTTGCTGGTAGTTGGACAGACACCCGTAGGCATGAAGACTGTCGGTCAAAACGTGGTTGGCGAAGTTGACGTCGCTCTGCCTGAACTGAACGGCGTTTACAACGCAACGTTCGAGTTGGAATATCAGGGAAATATCGTGGCTAGCAAAGAATTCGTTTTTGGCGTCGTGCCCGAAAGAACCTCCAACGCAAACGAAGATTCCATCTTTGGAAATAACGCGGCATTTTACCTTTACTCGGGATTTCGTGAATCAAAGTACATGGCGCAAATCGGCATCAAGTGGACAAGGTACTGGTTTGCATGGCTAGCGATAGAACCAACCAACAACACGTTTGACTTCAGTTTGGGCGACGAGTCGATAGGAGAGATCAGAGCAGCGAACCTCAGTATCGTCGGATTACTAGGGTGGTCGATTCCATCTTGGGAAAGTGCCACACTCGGAGGATATCCGCCAAGAGAGAACGACTGGGTCGACTACGTTCACCATGTTGTTGAAAGGTACAAGGATGAGATCAAGGTCTGGGAGTTCTGGAACGAACCAGGACTAGGCACTTGGAATTACACATATTACGAGAAGCTTCTGAAGGTCACGTATCAGACGATCAAAGCCATAGATCCAGAAGCGAAGTTGATTCATGGATTAAATGTACCGGAGTGTGGTTCAGGGTGGGTGAATAATGAAGTGATCTTCAGGGACGGGTTTGGAGACTATTTTGACGGTCTTGTTCGCCATCCCTACAGAATGCCATACGCGCCCGAAGACGAGGTCGCGAATTACGCCCCAACTCCAGACTCGACAACAACGTTCAAGGAGGAGATAATGAACGACTATGCTTTGATCCAAAAATACGGCGGAGGAAAGGAGATGTGGTACACTGAGATAGGATGGATGGGTCCTGGCGTTGGCTGGACGGGAAATACGATGCAAGAACAGTCAGACTACTTGGAAAGGACGTATGTTCTGGCTCTATCCACGGGTCTTGAACCAAAAGTGTTCTATCAAGGCTTCGGGACATCTAACAATATAGGTGCATTGGTGAACGGTGCTTATCCGTATCCAGATCTTGTTGCCTATGCAAACGTTGCCAATCAACTCGAAGAAGCGAAATACGTAAAAACATTGAATTTGAGTGACGGTAACATCTACGCCTGCATGTTCGAGGCTAGTTCAACCGACGTGTATGCACTCTGGACGGCTAAACAGGACAGGTGGATAAGCGTGACCGAAGATATCGGCAAAGTGACGGTGATAGACGGGTTTGGCAACCCATGCCCAACGGTCAAGCAAGCGAATCAATTCTCCGTGCTGTTACAGGGAAGCCCAGTATTCATGCGAGCAGAGAAAGGAAGCAGTCTGAACCTTCAAGTAGCGACAGCGCCTCCAAGTTCAAAAGAGCAGAATCGAGGCTACGAGACAAATCTGGCAGACGGGTTCAGGAGTCTGAAGAGCATAATCATCAACTCATCGACGATCTACGTTGCTGAGGACATGGTCAACGGCTCAATCTACTCCTTCACCTTGGATGGCAACGACGAAAAAGTTCTCGCCAAAAACCTCAAGCTTCCAGACGAATTAGCCATGGATTCCAAGAGTCTCTATTGTGGCGGATACGGAGCATACAAGGATCTGTATGGGTGGCAGTGGGGAGAATTGAAGAAAATCACGTTGGCGACAGGACAGATCATTGATCTAGACCTATCAGGGCAATATCTAGGTGGCGTCTACTCGATTGCTGTATCTCCATCGTACATTTACTATGTTTGTGACTCGGTTGGAGTTCCGGTGCGAGTTCCAACAAACGGAGGACCTATCGAGTACCTTGACAACGGCACTCTTAAAGATAACCAGTTTGTATCAACTTACGGGAGCGGTTTGCTGCCTACTCCTCTGGCCATACTGGCAACAGAATCAAATCTGTACTGGAGCGGACGTGGGGACATATACACTAGGCCGACAGCAGACAACGGTTTGACAACCAAGTTGGCAAGTGAGTCCGTTTCTTACACTCCGTCGATGGTCATGGATTCTCAGTACATCTACTTCGTCAACACAATAGAGGGCTTCGTACGAAAGGTTCCTTTGACAGGAGGGAATGCGGCAACACTCGCTCAAGGCTTAGACTATCCCAACAACGTCGCTGTCGACGATGAGTACGTCTACTGGAGCGAACTTGGCCTTAACTCTGGAGGAGGAAGCATAAAGAGGATTCCGAAGAACGGCGGTCCGACAACAACGCTCATAGATGGCTTGGGAGAGGTCGGTGGCCTCGCATTGGACAAAGACTACGTCTACTGGACCGAGGGCGGCAGTTTGAATAAGATTGCTAAGGACGCTACAGCACCCATGTTCTTACCATTCATGTCAACAAACAGAACAGAGACGCTCTTAGGCCACGCCATCGCCATAACGGGTCAACTCAACTCCCCCGTGAACGTGTCAAACGTCACGTTACAATACAGCCTGGACAACGGAAAGACCTGGTCACTGCTTACAGAGCTATCAACCGATGCTAGTGGGAGGTTCTCTTACAACTGGAAGCCTTTAGAAGCAGGAGAATATCTGGTCAGGGCAGTCTGGCAGCCGGGCATTCGCTATCAAGAAGTCATGGTAGAATCTGTGCTAACCGTTGCAGCAGGGGATCTGAACCTCGACGGGGTCGTCAACATAGTGGACGTGACCATAGTGGCAAGAGCGTACATGAACAAGCCAGGAGACCCTAACTGGAATGCTATAGCAGACGTAGACAAGAACGGCATCGTTAACATCCTAGACATAGCTATCGTAGCAAGAAACTTCGGAAAGAAAGCCTAACAACAAAACCAAAAGACCCTTCCGTTTTCCTTTTTTTCTATTTTTTTCCAAGAATGGTTTACTGATTGAGTGTTTTTTGGATCATTGATGATTAGTCTATTTTTAGTATGAAACATTCTTCCACAAGAGTTATTTATTTGTGGACAGCGACTGCTTTTTGAAGACTCTTCTTGGGAGGAAGGAGAGTGGGAGAAATTCGTTCATTTGGTAGTCACAGAATTATTTCTGTGCAGTCTACCGATGGTGGAGGCGTTAGATCTTTTCTTGGAGATGGCTTAGCAGAAACGCTGATTGATTTTTAGAGTCGTGCCCGATTAACTCTATAGTTTCGGCGAATCGGGGGAAGACCACGGCCGAAAAAAGAACAAAGGGAGAAAGAATGAATGAGACTGAAATTTTTGCTTTCAACAACGCTGATAATTCTTGCGTCAACAGCGCTTTTCAGCGCACTCAGCCCTAGGATTAACGCTCAACAGCCAAGTGAACCTCAACCCGTATTCTACGCTTCTTTCGATGGGACGCTAAACGCCACGACCCGCGACTACGGAACAGTGTCACCAACCTGCAACCCGTGGATCAACATCAAGACCATTCCATATGAGCCGGGAATCAAAGGATCAGCCCTGGACTTGGGACTCCCGCCTGGGACTCCATGGTATGAACTGGGTGTTAACTACAGCCAGCCTGATGGAAAAGGGGATTTCCTCAACAGGGCCCATGGGACAGTCGAGTTTTGGCTGAGACCGAGTGAGAACTGGGAAGAAGGTAATTCATCGCAAGGTTGGCCCTTTGCAGAACCGGATAGCTGGATTCCAAACCTGGGCAATTGTACCTTCCTACTCCTGGTCAATCAAGGAGTTCCCGTGCCCTCGCTCATTTTACAAATCTTCAATAGTAATGGCACGGGAAGTTGGGCTATAATAAATATTGGCACTTCCTGGAACGAGGGTGAATGGCATCACGTTGCTTTTACGTGGGAATACGATGGAACCAGTAGTGTGCTAACGGCTAAGGTGTACATCGATGGTCAATTGCAAGATCAAATCCCCTATCGGCACCAAAATCAAAAAGTGGAATGCAATGATTGGAATCCCGAATTAACCAAGAACAACTTCTACGTAGGCCTTGCACCAAACAACGTTGCCATAGACGAACTGAAAATATACGATGTAGCGCTTAGCGGAGACACAATCAAGGCTCATTACTTGGAACTGTTTCCAGTTGAGTTCTATGCCTCAGAGACCGTGTTCTACACGAACTTGCCAGGACAGCAAGTAAACGTACAGATAACCAACACTGGCAGCGGCACGATACAAGGGGTCTTCGGCTGCACAGTCAGGGGTGGAACTGCAACCAGTGTAACGCGAGAGCTTCCAGCCAATGGTTCGATGAACCTAATTGCCACGTTAGGGAAACTAACAGAAGGCGAGCACTATCTTGACTGTTACTTCAGTCCAGCGAGCACGCCTAACGGCCCTAATGGAGGAAACAGAACCATAAGGCTATTCGCAATCCCCCAAGGTACACATCCATACCTTTTCTTTGATGGAAAAGATATCTCAGACCTGCGCGTCAAAGCCAAAACCACTCATAATAGTCTCTGGACATCGATTAGAGAATTCGTTGATCCCCGGGTTTATGACGTCCTAGCTGTCCCCGAGTCGGGTATAGGTGAAGAAACTGGTTTAGGTATAATTCCTTTTGCGTTTGCCTATGTGATTACAGGGGATACTACCTATGCGGAACTGGTGAAAAACTGTCTCATGACATATGCAGGCTACAGTAGTTGGATAGGGAATGGGGGAAGGGCACTTTCACGTATGATCATAGGCAACTCTATAGCGTACGACTGGATCTATAATTACTTGAACGATACTGAACGCGCTACGATAAGGAACGCAATTGCGAACGCTACTGATGCGGAGTATCCGGAAGCTAGCGGCCGTGCTAGCTCCGCTAACACAAACTGGGCCTGGTCAATGTGCTCCGGTCTTTTGTTTGGCGGGCTTGTGCTCGAAGGTGAGGATTCGAGAGCCAACTCTACGTGGGTACCCCGCGGAATCGACGGATTAGAGCGCATAATGGCATGTGCAAACGGATGGAAAGACGGAGCATGCCCCGAGGGAGTAAGCTATTACCAGGAAGCTGGCATCATGGATGTATTGTCTGTTCTCTATGCCTTGAGAAGGGTGGAAAACAAGGACCTTATCTCAGACAGTGTTTACTTCAAACAGTATCCGACCTGGCGAATACAGATTTCTCTCCCAGCAGAGATGGACAAGTATATAATGCATTACGGTGATGGCCGCATAGACGCTTGGTCAAGTCCTATTACGACAGTTTTCCTCAGGTTCAGTGCCTCAGAATATAACAACGGCTATGCGGAGTGGATGGCCGAGCAGATAAGGAATATCATTGGTTATCCTGGCACGAACGGGCGCGGGGTCGAAGATGTTGTTGAGTTTCTCTTCTACAACGCCAGTGTCGCACCGAAAGACCCGAGGGCAGGCTTCCCACCGCGCTACTATGCAAGTAACCTGGAGGCCGTGATACTGCGGAGTGGATGGAATAATGATGATATGGTCTTTGCCATAAAAGCCAGCGCCATCGGTTCCAAATGGGATTACTTCAACAAGCGTGACGGAGTATACCCGTTTGAGGACCCTGCAACTCGAGGATACTATGAATACGATCACGTTCACTGGGATTCTCTCGGCTTCTACATTTACAGAAACGGTGCTTGGCTTGCGCCGGAGGAGATCGGATACAGAAGCTACAGCCCGATAAATGCACCTTCGCCTAGGGACACCTCCTATCACAACACGCTGCTAGTGGATGGACAAGGTCAGTATGGGGAGACCATAGGCACAGATGAATGGGACTGCGACATCGACAAGTTCTTCCAAGCCTATTCATACATTTCCCTCTACGACTACACGAAAGACTATGACTATATAGTGGCCAATGGCACTGGGAGCTATCTCCAGAAGAATCAACCCCAAACAATCACTGAGTTCACAAGGCACATCTTGTACATCAGACCGAACTATTTCATTCTAATCGACAACATAAAGGCAACTGAAGATCACAGCTACCAGTGGGTCTGTCACATGGGAGAGAACATAACAGTGAACGGCAACTGGATCAAAGGAGATTCCACTAACAACCAGATACTCGGGATAAACGTTGTTTCGCCCAGTCAATGGACGTACACTGTTGGAAGACACGACACCGGAACGGCAGTCGAACAGACCAATGAATACCCCTTCATCCAAGTGAGTCCTGCCAGCAAGGTGGCTGACACCAGGTACATAACGGTACTCTACCCGACCGACACCTCAAACTGGTCATCGAAACCGACAGTAAGCAAAATAGGCGAGACAAACCAAGCAGCCGGCGTAAAGTTGATCTACAATGACAAAAGCGAGGATAATGTGTATATGAAATATGGAGCCAGCATCGACGTGACCATAGGTGACTGTACATTTGACGGGACGACAGTTGTGGTTAAGAGGAACCCCTCTGGCGGTCTGGCCAGCATATTTCTGTCTGCTGGCACGGCTCTAACGTACGAGGGAACGAATTTGATAACAGCACCGAGCTCACAGAACATAGAAGTAACCTATGCGGGGAAGACGCTCAGTCTTTATGGAGACAGTGTCGCGCTCAATGGCACCCGAATATATGCCCCCGGAGTCACAAACGTTATGGTAAATGACAATCTAGTTCCCTTTGAAAGAGAAGGAGATTACATCGTCGTGCACGCGGGTCTCATAGGCGATCTCAACGGAGACAGAGTCGTCAACATCCTAGACATCTCGATAGTGGCAAGAGCTTTCAACTCTCATGGTCCAGACATCCCAAAACTAGGCGACCCAGCATCACCGAACTGGAACGAGACAGCAGACGTAGACAAGAACGGCATCGTCAACATCCTAGACATAGCTATCGTAGCAAAAGACTACGGAAAAACCGCCTAAAATCCCCCCTTTCTTTTTTATTTTTGGTCATAATTTTTATACATCAAATGATAACAACTTACCATCTTAGAACAATTGTCTACCGGAATTAATGGCAAAGCAACTCAGAAGAACTCCGGTTATTTTAAAAATTTTACGAATAAGATGCGAGAAGTTCCACCGTAAGTCCTCGGAAGTGAGAAACGGCACAGCCACATATCCGTCGGAAGCAGATACTCTGCCAAAATTCCCATGTGTTTTCGTTTCTCAAAATTAAATCGATGGATCAAATCCCACCCAAGCGTTTAAGCAGAATAGCTGATGACTAACAACAAAAAAGGGGAGTTTGCGGGGATATCTCCAGTTCAGCTGAGAATGAGTAACCTCTGCACCGTCGGCAGTCCAAGAGAAAAGGCAATTGTGCTCAAAAATCTCATCAATCAACCCAGAAGAAAAAAGAGGTGCAAGCCTGTTCCTCAATACTAAGGGGAAAAGGAGAAAGGAGAATCTCCTGTGAGTATGCCGGCTTGCACCTCAACAATTCAATATGAATCTGATAACTTAAAAGCCTTGTGACACATTGTTTCAGAATACCAAACTTCAAACATGACTACATGTACATCAAAACAATGAAAATCCTTATCACATTTATCAACCCAAACTGATTTAATCAGTTGAGACCGCAGAGAGCCCGATTCTGAAAAGCACCAAATGCTCAAAAGAACAGGAAGCGAACAAAAGCATAGCCTAGAACAGAAGACAGCAGAAAGCACAACATCAGCAAAACCTTATCAACCCTCTGCTCTTGCTCAAAATCCTCAAGACTGCCCAACCTAGCTCACCGCCTTCCCTCTCTTGGAATTACTAAGGAAAGGTTTTATGAAGAGGAGATAAGTATTTCAAATTCTCAGAAAACAAGAAAGAAGGAGACAGCCAAAAGTAACGAAGGGGCTCGTAGTCTAGCTGGCTAGGACGTCGCCCTCACGCGGCGAAGATCCCCGGTTCGAATCCGGGCGGGCCCACCACGTGTGTTTCTGTTGGACGTGTAGACAAAAACGTTTATTACATCTTCATATTCAATATATCTTCATATTCAATATACGTCTTGACGGTGAACACGGTGCAAACAGACATTGATCCATGGGAGCCCGGTGAAGCAGACTGCCCTTCGGAAACAAGTCGAACAGGTTTCACGTGTGAAGGGTGCGGAAAAACGTTCCAGAATCCCATACTGGCCACAGTCTTGACCGGTGGGCATAAAAAGAAGTATTATGCCTGCCCGCGTTGCATGACACAGGTCCAGGATGTCAAGCCATCGGAAAAAAGGGAAGAAAAACACCAAGCTTCAACAATGGAGCAGAGCAATCCGACGACAGGAACTGAGAGTACCGGAAGTTGCGGACACTTCTTTGGATACCTAAAGAAGCGTGATAGGCAGACAGCGATCCCCGAAGAATGTTTGACGTGCGCCGAAATGGTTGAGTGCCTATTTCACGACGCGAAAACATAGACGCTCAAAGCCTGACTAAAGAATAAATACCGTGCAAAGTCCTTATTGACTGCTGGTTGTTAATGATTGCTCCCGATCAAGGACCTGAACAAGACCTTTACCACGCCACATGTCAACCGAATGCTGCTGATCACAAACATCCTCATCTTCACGATCTACTGGCTTTCAAGCATAAACATCTTCTTTAACCCTCAGCTCGCAGGCTACTTTGAACAAAACTTCGTGATGATTCCAAGCCAAATACTCAACGGACAACGATTGTACACGCTCTTCACCTCGATGTTCATGCATGCAAGCTGGCTGCACCTCCTCGGGAACATGCTTTACCTCTACGTTTTCGGAGACAACGTAGAAGACGTGTTCGGACACGCCGGCTACTTGATCTTCTACATCGTCAGCGGAGTAGCAGCAGCATGTGCGTACATTTTCACCACCGCGTTCGCACCGGTGATAACCAGTTACATCGGAATCCCAATCCCTTCAGACCTAACGATAGGACTACTCGGCGCCTCCGGAGCCATCTCAGGAGTACTAGGAGCCTACCTCGTACTCTATCCAAAATCAATGGTTCTCACTTTCGTCCTTTACTTCCTGCTACCGATACCCGCAATCCTGTTCCTAGGCATCTGGTTCCTCCTACAATGGCTCGACGGATTTCTCAACGCTGCAAGCGGAGTAGCCTACTACGCACACATAGGCGGCTTCATAATCGGAATGATCATAGCCCTAACAATTGGACTGAGAAGAAAAAAGGCGTTGAAAGCACGCCACCGACTGTAAACCAATCAGTTTCGGGGTCTGTCCGTCATAAGTTCTTCATCTCATAAATCAGACTGGGACGGCTACATCATCCCCCGCAAATACAACAGCATCCCCCTCAATTATAAACACAATGCTCTGGATGAAAAAAGAAGCCTACGAAGACACAACAATCAAAGCAACAGCCAAACGACTCAAACACCTACAGAAAAACTGCCACCTAGCCGACCCCGAGAACATAAAGACATTCATAGCAAACAAAAAATGCAGCAATGCCTTCAAAGAATGTCTAATAGAAACCTACGACATATTCATACACTCAATCGGACAAAAATGGAACAAACATTCTACCCAAGATACGACAAACTACCAAAAATCCCAACAGAAGAAAAAATAAACATGCTAATATCCCACGCTCACACACGAATGGCACTATTCCTATCAATATCCAAAGACCTAGGCTCAAGACCCATAGAACTCACATGGCTCAAAGTCAAAGACATAGACCTACAAACCGGAACCGTCAACATAACAGGCGCAAAACACACAATCGGAAGAAACGGAAAACTCAAAACCAACACCCTAGAAATGCTCAGACAATACATCAACAACAAGCACCTCAACCAAGACGACAGAATATTCCCGACAGAATCCGAATACATAAGCGAAAGCTACCGCAAACTCAGAAACACACTAGCCAAAAAACTCCAAGACCCAACCATACAACAGATACGACTCTACGACTTCCGACACTTCTACGCAACAATGGAATACCACAAGACAAGAGACTTGCTCCATGTAAAGGCACGACTAGGACACAAAGACCTCAGAACCACGCTACGCTACACCCAGCTACTCGAAGCCCTAGCAAACGACGAATACCACTGCAAGACCGCGACCAACATCAAAGGAGCAAGTCAACTCATAGAAAACGGCTTTGAATACGTCACAGAGATCGACGGAACAAAACTATTCAGAAAACGCAAATAGCCAACTATTCCAAAAACGGAGATACTCCCTTTCTTAAACCAGCTGGTGGAACACGAAACCTCTTATACCTTAACCGAATCGCCTGAATTCTTCAATAACCCAATAATTCTCATACCCAGTTAGTAATGAAAACTATGCTCACTTCTGGTGTTTGCGATGGCGGTAGATAACCTTCAAAAGGTAATCTATATAAAAATTCCCAGTAGGTTAAGTTACTAGTTAAAGGATAATAGTAAATCGTGGATATGTTCAATGATTGTGCTAATGAAACAAACGATTCATGTGTAACTTCAATCCACTCCATATATCCATAATGAGGCCCAATATATCCATATACACATTTAACATTAGGCAACAATTCTCTCGGTGTCAAATGAGTAGGATGAGTGAGTGTCTTCAAGCAGACGGAGAAATAGACGGTCAACGATGCTGTAATCAGAATCATCGTTATCAAGACTATCTTTGCCCTGTTCCACAATGCAGACTCCTCTAACAGATTTAGTAGTAGAAGTTACACTTACGTTTGCCGCCATAGAAGAGAACTGCTAAGTAGGAAGCTCGTGAGCCGTTCGGCTCACTCGCACGTTCCAGACGATACACCAAACACAGCCGATTAACCGACTTAGCACGCGCGGTCTATGCAAACAGTCTTAAGACAGATGTAACATTTCGATAAAGAGTAAGATCCCTTGAGAACCAAATTTGTCTTTGTGCCTTTAGTTCTGTGTTTAATAGCAGCAGTTAACACGACGAGTTATGGGCAGACCGAGAACACATCAATCACATTATCGATTTCTACACGCAACAATTTGTCTCTTGAATATCTGAGACTCAGTACCGTTGCTTATGAGAACAATTCCTTTTTTGTAGACGGACTAACACAATTTGAAGGGATTGGTCAGAATCCAAGCCTTGAGATTGCTGTGAACAGCGGCAACAACATTTCATTACCATCGATCTCAGAACAGTTATTGGCACCCCCTGTTTACTTTCTTGTTTTTGAAAATGGATCAAGACACAACGTCCTCAATATTCCTAGTGCTTTCTTAGAATCTAGCGCAAGTGTAAACGCAAGTGACGGAACTCTCAAGTTTGCTGTAAATCTGACGGATGAGATGACTCACATTTCCCAGACCATATTTCCTAATGCCACAATTGACAATATCGGGGTGAGAGGAGCATTTGAATTTGACTTTGTGATCGAGAATTTTACTGGTTCAATCGGTCAAGAAAGATTCTTTAGCTTCTCGATTTATGGCAATAGTAGGTTGAGCTCAATTCTCTGTGATTTCACTCTCCCAACAAACGCGTACGTTGTGACAGCCAAAAACGGCGAGCAAGATATGGAAAAAATTGGGGCTCCCTATCGTGTAGGTACAACCATTACTGAAGCAACAGGGCAACCTATCAATAGCAACATATACATAGAGTGGACGGTTCCGTCAAACCCACCAATCTGGACAGTTTACCCATATAACATTCTCCTGACAGCTATTATCTCTGCCATTATTTCCCTTGTGGTCGGTGCTTGGATAGGAAGGTATAGTTACGAATGGATACGTAAGAAGAGAGAAAGCCACGCGCCACCGACACCTACACTGATAGACCCCAAAATCACCAACAATCAACGACAATTTAAAGCCAAATCCAAAGCCTGTTCACGAATCGGACAAATAGAAGCGCGCACGCTATGAACGAAGAGGAATCAAACAAGAACTGTTAAGACTGTTGCGTGAAATCTCAGCCAAGTTAGATAGCATCCAATCCACCATGTACGCAACGTCCTAACTATCCCTTCTTATCTTCGCAGACCTCAACGCTTACTTGAATATAACGTCAAGACCCGCACCTATCGCCCAAGTTGTGATTAGAGAAATCTGCAATTCAAGACCATCAAACTTCCATGGGTAAATGTATGTGTTTGACGTGGCATTATGCTTCACTTTTGTGTGATGCCATGGACCATTTTTGATGAGTTTGCCCGTGGTTGTATCCTTAATATCTGCATCTAGTACGGGTGCTTCATGTGCCTTGCCGTTGTAATCCAGCCTTAGCTGAATTTCGTAGTTCTTATACGGAAACCATTTCCTGAATTGACACTCGCTGTGAGGTCTGCTATACAGTTCCTCTTTCTGTCCCGTATCAAGGTTGACCATTTTCACGGTTATGATGTAACTCATACTTGATTACTATTCGGAGGGTTAGTAAAAACACTTCTTTTCTTCTCTTCATACGCCCAAGATTTCCAGCATGGCACTACCATAAACATGGGAACGTTTCTCTCCATTCTTTTCTTCACCAAAATCGTGTAAAAATGATTTATAAGTGGGTTTCATCCCAGTATGTAAGCGGAAATTAATGAGGAAAACAACAAAAATTCTCCCAATTTTCGCTTCGATTTTGCTACTTGCCGTGTTCACATGTCCTGTCAATGCCAGAGGCGGGGTCTTCGTCATTCAACCACATCAAGAGGCGATTGAATCTTTACCGAACTACTTCGATAACTCCGCTGATAATGCGGCTGGGAATGTTTCGTCTGATGGCTTCATTGATTTCTACATTCTTAGTCCGAATGGAACCATCCTTCAATGTTACAATCGAACAGCATTTGTCGAATTCAAAGTGTCCCCAAACACAGAAGGAATCTGCACTTTGCACATGGCTAACAACTACGAGTCGAGAAACGTAACGGTGAATCTGCAATATGGCATCAACCTTTTCATTTACGCATCGGTTTCGACATCATCCTTCATAACGACCATCCCAGAACAACCATTCGATTGGTCATCAGTTGTTGCTCTAATAAAGTCCATAATCGGATTTCTTTCAGCATTGGAAATAATCAATAAGGCTAAGGGTTGGATAAGAAACTCACTTTGGAAAATCCGATGGTGGTTGAAGCATAGAAAGAATAAAACACCCTCAGACTTTCTGAATTCTTCTAATCAACTCCCGTAAGATTCCAAAAATAGCACTAATTCAAACATATAGCGCGCGCGAGGATGAAACCGAATTCAATCAGTTGACGATTCAAATTGCCGAAACCCCTAGCCCAAGAGCGCGCGCGTCTATTCTCAGAGCCTCACGAAATCTCATTTAGTTTATCAGACTTCTGGAGACATCTTCAAGCCCTAAATTTCAATTTCGCGTGCTAACGGATGTCCAGCAAGGGCATCCTTGCATCTTGCACGAGAAAAGCATCAATCTGCTCTCACAAGAATTCTGTTTTCATCCATATCCTCGGAGACATAAGCCTTTCTCCTCATCTCTCCACTAGATTCGGAGTCATCACACATGAAAGATTAAAAGGCATATTGAGTCCTCGTCAATGAATATGCTTTGGAAATGAATCCATCACACAGGAATGGATAGAAATGAGTGGATATCCAAACGGAAAACGTGAAACAGAAATATACAGCGCTATGGGCAAAACCCAAAATGCCCAAGCTATTAAACCAAAAGAAGAGGAAAGGAAGACCACAGAAACACAGGGTAAAGCAGACAGAGGCAACATCAATCAAGACAAAGAACAAGCACAACTAGCAGAATTAGTAAGCCCTAAGGCTGGGACGGCTACATCATCCCCCACACTTAGCAGCGTCACCCACGAATAAAGTCTTTTCGACGTTGTGGCATATGAAGAAGAATGCTGAGTCGACTACGAAAACTGTTAGCAAAAGACTTGTGCATTGGTTAAGAACTGTTCGTTGAATATGTCTTATTCATCGTTCATCCCCTATCGGTTCAACAACATTTGTTTCAGGTTCTATAACTTGTGAGGATCCTCGATTGAAGTCAAAACAGAGATTTTTCCCCTATACTATGTCGGGTCTTCGCTGTTTTGAAATGTTCATAGAGCACCGCTGCTTCTTCTAGACCACACTATCATCTTCTTCTTCCGTCTGTTTCATGCCTATTTCTCTAACTTTTGCCAGTCCTTCTATCAACGCCAACTCTAATTCTATGACAGACACTTTTCCATATTCGTCTACCATTCTTTGAATAATCCGTAACACTTCCTGCTTCATTTTCTCCATTCGCTCTAAGTTCAGTTCCACAGTCATGGTCGCCAATGTTTCACCCCCTCACGCTAACTCCTTGATTGTTTTGTTCTTTTCTCTCCGCACGCTTATCTTTATCGGTTCTTAGCTGACGAAGTTGGAGACGCGTTTCACTTTAAGCTGACTCTCCACTGCCTCAAAATGCCTTTCCGACAGAGCGCGCGCTACCCAAAAAGCGCACTGCGCAACTTAACTGCCACTGAATCCCTAGCCGAGAATGTTTCCAAGATAGCCTTTATACGAAGCGCGCGCGATTCACATTCGTCCGAAAACAGATTTACGTTCATCCGTGAATTATCCTACACAAGATGTGACTACTTGATGTGCGCTGCGCTTTAAAGAGATGACTTCATTTAGAAGAAAGATGAAGGAGATCATATTTTGATCAACAACAGCAATGTCAAAACGATCCGACCTGGAGACGGTCGCCGCCTCAGCTATGCGGAGTTCGGAGAACCTGCCGGCGCGCGCTGCTTACCTCAAAAACATAGAAGAGGGTATTGAGTTGAAAGTGCTGGTCGTTTACTACAGTGAAACTGGAAACACAGAGAAAATCGCCAAGATGATTCATGAGGAGGCTTCAAAAGAGCATGTAGCGCACCTGAAGAGAACAAAGGATATCACCGCAGACACGTTGAGTGATTATGACCTAGTTTTTCTGGGGTCCGCTTGTCATTCAGCGGACTTGGCAGCTCCAGTCAAGAAAATCTTGAAGGCGCTTTCGAAATCACCAAAGTTTAGATTAGCAGGCTTCTTCACACACTCAACGTGGACTCCTGAACAAAACGAACATGCTCGGACGTTTTTCGACAGGTGGGCGTCCAAATGCATTGATTCCTTCGAGAGCGTAAGCGAAGAAAAAGGAATAGACTTCAGAGGATACTACCACTGTCAAGGTGCACCTAGCCTCCCGATCCAAGCATTCATACACAGTGAAATAATCAAGTCGGACGATGAATGGGAAACGTATATCCGAGAAGCCAGAAAACATCCGAATCAAGAGGATTTGGAAAAGGCCAAGGATTTCGCACGAAAGATAATGTCAATCTCGAATTGATGCAGGCCGCCGACGGTTTGGGGTAAAGTTCTATCCCAAACACACACAACCCCATCGTATAGTGACGACGACGGTGACGACGACTAAAATTTGTAATATAATTTACAATTTAATTAGCGTGCGCTTATACTGGCCAGAAATCCATTAATCATCAAAGCTGAACCTTTCAGAGAAGCTTTAACTTTCTTTCTATGAGTATAAATACAAAGTATATGAAGACCCCTAGAACCAATGAGATTAGACCTAGAAGTATGGATATCTCGAATATCGAGAATACTCCAAAAACAAGAAGGACTAGCCCTATGATACCCATGATTCCAAGAAGGATCAGCCCTTTTCTGCTAACACCTTTCTCTTGACTCGTTTGTTTAGTCATTTCTTAACTCTTCTCTCAACACACTTCTTGAATCAATGCGAACTAATAATGGGATCGATCGATCCGTATCATCCCACGATAGTTAACACGTAGGGCAATCTCATGCGAAGTTAACAACACCCAACACGGAAATCCACATATGAATCCGACGGCGCGCGCCGACCCAGACGACAACAAGCTCCAGCGAAAAACGTTACCAAACAACATTACCAAAAACGTTACCAAACACCTAGGGGGTCTATCAAATATAACAAGCCGAACACAGTTATATTTGACATACCTCGATGGCCCACCGCCACCATCAGAACGAGCACGCGTTCAAGCGTTGATCCTGTGATGAAGCGCCTTAATAGTACCAGAAACCGCCAAAACACGCACAGCCGCAGCCCTCATACCTATCCTCGTTATCGTAGCCAAGGCCGCTCGAACCATATCAACAGCCACGTGAGCCACGCGCACAACCGCAAGCCTTCTCTCCGCATCGTAACTGATCAAACTCAGACCCGCCCGACTCGCACCACACTCTCCGTAAAGCCTCGAAACAGCCGCCCAGACAGCGTCCATGAATTCACTTGAACTCGGCACCTCATCAGAATCCACCGTCAGAGCCAAATAGCGACGCCTCACCGTCTTCAACAGTCTTTCCCCTCTCGCACAACACGGATTCCGGGCGCAACAAAACTGTGACTCAGCTTCAACCTGTTTCTCTTCACAATCGCCACAGGATTCCTCGAAACCGCCTCAACAGCAGAAGAACCACTAAAATCGAACAAACCCGCCAAAGCCGCCAAATCCAGCGGATTCCGCATCAACATTTCATCCGAAACCCCACTCGAAAGAACCACCGGAACACAAAAACGCCTAGCAACAGCCACTTCCCGCCGCAAACTCGAAAGAAGCCTGACTCTCCCCGCACCCTCCAGAACAAGCAAGGGCTTCACATCGATTTCCAAAGAAGCCAAACCGCCCGAAGCCAACTCACCTTCCGCCGCGTCAAAGAACCTCCTCCGATAATCAAACTGAGGAAAATTCAGCAAGTCAACCCGACGATCCTTCGCCGCCTGCCTCGCCACAACCTTAGACTCACACATAACAGCAACCACTTCAAACCTTCGCCTAAACTTCCTCAACCCGCCCAGCAGTTCTTCCGGCGTCCTCGGCCTCAAATCCACACGGGACACAAGACCTACGCGAGCATCCTCACAGATTCCCTCCATCCGCTTCAACGATGCCTCGGAAGAGGCAGGCGGAAAAGGAACACCCACTAATCGATATCCGAGACTCGCTGCCTTGTTCACCACTCGGGAAACCTGTTCAAAATCGTTCAGATTAACGCACAAGTGCAGGTCTGCATACGTGTTTTTCATGGCAGCAACCCGATTTTCCGACAAACGTCTAACATCTCCTTCTCGCCGTGCCTTTTGAAGTGTATCTTTAGGTGAATCGGATCTGCGGAACCCAACCTGAATTCGTTCAAGTACGCAGACTGCTTATCAAGACGAAGGTAGAGATTTCCCCTCTCCAGATGCTGCGTGATTTCGCGGTTTAGATAATCCTTGTCCAACACGGGTAAACCCTGCGAAAGCTTCTCAAGAACCGCCTGAACCACTTTTCTCTCTTTGATTCTTGTTTCGAACAGAACTATTGGGTTGCCATGATGACCCGACAGATTGCACTTCTCAAAACGAACCGCGCCCACTGACTCAGCTGACAACATGTTGCGCACAGCGGCTAAAACCTTGTCCAAGTCTTCACTTGCATGAGCAAAAACTCGCAGATCGATGTACGCAACCGGAACCTTAGAAGACAAAAGCCGCACCACGTGTTTTGATTATGGGCGGTTTCAACTTTTAGACTTTCGCTTGGCTCTTTCAGGCTTTGCAGCCGCTTTCTTGTCTTGCAAAAGAGTTTTTACGGCCTCAACATTTTCTTCGTGAGCCGTTCTCCTCTTGGCATCCACGGAAATCTTGAATCTCAAACCGTCCTTCATGCATAACCCTGCCTTTTCCAGCTCCTCCCGGCTGAAGCCCTTGCCATACCTTTGTTTCCCATGTTTCTTGAACACCCTCGGTCTTACCGCGGCCATGAACTATCTTTCTCCTGTGTCTTTCTGCAAGCTTGGCCTGAACCTTTCAGCACCACGCCCTCTTCTCCTCAGACTCCTGACTTTCTTGCCCGCACTCGTCAAGCTTCTGAAAACCCTCCTATGATGCTGCTTCTGGCCTATCCAATTGATGACTCTGTCAGCCATTATCGCCGGATGATGAGGATCAACCAGGACGACTTCAAACCATTTTGAAACCCCGTCTTCACCAACCCAATAAGAGTTCAAGACTTCAAGGTTCGGAAATTTCCTCGCAACCCGCTCCTCAGCGATAAGCCTCATACTCTTACTCAGCTTAAACTTCTTAACACCCATCCGTTTAGGTCGTCTTCCAGCCTTCGGCCTCTGCTTCCGGAAGCCACTTCTCCTCACTCGCACACGGGCAACTACAAAACCCTGCTTCGCCCTGTAACCCAACTTTCTTGCCCTGTCCAACCGCGTCGGCCGCTCCACACGAATAATAACGGGCTGCCTACGCCACACTATCAGTCTTTGACGCATCAACTCGTCAACGAAGGATTTTTCAGGTTTCGCCCAAGCCTCAGCAATATACTTGTACGCCATTTTCTCACTAACATCACTAGTTTATGGTTCAGCCTCGCGGCCACATCCCTGCGGACATCCCATCCGCCAATAGCTTGAAATCATAGCACTAAGCAACGAAATAAACCTTTCCAGACCTCTACTTGTCTTCAAGCTCGGCCTTCACGATATTGAAGTGACCGCCTTGATCTCTCCAGACCGTTTCAGCTTCAACTATCCTTATCCTTCTCTTGAAGAAAGGAGCGTCAAGAACAAACGTCTCATGCTCTCCTCCCTCGCCAACGAGTGAAATGCCGTATCGTCTATTGAGTTTCGACAGAGCATCGAGTGTCCTTGCTTGAATTCTCCTTCCAAGCCAGTCACTGCCCTCAAAGGAATCATCCTTATCAAGCTGGCCACTTGATGACCTTCATTCAGAACCTGATAGAGTGCCACCGCAGAATCTTTTACGCCAGTGGCTAACACTGCAACACGTATGGCGATCTTCGTAGATGATCGCTTCAACCTGCGGGAATTAAGTCTGATTGCAAGCCTATTCCATTACTTTCGACCTTGCTTCAGCGAACAAAGCCTCTGTGCGCATCCGCCAATGTTCAAAGTCTGCAGGGGTCTTCGGGTAGTTTTGGTAGTGAGCTTTAACCTGTCTCATCATGTTGACTGTGAGTCGAAGCCTGTTAAGGAAGCGGATTCTCTTTAGTCCTCTGAAGACACGTTTGGCAGTTTCTGTGATGTTCAGGTGAAAATCGTCACCCATGCCAGCTTTCAACACATCTTCCTCGGTCAGGAGCTTGTAGTTCATGCCGTAGTTTAGATCTTCATCGCGACTTGTCAGAAGCAACATTCTAAAAACATCAAGTGCAGCCTGTTTCACCCCGTAGGTCTCGTTGTATCTGACGTTGTAAGGCCATAAAGCCTTCCGGTCAGCTTTACCATATTCCAAGGCCTCAACAATGGTTTTGCCTGCGAAGAAACCGCTTAACATCGATGGGCCTATTCCGCCTCCGTGGATAGGGTTGACCAAGCACGCTGCGTCGCCGAGGATTGCAATGCCGTTTCCAACCATGTTGTCCAGAGGCCTCCTTGTCGGATCGTACCATGCACCGCCATCTAAAAGCAGTGAACCTTCGAAAAGCGGTTTGGTCAAAACGTGCTTGTAGAACTGATTCTTGGGATTCGGGAACTTGCCCCTCATGCAGATGCCCAGCCCGACATTCACTCTCGCTCCGTTTTTTGGGAAAATCCATGTGTAGCCCCCTGGACTCACCTTTTGATTCAGATAGATTTTGCAGTACTTCGAGTTCTCAGCTTCCTGCTTCAGCTGCCGGATCTCGCGGTAACACGCCTCGACGTCTTCATTGGCAACTTCGTTTTCGATACCGATCTCCCTGGGAAGCTTCCTTCGAACTGCCCCGAAGAAACCGGTTGCATCCAAAACCACTTTGGCTTCTAGCTTTGTGCCCTCGCCCGTTCTTAGGTTCTTAACTGAGACTCCGGTTACAAAGTCCTCCTCAACTATCGGCTGCAAACATTGCGTGGATTCCAGCAATTCGGCGCCTTCGTCAATTGCTTTGCTCAGCAACCATTGTCCGAAAAGGCGCCTATTCAGCAGATAACCTACGAAATCTTCATGTTCAACCGTGAAAACGGTCTGTTGGTCAGGAGAATAAATCTTGATGCCCTCGATACGCTTTTCAAGTTCACCGCCCTGAGGCTTTTCCAAACCCAGTGTTCTCAGGTGGTGTTCACCAAGCGCGTCTCCACAGACTTTTTCGCCGATCTCTTCTTTATCCTTTCTCTCAACCAGGCAGACCTTCAGGCCTGCTTCAGCGGTTGTCTTCGCTGCCAGGCATCCAGCCGTTCCGGCGCCGACAATTACTGCATCATATTTCTCCAAACCCAGCACACTCGACAAGTGTACTTTTTCACGCAACACGACTCATAACCTTTACTGAAATCCTTTTTTAATATTGCTTCCTCAATGCATCTTGAGGCGAATGATTAGCTACCTTGAACGCTGGTTATGATTTGTACGCACGCTTGTTCTGGTCAGGCGCTGATGTCATTTCTGTGGGGTTCGAGGTTAACAGAATTGGTAGACCCCCCGTTTCTTCGGTAACGTTTTCGGTAATGTTGTTTGGTAACGTTTTCTTGTTGGAGGCTGTTGTTGCGGCGTGGTTCGACCAAGAACCTTGGCGGGTGTTGCAGAGGATTTGATGAAAAATTGTGTTTATAGCGTGGTTGCTGTGGGTTGTAGGCTCAGTGGCTATGTTAATCATGGTGGTCCTCGGCTCGTTATAATGTTGGATTCCGTCGTATTTTTCTCGGTGTGCGTCCGCTGTAGCGTCTGTTATGTTTGATCGGTGCAGACTCCGTTGGTGCGGCAGACATATAGCTTTAATATATATTAGTGATTCATAATGGTTAATTATGTTCTAGGCTTACCATGGGAAACGAGTGAAGAAGAAACAAGATAATGGTGTGTTAGCGATGATGAAGAAAGCGGCTGTTAAGAAAAGCGCGGCGTACACGATTGATCTGACGAAGATTGATGGAGACGGGGCTTTCGCGTGTCCGAAATGTGGGACGATGATTTCGCCTGATGATGAATCGGAGGAAACCTATCAGATCGTTGAAACTAAGGTCAAGAATGACGATCTTGAAGAACTGGTCTTGTCCTGCAAGAAATGTGGGACGATGATTAGGCTCACGGGCTTTTTGTCACAGCCAGAAACCTGAATTAGGGATCTATTACGCGCAGACGCTAAGCAAGTCTTATATTTGCTAGATGCCAAATCTGTGTTCTGACTGATTGATGATTACTGATAAGAGGAAAACAAAGACATGAATTTAGCGACGCTCAGGGCATTCATTGTGAAGAATGTCGGAGCATTGTTAATAATCGTCTTCGATGCACTCGTTTTCGCAGGTGCTTTTCTGCTTGCTCAAGCACACGCGCCAGTTCAAGATAGTCCTCTCGTTGAGGCTGTGACGGTTTTCGCCTATTGTTTTTTGGTTGTCGGAATTGCTGTTCGAGGGTGGAGTTACGCTAAGGAAAGGGCCTCTGGAGGTGTGGCTGGCTGAAGGAAAGAGCCGACGTGTCCGTTATTTTGTGCGCTTACAACGAGGGGAATGTAATAGGAGATTCTATTGACAAAGTCGACAATGTCATGCTTAAGACCGGTTGGAACTATGAGATCGTGGTCGTTGATGACGGCAGTCTGGATGATACTAGAGAGAAAGTGATACGATGCAGGAATGACCAGAACAGGAATTACTTGAAGATTGTTGGCTACGAGAAGAACGCTGGCAAGGGAACCGCTATGAGGGCTGGCTTTGCGAAGGCAGAAGGCAGATTCATCGTTGCCATAGACAGTGACTTGGATGTCGATCCGGAACTCATTCCCAGTTACGTAGAAGCCCTCAAGACAAACGATATCGCTGTTGCTTCGAAGTGGAACCGGAGATCGCGCACCAAGATGACATCCGAGAGGAAAGTCCTGAGTTTTGGTTTCAACGCATTATCAAGATTGCTCACCGGAATAAAACTGAGGGATACTCAAACCGGATTGAAAGCCTTCAGAAGAAAAGTGCTGGAAAGAATGGCACCTAAACTCATCGTGAATCGATACGCTTTTGACTTAGAATTGATGTCGGCATGCAACCACTGCGGGTTCAAGATTGTTGAGTTGCCCGTCAATGTTCATGTTGAAAGCATGGTAGGTTTCAGGGAAATCATCACAATGGCTTTAGACATGTGCAGAGTGGCTTATAGATTAAGAGTCCTAAAGTACTATCAGCGCGACTGATAGAGTACAGTGGGCTGTGGCACGGAGACTGATGCGCGACTTAAAGATCTTGGTTTTCAACTGGAGATGTTGGTTCAACCCAGAGATGGGAGGAGCCGAAGTTTTCACTCGTGAAGTCTTCAAGAGGTGGGTTGAAGCCGGACACAAAGTCACCATGTTTACCTCCAACTTCAGAGGTGGAAAGGCACATGAAGTTGCCGATGGAATCGATATTGTCAGGAGCGGCGGCAGATATTCTGTGTATTGGAACGCAAAAGAGTACTATAACAGGTTCTTTTCAAAGGAAGACTACGATGTCGTCATTGATGAAATCAACACCAGGCCTTTCCTAACGCCGAAATTTGTTAAGAATGGGGAGAAGATAATCGCTTTGATACATCAATTGGCCAGGGAGTACTGGTTCTATGAAACTCCATTTCCGGTCAATTACTTTGGGTACCGTTTCTTCGAAGAGAGGTGGCTGAGGAATTACACAAAGATCCCGACGGTAACGGTTTCGAACAGCAGCCGAAAGGATTTGGCTGATCTGGGTTTTGAAAAGGTCTTTGTGGTTGGAGAAGGCCTGAATTTTGAACCTCTCAAAAGAATAGACGAAAAGACAAGTAATCCTGTGATAGTGTTTGCTGGCAGGCTGAAAAAGGCCAAGAGACCAGATCATGTCATCAAAGCGTTCAAGATCGTGAGAGGAGAAATCCCGAAGGCTGAACTTTGGATAATTGGAGACGGCTATCTTGAAGACAAATTGAAGAGAATTGCGCCCGAAGGAGTCAAGTTTTTCGGCAAGGTCTCAAATGAAGAAAGGAGAGAGTTGATTAGGAAGGCTTGGGTGTTGGTAAACCCCAGCGTGAGAGAAGGTTTCGGTTTGAATGTAATCGAGGCAAACGCCCTAGGCGTACCTGCCATTGCCTACGACGTTGCGGGTCTGAGAGATTCAATTGTTGACGGCAAAACAGGGCTTCTTGTCAAGCCTGAGCAACGTGGAAGCTTTGGCAAGAGCCGTTATTCAAGTGTTGGCAACTGACAACCTGAGAATCAAACTTTCTGAAGAGGCTTTGACGTATTCCGAGGGCTTCAGCTGGGATAAAGTGGCTGATGAGTTTATGAAGGTTGTCCGGACCATTGAAGCATGACTTGCCTGAAAAGAAGCCGCTGGTTTCGATCATCATACCGACAAAGAATTCAGAGAATACTATTGAAGAGTGTTTGAAGTCAATAAGAGCACAAACCTTTGACAACATAGAAATGATCGTCGTCGACAACTATTCGAAAGACAAGACCGTACCCATTGCCACGAGGTATGGCGCAAAAATCTTCTTAAAAGGTCCGGAGAGAGGCGCGCAGGTCAATTTTGGAGCTGCAAACGCAAACGGCAGATACCTTTACAGAGTGGATTCAGACTTCGTACTTCAGCCAGATGTTGTCAGAGAAGCGGTTGAGAATTGCGAAAACCACGGATACGATGCAATTGCTATCCACAACACTTCTGATCCGACTGTCAGTTTCTGGGCGAAGGTCAGAAAGGCTGAAAGGGACTGCTACAGAAATGATGAGCTCAACGTTGCAGCACGTTTTTGGAAAAGAGAAGTGTTTGCTGCTGTGGGCGGATTCGACGAGACCCTGGTGGCAGCGGATGACTACGATCTTCACAACAGACTCCTGAAGCGCGGATACAAGATAGGACGAATCAAGTCAGAAGAAATCCATCTCGGAGAACCGAAAACATTGGCAGATGTTTTCCAAAAGCATTACTTCTATGGCCGAAACATAGAACACTTCATTGGAAAAGATCCTAGAAAGGCTCTGGAGCAATTGAACCCGTTGAGAAGAAGCTACAGAACAGGTTTCCCAGAACTCCTCAGGAACCCTCCTTTACTGGCGGGCTTTGCCATTTACCAGTTTGTACGGTACACAGCTGGAACTATTGGAATAGTATCCCGCAGGCTCGAAAGGGTTCATGTACTGTGAACCCGATCAGCTTTTGCGTGTCTACTGCGAATGGCTCGTGCAACTTTCTTGATGTCTTTTCTGCTCAGAACTAAGAGTACGAGTGCGGGCAGAATCGCCGACGCAACAGCCGAGATTTCCAGAAGGCTTTGGGTTTCATACTCTATTTTTATTACGAGATTTCCAGTGTCTTTTATCAGCCAGCCGTTTGCAAAGCCGTTCACTTCTACATGACTTTCTTCGGGAAGGAGATTGCCGTTTGAAAAGGCTTTCCAGTTCTCATCATAGCTCTCCAACAGTACCAAATAGAATTGCCCACTTGACTCCACGTTTGCTTGGAAACTTGTTGAAGATGTCTCTCTCCACACCAGACTTTTGGGCATTGTCAGACTTGGATTTGGCGAACTTGAGTTAGGTAGAAATATCGAGTGTTGCAGAGTGGACCATTCCAAGTCTTGAATAGGTTTGTAGAAGTTGGTAAAATCAGAATACGTCAGAACATTGTCGGCCACAAAGATTTTTTCTAACGCATAGGCATTCTCGTATAGAGTCATCTCGTCCCATTCGCGGATAGGGGTGAACCCTTTATATTCATCTAATTTGAGATCGTTCACCGTGTTTAGGTGGCCACTTATGATATCTTTTTCGAGAATAATGTTCTTGATGCCTAGAATGCCCATGAGCTTCGAAACGCTTTCGGTCTGGGCATACACCTGCAATTCCCACATACTCACTGAGTTGAATTGCGGATTCTCGGCCTTGTAGAAGTATATTGCAAGTCTCTTGGTCGAAACCAACTGAGGAAACTGGTATCCGTACATCCAAGAAGTATTATTCGTTACAGTCGTCTGGATTATCCAGCGCGATCCATTCCAAGTTTCTATGGCAAAGTCGCTTGCCAACGCTGACTCGAAATATATTGCTGTATTCCATAATTCTTGAGGCTTGTCCCATTCGATTTGAAACCATTGCGGAAAGCCAGTGCTGGATGACCATCGCGTAGTATAGTTCATATCAATTGCTTTGTCAGGCGTGAGTGTGTTGTTCTCTACAGAGCTTGCCGAAGCTATCCCTTTTGATGCCACATTTTCATATTTGCCGTACAGTATTTGGTAATTTACTGCGTTTATTAAATCCAAGTTTCTTGCTTGAATGTATTCTGTTCCTGTTCCAGATATTACTGGCTTCGAAAAGATGAGGGGGTAAGGATTTCCGCAGCTGAAGTTACCTTCAGTGAAGTTGTAGACCACGTAAGTGGTTCTTTGCGGAAGCAAGATAGACCAATATTCTGTCGGAAGTTCTTCATTGAGCTGAACGTACGATGATGGCAGAAATGAACCCTTTATATTGAGGTCAAGCCAGTTTCTTGTGACATCACCTGTCGTCAGCGGATAACTTGTGTAAAGAAACATAACAACAACGAGACCTATTACGAGCAGTTTCGACCAATTCCTTTTCAGAACCCGACACAAGGCAGAGACCGTACATCCTATCAGAATCCCGAAGGAGGCAATTACAAAGAATATCCAATTCGACGCCTCCCTGAAAACTTTGAGAAATACCAAATCCATTAGATCAGAATAGAGACGTGTTCCGTAATCACCGAAACTGCTAAAACCTGAAGTGAGAAACAAGGAAATCACGGCAACAGTTCCGAAGAATACTGCTATCTTGCGCTCCTTTGACAGAAATAGGCTGGCAAAGGCTATCACAGCAGGCAAGTAACAAGAAAAGATTAGCAGAGGATTAGTCAAGTAGACGTTTCCATAGGGAAGATATGGCACACCCAAACCGCCATTATAGAAACCCCACCTGACAATAAGCCTCGTGACATCATACATTTTAAGACCACCAATGAACCATGGCGAGACTATTTGAGCATAAGCAGAGGTTAGCGTGCCGAAGTTAGAGATCGTGATAACAATGACCCAGAGAGACGCCAAGAGAAACACTGCGCCTGCGACTGCTAGAAGCTTTAGAAGATGATATGGTAGACTTACGTTCAAAGAAACGTGCCCTTTCTCGGGAGCAAAGCGTATTCGTTTGCCTAGTGAAAGGAACAACAAGACCAAACAGACCATAATGAGGAACATTAGCAAGGTCCGGTAGTTAGGGAACGTTGTTTGCGTCAAGACCGCAAGGATCCCTGAGAGGGCCATCAACTTGTACGAGCGTGTCTCAAGACCCTTAACAAACGTTATCAAACTCGGCAGAATCATCAGCGCCAAGTCTATGAATCCTATCGCAGTGACTTCTCGGTCGTTGATTAAATACACGTTTGAAATCAAATAGATAGCGGCCACGAATGATGCTGTAACGTTACCACCTGTGAGTTGTTTAACAAATACGTACATGAGTATCGATGAGAAGAAATACATCAGAAACACTGTGATCATTTCCGCAATGTAGGCGTTTGCGCCCAAGGTCTCAAGGACCGATATAAAAAAATAGAATGGATCGAGAATTCTGGGTGCGTAGACTGAAGGTACGCCGAAGTCTATTTCATTCCACGTATACGAGACACGTTTCATGAAAGCCTCCAGCACAAACGGAGGTCTGAGGTCACCACCAACTATTATGTTTGGATATTGAAACCATCCCAGTATTCTTAGGTTAATCAAGAAAAAGACAATGAATACTAGTAATTCAGTTTTTTTCAAACCTAGCCTTTGGTTAAGCTTCTTCAAAATGCCATCTCTTTCTCCTGCTCATGTTGGAGGCCGACTGTAATTCTGTTTTGAAGTTTATATAGGCTTCCTTGTCACGTGAAGGCTCATTAAACGTCCAAGATTGATATCCTATTTCTACGGAGATACTAAGAAAAAGCATCCCTGACAAATCTCCATAATGATTGTATTCGGTCCGCTACGACAGCTCTTATCACCATTTGTCTACTTGAACGTATGACCCGCTTGGGTGAGCTTGAACTCGCTTGAGTGAGCTTGAGCTAGCTTGAGCCCTTGGCGATTGTTAAAAAGATTTTTATAGATTTGCTTGTCGTTATCTACGTTGCATGTTTGTGTGATGATTATGGGGTCGGCCTCGTAGAAAGCTATTTCGACTGTGGGAGTAGGAAACTTGTGCTAGTAAGGGATACTTCATTTCAGGGCTATTCGAAATTGCATGTACATTTCTATGGAAGAGATATCCCCCGATTGCTTGAACAAGGCTTAGTCTCACTGAACCATTCATCAAAAAAGTTCAATTTGCTCGATCTGGGATGCGGAGACGGTGGACTGCTTTTTGCTCTACGTGAAAAAGGATTATTGGCAAGAGCTGAGAAGCCGGTGGGAGTAGACATCTCCGGCGAAAGGATAGAGCGCTTAGGAAGCAATCTTCCTTTTGTTGAAGGAATAGTCGCAGATGCTTCAAACGTTCGGCAGCTGTCTGATTCCTCATTTGACTTTGTGATTTGTGCTCAGTTGATAGAACACGTGAAGAATGAACAGACCCTAGCAGCAGAGATTGCACGACTGCTCAAGCCTGGAGGATTCGCGTACGTTTCTTCAGTGATCAAAAAGTGGTGGGGTATCTACATCTATTTCAAACAAGGCTCCTTCAGGCTAGATCCCACGCACATCAGAGAATATTCTTCTGAACAAGAATTCCTGCGCGCGATTGCTAATGAACCGTTCGAAATAATAAGGACAACAACTCAGCCATTGGCCTTTCCTCTCACTGACTTGATCATTCGACTTTTGATAAGAGGCGCTCTGGCACAACCAGATGCAGAGTTCTACCAGAAACACAAGAGTCTGACCAGATTAAGGAAGCTGCGATTGAGAATAGCAGGCTTTGCGATCGTTGAAGCCCTAATCAGGAAATCCTCAAAGTGAAGCCCTAATCTAAGCTACCGGAAAGAAACCGAATTCTCCTGAGATCAAGTTCATATAGAATAGACGAACCTCACTGGAAACCGTTTCGTTTTGGATTATTTGGGTTTTTAATTGTCCACGGAAAACCGAGAGGTTCCCAACGGTAATGCATCAAGAAAAACGGGAAAAATAAAAAAAGGGGTTTGTTTGATTATGGGTCGTGTTGAGTCTTCTCACTTATTGTTCCGAGACGTTCTGAACTCACTGAGACCGTTGGATGCGTCGGATCTGCCGTTGGATACGTTATATGCAATATGATGTCCGTGACTCCGCGGTTCTCATGCTGCAGATACTCGATTCCCGAATACACGACTGCACCGTCAGGAGCAGTAATTCCTGCTGGGTAGCTCCAGAACCACTTGCAAGTGTAGTAGTAGTCATCTGCTGTGTAGCCCCAGAATACCAGGCCGATTGTTCCGTTGATGTCCTCGTACACGGATATTACTCCGTAGCCGCTTGTGTAGTTGTTCTTGTTCCAGCATGATAGTGCCATGATCGTGTTCGATTGGCCGGTGTTGTTCACCACGTATTCGCTTCTTGCAAAGAATACATTAGTGAATTCGTTCATGTACTCTGTGCCCAAGTTTGCACGTGGTCCAGCCATGAAGATCATGTTACTTCTGGCAATTGGCCATGTTGTGCACCAGTCGTCCTTTAGGCCTGATCTTCCGAGCGAGTCGATGTAGTCGCTACGCACATCAGTTGTGGCTCCCGCCATAACGTATGGAGAGTTGGGAGCAAAGTTTATGTCTCTAAAGTCCAGGCCCATCATTTCAACCTCTATGTCTTTCTTCGAGTCAAAGGCTTCTGACACGTACGCTGCAGCTGCTGAGTCAACGGTGGCTGCGTTTTTGCCTAGTACCATCCACTCGTAGCGTCCTTTGCTATTCATTTCGATTGTTGAATACAGTACTTTGATGTGGGTTCCTATCGGTAGTGTCCAGAGCGTGTAGCCGATGCCTGTGACGTAGTGGTAGAATGTTATGATGCCGGTTACAAAGTCAATCGTGTAGTACGGTGCAAAACCACCTTCTACGTAGTTTCTCAGTGCATAGGAGTCGTCTCTGTCGATGAGTGTTCCGTTAACGAGTACTCTTTCTGCAAAGCTGTTGTAGGCGTTCCATTTGCTTGGGACGAGCTTGTTCTCTTCCATGTTGTAAACGCGTTCAGCGCGCAGGCCGGATGTTAAGTCAAGGTATGCTATGCCAAGATTGTCAACGTATGCTGCACCGTTCTGCATGTCGATGGCTACAAAAGCGACGTAGAAGTTCCTCAGATGCTCGGTCCACCATTCGAATGAATGAGCGTTGCCATCACCTGGTGTTATGATATTTCCGTTGGAGTCACGCAATGCTGTTGATCCAGACGTTATATACCAGGCGTTATCTGCTGTGTAACCTGTGTGTAGGAACGAGTCTATGTTGTTAAGAGTGTACTGCTGCCAACTTCCGGATGCATTGTAGTTGTCAAACTGTTTCAGTTCCGCAAAATAGGCACCATTGGTTTGGTTGTAGAGCTTTATTTCGATGCTAGGTCCTTGGTTCGTGCTGGAACCTGTGCCGATAACTGTTTTGTACCAGAAACTGAAGTCGACCAAGTTGCTGAACGTCAAATTGCCCAAGGGTCCGAAGCCTGTGGGAGTGATCTTCAACATCTCTTCTTGGATCCCGGTGTTGTTTATTGAGTACGTTGCATCCAAGAATGCCGCCCAGTTGTCACGGTAAACATTGTTGGGGACACCTGTGAAAGTGTTCACCCAGCTGCCTGTTGCGTTGACAGTGTTGTTCCTAAAGTAGTACCCAGTCCAACCTGGGGCAGTCCAGCCAAGGTGTGTAAGTTCACTGGAAGCGTTGACATAGTATATTTGATCATCCAGACCGTGTGTCAACTGGATGTAATTCGTTGTGGCTGTTAGAGTTCTTATGTCTACCCAACTGCTATCTTTCTTTTCAACGGCACTGTACAGGTCGAATGGGTTGAAGGTTTCGTTCAACATGTATTGGACCTCAGAGTCTATTACGTTGCCGCTGCTGGTTGCCCAAGTTTCTTCATTTGTATATGCATCTGCATCATTGGCGTCATGTCTATCAGTCAATCCGTAAACGCTTACTGCTCTGAACTGCTGTGCATATGATTGTGTTCCAAGTTCGAAAGCCCACTCGCCAATCACATACGGTGTACCTGGTTCAGCAATCCAGTCACCCATGTTCTCGGCCCCTCCTTGACTTGGTTGCACGTGCTTGTACTCGATCGTTATATAGGCAGCATCATCTGGCTCAGAAACGAAGGTAATAGTCTGCGCTGTCCTATCCCAATGGTAGTTGCCTGGGTCAAGCTGTAGCGCTCCGTTCAGGAATACCAAAGGATCGTTAAGTGCAACACCATTTCCTCTCGGATATGGATCGGCAGTTGGCCAACCTAACTGGGTAAAGTTAAGTGTTCTGTTTGTAAACGAACCAAGACTTAACCATGTTTGGTTCTTCTCGACAGTTGTCAGCGATGAAAGTATTTCAGTCCTGGTAATGACGCTTGTTGGCTTCACCATCTTCCCAAAGAGTTGAGGCCAGAAAGCCTGGAAGCCTACGTAAGTTCCTGCTTCGTCTATCATCTGGCACATGTCATATCCAGTCAGGTTATACCCGGTATTGCTGTAGTAGTTGTGGTAGTCAGAGCCGTACGCTGTTGGTAGATTGTCATAGAAGTACGCGTAGCTTGGTGGTGAACTTGATGTGCCGATGTCCCATTCTCCACGGTTGCTGAATTCAACCTGGAAGCTTCTGCCGAATTTTCCTTGATCCAACCGCTTAATGTCCTTGAACACTATTATTTCTTTCTTGTCCTTGTTGAACTCGAAAGTTAACGTTATGTTAACCAGTCCGCTGTTCGCTACCGAATGGTCACTCGCGCCGTACAAAGTGGTTCTCGTCTGGGCAACAAAACGTCTTGGCCCATCATACAGAACCACGATGGGGTCTGTAGTTGCCCACACGTTCGTCTTCCGTCCACCAGCGGGAAGTCCAAGCGGCCCGTTCGTGCTGTTTTCTTGCCAGCCTCCGTCAATGCCGCTTGCCCCCGAAGTGTCACTGTACAATGCGTAAGCCCATGCTCTCCTGTACTGGTTACCCAAGTCAGCGTAGTGTATGTCAATGAGCCAACCTTGACTCCAGTCTTTTTCAAGCACGTTGGGATTCGCCATAACATCCATCCCAGCGTACTCCAGACCTTGCTTTGCAGCGCCGTTTATCAGCTCGCCGTATTTGGAGAAGCCCCATGTCAGACTGTTGGCTTCATACGGGTATAGCGTGTAAGTGTCGGTGTTGAGCACTCCGGTGACAGTCATATTATCCGAGTTATATGGAGTAGCTGTACTTGAACCGATCTGGGCAAATAACGCTGAAATCGTTAGTGTAGCTATGATCGTTATTGCCACCAATATCGACATTAAATGTTTTCGATTCATTTTCATTCCTCTTAATTTTAATACGTCGGTACTATGTTTCAGTGCTTATATTTAAAAGGTTTTCCATTCTAGAAGAACAAAATAGAAGAAATCTACAGATCTAAACTTCATATAATTCCATAAATCAGACAACCAAGAGTTAAAACCTTCCTTGGAAAATCCACAACACCCATTAAAAATCCCGGGTCACCAAACGGTGTCTGCCCCAAAAAACGAAAAACAGTTCATTAATCCAAAACCCGTCTCCCCTGTCGATATTCAAAAGAGTACAGAAATTCACAGTTACCATTTTCCAAGCCAATTGATACGTCCCAGCTGCCAAGAAGGAAGAGAATCCATAATCGACCCAAGATTCGACGACTCTCACGATGCGGCAAGAATCCTCACATTCATGGATAAAAGCGAATTAGCAATGAACTACATTTCAATACCCACGGACACCCGACCATGCACGTGAAAATGAAACATTGAAACAGGAGTTCAACGCCCCTATCTTGCTTCATGAAAATGACGCACAAATGATTGGAGAACGTGGAAAGATCGTCGTGGCAAGCTTCAGCATTGATAGTTATTTCATCTGTCGCAGATGTCCTCCTAGAAGAGGGCGACTTCATCAGCTTCAGGAGTACAGCGCTGTAAGTCCTCCTTACACCAGGTCAGAGCAAGCGCAGCATACCACTTCTGGGCGAAGGAGGGATATTCACCAGCGGCGCACCATTTGCAGGCTCGATTGGCAGAGTCGATTTTTCAGACAGTTCGGAGCTGGACATGAAAGACTCATTAGACAGGTTGGCCAGTTTGCCAAATGAACTAGTTGTTTATCCGGGGCATGGACCAACAACAACCATCGGTGAAGAAAAAACCACTAATCCCTTCTTGCACGAACCATGGCTACAAAACACCTCTGAAGAGATCTTGCTCTCTCGAAATCTGCAAATCGGCTATTCCGCACTTTTCACAGAAATCAACAGCACTACCAAGGCCCTTGAAGACAATAACTGGCCTCGCTTCTGTCGCCTGACCCATAAGCAATTCTGCCGCGGCGGCAATTTCATCCACGACCGCAACGTTCTTGACTTTTAGAACTTGCCCAAAAAGATCCTTCTTTCCTCTGTAGTCTTTGAAGAGCTTAACCCCTGCAACACCTATCGCAAAGTTTACTTGCCCACGCCTGAACGGACGGCTATAAGTGTCACAAATGATCAAGGCGACATTCTTGCCAGTCAATTCTTTAATCCTTCTGCGGCAGTTCTCCGCCGACGCGTCAGGGTTCTCGGGCAAAAGTGCAAAGTTCCCACCGCCTTCAACGTTCGACTTGTCAATTCCAGCGTTTATACATACCAAACCCCGCTGATCTTCCACCAGCAATATATCACGTGAAGCTTTCAATATGTTCTTCGATTCTCCTAGAACGAGTTCAACAAACCTCGGGCTTTTTCCGATTGCCTTGGCTAATTCCTTCGCCTTGCCAGACGGAATAATATCTCGCAGTGTAACCACTCTACCCTCGGCTTTTGAAAAAATCTTCTGAGCAGCAACAATCAAGTCCCCATCTTCAATTGCTACGGCGTTCTTCCGAGCTGTTTCAACTATTATCCTAGCTAAGTCGTCCCCAGAACTTATCAGAGGAAAACCTTCTAAAGCAATGGCTGAAAATCTTTTCAACGAGTCCTCCCTCATCCAGTCTACGTTGTTTCTCAACCTCATTAAATCTGTTGCCATCCTCCAAGCTCACGCAGAGACATATCGGTTCAGATTTTGAAGCATTATTCCGAATTCATAACGCTTAAGGTGGTTCTGACCAGAAGAATAACACGAACCTTGAGTTTGAAATGGACGCACGCGTATGAAGAAAAAACTGGAATTTTCAATCATCCTATTAACAATGCTCTTCAGTTCCTTCGGCATGATGTATAGAGCCATACCAAGTGCTAGGGCAACTTACGTTGAAGGAGTCATCGCACAGGATACTGATTGGACTCTGGTGGACAGCCCAATTGTCTTGTCAGGCAATGTATCTGTCAATCCGGGAATAACTCTGACTATAGAGCCTGGCGTTAGTGTAAGATTCGGTGAACATTTTTCGCTCATAGTGAGTGGCAGGATTGTTGCAAACGGAATACAAGACAAGTTGATACAGTTCACGTCCAACAGAATCTCTCCGAGCAACGGCGATTGGGGAACAATCCTGTTCGACGGAACAGAACAATCCTCACTAACATACTGCTCAGTAGAATACGGAACCATGGGCATAATAGTGGAAAAAGGCTTCTTGAACCTACAAGATAGCCTTGTGAGATATAGTTCTGAAAATGGAATTACAATAAATGACGGCGAAATAACCGTTAAGAACGACGAGATAACCAACAACACTGTAAGCGGGATATACATAGCTGGGGGCACCCAAGTTGACGTGGAAAACAATAACATACGTTCAAACGGCGACGGCTTGACTCTCGTCGGCAATCTAATTGGAGAGATAATCATTGAGCGCAACAATATCATGTCCAATGGACAGAGTGGAATAACTCTCAGTTCTGATGCCTACGATAACACCCGCATAACCGAGAATAATATCTCAACAAATCTCAACGGGTTCCACGTTGCAAACAGCACGAGCACGTACATTACTCGCAACTACATTTTCAACAACTCAATCGGAATCTATTACGAAAGCGGCAACAACCATGAAGCCCACTTCAACGACATTTATGACAACGCCTTAGGCATGGATATTTCATCAACCGCGAACGTTGATGCGACATACAATTACTGGGGTCATAAAAGCGGACCATTCCACGCATCATTAAACCCTCGCGGAGAGGGAAACCCTGTCGGCGGCAACGGAGTAAACCTAGACTTCATATTTTTCCTGTCAGCACCTTTCAACCATACCAATACAATACCCAAAGCAGTCTTAACGCCGGACAAAGTCACAGTCACGACGAATCAGACCGTCACGTTCATGGGTACAAATTCATTCGATGAAGGTCGAGTCGACCAATACTTCTTCGATTTCGGAGACGGAACCAACAGCAGCTGGATCACCACCTCACTAGTCAATCACACTTATCCTTCAGCCCAAAACTACACTGCAAGTCTAAAAGTGATAGACGATTTCAACGCTACAAGCGATGCTACAGCAGCAACCATAGCCGTCCTCGACCCAAGCGTGCCTGCTCTAACAGTGTCAATGACACTGAGCAACGAAACCGTCAATTGCAACGAGAATGTCTCGATTATCGTTCACGTATCGAATGAATCTGGAGATGCAAACGGTGCCAATGTTATCCTGTTTTCCTTGAAAGGTGGAAGTTTCTCTCCCGTGTCAGGAATAACAAGTTCAGACGGCCAATTCAGCACGACTTTCACCGCACCATATGTCACTGAAATCTCAGATATCAGATTCATCGCCAGAGCCAGTGCAGCTGGCTATGCAGACGGTTCTGACCATAAATACTTGAAAGTCCTTCCAACTCTCACAGTTCAAATGGCTACTGCTAAACCAGGCACGCTCAAATCTGAAGAAACAACAGCCATGACTGTTAACGTTACAGACGCTTTTGGGCAGCCCGTTGAGGACGCTCTCCTTACATTACAATATAACAACGGAATCTTCTCACCAAACACTGGATCCACGGATGCTGACGGCGGGGCAATGTTCAATTTTATGGCTCCTTCAACTCTAACCGAAGTGAATGTCATCGTCACAGTGACCGCTGCAAAGTCAGGATTTGCGGATGGACAGATTCAAAAGGTAATAATCGTAGAACCAAGAATACTTGTTGTCGGAGTAACCGCAGATCCTTTTACAATAGTTTCTGAGGCTACATCGAACATAACTGCCCTCGTAACGAGCGATGGAAATCCGGTATCAGATGCTACGGTCAATCTTTGGACAGACACTGCCGGAAACTTTGCACTGGCAAACGAAACCACAGATTCAAACGGCATAGCCACATTTCTTTTCCATGCAGCCCAGACAACAACAGAGTTCAATGCAACAGTAACAGCAACTGCAACGAAAACCGGATACGTAGACGGTGAAGCCCAAACTGTCATTGCAATAGAACCAAAGAGGATAAAGGTGGAAGTGGCATCTGAACCTCTCACAACAGTTTCTGAAACCAACGTAACTGTTACCGTTCGTGTGACATACGATGCCGCTCCCATTGAAGACGTTAATGTCACCGTCACGTCAGAAAGCGGAGGAAGCTTCTCCCAGCCCAACGGTTCAACAGATGCTTCGGGAATCGCAACTTTTACTCTGGCAATTGGGCAACTCAATACGCCTACCAACATCACGATCTCCGCTCACGTCTCAAAAACCGGATACGTTGATGACCAGAGCTCGTTGAAAATATCCATCAACCCCGGAATATTGAACGTCCGAGTTGACCCAGGTTTGCCTTCAATCATTTCTGGGAACAACGCGACCGTATACGTATATGTCACTGCGAACGCGACGCCCGTTTCAGGTGCGCGAGTCACTATTTCGACTAGCGTGGGCAACTTTTCTACCGCAATCGACCTTACAGATTCAAATGGCAAATGCGCCTTCGTGTTCAATGCTCCTACAACGACAGTACAATTGCCTGCGGTTATAATTACAAACGTTACAAGAAATGGATACATAGGGTCTGGGAACCAAACGACGATATACGTACTCCCGGAGGAAATTGTGCCAGAAACTCAGGGCGGTTTGCCGCTGATAGCGCTGCTTCTAATGGTCATTATTCCGGTAGTCATTGCAGTAATTGTTGTCGTCTTGATCAAGTTGAAAGTGATCGTCATTTTTACTGATGAAGAATAGCCCCAGAGTAATGTCTCTTGAGACGTAATATTTAATAGACACCCACCACATCAATGATAAGTGTACAGGAGAAAAACAATGAAACAGTTGCGGCTCAAAGAAACATTGGCAAAACTAAAAAAAGTGCGAATCAAGCTTAACCTCAGCAAACATGAAGAAGCAGCCGTCCCGCCGCTTCCGCAAAAACCTGTACCAAGAGGATTCAAAATCGCCGAGAAATATCCACTCTATGAACCTTTTGCACATGTCGCCATCGCCCAGAGCCCTAAAACGGGAGAATTCAAGTACATTCTAGACGAGCTGCAGCTTGATCCTCTTGAAAGAAGCGTTTACCGCCGTATCCTCGAAATATTGCTTGCAGAAATAGAATCGCCAAAGGAAGAAATAGCTGATCCCAGAAGATTTTTTGCGGAAGAAGCAAAGAAAATTGTTGATAAATACCGTATAAGCCTGGGCTGGCTGCCGGACGTTTCATGGTACAAGATTCTCTATCACGCTGAAAGAGACCTTGTTGGTTTCGGCCAGATTGATCCGTTGATGCGAGACCCTAACATCGAAGATATCTCATGTGACGGAGTGCAGAAATCAGTCTACATATGGCACAGAAGCTATGAAAGCATCGAGACCAACATCCGATTTGAAAACGACGAAGAACTCGACAACACGGTCGTCAAGCTTGTACACATGGCCGGAAAACACGTTAGTACAGCTTTCCCGATAGTTGACGCTTCATTGCCAGGCAAGCACCGACTTTCAGTCTGCTACAGACGCGAAGTCACACCGTTCGGAACTGCTTTCACCATCAGAAAATTCAGGGAAGACCCTTACTCGATAATAGACCTGATAAACATAGGCACGTTCTCGGAGGAAATGGCAGCCTATTTCTGGCTGTGCCTTGAAAACAGAGCGTCCATAATGGTATTGGGTGGAACAGCCGCAGGAAAAACAACAGCGCTAAACGCCTTAGCCTGTTTGATCAAACCAGGAAGCAAAATAATAACCATAGAAGAGACGGCTGAGCTTAACCTGCCTCAAGAAAACTGGGTTTCTCTCATAGCCAGACAGAGCTATGGGCTTGGAGGAGACAACATTGGCGAAGTGGCCCTCTTTGACCTAGTGAAAACCTCAATGAGACATCGGCCAGACGTACTGATCGTAGGCGAAGTGAGAGGACAGGAAGCATACGTGCTTTTCCAAGCCTTGGCAACAGGCCACGGTGGAATGTGCACAATGCACGCTGAAAACTTAGATTCAGCAATCAAACGTTTGACATCAGAAACCTATGGACATCGCCCCAGCGTACGTGCCATTAATGAATATCGTACTGTCGATCCAGAGAGTCCACCTGACAAAAAACAACGAAAGAAAGGCATTTCGGCGTGTATTGAACGCTAGTGAAATAGCGGATTATGAAGATCACAGGACTATTTTCAGATGGCGCCCAACAAAGGACGATCATCAACCTGCGTTTGACAAGAGCATCATGCTGCCAGCAATTTCTGAACGAATAGGCAACAGCGTCGATGAACTCATCGAGGAAATCACAAGACGCAAGAACGTGTTGCATTGGATGAGGGAACGCAACATCAGAAGTTACAAAGACGTCGCTGCAATAATCGCAGAATACTGTTCCAGACCAAAACAGATTTATGAAAAAATACTCGCTGGAGAGGAGGTCAAAGTAGTTGCCATTCCTAGAAAGGCTTGAGGCATGGTCCTTTCGCCTCTTTGGAAAAGCAGCTCCCTCCTTTCTAAACCATGTTTTTGAATTCAAGAACTATCTGGAACGAGCAAAAATAAAGATCTACCCAGAGACCTATGTCTCATTGATGTTTTTCGCTGCAGCACTGACGCTCCCCGCGTCATTAATCTCCATTGTGATCGTGATTCTTTACGGCTTTCTTCCCATAATCTTCCTCATACCACTTCCATTCTACGTGATGATTGGGTTCTTGTTAGTTCCCATATCAAGAGCTGATGAAAGGGCAGGTAACCTCGAAAGAGAAATGCCTTTTGCCACAGCTTACATCAGCGTTATGGCTTCAGGCGGCATAGCGCCATACGCGAGTTTCAAGCGACTTGCAGCAGTTGAGTTAATGCCCGCAATGAAAGTTGAAGCGAGAGAAATCATAAAGGACGTAGAAATATTCGGAATAGACCCATTGACGGCCATTCAAAACGCGGCAAAGAAAAATCCCTTAGATATCTTCAAAGATTTCCTTTCAGGGTACTCGTCAACAGTCATCATCGGCGGAGACATCGGACACTTCCTCGAAAGAAAGGCAGAAGACATCTTCAAGGCCAGAGCATTGCGAGTCAAAGCCGCAGCTGAAAGACTCGGAATGCTTCTGGAAACCTTCATAATAGTAAACGTGATGATGTCCCTTTGCTTCTACATAATGTTCAGCGTACAAAACATTGGCGTTGGTGGCGGATCTGGCGGTGATGTTTCAACCATTATTCTCTACACATTCGTATTAAGTCCAATGCTGTCAATGGTGTTCGTTTACTTGGCACATAGCATGCAGCCTAAAACACCGGTTACCGAAATGCGGCCATACAAAGTGTTTGCCGTGTGTGTCGTAGCAGGAATGTCATTGTTCCTCTTTCTCTTTCTCAGCGGCAGTTTCGGCATACTGAGCAAAATGCCTGTGGCGCTTGCGTTGGGATTGTTCATCTCAGCTGCACCAGCAGCCGTTGTACATGGCAAACTCTCAAGCAAAAAAACAAGTACGGAGCAAGGCGTAAACAGTTTTCTGAGAGACCTGACGGAGGTTAGAAAAACGGGACTCTCACCCGAAAAGTGCATTGAAAGCCTTTCACACCGCGAATACGGTGTGTTCAGCAAGGATCTGCGCAAAATCAGCTCAGAAATCTCCTGGGGAATCCCGCTGAAGAAGGTGATGATGGATTTCATAGATAGAACGAGAAGTTGGATGGCGCAGATCGTCATGTTCTTGCTCGTTGAGACGGTGGATGTTGGCGGGGGCACGATTGAAATGATAGAGTCGCTTGCCAGGTTCAACAACTTGACCCAAGAAGTTGAAAAAGAAAAGAAATCTGCAACTCGCCCTTACATCATGATGCCCTACTTTGCGGCACTACTCCTCGTCGTGACCACATCTATGATGCTGGGTTTCACGACAGGCACCATAGGGGTTGCTGGCGCAGCGCCTCCATCGAACATGGACTGGATAAGACAGATTTTCATGACATCAGCCATTTTCTACAGCTACATGGTAGGCATCGTTGCTGGAAAAATCAGCGAGGAATCCATAGCAGCAGGGTTCAAGCATGCGGCAATTCTAGTGATTATTTCAATCGTAGCAGCAGAACTATTGCCCATGTTCATCAAGCTCTGAGGCTGGAGGAGAGAGACCGGACATGGCCTTGAGGAACTCACTTCGACGGTTGCGAAGGAACAACCGAGCCATTAGTCCAGCGATTTCCACGACCATATTGACAAGCGCCATCATAGTGATGCTTCTTGTGGTTGTCGTCTTTGCAAACAACTACTTGAACGCACGCATAGCTGAGAACGAATTCAGCGAAATGAAACAGTTCATGCAAACGATAGGCCTCCAGATAGACGACGTAGCGTGGATTCCAGGGCGCACACAGACAATGCGTTATGCAAGCAAATATGGATCGGTCAAAGTTCAGTCTCCAGCTTTGAATTACAGTTTTTACTCCGATGGAACTCTGGTGGCCAACTTCAGCGTCGGCGTCATTCTGTTCAACATCCCCGTGAGCGCCTACTCCATTGGAAACAACTATTTCGAACAGATATTTCCTTCATCAAAGAGTTTCCTACAACAGAACGCCTCAGCGCCAGTGTCTCGGTTGTTTGTGGTCGAAAAACTGCCCATGTTGGACGGAAGTTATGTGAGAATCGTTGTTGCGCCTATTATACGACAGTTGAGCTCAATCGTAAACAACATCACTTACGTAAGACTATACCTGCCAATTCTTGAAAACGGCCCTAGTCCGCACCTATCCCAGTCAGTGACGCTGACAGGAAGAGACATCTCGCATGAAACGATAAGCACTGGTAACAATGTAACCATTGAAGTGAAATTTCCAAACGGAAATGGAACAGGCTTGACGTCTGATTTCTTCAACTTTGAAAAAACAAGCGAAACTGTCAACGTGACTTCTGATTCTGTGGTTGAGATATACACTGGAAACGTGACTGTTTCGCTGGGGTTGTACGGGTAGAAGGGAGGTCAACATATGGTACATGTAACCATTGAACACATGATAATGATTCCGGTTCTGATACTACAGATATTCCTTTTTCCACTGGCAACGAATGTGCTGATGAACATCTGGGTTGACTCACGAAGGACGCTTGCGCTTCAGGAGGTAACGAGCCATCTAGGAAGTGCTGTGCAACAGCTGTATTTTTCACTTAACCATCCTACTATTCCAATTAATACAAACTTGATAGATTCGCCTGGACTCCCGCCTTTCATAGAGGACTTTTATTATGAAGGAAATGCAACACTGAAGGCAGTTCTAGAACCTGCACTGAGTTCGAGTCAAGTTCTGGAGATAACGCTCACGTTGGCAACAACTGGGACAACAGCGACGACATCAGTCATCTTGGGTGCCAACGTTTCGTGGCAGCCCTCAATGTTCATAAGCAATTCTACGGATGCGTGCATAAGCGCCAAGAAGCTTCCGAATCAAACCATAAGTCTGCGCTTTGGAGGATAAACAAATAACAGGAGCAACAATAGATCACATTGTTTCTGTCATTATATTCTTAGCAGCGTTACTCATTTTCATAGGTCTTTTCAACCAGACAATCCAAACGGCAATCCTATATCAGCAACACAGATATCTGGCAACTAAGTGCAGCGACATGCTTGACGGCATTCTGCTTAACCCGGGTAGCCCACAAAATTTTTCTGGGGCGTCAGCAGCACGCCCAACCAGCTTCGGTTTGCAGGATCCGGAGTTCACCGAGTATAGGCTCAGTGCTTTTTCGCTCATGCGATTGAATTCGCCTCAGGCTTGACCAGTATACTATCCGACAACAGGAAAGTACTACAGCAACGTGACGACGGGGTTTGGGAAATTCATGCTGACACCCTTGAACGAGGCTATCTCAATTACTCGTTGGTACAACAGCTGCTTGCAATAAACAAGACCTACGGGTTTCAGCTCTCAATAATGCCAAGTAATCACGGTATCCATAGCTGACACACCACAGCGTAACCCGTTAGACGTTAGCGATTAACGTCACGGGAATGGGGTTTCCTCTTGCAAACGCAAATGTGAGCTATTGCCTCATAACGGTCAGTCAATCAGTGATTGCCATATCCGGCATTACACGATATGGGTACGGCACTGTTCCCATAGACGCAAAGGTTCGGTATCGTTAAACCTTGGACATTCGATGGAACACAGAAATCTTACGTTTTAATCGCGTATGCTCGCCGTTCGGGCTGACAGGAGTCGGTTATTGCCTGCATCTGTTACAGCTGACAACTATGTGATTCCATTTGTATCCGATTTTTCCTAGGGCAGATGTTGATCGCTAATAGTCCGGATGTCGTTGAGCAGTGCTATGACCCTACGACAATCTCTTACAATGCGACCTCGTACTGTTAGTCGGAAGATTTCAGTCTGCGCGAAATGCCTGGAAAACGTGACAAGACTGAACAGGCAAAGTAGATTCGGAACAGGGACAATACGGTACAATAACGATCTCTGCCGACAACCCAGGAATCCTGATTCATCGTACAGAAAGCTAGCAACGGCAACGACTCTGGAATCGTCCTCATGCCTTGGGGAATAAGCTCAATGGCTTTTCCAATGACGTTCGGCGATGACGCTGCCAACAAAGAATGGGTAGCAACAGACATCCGGGAGATCACAGTCGGAGGCATCGCTTACCAAGTCAAACTGGCACTGTGGAGCCTTGGAGGATACTAGGTGGTGAGCTAGGATGATGCGCACGGTCGAAACCCTGCTGGTAATAATAATCCTTACGGGCGCGTTCATAATCTCGTCATTCTTCGCCGTGTTGCCCCCGCGGAAGAGTGTCGCCTATAAACCTGAGAAGACTAGCTCTTACAACGCTGCAGACCCTTGATGCTGACCATGATTTGAGCACGACGGTCTTCATGCCCTCCAACGACTCATCTTGGAACAGCCTCCAATTATCCATTTCTGCCTGCTTGCCACCAAACATAGTATACAATTTAACAGTCTACGAAGTTATACCAGTGGATCTGTACTGTATCAGCCCTTAATGTCAATCTCAAACGTTCAAGACTTAGGCGTCGGCTCGGATTCAAGCTCCACCTAATAGCATCTTCAAACGTGACCTTCAATGTGATCCCTGAAAAAATCGGAGAACACGGCGGCGGCGGAACACTGTACATATTGAACTGCAGCGACGCAAACAGCTGGTGGACCACAGGGTACACAGCCCAGAAATTGGCTAAGACTTGTACAATCTGCTCTCACCATATTTCCAAAATACAATAATGATACAAAACACGGCGCAACTCGAGAAAATTCTGAATAATACCAAAATTCAAAACGAGACACTGCAGAACGCAGTGGTCATAAACCCATTCGGAGAAGCAGTGCCCATACCTGCAGGCTACTATTCAAGCTTGAACATCGGATATGATGGTAGCACCACACCTACGCAAGATACTTCTACACTCTGGGAACAAGGTTCACGACTACAACTGGACCTGGGCAAGTATTGTAGGCTATCCGTTCTACTACGTGAGTAACACGGTTTCACTTAATAGTAGCCAGAACGGGTTCGGGATATACGGAATGTCACAGGTCGGCATAGCGGGCGTTCAGGCATTTCTCCAAGGTCTTAACTATCTTCCATACTATTACAACTCGACAGACCCAGGCTTGGTTAACAAGACCCAAGTAACTGTTCAATTGACATCTTCTGTATTGAGCAATTGCAGCTACTATGGAATCTATCCGTTTCCTAATCAGACTGCTACAAGATCACTCTACACATCGACCATAAGTATGTTCAACCTTACCGTACCAGTGTACATTTTCAACAACTCAACTGGCGCAAACGCTGGAGCAGTCTACAGACAAGCGAGTTCTGGCGCACTGTTGGCTATAGGTGTGGCTAGAACCCCTGATATCAGGCTGACGGAACTTGGACTCTTGTCCTATTACAACCCCAGACTCCGCGCCGCGGAACACACCGTGGCAGATACTTCGAGACTGGTCGTGTTGCAGCTCGGCGAAGCAGGAGGAGTGTAAAAATGAATAACAAAGGTCAATTCTCCATTATCGCCGCCTTGCTAGTTGCGGTGATCCTCATAGCCACTGTGATAACGACTTACTCAATCATTCGTGACAGCCAACTACAGGATCAACCACAAATCATGAGTGCAATAGACGAAACAAATCTCGCGATAAAGGACGTGCTGGGATACTCCGTCGGATACTATGGATCTGTGCTCCAAGTAACAGGAGATTCATCTTATGCAATCGGGTTAGCGACAGACTATCTTCGGAATGGACTGGGAAACATAACCCTTACACACCCAGACTGGGCAGCGTCCTTCAACTTAACGCAAGAGAACATCGGCGTCTATTGGTACACGAATTCAAGCTATTGCGCCGGAAATCTGACCGTTAACTACGACCTAGTCGGTTTAGGGATAACCGGAGTAGAATACAACGCAGCTTGCAGACTGCAGGTCGACATCGAAAACCACACGTCAGACAGCGAAATAGAACTCACTGTGATCAAAGATGAGGGAGAACCGTTGATAAACTTGGGAGCACAGAACTTCAAGTTTTACAACTACACGTACTCAAACTCTACGTGGAGTTTTGTGAACCCAACCAACATACAGGCGTCATTTGCAAACGGAACGTACATAATCGATGCTCCGAGCGGCATAAACCCGAAGTTCTGCGTTGTCCAAGTTCAGGATCCTAGAGGCCTGATTGTCACAGCCTCATCATACAGCCGTTATGTCTGCACGTTCAATTGGAATACAACGCTGTACTCAACTCTTGTCAATGGTGCAGAGAACGGCGCAATTGCGGCAGAACTCTTACAGAATGGAACGATGCGATGGCTAGGACAGAGCATCACGACTCAACCGATGCCGATTCCGCCGGTACCTGTCAAATCAATTCATGTGAATGAAACCATAAACAACGTTGACCAGGAGGTGCCATATCAAGTAGAGGATTGGGAGTCAGATTACCGCGTTTGCCTGGGCTTAACCAACAACAGAAGTTTGTTCGGAAGAAACAACATGATAGTCTTTCTCGTCAACAACAATGCCAAGTACAATGTTTCAAAAGTCACAATATGGTGGGATGGAAGCGACACCGCCGTACAAACTCCATTGGCCATTTACGATCCAGCAACTTCACCTTTCAGAAACTGCGCCCTCGGCAACCTGTCCAACGGTATTCTGAGCCTGACGAGCCCCGACTCCACGCCGGCGGACTACGCAGTCTTCAAAGTAAACTCTTATCTCGCAGGCAGCAGTGTTAACGGATCAGCGAGTTTCTTCCGGATAAACGGTTTGAACACGAGCAACGGTGCAGCAGAATCCTACCCTATCTTGAATGGTATCGTCAGAGACATCGTTCAACAAGAAGGAGAATGGGGCTACAGGGAATGTACAGAACCTGACTCCAAACTTTCTGTATGTTGACATTTTTGACAACGCGACGCACGATTGGAGTAAAAAAGGAGGAACACCTTACTTGAATAACGACAATAGCAGCTATATCTATACCAACACGAACAATGCCACAGAGGGCTGGTTCGGCTTTCAGAACCTAACAGGCGTACTAGCCCACACTGTGTGACGAGTGCAAAAATCCAGTTTTGGTGCAACTGTAGTAGTGGAGATGATTATTTCCAATTCCAAGTCAACAACGGGACCTCAAACAGCACTTACATTAATGTCAATTCACTGAGCACGACGAGCCCTGGCTAAAAGAGTGTGACATTACATCCTGTATTGCATCAGTTGATGTTGTCAACGACACCAAGATTCAGCTAAAATACATAAAAAATGGCTCAACCGCATCTCGCGTTTACGTCATATGGTGCAGATTGGCGCTGCAAGTTGCTTGTCCTAATGTATATTCGCAAATCATAGTAACACTTCCTGCAAACACCACATACTATACTTATCAGCTCAGACTCATGTTCATGGATTCAGCGCAGAAAAGAAGCATAACTGACTTATGCCCTGTAAAGCTCAGCTGCGATAAGCAGTAGTGCAATATCCGCGTTAACCGAAAATGGAACGGACTTGAACGGGTATCCGATAGTATCGGTCTCTAGCCAAACTGATCTGTTTTATAACTTTTCAGGGTCAAGCTTCGCGCCACATCACTGGAGTCAACTCAACACCTCAACGCTTTCAGGAACAGGAATAATGTTCACCGATAGCGCAAACGAGCAACTCTACTATTTTGACAGCATTGCCAATAAGGCAACCGGAGCTCTAAGGGTCAACCTTCCTTCTCGCACGGTCGAACTACTACCAGTGACCATGGCGCCCGTCAACTTTACAGATCCATTAGACATTTCTTGGCAAGGCGCAATAGTCACCTACAACGCCGCAACGCCATCCGTCTACAGCCAGGGCTCTGGCACGGAAACAGGCTTATGGATACTCGTAGAGTACCCGCCTTCGGTCAATGTCACAGCACAGAACTGAGTGCAGAAAATGATCTTCCCACTCGTCCAGAATATTGATTCAAAGTTCACACATGTTAAATATTATTACGGAGCATTTTCTAGCGAGTGAAAAGGTGAAAAAGATGAAATAAAGAAGTCGAGATCCAAGAAGAAGGCCATATCGCCTATACTCGCTACGCTGCTGCTAGTAGTCATAGCCGTAGCCGCGATAGTGGTAACGTACGCCTGGATAATGACGTACATGGCTCACACTACAGGACAGGCGGGTGTAGTTCTTTACAAGGCAAACGTGAACTTTTACGGAAATGGAACCAAAATAGACATTGACGTAGGAAATTCCGGGACTTCGGACACGAGGATAATTCAGGTTTATCTCGGAGCATCATCTTCGGCAATGTACAACCAGACGATCACGCCCGTATCACTCAATGCAGACTCGGTTCAGAGAATAACGGTGGACTATTCTTGGCAAAACGGGATGACATATTATTTCAAAGTGCTGACGTCAACTGGTCAATACTTACCGTGGAGTGAGCAAGCACCAACATCCTAGAAAACCTTCATTTTCTTTCAGGTCAAACGAGACAGCATGGAAAGACAATTAAGTGAACAGGACAATTTGATGCTTCTGACGGTGTCACTTTGCAGTCGCTGTTGGACTTGGCAAGGACGGCATTGACCTTAATCTTTCTACTCTACGCTTCTTGGAGCGACTACAAAACTCGCGAAGTAAGTGACAGCACTTGGGCGCTCCTCGCACCACTTGCCTTTACCCTAACTTTTATCGAAATCTACGTCTATGAATCCTCACTGCTGCCCCTTTATGGGATATGCTTCGGGCTGACCGCTGTTTTCGCCATAATAATCTTCTACTCGGGAGGCTTCGGAGGGGCTGATGCAAAAGCCCTGATGTGCTTGGCACTCGCTTTGCCGTTCTTCCCAACAAGCCTGCCTGAGCCTTTGGCTGGCACGATCTCACCGACTTCACAGATACTCTTCCCACTAGCTGTTTTCAGCAACTCTGTCTTGCTAGCTGCTTTGACAGCGGTCGCCATGCTGGTATACAACATCTTATGGCATTTGAAAACTGGCAAGCAACTATTCGGAGGAAACTACGGGAATGAATCCTTAGGGAGAAAAATCCTGGTCTTGATCACCGGCTACAGGGTTTCCGTCAGGAAACTGAAGGAAAAGTGGCACGTGTACCCTCTTGAAGACATAAACGGAAGCGCTGAGAACAAGCCCACGAGGAAGCTGCTTGTTGTACCTAAGGATGAAGGTAGAGACGCTATAGTTGGAAGGCTGGAAAAAGCAGTATCTGCCGGGGCAATTCAAGACACTGTTTGGGCAACTCCTGGCTTGCCCTTCCTCATCTTCTTTACACTCGGCTTGCTTCTGGCATTGTTTCTAGGCGATATTGTTTGGATCTGCCTCCGCCTCTTGCTTTAAGAAAGCACCCGAATATTCGCCGAATGCAGAAGGTGTAGATGAAGCTGAAGTCTTTCGCCTAAGACCACGGTTGAATCTGTTTATCTAGACAAGCTTGACATGAAAACGCAGTTATATGAACTCGAATTCTTTTAAAGGTGTAGGCAAACCCTTACAGTGGAACACCTCAGCGACGTGGAGAATTTGACGCGAAAACTGTTTGGCAGCTCGGGAGTGCGCGGTCTGGTTAACGCTGATCTGACGCCGGTGCTAGCGGCAGAAATCGGCTTGGCTGTTGCAACGTCTTCTAGAGCAAGAAAGGTACTTGTCGCTAGGGATACAAGAGTTTCAGGGCTGATACTTGAGAACGCCGTGGTTTCCGGTCTGGTATCTGGCGGAGCAGGTGTTGACTGTTTGGGTGTTGTGCCGACTCCTGTCTTATCTTTCTTGACAACGGAAGTAAGAGCGGATGCAGGCGTAATGATCACCGCTTCGCATAATCCGCCCCAATACAATGGCATAAAAATTTTTGATAGAGACGGGATGGCCTATGATGAGCAAACCCAGAATTGCATTGAAAACATCGTTGAACATCAGCGTTTCAAGCGGGCGGACTGGCAACATCTTGGCCAAGCCAGGTTTGCAGATCACAAGCGCTTGTACACTGAAATGATGCGGAAGAACGTGAAACTGAACAAGAAGTGGCATCTTGTGGTGGATCCAGGGTGCGGAGCCACGTATGAGCTTGCCCCCGAGGTTCTGAACGCCTTAGGATGCAAAGTGACGGCATTGAATGCGCAACCGGACGGATTCTTTCCAGCCAGAAGCCCGGAACCAAATGCTAGGTCTTTATCGGATTTGGCTCAGGTTGTCAGAATTCTGCATGCAGACGTGGGACTGGCTTATGATGGTGACGGAGACCGGGTAGCTTTCATAGATGGAGAAGGTAGTTTTGTGGGCTTTGACCTTGTCCTTGCGGCTTATGCCGCGCATGTTGCGAAGCAGAAGCGAGGAAGCTTGATAGTGACAAATGTCGAGGCTTCAATGTGCATCGAAGAAATGGTGAAAGAAAATGGTGGAAAGGTGATGAGGACAAAGGTTGGCGACGTTTACGTTTCGGAAGCAGTTAAGAAGCATCACGCTGTTTTCGGCGGTGAACCGTGCGGAGCATGGATACATCCGCAGTTCCATTACTGTCCAGATGGAATTCTTTCATCGATCTTGTTATTGAAAGCACTAGAGGATGCAGACAAGACTCTTGCAGAACTAGTCGCGGAAACTCCTCAATATCCAATCCTCAGAGAAAATATAGCTTCCAGTGAAGAAGAGAAGCTCATGATCGTGCAAAAAGTTGGAGAAGACTTGAAAACTACTTTTCCAAAGTACCTGCAACTCTCGACGGTCGATGGTGTTCGCTTGTCCGTTAAGAATGGATGGATCTTGATCAGAGCATCCGGCACAGAGCCTGTTGTGAGGTTGACGGTTGAGGGTGAATCGTTAAAAGCAGCAAGAGAGATAATGCAAAAAGGAGCATTATCAGTTAAGACTGCGCTTGGAAGATGCAACAGATGAAAGCTGCAATCTTGGCCGCCGGAGAAGGCATCAGGCTTCGACCGCTCACGGCAACGAGACCAAAGCATCTGATCGAAGTTGGCGGAAAACCGATACTTGAACATTGTTTGAACGCATTAAGAGCAGCAGGCATAGAAGAAACGGTCATAGTTGTCCACTACCTAGCGGACATGATCAGGCAACGTTTTGGTGACGGAAAAAAGTTTGGTTTGAAAATCGAATACGCCGAGCAGAACGCAGTGCTTGGAACGGGTAATGCAGTGAGTGTTGTTGAGCCTTTCATGAAGGATGATTTTCTCCTGGTTAACGGCGACATATTGTTCGCTGCAGAGGCTGTGAAAAGCGTTGTTGAACTCCATCAGAAGCAGAAGCCAGCCGTGACCATGGCGGTGGTTCCAGTTGACAGAACAGAAGATTACGGGATAGTTGAGCTTGAAAATGACCAATACGTTAAGCGCATAGTTGAAAAACCAACAGCCGGGCAAGCACCGACAAACCTGGCCAACGCAGGCATCTATGTCTTTCCTAGAGAGATCTTTACAAAAATAGGAGAGACTTCAGCCTCATCAAGAGGGGAATGGGAAATCCCAGACGCACTTTCACTTATGATAAGCGAGAAAAAGCTGGTGTCAGCTGCCAAGATCTCAAGAGGAGACTGGATTGACATCGGAAGGCCTTGGGATCTGTTTGACGCAAATCGTTGGGTACTAACGAGAATCAAACACAAGATATGCGGCATTATTGAAAACGGGGCTCATTTGATCGGACCGGTCACAGTTGCAGAAACTGCGCGGATACGTTCAGGAACCTATATTGAAGGACCGGCCTTCATAGACGAAGAAAGCGATTTAGGACCTAATTGTTACATCCGCCCATGCACTAGCATCGGCAAAAAAGTCAGAATAGGCAATGCCTGTGAAATAAAGAACAGCATTGTAATGGACAACACGCACGTCGGCCATCTATCGTACGTTGGTGACAGCATACTCGGCGAAAGATGCAACCTGGGCGCTGGCACGATAATCGCCAACTATCGACTTGACTCGGGAACTGTGCCGATGATGTTGAAGGACAAAGTCACAGACAGCGGGAGAAAAAAGCTCGGAGTAGTTTTTGGAGACAACGTAAAAACAGGAATAAACTCACTGTTCATGCCAGGTGTCAAAGTCGGCAATGACAGTTGGGTCGGTCCAAATGTCATGGTTCAACGAGACTTGCCGTCTAAAAGCGTCATGTTACTGAAACAGGATGTCGAAAATAGGGGCAGTTGAGATCACTTCGTCTTGTTAAAATCCTAAATAGTTGTTTCGCAATTTCCTTAACTAGAATGGAGGTTAAATGATTGTCAGTGGCGCAGAGGAAATTTTTCAGCGAAGTCACGATGCTGGCGGACAGAAGTGTCATAGTTGTGACCGCATCTGGCAGAAAGTTTAGCGGGACATTGATCGGCATAAACCCTGACACTTTAAGTCTGTGCTTGTCTGAAGCAAAGGATGAGGAAGGAAAAGTGTTTCATAGAATTCTCCTCAATGGACACGCTATCGCCGAAATATTCAGTGTGGAGAAACCTTTTGACTTGAAAGCCTTAGCGGATCGCCTTGAAAAAGTGTTTCCCACCATGGTTAAGCTGTACGAGGATAAAGGATTCATCTGGGTGATGGACAAAGTTAAGGTAACAGACAAGGGCGTGGTTGAAGGTTCAGGACCAGCTGCTGAACGCGTGGAAAAAGTCTACGCACAGTTCATCGGTGAAAGCAAGGGAAAGAGCTAGATAGACCAGCGAAATCTTTGCTCCTCTTTCTTCTTTTCTTCTACAACGTTTCTGATCACACCGAAAGACTCCAGAATCTTTTTGGTTTCTTCAGCTGTGGCATCTAATCTTGAAAGATCAATGTTCATGTTCAAGAATTTGCCGAGAGCCATCAACGTGTAACGAGTGGCATTTGCATCCGGAGTCATGCCTAAAGTATCGACCAAAAGAGAAAAGCCTCTGAAACCTCTAAGCCGAGCCAGCCCCACCATGAGGCCGGCGATTCCAAATATCTGTCCAACCATTACTTTTGCTCCAAGTTTGGAGACTTCATTCATTGTTTCATGGTCTGAAGCCGCGCAGTACACTTGTGGTGGACCACTAATCTCTTCTTGCCTAAAACCGCCTAGGGTTACTATGTAGTGGCAGCCGAGTTCTCCGACGATGTCTAACACGCGTCCGCAGAGCTCGTACTGTCCTGAAGTCGTCAGAGCCTGAGTGTTGCCGTACCAGATAATCAGGTCTCGCCCACTATTGGGATTCTTGTAGTAATACAGTTCGTTTGTGGGAGAACGCGCTCCTCCGTCCTCGGTGGTGACGGCCAAATCCTGAAAGGTTGAGGAATGAATTTCAGCGAAGCGTTGAGCCTTCAACTCATGGATTAAGTGCAAAGCTGCAATATTGGCCACAAACCCTATTCCGGGTAGGCCTTCAATTAGAACGGGATCGTGGAGCTCGGGCCTTTCGAAGATTTCAACTATGCACACCATCGTTTCAGCTTCTTTCGCTTTGGACACGTAGTAACCAAAACGGGGTATAAGTGTGTTCAGTCAGTGGCAGTGCGCACTATTTGAAAGCGACAAGTTTCAGTTTTTCTAGGTCCCGCAGGAACTTCAGCACGTGTTCAGGGTTTGTTTCGCCGTACTCAGCGGAAACGGCTCTCATTATCTCTTGCACGTTTCGTTTTCCATCCATGAAGTTTAAAATCTCAGCCCTTATCTTGGCAAACTCTTGGTCTTCTTCGTCTATTTCCAAATACCAAGCGTATTCTTTTTCGCCCAGCTCTTTCTTCAGCAAATCCGCACTGAGCGTTCCTTTGAACAGTCGTCGAGGAATCAGTGTACGGGACCTTTTGTCTGCTTTAGTCTCTTCAAGCTTTGACAGACGGCCCAAGTGAGCTGTCTTCGTGATGAAGCTTAATGCCTCGCCAAGTCTAGCGATCTCTTTCTTTCCCTGAGTTGCGATGTCCTCGCACCGCTTGTCCAAGTAAGCGTTCAGTTCTGGGCTTTCTCCGAGTCTCTTCACCGATTTGATTGCTTGCTGCTCGCGCCAGATGATGTGCTCTATCTTGCTCTTGTAATAGCAGGCTGACTTCTCCAGTTCTTTTGCCAACTGTTTTCCCTTGTTTTTAAGGACCTGACCTTCTTTCCTTGCATACAGTTCGTCCACGCCTCCTCGGCTGGCTTCGGCGATCCTGGTCGCGCCTTGCGTGGCTGTTTGGTTCGCCAAGTGGAACGCTGTTTCCGCGTTCGCGTTGGCCAGCGTGAAAACGGCCACGGTGGCTATCCAGCCTACGCGTCTGAGGCTGTCTTCGCTGACTTTGTCGATGGTGTCCATGCTTGTGTGGTAGTACAGATCAGGCCATTGGAGCAGCATGATGCATGGTACGGCCGTGGTGGCTTCGGTGAATTCGGCGTGGTCGCTTCCGCCGCTAAAGGCCGTTGCGGTGTAGCGAAACGTGGAGCCTGAGCCGAAGCGTGTTTGATGATCAAATTCTTTGACTGATTGTCGTATGAGAGAGAAGACGTAATCGTTCAGGTAGGATGGTAGCGAGTCTGGGGTGCAGTCCAAGTTGAGGGTGGATCTGCAGAGTTCCTGGTTTTGACCTACCATGTCGAGGTTTATTCCGGCGACGAGCCGTTGGGAGGCGTCTTTGTGGGTGGCAAGGTAGGCGACAGTGCCGGTTGTTTCAGGAACCCACATGAATCTTATGGTTCTTGTCGGTTGTCTGATTTTATGGTCGTCAATGAGTGTTTTTATGGTGCGTGCGATTTCGAGGAGGAGGCCGCTGCCTGAGGCGTTGTCGTTGGCGCTTGGTTTTGGGTGGCAGAGGTGGGCGATCAGGAATATTTCTTCCTTCGGCTTCGTTGTGCCTTTTATGGTGCCGGTTACGACGTCGAGGTTGCTGGGGAAGAGTTTTGCGTCGACTTTGGCTCTGAGTTTCACGGTTTTTCCGTTTTTGAGCATTGCGCGTAGATGGGTTCCTTGTCGTTTGCTGAGGGAGAAGCCGAAGGCGGTTTTGTTGAGGTCTTCAGCGGTTGGCCATACGGATTGATAGGCGTGCGCGTCGGGTATGTCGAGGCTTTCGCGCACGTGTGGCATTTCAAGTGCTATCGTGTCCGTGATCACGCCCGCCGCGCCAAATTTGTGGACGGCTTGTTCGTGGACTGCTCTGGCGCGTCCGGTTGCGAGCACGAATTTGCCTTTCACCTTCTTTCCTTCATAGTCGACTGGTTTGGTGCCGGCGCCCACGTCGATAAGTTCAGCTGTGACTCCTTTTGCCGGTGTGGCGTTGCTGAAAGTGTGCAGGCTCTGAGGTGTGTCTTCATAACTTGCGATCAGCTCGTCTTCTGGTTCTACGAGGCGAAGCTCGGCGCTCCTCACCGTCCAGCCAACCGGACTCGTGTGGGTCCAATATTTCTTGGCTCCGTCTGACGGAAACTGTTCTATCACGGCATCTTTCAAGCCCATGCTCAGTAGCTCGTCTTTGACGTATTCTGCGGCTTCATGAAACATGGTGGAGGCTTGAACCCGGTGGAAACGCGTGACCTGCGCAACGTAGGACTTGGCAACGTTGCCGGAAAGCTCTTCCTTCACGATCTTGTTCAGACTCATGATGAAACCACAAACCTATGCCTAGCTACTACTTGGAAACATGTAATTAACATTTTAGGAAACGTCAACTCTAAAACGGGAGAGGAATAGAACAGGAAAGTTTGCTGTGTTTCATCTGCTTTAAGCGTGTGAAGCTTACTGAAAGGTTGACTGTTGACCCGAAGATTCTTTGTTTGTTGTTGCCTAATCTTGGGCACCTGATTTGACTTGGACACGTGCTTGTGCTGGGGGTCGCCCTACGAGGTATGTTGAATATAACGGTCTTCAGCTTGTTATATTTGATAGACCCCCTACGTTTTTTCTGAGCTTGCCTCGGTAGATGTGTAGTTTCAAGGCGCTTGGTATGCAGGATCTGGGAGAAAAGCGTGTGAGACGACATGGAAAATTCAGCGTTTTACATAGTGAGTCTGAGGAAAAAAATGGGTTCGGGCTATGTTTGCTGAGTGGGCCTGTAACATGCGGTATGTCAATTTTGTGGGGTCAGCGAGGTCACAGAATTGATAGCCCCTATCCCCTAGGCTCTTTTCCGAGCGGCCCCGTTGAAGCGTGGGTCTGACTACTGAAAGGACCTGGGCTCTTTGTCGTCACGTGCGTTGTTTGATTTTCTGTTTGCGAACAAGATGCCTGTTCATGCATTTCCGTGATGTGCCATCAATGTTTTGTGGACATTTTTTATATGCGTGTTTGCTTTGTTTGTTTAAGGTTTATTGATGTCTTTTGAGATAAAGGAAAAGGACCTGCTTGCGAGGGTTGGGAGGCTCAAGACTAAGAGTGGCACGGTGGAGACGCCTCTGCTTTTTCCGGTCGTTAACCCGGCTCTGCAGCCGGTGTCGCCGAGGAAGATGAGGGAAGAGTTTGGTTTTGAAGCCTTGATAACCAACGCGTACATTCTGAAGAAGCGTGTTGACAAGCAACCGATGGAAAACGGGTTGCACGAGTTTCTGGGTTTTGACGGCACTGTGATGACTGATTCGGGCGCCTACCAGATCTTGGTCTACGGCGACGTAGAGGTTACGCCGAGAGAAATCGTGGAGTATCAGGAGCGGATAGGCTCGGACATAGCGACGATCCTGGACATACCGACAGGCTGGAAGGTCCCTGTAGAATACGCGGAGCAAACGGTTGAGGAAACGTTGAGACGAGCCAATGAGTTCTTCACGCTTAAGAACAGGGAGGATATTCTCTGGGTGGGTCCGGTCCAGGGAGGAAAATACCTCAATCTCGTGGCAAGATCTGCCAGAGAAATGGGGAAACTTCCCTTCGAAATACACGCCCTAGGAAGCCCGACCGAGGTTATGGAACGCTACAGGTTCGACGTGTTGGTTGACATGATCGTGACGGCCAAGATGAATTTGCCGATTGACAGGCCGCTTCACCTCTTCGGAGCGGGTCACCCCTTCATGTTCGCGTTGGCCGTGGCCATTGGATGCGACCTGTTCGACTCGGCAGCGTATTCGATTTACGCCAAGGAAAACCGGTACATGACCGAAACCGGCACTTCCAGACTGGAGGAACTGGAGTATTTCCCGTGCACGTGCCCAAAGTGCATTCGAGCTACTCCGAAGCGGGTTCTGGAATTTCCGCAGAAAGAAAGAGAGACTTTCCTTTCCGAGCACAACCTGTACACGTGTGCCGCCGAGTTGAAACGGATAAAGCAAGCCATAAAAGACGGCAGACTTTGGGAACACCTCGAACTCCGAGCCCACGGACATCCTTCGCTACTTCAGGCGGTTAAAAGACTGAAAGAATACAAAGATTTCATTGAAAAACACGATCCATCCGTGAAAAACAGTGGACTCTTCTACTTCGACTCAGCGGGTCTGGTGCGTCCGGAAATCCTTCGACACAGAAGGAAACTAGCAGAACGGTTCTCCCCGCCAAAAGGGACAAAAGTCCTTCTCCTTGCACCTCAAACCCCTACAAAACCATTCCACAAATCCAAAACCTTCAGACAACTGTCAAACAGACTTCAACAAAACCTTAAAGAAAAAACACACAAAATACACACGTGTTTCTATGCCGCACCATTCGGCATCGTGCCAATCGAGCTTGACGAAGTTTACCCCCTATCACAACACGAGACTGCCTTGCCACTGGACCAGGAGACTGTGGAAAACGTGGCTCACCAGATCGCGGATTACATCAACCGCGAGAACTATGAGATGGTCATACTGCTTAGCGACTCCGAAAACTGGGGGAAAACTATACTGAATACGTGTAGAAAAGCCTGCTTGAGGAAAAAGGTCAAATTCCAGAGCTTCAACATGAAAGAAGACGAAAACGGAACCGTCCTAGCCAAATTGAAGAAAATTCTGCATGAGATTTAGGTGAACAAGGTCGATTCGAGCTGATTTACATATTCACAGAAAACTCTCACGATACAAAAAGGACTGGTCAAGGTTTCTTCAGTGGGTAAGTCAATACATTTTTAAAAGGGCGCAAAGCATGATTACTGAACTAAGCGGATGAAATCAGATGGGACAATTACAGATAGGGTTTCTAGGCGGAACCCAAGAAGTTGGCAGAATAGCGATAACCGTTAAGACGGAGAAAACCCAGGTTTTGCTTGATTATGGTGCCATGCTGAATCATGAACCGGGGTTCCCGATGCACATCCCACCGAAAGACGTTGACGCCATACTCCTTTCTCACAGCCACCTTGATCACTCAGGTGCTATCCCGATATTCTACATCCAAGGAAAAAAGCCTCTGTACACGAACAGACTGAGCGCGGAACTGAACCAACTGCTGATCTCAGACTTCATCCACCTGTCGAGCTATTACCTCCCTTTCGAGTACCTTGAACTGAAATCGATGACGCAATCCAGCAGACACGTGGATTTTGACACTGAACAGAAAGTTGGGGACATCAAGTTCGAGTTCAAGAACGCCGGACACATACCCGGAAGCGTGCAGACCCTCGTTGAAGCAGAGGGAAGAAAGATACTGTACACTGGCGACTTCAACCTCATCAACACGAGACTTCTCGAAGGCGCCAAAATGGATTACAAAGACCTAGATGCAGTGGTGATCGAAAGCACTTATGCGAATGAAGAACACACGGAACGCGGGGAACTTGAAAAACGATTTGTAGAAGCATGCACAGATATCGCAGAACGCGGAGGCACGGTTCTGGTGCCGGCGTTCGGAGTGGGCAGATCACAGGAACTCGTGTGCGTTCTCGCGGCTCACCATTTTGAGCATTCGATAACGATTGATGGAATGGCGCGAGAAGTGAGCAAAGTGATGATGAATTACCCGCAGTTTCTCAGAGATCAAAGAGCCTTTGTGGACGCACTACACTCCGCCAACTGGGTCGAGGGATGGAGAGATCGCAGGAGAGCGACCAAGACACCGGGGGTCATAATTTCACCGGCAGGCATGCTCAAGGGCGGGCCAGCTATGTTTTACATCTCAAAGATTGGGAAGAAAGCGAGCAACGCAATCTTCCTCGTGAGTTATCAGATTCCGGGCACACCTGGAAAAGAGCTCATGGAAAAAGGAATATGCGTCATAGATGGAAAAATGCGAAAAGTCAAAGCGCAAGTGCAGCATTTCGACTTTTCGTCACACTGCGGCGCGGGCGAACTCAAAGAAGCCTTGAAGAGACTTGGCGGAAAACCGAAGGTGTACGTGCTTCACGGTGCAGAAGGAAACTGTGAACTCTTGGCAAAGTGGGCAAGGAACGAATTAGGCCTCGAAGCGACAGCCCCAAAAACCGGAGACACCTTCAAAATCTAGAGAGAAGAAAGCGATGAAAATTGGTATCTTGCGGATTGGGCAGATTGACACTTATGTGATAGCCAGAATTCAAGAAACCTTGAACACGATCTTTGCCAAAGCAAAGAGCATCTTGAGTGCAGAATCGGTGCCTGTACCCGAAGAAGCCTTCAACGAAGCGAGAAACCAGTATCGATCAGACATTATTCTAGATGTGGTTGACAGCTACGCTGAAAAGGAGAATGCTTTTGATCGAGTGCTGGGAATAGCAGATGTTGACCTCTTCGTCTCAAGACTGAACTTTGTTTTCGGCGAGGCAAAGTGCCCAGGAAAGGCTGCGCTAATATCGTTGTGGAGGCTCAGGCCGGAGTTCTATGCACACCCTTCAAACCCAGAAGTCTTTGCTCAAAGAAGTGCAAAAGAGGCGGTGCATGAGCTTGGGCATACTTTGGGGCTGAAGCACTGTGACAACCCTTTTTGCGTCATGCATTTTTCTAACTCGATTTTCGACACAGACCGCAAGCAAACCTTATTCTGCAACAAATGCCACTTAAAAGCCCAAGCAATTCCCAACAGACTAAGGTAGTGACCTTGAAAGAAACGTTCAAAGCAGAACCGATACATCTCGTACCCATACTCGCAAGCCTCGTATTCGGAATACTGTGCGCCTACCTGATGATAGAATCTCAGATAGATTTCTACCAGGTCACACCGTTTCCAGAAGGCGTCGGATCACTCGGAAACGGACTCTATTTCGTAATCCTCGCCGGCGTCGGAGCATCGCTGCTGTATCTGCTTCTGAAACGTAAAAGTTTCAAGCTAGTCTCCGTGATCACGGGGGTGGCGTTGACGGTCGCAGTCTTTATGCTGTCGACTGTCTATCTGTACGCGGTGTTCTCAACGTTTCTGTTTCCGTATGTCGACGTGGTAATCTTGATCTTGTCAACATCCGCAACGGTTCTGGCGGATTTCATCGTTTTCAGGACCCACAGCCCAGCTGCAGGCCTTGTTGTTCTTCTCATAGGCGGAGCTCTAGGCGCGTTCCTGGGAATAATGATTCCCACGATAAGCACGATATTGATTTTGGGTTTTCTAGCCGTCTATGACGTTTTCGCCGTCTTCCGCGGTCCCGTTGGAAAAATAGCTCAAGGTGGCCTTGAACAGCTTCGGGGCTTAAGCATCTCTTTTAAAGATGTCCAGATGGGATTGGGAGATTTGACCTTCTATGCCATGCTCGTTAGTCGAGTCCTCGCCAGCGCTGGTCCAATTTATTGCCTCGGCTCAACAGCGGGCGTGTTGATCGGGGTTTTCTTGGCTTTCAAGATGTTGGAGAAGAAGGGCATGTTTCCTGGATTGCCTTTCTCGATAGCTTTAGGTCTAGTACCGCTGCTCATCTCGCTTTTCATATAGTTGGAAACGCCTTTTCGAATTCCGTAATGTGCATAAGGCTAATGTTATTTGGCGGTATCTCTGCTCTCTTTGATCGTTACCTCTCGCTTTTTCATCATTTGAACGTAGTCATTGTAGAATTCTTTGTTCATTCCGAGTTTTTCTGGCGGAATCACGCCTTTCTCTCTGATGGTTTTTTTGGCTAGCAATTGTGCAGTGACAGAGGCAGTGTATGCTGTGGTTCTAGCCATCGCTGTGACTTGGTGCTGCTTATCGTATCGGTCCAGCACGTGGTAGGCGTACGCTGCATAGTTGCCATTTCTCAGACCACTTACCTCTACGTGCATGACGACGATGTCGAGAACGTCTCTTCTTTTCAATTTCCTCTCGAACAATTCTGCAGTGACTTCTCTGGGAGAAATGTTGAGATTCTCAGTGTTCAACGGTTCGGCGTCGAAGAAGCCAAGAGTCTTAAGTAGTTTTATCTTTTCAACGTGCCCCGGGTATCTGAGCGTTTTCTCCCACATGTCCTTGACCCCCTTCATCGTGTAGAGCATTGTTCTCAGACCATCTGTGTAGAAAGCCTCCAGCTTGCCAACACCTGAAAATCTGATTTCTTCAAGCCCGCTCATGGCTTCGACTTCAACCGTCTTGCCTTTTTTTACTATGGTTACTTTGCGACAGTACATGTCTATGAGGTCATTCACTGACCATGTTATTACATAGCCTAGTGGGGGCACGGGCGTTTCAGGTAGCCCTCCGTTCATCATGTGAACACATTCAACTCGATCCAGCTTGCTGGCTGCATGGCCTACCAAGATGCTGCCAAGCCCTGGACTCATTCCGCAATCTGGAAGAACGCTGATTTCAGCCTTTAGAGCGTCTTGATGCAAGGTCATAACATCCTCAGGCATGTAAGAAACATCGACAATATCCTTCCCCGCTGAAATGGCGGCTTCGCAAACTCGATAACCTATTACACCTGGTAGAGCTCCCACTGCTAAGTCAAACTTCCTCAGAGTGTTCACGAGATCATCGTGATTTAGGGCGTCCACTTTGCTCCAAGATACATTGTCCCTGCCGATTCTTGAAACAACTCCTTTAACTCGATCTTCATTCATGTCAGCGATTGTGATTTGCGCTGAAGAGAGATTCTGAGCAATATCCTCAGCCACGACCGAACCTATGTTACCGCAACCTAGGACGAGTATTTTCATTTCGGGCACCTTGATAACGCGAATCCCATACATCTACGTTAGGGCATAAACTTTGTGCATGTCCCCTTGCTCTATAGTCAGAACTTTCCGTGCGGAAATAGTCAGCACTATGGTTTCGTTTATTTTTCTGGCCGTTTTGGGCTGTTTGTGTTTGCTGGGGATTGGTGTGTCGTGGTTTCTGGTTTGTGGATGTGGTTAGAAGTGGCTTGGAGCCTATGAGCCAATGACGTTTGCCTTTACCTAGTTCGAGTGTTTCATAAGACTAGTCGCGTGTCGTTCACGTACGCGCTTCCGCGATCTTGCAGTTCTTGAACTCCTCAGACTCCCCAAGCACGCCTCTAACGATTATACTGTTGCCCTCAGTCTTTGCGTAAACCGCGTCTTTGAACACCGTCTTTCCGCCGAGGGTTACCTTAAACTCGCACAATTCTCTCTAGCTCGTGCCGCTACGTGAGCCATTGGACTTTTCATGAGCAAGAATATCCGCAAATAGAAAATGCGACCACAGTCTTCCAAGAATACTTGGTTGACTACACCGCAGCCCCGTTCTCGCCCAAATCTGTAAAAGCGAGAGCGGGCTATGTAGCCAATGGTAAATACCAGTCGGAATGAGAACGAAAAGGAGAAGGAGGTGAAGAAAATGGTTGATGATTGGGTTGTGGGCCTTTCTCTTTTTTTTGGTGCGGTCGTGGTTCTCGTTGTACTCTACCTTACCTATTTCATTGTTAAGCAGTGGGAGAGAGTAGCGTTGATACGTTTGGGCAGAATAGTGAAGATCGAAGACAAAGCGGGATTACATTTCAAAATACCTTTAGTTGATAGGCTTTATGTTGTTGACATGAGAATGCAAACGATTCAATTGAAAGGGCAAACAACAATCACAAAAGACAACATTTCAGTCAGCATAGATACAGTTGTTTTCACCAAAGTAGAGGACCCTGAGAAAGTAATATTGCAGATCGAAGATTACAAGGATGCTGTGGCCAAATATGCGCAAACATCCATCAGAGACATAATGGGAAAATACAGTCTAGACGACTTGCTTATGAAGCGTGAAGAAGTGGCGAATGCTTTCAAAGACAAAGTTGACGAATTATCCAAAGTGTGGGGCGTAGACATTACCAAAGCAGAGATACAAGACATATCATTGCCCGATGATATGAAAAGAGCCTTGGCAGTAAAAGCGGAAGCAGAAAGAGAGGCACAAGCGGTTGTGATTAAAGCAGATGCCGAACTAAAGGCCTCGGTCATTCTTAAACAAGCGGCTGAAAACATGAAAGACCCGAATGCTATGCAACTAAGAATCCTGGCGGCAGTGAGTGAAGCAAGCAAAGAATCCGCCAACACGATAATTATGGCGTTGCCGTTAGAGACGTTGAAGTATGCGAGCATAGGAGATTTGGGAGCACTAGCTTCAATAAACAGCAGTGCAGCCAGAAGACGTGTAGAGGACAGAGAGAAACAACAATGAAACCTATAATTCTATTTTCTTTTAGTCTATCCTTATTTTTCATGCTTGTTGTTTGCCGCGCGCTATGATTAGAAGGCCGAGTTGGGCATGAAATGTAACATGAGAAAGCATCCGCGCTTTGTTGAGACGATTGACCTAGTTGCGAAGAGCGTCTTGGAGACGGGTGTTAACACTTATGATGCGTTTAGTGTAACGGTATCATAGTTCAGACGTTCCCGAGGGCAATAGTCAAGACAATGCAATGTAGAATGATGTCGACAGCAAAGTGGTCAGCACGCGCAAGATCCATCCTAGCGATTTTGTCAGCAGAGTCGTTCACTTCTCCTCTTCAAATAAAAATGAAGATGCAGTATCTGAAGATATAGTATCACTTGACGTTACCGTCAGGTTCGTTTTCGATTGATGTGTGCGAAGCGGAGAGGCTGAAAAGAGGCAATCAAGGTTCCCGAAGCGCATGCTTTTTCTATCGGTATTAAGCACTATTTGATTATTTTAGGTGACTGAGATGCAGAAGAAAGACAGCCAGTATGGAATCTGTGGAGTCTACTGCGGTCAGTGTCCCAATGGGAATGGCAGGGTAAAGATGATGGCGGGGGAGTTGAAGAGACTTGTCGATACGACTCGCTACGATTGGGTTAGAGATGTGGTGAAATCGTTCAGCTTCGACGAGTTCAGAAAGGGTCTAGAATGGTTTTCGGACTCGCAATGTCCAATGTGCCTGAATGGTGGAGGCGCACCTTGCGAAAACAGGAAATGTGCTCCAAAGAAGAACCTGCAGAGCTGCCTTTTGTGTGACGATTATCTAACGTGTAGGAACACTGAATATCAAAGAGACGTGTACCCCTTCGTCGTCGAGAATTACAATCAAGTCAAACAAGTGGGATTCCAGAAACATCTCGAAGAGGAAGAGGAAAGAACCAAAGCCGGCGTAGATCTAATGGGTCATTTGGAACGAAGATGCTGCAAAGTCGTCAAACTGGAAAGCAAGTAGTTATAGAGATCAGGATCAGTGAACATGATAACGCATGGGAACTGATAGGTTGCAAAGAGGTTAACAATCAGCGCGCTCTTTTCTCAAAAAAAGAAAGAAATGTTGCATAAATATCGATCGTATCGCGGCAACGCCATATGTTCGGACTTTTTTCTTGATTTCGCTTTGCATCTTGAATCGCTACTGTTGTTCTGCATCTTTATTGAATTTCATCCTAAGCCTTGGTACATGATGTTCCAGAAGCTAGTACGGTCTCAAAGACCATATCCGGAGAGCTTCAAACCAGAAGATCGCCGAAACGATGCCGCCAAACGTGAGAATAAACAGGTTTTCTCGTGTGAACCCCTGCATTAACGCCAGCACGTATATCAAATAGAAAGTAGTTGAGAAAAGCGCGTAGAAGAAATACCTCGGAAACAGAAGCTTCCCCAGCTTGACAAAATGTCGAAGCACCCCAATCTTGACCTCGCTCGTCAAAGAATAATTGCCGCCAACCTCGTCCTTCTTGACCAGCCCAAGCTGCCGCAACTGTTCAAGATGATGCTGGGCCACGCTTGGGCTACTGAAACGTAGCGTTCTCTGAACTTCGCGAACACTCATTGAGCGACCATTTTTCAGAAGAAGCCAATACACATTCCAATCTTTGCCCCGAAGCGCGTATTCAAAAACAGCCTCGTCTTCAACATCCAAGGAGCAGCATGCCTCTCCATAGTAATGATAGCTCACAGACACTTATAACTCCAATCATTAGTACGGTAGTTCAAGAGTCTGCGGAATTTCCTTTTTCGACGTTTCTTAGGGGTTTGTTTACGCCTATGATCCTCTGTTTGCCCATAAAAAACTAAGAGGCGCGCTGGGATTCGAACTGGTTTCGCAGCTGTGTCCCAATGTCTCGTGCCAAAGGACCGCTATACATGGTCTCTCATGAACTTTGACCAACGCATATTTCAACGCAAGTTTTCGTTTTGGGTCTTCTCTGAAAGCTCTTTTGATTTGGATATGACATTCTTCAGTGCGCGTTATGTCAGGTTGGCTCTTCTTCGAAGGTCGGTGCATAGATGACAAATACTGTAATATCCATCGGGGTTCGGTTCGACATTTCTTTTTCTCGCCCACTCGATCAGTCCGTCCATGCCGTTTTCAATAATTGTTTTTGCTTCGGGAATTTTGAACGGGTCATAGTCTTCTATTATGTCGATTATGTCAGTTTCGAGTGCGTTGCCGATGTGGAGTTCTTTGCAGACTGCAATTCCCCCGTCGGGTTCTACGCAAACCGTGTGAATGGAATCAAGGGGCTCCGTGTAGGGCATGCCGCCGCATTTTCCTCTGGGCATCTTGGTTCTCGACGGGAGGAAGTCTCTCAGCCACACAGTTGCTCTTCCCTCAGGCTGGACGTTGTTTCCGTCGCTGGTTTCTATTGGCAAATCCTCGAGTTTTCCCAAAATAGCCTTGGTTTTCCTATTATACATGTTATCATGGTCTTTAGACACTACCCAACAGGGATTCCAGACCACGCGCGGCACTCCGGCCTTGACTAGTGATTCTGCAGCTTTCCTAACGATCTTGAGTGGAACAAACTCTTGATGAAAACAATCGACAGAAATGTGAACATCGTTAACCCCAGACTTGGCTAGTCCAACGGCTGCTTCCTCGATCTTTTCTGTTTTTCTCGCCCAGAAACCGTTGGTGATGACATCTCGAACAGGAATCCCCATGTTCTCTGCTTCCTTGTGAATCGCGAACACAGTCTCACGGTAGAGTAGAGGTTCGCCGCCAAAAGTCATAACCGATTTGGGACCATATTCTTCGCCGACCCTTCACACAATTTCCACTGCCTTGTCCTTGTCAATGTGGCTTGGAATTCTCTTCCTTTCCTCTTCTTCGCCCAACTGGCAATGTCGGCATTTCGAATTGCACAGATAGGTCACGGCAAACTCTATCCGGTTCACGGTGAAGTATCTGTTCATCCGGTTTTCGCTTCACTCTATTTAATAACTTGAATGATCAACGTTGATATACCTTCACTCTTTCAAGCGCGTGCAGGCTTGAATTATGATCCAATAGGCGTGCAAAGAACGCACGGACTCCTGCTACTATAGATGAACGCGTACGCTGATACATTTCCGAATCAAAAGCTTAATCAACGCAAAAAGGCATGCGTTTTAGACTGAAAGCACGAGCATCCGAGAAGGGCTAGTTGAATGTATGCGGATCTGGAGATGTAGGGTGATGAGAAGAACGAGTGTAAATAGGATTACTCTGTATCATGTTGACGCCTTTGCCAAGGAGCCTTTTGAGGGCAATCCTGCGGCTGTTTGTCTTCTGGAGCGGCCTTACAAGGATGGAGTACTCAGAGCTATCGCGGCAGAGATGAATCTGTCCGAAACTGCCTTTCTTCAGAAACTTGAGCAGAAGCCCATCAAAGACCTGCGGTCCTTTTCTCTCCGATGGTTTACGCCGAAGACAGAAGTAGATCTCTGTGGTCACGCAACTCTAGCGACTGCTGCAGTCTTGTTTCACGAAGTCAGAATTCCAGCGACGGAAGTGTTCTTTGAGACAAGAAGCGGAACGTTGACGGCTAGACTTCACAGGGGTAGAATCCTCCTTGATCTTCCAAGTCATGAGACAACGCCCTATCATCCTAGTCAAGATTTCTTAGACGCGATGGGAATCAGTGACTACGTGAGTGCGCACTTCTCGGAGAAAGCCGGAGATCTTCTAATCCTCTTGCGGAACGAAGAGATCCTCAGGAACCTGAAGCCTGACTTCGAACGAATGAAATCTATCAAAATAGGGGACAGAATGGGCGGGGTTATCGTAACATCGGAGGGACATGCACCGTATGATTTTGTTTCACGTTTCTTTGCACCTTGGCTCGGAATAGATGAGGACCCCGTAACCGGAGCAGCACACACAGTGTTGGGTCCCTACTGGTCAAAAGTACTGGGGAAAAACGAAATGCTGGCTTATCAAGCTTCACAAAGAGGAGGCGAGCTCACAGTGAAGGCTCTTTCACACGACAGAGTCGAATTGATCGGCAACGCTGTCATCATTTCGAAGGGAGAGCTTTACCTGCAGCAGCAGTAGAAGCACGACCTGGGGACTGAGCGTTCTTTACTTGTTTAGGGACAACCGTCGCTTAGTGGCAGTCTGTTTAATATGGACCTTCAATGCCGCGATCATTTAATTAGGGATGTAATGCTTAGCATGAGGAAGCCGATAGCAAATACAGGAGATGGCTATGGGTTTTTCTAATGTCTATGATGATTCTAAGCGTGCGGAAGCCTATTCTAAACTGGAATTTCCCGGAACGTATTACTTGGCCTATAGGGATTTGCCTAAAATCATTTTTGAGCATGTTAAAGGAAGGAGGGCGATTGATTTTGGATGTGGTGCGGGACGGTCAACGAGATTTCTGCGAAAACTTGGGTTTGATGTTGTCGGTGTTGACATATCAGAGGACATGATTAGGAAAGCGAGAGAACTGGACCACGAGGGCGATTATCGGCTTACTAAGAATGATGACTTCAGTCGATTTGAAGAGAATGCTTACGATCTTGTGCTGTCTGTTTTTACGTTTGATAATATACCTACGATGGAAAACAAGGTCAGAATATTCGAGGAGCTTCGACGCTTGCTTAAGGATGAAGGAAGAATAATCAGCGTGGTGTCATCGCCAGAAATCTACGTGCACGAATGGACATCATTTTCCACTAAGGATTTTCCAGAGAACAAGCGCGCGAAGAGCGGAGATATAGTGAGAATAATCCAGACGGACATAGAGGATAAGAGACCAGTAGAAGACATCATCTGGACACACGAGTATTATCAAGAAACCTACAAAAGGGCTGGATTAGAACTAGTCAAAACCTACAAACCATTAGCAAAGGAGAATGAACCGTACAAATGGGTCCATGAAACAAGGATCGCACCTTGGGTCATCTATACATTGAAAAAGCAAGAAAAGCCATTCATTGCCACTTAAACAAACGCGCTAGCAGCATGAAGGTTTTAAGGAGTGTTACCTCTTCAGGTATTTTGTCTGGAGGCAACAGTCTGTCAAAAGTCATTCTTTACGTGAAGAGTATCAAAACCGTGACTGGAACCGTGGAAACACAGGGCCTGCGCGGCTTTCGCGTACGAGTTCTGGAGACGGCAACAGAGCCAAAATACGATTACGTTCTTTCCGAGGATCAGCAGGAAGTGATCGAAATGGTGAATAAGTATGCTCGCAGGCATGATGTGGAAGTCGAGGTTGTGGATGTCACGAGAGAGAATGTTGTTCGCAGGGTGCTACAAGAAGAGCGAGAAAAGATGCGGATCTTCCCAACTCTGACCACGGATTCGGGACGAAGGATCGAAGGAAAGATGACTGAGGAACAAGTTGAATCATTCCTATCGCGGATCGCCAACGAAACACGAAAGAGATACTTATAGTCTATCGTTCAATGACAAAGTGCGTCCAGAATACTAATATTGCAAAACATACTCGTGTTTTTCCGATCGTGGAAGAAAGGATTGCGCGCTTTACCTAAACATCACTCATACTAGAGACAGGTGACCTTTACTTTGACGAACCTATTTGATGTTCCTGGTGATTTTCTGCGCGACTTCTTGGGCTTTTATGGCGTCTTCCACGGTTACCTGCGGCTTTTTGTTGTAAAGGATGCATTCTATGAAGTGTTCGTCTAATTGGCGGTGGCCCCACACTCTTGTGCCTTTCACTTCGATGTTCCATTCTTGCGGTTGAGGGTTTGGTCCGTAGAGGAGTATTTTGTCGAATGAGACGGCGTGAATGACGTTGGTGTTGTCTCCGTAAACCTCTAGTCGGCTGGTGCTTGCTGATGGTGTTACTGAAGCGCTGTAGTGGAGTGAGCCTACAGTGCCGTTTGAGAGTTTGATTAGACCCATCGTGTTATAGCCTAAGATTCCGCCGTATTTCTCGAATTTGGGGTAGTTTGCCATCCACTCCACGTTTTGTATTTCGCTCTTGAACAGCCATCTGAACATGTCGATGGACCAAACTGAAAGAGTGAAATCCGGGTACCCTCCGCTCTTTTCGATGTTCCAAGCCCAGGATCCTATCGGCCATTGCTCTGCGATGCTTTGTGCGGGTATGAATTCGCGGAAGTGAAAGGCTATCGGTTTGCCTATCGTTCCTGACTCTATTATTTCCTTTGTCTTTACATATATCGGTGCAAATCGGAATTGAAGAACAGGCATAAGAATCACTTTCGCCATTTCGGCAACTTTCTGCAGTTCCCTAACCTTGTCAGTTTTCGGTGCTAAAGGCATCTCACACAAAACATGCTTGCCCTTTTTGATCGCCTTCATAGCAAGATCGAAATGCATCGGCGTTGGAACCGCAAGGACTACCGCCTGAACCTTCGGATCTTCCAGAAGCTTGTCATAATCTAGGTAGTATTTTACGCCGTACTGTTCTGAAAGAGGTTTCACCCGTCTCTCAGTGGTGGCTCCCAGAGCCACAAGCTCTGAGCCCTCAATCTTCTTGAAACTGGGCACGTGCGCCTGCCCACCTACGAATCCTACTCCGACAACAGCCACACCAACTTTGCCAGACATAAAATCCACATCTCTTAGTTCTTTCACGTTTCCCGCAATTTCCTATAAAACACTTGCTATTCTAGCAGAATCCCACGGACGCGCGATAAGACGAATAGTTATAATTCATAAAATCCACATATGCTCTGACTGTACCTAGGGTCGAAGATGAAGTGAATGTCCAAGAGAAGCAAGAAGTCATCAGATATTGAAACACTTCGGCGTAGTTTGGACAAGCGCTTAGACACAGAGAAAAGGAAGCGTAGAGAAGAGCTTCTTGCACCCTTAGGCATTGAAGAATTTTTCGCTGAAGGAAGCATCACGATCAACAAAAGAACATGCAAAGGAGTCGAATGCAGGCTGTGCATGAAAGCATGCCCGACCAATGCATTATTCTGGAAGGCAGGAGAGATCGGATTAATAGAAGAGCTTTGCATATACTGTGGAGCGTGCGTTTTGAACTGCATAGTCGATGACTGTATAAGAATTATCAGGAAAAGGCAGACAGGCGAGGTTGAAAGCTTCAGCAGACCTAGAGATTTTCTGACAAAACAAGACAGTAGCAACACGAAGAAACGAGTTGAAAAAGTAAGAGAAGCTTTTCCCGAAGCACAAGATCATCTTAAACGACGTAGAGCGAAAAGACCGTGAAGGATGGTTTTCAACGGTTTAAGCTTGTTTTTGCCATTTTTCTTGAAGAAATTTCGGAATGTCTGAAGAGTCTCTTGGTCCGACCAGAACTTGCCAGCCGCTGAGTTCTTCGATCTCGCCGCTTAGGCGGGCAGACTTTCCGGGGATAATGAGTTTTCTATGTTTGACTTTGTTTTCAATTCCAGAAGCTTTTATCGCTTCAGCAACCTTTTCGGCTGTCAGTTTTCTTCCGGCAACCGCGCTATCCACGGCTATTCCTTCTGTGTCTACGACCAGCAAGTAGGCGTTGACTTTTGCGGATTCGATGTCTGAGGCGACCGTGTAATAGGTAAGCGCGAAATTTGTTGTGAAAAGCACAGGGGAGTTCTCTTCAGGAGTACCAAACACTTTCAAACCCGGTTCAACAGCCACTGGCTTTCTAGGGTCTGTGTAAATGTTCTGTCTCAATATCACGTTTGGCAGAAGTGACCAGCCGTCGATGCCGTGGATGATCATGATGTCGGCAAAGCGGACAATGAGCATTGACGCCAAGTAAGCTTCTCTCCACTCCACAATCTCGTCTACGGCTTGGCCTCTTTCCGCCCATGTGACCATCGGCACTCCCATTAAAGGAAAACCGCAAAGCATGTCACCTCTCTCGCACGCAGCTCTGCGAATCATGGTGAAGTTGTTCAGCGTGTCTCCTAGCCCCTCCGCCGGAAACGTCCCCGGATCCAACACTAGGTCTTCAATCCCGTACTCAAGCAGGGTTTTAGTCAAAGACGAAAGCAACTTCAGATCATTCGGCGCAAAAACGACAAGCGGGCAATCATACATCAGTGCAAGCTCAGCCATGCCTTTCCAGTTATCCTTGGTCGCCGCATACAACAGTGGCCTAGACTTGGGAACAGCTCTCAGGCCCGTTTCAAGAACACTCGGGCTGAGTGAACACAGAATAAGCGGCAAGCTCGTGTTCTCTGTAACTTTCTTGACTGTCGCGCCGAACTTGACCGGATCGTTTGACGTTGAGCGGACGGCGATCATGTTCAGCTTCAACGTTTGCCCAATGTACTCAAAATTGAAGCTCTCAGTCCTCTTGACCCTTTCCAATAGCGTTTCATTAGACATCTCGTCAGTCACGTCGATGGCGATGGCCGTTGGGTTGGCATACATGAATTCGTGTCGGTACATGACGAGTTTTCCGCCGATTTTGACGGCTCGGTCGCCTACGCCTATAACAACTTCCTTCACGGCCGGCTTAAGCATCTCTTTCAGCTGTTTGCAGGCTTTCTCGTATTCTTTGGTCCGGAACGGTGGGCAATTCTCGAGTGCCACTTCGCGGTTAACGAGTTTTGTTGCGAAAGCCAAACAGTTTTCTGCTCCGCATTCTTTGCAGTTTATCTTCGGAAGAAGCTTGTAAACGTCTATTGGGCTTAGCTCTTTTATGCCGATCTTTGCTTGGCTTTCTCTTTCACTCATAAGTGCGCGCCTCAAGGTCTAGACTTTCGCTGAAACCCATTCAGTAAGTTTTCCTGCGTTGCCTGAGTTGCCGCCACAGAGCTGGCGGATTATGTCTTTGAGGGTTTTCACTGCTGCCGGATGCATCATCATGAACAAGTCCACGCCTGCAAGTAGAAGGGTCAAGGCGGTGCTTAATTCCCACAAGGGACCTCGCAGTTCACGCGGTTCCCACTCTGGAGCCATCTTCAGCCACGCTTCTCTCGCCGCCCAAGCGTTTGTCGTCCCTGAACACATTGGATGCGCTAGTTCAAGGTCTCCCGTCAGTGTAGCCAGCCTGGCCCTCTCCATGTTACTGAAGGCATAGTCCAAGCCGTAACCGAGAGCTGCCGTTGTCAGGTCCATTATGATGTCTTCTTTGGGCAGAAACTCATAGAGTCTGCGGTTAAGCTCCCTGGCCAAGTTTAGGTCCATAGGAGTGAAAGACAAGGCGACGTGCCCATTTTTCTTGATAAACTTTGCACAACGTTCAACATCCATGTCTCTCGTCACCGAGCTGATTAGGAATCTTTCTCCAGCGAAGGTTTCAGCGATTTCCCCAAAGACGTCAGCGTCCTTAATTGGATCTCCGCACCCGCCAATTACGAGAGGCACGTCCACGGCTTGAAGGACATTCTCAACTGTTTTAACCGCCTCTTTCGGCGAGGCATTCTTGAGCATCGGATCTATGCTGATCAGATGTATGGTTACGAGGTCTGCTCCGAACCTTTCGACTGCGAGCCTAGCCCAAGCTGCAGGGTCGTCCATGACTTCTCTCACGTGCATCTTAACGGCTTTTGGAAGCGAAACGTCCATGTCAAAAACGTCCAGGGTAACGGCCGGAGGGTGCAGGACAGATCCTTCAAAAGTGTAGAAGGCCGGGGTCGTTTCGCCTCCCACAGTCACAGTTTTTCCGCGGGTTCCACCGTCACTCTTTGTGGCTCCAAGCTTCACCTCGACAACTTTGTCTGGATAGGTTTTGACTGGCGCAACGAACTCGGTTTGAACGATGTTGGAAGGCTTGGTCTTCGCCAGCGCAACGACCTCAGACTGAAAAACCTCAGGCAAGACAGCGACACCCCGTCGAATGTATATTTCCAGATCGCCTATCTCTATTTTGAAGTCTTCAAGCTCTGTCCCCTGAAGCTTCGCGAGAAGCTCAATTGATCCTGGGCTTAGTTTTAGTCCGGAATGGATGTCTTCTTTGTTTTCAGCCAAACCTTCTCACCTTTTGTCTGACTTCTCATTTCTTATCGAGCGTATGATCACTTGGTGTATCGTTAATGTGATGGGCAAAGAACAGAACCGGCGTATTGCGTCTCCTTAGAGTTCGTCGGCCCGGTCTTTTTGGGCGCGCTTCGACAGTGTGTCTCCACTCTGACGCAGGCGATGCTCCATACTGTGAGATAGTTTGCAGCTACAGGATAAGTGTCTTTAGAAAAATGGCAACTTTGCAGTAGCGCGACTAGATTTCGCGGATTTCGCATTGAAGCTTCTTTATGACTTCCTCTGCCTTTGGCGCTTCGACTTTTAGAGTGTAGAGTTTGCTGGGTGTGCGGAGCTTCAGTTTGACAACATCTTTTAGCCTTTTCACGGCGCAGTAGTCAGCGTTTCCGCTGATTTTAACGAATTTTTCAACGTCAGTGACTTCTGCTGGCATAGAACTTCACGCTCGTCTCACGCATTCTTGGTATTGACCACGTTTTTATCTGTTTTGGTAGGCCGACCGACCTCGAACCGCCGACCTTCCGGATAAGACAATCCGCTCAATTAGCGCGCACTAATTGAAATTCGTAAGCTTGATCGGGTGGCGTGCACTTGGATATATCGATCTTAGGAATAAGTCATATATTAAGTCCTGCGATATAGGACAATTGTACAGGCGCGTAACAATAAAACAGTTCAACAAAAATACAGATGGAGTTGGAATATATGAAGAATGTATTTATATCAGATCAGTACGCACAGGAAGTAGACTCGCCTTTTGCAGTGATAGAGACAAAAGCGGGCAGTCATGGAGTGTTCCATGAAGCTTTTTCACAATCTAGTCGCAGCTACCAAAAGCTTGTGTGGGATGCAGTCGATGAAACTTTCTCTGCGTTAGGAAAGACAGCAAAACAAGTAATCTATTTCCATCTAGAAAAGACCTTCAAGATCTGCAAACAGGAAATCCCATGCAAAATCGAAAAGTTCACCAAGGCGATTGAAGAAATCATCGGCCCTGGAGCAAAACTACTCGAAATAGAAATAATTGAAAAACTTTACAAGAAAATCGGACAAGACTTCAAATATTACCCAAAGCAGAAAGACCTAGCATTCACGGAATACCTAAAAGCTGTCTACACCTTCCTAAACGTAACGAACAAACTCAATAAACTTGCATGAAGTCACGCGAAAAGCGCGCGATAGCATTGGACTTCCCCTTGCAGAGTTCTCTAATATCAATTCTTAAACTGAAAATGAGAAATTCCACTTCTTCTCTTCGCTCAGAAATCTAGAATTTAGGAACCATCTACGTCATCTTGACTGATGATCCCTATGAATGAGTGTAATGGTTTGAATAGTGGTATCGTAACAGAGAGACTTGAAGAGAACTACGAGATCTGAAAAAAGATAGGCTCGGTTAAACTCGAAGAGCTTTTCAAGAATGGATAGTCCACAATGAATGGAACTACTTCTTTAAGCGTTTTTCCTTGTGCTTTCTTCTTTTCTCTTCTCTTTCTTTTTTAGTCATTGGTTTCTTCTTAGCACTTCCCATGCTCAACACAGTCACCACACTAAGATAGTCAGAGTAGGGAATTAAATTTTCGCACACACAGAGGACTGGGAGGTCTGAACGAAGCTAGGCTCGTGTGTGCCCAGTGCACGTTGCTCGAATTTTCTTTGAGTCTTTTCTTATCTAGATTCTATACAAGAATTTTTCAAAAGACAGAGGTCAGGATCGATCGCCAACTATTTTTTAGATTTTTCCTACATCGAACAATATATTAGAAGATGCGACTAGCGTGAGGAGCGTGGAAAGTCAATGCGGGAAATTGAACTGGCAAATTGGAAGGATCTTTCGAAACGAGTTGATGGCATAGTCAAAGAGCCTAGAAATCATCTACCAAGTCAAGCTTAGCGTTGATCTTGAGGAAATTCCTCTTGAACGAGTGTATCCGACAGAGGATTTCCTGGAGAACGACAAACTTGCGTTGGTTTTCAAAAAAACTGTCGAGGAGAATTATGACGTACCAATAACAGTTGTGAATAGTGGCAGAGACTATTTCGTCCTAGATGGTCATCATCGAGCATTCATTCTGCAAAAAACTCATGTATAAAACTATAAAGGCGACACGTGCTGAGGTTTCCTGAAGAACGCGAGCTACAGAGAAATCTCAAGGCACCCACTTGAAGACCTTCGCATCAAAGATATAAGCCCCATAGAAGATCCTATTCTGAAGGCTTGGCAACGCATCCTTTTTGTTGTCTGAACATTATGAAGCTATTTACAACCTACCATTCTACCTTAGCAGAGAGAAGATTGACTTGAAAGATCTGGTGCCCACACAGTCCCAAGTCGGAAGGACACAAATTGACGCGATAATAAAGGTGCTAGTTCCAATAGTCTGCATTCGCTATGGAAAAAAATGCTACATTTTAGACGGACATGCCAGGTCACTTCGAGCTAAAGAATTAGGATTAGACTCAATTGAAGCGATAATTTTACTTCCACGAAGAAAGATAAATTTCGGCATCGTGAAAACGGCTGAGGCTATGGACCTTAGACGGCTTGAAGATATCAAGATTATGGATAAACTTGCCTGATTCTTAGCGTGAAATAGTGGTTGAACAGTGATATAAGAATAGAGAGTTCAAAGAACTGGCGCGCATGCCTGTTCCGAAAATGGCCAAAAATGGTTTTAAATCCGTTTTCGTATAGTTGAATTATGGATTTGTTTGATGAGCGTGTTTTGGCCGTGCTCAACGATGGCAAGCCCAGGGTTTTCACTCAACTTCTAGACGAGGTGGGTTTTAGTCGCAACACGTTGAAACTGCGCCTTAAGCGCCTAACAGCTCAGAGCTTGGTGGTGAAGGAGAAAACGGTTTCAAATGGACGCGGAAGGACCGAAATACACCTATTCCATATCGTCCAGAGTCCGGCGGCAAGTTTCCGCTGCCCTCCAAGACCCGTCTATAACGATTGTAACCCTGCCGTTCAGCCGCCTAAGGCACCTCTGCAGGTTCGAGAAGGGCGGATACTGCAAACAAGTCAGAAACAAGTGTGACGCAGGAAGCTGCCCTCAAATCCCAAGAAGCAAAGAATAAAAGCCATTTTTGACCAATTTAGGAACACGCATGCGCGCTACCGTAATCTGCAAGAAATCAACAAACAAACCAAGCGCGTCCCAATGCAGATGAGATAGATTTCCCACGGCGTTCCAGAACTAACGTACAATTATCATGGCGCGCGTTGCGGTGGCGGTGGAGGCGGCGGTGGGTTTTGCTTCTGGAGCTTGCTCATTCTGATCGAAAAGATTATGCAAGCCCTTGCGATTTTCTAATCTCTAAATCCTAACCAATAAAAAATCTTAAATTCTACTTCTTGTCCCCGCTCAGAAATATAGAATCTTAAGACAATCCCGCTCGATTCTCAACGCGAGCGCTAGAGCATGCGCGTGGGCTTCTTCTTCAGGGTCTTTTTCCATTCTTCGAACAGATGCCAATATATATTATCGAAACTATCGTTTGACGAGTTCCTCTCGGCAGCATACTTCTCGATGAAGTCATTCAGTTCCAAGGAGTTCCTGCACTTCCTGACATCCCAAATATTCAGCAACAATATCACCTCTCTTTGATTCTTTCCTTATGTGTAGCTAAACTAGAGAAGGTGCAGAAATGTGCGCGCGCAGCTTCCTCAGGATTTCCGCAATGATCTCAAATCTGCTACGGTTTCCAACAGAGACCTTTCTCATCTTCAACATACTTCAGTGCCTCATATAAAAAAGCAAACCATTTCTATTACAAACAATAATTGCAATAAGCCAACGGCGCGCTTTTTCTTCATGTTATGTTCTCAGCATGCCTTATAAAGATACGTGTAGCAAGGTTGCGCTCCTACCTCACGCGTGCTAGAATTGGAATTTTAGAAATTAGTTCCGTTACCTTGATTGATGAAGTGCAAAAGATGAATGTGTGAAGTGCAGTAGCGGCTGAATGGTGGTGTCGTAAAGCGCGCGCGAAAAAAGTCATGGAAGGAGTATACTGGATTCCGGACACAGGGACAGTTTGCAATCATGAAAAACAGGTAAAGGAGAAATCAGGGCAGAATAGGGGCTAATATGTAGGGGTCATCAGAATCGAGTATACCTTTGCTTCTTATGGTGCGCGCTCAGCTAAAGCATGAATTTACCTTTCTGATAGACCAATTCATTGTCAGCATAGATTTCTCCGGTTCGCATGTCTTTGAGAAGATCCCAGTGAATAGACGACTGATTTCTTCCACCAGTTTCTTCGGGAATGGGAGCTAATCCTAAGGCAAGATGTATACAATGTCCCATTTTTTCATCGAAGAGCATATTCTTCGTGAACTTGTCTATCCCGGTGTTTGTGCCAACCGCTATTTCGCCGATTCTTTTTGCTCCTTCATCTGTTTTGATGATTTCTTTGAGAAAATCTTCACCTTTTTCAGCCTTGGCCTTTACAACTTCGCCGTTTTTGAATGTGAGTGTAATGTCCTCTACTTCTCTGCCCATTTCATGATAGATGCCGGGATACGAGAATCTAATGTGTCCTTGGGCAGAATTTTCGATCGGGGAAGTGAAGATTTCACCGTCTGGCATGTTTACGTGGCCATCGCAGTTGAACCATTTTCGACCTTCTACATTTAGTCTGAGATCTGTATCCTCGCCGACAAAGCGCATGTTCTTGGCTTTGTTAAGTCGCTTGACAACATTTTCCTGCATTTTCGACAGTTCTTTCCATTCTTTGACTGGATCTTTCTTGTGTAGGAAGCAAGCTTTCGCAACAAAGTCCTGATATTCAAACAGTGACATCTCGGCTTCCTGTGCGAGAGCCTCTGTTGGATATGGTATGAGAGCCAAGCCTCCCGGTTTCAGGAGTCTCTTTGCGCGGATATCGATTATTTCTCGTTGCGAAGCAGCATGTTGTTTCAGTCTGTTCGGAGGTATATTCGATAGCCTTTTGGTGTTGGTTTCAGCAAAGATCTGGATAACTGCGTCAATTTCACTGTAGAAAAATCGAGTAAATGGGGACACGAATGTTATCTGTTTCTCAGTGCCATAAGTGAATAGCAACTCTTCCAAGCCGTCGAAGTCTCTAGGTCTCAGATGCAGTACTGGGTGTCCGCCTTTCAGAAGAATATGCTTGTACAGTTGCTGAATTAGAGGAGCAGCAACAACATTTCCAACAATTCCTATCTTCTTCCCTTCAGAAACTGGTACACAATAATCTGTAGCGAGAATTGCAAGTTTTTCCACATCAAACAATGGCAAGTCTTCATCGACCCTTGAAGTCTTATAGTGGTTATCTGCATTTAAGATTGCTGAAGGTTATAATGCTCAGCCAGCTTATGCGCATGCTAGTCTGCAGTCTTTGAAAACATCAGACTTATAACACAGAACTTCCCCTCGCCCCTGCCCGGGTGCGCGCGCGCTGTGTTACCTTGATTGATGAAATGCCATCGATGAATGTGCGAAGTGCAGTAGTGGTTGAATAGTGATATCGTAGCAGAGAGGTTGCAAAGAACTAAGAGGTTTGCAAAGAGGTTGGCTCGTGTGCACGAAGTGCATGCTGATTTTTCTTTAGATTTTTCTTATTATAGAATCCATATGATTCTTCAAAAGACAGTGGACTCTTAGAATTGAACTGGAATGATTGCTCGAACCCACACGCGAATATTGTTTGTTTTGGAATATCCTTTTTAGGTCCAGACAGCCCTGATCCTGCAAATGTAAGGGAAGCAGGCATGAGTAGGAAGATATTTTGTGATAAATGTGGACGGGAACTTAAAGTCTCTGAGGTAGTCCAATTGCTGGGACATGATTTGTGCCCTGCTTGCTGCAAAGAGTTTGTTGGAAGTAAATAGTGCTGAAACAAGCGTCTACAACGAATTAAGGTTTGCAAGGAGGTTGGCTCGTCGTGTGCACTCGCAGTGCATGTCAATTTTTCGATCGATCACAGGTTTCTATTCATGGTTGACGATTTCCTTCAGTTCTCGATCGAGCGATCTTTACCCCCTAAACCAATGGGCTACTACTTCTTCTTCCCCTTCTTTTTCCGCCCACGATCGATCGATCACTATACTTCATAAGGATACAAGGAAGTACCCTGCCGTGGTGGACAAAAGATTTACGCGTAACTTCGCAGTCTACTGCGACGTATGCGTAGCCCAAAGAAAACAGCCTTTCTAAAGGCTAGGGTTTGAAAGCTTTGGCTACTTTGCTTATGTCACGAATGTCTATGACACCGTTGGAGTCAATGTCAGCCTTTGGATTATACCAAGCTTCTCCTGTCTTTGACCCGAATGCTTTCGCTACGATAGAGATGTCAAGTATGTTCACTTTGCCATCACCGTTTACATCACACGGATTCTGGTTAATTGATGTGATGTACGTTCCACCTGTTATCTTCATTGTCATTTCGAATCCATTCGCAGAGATTTCAATTTCCATCAACACTCCTGTAGATTTTACCCAGTAGATACTTTCAGATATCCCTGTACCCTCCGCAGTCAAATAATTTATCTCGAAAGTCTGACCACAATAGTCCTTTTGAATTGTTCTGGTCATGGCAAAGTTTGCACCACCTATTGCGAAGCCAGTACTGTTTGCACCGAAAAAGTAACCTACGTAGCTTCCAGTGCTTACTTGAGTGTTGACATCAAAGCTTCCACTATTAGAGAACATTAGATTTAACTGGCTATTGTTGCCTGATGATATTAGTGGATTCCAAGTTACACTGTAGTAGATTGTTGTTGAGACAATATTTGTTACCTGTACCTTCAGTGTTTCGTGCAAGGTGGAAGTTCCAGCATTCAAGTCCATGGAATACTCAGCCCAATCTCCAACCTTGACACCTACTGCTGTGCTTCCTAGTGCATTCACATTCATCACTCCAAAGAATGCAATAGCAAATGCCATGAGAATCGCTAATATCGAAATTCTTTTCATGTCCATTTCGTTTCACCTCTTAGCGCGCTAGTGTATCAGTTTGCTCAGGATTTCCAGTATCACCATAGCAATGATTGCTATGACTGAAACGATTAGAATGGCTTTTTCTTGGGCATCTCTGCTGGTCATCTTGGTACCCTTTGGATCTTTCGTTTTTCAACTTAAAAGTAAGATTCCGACATCGGAATGTTCTCTTAGCATACTACAGAGCGATGTTGTTTTTCGCGTATTCTCTGTTCTGTTTTCTCATCGATCGATCTACATACAAACACCAGACTTATAACAGAGAACTTCCCCTCGCACCCGCCCGGATGCGAATGCAATTG
>CAVXDO010000002.1:0-863169 GCA_963760595.1 Candidatus Bathyarchaeota archaeon
CTGTTTGCGCGCGCTGGTCTGTTCAACCTCTCGCTGATTTCTGGAGTAACTTGGATTATTGTAGTGATTCTGAGTCTGGCAACGACTGTAAGACGTTTCTTTCGGCAAGCCGTAGCGAGAGACTGGCGAAAACAGACTTGGGCAAGGCGTCTCTCAACAAGAGTCAGCAGATTAACTGAGACTTCGATTAAGAGACCACTGTGTCAATCATCGTTGTTGATCGCTGGAACAAAGTTCTATCCAACCAACCAACGACGGACCCGAAGTAAAAAATGTCAAGTTTCTCCTACCTTTATTCGTAGGTTGGAGGAACAAGTGTTAAGAGAAGGAAAACTTAATTGCCTGAAAAAATCAATAGGATGAACAGGATTGAGAGCATGAAATCGGAGGGGAAGATGCCTATTTGCGAAAGATGTGGTTATCCCGTTGATGACTGCAAATGTGTGTGCCCATACTGCGGTGAATCTTCCGGTTGCGAATGCTGCATAGGATCGAACGCCGCTACAGGCGGTTGAGCGCGCCACCATTTTGCTGATAGTATTCTTTCGGAGTTGAAAGGAATGAAAGATGTTAATTGGATGGCAGGAGGCCCGCAGGGATCAGGTGTCGATTCCGCGGCGAACATTTTTGGAAGGGCATGCGGCTACGGTGGCCTCTACGTTTATGGAAAGAGAGAGTACCATTCCAACATCAAAGGGTTACACAGTTACTTTCATCTGCGCATAGCTGACCACGAAGTGCTGGCCAACGTGAACGACGTTGATTTGCTGGCTGCTTTTGATGCTGAAACCGTGGTGAGGCACGTTGGTGAATTAGTCTCTGGGGGCGGAATAATAGTTGACAAAGAACAGGTCGGCATCAAAGTGTTCAATATTCCAACTTTGCCGTACGAGTTCAAAGACGAGCTTCAGAAATACGTGAATCAGAAAAGTCTAGGAGACACAGTGAACGACTTTCTTGACGGTGCTCAGAAAGCTGGCGTCAAGGTCTTCCTCGTTCCATATATGGATCTGCTTAAGCAGACCGCGTCAAAACTCGAAATCGATAAAATCAGCACGGTTACTCGGATGATAAATGTTTTGACGGTCGGGGTTTCTTTCGCCCTCCTGGACTACGATCAGGATCTAGTTGAGAAAGCTGTCCGAGCGATTTTTTCAGACAAGCCGAAAATTGCTGATATGAACATTGTGGCTTTGAGAGAAGCATACGGCTATGCGAAGCAGACTTTCGCAGATAATTTTCAGCCCAAGCTTGAAAAAGTGAGCACGAGCGAAGAGAGGATTTTCCTGTCTGGAAACCAGGCCGTTGCCGTAGGCAAAGTTCTGGGCGGATGCAGAGTCCAAACATATTATCCTATCACGCCTGCCGCGGATGAAAGCGAGTACTTGGAAGCGCACGAGATTCTCCAAACCAAAACAGGCAAAGGGGCCATAGTCGTTGTTCAGACCGAAGATGAAATTGCTGCAATTAACGCGGCCTCAGGTGCTGCTCTCACCGGCACGCGAGCGGCGACCTCAACTTCAGGGCCGGGGTTTGCACTTATGGTTGAAGGCTTGAGCTGGGCCGGAAACGACGAAGTGCCGGTGGTGATCACCTATTATCAGAGAGGGGCTCCAGCCACCGGGTTGCCCACGAGGTTTGGGCAGGCTGACCTGAGGTTTGTCATGCATGCTGGGCACGGCGAGTTCCCGCGCATCGTGCTCGCTTCTGGCGACATCAAAGAATGTTTCTACGACGCTGCGATGGCTTTCAACTATGCAGAGAGATACCAGATGCCAGTCATTCATTTGATCGATAAAGCCATGGCTAACAGTTCCCAGACTTACCCGGTTTTCGACGCAAGTCAGTTCAGAGTTCAACGGGGTAACATTCTTGATGAAGCCCAGCTTCAGGGTCAAGAGTACAGAAGATTCAGGTTCACGGAAAGCGGAGTTTCTCCAAGAGTACTTTTGGGGACAAGAAACGGCGTTTGTTGGTACACGGGGGACGAGCATAACGAGGTTGGGCACATCAGTGAAGAACCTCTTAACAGAGACATGATGGTTGAAAAAAGAATGAAAAAACTTGAGCTTGTTGATAAGGAGATATCTGTTGAAGAGAAACTGAATTTCTTTGGAGACAGGGACTCGAAGAACATGATTGTAAGCTGGGGCTCACCCAAGGGGGCTGTTCTTGAAGCAATGGACGCTTTGAGAGCGGAAGGCTTCAGTTTGGGCTTTTTGCAGATTCGCATGGTACATCCTCTTCCTAAAGAGCACGTGGCCAATGCACTCAGTGTGGCTGAGAAAATGATTGATGTTGAAAACAACTATCTCGGACAGTTGGCGGGCGTAATCAAAGAAGAGACTGGTGTTGCAGCTAACTTTCATGTTTTGAAGTACAATGGACGACCGATGTCTACGACCGAAGTGTATAACGCTCTTAAGCTTATTTTGCAGGGTCAAGCCCCTGAGAGGCAGGTGTTGAACTATGGGTCTTAAGATGTCAGATTTCAAAACAGACGTGTTCGCAGACTGGTGTCCGGGCTGCGGAGACTTCGGCATAATGACCGCTTTACAGATGGCTCTCGCCGAACTCGGCCTCGAACCTCACCAAGTTGTGATAGTTTCCGGCATCGGTTGTTCAGGCAAGGAACCGCACAATGTGAAGGCGTATGGCGTTCACACCTTACATGGAAGAACGTTGCCATTTGCCACGGGAATCAAGATTGCGAACCCTGAACTGGTCGTGATAGCCATCGGCGGAGACGGTGACGGCCTAGGAATAGGTGCTGGACATTTTGTGAACACTGGAAGAAGAAACTTGGACCTAACGTACATAATTCATAACAACGGCGTCTATGGACTGACGAAGGGTCAGGCTTCGCCGACGTTGAGGCTTGGCTTGAAGACGAAGGCTCTGCCAAAACCAAACGTGAATGAAGCCGTCAATCCCATTGCCTTAGCGCTTGTGTCTGGCTACACGTTTGTTGCGCGTTCGTATGCTTACGACGTTAAGCATCTCAAAGAAATAATCAAGCAAGGCATTCAGCACAAGGGTTTAGCGTTTATAGATGCGTTGCAGCCTTGTCCCACTTACAACGACATCAACACTAAAGAATGGTATGCTGGGGAAGACAGGAAGGATCCGAAAACCGGAAAACCAACGTCTAGATTGTACAAGTTGGAAGAAATTGGCTACGACCCGTTCGTACGTGACCTGGCTGAGGATCTTAACAAGAAGATGGCTGCAATGACAAAGGCTCAGGAATGGGGTGACAGAATTCCCATCGGACTCTTCTACAAGACAGAACTTGAGCCTACCTATCTGGAGCGCATCATCGGCAGAATACCCTTCTACCGAAGTAGCCCTCCCGCAAAACAGCAAATCAGCGACGAAAACGGATTCTCCATAGCCGATCTGAAAGAATTCTTCGATGAACTGAGGACAAGCTAGAAGTAAGTAGCCCCACTGAAACTACCTTCTCTTTTTTTGTTTCAGAGCTATTCAGTCGAATCCTCTTCTAGAGCGCCGTCCATCCGCCATCCACGAAGATCGTTTGACCAGTCACATAGTTCGAAGCGGGAGACGATAGATAGACAAGTGCCGCTTTCAGGTCTGAAGGTTCGCCCGTCCTGCCTAACGGAGTCCTGGAAAGAATGTGCTGCATGGCCTTTTCGTCTTGGAAGACTGTTGCGGTCATTTCGCTCGGGAAAAAGCCTGGTGCTATCGAGTTGACGTTTATCTTATAAGGCGCCCATTCAACCGCGAAGGCCCTAGTCAAGTTTATGACTGCGCCTTTCGAGGCGTAGTACGGTGCTGTTGGAAAAATGTCGCCTACGGCTCCGTAAATGGAGGCGATGTTTACTATTTTTCCGTATTTCTTCTTGATCATTTCACGGGCCGCGGTACGTGCGCATAAGAAGACGCCTGTCAAGTTCACGTCTATTACTTTTTTCCATTCTTCGAGCGGCATGTCTGCAGAAGGGCTTAGAGCTGCGATGCCAGCGTTGTTGACTATGATTTCCAGCGAGCCGAATCTGTCTACGGCGGTTTTCACCATGTTGATGACCTGATCTTCCTGGCTTACGTCCGTTTGAACAGGAACTATCTCGACGCCATATTTTCGAGAAAAATCTTCAGCTACTTTGACTAGTTTTTCACGTCTTCTGGCAGCAATAACAAGGTTCACTCCACATTCAGCCAAGCTCTGAGCAAAACACACGCCTAATCCGCTGGAGGCACCAGTGACGATTGCGGTCTGCCCGCTAATGTCATAACACTTCATCACTTTTTGACTCAAATCAAACCACCAACTGCTAGTATTTTTTGAACAAGATTTAAGATTTTTTTGCTGCTTGCAACAGCGAGATGGCAACAGAAAGAATATTAGAAAACATAATGTTATACAGAAGACTGTGAAGAAGGTCTGAGGCTTGAGCTTGGACGAATATGAGCGCAAGAGAGACTTTGAAAAGACAACTGAACCGAGAAGCGAATCTGAACATGGTGCTGGAGCTATCTATCTCATTCACAAGCACGCTGCGACCCATTTGCACTATGATCTGCGGCTAGAGATGGATAGTGTGTTAAAAAGCTGGGCTATTCCGAAGGAGCCCCCCGTTGGGATCGGAACCAAAAGGCTGGCGGTTCAGGTTGAAGACCATCCGTTATCATACGCTTCGTTCCAAGGCACAATCCCCGAAGGCGAGTACGGCGCGGGCACCGTGGAAATCTGGGACAAAGGTACGTACGAGCTGATTGACAGAAAAGAAGACAAACTCGTCGTTGAAATCAACGGTCAAAAGTTAAGAGGTCCCTACGTGCTTGTGAGGCTCAAGGATAAGAAGAACTGGCTTTTCTTCAAGAAAAAACAGACCGCAGTATGAGCCCGTGACTTCCTCGACGTGACGTTGCAGTGGCGATGAATATTGCGGCGCATGGGAACTATTCGGACATAGGCTCATTATGGCAAACACTTAAAAGTGATTAGTTAAAGGGATATTTGCTGATTGATCGATAGGGTGCTATGTGATGCCGATTCGCCCAGTAATTGTTGCTGTTGGAAGAACGAGGTTCGGAGAGCATTATGAGAAAGAGCCGGAGACGCTTATCGAGGAGGCCTGGCTCAAGGCTTCGATGGAGGTAAACTTGGAACGCAAATACTTGGACGCTTGTTATCTCTCAGACTATTTTCTCCCAATCACAAACAAGCTTGGGCTCGAGGAAGGATTTCTTTCTGAACTCACTGAATTGCATGTTCCGATGGAAGTCACCCGCTCATTCGGTTCGGCCCTTTCAAGTGCCTGTAACGCCATTCAGGCGGGAAGATACGACATTGTTCTGGTCGGCGGAATAGAGAAGATGACCGACAGGTGGGACAAGATTCGCGATGACTTGATGCTTCTGGAAGACCCGTGGAGCTATTATGCCGGGTGTACACCGGAAGCCAACCATGAACTGATGCTGCGGGCATACATTAAGAAGTACGGCATAACCGGGGAAAATCTTGAGAAACTGAACACTGCGTTGGCACAGGTTTCGGTCAAGAACCATTTTCACGGAGCAAAGAACGAATATGCACAGTATCAGAAGAAGATAACGGTTGAGCAGGTTCTGAACGCTAGGAAAGAAGCTCACAAGCCCCTTGGACTCTATGATTACGCACCGATTTCTGACGGTGCAGCGATCATTATTATGACAAGCGAAGAAGTGGCAAAAAAGTATACGCAAAAGCCCGTTTATGTTTTAGGCTTCTCATCAGCAACAGACTACCTGACATTTCCCGCGAGGGACGACATGACCCACTTTCTCGCGAGCGAGATATCGATGAAAAACGCATTGAAAGCAGCACGAAAAAGCCTATGGGACATCCAGCTCGTTGAGCTCTATGATCAGTCCACGGTTATGGAAATGATTGCCTTGGAAGACTTGGGTTTCTGCGAGCGTGGAACAGCGTGGAGTAGCATATACGAAAGCTGTCAAGACTACAAGGGATACTATGAAATAGACGGAAAGAAGCTTTTCGTGAACCTCAACGGCGGATTGAAGGCAGATGGAAACCCTCTTGGAGCTACGGGGGGCGCCCAAATCTTTGAGGTCGTCAAGCAACTGAGAGGCGAGGCTGGTGAACGTCAAGCTAAATGCGGCGAAAAGCTGGAATTTGGCTGCGTGCTGGAGCTTGAAGGCTTCGGAACCAAGGCTTATGTTTACATTCTCGGGAGAGACTGAAGATGAGCAGCGAACCGATTGAAAGAAGGGTTTCTTACCTCGGTGACAGACTGAGGGCCAATCGTTGCCTGATCTGTGGAAAAGAATACTTTGAAATCAGGGACTACTGCGGAAAATGCGGCAGAAAAAGCTTCGGAAAAATGATTGACACCGACCTCTTCTATGAAAAAGGCAAGCTGGAAGTCTGTACTCTGATCAACGAACCGACTAACAAGTTCACTAAGCTCGGAAGCTACATTTACGGAACAATTTCCTTTCACAACGGAAAAATACGCGTTCCAGGAAGACTCACAGATCGAACAGCGTTCTGCAGCGAAGACGTAGACTTTGAAGAGCTTGAGGGGCGAGAGGTTGTTCCAAGATTTCGAAGACGTTACTCAGTGGACAAAAACGACGTTATCCCCACGATTTCGTTAGCATTTACATTTGCCGACGAATATTACCCATACCAAGAATACCGGATTGCCAAGCCCAAGAAAGAGTACGATTTGCCGGGCATCGTGGGTTATGGAGTGTACACTTCAAGGTTCAGGATAAAGGAAGGAAACCTTGAGCGTTCAGTTCCATTCATCGACGAGGACAGTATAACGGCTTCGGTTGAATCTGGAAAGCTTGCGTTGATACATTCTGAAGTAGGCAGTTCACAGATTGGCAAGATCTACGTGGGTTCAGAATCCAACCCTTACGCTGTCAAGCCGATCGCCTCAAAAGTTGCACAGGTCCTGAAGCTCGGTGAGGAGGACGAAGATGTACAGGCGGTTGACGCAGTGGACACCGAGTTCGCGTGCAAAGCTGCCACGAGTATGTTTAAGGACGCGGCGTCGCTTGTTAACTATCCAAAGTCAAACATTAAGTACGCCATGGTCATAGGCGCCGATAATTCACAGGCCGCGCCCAGAGACTGCCCGGGTGGAGAGTTGGACCTTTTCGTCGGGTATGGTGCAGCAGCATTTATCTTTGGAAGAGGTGACGTGATCGCCGAAATCGAAGGATGGTATTCATGTACGTCAGACACTCCCGACTTTTGGCGAAGAGACGGCGAACCACACCCAATGCACGGCGGAAGATTCACGGGAGACCCAGCGTACTTCAAGCACGTCAGGTTGTCGTCCAAGAAGCTGATGGAACGCCTCAACCTGAAAGTCGGTGACATAAGCTATTTCGTAGCCCACCAGCCGAATGTCCAGTTTCCGGTGAGGATTGCAAAGGAACTCGGTTTCAAAGAGGAACAATACTTGCCAATGCTCCAAGTAGCCAAGTTTGGCAACACGTACTCAGGGGCCTCACCAGTCGGACTGGCAGCCGTGTTGGACATAGCCAAACCAAATGACCGCATCCTAGTCGCTAGCTACGGTTCAGGGGCCGGAAGCGACGCCTACTCGTTGATCACAACGAGCCAGATACTTGACAAGCGGCAAAACCAGAAACTGACGGTCAGATGTCAAGCCGAAAATCCGTTCTTGCAATACGTTGACTATACAACTTATAGGCGACTCAAACTGGGAATGTAGAAAACGTTTAATAACACGTCAACATTTTATCCAGCGGAGTTTAAACTGTTGTACGCAAGCAAATTACTACGGATCTTGTATGTACCACAAAAAGCGGTAAAAGAAATAGTCGAAAAACCCAAGTACCTGGGTCCTCTCCTCGTAATCATCCTTTTGCTCGTGGCAAATCTAGGCTTCGCATATGCGGCCATTTCAAAAACCTATTTGGAACAAACCTTGCCCGACGGTTCAAAGCTTGATGAGTGGACAGAAAACAGTACTTATTGGACTTCAAACGCTCAAATCGGCGTAAGTAACGATTGCGTCAATGGAAGCTACTATGGAAACCAGAGCATCTCGTTCAACATGACGAACAGCACGCAAGTTTCGATGCAGCTGCTAAACATAGGACCAATCAACTGTTCAGGCCCTGACAACTTCGATAATCTGTCCTTCAGAGTGAAATTGACAAGCCCAGCAGCAACACCGCAAGACGTTGTCGTTCACTTGGTTTCAGCCGACTTGGGTGATTTCTTCACCCGTAGTATTGCAGGCGATTTTAATAGTTCCACGTACAACATTTGGAACAATATTTCGATCCCTATAGGGACGATGGACTCGTCTAATTCCAGTTCAGGGTGGGGCAAGGTCACTGGGGTGAAACTGGATTTCACATGGGCTGACAATTCAAACATAACCGTGCTTGTCGATGGTTTGTTTTTCCACGGCCCCTTCCAGTCGTTACTCGATACCTCAGCTGGTACTTACCTGATTAATTATTCATTATATTCAATCATGGAATTTATTATCACTTGGGTCATCCTGAGTGGCCTAATCTACTTACTGGCCAAGGGTTTCGGAGGCAAACTCGTTTGGAAACCTCTGTTAATCGTGGTCGGAATCATTCTGATGGTTCTGTTCATCCAAGCAGCTGTAAACGCAGTGGCCTATGCAACATTGGGCAAGGTCTACTACCCCTTTGATCTGATTGGCGGCGTAAGCGGGGAAGGCACAGCTGCCTATGACGCTATCGTAGCGCAAACGTGGCTTGTTTCCGAGGTCAGCACGTTCATGCAAATAGCCGTTTGGATCTGGATAATTGCGTTGTGTTCAGTTGCTGTTCACTTGTTAGCTCAGTTCTCATGGTCCAAAAGTGTCGCTGTGGGAGCGGTAGCTTATCTAGTGACTGTTTTGGCGCAAAGATTTTTGCTCGGGTGACGAACCTGAGGCAAACAAGTTCATGAGAAAAGTAGACACGTGAATGCTTCTATTTCCAACGACTGGTGGGCTTTCTTATGCTTTGTCGTACATCCTCAAAGTCACCTTCAACCTCAACAGCAGCGCGACACGCTTTTCCAAACACTAGGCACACAGCACTGTCAATGGGCCCGGTGTTTCCGCCTGAATAGACGGTGGCAGTCTTCGTGTTCGCGATAGTAGCAAGTTTAATCTTGAGCCTGTACGCTGCCAAGAAAGCTTCAAAACTTGAGCCCTGTGAACGTGCCGCGGTACGAGTGGGTGCTTAGCAAAATTTATATTGCCGAAGGACTTTTCTGCATGTAACTAATCTTAACCAAGACTGGAGTGTCAACGTTCGGCACAAGGGTTTTCATGGTTAAGAGGCTGGTTCCGCGATAAGGACGAAAGCTTAACATGCCAAGAAGGCTACCGGAAAAGACGAAGAATGCACCAAGGAGACCAAGAAGGTATGGAAGTCAAAGCAGGTTCCGTCCGGGCAGACCATTTTTGCAGATAAGCCCTGTGAAGGAGAATCAGGAGATAGAAGTCATGATTGACGATATTGGAAGCAGAGGCGACGTCATAGCAAAGATACAAGGTTACTTGATTTTTGTCCCCCGTAGCAAGACGGGAGAACGCGTCAAAGTCAGAGTTCAATCCGTAAACGAAAAATTCGCCGTCGCGGAAAGATTAGCCTGAACCGAGAGGATGAAGTTGAAAGTAAAAGAACTACAAGATGGCATGAAACGCGTAAGCATACAGGCCAAGGTCACGGAAAAATCTGATCCACGTGAAGTCCTATCCCGATTCAAGGATGAAACCTACAAAGTGGCAACTGCGACTATTGCCGATGAAACGGGCACGATAAAACTGACACTTTGGAACGATCAAATCAACCAAGTGAACATCAACGACACGATTAAGGTGGAAAACGGCTACGTGACGAGCTTCAAAGGCGAAATCCAGCTGAACATCGGCAGATACGGAACATTCACGGTTGAGTAAGCCAGAAGGCTGCCAGGCAGAATGAGTTTATTGAAAACTGAACACGAGAGGTGAAACGAATGGAAGAAAGACGAGGCTTCGGTCAAAGACGAGGAGGATTCAGGGGAGGAAGAGAAAGCAGTTTCGTTCCAAAGCCAGTTGAGGTTGGAAAAGAATATGATGTCGACATTCAAGAACTGAGCCGCAGAGGCGAAGGCATCGCAAGAATAGAAGGCCTAGTCATATTCGTGCCCAATGCAAAGCAGGGCGACCATATCAAAGTCAAAATAACAAAGATAAGCAGAAGATTCGCAGAGGCCGAAGTCGTTGGAAAAGGAGAAGCAGAAGGCGAAGGACAGGAGAAAGAAGAATAGACACTGTCTGAACGCGACTGCCTTTTCAAAAACCTCCTTGAGGCTTCTTAGCTAGCAGCGCGTGCGCTCAACGTATTCAAGGAAGCTTTTTACTTAAACCTCAAAATGAAGGTGGTCAGAAGCCAATTCGCCAAGCAAGGTGGACTCAAAATCTCCAGAGGACTCCTTGCAGAAATAGGAATAGACCGATCGTAAACCATCATGAAGGACGAAAACACTTCGATAATCTGTTTGCGAGCTTGGCATACATGATTGCCCCTTCTTATTGACCATCTTCGACAAGCAATCTGTATGAAGTTTATTTATAGAGGATTGATTTGAAAATCTTATATACCACAACAACGATTGTACGTCTGAGCATCATGGCTGAGATTTGTCCAACATGCGGGCTTCCTAAGGACTTATGTGCTTGTGGCGAAATAGAGAGGGAACAACAAAGAATCCGCGTACGGCTTGAAACTCGAAAATATGGGAAACCTTCCACGATTGTTGACGGTATAGACGACAAAAACACGAACTTGGCGGGAATCGCTCAGAAACTGAAAGGTTTCTGTGCATGCGGCGGAACAGCGAAAAACGGTCAGATTATGCTTCAGGGAGACCATCGTGAAAAGGTTCGCCAATTTCTGGTAAAAATGGGATACCCTGAAGAGAACATAGAGCTTCAATAGTCGCCAAATACTGGGCGGTGACACTAATATGGGGTTGCTGCGAGACATGTTTGAGGTATTTAAGACGCTAAAACGCCGGCAACCGTCAAAGATTTATTGTCCAAAATGTGGAAGCCCAGGTATTCATTTAGCGAGTAGTGCGGACTTTTGGCTGACGCCTAAGAAATATTGCTGCGAAGAGTGCGGGTACCATGGTATTCTAGTTATGGAGCTTGAAAAAGAGGAAGATTAGCCGCACGGAGCAGGTTGCGACTACTCTGGAAGCTCTAGGTTCAATTGCTTCTTCAAAGTTTTGTAGCGGTTTCTAACCGTGACTTCGGTGACGCCCGCGGCTTCAGCTATATCTTTCTGTGTTTTCTTCTCGTTGTTCTGCAAACAAGCGATGTATAATGCTGCGGCAGCCAGTCCCATGGGATCTTTTCCAGCAGCCGCCCTTCTCTTCCTGGCCTCTCTTAGAATCTGTATAGCGATACCCTGCGTCTTCCCTGAAATCCCAGTTCTTTCAGCGATTTTTGACACGTACGTGAGGGGATCCGCTATGGGCATGTGCACTTCGAGTTCACGCAACAAAAGCCTGTAACAACGGGCAACGTCTTTCTTGTCAACCAGGCTTGCCTCTGCAATTTCACGGAGCGTTCTTGGTGTCCCACTTCCGCGGCAAGCTGCATAAAGTGCTGCGGCAGCGATTGCTGCGATGGATCTGCCGCGTACTAGGCCTTTGTCCAAGGCTTTGCGGTACGTGACAGCTGCCTTCTCTTTGATCGGTGGGGGAATGTAGACCTTGTCTGATAATCTATCAAGTTCAGCCATTGCTTGGGCAAGGTTTCTGTCAATCGAAGAGTGTACTCGTGAACGTATCTGCCATTTCCTCAAGCGCCACATCTGCAGGCGCGTTGACAATGGAAGCTTCCTGCCGAAAGCGTCCCGATCCACTTGACTTATGGCCGTGGATAAGCCTTTATCATGAACAGAGTAGGATGTTGGTACTCCAACGCGGCTTCTTGACGCCTTCTCTTCCTGCGTGAAGGCACGCCATTCTGGTCCTTTATCCATCATTTGCTCATACAGCACAAGTCCACAGTCGCCACAAACAGTTTCGCCAGTGTCATAGTCATGAATAAGGTTTGAACTACCGCATTCTGGACATTTGTCCAGTAATCGCTGGCGAGCACCGCTTTCTTTCTTACTCAACTCTCTTCGCCTCGACTGTTATTCGTAGAACCGTCGTGGTTCTTCATCATTTTTCAGAAAACAGAACGTTCGGTTCCGCGTAGCTATCCACGTGCCATGTTTCAATATATAAGCTTTACGGTCTGTTCAAGAGTATCTTATTCACAAATTTTGAATACTTACAAGTACTAAACATTCTAACGGGAACAGTCGATCCACGTGATAACGCTTCCTGAAAAACTGCGAAAGGCAATGGAGAGAACTGTAAAGGAGCTAAGCGTCAAAGACAACGTGTACGGTATAGGCCTTTTCGGAAGCTGGAGCCGGGGAGAGGCTGAACCATCAAGCGACGTTGATTTATTCATACTCGACAAGACAAGCCTCGCTTATGAATATGTTGAAAGAATTCAGGCCGGCGGCTTTCTCGTGGACCTAGATCACGTTCCGAGACAATGGATTCATGGGCCAATTCCTCCGGAAATAGACCAGAAGCTTTACGAGATGCAGATCCTCTACGATAGAGACTGGTCACTGACGAACACGAAGCTCTTGATGGGCAAGTCCTATGCTTCACCTGAAAGAGTTGAAATTCGCACTGAAGCACACGTGGTTGAATCAGACATATACTTGAGTCGTGCAACCTCGGCCCTTTCAAGACAAGACTTCAGGAGCTCATATCTCTTCGCCGTTGTAGCGTTGGAAAACATCCTAAGAGTTCCGATCGAGATTGCGCTGGGGTCTTTTTCAAACAGTCGATTCATCGAGACGCTAGAGTCCTCTTTGGCAAAACTTGGGATGCACAACCTTTTCGACGGATATGTGGAGCTAGCAAGACTCAGCAAAGTTGATGATGCAGGCGTTAGGCACAAGCTGGGACTTTTCAAAACGATTTGGGACGAAATAAACGTTGTAGCCAAGCAGCATATTCCAACACTTGAATCTTCTCACTTCACGGTTAGGACCAAGCTGAACTACTATCTGAACCCAGCTTTTCTCCAAGGAGCCGTGAGACGTACGATCTCGTTGATTGATTCCGGAAAGACCGCCGAGTCATCACATTATATGAACAACATCCTTATTGACATCGCTGAAAACTATGTCTGGCTGAGATCTTCAATTGAAAACGTCAAAATAGACTACACTACACTGATACGCTCATTCGAAAGCCTGGAGGAGAACAATCCCAGAAGCTATGAGAATCTCTTGAAGTTTCTAAACCTGGCCGGGATCGATAAAACCACGGTCTCTGACACTGTAGAGAAAATCCGAGCAATCATAATTAAAACACGGCGAGACAGGAAAGATTTGATCAAAAACCACTTATCAAAGAGTTGAAAAAGTTATACGAGATTTATTAGGATGATACGTTGTTCATCTCAGTAGCCCGGAGCAGCCCGGTGGAGGGAAGAAACATCTTTCCGCCGACTGTAGTGGACAAGCATAGCGGGCTTTGGACCCGCCGACGAGAGTTCGAATCTCTCCCGGGCTACCATTAGTATTGCAGCTCTCGCAGTTATTTTGAGTGTTGACGTTTGACAGTTGTGTTATTAGGTGTTTTAAGTGATTTTCGAAGGTTTTACTGAGATTGAAGCCAAGATTACGAGTCTTTTCAACCAATTCCTAGTCTAGATACAACACGACATTTCGTTTGTTTGACATTTGCATTCGCATCCGGGCGATTGCGCGGGGAAGTTTTGTGTTATATGTTTGGTGCTTATTGTATTCAAGATAGAAAGAGAGTCAGATTTTGTGTTCTCTCTTGTAGATTAAGACTGCTGGAAGTGTTGCAAGCATCAGTAGTGGCAAAATAAGGAATGTTGAGAACTCTGGAACAACTGTGTAGACATAGTATTGTCCAGCATTGTCGTTTGTCACGCGGTTGCCTGCGTTGTCGTAAGCCGTAATCTGATATTTTACGAGGGTGTTTGCCTCTTCCCCTAAAATTACGGATTCATAAAGACCACTCGTTTCATTCAAGGTCATAGAAAATTCAAGCCCGACAGTACTGCCGTTTGTAAGGTACGCCAACCTTACACTATTCATTCCACTTCCGGAATCTGACACATCAACCGATATTTTCACAAGCTGATTCGGTTGCACATTGTCAATTGGGTCACGCAAAGGTATTCCAATAGACGGACTGGTCGTGTCGAGAAGAATCGTGCTAGCATATGTGTTTGAAACGAGCCCAGAATAGTCTTTGATTTGAAAATACACTGTCTTGCCTCCGTCCCCTGGCGTCAAAGTCCATGACTTCGATGAGGAAGGTGTTTCCCATTGTTCAGTATCCCAAACGCCATCATTACTGAATCTCTCAGCAAAGACGCCTGACACATTATCAGTTGCAGTAAGATTCAGGCTCACAGAAGTTGAATTCGTGTAAATAGCACCATTGTTTATCATGACAGAACCCACGGGAGTTGTTTTGTCCAACTTGATTCCTGCCAAAAAATGATGCACCTCTTCGCGACCAAAGTTATCAACGCTCCAATACTCCAACGTGTTGTTCGCGCCTTCCGAAACGATATTTGGTTGTCCTCCCACCCTGACATTTTGGACAGGACCACCGTTGACTCTATAGAGTGTCTCATTCACGCCGCTGAAGTCATCTGTGGCTCCTAGGGCTATCGTGAAATCTGCGCTGTGCCATAGGCCATAATAATCATTGTCAGTCACTGGGGGGTACACGTCTGCGGCTTCAACACATAATTGCACTGCCGAGCTCTGTGCCTGCTCGTGGTCGTAGTCACCCTGCCACGAAGCTGAAAGAGTCCAGTTGCCAGGCTGGTCTACAAGGAATTGGTCTTCGTAGATGCCTGAAGAGTTTGTTGCGACGCTTCTTTTGCCCAAGGTTCCGTTAGGCTTCTGCAACAACACCTGAACAAGGGCTGCGTTGTGAACGGGCGTGATAAGCCCGTTGACTTCCACTGTGCTGCCAGCATTGGTCTGTAGAGGGGTTGCACTGCATGAGATTGAGCTTGAGATTTTGCCGTTAGAAGCTCCTTTTGTGGACAGTTGGAATGTCCAGTCTGCACTTGAGTCAGTGTCCACGCCATTGGGGTATCTACCCCAAGAACGGTCGTCATTCGCGCTATCGCTGAGAACAGGAGTCCTATCAACCTCTTGATTTGCAGAGTCTCGTAAAATGACACATTCATTCGAGTTGTCAAGCCACTGAGTGTAATATGTGTAGACCCAATACCCACAGGGCTGGATTGTCGTTCCTTGGGAAATGGTCACAGTGACCGTCTGACCCGTGGTTGTGGAAAGTGTCCATCCCCCAATGTTGACAAGACTCGTCGTTGGGTTCAGAAGTTCAACCCATTCGTTACCAGCGTCAGTTCCTGGAGGGTTTTGTTCCATCTCGTTTATGACAACGTGGAGAGGCGAGGATCGTGATGAGCCTATTTCACGTGAAGATGTGTGCAGGACGTCAGCAACGGCATTTACCGCGAGGTTAAGCGACTCGCCACAGCGGCTTTCAAAAGTCGGGTCAGACCAGTTATAATTCTGATCCATCCACACACATGTTCCTGTTCCGTCTCCACCGAAAGTGGTGTTATATGCCAACGTAAGAGTAGCATTATATGCTGAAATGTTGTCTAGCGTTCCGTCGAAAATGAGAAAGCTTGAGAACTCGCTTCCGTAGTTGTTCGTTTTTTCATTAACATAGTCTTCGTAATCACTGTGATGTATCTCGCTGCCCCAATCCGTAGAACTGCCCATCACATGACCAAAAACCGCCACGTCGGAAATATAGTGCGTCATTGCACCAAGCCATTTAGCGGCGTCTTTCGGATCTCCTGCCCTGAAAAGACTAATGGCCTTGTCTTGTTCCTGCTGCGCTCTTACAGCTGAAGAATCATCCTGCAAGGAGCCGTCAGCATGGTAGTACACGTGGTGATTACGCGTGTCTCCGATGCCATCTGGAGCATATGGATTGTCAGGCAGTTCAGTGCCGTACAGATAGATAGCCAGATTGTTGATGACAAATTGTTTCTCTTCGGCTGGCAACCAATCCAAAGCGTGCTGCGCAATCCAGTCATGGGTTCCAAACTTTGGATTAGTCGGATCGTTGCTCCAACCACCGTTGCTCCAGCCATGGACTGAAACGACTAACAACATAACAAGAATCAAACCGAAGAAAGAAAGAGCTTCCATTTTCATTTCTCTTTCCTCCATGTATTAATGGTTCAACCGAAGAATTAATGATTTCGAATAGGTCCTCTATTGCATCCTGTTTCTTCAGCTTAGACGCGTGCAAAGCCCTATGATTGATCAATCGATTGTGTCGGTCGATCGCGCTCGTTAGAGAGCACAGTTTCACATTGAAATTGCAGAAAGGCAAAGGTTACGTCAAAGCTTGACTTACTATCGAATCTTTCAGAAGGGCGCGCTGGTTTAACGAAGATTCTCTTCAATCCATCCTATTTTTCTCTTAACCAAAGTCAATGAGCGTTTTCATTTCCTCAGCATCTCTTAAGATTACCTCGTTGAAGTCACCCAGTGCAGAAAGCAAAGGTAGATTTTGACTCAGCGAAAACTGGCTTCTTTTAGATCGATCGATCAGACGAATACTGCATTGAAATAGTCAAACCGGAATTTGATCCCCTCTTCGTGCTAGGCTACGCAATAGCGATGGACAACGTTGAACATGAAAGCAAAGAATGAAATGCAATGGTCTCTAGGCTTGCGATATTATCAGAGATGTGAGACATATGGACCTACGTGTAGGTCGGAGCAGTTTTATTTTGAATCTTGATCCGAAAATCATAAGCTTTACTTTGTTTGTCTGGCATGAATTATCTAGGTTCTGAAGCCTCATGTGATAGTCTTTGTCATTTGAAGATTGGCTGTACAGAAAAGCTGAGCAAAATGCTCATAACGAAATCTTAGCTTTCCTGATGACAATTTTAGGAATGAACCTTCTAGTAGGAGGTCTACTTGTTACGCTTATCACAATGGGACAACTGACCTTGTTGCCTCTTCTGAACCAACAACCTGTAAGCCAGTCGGCTACTCTGGGATTCATCCTGACGGTCGTGGGATTCTGCGTGCTTTCAACCGGGTTTGTACTAGTTATTCATTATGACAGGGAAAGGTCTTGGTTTGTTGGTGAAACTGCAAAGTCTACCCTGTACAAAAAGGGCAAGGATAAGCGTCCAAACGATTGACCCGTCTCTTTAAAAATCCAGCCCAGGTTCGCTTGCCGCTGAGATTTTGATTCCCTCGCTTATCGAAATCCTTTAATGTTCTCACTAGAGACCTATATCGAGCGAGGCCCATGAAGGCGTTCATTTCAGTCGATTTGGAAGGCATGCCATACGTTGTTATTCCAGGCCATTTGAGTTTGAAAGGCCCACTCTACGATGAGGCAAGAAGGATTGCCACAAGAGTAACAGTGATCGTTGCCGATGAACTCTGCAAAAATGGTTTTGACAAGGTTGTCGTTGCCGACAGCCACGGACCCATGGTTAATATTCTGATTGATGATTTGCCTGAATACGTGGAGATTATTAGAGGCTACCCAAGACCTTTGAGCATGGTTTCAGGAGTAGAAGGTTGCGACGCTGCCTTGTTTCTTGGATATCATGCCAAATTTGGAACAGCAAAGTCCTCGTTCGATCACACTTACAGCGGAGGAAGCGTCAACAAAGTGGAGGTTAATGGAGTCGCCGCGAGCGAGTTTCTTTTGAACGCATATGTAGCAGGAGAAATGAACGTTCCTGTTGTATTGGTTGCCGGTGAAGCTCAACTGCTGAAAGATGACGTTAAGCCGTTTGCACCATGGGCCGAGACTGTCACGTTGAAGCATTCCCTTAGTAGGGTTTCCGCCAGAAGCCCTAGCATGGTTGAAATCGAGAAGGAACTGAGAAAAGCTGTGAAAAAAGCCGCAGAGGGCAAGAATGATGCTGAACTGTTGCTGACCAAAAAGCCAGTGAAGACGCGGATCACTTTTTTAGTAAGTCACTTTGCAGATGTTGCGGAGCTGTTGCAGATAGTTAAGAGAATTGACGGATTGACCGTAGAATACACTTCCAGCAACATGATTGAAGCATACAAGACGTTTGAGCATATGATTCTCGCTGCAAGTGGCATGTCCGCTCACCTTGAAAGCCTTAGGTAGCGCGCATGCGTGTTCCTAAATTCCTTTTTCAAGTGTGAGAGATGGATCGTCTTCCAAACGATGCTTCAAGTATCCCTAGGCACATTACCCTCGATAGTGCGCGCTAGTGGCTTGCGTAAGCATCTCGTTCAATTTCGCCTTGAGTGGTTTGAGGTTCCTGTGTCCATATATCGGATTTCGACATATATCGGGGCTTAGAGTAAGCCGTATATTAAGTCATACGATATAATGTGTATGCAAGCCGAACAAAAAAACAGTTCAACAATAATACAGAAAGAGGCGAAATTGATGAAGCATGTTTTTACCACGAATTGGCCCGAAGACAGAGTATGCCCGTCACAAGTACTCGAAGCCAAATCACGTTGCAGTACTGGGCACGTTTTTGCTTACGAAGAGACATTGATGCCCAATCGAGGCTTTGAAGAATGCCTGTTGGAAGCGGTTGATGAGGAATTGTCGTCGCTGGGAGAGGCGGTCAAACGAATAATATATTTCCATCTGAAGAGGGCATTCAAGATTACGAAGAAAGAGATCCCTCACAGAATCGCAGAGTTTTCCGATGCTATCGAAAAGATCTTAGGTGACGGAGCCAAATTTCTTGAAATTCAGATAATGAGGCGACTGTATGAGAAACTTGGCAAAGACACGCTATATATCCCGGACAAAGACGTCCTAATATTCACTGAATACATAGAGGCCGCTAGGCTGGCAAGTTATTCCCCGTAGCTCTCTCAATTCCATGACTCTCAGCTCTCGAAAGTTTCTGCTGTCGTCTGTGAATTCGTGGTTCAAATGAAGAATTTACAGAAAAACTTAAAAGCCTAATGCAATCAATTGAGAACCTCGAGAAGAATGGTAGTAAACCAATTTCAGGGGAAACTCTCCTTTCTCCCTTTCTCCCCTCTACCATTCTCCTCACAACAAAAACCGGCGAAGAACCTCTAGAGACATCAGGGATTGATCCTACAAGATTCTTCTATGGATGAAGTGATGTCTGTTCTTCAAGCTGATTTCTGATGGGACCTTTCGATTGAGTTTTTCGAACTTCTGTCGCGTGTGAAAATGCAAGGTTCTTCAGGGGTTGGGCATTGCATAGCTGGGTGATACAGGCATTTTCCCTTCTTGCCATTATCTTCGACGTGTCTGGGCGGATTTCGTCCCTTACTTTCCACTTTGTTCACGTGTCTACTCCTGCAGAGTCTTGATTCAAACAGGTTGCGCTCGCCTTTAGCTCGTCAAGCTGAATAATCTATGACCATGGAGTTAAGTTTGGTTGACTTGCGTGAATTGATCTGCGCGGGGGAGGCAAAGACAGATTCTTGAGAGAAAGCTTTTATTAAGGTTCAAAACTTACTGCCTTGAAAGATGATGATTATGAGTCTACAGAAAAGCGATTTCATAGTTATCGATTACGTCGCTAAGGTGAAGGAAACAGGAGAAGTCTTCGACACGACTAGCGAAGAGGTTGCTAAGAAGGAGCATTTGTACAAGGAAGGCGACATTTACGAGTCCAAGCTCGTAGTGATAGGTGAAAGCTGGGTGATGAAGTCGCTAGATGAAAGCCTGACAACAATGGAAGTCGGCAAGCCCAGTGTCGTTGAAATAGCGCCTGATAAGGCCTTCGGAAACAGGGATCCTGAAAAGGTTAAGCGTGTTCCCTTGAAGCAGTTGCTTGCTAGAGACATAAATCCGAGTCTTGGAATGCGCGTTGAATACGGAGGAAAGATGGCAACTGTTCGGGCCATGGGTGCCGGGCGGGTTCTTCTGGATTTCAACCCTCCTTTGGCGGGGAAAACCCTAGTTTATGATGTTACGGTTCAGAAGAAGCTAGAGACTGTGGAAGACAAGGTAGCGGCTCTTATTCATCGCAGAGTTTCTGCTGTTGAAGCGGCAAAGTTCGAGTTCACGGTTAAGGCGAAGGCAGTTAGCATTGAAATGCCTGAAGAAGCCTTCTATTTGGAAGGGATTCAGGTTGCGAAAAGAGGCATAGCCTTAGATATTCAGAGATTCTTCCAAGACATAGCCACTGTCAAATTCACTGAAACCTTCAAGGCTGAACCTAAAAAAACTGAAGCCAAGCCAGAGAAAGAGGTTAAAACAGAAAAAGAAGAGAAGCAAGAAGAAAAAGTGGAAACCAAGCCTTAGCTTCGTATGATCTTTGCGTGAATTGGCCCAGTTGTTTTCAACATATGGAATATCTCCAAATGAGTAGATCGCTTAGATGACTTCTGTCACTTTCGCGAGATGTTCATAACCTTCTTTGTCTAGGTTGAGCTTGTTTAGAACAGTGTATCTTTCGGGTCTTATCGTTGCGGCCATTTCTAGGGCTGTTAGCACGTCCTCTCTTTCCACGCCAAGTTCTTGGGCGTTGGTAGGTGCGCCGAGTTGTTTCAAAGCGTCTCTTATTCTTTTCCAGTCTTGTTCGTGAAGGTAAGCCATCATGATTGTTCCGATGCCGCAACGTTCTCCATGGAGAGCGTGGTTCGGTCTAATCATGTCGAGAGCATGGCTGAAGAGGTGTTCGGAGCCGCTGCATGGACGGCTGCTTCCCGCAATGCTCATGGATACGCCGCAACTTATTAGAGCCTCTATCAGGATCCTCAGGCCTTCTTCGTTTTCGTTCTTCATCAGTTGGACGTTTTGCATGACGTGTTTGGCACTCATCAATGCCAGACTGGCTGCATATCCGCCGTAGTACTCGTTTCTTTCTGTGTGTGCGAGTTTCCAGTCTCTGACGGCAGTGAGTTTGGCGATTACGTCTTCACAGCCACTGATGGAATAGCGCCATGGTGCTTGCATTATGATGCTCGTGTCCGCTATGATGGCTAGTGGTGCTTGAGCCATTATTGAGTATGGTTTTTCGAAGCCTTTAATGGACGAGACAGGACTGGCTATTCCGTCGTGAGTGGCTGTGGTTGGGACGCTGATGAATGGGATTTGTTGCCGTGAGGAGCTGCATTTCGCGGTGTCTATTTTCGTTCCGCCGCCTACTCCGAAGACGATTTGAGGTTTCAGTGCTCTTATTTTTTCTTCGACTGCTTCGACGTCTTTGACCGTTGCCGTCTCAACAAGAAAGGTGTCGACGGTCATTCCTTCTTTTTCAAGGATTTCTTTAACTCTTTTTCCGGCAATGTCGTATGTTCTTAAGCCGGCTATGATTAGTGCGGATTCTTTGAATCCCAGTCGGTGGACGATTTCTCCTGTGCCTTCTATTACTCCGTGACCAACGATTACTTCTCTCGGAAGCTGCATTCGATGACTTTTCAAAGGCACAACAATCACAGCTGTAGTTCGCTTATGTTTTCTAGCGTTGTGTGTTTAAACCTTAATAAAGATGTTCATAAGGGCATCTTCGCGTTCTTCTTCTGAAAAGTTCGCCAAGGCGTCCATGATATGGCCGAGCCTTATTAAGACCTCGTGGGGATGCGTCGTGTGTAGTTGATCTTGCGAGAGTTTCTGTTTTTATCTTGATTTTTTGAAGCGTAATGTTAATTAATGCCTTGGTTGTGATTACATGATGTTACTTCCTTGTGAAGTATTTCAGTAACGCGTTTAGGTTTTGGGAGAAACTGAAGATGTTAAGTAATAATGATGTGGTGAATCGGTTAGCGTTGAAAGGGACGACGACGATCGGCGTTGTATGTAAAGATGGAGTGATACTCGCTTCGGATACTCGTGTGACTATGGGTTTCTACGTTGCTCACAAGCATGGAAAAAAGGTGTATCAGATTGATGACCATCTGGCTATGACGATTGCTGGGAGTGTTGCTGACGCACAGAGAGCTGTGGATATCCTGACGACGAACGCGCATCTTTACAGGATAAACTTGGGTCGACCTTTGCCCGTGAGTTCCGCTGCGAGAATACTGTCAAATCTCTTGTTTTCAGCTCGGTACGTGCCTTTGTTGGCGCAAGTTCTAGTGGGCGGAGTAGATTACACGGGGCCGCATGTTTTCTCAGTTGATCCGTTCGGCAGTTTAACCGAGGAGAAGTATGTTTCAACAGGCTCTGGTTCGCCCGTCGCGTACGGCATTTTGGAGGATAAGTTTCGGGAGGGCGCCTCGTTGAAGGAGATGTTGCCTGTCATTGTTAAGGCTGTTAACGCTGCTATGAAAAGGGATTCTGCAAGCGGTGACAGTTTTAATGTGGCAGTGATAGATGAGAAGGGATATCGGGATCTGACTGAGAAGGAGAAGAAGCAGCTTCTAAGTGATTGAGGAAGCATAAGTCGTGCCGTCAAACTCTGATAGAGAGAAGATAGAAATCACCCAGTACATTTTGGAGCACGTCCCGAAAGAGGCTGAAGTGACAAGAATAGAGTATGAAGGGTCGACACTAGCTGTCTACACGAAAAGACCTGAAGTGCTGGTTGACCAAAGCAGCGTTGTCGCCAACATAGTTAACGTGATAAGAAAACGCATCGTCATACGTTCTGATCCGTCAGTCAGGCTTCAGGAAATTGAAGCTGAAAAAATAGCAAGGGACATAATTCCTCCTGAAGCTGAAGTGACCGACATAAACTTTGATCCAAGCCTAGGCGAGATAATCATTGACGCCAAGAAACCAGGTCTCGTCATCGGGAAAAACGGCACAGTCCTGCAGGAGATCATCAAGCGGACTAAATGGCGGCCGCACGTTCTCAGAAGTCCACCGTTGAAGTCCAAGATAATAACCCACATGCGTCATTACCTTCATTCTGAAAGCAAAGAAAGAGAACGCATACTCCGCACCGTGGGAGAAAGAATTTTTAGGCCTAAAGCCTTCGAAGTTGGAGACGTAAGGATCACCGCCCTCGGAGGAGTTCAAGAGGTTGGCAGATCTGCTCTCCTTGTTCAAACTCGAGAAAGCAGTGTGCTCTTGGACTGCGGGATTAACCCCGGTTCAACTAGGCCTTTTGAGGCTTTTCCGAGGCTGGACAACCCGGCTTTCGAAATTGAATCCTTGGATGCTGTGGTCATAAGTCATGCTCATCTTGACCATTGCGGTCTGCTTCCATTTCTCTACAAGTACGGGTACGACGGTCCGGTTTACTGTTCAGCGCCGACTTCTAACATGATGACATTGCTTCAACTGGACTACTTGGACGTCGCAGGCAAGCAGGGCGTGACACCGTATTATGATCAGAAAGATGTCCGCGAATGCGTTTTGCACACGCTTCCCTTACGATACGGAGTGGTAACTGACATAGCTCCTGATATGCGGTTGACGTTGCACAACGCTGGCCACATTCTGGGCTCGTCCATGGTTCACCTGCACATAGGCGAAGGTTTGCATAACGTTGTCTACACGGGCGACTACAAGTATTCAAGAACCATGCTTCTGGAAGCGGCGACGACAGAGTTTCCAAGGGTCGAAACAGTGATTACCGAAAGCACCTACGGTGGCCCGGATGATATCATGCCTTCAAGAGTCGAGGCTGAGGAACGGTTGACCTCCGTTGTAAATCAAACCTTGGAACGTAAGGGCAAAGTTCTGATTCCTGTTCCGGCCGTCGGTCGGGCGCAGGAGATAATGCTCGTTCTTGACGGTTACATGCGGCGTGGATTGATGAAAGAGGCGCCCGTGTTCATTGAGGGAATGATTTCAGAAGCCACAGCGATTCACACGGCGTACCCAGAATATTTGGGTCGCGAAGTACGCAACAGCATCCTTCACGATGGAGTGAACCCGTTCCAATCAGACTACTTTACTATTGTGGAGCATCCAAGCATCAGACAGGAAATCATTGAAGGCGAACCGTGCATCATAATGGCTACTTCTGGAATGCTTGAAGGCGGACCGGTCATAGAGTATTTCAAGAGCTTGGCTGACGACGAGAACAACTCAATAGTATTCGTCAGCTATCAGATTGAGGGCACGATGGGCCGAAGGGTCCAGAAAGGCTTGAACGAAGTGGCAGTGATGACCTCCGAAGGCAAAATGGACGTTGTGAAGGTCAGACTGCATACCGAGTCAATTGAAGGCTTCTCTGGGCACTCAGACAGACGGCAAATATTCAACTACATAACTCATTTACAGCCGAAACCAGAGAGAGTTGTCGTCTGCCATGGTGAAAGAGCAAAATGTCTAAGCATGGCCAACTTCATTGAAAGAAGATGTGAAGTTCAAACACTAGTGCCAGCAGTCATGGAAACCTTTAGGCTGCTGTAGGGATAGGCTCATTTGAAACCGAGGCTTTTTCCCGCCAAATTTTCACGTTCGGAGGACAGACAACTACTCGCTCTTCGCCGAGCCTTGCGATGTCTCCGCCTATCGACTCTGCGAATTCAGACAACTCGTTGACGGCGCGTTTGACGTCATCAATGCTTTTGTTCGCAAGAGGAGTCATTCTCAGAATCAGGATGTTTCCAGACTTGACCTCCGTCTTCACGGCCTCCAAGTCCGACAAGTCACGAAGAGGCATTGCTTTCAAGTAGGTCTTGCCAGAACCAGCTTTAACCTCAGCTTCTTTCCCCTCCTTCTTAGACTTGCGAAGTATCCCACTCAATCCTGGCAAGTTTCTCCTCCTTTGCTTTCTATTTACATTCAAGAGTTTAAGGTTTTTTATTAACTCAACGTCTGGATTCTTAATATGTATCGAACTATTAAAGGATTTTATGAATTCATGATTAAGATTCAGCCTTCACCGAGCCGGCGTGATAAGCTGCTTCATTAAATCCCACGTTCTGTCTCCGACAAAATGCGCGTTCTTAAGGACGATGCCTTGCTTGACATTCTTTGCCTCTTCCACAGAGTAAAGGGCTTCGCCTATTGCCAACGGTTTCCCATGTTTCTCGTCAATAACGCATACAAAGTCGCCCTTGCTGAATTCTCCTTCAAAACGCCTAATCCCGGGCGCCATGATGTTTGCGCCCTTGCAGACGTATGGAACTGCTCCCATGTCTACAACGACCTTCGGGGCTCTGTCTAAAAATTCTTTGAAGATCAGTGTTGGGTAAACAGTGCCCTCGATTCTGGCCATTATCGGCCTTCCGTTTATGAGGAAGATTTCGGCGAATTCTGTTTCGACTGCTTCAACCCTTGGTTTGTCTTTGAAAATCTGCTGCAAATCAACTTTGAATCTTTTTGACGCCTCGCCTAGAACCCCTTTTGATTCTTTTTCTTTCAAGAAAAACCGTCTGAATCGTTCAGGCATTCTCTTCTCTCTTAGATAAGGTTTAAATCTGTAAGGTTCGAGTATAAAAGGCATAGCATTTAGGTTGAGGGTGAAAAAATGAGCGAAATGACTACCGAGATCCTTGAGCAAAACCTTGGAAAAATCGTGCTCGTAAGACTTAAAGGTGGAAAAAACTTGCGTGGAAGGCTCAAGGGATTCGATCAACACTTGAACCTAGTCCTAGAAGAAACAGAAGACACAACCACTTCAGAAAACGTTAGGAAACTAGGGTCGATAATCGTCCGAGGAGACAACGTAGTTCTTATTTCACCGCCCCCAAGGTGACATCCTTTGGGAAAGGGAACACCCTCCTTTGGCAAACGTGCTGGGAAAAGAGTCCACATAAGATGCAGGCGATGCGGAAGAAGATCCTACAACGTGACCAAGAAACGCTGTTCAGCCTGCGGTTACGGTGAAAAAACCGTCACCAAAACATATTCTTGGCGAACCAAAACTCTGCAGAGAGAAAGAACGCGTTAAGAACCCAAGCTTATTGTGACGATTCGTAGTAGCCTTTATCAACCTTCACGAAAATCAATGGGCCTTTACTCTGAGTTAGTTCTCTTGCCTTCCGTAAGGCGTCGTTGACAACATTCAGGATCTCTTCCTCGTCATTAACGTATTCTCTTTTCTCCTCGCCAAGTTCCATTTTCAAGAGGTTTTCAGCCAAAATCGTTGTGCCACAAATCTCCCCGTTCTTGACAAGCGTCGACACAACCACATCTGTCATTTCCTGACGGTTCGAAAGCTTGTGCCATATTGGCTCAGCGTTGTTGAGAATCTTCGTAGCACGATTCCACTTCTTTGAACTCTCGTTGCCTATCAGAAGCTTAACCCTCTCCTTCCATTTGCTCAGCCAAATTCCAGTCCAGATCCCAAGAAACTCCGCAAGTTCGCTTGGGTTTTCATTAAAGACCTTTTCAAGCCTCTCTACAGTCTCACATTCGCTCGCATCTTTTCCAACGAGGGCCCAATGTACCTTAAGGTAATTTGTCAAGTCTTGACAAGCTATTTGAAGTACCTTACGGTCTGAACCTAGAACGTCCAGCATTGGGTTCTTGTCCTTGAGTTTCTCTGACAAAAGTATTTCAACGAAGTTCATAGGTACTCCCGTCTCGAAGCCTTCTCCATTCTAATCTAGACCTTCACGCTTTTAATAAGCTTTATTCGTTGTTGCTTCTATAGTTCTCTTCAAGAGCTTTAAGCTATATTATGTTTCTAGAAATATTCTTAAAGCCGATTTCAGAGTCTAATCAAGAAAAGCTGGCAATTCGTTGATATTTTCCAAAATCAAATCTGGTTTCTCCCTTTCCAGCTCTTCTCGAGAAAAGATGCCCGACAGAACAGCAACGGTCCTTGCCCCTGCATTTTTCCCAGCTCTAACATCAACGACAGAGTCTCCGACGACTATGCAGTCACTTATGTTGACATCCAGCTGTTTTGAACATTTGATCAAAGCCTCAGGGGAAGGCTTCGGATTCTTCGTATCCTTTGATGTCACTACGTTCTGAAAATATCTTGCGAGACCGAATCTCTCAAGTTCTGCAATCACTTCTTTGCTTGACACGTTGCGTCTTGTGGTCAGAGCCAACTTAGCCTTTTCTGAAAGCTTCTTGAGCGTTTCGGCGATGTTTAGGAACGGCTTCGTCTTTGCAGCCGTGGCCTCATAATATGCTTTGAGGTAGATCTCCCTGAATCTCTTAACATCAATCCCTATCAGCAAGTCGTCTATAGACATATCCTGCTCAAGCCTCTTAGGAATCTCAATCATCGTCTTGATGTCGACCACCCTCTGTCGCAAGGCTGCGAAAGCAGTTCTTGCGGCTTCAAAGTAGGCTTCTCTTGCATCTACTACAGTACCATCCAAGTCTAGGAGTATACCTTTAACCTTCAAGTTCTCCAAGTCCCATCCTCGCTTACGTTGTGCTTGTTGCTACTATTTGTTTCGATAAGTTCTTATTCACTGCTCCTTGGAGATATCCGCCGCAAACTCCCTTTTTCCATTTTGGCTGGTTAAGTTTTTGGAGGTTTGCGTGCAGATGTCTAAGCGTAGGCTCAGTTTTCCCGTAACGGGCAACGAAGCTGATTATGCTTTGACTTTTGGGGAGGATGAGCGCATTTTGGAAGTCTGCCGCTACCGCCGTGAAGACTTGACCCTTTTAGGGTTTCGAGCCAGCCAAGTTGTGCGTTTGGAAGATGCTGAACCGTTTAGAGAGCGTCTATCCTTACGCCGTCTTGTTGTTCTCGGACCTGTTTTCACGTCGCTGGAGGCTGAGGCATGACCGATTTCTTAGACTGCACTTTCTCAAGAACTATTGTTTTGCATTAGTGGACTAATGCAGAACCTGTTAAATCCTTGGAAGATAGCCATTTATACTGAAGGCGAAATCATGGGCGATCACCGATGCGAGAATTGCGGGAAGATGTTCTACACCCGGTATGTACAATACGTAGGCAAGTGCTTATGTCCAGAATGTAGGGGCAAATCGGGAGCAGCCAAAAAAGAAAAGGAATACGGGGAAGCAAAAGAATACTGGGAAGCGAGGAAAAAGGAAGTGCGGGACTGTTGATTGCTTCTTTTGGCACAGGAGGGCGCGTGCGCTACGTTTTCCAAGTCCTTGAAGAATTTCATTTGAGCCTCATTAGTCTCCTTTTCCATTCAACCCCCTCTTCTTAACCAACATTTGACGGACGCTCGAAATGCTGTATGAAGATCCTTCCATAAAGTACTTAGTTAGACCCTGGTTACTTTTTTTGAGTTTGGGGGATAAAACTTTCCTCCAACCAATGATATCTGAATTTATTGACCGAGATAGTTTTATTAGAAGCGGGCAGCAGAGCTATTCTTGGGGAAGACTATCTTGGGTATTGACCCTGTGGTCTTGGTAGGCATTGTTCTGGTAATAGGCATAGTTCTGGCGGTTCTAGCCTTTGTTTTTTATCGGAGGAGTTTTGCCAGACGGGAAGCTACCCACTCGCCTCCACGACCACCGCCAAGGCCTCAATAGGCAGCGTCGTTGGTTGGATAAGGCTTTACCCGGGAAGAGTTCCTGAAAAACTAGCTGAACTGCAGAGTGGCAAATGTCGTCAAGAGGATACACAGATTTCAACTATGATTACTGGTGCGCGTTCTGCGGACGCAGAGTTCCTAAAGGACAGGAAAAACATGACAGCCTAGGCCGCCCAATAGACTGGAAATGCGGACACCTGCTCCGTTACAAAGTAAGAAACAAAAATAGTGCTCATGTTATTTATGTCTCGATGTCGGTTTGTTCATTTTCATCCAACATCAGCTTAAGAGAAGCACGATTCGATAAAAGAGCACGACTATAAGTCCGGCGAGTCCATAGGGCAAAAGTGGTCCTTGGAAAAGAATGTATGCAACATGTATGTCAGGTTTGCGCAAAACCAGTTTGTTTTCTCATTTCAGCGCGCGATCGATCGAAGCGCGCGCTTGTCACCTGACTAGTCCCGATGTTCGTGGGATTCCTCTTCAGATTCTTCTTCGTACTCTTCTTCTTCCTCGGCGGCTTCTTCTCCTGCAGCTCTTGCTTTTTCTTCAGCCTCTCCTTTTTGGGGATAGGCCTCATCTAACCAGACTTTAAACTGTTCTTTATTTTCAGGGTCGGAAAAGGCCCACTCACACAGTTCACTGACGACGGTGTTGAGGTCAATTCCGTGACCGTCGACCAAGTGTTTCAGAAACCGTTCCCACTTCGCAGGCAAAGATATCGTAAGCCCAACCACTTGCATTCTGACCATCGTCGTCTTGCATCATTCAAGTCATATTTGGGCTTCAAACTTACATTTTACCCAAACTTTTAATTTGCCGCGTGCCGAGCCGAGTTTGATGAAGCGCACTTCGTTTTCCACGGACGGGAAAGAAGAGATAGACTAGATTTTATCTTTGTTCTTTCACTAATAACAGTCTCTTTGCGATCTCTTTAGAGATCTTTTCAAGACCCTCAGCTAATTCCGCACGAGTAACCTCATCTAATGGATACACTTTCCCACTCTTATCGATGAACGCAAGTTCCAACTTCCTTTTTTCCATTGCTTCACCCCCATTCAGATTCCATTATTTACTATTTTAGTTTCCCGCATAAGCTATTTTCGCTCGGCTACAGAAGCCAAAAAGCGCGCGTTACGGTGAGGCGTGGGTCGATAAAAGAAGAGATTGATATTCTGCAAGGACGAATCCCATCTTTGATATTCATAAGGCACCATTGATGCCCTTCATTGAGCGAGTTAAGAGACAGAACCTTAAAGGCAATAGCAGAATTGGAGCGATCTTTCTAGAACGTGTGCGCTAGAATGGAGGCGAAATGACATGAATGAAGGTATAGACGAAGACTCTGAAGAGTGGAAAGAAGAAGATGATAATGAGTTTGAATAAACGAAAACTTATGCAAACCAATTTAAAGGACTTTAAAGTCACGTTGTCAGTCTCGCTGGGCTTTCCTACGATCTTTTCTATAATTCGTCTTCAACGTATTCGACTTTGGGTTTTGCGATCGATCGATTCAGAAGTTGCCCTGGGCGCGAGCAAGTTTGTATTTTCTATTTGACTCATCTGACGCTTGCTTGATCTTTCTATCTGACTCCTCGATCGCCCGATCACGATCAATCGACGCCTGCTTGATATAATTGTGTTCGCTCAGGTAGGCCATCACGATTGATCTGACTATTTCTGCGTCTTTTGTTCCAAAGCCTTTCAACGACTGGATGATCTTCACTTGATCTTCATCGAAGGTCACAAGAACTCGTCTGCGCGAGCGTGCGCTTTGATTAATCACCTTTGCCATCTATTCTTGCATCTCCATGCTTTTTCATGTATTCTTTGAGAGCTCTGGCCGTTTCCTCCCTTACTTTCCGGCTTGATCCGTGCTTCTAAACGACAAAGAGGAGCCATTGTTTCCAGGTGCCTTCGTCCATGTTTACGCCGGTCTTCTTTTTTCGGCACGTTGTCACGTTTACCGTTTTACCTTTATAAATTTGCTCCTTTATAGCTCAATGAGGCATAAACTATCTATCCCACACACAGAGCCCACGTGAATGCGCTATTCCCAACAGGTTTATTTCGGAAAAGATGCTATTGGCGATTGAAAGGTGAGGTGACAAAGCATGGGTAGAGAACAGAATTCCCGTAGAAAAGTCATCGAGAGCGGTCGCCGTGACAAAGCAAAGGGTCATCAAACGAGAAGGGCTCGTGGAGGAAAGAAACAGAAAAGAAGGTAAAAACACAATTGAATTGTGTATGGCATGCGGGGGTGCTAACCTTAGCCATTCGAATCTAAGCGGCTATAACATTTTGCGTTTTCGAAGGAGCCTTCATACCAACAGACCAAGAGCTAGACCAATAATCTCAGCAGCCAGCAAAGTCATCGGTACATTCAAGAGGCCTGCAAACTCATAGAGACAGGCTTCGAATACGTCACCGGCAAGTATAGCGACGGCCGCAAAATCTTCCGCAAACGAAAACAGGTGTAGATAAATTGAAAATGAAGGTCGATAAGTTTTTATTCACGGCTAGTTGTCTAAGGTAAATACCCGATAAATCTGTTTAGAGGCAGAAACATTAGGATTGATGGGCGATGGTCAGAAAAGCGCGCATACGCTTGACAAGCACCGATTACTCAAAGCTTGAAGAAGTATGTGGAGAGCTGAAGGTCATCGCCCAGAAAACTGGAGTTAAGATTAACGGTCCAGTTCCACTGCCCACAAAACGGTTGAAGGTTCCTGTTTTGAAGTCACCTTGCGGTGAAGGAACTGCAACATGGGACAGGTGGGAAATGCGCATTCATAAGCGCCTCATAGACATCGACGCTGAAGAACGTGTGATGCGACGCATCATGCGAATCCGTGTTCCAGAAGAAGTTCACGTCACCATAGAGCTTCTCTAATCAGGAGAAACCGTTCCTAGACCGGTCAACAGGCTTTTTCGTGAGACATGTCATGAACTAATTTAGTATGGAGACAGGTGTTGATACGAGACTACTGTGAGCACTATGCTTGCAGCGAAGGCCATTGTCCAGATCTTTTTGTCCCAACTGAAGATCTTGAAACCGTCAAGTATCCCTAAAGGAATGAGATTGAAAAGGGCTATCCAAGCATTGAAAAAAGCGACGGGGGAAAATATCGTATTGTACTGCGTGGACAGGAATGTGACTGCCAAAAATGCCGTTGCCAGCGTTATGTTTGTAGCTGGTCCAGCGATGGAAATTTTTCCGATTGTCCTTCGATCACTAGATCCTCCCACCATGACTGCGCCTGGGGCAATGATCTTGAAAAGTGGAGATATAATGGAAAACATGGTAAGGAGCGCACCGATCAATGTCAGTCTGAACTCTGCCCAAAGCCCGTGTCTTTGTGCCACTAGCTTATGAACTATCTCGTGTGCAAGAAATGACAAGGTGAACATCGCTACGAAAAGTGACAACGCCACGTAATCGCTAAATGGAAAGCCTTGAAACCATAGGATGGACAGTCCCACTCCAACGATGAGTAATGCGGCGATCGCCAGATGCTCAATTTCTTTGATACTGAACTGGACATGGCTCTTTGCAGGCTTAAGAGAGGGATACGTGAAGACGTATTCATAGGATTTGCCTTTTTGAACAATCGCCGAAGGCGTTCCCTCTCTCGGCAATCTTGCCTGATCCATCTGCGCACATTGGTGGTTCTCAGGCAATCGATGTTCAGAACAGAAATAACCTCCGCAATATTGACATTTAAAAGGTAGGAAAGTATCCTTTCCGCATTTCTGACATTTCATTTTGGCGCGCCTTTTGATTGTTAAGATGCAGTTGGCTGCTGGTTTATGTGTTTCTCTTCCTGTCCCGCGGAGAACGCACACTGCTGGCATTCGCATATCGGCTCGGACTAGGCCAACTAATCACGCAATCCAAGACGGGCCACGGACTAAGCATGCTCCTCCTCGACGAACCAACCGAAAGCCTCGGAACAGAAGACGGCTCAATAGACCGCCTAGCCCGAGCACTATCCCGATTTAAGGCAATAGAACAAACAATAGCCGTCACACACAGCGAACCCTTCGCAGAAAAAGCCGACCACATCATCAGACTCGAAAAAGAAGCAGACGAAAGCAAAGTCTCAATAGAAAAATAGACCGAGTGCCTTTAGTACGTGGCGTGTAGGCCATCGAGGTATGTCAATTATAACAGGTTTCGACTTGTTATAATTGATACCCCCCTACCTTTTTTCAGCAGTTTTCAATCAGTAGTCAGACTAGCGTGTGCGGTCAGTGTTTGGAACTGAGCTGAGTCTGCGAGTTGGTGGCGCCTGGTTGTCGGTGCAAAATGCCTAGGGGGAGTGGGGTATCAAGATATAACAAGTCGAGCATCGTTATATTTGACATACTCCCTAGGATCACCGCAGGCTGCAGCAAAGGCGAATGGAAAAGACACGGGGAGAGGCTCTATCATTTCTATGACCACTCGGACCTCAGGAAATTGACATAGCCCATGTTGCGACGCCGCGCAGTCAACGTGCCCTGGATCTCGGTTTTCAGCGCTCCTACATATCAGTCGGCAAAAAACCCAACATTTAATGGCGACACACCAAAAGACAGATGAGAGCTCTCAATCATGACAAGTCCACAAATTGATGTAAGCCAAAGCACTATGGGTTTTTCCACTCTTTCCCAAATTCCCCCGCAACAGCCGCAACATCCAGAATGCTTATTTTTCCGTCTTCATCCATGTCCGCGTGAGGATTCCAGTTCTTGCCTCCGGGCTGTGCTCCCAAGGCTTTGCCGACGATGTTTACGTCAACGATGTTAACCTTAGCATCATGATTAATGTCGCCACGCAGGTATGGGTTCATCAACGGATGGTTATCCGCGTTATTTTCACACACGACACACGGAGAATCACCGACGCCGTCCCGGTCCAAGTCCTGTCCGAAGTACTCGCTCCAATAGTTACCTTCAACCGAACCGTTCCAAACATTCACCGACTTCCAAGCCCAAACTCCATGGGCGTTGTCCACGAAGTTGTTGTGGTAAATAAAATTCCCCGAAGACTCATTCATCCCCAAACAAAACAAGTTTCTCGCCACGTTATTCCCAACCAGTCGATTGCCTGAAGAACCGTAGAGCTCAACGCCGTTCCAGCCGTTTTCTGTAATCGTGTTCCAAGAAACGTTGCATCCTGAAGGACCGTTCAGCCGATCTATTCCGGAGAACAATATGCCGTCTCCTCTGTTTGCCTTCACAATGTTTTCAAATATGCCGTTCGAGTCCGAATCATCCCGAAGCACTATGCCAGACTCTCCGTTTGCAGTTACGATGTTGCGAGAAATACTGTTGTTCAAAGACGAATCGACATAGACCCCATTTCCACTGCTTCCCGTCACGTTGTTATCCACAACGCTGTTGCCCGATGAACTGACAAAACAAACACCATCACGGTTACTCGCCGTCAAACCGTTTCCAGCAATAGTGCAGTTGGTTGACTTCGCCAGAAGCACGCTACAATTGTTGTTTATCAGACTGTTTTCAGCAATGACGTTCCCAGAAGAATAATAGGAAACGATGCCGTTGCCGTTTTTCGTCAGAGTGTTCCCGGAAACAAGGTCGTTCGACGACCCATAGAGTTCGATGCCTTCGGAATTGCCTGTTATGGTGTTTCCAACGACTTCGTTACCAGAACAATTCTCAACATAGACGCCGTAGTAGAATGAGTCAACCCTAACGTTTCTGATCCTCACGTTGTTTGTTTTCGACAAACATACCCCTTTGGAAACGGAAAACAGCACAGCCCCCTGAATCGTGTAACCTGCTCCGTCAATCGTCACATTGTTCCTTTCAACGACGATTCCATCATTATCAAGCGTCGTTCTTATGTTGCCAGTCAAGACATACAGGTTTCCGCTTCTGCGAATCGCAGCGGTCACCGGGTTAACTGAACCGTCAGCTCTGATGTAAATCGTTGAAGAACTCGCTTCCGTACGCCGAACGTTGGATGCAAACGCAAACACGCTGAAAAGTAGAACCATAAGCACCAGTTCAGAACCAGTTTTGCCCCTCAAATATTTTCCTCTTTCGAACACCTAGTTTCTGCAAAGTTATATTTCACATTTTTCCACGAGTAGACACTTCAGAAGAAGCGTACAGGACCGTTTCCAAGGGCTTAGGAACAGAAGCCCCAGTCTAGCACGAGGCATCCCCTATGTTCAAGTTCCAGTTGAAAAAACGAAACAGGCGTTTCGAATGCAGGACAAGACAAGAAAGGGTGCGCTGACAGAGGGCATAATTGCGCGCGCGAAAGAGAAATGGGAGACTCCCAGAAAGACGTAGGCGCACGATTACTCTTCTTCTTCAGGTATCTTCTTCTTTTTGACGACTAGAGCGTTTTCTTTGCCGCCTATAACTCGGAAATAGTCTGTCAATTCCTTTGTGTGTAGGAACTTGCGAAGAAGCACGCGCAAGTATAGTCTCGAAACTGTCTTTTCTTCGTCGCCTTTCACGGTGATTTCAGCCGTTCCAGCTTCAATCTTGGCGTTTGTTTTCTTTGTTAAGAATTCGACTAATTCCTTGATTACGTCACTTCCCTCATCTTTCAGTTCCGATATGTCGATTCTTGCCTCGTTCATGTTTTTCACCCTATTTTCTGATCATTATTACTCTCACTTGATCGCAGACATCTTCACACGAGTCAGCGATCATTTCCAGCGCTTCAAAAAGCTCGCTTGCCAAGATTGCTGCTCCAGCCTTCGGTAGATCCTCTTTTCCGATTAAAATCCTGGCTTTTTCGTGTATTTCATCAACTTTTTCTTCTTCCCGCTCCACCGCATCAGCGGCCTGAAGAGCTTCTTCGGCCTTCGTCATCATCCTGTTCACACATTTCTGAAGAGAAGCCGTGCACTCTCTTACGCTCTTGACCATCACCATGAACTGGCTCTTTATAGAGGCTGGCACGTGCTCTATGGGTATTGCAACCAGTATGCGTGTGGACTCCCTGCCCCAATCAGCGACCATGTCTACTCTCTTGACAAGATCCATCAAGTCTTCCCTGTCTGTTGGTGACAGTTCTCCAGTTGAAATCTCGTCCATGACCTTTCTCCGCAAGGTATCTGCTTCGTTTTCGGCGCTTGCTACTCTTTCGATGCATCTCTGCATTTCCTTCACGTCTGACCTTATCGCCGCCTCTATGGCCTTCTCCAAGTCTTCAACTATTCCAATCGTCAAAGCAAGATGTCGTTGTATAGCCACCAAAGCCTTGGTTTCCTTTCGCTTTGCAAACCACTTTATCAGCTCACTCAACAGCCAGTTCCTCCTTCAACCCTGTTTCAGGGTAAACGAAGAGATGCGCTTTCTCGCGTTGGAAGTTGACAGTTACCTTTTCGTCCAACTTAAACCATTCCCCGATAACGGAAGGCTTGACGATCACGATCAAATCCTGATTTTCAAGTCTGACTTCATATCGTATGTTCGTTCCTTCAAACGTGACTTTTTCTATCGTTCCTGCCATCGAGTTTTTGCTTTTTCTTTCTCCTTTTTCGATGACGTAAGTCTCAGGTCTTACAGCCAGTACCACTCTTTGACCTTTTGTCACACTATTGCTCGTTGCCTGAACTTTCGTTTTGCCTCGCAGCTCTACGGTCGTTTCTTTGCTGCTTGTCTCTGTAACGTATCCTTCTAGGAAGTTTGATTCTCCGATGAAATTAGCTACGAAAATGTTCTCTGGTGACATGTAAAGCTCGCTTGGAGTGCCGACTTGCTTCACCGCCCCTTTTCTCATGACAGCAATTCTGTCCGAGATTGCCATGGCTTCAGCTTGGTCGTGAGTCACATGTATAGCTGTCAATCCCAAGTCATTTGTCATCCTTCTTATTTCGTACCTTAACTCGTTTCTTACCTTGGCATCTAACTGTCCAAGCGGTTCGTCCAAAAGCAGCAATTTAGCCCCGGCCGCTAGGGCTCTCGCGACAGCGACCCTTTGCATCATGCCTCCGCTTAATTCATTTGGGAAAGCCTCTAGCCTTTCATGTAGCCTGACCATTTCAAGCACTTCATGTCCTATCGTCCCAGCCTTTTTCATGTCGAACCCTTTTACTCTTGGTCCGTAGATCACGTTGTTCCAGGCGTTCATATGTGGAAACAGGGCGAACGTTTGGAATACAAAACCAATGTCTCTGTCTTCAGGGGGAACGTCGTTAACCATTTTGTCTCCGATGTAAATCTTTCCAGCATCCGGCTGGATTAACCCGGCAATGAGTCTAAGCAACGTCGTCTTCCCGCATCCGCTCGGACCAAGTAGTGCGAAATATTCCTTGTCTTGAATGTGGAGACTCACGTTGTTGACGGCGACAAGTTTTCCAAACTTCTTCGTGACATTCTCCACGCGGACGTCAGGCATCAGTGGTTCTCCCCGGTATCTCGTGTGCGATTTTGTGACTCATTTCATAAATGTCAAGTTGTTTATTAACCATGTTAGTATCAGTATCTTCCCTTTCCTTTGACAACTAACCTTAGGACCAAGAGAATTATGAACGAGAATAGTATCAGGTAGCCGCAGCCTAAACCAATTTCAAGCGGCGTTGCAGGTATTTTTTGCTGTCCCAGTCGAGGCACCCAATCAACAAGAACAACAGGAGCCGTTCTGAGGTTCGTAACCGCAAGCGTTGCGCCTGTCTCGCTTATGCTTCGCGTGAAAACGAGTATTGCACCAGAGAGTATCGAATACTTGGTTAACGGCAGAATTATTGTTCTGAAGACTCCCAAAGGTTTGGCTCCAAGCGTTCTTGAAGCATCTTCCAAGTCCGAGCTTATCCTTTCGACGGCTGCCGACATTGACCTGACGAAATACGGGTAAGTGATCGTCATGTGTGCAAGAATCAACACCACCAGCTCAGGCACGAAGGTAATGCTTTGCTTCCAGAAAATTGCTAAAGAGACACCCAAAGCTATCGATGGCACTACCAACGGAATATTGACCAGTATGTCTAGTATTGCCGAAGGGAATCCTCCCAGCTTTCGTCTTGCAACAATGATTGCCATTGGTAAACCTATTATGACGTTCAAGACTGTTACTACTGTTGCAAGAAAATATGATAGAAGCAAACCTTGCCAGTATTCTTGCCATATGCCTGTACCTGACAGTGACGCAGCCAAGGTAGGTGTGAGAACAGCTTCAAATGCTGGGAGGGCGACGAATAGGGATGGAATCAGTATTATCGCGAAGAAGATGATTAATGTGACGCTGTTTCTTGCTGACGATGCTTTTGTATAACTTGCTTTTCTTTCAAAAGTCGGCCAGATTCTTTTTAAGGGCAACTTTAATCTGGGTCCCAGAGCGCGAATAGTCACGAAAATCGCTACTGCCACTGCTATGAGGATGAAGCTGGCGAAAACCATTGAGCCTTCAGAGGTGTTTTTTACGTTCTGTATGAAGATTGATCCGTTTTCGAAAGCTCCCGCGACCATGAGCGTTGCTCCTGTCTCTGAAACGGACCTCGAAAAAGCTAGTATGAAAGCGGCGATCAACGATGGTTTAATGATTGGAAAGGTGACTGTTCTTGACGCGGTAAACGGTGGTGCACCCAGGGTTCGTGATGCATTTTCATATTCCCTTTTATAATCAAGCAGTGCACCGACCACGACTCTAACTACAACAGGAAAGGAAAACGTGAAATGAAGCAGTATTACGAGGACCCAGCCTGGCGACACCAGCGGATAGCCAAAGAGTCCAGAAACTCCATTAGGTTCCTTCCAAAACAGCAGTAGCGAGTAGCCGAGCGCAACTGTAGGTACGATGAACGGAATATCTGACAGTGTGTCAAGAACGTTTATCCATCTTGATCTTCTGCGTGCGATGAGCCATGCCATCGGTATGCCTGCTAGAAGGTCAATGGTCGCAACGAACAATGCCACTATGAATGAATTTTGAATCGCCGTCAGCGCGCGGTTCATAAGACTTGATTGGCTGATTACTTGCTGCATTGTGTTCCATTTGATCACTATTCCCAAGATCGGCGGCAACAAGATCAGGCCCAAAAATATGAGGATCGCGACCAAGTATACTGCGTATCTGATGCTTTTCTTCGACGAAAGACTGTCGAAGATCTCGATAATTTTCAGTTTGGGCAACTTCAGTCTTTCCGCGTACGTTTGGCTTGTATAGTCTGGATTGGTTTTGCTTTTCTCATTTGTGGCTTCTGTTGGTGTTTTCCGTATGAGAATGTGTCAGTTCGCCCGTCGAGTCATATCACAGCTTGAAGCTCTATTGACTCTCGGTTTCATCATCCAGACAAAGGTGAGGAACAGGACAAGACTTAAGGCTTTTGCACTGCACTCAACTGCCAACAGAGCACTTGAGCGTATGGATGTTCTTGAAGCTATAATAGGAAGGAGAGGCGTAAGAGCCTTCAGGAAACGAGGATGTTTCACAGGAAACTGTTGATAGGCTTACGAGCACCCGTTAGATCGATCGATCTTAATATTTGCACCGGCTTGTTATCTATGAGGATGTCTTGTTGAGGTACAGTATAATTGCTGATGCTTACGAAAGAATTGAAGCAACGACCAAAAGGCTTGAAATGACGGACTTGCTCGTTGAACTTTTGAAAAGTACGCCGAAAGACATTATCGATAAAGTTGCGTATTTGACTCAAGGCAGAATATACCCTGATTTTGTAGGCGTCGAAATTGGTGTGGCAGAAAGACTCGCAATAAAGGCTCTTGCGAAAGCTTCTGGAATACACGAGAGCGAGATCGAGGATGATCTCAAGGCGACTGGGGACATTGGTGAAACGGCGCAAGGCTTCATAGTCAAGAAGAAACAGGCGACTTTTTTCCATGAACCATTAACGGTTCAAAAAGTCTATGAGACTTTTGACAAAATGGCTAAAACCTCAGGGTCAGGAACAGTCGACTATAAACTCTCACTTCTGGCTGGAATTCTGGCCGCTGCCACCGCGAAAGAGGCCAAGTACATCATGAGAACGGTAACTGGAAATCTTCGGCTGGGCATAGCTGACATGACAGTTCTCGACGCCCTAGCCATAGCCTACGGTGGTGGCAAAGAAGCGCGGGAAGACATCGAGCGAGCGTACAATATCAGTTCAGATCTTGGAAGGGTCGCGAGGACTGTGGCAGAGCAGGGCATTGAGGGGATAAAGAGGTTTAGGGTCTCGATTAATGAACCGATAAGACCGATGTTGGCTGAGAGACTTTCTTCAGCGGAAGAGATTCTTGAAAAACTCGGCGGAAAATGTATAGCCGAATACAAATACGATGGTGAACGCCTCCAAGCTCACAAACAGGGGGATGACGTGACACTCTACTCGAGGCGTTTGGAAAACATTTCCGGCCAATATCCGGACGCTGTTAACCTCTTTAAAAAGGACGTTAAGGCAAACGAAGCCATTCTCGAATGTGAGTGCGTGGCAGTTGACTCTGATACGGGCGAGATGCGCCCGTTTCAAGAGCTCATGCATCGTAGGCGCAAATACGGGATTGAGAAAGCAATCGAAGATTATCCTGTTTCACTTTTCATGTTTGAAGTGCTGTACGTAGATGGAAGAGATTTGACGTTGGAGCCCTATCCCGTAAGGAGAAGAATGCTTGAAGAGACTATCAAGGAAGATGACCGCGTGAAGATAGCAAACTGCATAACAACAAGCGATGCGGCTGAGCTTGAGAAATTCTTCTTGGAAGCTATCGAAAATGGGTGTGAGGGTCTTGTTTGCAAGTCGGTGGCAAAGGACTCCGTATATCAGGCCGGGGCGCGTGGTTGGTTGTGGATCAAGTATAAACGTGACTACAAAAGCGAAATGACCGATACCGTTGACCTAGTCGTGGTGGGTGCATTTCACGGACGAGGAAAACGGGCGGGCACTTATGGTGCTCTTCTTCTAGCAGCTTACAGCCCGGAGAATGACACTTTTGAAACAGTGACTAAATGTGGAACGGGTTTTACTGATGAGGATATGGCGAAACTTCCAAAGATGTTGCAGAAGCATGTTGTTTTGCACAAGCATCCGAGGGTGAGTTCAATGCTTGAAGCTGATGTGTGGTTTGAACCAGTGGTTACGATCGAGATTTTAGGTGCAGAAATCACGTTAAGTCCGATTCACACGTGTGCGATGGATTCGATTCGAAAAGGAAGTGGACTCGCAATTCGGTTTCCACGTTTCACCGGCAACTACAGGTTTGACAAAGCTGCAGAAGACGCGACTACTGCCAGCGAAATTGTGGAGATGTATCAGAAGCAATTGAAAAAGATCAGTGAGAGCTAGGTTCGTCTTGAGAGACTGGCTGCTTAACGTTGACTCCATTGGACTTTGATGATCTCTCTTTCAATGTTCTCTAAGTACTCGAGGCCTCTTCCTGATAGCTTGTACTGAATGCCGTCAACGATCACGTACCCGTTTCTGAGACAGAGCTCGAGGTACCTGTTCGCCTGGAAGGTATTGAGACGTGCTGCTTGCATGATTTGAGACTTCTTTCTTCCTTTGTTGGATCGTGAAACCACCTTCAAAATGTCAGATATTATTGATTGGCGGTCGCGATACTTGAAAGCATAGGACGGTATTCTGAACAACGTATGAAGAATTGATGCCATGATCCTCCCTTCCTCACATATACATTGCACTACATTCCCTAAAAATTTTTCGGATAAGCAGATGATGCACGCTTCAGAGCATAGATTTGTTACTGTCATATGTGGGGCAATGGTTTGCAAGCAAGATAACGTCATGAGGAAAATCCGATGTTCATCGACTATGCTGTAGCAGATCTGCAGTTATCACTGTTTTGGTGTAACAATGTGTCAGAAGCTTTTTATTCGCCGCCTTTTTTCTAAGTTATAGTAGTCAAGGAGAGGAGAGAAGTATGAATGGCATGCTTGTAGAAATGGCGTGCCCTCAGCATGGTTTAGAGCGCTTTACGATAAAGGTAGTGAAGCGTTTCAACATACCACCAGATGAGATATTGCCAAAGTTTAGGACTAAGCCTAAACCTGATTTGAGCTGCATTGTAGTCGGAAGAAACGTTAATGAGAAAGAAGTTAAAGTCTTTTTGCAGAACTATCTTTACCAAAAAGGATTAATGGAACAGGTGCTGAGTTTCAGACCGATCTGAGAAACTGAGATAGAGTGTGTGCTTTTCAGTCAACTATAGGAACAGGCGATGAACCGGGCCAAAGCAGTTCGCAGTGTTCGCATGAGTTTTGTGATGCTCGCCTTTGAAATGGTGATATGTGGTCATGAGGTTTCCTGGTTCAATCGACAAAGGGAGAAAGGTTTGATGCCCGAATTCCAAGCGATTCTGTGGAAATCCGCAGAAGAACAGGATGTAAGTCTGGTCGGCTTGACTGTGCCAGAAAGAGATTAATGAGCAATTGCCTGTGTTTTTCCTTGTCGGCAAACTTAAATAATGGTTGAAGCCCTTATTGCTGTCGATCAAGAATGACTAGTCTATACGCCTACATTATTAGAAGGCTAATCCTTCTTGTGGCAGTTATAGTCGGAGTAACTGTTTTGATTTTTGCTCTTTCAATGTTGTTTTCGCCTGATATACGAGCACTTCTGTATATCAAAAACGTACAGCAAATAACACCTGATAATATCGCCAAGATAGTCCAGGCTTACGGACTTAATGATCCCTTCTATCTCCAATATGCGCGTTGGATGTCCCAGGTCTTGCAAGGAAACTTGGGTTGGTCGGTGAGTACGACTCAGACTGTGGTTGAGGCCATTCGAACTAGGCTGCCGTATACGCTTGAAATAGTCATCTTCGCTGCTCCAATAATTATTTTTCTGGGCATCTATTTGGGAGTTCAGTCTGCGATTCACAGGAATGGATTAATCGATCATACTGCGAGAGTCATTTCTATAATCGGATGGTCGCTTCCTTCTTTCTGGCTTGGTTTACTGCTTATAGCAATATTCTATGGTGTACTAGGGTGGTTTCCGCCTGGTTCCCTCAGTCAAACAGCTCAGAACTTCATACACTCTCCAACTTCGGGTTTCGTTAGGTACACAGGTATAGATTTGCTTGACGGTCTTCTCAATGGTCCAGGGTCTTTCTGGGTTACGTTGGATGCTTTGAGGCACGTGGTGCTTCCGGTGTTCGTGATTGTCACGATAGATATTGCACTTCTGATCAGAGTCATGCGTTCATCGATGCTTGAAACGTTGAATAAGGCTTACATAGTGACTGCAAAGGCTAAAGGCTTAAGCAAGAAAGTCGTTCTCTACAAGCATGCGAGGAGAAACGCGCTGATACCTGTGGCCACTCTTTCAGGGATGCTTGTGGCAGGTCTTCTCGGCGGACTCGTGATAACAGAAACAACTTTTGGGTTCGGCGGCCTAGGTCAGTGGTCTGCGAACGCAGCTTTCCGAATTGACATGCCTGCAGTTCTGGGTTACGCCATGCTGACGGCGTTCATGTTTGTCATAGCCAACTTGATTGTGGACATACTTTACGCTTACATCGATCCTAGGATTAGGTTGGAGTAGCACATGGTCAGTTTGAGAACTAGATGGCAAGAATTCAGAGTTTCCATGGGGCCTCGTGTCAAAGAATGGAAATTTATGCTTAGAAGGATCAGGGAGACGCCTCTTTCTTTGGTTGGGCTAGCAATAGTTGTCTTCTTCGTTGCAATTGCTGCTCTTGCTCCAATTCTGTCCCCCGGTGACCCTTCACTGAATGATCCTTTTCTGATACCGCGAGACATGGAAATTGCCAAGCTAACGCCAATACCGACTCCGCCAACCACACTGCACATATTTGGAACTACAAATGGTCAGTATGATCTTTATCATGCCTGTATCTGGGGGACCATATCAGCTTTCCGGATAAGCTTGCTTGTAATCGCCATTTCGCTCGTTATCGGGTTGATGGTTGGCACGCTAGCAGCTTACTACGGCGGATTGTTGGATGAAGCGTTAATGAGGTTCACGGATATAGTGATAGCCTTTCCTAGCTTGATTCTTGCGATGGCCCTTGTCATAGCGTTCCCAACCGTAGTTCCAGTTAACCTGTCATTGTACATTGCCATAGTTACCGTGTTTTTATTCCTGATTCTTGTTGCAACTCGTTCAAACAGGCGTATATTATTGATTTCTCTAGGCTTGGCAGTGGCGTTTGTGGCTTCCTATCTTTATTTTCCATTCGTTCTGAATCTGGGCCTGTCACGTCTTGACAAGGTTATGATCTCTATCATACTAGTAGGCTGGCCGGGGTACACGAGAGTCATTCGTGGAGAGGTGCTAAGGGTCAAGAATGAAGACTTCATCGAGGCAGCAAAAGCTTCAGGCAGCTCAGATTTCAGAGTGATGACGAGACACATTTTGCCTAACAGCATTTACCCGATAATAGTCATGGCAACACTGGATATAGGATCAATTGTGCTAACTGCCGCTGCTTTGAGCTTTCTCGGTCTGGGGGCACCGCCAAACTTTGCAGATTGGGGACAAATAATAAGCGTGAGCCGAGAATGGATAGCGCAACCTAGCCAGCTTGTTCAGAACTATCTACACATTTTTGATTCCAGGGCTTTTTATTGCTTTCTTTGTTATGGGCTGGAATCTATTAGGTGACGCGTTGAGAGACGTCTTAGACCCGATGCTTAGGAGAAGATAGAATGAGTCAGGACATCATAGACGTCGAAGATCTTACCGTGAAGTTTTATACTTATGCAGGCGTCGTGGAAGCGCTTGACGGTGTGAACCTCAGAATTAGAGAGGGCGAGATACTTGGTCTCGTAGGAGAAACTGGAAGTGGAAAGAGCGTTACGAGTCTGTCAATAATGAGGCTCGTTCCTACTCCTGGACGAATAGAGGGTGGAGAGGTCTATTTCCAGAGGCAAGGGAAGAAACAGAGCATTATGAAACAGGACGAAAATTCGCTCCGGGCTCTCAGAGGAAAAGATATCGCTATGATTTTTCAGGAGCCAAGGGCTTATCTGAATCCAGTTTACACCATTGAAGATCAGATTGCTGAGGTTATGCTTGTTCACAGAAAAGAAGAGTTCCTGAAGAAAGCCGTTGAAACGCTTGAGAAGAGAGCTTCGGAGAAGAAGGGAAATGAGAAGAAAGGTAGCCTGCCTTCAAGTTATGAGGTAAGCGTTTACAAGAGAATGATGAGGAATCCCAACTCGCTGTCAACGAGGGTTTTTGCTAAGTTTAGTCGGAAGAAGGCGCTCAAAGATGAGGTTAAAAAGGAAGTGGTGCGAGTTCTGAGAAGCGTGGAAATAGCTGATCCTGAAAGAGTTGCTATGATGCATCCCCATGAACTTAGCGGTGGAATGGCGCAAAGAGCAGTAATAGCTATGGCGCTTTCCTGCAATCCGACTTTGCTTATTGCTGATGAACCTACTACGAACCTTGACGTGACCGTGCAAGCGCAAATCTTGAACTTGATCAAGCTGCTCAAGAGGGACTTCAAATCTTCAATATTGTACATAACACATGATCTCGGAGTCGTGGCGCAGGTGTGTGATCGCGTGGCGGTGATGTATGCGGGTAATGTTGTTGAGATGGCCGATGTTTATGAGGTCTTCAAAGAACCTTGGCACCCGTATACGAGAGCGCTGCTCGAATCGATTCCTAGACCTGGAAAAGAGTTTAAGTCAATAGCAGGTATTGTTCCAAGCCTGATAAGCCCGCCCAAGGGTTGCAGGTTCAATGACAGATGTCCTTATGCCATGGAAATATGTCAAAAGGTTAAGCCAGCTTTTTTGGAGATTAAGGAAGATCATTTTGTCGCATGTCATCTGCATGGAGGATCAAAATGAGCACGTTGTTGAAGGTGTCAGACTTAAAGAAACACTATCCAATCTATGGTGGAGTTTTTAAACGTCAAGTGGCGAGTGTGAAAGCTGTTGACGGTGTGACGCTGGACATATTGAGGGGCGAATGTTTCGGGCTTGTAGGCGAATCAGGATGTGGGAAGACAACGCTTGGAAAGACGGTTTTGAGACTTTTCCCGGCTAGCGGTGGACACATTTTCTTCGACACACCTGGTGAGGTAATGGAGGAAATAGAGACGCTGGAAAAGAGTGATCCAAAGTCTAGAAGACTGAGGAGGCTTCGACAAGAGCACGACATTTCTACTTATCGAGGAAGAGATCTACTCCATCTTAGGAAGAAGATGCAGATAGTATATCAAGATCCTACGACCTCTCTTGATCCCAGAATGCTGGTCAAGGATATTGTGGCAGAACCGCTTTTCGCGCAAGGAATAGCCAGGGGTGAGGAAGCGAAGAAGAGAACCTTGGAAATTCTGGAGCGCGTGGGACTAACTGAGAGGCACCTCTACCGATTTCCACATGAGTTCAGTGGTGGACAGAGACAGAGGGTCGCTGTAGCGAGAGCGCTTGTCAGTCGCCCTGAATTCGTGATTCTTGACGAGCCAACGTCGGCAGTTGATGTATCCGTCAGAGCGCAGTTGCTCAACCTCTTTCAAGATTTGCAGAAAGAGTTCAATCTAACGTACACGTTCATAAGTCATGATTTGAGCATAGTTGAATGCATCAGTCAAAGAGTGGCCATAATGTATCTGGGCAAAATCGTTGAGCTTTCTTCGACGGAAGAGATCTTCCACAACCCCTTGCACCCATACTCTCAGGCTCTTATAGCTTCGGTTCCGATTCCGGATCCTACTCAGAGAAAGGAGCGCGCGCCGTTGAGCGGAGAAGTGCCGAGTCCGGTTAATCCTCCGCAGGGTTGTCGGTTCCACCCGAGATGTCCTTTGGCGATGGATATTTGTAAACGGCAGGAACCTAAATTGCTGGACGTTGGAAAGGAACATTTCGTGTCCTGTTTTGCAGTTGGACCTTATCAAACAGAACAAGAGGTTCAGTCTGTCAAGTGAGGATATCATGTTGTGGTGATAAACGTGGTTAAATTTTCAATGAAAGCATACCTACTTTTTGCATGCATGATACTGTCGGTGTCAACAATGGCTCTGTGTGTACCAAAGATCAATGCGGACCCTACTGCTCAAATCTCGGTCGTCCCGTCATCTGCGACTGGAACGATTAATGACACGTTGACGGTCACTATCGAGTTGAATGACGTTGCGAACTTGTACGGCTGGCAGATAGCTCTCAAATACAACGCTACGGTTGCGAACTGCTCTGCAGCTTGGGTTCCGGATGACAGTGTTTTCGCGGGTAAGAACTTCTTTTCCATTCCAGCTGTGTTGAACGAGCCTACGTTTGAAGGGCTGAATTATCTGTTGGTTGGCGAGACATTGATATCGGGATCTGTTGACGTTTCGAATGGGAAGCTGTTCGAGGCTAACTTCACAATTGTTGCAACTGGATCGACAAGCATCTTGATCGCTGACAGGCAGAACCCAGTCCATTTTGGTGGCTACACGTGGGAGGTATGGTATTCACAGCTTGTTGACGCTAATCAGCAGGACATCCCGTTCACTAGCCAAAGTGGCACCATATCCAATGGCGGGAACATTAAGCCGATTGCTCTCTTCACAGCAACTGCTCCGAACGTGAACAACATAACCTACTTGATAATCAATGGACCAGCGCCAACAGGAGTGTCCTCTTACGTCAGAGGATATACTAGCATGGCAGAGGTTTTCAACGCCTCCGGCTCGTATGATCCTGATGGGAGCATCACCAAGTACCTATGGGATTTTGGCGTGCCGGGTAACCCAACAGTAGAAACGAATGACCCGATCATAAACTACACTTATAACGCGTCGGGGAGGTATCTGATCACGTTGACTGTCTCGGATAATGGGACTCCATCTTTCTCATCGGACAAGTTTACACAGTATATTGAAGTTGACTTGATCCTTCAACGTTATGATTGGACCCCATTCCTATACACTGTTTTTGGCCTCATCGTAGTAGCTGTGGTCGTACTTGGGGTTCGAAGCTTTAGGAAGAGAAAAGAGAAGTTCCCGACTCCAAGCTGATGATTATCTCGGGAGGAACTCAAAATCGCCTTGTCCTTTTACGCAGTCTTATGAGGAGCGAGACGGACTTGCCGAACCCCTAAGGCCTGTGATCAAGCGGTCGATCTCCTTCCAAAAATCTTTCCCAAAATTCATCCATGCTTCATCGGATTTAAGCTGTTTCAGAAGGAAATAGCCGCCCCCCATCATAGCAGTCAGCATGACTGGAAAACGGAAACGTTCTTTCTCTCCTTCCTTGTCCAATTCCAGACTTATTAAGAACTCTTCAGGTTTTCCCTCAATAGTTATTAACAAACTTCTTGCAATCTTGTATTTCGAGGATTCTCCCGCGATTATTTCATAACCTGTCTGGGTCTTTAACTCGGTGACGTCAAATTCATTTGCTTCTAGGAGCTGTACAGTTCGGTCAGCGAGAATAGCGAGGTCAACATTTTCGCTCAGCCATCTCCTTTGCATCTTGGCACCATTCTGATGGAAAATCAGTCAAACCAGCTTTTAAACCAATCGCAAGTCTGATTTCACTTCCCTTTTCGACAAAAGAATGCTTTGAAGAAAAGGCTTTGCTCTGGAAGTGCATACGTCACAAAACCCTCAGATGCCATTTTTTTCCTTCACTGGCTACATAAGAGCTAGTCTATGTGAATACATCTGAGGCAGGTATGTACAGAGTTATTGTTCCTTCAGCTTCTTCACTGAACAGCTTTATTTCTATCGGAAATCCCTTTTCTGTGCTTGAGAATGTGCTTAGGATAGGATTTGGAAATGCTAATTGTACTGGCAACGCCGTTCCATTAGGTGCTTCGTCATATTCGGGATAGTCTTCTACATCGCCCATTCCGGGCGGGAATATGTTCAAGTGATGTGCATCGCCTCCAGTCGCCGTGATATTAAAGTATAATGTACTTATCTTTACGATAGTGCTGCTCACGTTCGTGCCTTCAGCTGCAAGGCCAGTGAAACTGAAGTATTGACTAGGGGTCTTCTTGGGCGGCGCGGGCTGGCCGCGGTACGCTAGAAATGATGCCGCGAGGACTGATGCAAACACCACAAAGGCTACTGCTACTACCAATCTTGTTTTCGAAGATTTTTTTCTTTTCGCCATGATACACACGGAAAGTTTTTTGATCGATCGATCCAGTTTCCATGCTAAATAGAGCTTGGGTTGGAAATAAACTTTCTTTCTCTCGCGTCTTTCGATTGCGTGGTGCTTTGAGAAACAGATATTGAGAAACAGATATATGTCTAGAATGACTTCAGCCTATTTGGGAGTCTTGTTGTCGTCCCTGTTCAGACAGAAGTGGTTTTGGATGCTGTTCGTTTTGCTGACGTCGATGCTCCTTCTTCCGTTATTGGTATTATGGCTTGTCTTCGTCTTTTCTCCATCCTTGATTTTCGTGGTAGTAATTGGGGCTGCTGTCTTATGGGTCATCGTGAGAAGCTATCGGCACTGGGTAGCAAGTAATCGGAAGGATCAGGGAGACGGGAATGGAGATGATCAAGGGCAACTCGATCAGCCTCAGGGTTGAAGAGACAGGTCACAGAATTGCATCTATGATGGCTCCTCAAAGAAAGATTTGACTGAAACATTCTTCCACAACGATTAAATAGTTCTTGAATCTACCTTTTTTCGCTGAACAATATAAGAAGGGAGAAAGAATGAACAAAAAGATAACATTATTGGCTACAGTGATAACTTTCGCAGTGATTGCGTCGATGATAATGGCACAGCCTATTTCTGCTGCACCAGCAATAAAGAGGCCAATGGAAATAATCGAAGCGACGATTCAGGGTGGAAACCCCGCTACGGTCGACCCCGCGGTTGCTTACGACACAGCCAGCGGCGGCATAATAATGCAGGTCTATGACACTCTGTTGACTTTTGATGCGGAGCACATGGAAAACTATCAACTTGCCTTGGCGACAAGTTACACGATTACAGCACTTCCGGCTGGAACGAAGAGCCCTGAAGGACTGGATTGGACATTCGTGTACGATTTCAAGATAAGGACAGGTGTGAAATTCCAGAACGAATCATACACGTTGACGCCTGCTGATGTGGAATACAGCATAGAACGCGAATTGGTCATGGATACCGTAGGTGGACCACAGTGGATGTTCTATGAACCACTTCTCAACGGTGAAGAAGCTGATTTCATCAATCAACAGAGCTTAAACATATCCGACCCGGCAACAATTGTCACAGTTGGCAAGATGATTGACCATGCAGTGATGTCAAACGCTACGGATGTTTGGTTCAACATTGCATGGCCAGGTGCCTATAAGCCGTTCCTGCAGATCTTGTGCCAAACATGGGCAGGTATCTTAAGCAAGGGATGGGTTAACGACTACGTTATAGGCACGCTAGGTCGTCCAGATTGGAACGGAGTTTGGGGTGACTACTCGGGCTGGATTAACTTCCACGCCCCGTCTGTATCACCGCTTGACGACCCGACTCCAATCATGATGGGATGTGGACCGTTTAGCTTCGAAACCTTGGACTATACCGCCCAATTCTATAAGGTGAACAGGTTTGTAGACTACTGGCGCGGCTGGCCATTCACCTTTCCAGCGCTGGGTTCCGCGAAGCCAGCAGGCTACGTGAACGACTTCGTGGAAACTTGGGCTTACACAAACGAAGCTAGATACGCACTGTTCTTAAGCGGAGACGTTGACTTCGCTGCAATTCAAAGGGCAGACATAGCTGTCGTGACAGGCAAGCCGGGAATAAGGCTCATCTATCCGTTACCTACGCTGGCGGTTGATGCCTTGTTCTACAACTTTTTCATTTCGCCGACTTCACCCTATGGTCCATTCAATGCAGCCGGCATATTCAGTGAAAGCGCAATTCCAACAGACTTCTTCGGTAATGTGACATGGGGTAAGCACAACAGAAGAGCGTTCTCATACGCCATCGATTACAACACGTTCTTACAAGACGCCTACCAGGGCGAAGCAACGCACCCGCCTACTGCACTGATTCCAACTCTGCCGTTCTTCAACGCGAGCCAGCCAGGCTTTACATTCGACCTCACAGCTGCCGCAGCCGAGTTCCACTTGGTTCCAGGCCTATGGGACACAGGGTTCACGATAACATTGACATATAACTCAGGCAACCTGCCAAGACAACTTCTCTGCGAAAACCTGAAGAAGAACATTGAATCACTTAACCCGAAATTCCACTGCAACATAGCCAGTGCAGACTGGAACGCCTATCTAGCTGCCCGGGCAAACAGACAACTCACGGCCTTCACGCTCGGATGGCTAGCAGACTATCCTGATGCACACGACTTTGCAATGCCGTTCTATGCAAGTTTCGGAAACTTCGCCGCTCGCCAATCCTACTCCAACCCGACGATGGACGACTTGATCAACCAAGGTATCTCAGAGGCTAACGACACTAAGAGGAACATAATCTACGGAAAGATTCAAGCGTTGGCAATCGAAGACTGCCCGAGTGCAGCCCTCGATTCTGCTATCGGCCGTCACTATGAGCAAGACTGGATAACAGGCTGGTACTACAACCCGATTTATCCAGACAACTTCATCGCAAACCTGTGGAAGTGGTACTACATACCGCACGCCTCGAGCGATGCTACGCCCGTAACTCCGCAAAGCAACCGTCTGCCATGCGACGTTAACTACGATGGTAAAGTCAACATAGTTGACATCACGGTAGTAGCCCAAGCCTTCGGCTCGAACTCTGGCCCACCAATACACCCAAGATGGCAATTCAGAGCGGACATCAACAACGACAGAAAGGTCGACATCATCGACATATCCGCTGTTGCCAGCAACTTCGGGAAGACACCAACTGCAGTTTGGACAGCTTCGACCTAGGCACCAGTAAGAAACAACAATCTCCTCCTTTTTTTGTTTTCATGAAATTCAGATGATGTTCTGACTAGATTCCAGCGTCAACTCCTCAGCAGTATTGTCTTCCAACGGTCTTTGGGAAAATTCTGTTCGACCACTTCAGCTCTCTGCAAACGCGGCAAGCTTTTATTTTGCCGTGATCTAGTCATTAGTAGGTGGGGTTGTGCGATTTCTCGGAGCTTCTGTGGCGTTGTTGCTCTTGGCAGCTTTTTTGCCTAGTTATTTTGTGACGTCGACGTGCAAGGCTGAAAATACATGCATGACACTGAACCCGGGCGAATGGGCAAGATACACTGGGTCGTTTCCAAATGACGAATACGAATGGATGATGATCTCAATCGTAGGAGTGGACGAAGGAGTTGTAAATGCCTCTTTGTCCTATGATCTGCGTTATCCTTACAAGCTGACTGAGAACGGGCAAATTCCGCAACAGTATCAGAGATACATAACGATCCATGTTGCAGGGGGCTATGACAACCTTTTCTTGTGGTTGATACCTGCAGGCCTTAATGTTGGAGACAACGTTCCCGTGCCGTCCAGCTATCCTCAACTCACAATCAACGGAACAACTTCACAAGAATATTGTGGATCGAATAGAACTGTTGTGTATACGGCGTACACAGAAATGCCTTGGGGCGGGCAAAGTGCTGAGTACTGGGACAAGGAGACAGGTCTGCTGCTTGAAGTGTACGCGAAAGTTGGCAACCCTTCATTCCCATCTTTGAGGTTAATTGACACAAACATTTGGTCAAACAGCCTGCTGAACCAGATTTCCGCCAACTCCGTTTTCATAACTCTTGCAGCGGCCAGTGTCATCTTGCAGGTAGGCTTGTTGCTGGCCTTGATAAAGACCAGAAGAATAAACACCAGAGTAACCCGCCCCAACGCAGGAAAGATATTGATGGGCATTGGAGCTGCGTTGTTCGTCGTAGCCATCACAAACCTGACAAGCTTCAATCAGACCGTTTTTTCCATAAGCGCCGTCCTTTCCATTGTATTCATCGTCGACGGCGTGCTCGTATATGGCGGAACCTGGGCAGGGAACAATCTTGGAATGGATATAGGCGTAATTCTTTTCTCATTGTCACTGATTTTGTTCGCGAACGCAGCAGTATGCGTTATGTACCGTGAGGTAGGAGCACTCGTGCCTCAGATGCGGGATGCAGATACATATGGAATTTCATCTAGACGAACTGCAACGCTGGATGCCATAATGCTCTTTCCATTCGCGTGGCTCGCTTCACCCTTAGCGGCCATCGGCTTCGCCCTTGTGGTCGCTGGAATCTTCAAGAGCTTCTACCATTCATAGACAATAAGCCCCCAGATCAGCAGTTATCCGACTTCCATCTCTGTCCATAATCCGAGAAAACAACCGCAATCAGTGCCTTGAGAAACGTTTTTCTGTACGTATACTCATATAGATCAGATTCGTGAGAGCAATGAACAGTCTCCGCAACGTGCATGGCGCCAATTGGCCGACGCACGTTTCTCTTACCTTCTAGTTGTTGTTTAACCCGACGGTTATATAATAGAACTTAATTCCGGAACGCTTAAATTGACAAACAAGCACATGGCTATTGCAGAAAGGGGAAAGGAGAACAGAATATGAACAGAAATATAGTGAAGCTTTCATCTCTAACATTAACCCTAACGATCGTACTAAGCTGCTTCATAGCTTTCAACGGCCTTGCCTACGCACAGGCTAAACCGAAACTCTTGATAAGCCCTGCCGATAACACCTTCTACACGAACCAGACGCATGTTGGTGATACGTTTACTGTTAGTATAATGTCTGCTGACTTTGTTGCTCCGGGCGTTTTCAGTTATGGTATAAAGCTTTTCTTTGATGCTACGATGCTTCAGGCTACTGTTGCTGCTATTCCTGCTGGTCACTGGTTGACTCCGGTGGTCGCTGCTAACATCTTTCCGGTGGATTCGGGCACGATTGACAACACCGCGGGCTTCGTCACTTGGGCCGTTACTTTGCTGGGCACTGAGGCCGGCAAGGTTGGCGGTGGAGTGATAGCGACCGTGACGTTCAAGATCAGTGCTGCTCCTCCGGCTGGAGGAAGCCTTACGTCTAGTATCGCGCTTGGGACTCAGAAAGGCTCGAATCCGGACACGATTTTGGTGGATCCGACGGCAAGCCCGATTCCTGGTGACACCTATGACATAGTGCCCGCAACATTCACGTACTCAACACCACCACTGGCGAAACCATTCTTGAGTGTTAGCAGCTTTACTTGGGACAACACGGCTGCTGACGCAGCTGGAAGACTCTTTAACGTTAGTGTATCGATCAACAACCTAGTGGCTGATTGGCACGCTGTAGGATTCCAGTTCAGACTTGGCTTTGACGCTACAATGCTGGCAACCAAAGCGGAATGGATATTCGCGGGAGACTTCGCTACGCAGTTCGGAGCACTTGCTGGAGGCACATTCAACATTTCATACGTTGAGGGTGCTTCTGCGCTGTATGGCCAAATCGTACTGCCTCCATGGCCAGATGTAAACGATCTAGCCAAATGGCCACATACCAACGGCGGCACCGGCACACTTGCGATAATACAATTCAACGCCATATACAGACCTCCACCAGAAGCATCTTCAGATCTGGTCCTTAGCGATGTAGAAATCGTTGACTACCAAGGCAACCTCGTCCAAACTGACCCAGCGCAAAACGGACAATACACGATAACCCTTGCACCTCCACCATGGCTATCTGTTGTTCCGAACGCAGTGGAGCTAGATCCGAAAACTGGAACAAACACCTTTAACCTGAACGTACAGATCAACAACTTGGACAAAGGATTCCAAATGGTTGGAGCAGAATTCAAAGTATTCTACAACACCAGCGTTCTGTCGACAACCGTCGATCAGATAACAGAAGGAGCCAACAACTTAATGAGAGAGGTCGCGACGCGCAGTGGAACAGACCTGTTCTTCCAAGCTTACGTGGAACAGGATCATGGACTCATCGGCATAATATTGCTGCCCTTGCCCAATGGCACATGGCCATTCTTCCCAGAAGGCACGGGAGGGCTTGCAACAGTCACGTTCACTGTGCTTCCGGGCGTCCAAGATCAATTAGCAGCAACTCAGCCTTACCAAACAACAGTCAATGTCGGCGATGTTCTGCTGGTCAACTCTAACGCGAAACCCATACCTACCAACGATAACAAGACAGCGATCGAAGGAGTGTGCACGGTTACGATAAAAGTGGCTTTTGCTCCGCCGCCACCGGATCGGGTCATCGACCTCTTCACTCAGTACGCTGCCCCATTTGGGGGACAGGGTTCTAACGTGCCCAGTGACGCTTTCGGCCCGCAGGGACAGGTACAACTATTCGTAAAAGTCACGTACCGCAACGACACTGTGGCAAACAAACCAGTTGCCTATCAAGTGATCGGACCAAATGGATACGAGTTTACAGCAACCGAGTTTACAGACGCTAACGGTGTGGCACTTCTTCCATTCACTATGCCTGCTTCGACACAGTACTTCGGCCTTTGGACAATCAAAGCCAGCGTCGATGTGGCTGGACAAATAGTCAGCGACACATTGGTCTTCAGGGACGGATGGCTAGTGCAAGGAGCATTTGCTGGGGTGACTAATGAAGGAACTATACCTATAGGAGCACAAACACTTGCGGAACTGTTCAAGGGAAAAACGTACGGGCTGAGTTCCGTCCTGAAGGTAATTACGATGCAAGACCCACTCATATGCTTCCAAATCGGGTCGAAGACGCTTCTGACTTACACGGGCTTTGACGAGTTGAATGCACCGCTCTTCAACCAATATGTCGATCTTACCGGAAGTATTGGAACATTCAGTAACACAGTGACCAACGCGACGATGCAAGCCTTCGTCGCTAGCTCGACTGGGAGAGCATACCCCTTGGTTGGGAGTATGTTGAATTCCATAACAATTCCGTCCACCGCATTCTCCGGTGTTGCAAACTTCTACCTTAACGTCTACAGCGACTACCCATGGCTTAATGGCGTACCCTATAGTCCACCGGCCTCGATGCAAGTCTGGATTCAAGCCAAGCCTTCAGTGACTCCTCCATCAATTAAAGTGTCGAGCGCAAAGCTGATAGCGCCAACATGGACGTGGACAGCCGCGAAAGCAATTGCTGCAGGTGATTATTTCACTGTTGCTGTAAGCATAAGCAACGTTGATCCGAGTGAGCACATAACGGCGATCCAATTCCAACTCGAATACGACCCGAACGTCATAGATACAGATGCATCGAGTGTGACTGTAGGAGCCTTTGTCAAGCAATTTGGTGACACGTTCTTACAGGCCTACGTCGAAAACAACGGTCCAAAACATGTCTTGGTCGGTGAGCTTCAATTGCCTCCATATCCTGGAGCCAAAGGATGGATGACTGGCAGCGGGATAATATGCTACATTAAGTTCAAAGCGATCCTAATACCTACTACCACTACATTGGTTACCTCCGGATTCAATCTGAATGCGGCAAGCACTTACCTCTCGGACGCTGATGCCAATCAACTGAATTTCGGCCATCTGGAAAACGGGTACTACGTGATAACTCCATAGGCAGGATATAAATGAAATACGCGCGTGCACGCGTCATTCCCCCACTATTTTTTTTAGTCATTGTAAGTTTGATTCTCATTATTCCAAATCACGTTTACGCAGATGAGCTGGTTGTAACAACAAACTACTCATCCTACAGTCTTGGGGCAACCGTCAACGTTAGCGGAAAACTGACGTTGCGAGGTATCCCGGTGACTGATGGACTGGTCGCAGTTCAAGTTGATGACAGTCAAGGAAACGTCAAGTTGCTCCGAGTCATTCCGACAGGAACTCCGCCTTCTCCTTGGAAGGTTCGCATAGTAAGTTTGATGTCGGTCGATTCTCAAGACAACCCTAAAAGCACGTTCGCCCGTGGTGTACTTTCCTTCTTCAAGGTAGTCGTAGAAAACTTGGACATCAATGACGTGCAGACTATGATTACTTTCGACTTGTTTGATTCCATTGGAAGATCTGTGTCTTTCTCGTTCTGGGGGGGTAGCCTTCAAGCTGGCCAACGTCTCACCCGAAGGGAGGACATTCTTATCCCAAATGACTTCTTCGGTAACACTGCGACATGCTATGTTAGTGTACTTACTGGCAACGTCCAGCCCGCGTTCCCGAAGTTTGCGGGTCAGCCATGCTGTCCCGAACAGTCTGTTGTGGTGACGATCACCGGCAGCAGCTCCGGATCATCGGAGTCGACACCCGCGAGCACAGCCACTTCGCCGGGTTCCTACACCTTGGCATTTAAACTTCCAGACGACGCGATGCTTGGCAACTACACGGTCTATTCAAGTGCTCGGTACAATGCTTGGACTGCAACCAAATTTGACTATTACTGGCTAATTACGGACGTAAACAGAGATGGCAAGGTTAACATAGTAGACGTTTCAGCGGCTGGGAGAGCCTTCGGGTCAAAGGCTGGAGGCCCCAAATACAACGCAATGGTCGACATAAACAATGATGGCATCATAAACATCATAGATATAGCAACGATAGCGCGAGACTTCGGCAGAGCCATGGTTCAATAAAAGGTTGCACACCGTTTCTTGCAGCAGGAAAAGTCCGCAAGTGATGTTCTTTTCTGTTGGCGATTTGAGCAGGTTCTAAACCAGATTGCCCGTTGAAACGAAGGTCTACCTGAAGGCACAATGACATCTGGAGCAATTCTCGGAACGTCTTGACTTGATGGATCAAAGACTTGCCTGAGATTCGAAAGACGGAGGTTCTGCTCTCCCAAGTTGCGTGTTCGAGGCGACAAATTCGTTTTGGGGTAGAAGATAATTCCGGAACGCTTAAATCGCTAGAACATGCAAGTTTCTAGTGCTGAAAAGGAGAAAGGAGAATTATTAACATGAAATTCAAAGCCACTAAACCTCTATGCATATTGTTAACTTTGGCAATCTTGGTCGGTCTAGTACCGATCTTCCACAGCGCTTACGCACAGGCTAAACCGCAACTCTTCATAAGCCCTGCCGATAACACCTTCTTTACTGACACAACGCATGTTGGTGATACGTTTACTGTTAGTATAATGTCTGCTGACTTTGTTGCTCCGGGCGTTTTCAGTTATGGTATAAAGCTTTTCTTTGATGCTACGATGCTTCAGGCTACTGTTGCTGCTATTCCTGCTGGTCACTGGTTGACTCCGGTGGTCGCTGCTAACATCTTTCCGGTGGATTCGGGCACGATTGACAACACCGCGGGCTTCGTCACTTGGGCCGTTACTTTGCTGGGCACTGAGGCCGGCAAGGTTGGCGGTGGAGTGATAGCGACCGTGACGTTCAAGATCAGTGCTGCTCCTCCGGCTGGAGGAAGCCTTACGTCTAGTATCGCGCTTGGGACTCAGAAAGGCTCGAATCCGGACACGATTTTGGTGGATCCGACGGCAAGCCCGATTCCTGGTGACACCTATGACATAGTGCCCGCAACATTCACGTACGCAGCTCCTCCACCACCATGGTATCTCAAAATAACGCCGGAGCTTGTTGCGGCGAGCTCCCCAGGGGACTCCTTCAAGATCAACGTCTCTTTCCTAAATGTCCAAGCAACTGGCAGAATCGTCGGGGTTCAGTTCAGAGTCGTATACCCGCAAATACTGGTAGCCCCATTAGAACTGACCACAGAAGGATCATTCTTCAAATCCTTCGGCACCACATTCTTCATAGCAGTCAACGATACAACTGATGCGCAGGGCAATCCCTCCGTCTTTGCAGCCGTCACGCTAGTGCCTGGGGATAATGGACAATATCCAGCTTTCGCCGATGGAAACGGAACCTTGGCAACTATAACCTTCAAAGTAATGGCGGTTCCGGCGACACTGACCACGTTCCCGTTGACCCTGACTGACGTCATAATAGTGGATGCGGACGGAAACACGGTGCCTTACCGCAGACTAGAGAACGCCGCACTCATGGCTCCATCAAAGCCTCAAGACCTCAACGGTGACGGGAAGGTGGACATACTAGACTTGAGTATGTTTGCTGTGGCATTCGGCTCAACTCCGGACAGTCCAAGGTGGAACGCGAAAGCTGACATCAACCGAGACAATAAGGTCAACATTCTGGACGGAGTCATAATAGCGGTAGCATTCGGCGACCCGAGGTAAAACAAGGCCTTCATCTCCCCCTACCTTTTTTTCTAAGTCTAACCATTCTTTATGGAAAAATTAAAATAGTCACCCATTGTAGAAATAACAGCCAAGGTGAAAAAATGAACATAAAAAAAATAAGCACCCTTAGCATGATCATTTTGACGCTACTCATCACCTCTTTCGCCTCAAAAGCCCTCGCTATCGCAACCGTCGGCAGCGTAAACGTTGTCCCCTCCGCCACAACTGTTGGACTGGGACAAACAGTGACTGTAAACGTGACTGTTACAAACGCAACAGAACCGGGCCTTTTCGCATACCAACTCAAACTCACCTACAACAATACGCTTCTAAATGCGACAAGTGCCATGATCCCTTCAGATCATATGCTCAAACCAGCTACCGCAGGAATGATATTCACATACGATCCGGGAACCATAAATCAAACCGCCGGCACCGTGACATTCGTTGTGACCCTACTAGCCCCCGAAGTGGGCAGAACCGGAAATGGCACGCTTGTGACGGTGACGTTCACAGGTCTACTTGCAGGAAACAGTACTATTGACTTACCACAGGCGGACCTGATACTTGTCGACTCCAACACTGACACGATTGCTGGGCCCCCTACTGGGTACGCGATTAACCCGCTCACGTTGCAGGTTGTCCCAGAATTCACGATAGCTGTCATGATAGCTGCTATGGTAATCTCATCGGCGGCAGCGGTTGTGCTGAAGAAGAAGCACAAGTAGACGAGCACATATTGCGTCAGGATCCATTGCGTGACAAGTTTCCCATCCTTTTTTGAATTGATTTCAAATCTTTATTTCAAATAAACAAAGCTTTAATACTGTTTTACGTGAGCTTTTGTAAAGGGAAAAACATGGAACAATATTCTATAACAAAACTCTATACTAAAGTTGTGGTTACGTTGACTGTCTTCCTATTTCTAGCCAGCGCTTATACAGCATCGGCAAAGTCATTTCAGTCTACAAGCGACCCAGTGCTGTCTATAGAACCCTTCCTTTACCACGCTACGCACATTGGCGAAGTGTTCAACGTTTCGGTAAGCATATCAGACGTAGACGCAGCGGCACGTCTAATAGGTGTAGAATTCAAACTACAATACAACGACACACTGCTTGAAACCAAAGAAGATTGGTTCACGGAAGGCGGCTTTTTCAAATCGTTCGGCACCACATCCTCCAAAGCCTACATCGAAACCGGTCTCGACGGAAGAAAATACGTCCATGCCTTCGTGATCCTGCTCCCGTCCAACGTCAGCGGCAACTATTCAACCTATCCCAGCGGAGGCGGCACGATCGCGTACATAACTTTCAATGCAACATACCGCGACGCCGATGCCGTAGCATGCGAACTGAGATTGTACGACACGATTCTAGTGGATCCGGACGTGAACACGATTTCGCACTCGGATAGAAGTGGATTCTATATAATGGCGGCCCTGCCTTATCCAACGTTGGAAGTCATTCCCAACAAGTACGTGGCTCTTCGTAACGGGGAAACCTTCGAAGTAGAAGTGAACATGAAAGACTTAAACAGAGACTGGCACCTAGTGGGTCTTCAGTTTGAGTTGAGGTACGATACAAGCCTGCTTCTGACGAAACCTGATTGGATTGTTGAAGGTGGCTTTCTAAAAGCCTACGGCAACACGTTGTTCCAGGTGGAAGTTGAAAATGACTATGGCCTGATTGGCATAATAATATTGCCAGATCAAAACGGCTCTTGGACTGGAGGATTCCCTGAAGGAAACGGAACACTCGCCACGTTCACGTTCAAGACAATCTACCAACCCGTAGAACCGCAAAACGCCTCTTCATGCACACTGATGCTAGACAACACGATCCTGGTGAACGACAAAACTGAAGAGATACCGCACAACACAATCGACGGCGAATTTGAAATCCTGGCAGCATCAGCACAAGTGGACCAATATCGGCCTATAGACGTACAAGCCGACGTGGGCGCCATACATTTCAACGGAGAAATCACAGACTTTTACATTCTCGTCACGGACTACGGTAAGGGAATAACTCCAGACGGTATGCGGGCAACGCTGTACCTTCAAGGCGTTCAATACTCCAATCTCACGACGGGAATAGCACGTGTTGCTGAAGGATTGTACCGAGTGACGTACACGATCCCAGTTGATGCTCAACCTGGAACCTATGTGCTGCTGGTTCAAGCCGAATACGCACAGGTTCGAGGGTCGGCTATCAAGAGTTTTCTCGTGAGCTCGACACTCAGCAATTGGAACGCGTACATCTCTGACATAAAGAACAACATTGCGACAGTGATAGTTCCTTCATTGGGCGAAGTGAAGCTCGATTTGACAGCTGTGAATGCCACGCTCGTAAACATAGGCAACAATGTCGCAACGATAAACACGTCCGTGGGCACTTTGACTACTAATTTGACGAATCTCAACGCGAAGATAGTCAAGGTAGACGGAGATGTCGCTACCGTTCAGACAAGTCTAGGAAGCCTTCAGACAAGCTTGGGAAACCTTCAAGGAGACGTCAGCACCGTCAAAGACAAAGTCACCGACATGCCGGGATACATCTCAACGTCAACCAACTTGCTCTATGCAGTAACCATTCTAGCATTGATCGCAGCGATAGCAGCGGTACTTGCGGTGCTCAGCGCGCGAAAGAAATAGCCCCCATTTCTGTTTTTTTCTTTTCTTATACTGCTACTGCTGAGAGGGAAAATCAGAACTTAGCGCGCTTTTTTTGATGGCGGCGGTGGTTAGACATAACGATGTTGGGCTTGTTATATTCGATAGACCCCCTAGGCTTTTTTGTTAAAGTTTTCGGTAATGTTTTTTGGTAACATTTTTCGCTGAAGCCTATTGTTGCTGCGTGGTTCAACGAAGACGTTAGCGTGTGTTTGAGGATACTCTGCTGAAAAAGTGCGGGTCAAGGCCTGATGGCTGCTCGGCTTGCTGTAATCCTGTGATGTATGTCAATTATGATCGCTTGTCATAATTGCTAGGGTCCCAGTTTTTCTTGTGCGTTCAGCTGGAGAACGCGTTAATACGGTGTGTTGGAGGAATTTTATGGGTGGCTCTTCCTGTCGAAGGTTTTGAGTGCGTTTTTTTCCAGGGCGCTTCTATGGTAGGCCATGTTGAGAATGTGTGGTCGCTGTTCAATACGGGCGGAGTCAGAGCCTTCCTGGGCGATCGTGCCTGTATTCTGGGTGATGGACTGGAGTTGTTTTTCGGGAAATGGGACTAGAATATAGATACTTAAGCTTTAAATTCTTGGAGACCCTAGAATCATTGGGGGGAGAGGATTGCGGCGATGTTTGGCTGCTGCGGCAGGCGTTTTCCTCGTTGTTGTGGCCTTCGGCTTGTCCGTTGCTTCGCCTGTTAATGGTGAGTGCGTGAACATTCCTCCTGTGGCCGTTTTTACGTATTCCCCGCCTATTCCCTACGTGCGGGAGCCTGTGTTCTTCGATGCTTCAGCTAGTTATGATCCAGACGGTTTCATTTTCAGCTACGCTTGGGATTTCGGGGATGGAAATGCGACTGTAATCTTGACAGCTGAAATAGTGCACGTTTACGTGAATCCAGGCGAATACAATGTTACTCTTCTGGTAATGGACAACTTGGGTGCAACAAATTCAACGTCAGAAACACTCTTGGTTAAGGCTCATGCGATTGCTTCTTTTTCTTATACTCCTCTGAACCCTCATGTCAATGAGCTCATACTTTTCGACGCGTCAAACTCGAGTGCGGGTGAGGGGGGCGTAATCCTAAGTTACGCTTGGGACTTCGGCGATGCAAACGTGAGCGCTGTCGAAACGGCTTTCATAACACATTCTTATTCAGAAGAGGGAGTGTACAACGTCACCTTGAATGTGACGAGCAGTAACGGAGAGTGGGACTCAGAATCTCAGCTCATAAACGTGACAATGCCGTCCGAGACTTTTCCCAAGGCGGCTTTCACGTGGTTTCCAACAGTTCCTGAAGCTGGTAAGCCGGTTGATTTCAATGCGTCGGACTCGACTTCAGATGGTGGGACAATAGCGTCTTACGCTTGGGATTTTGGTGATGGTGTGACACAAACAGTCACTGACTCCATCGTGACGCACATTTATGAAAGCTTTGGCAATTATACAGTGCTGCTCAACGTTACAAACAGTGGTGGTTTAAGTGATGTTGCCAATCACTCATTGGTCGTTGTGGCAACGCCCATTGCAGACTTCATGTTCGACCCGAAGGCACCGCGAGTGTGTAATGTTGTGACTTTTAACGCTTCGATTTCGGATCCTAGAGGAGGTCAGATCGTGAGCTATGAATGGATGTTTGAAGGTAACTCGACTCCGCAGTTCGGTGTTACCGTTACTCATCGGTTTCGCAGGATGGGTGAGTACGTTGTATCTTTGAATGTTAGCACCGACGATGGTCTGTGGGATGTCAAGAATGTCACTGTGAAGATTTTGCCGCACATTGCAGACTTGAATGAGGATGGAAAGGTTGACATTCTGGATTTGGCGATTTTTGGGAAGGCATATGGATCAATTCCAGGGAGCGGTAGATGGAATCCGAGGGCTGACATTGATGGAAATGACGTAATAAACATCATAGACGGTGCTGCTATCGCGAGATCCTACAACATGTGTATTGATCCGATTGATCCCTAGTCTCTCAATGCATAAACTGCTCGTAGAGCAAAACAGAGGAGAATGAGGTTGCAGGGATTATCTTCGTATGAAGTATGCTGCTTGTCCCTTTCTTATCATTGGAAGGCTTGGAGTTTCTTGGTCTTCAATTTCATCGAAAATCCAGCTTGTTTCCCTCAGTCTGCTCAGCAGTGTCTTTCCCTTCTCGGTGGTTCTGTAGATTCTTCTGCTCTCGGTTTGGAGCACTTCAACCAAGCCTGCATCCAAGAGACCAGCAACGTAGTCTTCGAACTGGCGGAAGTTAACGTTCGTTCTGTACATAATTCTTGTCTTAACAGCCCCGTCGACAGCCATGTCCAGTATCGCATTGATCACTTCTAGTCTATCCCTACGTCTCTTTATGACTCCATTGTTTTCCATTCAGTTTTCCTCTGCGATTCTATTGCGTACTGAATTTAAAAATGGTTATTGCGAGGACGTGAATATGTTGTACAGTGGAATATTCTAGAACTATCTTACTGATTTGTCCATTACACTCATTCGAGTCGTGATCTTTCAAGAATCATTAAGCGATTGTCAATGCGAAAGCTCCTATCCAGCGGCCCGCTCGCGAAATAAAGGGCTCACTGATGCGTCCGGTCTTTTCTTTAATCATGCTTGGATCATAATGAACCGGGGAGTATTTGCGCACCCGCACAGAGTGCGGGTCCAACGAACTTGGAACAAGTCTCTTTTTCATCATCATGACAGAATAGCACTTCCGATGAAATATGCCTCAGTGAAGGCTCCTCAGCGCGTCTAATCGTAGAGACTTGCCAAGACCAGATTAACTAAGTAGCCAGCATTTAACATTCATATGTTTTAAATAGAACTGTGACAAAGCCTTACGTTTGGAGCAAATAGACTCAAATCATTTCCAATGGTCCTTGTCATCTCGCTTGCGTTAGTTTCGGCAGTTTTCCTAACGGCTGTTCGCTGCTCTGGCCAGCTACAGTGGCGCATTTCTACCGAGGTCGAAGTGTTCGCGGATGGTTCTGCGACTTGGGTCGTTCAGCAGAAAACAGTGTTGTTGACTGAGGATGACGAAGCAGCATTCTACCAATATCTGAATATAACGTCTGTTGACAAGATTTCCAGTAGTTTTCGTTCCATAGTTGACGAGGCCAGCTTGACCACGGGAAGGATCATGAGGGTAGAGAATTTGGAGGTCAACGCCAATGTTTCGACAGCGGGTCTGAGCACAGAGGGAACTATTCAGTATCAGTTTGATTGGATAGGGTTTGCAGGGCAGACGGAAAACGGCGGAATCAAGATAGGCGATGCTTTAAGCGGGGCAATGGACCTTTCGCGAGAAGATGAATTGACAATCGTTTATCCCAGCGGATATTCTGTGGTCTCAGTTTATCCTTTGCCAGACAATACTGAAGCATCTGAAAGGGCTCTGACCTGGTTCGGTCCGCGAAATTTCGGGGCCGGAGAACCACACCTTCTTCTTGGGAAGGAGAATTCCAGTTGGACCGATGCCATTACGAGCAACATTCCTCTTCTAGCCGCTATCGCGACCGCGTTTTCAACCGGTTTCTTGGGTTACTTTCTAGGTATGAAACGTGCTAGTACCAACAAGCTTACGAAACCAAACAGTAGCTCTTTGCAATCACACTCTTCGTTCGGCGCCGAGGATGATGAACAGAAAGTCTAGGCTTCTCACTGCAGCAGGAGGACCTATGTATCAGTCAGCCATAGGTGAGCAGGGCGGATTCTCAAAATCAAAAGCAAGCGAGCTTATGTCGGCGATGGAATCGAAGGGCATTGTTTCAAGGAAGAAGATGGGACGAGGAAAGCTCGTGACCCTGGTTGGGAAGCAAGAAGCCAAGAAGGAAGAATGATCACATCGTCACAAGTACTAACCTACTAGCGATAAGCAGCTGTTTTGCGCATTGTTTTTAGAAAGAACGGGGCTTGAGCATGTTGGCAGAATTGTACTTGTGTTTGGTCGGCGAGCTTAAATATTCCACAGTTCACTCCTTAATCAGATGATCCCATTGTTTTTTGAGAAATCGCTGATGAAACGGGCAACAGCCAGCGTGTTGGCTGCCGCGCTTATCCTCAGCATTTTGATTCCGGCTTTTGGATTTAGCCTGAGAGCCAACAGTCCCTTTCCAAGTGGAAAGGATGACGTCGCTTCCAATGGTGCCATTCAAGCAATTAGCGCGAGCGCGACAGAGTCTTACGCTTCCTCGAGTTCTAAGGACGTGACCAGTCTTGACAGTGGAGTATCTGGATTTGTCATTGGGTTAGATAATACGAGTGCTACAGACCTATCTGAGTTGGAGCGAATAACAAACGAGCATAATGGCAGAATCCTCAACTTTGTCTCAGCCAAGAAAGAGCCTAAAGCGGCTGTCGTTGAGCTTCCTCAGGCAACGGCTTCTGCCTACTTGGAACAGATGGAGAGTGAAAATTTGAGTAGTTACATTGAGCCGCGCATGAAGATGAAAGCTCAATTCGTTCCTAATGACCCATACTGGAACGATCAGTGGGGGCTGCACAAGATTCAAGCAGATTGGGCCTGGAACACCACGTTGGGAAGTCATGATGTCCTTGTTGCGGTTGTTGACACGGGCATAGACTATCAACATCCTGACTTGGCTGCGAACTATGCTGCGTTGGGTTATGATTGGGTGAACGGTGACGCGGACCCTGTGGATGACACGGGACATGGAACGCACTGCGCCGGCATCATAGCTGCTACGATTAATAACAGCGTTGGGATAGCTGGTTTGGCTCAGGTGCGCATCATGGCTGAGAAGGTTTTGAACAGTCAGGGTGAAGGTTACTCGGACTGGATTGCTGACGGGATTATTCATGCTGTTGATCAGGGTGCGAAGATCATCAGTATGAGTTTTGGAGACTATGAGGACAGCCGTGTCATTCATGATGCCATACAGTATGCTTACAACGCTGGGGTCTTGCTGGTGGCTGCGGCGGGCAACTACAATTCGGATCTGGAGTTTTATCCGGCTGCTTACGACGAGGTTGTTGCAGTGACGGCAACGGATGCTAATGACACGAAGGCTTCGTTTTCAGACTTCGGTAACTGGGTTGAACTGGCTGCACCGGGGGTTGACGTGTTTTCAACCTATCTGAACAATGATTACGAGAGAATGAGCGGGACATCTATGGCTTGCCCGCAAGTTGCCGGTTTAGCGGCCTTGGTTATGAGTGCTTATCCCAACATGACGGCTGATTTTGTGAGGCTTCTGCTAAGGTACACTGCCTATGACTTGGGCGACCCTGGGTTTGATCCCTATTACGGGTACGGAAGAATAGATGCTAGAACCGCTTTGAATTCTCCTTCGGTGGATCATCAACTAGTGGCGTACCGCCTCGTAGCTCCTCCCTACCTCAAACTCGGAGTCACTAACAGTATGACGGCGAATATATTCAATTTCGGGAAGTCTAGGGAGCAAGGCTTTTCGGTGGAGCTTCTTGCCAACAATACTGTCGTCTGGAGTCATGTCGTAGACTCTTTAGCCAGTTACAGTTCAGCTTCGATCGACGCGGAATGGGCGCCTACTCTGGAGGGAACGTACAACATAACGTTGTACGTGGCTCCGTTGCCAGGTGAAGAAAATACAAAGGATAACGCGTTGACGAAGTTCGTCTACGCGGGATCTCCGATTAAAGCTGTGGTCGTACGTTCATCGGGTAACACCGATGAAGATGTTCTTAAGAATTGGAATGTGCTGAACAACCATTGGGAAATGTTTGGCACTCGCATGGTGTACATAGATTATTTGACTCTGGGAAAGGACGACATAACCTATCAAGACATAGCATCGACCGAAGCCGATGTCCTGATCGTTTCTTCAGCCGATGAAGTGGAGTACAAGAACTCTGAGTTGGACGCCATCGAAAGATACGTTCACGAAGGGCACGGACTTATAGTAACAGGCGACTCCTTCGGGCACCCTTTGGATACCTCCAACAACCAGAGACTCGCAGAACTCGTGGGGCTCAGAAAGGATTTGAGTTTACACTGGTTTTTTAACGGAACAGATCTGGTCGAAATACTCAATGTGACTCATCCGATTTTCGAGAAGGTTCCGAATCCCATCGTCTTGCCCCCGGTGTCAACTGTTGTTCCATTCAGCGGGCAGTGGGATTCAGAGGAGTTGGCTGGAGGAAATTACATAGCTGATGGTTATTCTAACGAAAGCGCGATCGTTGAATTCAAGGGTCTTCTTTACTTTTCTTTCAAGTTAGAAACAATTCCGCCACAATATCAGCATCATCTTCAGCTGCTTTACAACGCGATAATCTGGTCAAGATACATGAAACCTCAACATGACCTGACGGTTCTGCTCAACTGCCCACGATATGTGAGCCCTAATGAAACAACTCTCCTAAAAGCGACCGTCGAGAATTTGGGTTGGGAAAGCGAGAGCAACGTGCAAATCAGCTTGACAATAGATGGAAACATTCTGAACACGACTGTAATTCCTGAACTTTCGTCGGCCTCTTCCTTCACTGTCAGCTACTTTTGGGAGACAGATCGAGAAGCAAGTCACAACGTCACGGCATATGCACCGCCTGTCGCAGGCGAAGACCATGTTTCTGACGATGTCGAATCCACATTGATCTCTGTTCATTATCCAAGATATGTTTTGTGGGACAACACACACGGTGACTCTGGAGGACTGCATGAAGACGATTACCTTACCCTTCAGAACTTACTCGTTTCACAGGGTTTCGTAGTTCACGATCTAGAAGACAAAACTGTAAGCTATAGACTTCTGCTTGGCTACGATATCTTGGTCCTGCCTAATTCCGTGCAGGATTTTTCGTCAAGCGAGGTTTCAGACATACTTGAGTGGATTGCCGGGGGCGGATCATTGTTTATAATTGTCGGTCAGAGTTTCGCTACGACGCTCAGATTGTTTACGGTGCCATATGGGGTTCAGATATTCCGAGACCTTTCCGACCGGAGCACCACTGACAATATCATCACCCACCCCGTGACTCAAGGGGTGAGCCTCCTATATTATGCTGGTGCAGAGCGCTTAGAAGTCAATGCACCGTCGCAAGCGTTGGCTTGGGCAATTACACCCGTCGCCGATAACGTGAGTATGACTTTCGATCTGCTCACAGTAACCGAAAACAAGGAGATAGTTATCCTCAACAGCGACTACATGTTTGACAACACAGGAATCAACAGAGCTGACAATGAACAGTTGGCGATGAACATTTTTCATTGGCTTGCAATCAACCATTCTCGAGAGCATGACACGACGATCACTCTTGAAGCTCCCTCCTTCGTTCAGAGAGGTGAGACAGTTCTCGTCAACGCAACAGTGCGGAATCTTGGTTTCAATGATGAAACTGACGTCGAGGCCAGTATGTTCATAAATGGTACCCTCGTTGAATCTGTGACGATTCCGAGCCTCCCCTCAGGGGGCCTATGCACTTTTGACCATTCTTGGACCCCCCAGACGAACGGGAACTACAACGTGACTGCCTACGTTTCGCCCACACCGGGAGAGGACTTCACGTCTAACAACTTGGTTGCGAACATCGTGCCTGTTTTGTTCTACGAGCGTTACTATTATCCCAACAAATGGCTCAGCACCGGAAATCCAATGGGATGGCACGCTGATGACGGGTGCTGGCCTTTCACGCTGCCGTTCAGCTTTCCGTTTTACAACGGTTTTTATCAGACTGTGTATGTTTCAAGTAACGGGCTGATCACGTTCCTCAGAATGGATGAAAGCCACAACGCTTCGATAAAAGCCCTAGCAAGCAAGCTTGCAATTGCCGCTGCATGGCGTGATTGGACAACAGTCGACTCGAATGACATTTATATTGACCGACCGGATGCAACACACGTCACGATCAGATGGGAGGTCTCTGACAACTCCAGCGCAAGCGCGGATTTCGCAGTGAAGCTGGGGCAGGATGGTGTGATACAGCTGTTCTACGGCTACTGCAACGAGTCTGTCTCAGCGGTCACCGGTATGTCCGACGGTGCAGGTCACATTCTTGCTGAAAACGTGACAAATCTAGACCATATTCACACTATTGTCTTCACACCGTTTCAAATAGAGCATGAACTCGCCGCAAGCGTTCAGGCACCTGATTTTGTGTCTTTTGGCGTTCCAATAGTGTTGAACGCAACCGTCTTCAACCTTGGACTGACCAATGAAACGGGTGTCAGTCTACAACTCAAGGTAAATGGTAGCTTGGTGCGTTCAACAGTCGTTTCGGAGTTGAATACTGGTTCTTACAAAAGCATGAGTTGGCTGTGGAATCCGGTCCAGATGGGTGAATACAACGTGACCGCGTACGTCTTGCCGGTTGCAGGGGAGATTTACACGGATGACAATTTGGACACAAGAACAGTCTTTGTGCTTGCGAGTACGGTGACGTATGTTTCGGTTGATCCTCAGACCATTGATGCAAAGGTCGGGAGCGTCTTTGTTCTGAGCATGGAAGTCAACAACGTTAACAGCCTTCATGCCTGGCAAGTGACCTTATACTATAACTCGTCGATTCTCAAGTGCGTTGAAGCGTGGTTTCCTGCGGACAACGTTTTTACGGACAAAGATGCGATGTTTCCAGAACCTGACGTTGAGATCAACTACACGATGGTAGGCGCGACTCTTTATGGCAGGGATTCAGTGCTTGCAGGACATGCGGTTTTATGTGAAATAAAGTTTCAAGTTGATTCACCGGGCAACAGCACGTTGATGTTGAAGGCAACTGACACGTTCCTGCTGGACCCTGTGTTGAAGTTTATCAATTGCACGCTCGTGCGCGGCTTTGTTGAAGCGACGCTGCCCGACTTCAACAATGATGGAAAAGTGGACACTCTGGACTTGACCATAATGGCCAGCGCCCTTCGTTCACAGCCAGGCGATGGAAGATGGAACCCGATATGCGACGTGAATCACGACTCGAGGATTGATATACTGGACGGTGTAGTCGTGGCAAAAGCTTTCGGAAAATCGATAAAACTCTTAACTCGTCAGCAAAGATCGATTGCGTTTTCTCATGTCGCGCTCTCCCGTCGCGTGCAAATGCCTTATTCAGTTTTCCATATTCCCTCGCGATCATGCTTAGGTCTATGATGTTTAGCTTTTTGTCCATGTTAATGTCTGCAACGGCGTTCCAATTCCTGTCGCTGGGTGTTGAACCGAAAGCTTTAGCTGCAATCGTCATGTCGACTATGTTGACGACATTGTCTCCGTTCAGATCTCCCAACACTGGGTTCGCTTGAATCATTTCGTCTTTGGCGTAAAGTGAGAAGTTGTTGTCTTCCAGAAGCTGTTCATAGGCGCGGTCCGATGCTAGGTAGTCGTCTTCACTGACGTTCGAACTTTGGACCGTGTACTGAAGCGTGACGGCACCGGTTCTGATGGAGTTCAGGGGATTCAGGTGCGAACCCATGACGTAGGTCAAGTCCACGGGCAACCAGCCCCACGGAGGAATGTAGACGATTGCCCATCCGTGCCAGCCTATCTGTTCCTCCGCGTAGTGCACTTGACCAGAATCACTTGACGAAGAGTCTCCCGGTATGAAGACGCAGCCAACTTGAAGATACGTTGGAATTCCTAGGATTCGGCAGAACGTGCCAAAAAGGATAGCCTGCTCGTCACAGTCTCCTTCGCGTAACGTTAGTGTTTCGTTCGGGTACAGAGTTGGGTCGTGCGACTTGTAATCGATGTTGTTCCAGATCCACGAGACAAGTTTTGCCACTATCACGAGCACCTGAGTTTCGCTTCCGGCTATCGAGAAGGCTCTCGTTCGTATTTGGGAGTCGTTGGTCATCCAGAAACCTTGTCCGCTGCAATATTTATCCTGTAGGTCCGCGGGGATCTGTGAAAGGGTTCCAGACTCGGCGTAGTCAAGGTTTGGGATGGGTCGAGGTTTTGAACGAACATGGTAGACGACGTAGTCGCTGACGTTTTCTCCAGGCTGCAGGCTTGATTTAAATTGGAAAACGGCCAGATCGTTACCGTCAACGTCCTTCTTCACGGTTTCCAAGGGATGCGCGTGGTCGATCAAGCTCACCGTCTGCCATGAGTCGTTCATGAAGCAAGACCATGATTGATCATCAACTGTGAGATTCCAAGTCCCGCTCCCTTCATTAACGAATGTCGCCGCCGATTTAATGTAGAAGCCAATGTCTCCTGAATCTGCTGATTTTGCCGTCAAAGGACTGAGAACAGCAAAAGTTGAGAAGGTCAATATCAGGATTTGGATGAGCACGAAATTTCTTGTCCTAAACAAAGGCCTTTCCAACCGCTACATCCTGCATTTGTGGAATTTAGGAAAATAGAAGTAGGAGGAAGATTAAAAGGTTCGCTTGATTAATGCAAAGCTTCAATTTTCCAAGCTTCTTGCAGAATTGAAATCCATCCATCCCATTCTCAGCGCCAACGTGCACTACTATTTGCCGAGTTACGGGTGATGGTGGCTTTGCTAGGGCAAACTTGATTGTTGACATAGAGGTTAACTACAGAAAGGATAAAAAAGAGGGGTCTTTACTATTGTGTAACGGAGAGGGGAATCATGAAGAATAGAATAGTTGCAAGTATTGTCGCTGTGCTTCTTGTTTTGTGTTCAGTTCAAGTAACCCTCAATTTTGCGCATGTTGTTCTAAGCGAGCCGGATGCCGGTCGCAGGGAGATCTGGGAGCTCGTTTGGATAAATAACACCTTGCCTTACAACACAGTTGTGGACGTGAACGTCTCGGTTAACTCTCGGAAAGGCGTCAACATCGCATGCTCTAATGGTACGACCGCATATTTCAACAACGCCACGGCTCAAACCGCGTACGGAAATTATTCTAATTGGTTGAACGGCACGAGCACGCTTACTTACCATTGGGGTGAGATGAAATGGTCTGTCTCGAATGGAAGTCTTACTCCCATAGGTTACAGCGATATTCAGTTTTGGGGAGACATGTACCTTGACAGCGGCGGCGGTGTGAACTATACTACTTTTATGGGTAACACGTTCATGGCTGATTGGAACTTGTCCGATTCTAACAACCAGCCGGACATAGTCTATCAACCTTATTGGCAGGGAAACCAAATAAAAATGATTAATGCCATGTTTGTGCCAGCAAGCGCGAACATAACTTTAGTTTTCGATATAGTACTGACTGAAACGGGAAGTTATACTTTCAATATTATAACGACTCCGGGGGTAACGGTATCGCCCTCAACGTGGACGGTGGGAGGGGTTAGGACCATTCTGGTACCGTATGATTATTCAACGATACAAGCAGCGGTTAACGCGGCTTCCGACGGCGACACCATCGTGGTCGCAGCGGGGACCTACAATGAAAATCAGATCCTGATCACTAAGGCGCTCACGGTATACGGCGCAGGAGCAGGTGCAACCATCGTAGACGGTCAGCTGGTCGCGCCTCCTACGGTTGGATTGGTAAGAATAACTGCAAACACGGGCAATGTAATCTTCAGCGGTTTTACGGTGAGAAACGCAGGAAAGATATCTGGCACAAGGGTTGGAATTTACGCACAGTGCGCTTTGCCAGGAGTGACTTACACGATTTCGAACGACACGATCTATGGAATCAACGATCCTAACGATGACCAAGATTATGGAGTCTACGCATATCAGGGAAATGAGAGTCTGGTGTTCACTAACAACTCGATAACTCAAACAGGAGCGAATCCAATTTTGATTGAACAGCACTTGGGTCCTGTTGAAATCAGTTACAACACGCTTGACGTGGGTGTCTGGGGGAGCGACGCGATATTCTGCATGACCTACGGAGGATATAACGTAACAACTCTTCAAAGGATCAGGAACAACACGATTAACATGGGAACAGGAGGTAATCCGTTTGACATTGACCACAGAGCGACAGGGATAACTTTTGCCAGCTCGTACAATTCGGCCGTTTTGGGAAATGGCACGTTCACAAACATACAGATTACAGGAAACACCATATTCAATTTGGCGAGCTACAGAAGGGGAATTACACTTTGGAACAGTGCAACTGGAGACGGGACCGGAGGCAACATTGTTTCTGCACAGATAACTGGAAATACGATAAGCGGCACTAACGCATCTGAAAGCTATGGAATAAGGCTGTTGGGTCTCGTAACCAACGTTTCGATATCTGGCAACAACATTACAAATAACGCATACGGCATCGATTTGAACAATGCCAATGGAGCCTTGGTAACCTACAACAACATCTTTAGTAACTTCATCTATGGCATTAACAATGCAGGATCGGAGCCTCTATCAGCGAAGTATAACTGGTGGGGCAGTGAAACCGGCCCGAACTATGCGGGAAGTCAGTATCCAAGCAGTCCTGGAGACAGCGTGACCGATGGCGTGCTGTTCGAACCTTGGCTAATAAAGCCCTATCCACCAATAGTTCCCATCACCGTCGTCAACGTAAATCCGCAGTTCACAGTTCTGGCTGTTCCTGCCTTGGGTAAACTATTCACTGTAAATGTAACGATATCCAACGTGACCCTGATGTATGGATTTCAGTTCACGTTAAAATGGAACAGCACTCTACTTACCTTAACCAATCCGACCACAGCCTATAGAATCCCGGCGGCCTGGGGAACTAATTACCTCAGTCCAAATGCTACTTACAATCTGTTAGGAGGAAACTATTCGCTTTTCGAATCTGCGCGTTCACCCGCCCCACCGTTCAACGGCACCGTTATTGTGGGATCATTTGTTTTCAGAGCGGTCTACGATCCCGTATATCCAAACAACGTTACATGCAACCTTTCGCTTGAAAACGTGATAGTATCAGATCCTGCATCAAATTCCATTAAGCGTCTCGTCTACGGCGGCAACTACACGAGCAATTCTGCAAAACCAAAGCTCTTGTTCACGGCGAACGAATACACAGCTAAGCAGGTGCCGACGGAGTTTGACGCCTACATAAACGTGACAAACGTCGTCAACCTTTCCGGCTTCAATTTCGAATTCAAATTCAATGGTGCGCTCCTAAGTGTGCTATACGTCAACGTTTCCTCTTTCAGCGGAAACCCAACGGTTCTCATCGGATGGCTTTCTGACACAGTATACGTCAATGTGACTGGAATCTCACCATGGGCCAATGGAACTATGACGTTGGCCAGAGTCCATTTCAAGGTTCAAAGTGGATTTGTCTGGAATACTCAAATCCGCGGAGTCAACTCAACTCTTGACTTTACCGTTCACGAGTTGAACAATGGAACAATTGGAACAATTGACAATGACGCAGTTAATGGAGTTTACCGTTATACTCCGGTTCCCGGCGACTTAGACATGGATGGACAGGTTACGATAGTAGATCTTTCCGCCGCGGCTCATGTTTTCGGGGCCAGCTCTACAGACGCGGGTTGGAATCCTATTGCGTTCATGGATCTCAACCTTGACGGCACAATAAACATTCTGGACATCGTTCTGATAGCACGCAACTTCGGGAGGACGACCCCAGAGCAATAATGGCGTCGCATCTCTCTTTTTTTCAAGTGAATGAGAGGGGATGACATGTTTAGGAAGATGCTTGCGACTGCGTTGCTGATCGTTACGTTAGTGTCTATTCTGTTCCCACTTTCTGTTCTGGGTGATCTGGCAACTGTTTCTGTTCAGCCGTACATGTCAACAGTGTGGGGAACGGGGAAGACATTCGTTGTCAACGTGACCGTGACTGGAGTTGTGAACCTGTACGCTGTGGAGATCAAGCTGTATTATGACGCCTCAATTCTGAATTGCACTGGCGTGAGTGAAGGTCCATTCCTCAAGTCAGCCGGCGGGACTTATTTTGACTACGCAGCTAACGATAGCTTTGACGCCACGCATGGGCGCGTAAGAGCTTTCGACACTCTTATGGGGCAGGTTCCGGGTGTGAACGGTAGTGGCTCTGTGTTCACTGTTACGTTTGAGACTAAGAATGTGGGTATAAGTGCGTTGGATCTGGAAGACATTATCCTTGCTGACATCAACAGCAACAGAATACCAAATGCAAGTGTCAGTGGAGGGGTTGAAGTGGTCTGGGCAGTTCATGATGTCGCAATCTTGAGCGTCTCTGTTTCGTCAAACGTCGCTGTCAGCGGTCAGATCCTGCTGATAAATGCAGTGGCTTCGAATCTGGGGAATGAGACTGAGACGTTTAATGTGACTGCGTATTGTAATGACACTGTGGTTGATGAAGAGGTTGTTGACGGGCTTTCACCTCAAGCGAATGTGAGCGTTGCTCTTCTCTGGGATACTTCTGCAATCGTGCCGAGCGCGAGTTGTACGGTGTGGGTTGAGGCTTCTCAGGTGCCTGACGAAGTGAATGTTGGTAACAACGTGTTTGTTTATGGGACTGTCACGATAGTTCAGGGTGTGCACGACATTGCGGTGACCTCCGTGCAGCCGTCGGCAAACGCTGTGTATCAGGGTGAGGTTGTTAACATTCATGTGACCTTGGCTAACAAAGGAAACTACACTGAGACGTTCAACGTCACGGTCTACCGTGACAGCTTTGTCATCGGTGTGCAGTTGGAGAATGTGACCTATGGAGGTGTGGGCGGGGTGGATTTTGCTTGGAACACGCAGGGGGTTGACTCCAACAGGACATACGCGATCAGGGCTGTTGCGGCTGCGGTTGTGGGAGAGGCGAATTTGGGGGACAACAGTTTGACTGATGGTAATGTCACGGTTTATTCTAAAGCGTCTCTGTCGATAAGGATTGTTGAGGTGGTTCCGTGTGATCAGTCTGGTCAACCTGTTTCGGGTTTTGTGGCTGGGTCTGTGGCGAATTTCAGGGTCACGCTCAACTGCAGCATGTTTGGGGTTAAGAGTGTTCTGTTGACGGTTAACCTGTTTGATGCTAACGGCATCGCGATAGGAGTTGTTTCTTTTCAGGGACCTGTTACTTCAGGCGTGACAATGTTTGTGTTGGGTTTGCCGATTCCGAGGACGGCTGTTGTTGGAAACGCAAGAGTGTACGCCGACGTGTTGAGTGATTGGCCTCATCTCGGTGGAACGCCTTACAGTGCGGAAGTGAGTGCGGCTTTTGCAGTCAGGGGGTCTTGAGCAGTTGAACAAGGAGACAAGAAGGGCGAGTGTTTTCTTCGTTTTTCTTGTTACATTGGTCTTCTTGTGGGGGACGTGCTCTGCCTTGGTTGTGTCGGTCACTGTGTCTGCGGGTAAGGCTGTCTACAACATCGTTGAAGACGTTTATGTGTACGGCAGAGTGACGGCGGACGGTGTGCCAGTGGCTAATGCAACGGTGGCCTTGGAAGTTCTTGATCCCACGAGTAGTCCGGCGGTCGTTAGGACTCTGAGCACGAATTCTTCGGGGCAGTACGATCTCAGCTTCAGGCTTCCTTCAGAGGCTGTTGCGGGGAGTTACGCGGTCAATGTTACCTGCAATTACGGTGGGGGAAGAGCGACTAACACGACGTCGTTCGGTGTGGAAAAGTCTTTTCCCCTGTTGATTGCGGTTAACATGGGAAGGTCTACCTACAAGGTGGGGGACACGGTTGGGATATACGGAAGCGTGACGCGGGGCGGGGCTGGGGTGGCAAATGCCTTGGTCGCCGTGGAGGTTGAGGATCCGGGAAGCAGCCCGATTGTTATCAGAGTTCTTGGAACAGACAGTGGCGGTTCGTATTCGTTGTCGTTCCAGCTGCCTTCCAGTGCACCTTTGGGCACGTACCTCGTCAATGTGACTGCGAGCTTCGGGGATCAGGTGGGGGTTGATGACACGAGTTTTCAGGTTAAGCAGGTGATCGCCGCTGACATTAACGGGGATGGCAAGGTGAATATTCTGGACATTACGTTGGTGGCTCAGGCTTGGGGTTCTCATTCTGGTGAGCCGAGGTGGAATCCAAAGTGTGATTTGGATGGGAATGGCGTGATAAACATAATCGACATTACAATGGTGGCGCGGGAGTACAAGGCGTGATCGGTATGGTTGGAAAAGTCTCTTTCAGCTTGTTCGCGGTTTTTCTGCTAGTCTCGGCTGTGTTTTTGGTGAGCGTTCCTTTTGAGGCTCGGGCTGTGAACACGGTTTTGTACATTGATCCTCCGGCTAAGTCGGGCTTGAGTGTGGGGGACACGTTTAAGGTGAACGTGAGCGTGGCGAACGTCGTTGATCTGTATGCGTGGCAGTTCAGCCTGTATTACAGAGGCGACGTTTTGAACTTGACCGCGGTGGAGGAGGGGCCGTTTCTCCTGACGCATCCTGATGCTCAGACACTTTTTGTTGCGCCTATCATGACCGATACGTACAATGCCACTTTCGGCTTGCTGATCGTGGCTGACACGTTGTCCGCGGTTCAGGGAGGTGTGAACGGTAGCGGCACGTTGGCGGTGGTGACGTTCAAGCTTAAGGCGGCGTCGAGTTCGATTGTGCATCTCACGGATGAGAAGCTGGTAGATTCACATCAGCCTTTCGGGAACTTGATTTCTCACACTCTGCAGGATGGTTTTGTGTATTCTGGGGCTCGGGACGTTGCCGTGGTGAGTTTGGCGGTTTCTCCTTCGACTGTTTTTGTAGGGCAGGCGGTCAGAGTGGATGTGACTGTTCTTAATAACGGCACTTCTACGGAGACGTTTAACGTTACGGCTTACTATAACTCGAGTGTCATCGGTGTCAGAAGCGTCACTGGTTTGGCTGCGGGGTCTGGGTTGAACGTTACTTTTTCTTGGGACACGACGGGTGTGGTGCCTGACAGCACTTATGTCGTTAGGGCTGAGGCTGGGTCTGTTCCCGGCGAGGTGAATTTGAGCAACAACGTGTTGGTTGATGGTTCTGTGCTCGTGCGTTCGTACGTGTTACACGTGATAGCCATTGCAGATGTGGTTCCGTGTAACCAGTCTGGGTATGCGGCGTCGAGTTTTGCGGTTGGGTCGTTGGGGTATTTCCGGGTGAGGGTCAACAACACGTCCGTGGATTCGGAAACTGTGTTGGTGACGGTGAATGTTTATGACGTTTCCAACACTACACTTGGAGTTGTTTCTTTCAAAGGTTCGGTGTTGTCTGGCATAAGCACGTTTATTCTTGGTTTGCCCATCTCTTCCACCGCGTCAAGGGGAACAGCCATGGTTTACGCGGATGCGTACGCGAATTGGCCGTATTACGGTGGGGTTCCGTTGTCTGCTGAGGTTTCTGCATCTTTTCAAATCGTGAATCCTTAACATGCAGAAATCCGCACGCTCGTGTTCAGACTCAAAAACCGCGGTTTTCCATCGTTTCAAAGGCAGAAAACTCTGGAATCTAAAGAAAACGGACGCAACTAGACATCGAAAGTTCAGCGTCTTGCATTGGGAATCGGATGGAAAAACCGCGTTTGAGCTACGTTGGCTCAGCATCAGGTAACATGCGGTACGTCAATTTTGTGGGGTCTGCGAGGTCACAAAATTGATAGCCCCTATCCCCCTAGTTTCTTCGAGGACGTTCCACTGCATCGCGCGGGGGCCATCGAGGTATGTCAATTATAACGGGTTTCGACTTGTTATAATTGATAGCCCCCCTACCTTTTTTCAGAGCGTTTCAATCTGCGGTTCGACTGACGTGTGTGTGGAATGTTTGAGGGGGTGTTTTTGGGTGGGCTGGATGGTTTGGGGTTGTAGCGTGGGTTTTGGTTCGATCGATCGAAAATCGGGAGCACCTTGGGCATTGTTGAAAAGCACATCAATTGTAACAAGTTACTTAACGCGCGTTGTTGGTTCTGAACTAGGAATTCGAACCCATTTTGTATGGTCTCAGAACCCGAATAAACCTTCCTGAACCTTCCGGAACTGAAGGGAACCATTACTAGCCTTATAAGACTAAAACGAACCAAGGAACTCTTTTATTTCAGTCTTGACACGTCAGTTCTGTGAGGTAACGAAAATGAACAACAAGAGAATCGCAAAATACGCGGCGGTTTTTGTGACTTTGTTTGCTTTACTAATCTTGGTGCCAGCTTATGCTCCAGGGCCTCAGTTTCCCCCGATTCCGAAGCCTCCTTACGGGAAGGCTTATCCGGCTGAGATAAATGCGACAGGGAAATTAACTCTGAAAAGCTTCGTTAGCGGCAGTCTTGACGTAACGATTAATACTACGTTCGCTTCTGTGGTGCCAAACATAATCCCGCCGGCCGAGTACGCCAACGTGGGGTTCCAAGGTTTTGCCACGAATACTTCGAAGAATCTCAAACTTGATGGGTTGCTGATTGTCAACGGCATCAACTTCTGGGTGGCGTTCGCAGTGGACAAACCGCAAGGAATCACTGATAAAATGTACAGTGCCAACGGTCAACTCGACATCAACATAACTCAGATAACTCTTGCACCGGAAAAAATCACGGAAGCAATGATGAAGGGGAACATTACGAACTTCGGCGGCAGCGACGCCTTCGGCTTCTTGGAGGCAAATGCCAAAGTCGGCAGTCACAACATTACAGACGTGCACGGCTCTTTCACCCTGCAACCTCCTCCGAGAACTGGGGAAGATGATCATGAAGGTTCAGGGAACTTCACCGTCTCCTACTATATAGTGAATTTGGCTAATGCGACGAACGTCGAATTGAATTTCGATGGTAGCGCACTCTATGTTGAAGGCTTCTGGAACGTTTACAACAGAACGGTCACGGTGACCCACATCGACCATGAAGAAGAGACTACTGTGGTAAACATCAAAACGTTGCTTGAGAATACTACTGGAGAGTTCAACGTGACTCTTGCGTCCGATGCGGCTTCAGTCCCTGATAGGTCGAGATGGAAGACTCTTGGAAACTTCACGCTAGACATACCAGCGTTGAAAGCCGTAATCAAGGGCAACGTCATTTTCTATCAGACCAGATTCGCCGACCCAGGGGACCGCGACATTCCAACGTGTGACTTCAACCAGGATCACGTGGTCAACATTCTTGACATAAACCAACTTGCAAAGACCTTCGGTGCAAAGCTTGGAGACTCGAAATACGACCCAGAATTGGATGTCAACTCAGACTTTGCCATCAACATCTTAGACTTGGCAGCTGCGGGTCACCAGTTCGGACAAGATTACTAGATATCCCTTCCCTTTTCTTTTTCTGCACACGGTCTAGCACGAGTTTTTGTTCAACTGCTGTGAAGACTAGAAGATGATTCCAGAACTTCGATCGTCCTAAGGCGTTTCAATTTCAAATGTGAGATAAGATGCGATCTTGATCCTTTTTTGTGACGTAAAGAAAAAGGGGAGTAGATTGAAGGAATGCTTTTGCGTTTCTACGGGTCAGGCAGCGGGAACGGATTGACGGCATCTGGTGCCGTTCTGCAGATGTTCTTTGCCACTATGACCAGGTCGGAGAGGTCGATTACACCGTTCGATGCACCCAAGGTGTCCAGATCAAAGCCAATATACTTGGTGGCCCAATTTGGATCAGCCGATGTCTTGCCGTAGACTGCTGCAATCGCAGCGAGGTCTACCACGTCTGTGTGTCCGTCAAGGTTCAAGTCGCCTGGAACCGGTCGGAACTCATAGTAGCCCATTATGAAGCCGCCTGCCGCACACCTGACGTTTGTGACAGTCTTGTTCTTCACGTTGCCGTCGATTGTATAGGTTGGTGGGTTATTTGGGTTGACGTTTGGACCTACGACGTTAATTTCTGTGCCCAGGTATTGGAGAGCGATCGATCCATCAATCTCGAGCTTGTCAATGTACCCGCCGATGTTTATGTAGTTCCAGCATGGCTTTGGATACCAGACACCGTGATCCGGTGGTGTGGCCAGTGCAAATGCGTATGTTGGGATGCCTCCATCATTTGCTGCCCATGGGTTGAGTGCTTTGAATCGGATGCCGAACAGTTCGCCGGTGCCGTTTATGCTCGGCTTCTCACATGGTATTTGAACATCGATCTGCACAAAGGAATAGTGTGGGAGCAGTTCGTCACCGAAAATTATGCTCGCTACTGCGTAGGGTGGCGGCAAAAAGCTTTTGATGAAGACGTTCTGCGCGTCAGTTGACATTTGAGTGTCGTCCCAGTTGACATGGAGGTGGAAGCTCTTCATCCTCACGATGTCGTGTATCGTGAATTGCACTTCAAAGGTGTCGTTGACTGTTGCGTAACTTAGCGTCATGTCGGCGTTACGCAGTGGCAGGTCAGCTCTTGCCGAAGTCTGTCGCGATAGACCGTCGAATACGAATAGCACTGCGGTGAGAACTAGGAAGAAGCGGGTGAAAGCTTTCTTCAGCCTCATACACACGCCCGTTAATATAGGCAAAGAATCTCTAGTCTTTTATGTGTTACGTATCGTCTGGTAGTTGAACCCATTTGGTATTGGACCGCAGGCATTCAGATTACTAGACTGTAGTGTGCTCCGGAGGAGGGTTTCACAAGATAGATCGATCGATGGGTTTGTGGTATTATGGAGGCTGTGGAGGTTGTTGGGGAGATGAAGGTTTCCTTCTTAGGAAGACGATAGTTGCTGCCACGCTGGCTATTATGACGGTTATGGCTGCGATGATTATTGAGATAAGGTTGTTGGACAGTGTTACAACCTCATGCGCGCTATCTGCTGACCACATGTTGGTCTCTGTTGCTTTGACTGAAGTCCCTATGTATGCACCCAGATTGCTGGAGTCGGGCGTTTTGCTGTACATTTCAACCATGACTCCGGTGCTTTGATCCCAGTAGACTTTTCCCGTTGTCGTTTGGTTGCCATAGACTGAGGTAGTCTCGAGCAAATTGACGTTTCTGCTGGCTCCAGCGTACATGGCTGTAGTTGTCTGATTTATCGTGGGGAAGTTTGCCTGGTTTATTACATTATCTCCACTTTTGAGGTTGGAAGCAATTATGAAATAACCAAAATTGCCTGTCACATCTATACTGCTGTTTTGAGGTATCTGTGTGCCATTGTTGTAATGGGTCGTCAGGTTTAGGGTGACTGTTGTGCCGCTTATGTTTTCAACATCTATTCTCATCCAATCCACTTTCTTTTCGTCGGTGATATAGGAGGGTTCACTTCCGTTTCCACTCCACGTAACCTTGTATTGGCCGTATTTTATCCAGTCTCCAACTCTGACTCCTACATTGTAGTCTACAGCTCGAACCAGCGTAGGTAAAACCACAAATCCTACGAGAATTGCCAGCAAAACAGTTCTTAGATTGTTCCCTTTCAAGTTTCTCACAAGCTGTCGCTACTCCTGATTTGGCTCATTAGGTATATCAATGCGAATACTCAACTATTTGTCTTTTGGAACCATCTTCTATGCGCTAAAGTTGAACGATTCAAGAGAACTCCGGGTCATTGGAGAGTAGTATGAACTGCTGTGACAAAAATGTGGGCGCGCGCTAGGCATCGAAATGCATCTTAGCACCTGTTGCATTGGAGAATCGATCGATCTTTGTAGTTTTAGTCTAAGCTGAAAGAATGGAGATCGTATTCGTTTTCAATGTTTCGTACTAGTCTCACTTTCTGATCGATCGATATAGTCAAGTGGCACGGTATACTGCATGGCAGGGTTGAACTGAACCGCGCGCGCTCAGTGTCTATCTATCTGTCCAAACTTGCTTACCGCCAGCTTCCTCGTTTCATCACCTGCCCCGGTGTCTTCCATGTTCTTCACGAGCGGGGGATAGAACTTTTCCAGTACCCATTTCCTCCACTTTTCATCGGCCAACGCATGTGGCAAATTGTATGATATGGATCCCATCAAGCCTTGTCCCACCTTGTCGTAAGATGTTCGGTTCTTTCTTGTCTTGTTTATGGGTGTGTTCTGCCCATGTTGCTTGAGACTATCACTACGTCGAAGATGTCTATGCGCCCGTCGCCCGTGAGGTCGTACCGATAGATTTCGGGCCATTGCGGGTCTCCGAATTGGAAGCCCATCCATTGAGAGATGGCGGACAGGTCGACGATGTTAACTTCGCCGTCTAGGTTGATGTCGCCGGGTATGGGCATGAAAGTGTAGTTGAATTCGTCTTTCACGTTGACGCCGTAAGTGGAATTGTAGAAATCCATCCTTCGGTAATCTGGGCAGTACACGTCGATCCAGCCCGTCACGATTTCTATTTTGCACGTGCAGTTGTCAGGCAAGTACGTGTCGCCTACGCGTGTGTAGGGTGGTGTGCCTCCCCAGGGGTTCTTTGCCTTGAACGTGATTCTTATGATTGTTCCTGTTCCGTTGATGGCTGGTTTTTCAAGGAAGGTCTTGACTTGAATAATCGCTCCCGTGTCGCTCATGTTTACTTGATAGATTTCGTAGGGCGGTGGTAAGAAGTCGGTGATGACTACGTTCTGGATGTCTGTTTCGAGGCAGTCACCCCAGGTGATCTCTATGTAGAAGCCCCTCATCCTGATGATGTTTGTTAGATTAATGTCAACGGTGAACGTGTTGTTGTCGATCCAGTTAATCAACTCTGTTTGGCCACCGTGTTCGATGCTTATCTCGGGCATCACTGAAAGGATCTTGAAGTATCCGTGTTTCTGCAGGTTTTCGATTTGCAACCCGTTTTCGTCCGTCATTTTTGTGTTGTTCAACGTCAGCATTCTCGTGAAGTTGTAGGGATAGCACGGGTCCTTTATGAAGCTGAACCAGATGTATGCTATGGGCGCACTCCCATCGTAGGGTTGTGCCGGCGCTTTAGCAGTTACAGCTTGTTTGTACACTCCCGTGACGTTGTCAACCTCCTCCAGTGCGATTGAGTCTGCTGTGTGAATGTGCAGGATCTCATATTGGGTAAGCTGAATCAGGGTTGGGTCAAATTGCAACCAGAACTCGTAGCCGTAAAGACCTAGAGCGTTAGTGACTCGAACTTCTGCTTTGAAAGTCTTGCCGTAGACCGGACTTGTGAACACGTACTCGTCTCCAGGCAGCGTCCACTCGTCTTGTATCTTCACGTCGAACTCAGGCGGCGGTGGTGGCTTTTGAACCACGACGGTTTTTGACTCTGTGTCCCATTTTCCTTCGCTGTCGGTAACGTTGAGTGTCACCGTGTAGCTTCCGTCCGCGGTGTAGTAGTGGGTCACGATAACTCCGAATGCGCTGGGAGATCCGTCGCTGAAGTTCCATTGGTAGCTGAGAATGGTTCCGCCGTTTGGTGTTGAGGTTGACGCGTTGAAGGTTATAGTGTCGTTTATTTTAGGATTGAGTGGCGAATAGGTGAAGGCGGCGTTAGGAGGCGCCGTCACCGTTATTGTCCGGGAGACGTTATCGCTTTTTTGCTCGGTATCAGTGATGTTCAGTGTAACCGTGTAGGTTCCGTAGGAGCGGTATGCATGAGTTATTGTTGGTGTGGAAGTGGTGGTTGTGTTGCTGTCTCCGAAGTTCCATTGGTAGCTGAGAATGGTTCCGCCGTCTGGTGTTGAGGTTGAGGCGTCGAAGGTTACTGTTTGATTGACTTCCGGCTTGCCCGGTGAGTATGTGAACGCGGCATGTGGTGGTCCTACCACTGTTATCGTGTGCGAGATGTTGTCGCTTTCCTGTTCGCTGTCTGTGATTGTCAACACCGCCGTGTAGTTTCCATACATTGCGTAAGTGTGTGTCACTGTTGGATTGGAAGTGGTGGTTGTGTTGCTGTCTCCGAAGTTCCATTGGTAGCTGACGATAGTTCCGCCGTCTGGTGTTGAGGTTGAGGCGTTGAAAGTTATCATATCGTTCACTTGGGGATTGAGTGGTGAGTATGTGAAGGCTGCGTGAGGGTGTGCCACTACGGTTATGTTGTGTGAGATGTTGTCGCTTTTTTGCTCGGTATCTGTAATGTTTAATGTAACCGTGTAGGTTCCATACGCGTGAAAGACATGCGTTACTGTTGGACTGGACACTGTGGTTGTGTTGCTGTCTCCGAAGTTCCATTGGTAGCTGACGATAGTTCCGCCGTCTGGTGTTGAGGTTGAGGCGTCGAAGGTTACTGTTTGATTGACTTCCGGCTTGGCCGGTGAGTATGTGAATGCGGCATGTGGTGGTCCTACGACTGTTATCGTGTGTGAGATGCTGTCGCTTTCCTGTTCGCTGTCTGTGATTGTCAAGGTGACGGTGTAGTTCCCGTAGGAGAGGTACACATGGGTTGTTGTCGGGTTGGTTATTGCGCTGGTGTTTCCGTCTCCGAAGTTCCAGCTGTAGCTCATGATGGTTCCGCCGTCAGGTGTTGAGGCTGACGCATTGAAAGTGACTGTTTCGTTCACTTGAGGATGGAGCGGCGAATACGTGAACGCTGCGTGAGGGTGTGCTACCACTGTTATGTTGTGTGAGATGTTGTCGCTCTTTTGTTCGCTGTCTGTGATGTTCAAGGTGACGATGTAGTTTCCATACGTTGCGTAAACGTGTGTTACTATGGGATTGGACACTGTGGTTGTGTTGCTGTCTCCGAAGTTCCATTGGTAGCTGACGATAGTTCCGCCGTCTGGTGTTGAGGTTGAGGCGTCGAAGGTTACTGTTTGATTGACTTCCGGCTTGGCCGGTGAGTATGTGAATGCGGCATGTGGTGGTCCTACCACTGTTATCGTGTGTGAGATGCTATCGCCTTTTCCTTCGTTGTTAGTGACGTTCAATATTGCCGTGTAGTTTCCAGAAATGGAATACGCATGTGTTGCGATGGGTGTGAGCGTTGTGGTCGTGTTGGCGTCTCCGAAGTTCCACTGATAGCTAGTTAAGTTGCCTTCGCCAGGTGTGGAGTCAGAACCGTTGAAGGTTACCATTTGGTTCACCATCGGAATCTGCGGGGACCAGTTGAACAATGCATGCGGGAGGCGTAACGCTCGCACTGCGACTATCATGTCTTGGTAGTCCATGTCTCCTCCGAACACCAGATCTTCCCAGCCGATGACATAGCCTCCTTGAATTTTAGAGTCTTGGAAAATCCAAGCATGGTTGATTGATCGATCTGGGTTTAGATTTTTATCGGTGCAGAAGATTCCGTCTGGGGCGCCGAGATAGAATCCGAAGAGTTCTGTTGGAGAAAAATCGGCTACGGCGCCGGTAGTGTCTGGGCCAGAGAAGAGTTGATGAAGCAACAACGTACCAGACGTTCCCGAAACAACAGAGTACCAGCCAAAAGTGTTGTTGGGAGCATACATGGCAAACTCGCCCATTATCGTCACACGATAGTTTCCAGGGGGAAAAGTAGCGATGCTGGTCTTATTTGTTGCAACGTCAATAGTGTAACTGTTATCGTTAAACCATTGTTGCAGGCTCGGCTCTTCTGGCGACGCAATGGCCAGCGCACAAACTAGAGGTAAAATCAACATGATAACCAATGCCGCAATGGTTAGGGTCCTCATCTTTCTCAATAACCTACGTTGTTACGATCACTTTAGCGTTATGGAATATTTCTCTATAGTTTCGAAAAGCGCAATATTACGACTAGAATAATGAGGTTCCGAGTCTGTGATGCAGGTCTGTACCTAGAGGATAATTTCAGAAATCAATAAAAGCATAGTTTACTACTCAATCGTAGATGCGACATGCAGAAAACATTTGGTTCTCTGATTCTTTTGGGCGTTTTCTTGATTTCCTTGTTTCCAGCGTTAAGGTTGAATGTTGCATTGGGTTCGAGAACTATCGTGGTTCCCTTGGATTTTCCAACCATTCAGGAGGCAATTAACAACGCGACTGATGGAGATCAGGTTTTTGTTTTCAACGGAACATACCATGAAAACGTGGTTTTGAACAAGACGATCATGCTTGTTGGCGAGGACAGAGCCATCACAACGATTGACGGTAGTGGAGGCAGCTCCGGAATCTATGTCTCTTCTAACGATGTTAGCATCACTGGTTTCACGATACGTAACAGTTCCTCTATCGTAGAAGTCTTCAGCGCTGGCAATTGCAATTTGACTGGAAACACGTTGACTGGAGGTTCGCTCGGAATCTATGTTGTGAAGGCAACAGGCGCCTCAGTAACTAGTAACGATATTTCGAAGACCCAGGTTGGGGTTCGTCTAGAGGCCTGCAGCAACAGCCTCATTGAAGGTAATAATGTTACAGACAATCAAGATATTGGTGTTTATGTGATGAATTCAAGTGAAACAGTCGTGAGTTCAAACTTCTTGGCGAGAAATATCAATCAGGGAGTGCTACTTAATTATTCTCGGGGCAATACCGTGGAAGAAAACTCTGTGGCGAACAGCGGAGCCGGCGTTCGACTGCGATATAGCGACGGTAATGCAGTGTTCGATAATAATGTCACATACGATGCCGCTGAGGGATTGAGCTTCTACTACTCGGTGAACAATCTGGTGAATGGCAACATCATAACGCATAACGGTTTCGGTGTGAAGCTCTCGTACTCTGGCAACAACACGCTTAGGAACAACACCATTGCATCTAACAAGTACAATTTTGGGGTAGAAGCCGTGGTGCTGAAAAGTTTTGTGAACGACGTTGACACGTCAAACACGGTTGACGGGAAACCGATATACTATCTAGTAAGCCGAAAAGACCTTGTTGTGAACGCGGGTTTGAATGCTGGATACGTTGCCATCGTCAACTCGACGGGCATCACTGTGAAAGATCTGATCTTGGTGAACAACAATGAAGGGCTGTTATGCGCTTATGCTGATCACTGTACAATAGAAAATAGTACCTTGGCGGATAACAACAATGGCATGTTTTTGTACAGTTCCAACTTCGCGACTGTCGAAGGCAACAACATAACTGAAAACCTGGTCGAGGGCTTCTTCGCGTACGAATGCCGCCAAACCATCGTGGAAAACAACGTCATAACCGAGAATGGAGTTGGCATGTTCCTGTACTCATTTACCAACAGTTCCGTCACTGGAAACAATGTGACTAATAGCGTGGAACGAGGGATTCAAATGTTTGATTCAAATAACGACGTCATATCCCAGAACTCTTTCATCCAGAATGGCTTGGACGGCTTGTACACTTACAACTCTAACAACAACACGATTAGTGACAACCAAGTAATTGGAAACATGAGGGACGGATTATGGATAGACACTTGCGATCGTTGCATTTTGGTGCGCAATAACGTTAGCCTGAGCGGCGAAAACGGCATCAATCTCCTGACTTCAACTAATTGTCAAGTGCAATACAACAAGATAATCGGCAACAGTTTTTTCGGTATCCAGCTCTCACTCAGTTCTGATGGCAACTCAATAGTTGGAAACTATGTTTCTGGGAACGTCGTCTATGGAATCAGCCTGTACGCTTCCTCGCACAATAAGGTTTTCGCCAACAATTTTCTGAACAGATACCAAGCTCAAGTTGTCTTTGGCTCATCCAACATATGGGACGACGGCTATCCCAGCGGAGGAAACTTCTGGTCGGACTATGTCGGCTCAGACCTGTTCTGGGGACAATACCAGAACCTTACGGGCAGCGATGGAATAGGTGACACACCCTACATTATCAACTCAGACAATAGAGACCAGTATCCGCTCATGAGCCAGAGCAGGGCTCACGATGTTACAATCCTCAAGGCCACAGTGGACCTTGACCAAGCCTACGTGGGATGGACAGTCGAAGTGAATCTGACAGCAAAAAATGTGGGAGATTACGTAGAAAGCTTCAATGTCACAGTCTTCAGCGATAACAATGTGATAAGAGTGTTCAAGGCTTCTAATCTTCCGGTTGGAGCGAGCATCACCTTCGATTTCCTTTGGAATACGACGGGCGAGACACCGTGCCACAACTACATCATTAAGTGTCAGGCCGATGCTGTGCCCGGCGAAACAAATCTTCAAGACAACACTTACGTGGCTGGCACCGTCCACGTCAAAATGATAGGCGACGTAGACGGGAACGGAAAAGTCAACATATTAGATATTGCCGCAATTGCCGTGTCTTTCCTGTCCAAGAGCGGACAGACCAAGTACTACTTGAACAGGGACTTAAACAGAGATGGCATTATCAACATTGTAGATGTGGCTTTGGCAGCTCAGAACTTTGGGAAAAGCTGTACCTAGTATTAGCGTGTTTGAAGAATGGAAGTTAGTGATTGATTAATGGACAGAAAAATTGTGTTTGTCGTTGCAGTCTCGATTTTGTCACTTTTCGTGCTGGTTAAAGATCGCTCAACATTTTCTGCGAGAGCCTCAAAAACATGGGTTGTGGACAAGAGTGGTCAAGGCGACTTCTATGATATCCAAAACGCGATAGATGCAGCTGAGGATGGAGACCTGATCAGAGTAATGTCTGGAACGTTTCAAGAACACTTGCTAGTGAACAAATCGGTGATGCTGGTCGGCGAGAACAAGAGCAGCTGCATTATCGACGGAAATGGAACTGGAACTGTCGTGACTGTTAACGCTGACTCCGCCTTCATAAGCGGTTTTACTGTTCAAGGAAGCGGTGAAGACCAAGAGGGTGTGATTCTTAATCAATCGAGCGGCGACAGGATCTTGGGAAACATAATAGTGAGCAACTACTACGGTGTCTGGCTGAATAGTGCTGAGAGAAACGTCATCAGAGACAACTATGTACAAGGCAACGTGTGGGGGATTTACCTGCAAGATTCAGGGAACAATACGATTGAAGACAACAATGTAAGCGACAACTCTCGAAGAGGCTTGCATCTAGGCGTTTCTGACGGTAACACCGTTGTTGAGAATGCGGTCATCAACAATTTTGAAGGTATCTACTTGGAATTTTCCAGCGGTAATTCGCTAAGGAACAACAGTCTCACGGAGAACGCTTATGGTTTTGGAGTTTTAGGGTCTCAACTTCCAGACTTCATTCAGAATATAGACACTTCGAATAGAATTGATGGCGAGCCTATTTATTACTGGGTTAATCAGCGTGACAGACTAGTGCCACCGGATGCGAGTTGTATAGCTGTCGTGAACTCGACAGGCATAACGGTTAAAGACTTGAATTTGACGCGTCAGCAAGGAGGTCCGCTGTTTGCGTATACGGACAATTCGACGATTGAAAACATGTACGTTTCAAACGCGAGGTACGGGTTTCGGCTTTTTTCCTGTGAGAACGTAAACGTAATCGGAAACAGTTTTGCGCGGGATGCCGAGGGCATACACCTAGACTATTGCGTGAACAACACTGTCAGCAGAAACATCATAACAAACAGTGGAGAAGGAATATTTCTGGATCACTCTGACAGCAACCTCCTTACAGAAAACAGTTTCGTTAACAACACTGACGGGATGCGCGTGTACTACGCCAGCTACAATACTATTTACCACAACAACTTCGTGAATAATGAGGCTCAAGTATCGATCGGTCTTGCGAAAATTCTCGTTTCAAACACGTGGGATCATAACGGGGAAGGCAACTACTGGAGCGATCACGCAGACGCAGATAATGATCAGAACGGCATCGTCGATACCCCCTACGTTCTCAATCCAGTCAACGAGGACAATTATCCTCTTTCGGGATTTTTCACAGATTTCACGGTGGGGCCGAAGGAGGCAAACGAGCATGTTGATTTGATCTGCAATTCCACCATCTCGGACTTCGAATGCGACCTTGCAGGCGGGATAATCAGTTTCAACGTCACCGGTCCAGAAGAATCTTTGGGATTCTGCAGAACAACTTTCCCGCGCGGATTGTTCAACGACTCATATAACGTGTTGATTGACGGTTTACCACCGCTGATCCTGAAAGAGCTTTCAACATCAAATTCCACGCAAACATCCGTATATTTCCTGTACGCACATCCAATGCGAAAAGTGACGATAATCCCAGAATATCCTTGGACAATCCCGTTGATTTTTGCCGTGACTCTATTCATCCTCGTTCTTACGCGTCGAGTTTCTCGATTGCCACACAAACAGTAGCCAAGAAAACGATTTTCCATCTGGAACACCAACTGAACTGTTAAATACTCCTCTACCCACGCATCTAATGTGGTTTGGAAGAGGTATAAAATTGAGAGGAAAGCAAGGAATTTTCCTGCTTGTTCTTATACCTATTTTCTCATTCATGATGATTGGGAGTATTGTTGCTTCCTATTCGGCAGTTGTGAGCGTGTATCCCCCTCAGCAAACCGTAAGAGTTGGCCAGACTTTTACCGTGGGCATCAGAATTGAGGATATTTCCCAGCTTCAAGGAGTCGATTTCTGCTTAAAATACGATTCTACCATTCTGAACGCAACGAAAGTTGAGGAAGGATCTTTCATGAGGAGCTTCGGACTCACATACATAGTCATGCAAGAAATAGAAAAGAATTACCAAGCTAATTATGGACGTGTCTGGTTTGTCATCGTGATAGAGGGGAATGGTTCCGCCACGGGGAGCGGGACACTGGCCACGGTCATCTTCAACGCGACGGCTCCGGGGGAATCAGATTTGGATCTGTTCTCCGTTCTTCCTGACCGTTCAGATCAAATCAAGATTGTCACGTGTAGCGGAGTTCCAATTGCTCACGCACTTGTAAATGGATATGTAACCGTGTTGAATGATTCAACCGATCCACCGGGCACGCCTAGTCCTGACGTGAATGGCGATGGAAAAGTCGACATAATCGATGTGTCTATAGCAGGGAGAGCCTTCGGAAAATCAGTTGGGGAACCCGGTTACGATTCGAGAGCAGACCTAGATCAGAACGGGGTCATAGACGTCCGTGACCTTGCAACAGTAGCTGCAAGCTTCAGGCGAGTCCTCTGATTTTCTGAAAGGGATTAGGCACGAAAACGAATTTTGGCTCCGCGCGCTTGTTGCTGGAAGACTGCTCGTGAGCACGTAACCTCCTCTTTCAGGAGGGTACCATAACAGTTTACTCGCGTATTCCGGGTCTGGCCCGACTTCGCTGTTGACTTCTATTACCGCCTCCTGTATGGTTTTGTTTTCAACGAATATTTCTCTTAGCAGTCTCGTGGTTGCATCGTCTGTGTGAGAAGGGGACACAAACCCGTCGAAGCCTATGTAAACCTGTGCTCCTTTTTTCACTAGTGCTTGGGCCATGCTTGTGTGCTGCGATTCCAGTCCGTTGCAGCCCATCATTATGATGAGCGTGTGATCGAAGTCCCCTTTCATGGTGTCCACGAATAATGGAGTTATTCCGAAAAACGGCTGTGAGTCTTCTTGTATTCTTGCCCTCACCAGCCTAGGCGGATCACTGAGAAAGTCTGAAAGGTAGGTTGATCCGGCTAAGACATCGTTAAAGGGTTCCGACGTGAACAGTACCAGAAAATTCGATTCCTGGTTTATAGCAGAATGCACTCTCAATATTATCACGCTAAAACCTTGGTTCGGAAGGTTCCGGTAGAAATTAACGTCAACAGACCCTGCGCCAAAGTAATACACCTTAAACCCTGAGTCATTGAGGATAGATCTTGAGGTTTCAAAAAAGGTTGTGTTGGGGTATGAATCGCCGAGTTGGTCAACTATTGCAGCCTTTCCCATTTTATCAGAGGAAGCCTGATTTTTCAAGTTCAAGAAAGAATAGGCAAGAATGCAGGAGACGACAACAATAGCAGCAGTTGCATATCCCGTTTTGCTTCGGAACAACCTACTTTTCCGCTTTGTTCTTCTGCTCTTGTCTTTCATGAGGTAATCAGCTGTGGTCGCATGACCATTAGAATAGACTGGAAAGAGACGGTTAAACGTAGCGGTTTTTTCTGATGTGGAGCAATTGTTGAGTCAACCAGGTGTTCAGCTGTAAAAACTGCCTTCGGCTTGGCGCGATCGATCGATTGCCCCTCAGAAGGCGTTAGCGAAATGAGATTTTTCGATTTTTCGACGGCTAAGTGCAGAAGAAGAGGTTTCGGACGCTTGACGAACGCGTGAGTGATGGGGTTGCAGAGCATCGATCGATGCTTTAAGAGCTGATCTTTTGGATCAGATCACCGCTAAGCATAAATTTCTTGAATGCTAATAGACAAGTTTGGAGAGGAGAAAGGTGAACAAATTGTCGAGAACATTCGTGCTAGCTTTTCTTGTGTTTTCAGCTGTCTTGTCGTTGTCGGTCGCTGTATTTAGGGCGTCTGCGTTTCCTACGGCGTACTTTGCCACAATTAGTCCGTGTGACGGTGCGGGAAATGTCAGGACCACTTTCGGTAACGCAGAGTTTGTTTACGCCGAGGGTGTTGGCTACGCCCCATTTGAGCAGATAACCCTTCGCGTGATTCCGAACGAGGCTCCGTTCAGCACGGCTTTCAGCGTATGCAACACCGTGGCTACAGCCGATGGTTCAGGCCACTTAGGCCCCGTGAAACTATGCATTCTCGCTCCGGGAAAATATGACGTCTGGGCGGACAGAAACAGCAACGGCGTGCTGGAGCTCGCACCGACCGATCCGATTGACGGATCGATTAGACCGGAGCCAGTGGCCGGTCTGGGAACTTGCTATGTGGGTTTGTTTGTGGTTTCGGGTTGTAATGTCACTTTTCTGACCGATCCAGTCTGTTCTAGTTTTGGCATTGAGTTCAAGGGAGTGAATTATCACAACGGCAGTGTGGGTACTTTTCCATATGGCACGTCTGAAGCTGCAACGGCCATAACCAGCGACGGGTTGAACCTGCCCGCAAATGTAGTGAGGATTGAAGTTACAAGCGGCACGGAGAGCTATTTCAGCACAAAGTTGAGCGACGTCCCTTCAGGCTACGGTGTGATGAACGCAACGTATCTTGGTTGGTGCATCGATGTGAGAACAGCAATGGAGCAAAGCCCTGCAACACACACAGTGAATTTGTACTCAGCCAGCAACCCGCCAGGAAGCCTTGCAGGTCAGAGATGGGACCTGGTTAATTACATCCTCAACCACAAGCAGGGAAGTGCACTGGACGTTCAGCAGGCGATATGGTACTTCATTAACTTGGACGGCAACTATACTCCGACAAGGACCATTGCTTGGGCAATCGTCAATGATGCTCTCGCGAACGGCAACGGTTTCGTTCCCGGAAACGGTCAGAAAATAGCAGTCATTTGCTATCCGACTGCGACACAACCCGCTGTCCAGATCAGTATAATCGAGGTTGCAGTTAGCGGCTACGTTTTTGATCATTGGATAGTCAGTGGTAACGTTGCTGTTTCAAGCGCAATGACTAATCCTACGCTTGTGACGATCACTTGCGGTGGGACTCTTAAGGCAGTGTTCAGAGTGAGTCAGTGCAATGTTACTTTTCTGACTGATCCTGTCGGTTCAGGGTTTAACATCACTTTTCAGGGAGCAACCTATGTTAATGGCACTAGTGGCACGTTTGCTTATGGTACTTCTGCTTCTGCTACTGCTAATGGTGGTGTTGGCTACGTTTTTGATCATTGGATAGTCAGTGGTAACGTTGCTGTTTCAAGCGCAATGACTAATCCTACGGTTATGACGATCACTTGCGGTGGCACACTCAAAGCGGTTTTCGTTTTCGGAACCGTGGGTTGTAAGGTTACTTTTCTGACCGATCCTGTTTTCCCCGGTTTCAACATCACTTTTCAGGGAGCAACCTATGTTAATGGCACTAGTGGCACGTTTGTTTATGGCACTTCAGGCCCCGTCACTGCTACTTGTCCAAGTAACTATCACTTCATTTATTGGATAGTCAGTGGTAACGTTTCGGTTTCGAGCAAAACCACTAATCCTACATGCCTGACCGTCACTTGTGGTGGCACAATCGAAGCAGTCTGTAGAGATCCGCCACCATGCTTGCCACCTACAGCTCTCTTCACAGTAACGATGAATGGCTTAAGAGTGAGCTTTGATGCCTCATCATCATATGACTCCGACGGAAATATCACCGGCTACACTTGGAGCTTCGGCGACGACAACATCACTTCAGCAGCCAACCAGACCATGGAGCATGCTTACAGGGGCGTCGGCAACTACATCGTCGCGTTGAACGTTACAGACACGAACGGGCTTTGGAACACGACTTCAAGAAAGGTAACTGTAACCTACACTGCGGACTTGAACAAGGACGGAACAGTCAACATCCTTGACATAGCCATTGTAGCGAGAGCTTTCAACTCCAAACTCGGAGACCCAAATTGGAACGCTGCAGCAGACTTGAACAGTGACGCAGTCGTAAACATACTTGACATCACGCTTGTAGCAAAAGACTACGGAAAAACAGTTTAGTCCTCTTGTTATGGGCTAGTTGTTCATTCGCTTGCCGACTTCCAGAATGAAGAGAAGCCGCGCGCGCTTCCAGATGAACAGTGAACTGCACGTATCGTTGCGCAACGTTCAGCGCGCGCGCCAACTTCCCATAGTCAATGTTGGCTGCACCCGTGAAACCGAGTCGGTAGGGCAAGGCTTTTCCAAAGTCAAGCTTCAAACTAGACGTTTTCCGTAATAGTCAAGGTACAACTCACCGGTTGAAGTCATGCCTTCAAGTGTCAGTATGTCTTGCCAAAGTCCATTGCAACTGCGGCAACGTCTATGATATTGATAATTCCGTTGCCGTCTAAATCGGCATTAGTATTCCAGTTTGCATCTCCAGGTCGTGATCTAAAAGCCTTTGCAACTGTTGCGATGTCAATTATGTTGACTACGCCGTTTTCGTCCAGATCAGTTGGTATCCGGAGCAAGACCGAACTGTCTAAGAAGATGTTGTTGGACGCTTCAATTTCTCCGGTTACCAGCGTTGCTTGCACTACTAAACTGTATTCACCTGGATGAACGCTGGACGTATTCCAGACGCACGCGGCGTTGATTGTTTCCCCACTTTCAATCGTTACAATCTCTGCATGAAACATTGTGGGGTCAAGGTATTGTGGGCTTGTCCACATTGTTGATCTGTTGTAGGCACAGATTATTGCTAGGGTTTCAGCCGTGTCTCCAAGGTTCTCTGCTGAATAGTTGACTTGTACAAGCTCGCCTGGTTTCAACATTTTTGGAGAGATTGTTACATTCAGTATCGCAACATCGTGTGTCGGCAGCGGAGGACCGAAGCAGTAAAGGTAACCGTCTGAAGACCCTACGAGCACGTGTTGTTCTACTATCGTCGGGGAAGAAATCACAGGGCCCCCGGTGGTGTAATTCCATACTTTTTGGCCGGTGTCTTCGTTGAGGCAGAACAAGCCACCGTTAAGCGATCCTGCGTAAACGAGTCCGTCAGAGCTTATGGTCGGTGCAGACGGGTAGTTGCCGTCCCCCGTTATATATGACCATTCGACGGAGCCGGTTACTTTGTCTAGGCAATATACTCTGGTATCTCTGCACCCGACGATCACGAGGTTTTTGACGCTGTCGATGCAAGGAGTTGAAGTCCATCCTCCCCTCTTGGAGGACCATAGCTGGATTCCGGTTATTGCATTTAAGGCGTAGACCGTGTCGTCGTTTTCAGCTCCTACGTACACGGCTTCTCCGTCGACCGCGGGGGAAGAAGAGACTGGCCAACTGAAGTAGATTCGCCATTTCTGTGTTCCTGTGAATTCATCAAAAGCTTCCACGCCGATGCCTGCTATACACACAGTGTCTCCAAAGACGGCGGGGGAGGCGGTGATGTTGCCTCCGACGTATGTCTCCCAAAGAAGTGAGCCTTCGAACAAGGTGAAAGACCGAAGATACCCGTCTGAAGAGGTGACGAAGACTCTTTTGTCTTTGATTGTAGGCGAGGAAAAGATCGAGCTTCCGTCAGGGATCTTATACGTCCATCGGACGATTCCTGTGTACTCGTCTAGAGCGTATATTCTTCCAGGTTCCTTGGATCCAAAGATCACGAGACCGTCTTCAATTGCGGGCGTTGAAGAGATCGAAGTGCCTGTTGAAAAACTCCACACTGTCTCACCCGTGCTCAACTCCAGCGCGTAGAAGGTTCCGCCGATTGTTCCGACGAAGACGATGCCGTTTGCAACCGATGCCGAGCTTGCGATGGGGTCTGAAAGAAAGTGAGTCCAGAGCACGGTGGGTTCACTGGGTCCCGTGGCTTTTGAAAAATCCTCGTGACTTGGGGAGTAGCGATACATCGGATACCGGAATTCTTCGGAATCGTAACGATAGGGGTTTGAAGAGTCGGGTGGTGCCTGAACAGCTTTGCCATCGTATGGAAATGGTGTGGAAGGATCGTACTGAACGAGTGGAATTGCTCCGCCGGCCACGCCGAAGTATCCCCATGGGTCCATGTTAAACTGCTGTCCGTTTTCAGCGTTTGTTTGATTTGCAGCGTACCAGCTTACTGTTTGAGAGGCAAATCTGAATATTTCATCTGCAGATCCCCATCCATCATGGTTTAAGTCCTCGACGTTGGTTATTCCGCCTATCATTCCTAGAGGGCCGAAAGCCGTGCCGTTTGGGTACGTGGCTGATTCGGTTCCCGTAAACCAGCTCAAATCGGGAGGGTTTTCTCGGTCTGCATCAGGCTGTCCGTTCGCAGTTTCGTCTGGGCTGCACGCGGTAAGTATGATTCGCCCTGGTTGAGCCAATTTCGCCACGAATCCTCCACTATAGCACGCGTCCAAGATCACTAGCGTGTCGCCCAAGTCACCTTCCCCACTCTTGTGCAGTGCCTGATCCAATTCCCAGTCGTAGACTGGCTGGTCTAGTGCTAGGCAGTAAGACGTGTTGCCTTGGCTCGTTATTTTGCACGTGTCGCCCGCGTAGTAGAATATTCGCACCGAGAGAGAACCGTTTTGGAACGGAAGTTTCTCATCGAAGAATGTCGACATTTCGTCCATTAGGCTTGCCTTTGTGGTTCTTCCTTCGTAGAAGGGTTGGCAATCTTTATCGATGTTTGTGGGCTCGACGGCGGATAGAAGCTGTATGTAACTGAAGTATTTGAAGCCGGCGGACACCGTGTTGTTTCGCCAATTGGCGTAGGCCATTAATGTCTCTATGAGCTGTTCGGCTGACTTCGCGGCGGTGCTGTTGAACGTGTCTTCCACGGCCAACAACGTGAACGTGACGTTTTGAACGATCGCATCGTTGCCTTCAAGAGCAAAAGCGCTTTTTATGTTGCTGGTGGAGCTGGGTCTAATGTTGCTGAAGACAAAAAACAGAGTCGAACATAGAAAGAACAGTGCAACCATCTTGCTAGAATGCGAGAACAATTCAATTTCTTCCTAAAGTATGTTTCGTTTCTGGACTATTTTTGGATTCTGGAACATTATTCTATAACATGGAGGGGAGTACCAACCTGATGAAAGACGCTCGGTCGATCACGTTATTACTGTCATGAGCCAGGAAGATTGTTCTTGGATAAGAAGAACGTTTAAGAAGAGCTTTTAGTCGAATGGTTATGGGGGACTTGTGGAACGGTGGACGATTGTGAACTTTGACCACTGGCGGATAACCTTTAAAGGAATTGTCTTTTTATTTTTGTTTTTGCTGTGTGCGTGCAATCTCCTGTTTGTAAAGAATGTTGCGGCAGGCAAGACTTGGACGGTTGCCCAGAGTGGCTCTGCAGACTACCGTGGGATACAGCAGGCCGTAAACAGTGCGGGCGACGGGGACCTCATCATGGTTGATTCGGGCATCTACTACGAAAGTGTCGTTGTCAATAAGACGGTTTCAATCATTGGACAAGACCCTGCCAACACAGTAATAGACGGCAATGGTTCTTCAAGCGTTGCTAAATTAAGTGCAAACGGAATAGCCTTAAGTGGCTTCACAATTCGCGGTGGCGTCGAGGGGTTGACGGTCGTGTCGAACGTGAACAACGTGACAGACAATGTTTTGACAGACAACATCGTAGGCGTTGCCCTCAATATTGGTTGCGAAGGAAACACAATATCTCACAACGAGATTACGATGAGTGTTACCTACGGGATCTATGGGGACCGTTGCGGCAGCAACCTTATCTCCGAGAATAACATTTCTTCCAACGGTTATTATGGGATTTTTCTGTACGCGTCACAACCCTGCGTGTTGGACAGTAACAGGTTTTTGTCGAACGTAATGGATGGTGCGCGGATTCGGTATTCGGTCAACAACACGATAGAGGGGAATCTTTTTTCTGGGAACGTTAATGGCTTAGTTATCTATTCGGATGCAGATCCACGTCGGGCGTCACGGCTTGCGAAGTATAACACAATCGAAGCGAATACTGTGGTGAACAACTCATGTGGCATAAAGATAGAGCACGATGCAGAAAGTACGGAGATGGCTGGAAACGTTGTCGAACGGAACTTGATTGAGTCCAATGAAATCGGCTTGAACATATCAGGGTCAAACGGCAACATGATCTTCAACAACGATTTTGTGAACAATTCAAATCAGAGTCTGATTTACCAATCTCTTGATGACAGCTGGGACGGAGGCTACTACGTCGGCGGGAATTATTGGAGCGACTACAACGGTACTGATTCCTATTGGGGGCAGGATCAAGACAGGATCGGAAGCGACGGAGTGTTCGACCTTCCCTACCAAGTGTCAGCAGACCCCGCGGAAAATGACACTTATCCATTTGCAAGTGCAGACGTTTGGCTGGAAGCTCCCCGACTCAGCATAGTCTCGCCTACAAACGGAACGTATCGGCAGAATCGCCCCCAAGAAATTCCGCTCGTGTTAAGAATGAACAGGCCACTCTCGGTGTTGTCTAGCATGGACGGCGGATCAAACTCCACGGTTGCCGAAAGCTTGAACGATCTGTCAGTCGGAGTGCACATATTAATTTTGTTTGCAAACGACACTTCGGGCAATGGAGTGTCGTTAGACGTTTCGTTCACTGTCACTTTTGAAGGAGACTTAACCCTAGATGGGGTCGTGAACATAGTCGATGTCACCATCGTCGCTTACTCCTATGGACAAGTTGTCGGAGGCCCGAAATGGAACCCGGATGCTGACTTAAACAACGACGGCATAATCAACATACTTGACATAGCCTTGGTGGCGAAGGAGTATGGAGAGAAGATCTGACCGTTGGAGTGTTTTATCGATCTTGGACAAATACGTCCGTCTTGTTATTATTGAGGGGTTGAGTAAAAATAGGCAGGAGTTTGAAGATGAATGAGACGTGTTAAGCATCTTAAGGCTCGGCTGCTCATTGGAGCTATTCTTGCTGTTCTGATGGTTTGTTTAGCTTCAGCAACTAGAACGGTGCATAGTGCTTATGCAGATGTTTCTCCCCGAACCATATACGTTAACGCCGGCAACGTTAATGATCCAAATGAGAACGGGTCTCAGACACATCCATTTCACCAGATTCAGGAAGGACTCAACGTGTCGGGTTCCGGAGACGTGGTAGATGTCGCTGCCGGAGTGTACTACGAGGAAGTTATTATCACCAAAGGAAGGTCTGGAGTTTCACTTGTCGGTGAGCAGGGGACCATCATTGACGGTGAGGGAAAACGTAACGGCATTCGAATCGGGGTGTACATGGCGCCTGACTACCTTTATAATGTGACTGTGTCGGGCTTCACTGTTCGTAATTGTTTCAAAGGCATCGATCTCGTGCGGTGCCGCGACATACACCTAAGAAATAACACGATGGTCGGAAACGAGTATAATTTTGCTGATTATTCCTTAGGAGTCAATAACGATGTTGACACTTCAAACACCGTGGATGGGAAGCCAATCTACTATTGGGTTAACGAGCATGACAGACAAGTCCCGTCAGACGCAGGCTTTGTCGCATTGATAAACTCAAGAGACATAGTTGTCAGAGACTTGAACTTGACAGGAAATGGGCAAGGGCTGTTGCTGAAAAACACTACCCTTAGTACGATAGAGAACGTGTCTATCATCGATAATCAGGACGGCGTGTACCTTGACGTTGGAAACACGAACATCACTATTACTGGTAATACTGTTTTGAACAATACCTACACGGGAATGTACGTTTCAGACTCAAGCCAGAACCTAATCAGCGACAACATTATAATTGGGAACTACTACGGGCTGTATCTCACGACGGCTTCTGGTGCGTGCACTGAGAACCTTATCATCAACAACACTATCAAGGATCATTGGGAAGGCATCGCCTTGCAGGGATACCCTAATCTTCCAATCACAGGAAACATCTTCCAAAACAACGTGTTGTCAGACAATACAATTGGCATTTCCATGCACTTATCTGCCTTAAACCAGATCTACCACAACGACTTTGTCAACAACGGACAGCAGGTTGAAGCAGAAGAGAGCGAAAACGTGTTTGATCACCTCGGACAAGGAAACTACTGGAGCGATTATAACGGTACTGACACGAACAATAATGGCGTCGGAGACACACCCTACATTATCGATGCGGAAAACAGAGACAACTTTCCGTTGATGGGCCTGTTCAACAGTTTCAACGTGGTCTGGCAAAGAACCACGTATGACGTAGAAACGATAAGCAGCCCAACTGTCTCCGACGTCAGCTTCAATCAAACGGGAAAATTGATTGCCTTCGACTTGACGGCTAACGGTAACCAAACAGGTTTCTGCGGCGTCACGATCCCTGAAGCATTGCTGGGCGGTCCATATCAAATACGGATGGGTAGCAACCAGGTCTTCCTCTTGAATCAAGAATCGAACGGCACACATTCCTTTCTTTACTTCGAGTATTTCGGAGATGGCGGTCGAGTTGAAATTCTTGGACAGACGACCGTACCCGAATTTCTCTCAATGCCTCTTCTACTGTTCTTTATGATGCTTACGGCTCTTGCAGTCTTTTCCGTCAGAAGAACCTCTCACGGGCCTAAACCCGCGAAGCGAAGAGATTGCGGACCGTTGATGTCACGGATATTTCGCCAAGGGGCTGAGTGACATTTCGGACTATTGTTCTAGATCAGATTTCCAATAAGTTTAAATTTCTTTGATACCAATAGATAATGCTAGAGGGGAGAAAGGTGAACAGATCATCAAGGATATTAGCGTTGTTTGTGTTTTCAGCTGTCTTGTCGTTGTCGGTCGCTGTATTTAGGGCGTCTGCGTTTCCTACGGCGTACTTTGCCACAATTAGTCCGTGTGACGGTGCGGGAAATGTCAGGACCACTTTCGGTAACGCAGAGTTTGTTTACGCCGAGGGTGTTGGCTACGCCCCATTTGAGCAGATAACCCTTCGCGTGATTCCGAACGAGGCTCCGTTCAGCACGGCTTTCAGCGTATGCAACACCGTGGCTACAGCCGATGGTTCAGGCCACTTAGGCCCCGTGAAACTATGCATTCTCGCTCCGGGAAAATATGACGTCTGGGCGGACAGAAACAGCAACGGCGTGCTGGAGCTCGCACCGACCGATCCGATTGACGGATCGATTAGACCGGAGCCAGTGGCCGGTCTGGGAACTTGCTATGTGGGTTTGTTTGTAGTTCCAGAATACTGGCTTGGAACCATCTCCGGCTTGGCGGCATGTCTCGGAGCATTTGGAATATTCTTCCTATCGAAACGCAAACACAAGATTGCGTAACTCCACCCCTTTTTCTGTATTTACGATCTGCGTCCTAGAAGAAAGCTCCATAACCTTTTTCTCGGGGACTGAGAAAAGATTGTTGTGCCGACTTTAGAAGGTGGACAAGTGTACAAGCTGGCTTTGGTTTGCCTTTGCGGCGTGGTCCTGGTCGCGGCCTTGGCGCAGCCCGGCCTATTGCTACGCCAGAGTGCTCACCGTTCAGGTTTTCGCGTCTTCCCCCGTCAAGGTCGGTGAGCAGGCGACCGTGAGAGTTGACGTAGGCACTGGAAACGATCGCTATGAAAGCGTCTTGAACGTCCAGGCTATGCTTATCCTTCCTGACGGAGCCACCCTGACTTCCGAGGTTAATCCTGTCTCCATAGGGACAATGGGACCCGGACCGGCACACGCCACTTGCAACTGGACAATGCTTTTTGACCAAGCGGGAACCTACACCGTTTCCGTTAATGTCTCCTGCACAGACACGCAGCGCCTAAACCACTGGCTGATGAACTCCACAACGGTTGAAGTCTACGGTTCTCCTCATGTCGAATTCACGTGTCCGGAAAACGTCTATGCCCACCGAGCCGCGGTTTTCAACGCCACCAGATCCTATTCACTCATGCCAAGCGAAACAATAGTTTCGTATCAATGGAACTTTGGAGATGGAACAAGCATCACAGCGTCTAGTCCTGTTGCCGAACATACGTTCAACGCAGTTGGCAACTTCACCGTCCTGCTAAACATCACCGACGGCGAGGGATTGTCAAGCGTTACGGGTCAGAATGTTAGAACTAGACTGTTCGGCGACGTAAATCTTGATGATGCAGTCAATATACTGGATGTCTCCATCATGGCTCTTTCTTACGGCAGCCATGCCGGGGATGAAAAATGGAACGCGAAATGTGATCTGAACAACGATAATGTCATCAACATACTCGATTTGTCACTTGTGGCCGTCGCATACGGAACTTCGGCGTGAACAGGCGCAAGCGGAAAAGATAGAGCGCGTCTTTGCGAAAAATGATTGTTGAGGGGTCTCAGCCCGGTGGATGGCTTGAACACGTACGATCGTGCACGCATTAGCCTTACATGTGTGAGGAATCATTCTTAACCATGTTGTTAACATTTAAAGGAATGGGATATAGAATACAGTTCCATATGATTTAAATAGGGAAGCTTGCATAAGTTAGTGTGCGAAATAGAAAGGAGAAAGGAGAAATGAAGAAACTATTTGCTTTAGTATTGATAGGCGCTTTTGTTCTCTCAGCAGCTCTACCAGCACTTGCATTCTATCCAGGTTCAGACCATCTAGAGTTTGCCATGCAGATAAATGGACAATGGTCAAATGCTGCTAATCCAGTTGTGCTTACGGGAATACAATATTGCAACACTGTTGAAGTCGACGTCTGGGCCATGGGCGCTACCGACCTGTACGCTTATGATTTTACGATGGGTTGGCGCACCGATTATCTGTCGCTCATCAATGTCACAATAATACACAATCCGCCATTCGCAACCGATTTTGTACTGCCCGTAACAGGTGTAAAGCCCGGGGGCTTCTATGAACAGGCTGTCACAGCCACTGCCCCAACTCCAGGATTCACAGGCAACGCCATGCTTACCAAGATGTTCTTCCACGTTGACAACGACGCGGAATGGAACGTTCCGATCACTTTGATTTTCACCATGGGCCCCTCCTACGCGAGCGACTCATCCACTACTGTGATCGACCACAGCCAGCAGGAAGCATATCTCAAGCTCGTGCCAGTGCAACCTTCGATCGATCTCGATCTAGGGGCAATAACTCACGAGTCTGTGATTAACACGGTGTTTACGGTACAGGTCACGTTACACAACATTGTGAGGATGAAGAGCTTCCACCTCTATCTCAGCTGGGACAACGAACAACTCTCTACCGACGCACAGAACGTTTTCATCAAAAGCTTTCTACCACCACCCTACGAGATAGCAACGATAATCTTCGGACACGGGAATGGCCATTGGGACTTTGTTAAACTAGACGTCCAAATACCATGTGAGAAACCAAGCATAAACGGCACCGGCGAACTGTTCGGCGTCAGGTTCAAGGCAATCGAACCAACGATCTGGCTCCCGCCGAGCATCCCTGTATACGCATTTGCAGATCCCGTACCACCACAGACCCACGGAACCTGGTATCCAATCCCATGCTGGAACTACATAAACCTCGCAGGATATATCGACAAGATCGAACTCCCCGTGACGGATCCACTAACCATTGTCAATCAGAATCTAGGCACAGACATTAAGGTCGTAGGCCCAAACATCAACCCACTAAACCCACCAACCTACAAGATTGATCCCACGAAGGGCGCCACAATCACAAATGTGCCCTGTGGTGATGGACTAGGTGGTTACATAGCCGGCTACTATGAGTTCCGACCGGTTCCAGGCGACTTGAACCTTGACGGCCACACAGACGTAGTAGACCTCGCAGCGATTGCAGCAGTCTACGGCAGAACGGCCGTCGACGGCATTGTACCGCCAGCTGGTCCCGCATGGGCTTCGATCGTTGGCTTTGATCTGAACGGGAACGCGGTAATCGACCTCACCGACGTAGTCATAGTGGCAAAGAACATCTGCGCTACGACTCCTGACCCGGTTAATCCGTGGCCAATATTCGGTTAAAAACCTGAAAGCAGTCTCCATATCCTCCCTTTTTTCTTCAAGTCATACTTTAAAGATTTGAGGCTCGGGCTCGTTTTGATGTTTCTCACAGCAGTGAAGTGAACATTTCTATCCTTGCTGGCGCAATCAACTCATTCGCACAGGCCGAGGTTTTTGCTCCGCAAAACACATAAAAGACGAAGGATTCTTTACATAGTTGAACGGGCATTCACATGAGGCTTAACAAAACCTTCGTTGATGTGTTTCTAGCGTTGACGGTACTGGTTTCCGTTGTCAGCTTGTCCTGTCGTGCGTGGGCTACCCCTGATCTTCCGGTTCACAATGTGGATACGGGCCTGAATTACGCAACGATCCAGGACGCCATCAACGCCAATGAAACCTTGGATGGACACACGATCCGAGTGGACGCCGGAACCTACCACGAGCAAGTGGTCGTAAACAAAAGTCTTTTACTCATTGGCCAAGACAAATACACCACGTCAATTGACGCTGACGGAGCCCAAGCAGCGGTCCAGGTGACCGCTAGCAACGTCACCGTCACGGGCTTCACGATGCGGAATACAACCGCGGGCTACGGAGCCGTTGAGCTGCACTATTCACAAGGCGACAACGTATCCGACAACGTAATCGACGACAGCTACTACGGAATCTACATCTACACTTCTTCCAACAGCGTTATCACGGACAACCAAGTGCTGAACAACGCCTATTCTGGAGCGTACCTCTACTTTTCCGCTGGAAACGTCATCTCAGACTGCAATTTCTCAGGCAATTTGAACTATGGAGTCTTCCTCTTCAACTCAACAGGCAACTTTGTCCTGAACAGCATCATTTCAGGCCAAAAATACGGAGTGAGCCTGGCCGAGTCCGAAGGAAACACCCTGAACAACAACACCGTTTCAGCAGGCGACTCCGGAATTCTGGCGACCGATTCCAACAATAATCTTCTCGTCGCCAACAACGTTTCAACCAGTACCCATGGAATCCAAATGAGTAACTCCCAGAACAACAAAGTCTCAAACAACACGCTCACTTCAAACCGTGTCAACGGAATCCTGCTAGACTCTTCCACGGGCAACATTCTTTCAAACAACGCCGTTCAAAACAACACACACGCAGACATTAACCTCAGCTCTTCAAGCAACAACACAATCCTGAAAAACGATGTCTCGGCCAGCGAACATGGAATTCAACTGAGCGACTCAGAAAACTGCACAGTCAACGAAAACAACATTGCCCAAAACAACTACAGCATATCCTTGTCTGAATCAACTCAAAACACGTTCTGGTACAACGGCATCCGACAGAATCAACACGCATTGCAGTTTGAAAACTCGACCGACAACACACTGGTTGACAACAACTTCGTCAACAACACCCAACAATTGACAAGCATCAACTCAACTAATCACCTTGACAACGGCGTGGAAGGCAACTACTGGGACACCTACAACGGAACAGACGCGAACCACGACGCAACGGGCGACACACCGTACACTCTCGCCCAAAACAACGTGGACAACCACCCACTGATGGGAACATTCTTCAGTTCCGTCATCGCAATGCAAGAAGAAGACTATCGAATCACTTTCATCTGCAATTCCACAGTTTCCGAATTCCATTACAGCAACGTACCCCAAATCATGCAGTTCAACGTCACCGGCCCGGACAGCACGACAGGGCTTTGCAGAGTCCAACTTCCCAACATACTGATCAGCCCGCCTCAAGTCGTACTCGTCGACGGTCAGAACGTCAACGCAACCACTCTTCCGCTCTCAAACACCACGTACGCATCACTGTATTTCACGTACGCCCTCAGCACTCATCAAGTCACGATATTATCAAAATCCTACAACGACCTGCTCGAAGAATACAACGCCCTATTAAACAAGTACCAAGACCTCAACTCAACATACCAAAAACTGGTACAAGACTACAACTCACTCGGAGCCAACTACTCACAACTCCAGAACAGCTTCAACACTCTGAACACGACGTACCAACAGTTGACAGCCAACTACACATCACTACTGGACAACTACAACATTCTCTCCACCCAATACGTGTCACTCAACTCAACATACACCAATCTCCAAACCTCATTCATCGAACTAAAGCAGAAACAAGACGAAACGCTGAACGAGATAAACGACACGCGAAACCTACTCTACGCCTTGACCGCAATACTGATCGTGGCCGGAGCTATTCTGCTCTCAGTGAACCTTAGGTTCCGCCAAAAAATAGGCAGACAAGAAAAAATCATTCAATCCTACAATCCACTGGACATCGCACGTATACTCTTCATGTCAGACGTGGAAAAGAGGGGAGCCAAAATCGAAGAATTCGAGAAGAAACATGGAGTGAAGATTCGACCCCGCGACAGCTTAGAAGAAGTCCTCAAAAGCTTGGAGAAAAAAGATGAATAGCAAATTGGATCGTGCGAATTCCTTAACCGTTTGGTTTACATTTCGCTTTCCGGTAATTAATCCACTCCCATTTTAGAAACGCAAGCCACTGAGAGGTGTGAGTTAGATGAAATCACTGACCTTCGCAGTTTCAAAAGGCGGCGTCGGAAAATCACTACTCACAGCGAACGTCGCCGCCGCACTGGCAGAAAGAGGAAATAAAGTAATCATGGTCGAAGGAGACCCAAACCGACCACTACAAACAATTCTCGGGCTCGACATATCCTCAAAAAACGTGGTCACACTTGACCAAGTCGTCAGAAAAGGCATAGAAATCGAAAAAGCGCTTTACCCAACAGGCGTCAACAACCTGTTTCTGATACCCTCAGGAGTGTCGTTGCAGGACTATTTCGACATGAACCCAATCAACTTCGCCAAGGAACTCACCAGCTTGAAAACAGATTTCCTCTTCATCGACGTGCCGTTTCCACTCGGCAAAGCCGCTTTTCTTTCGCTCGGCGTCTGCGAATACTTCATCCCCATACTAACTGAAGACGAGTTCGTCCTGTGCGTCGAATCAGCCATAGACACGATTCGGCTGAGCAAATACCTGTTCAAATGCGTCCCCCTCGGCTTCATAATGAACCGCATCAAAAACCCCAAGAAAATCACCGAAGAACTAATCAAAGACATCGAAAACCTCCTCGAAATCCCATGCATCGCAAAGATCAACGAGCATCCAGAAGTATCACAGTCCTACGGAGGCGTGAAATCCCAAAAAGCCTTCCTAGCCTACAAGCGCCTGGGAAAAGACGAGTTCACTAAGAAAGTCGATGAAGTGGCAGACTTTCTCTCCAGAAAGCTTCCCAAACCAGAAGAAAAAGACTCCGTGCAACTGCTCCAACGAATACTCAAACCAACGTGAACACAAAGAAGAAAGCACGCATTAGAGAAGAGTTCTTATCATAATTCTCCAGAGCTTGATCTTCTTCTTCTCATCATCCGTCAGATAAACAACGAAGCCCTCCGATTCACACTGATCGAGCAGAAGCTCAAAACGCTTCATTTCCTTATCATTAAGCCTTGACCCCATCCCCTGAATCTTCCGGGCAAGCTTAGAAGCTTCACTGAACACCACACCCGTCACCAAGTTACCCTGCAAATCGTGTTCCAAATGTTGCATGATTTTCTCAACCCTCTCTTTTCCCTCCACAATGTACATGGTTTTTCGCGCATCAGGCTTCTCCGCGAAAACACCAGATTCATGACGGATTATTCCAGCTTCCTCCAACTCCCGCATGTGCTTAAGAAGCCCGGGAAGCGTGATCTGCACGCCAGACTCTTCTCTAAGTTTTTGAGAGATTTCTGACAGTGAAATCCATGCAAACCTCAGCAGCAGTTTCACTATTTCCACTCTCACCTTGCTCTGAAAGACGTGCAAGAGCTTCCAAAAATCGACTTCGACCACGGAAACCATAGACTGCCACTTGCTGCTGAGAAATACTCCTAACTAAGAGATAAATTTTAGTGTATACTTGCACATGCAGAAAACCTTTCACAACCAAGTTAAGCTTTTCTAGACGCAGCAAGAGGAATAAAGAATAATAACACGGCTAACCTCGTACTTAATGATCAATTATGCTAAGCAAAAACCTCACAAGAATAATGATACTTCTCATCACATCCATGATTTTCTGGGGGGCCTCGCCACTAATCGTTCGGGCACAACAAACCAGAGTGTACGTTGACCCGCCCACCATCCAGGGGCTCCAAGTGGGCGACACCTTCCAAGTAAACATAACCGCCGCAGGCGTAACCGACCTCTGGGCTTGGGAGTTCAGACTGCACTACAAGAACGCAATTCTGAACGCTACGAGCGTCGTAGAAGGACCATTTCTCAAAACCCATCCCGACCCAAATGCCAATACGTATTTTGCCGTCGTCAATTTTACTGACACAGCCAGTGACACGGACGGGCTCATACGCGTCGCCTCCACTCTTGTCGCTGTTCACGGAGGAGTAAACGGCACCGGAACCTTGGCGACAATAGGGTTCAAAGTCAAAGCAGAAGGCAGCTCCGCCCTAACTCTCTCAGATACATTGCTAGTGGACTCCGCGACACCCTTCGGCAACCTAATGCCCCACACTGACACAAACGGGAACATCTTCGTTGGAGTCCACGACATCGCAGTCACAAACGTCAAGACATCAAAAACAATCGCCGGCGGCACGATCGTCTACATAAACGTCACCGTTGAAAACCACGGACAAGTGGCCGAAACCTTCAACGTAACCGCCTATTACAACCAAACAACAGCAATCGACACGAAACCAGTCACAAACCTGGCCATAAGCGGCAGCACCGTAGTCACACTGTCATTCGACACCAGCACAGTTCCAAAAGGCATCTACGCGATAAGCGCCACAGCGGGCCCGATACTCGGCGAATCAAACACAGCCGACAACAACTACACCGACGGCACAGTACAAAAAGCGATGCTGGGCGACCTAAACGGAGACGGCAAAGTCAACATAGTCGACATAAGTATAGTCGCCGCGGCCTTCAACACAAGACCAGGAGACCAAAAATGGAACCCAAACGCCGACCTCGACAACAACGCCGTAATCAACATCGTAGACATAACAAAAGTAGCGAAGGAATTCGGAAAAGTAGACCCCTAAAACCCTTCCCGCACAACTCCACCCCCTTTCGCGCGTACAAGAAGAACGTCCCAACTTTCACCGCAAAGCTCCTTCTTTCGCAAGGATCTGAACGCAAGCCACTATTTCACCAAAACGCGTCACACAGCCTGCCCCTACAATCATCCTCGATACTTCAAGGCCAGTCAATGCTCCCAGCATTCAGAATCAAAGTCGATCGATCCTTTCCAAGACCGTTGAAACTACTGGGGTTTGCGTCTCATTTCTCAGTGATGCATATCTTTTTGTTGATGATTGTGCAAACTATGCTTCTCACTAACATGCATGGTGAAATTTCAGCGACAATAGAAGAGCGTTCCAGAAGTGTTAAATGTTATAATTGACGACTATCTGGCACTGAAAGGAGAAAGGAGAAATGATTCGGGAAAGAAGAGTAGTTTTCTTGCTCCTCGTATCGTTCATTGTGGCATCAATGGCCATTATGACGCCGGTCAAAGCAAGTCCAACAACCTATTATGTGAATGTCAACACTGGAAACGACGGTAACACGCCTTTACTGGCCCAGAACCCATTAACGCCTTGGAAGACCATATCGCACGCTGTTGGTGCTGTGAGTGTAGGCGACACGATAATCGTGGCTCCTGGAATATATGATGAGGCTGTTAAGATTGATAAACAACTTACGCTTACTGGCCAACCGGGAGCCGTCATCCAGCCAGACAACACCACCCCACTCTATGACGGCGGAATAAGGCGACCAGCCATCTACATAACAGCTGACGGCGTGACCGTACAAGGATTCGAGATCGACGGAACCCACGGCACGGTTAACCAAGGCATATACGGCATCAATACCGATGGTCTGACAATTCAGAACAACGTCATACACGATATGAGCAACGATGCCGACGATGTTGCGGGCAACGGAATCATCGTTTTCGGATGGGACGACACAGTCAACAACAACTTGATCACCGGCAATACCGTCTACAACACTGCCAGAATGGGCATCTTCGTCGGTGGAATGCAAGGATCATCGCCTTATTATTGGCTTGTTTCAAGCGGAAACAATGTCAGTTACAACCAAGTCTACAATACTTGGCAAGGACCAACGAGTGGCGGGGGCGCGGCAATCCAGATGAACGGTGCGAAAGACAGCCTGATAACCAACAACAAGGTCCATGATACGGCAGCAGGATTGCATTACTTTGGAATCTATATTTATGGTTCTTCAACAGGCAATAGCATAGTGGCGAATGAAGTCTACAATAACCAATACGGAATAATATTGTGGATAAACCCAAATGATCCTTCAAATTTAGAACCTTGGGTGGTTTTTGGTAGCGACGTACCAGCAGCTCCCGCGGTGCATTACAACAACATCTATCACAACACGGACTTTGGCGTGTGGAACGTTGCCTCGCCGAACCCACCGCTCGTGGTCGATGCAACCAACAACTGGTGGGGAGACGCGACGGGCCCGCATCACACGACGAGCTGGCTATACCTGGGGAACCCCTATGGCCCCCACCTTGGCTCGGGAGACAGCGTAACTGACTACGTCCTGTACGATCCTTGGCTGCTAACATCATGGCCTCCACCCGTAGGCGGAGAATGGGTTCCAGTAAACACGCTTCAAATGCTGGTTCAACTGATCGGTTCCGCAATAGCAATGTCAGCTATCGCGGCATCATTTGTCGGAATCAAACGAATAAAGAGAAAACAAAACTAACCCTTCCCTCTTTTTTTGAACTATGCGATTCGTGCGCGCGCAATCTAGCGCTCGCTCCTAGCAGAAGGATTTGATCGATCGGCCAGACCTATTCAAGGCATCAGCAAGCGGACCTTACAGAATCAACGAACCAAAGCCCGAAAAGGAAAACAATTAACTATAGAAGAATGTTTCATAAAGGTTATTAGACGCATCTAATTTTAGGCACTAAAGGTGACAAGAGTGAATACCAGAGTGTTTTTACCCATACTTCTGATTCTGTTCATGACAATCACAATTCCGATGAGCCTAGCACAGGCCTCAAAGCCAAAAATTTACGTTGATCCCCAAAACAATATATTCTCAACCACCACAACCCCTGTGGGAACAAACTTCACGGTCAGCATCAAGGCCGCAGACTTTCCCTCACCCGGAGTCTTCAGCTACCAGGTAGAACTGGACTACAACAGCAGCGTTTTGCAAGCCGTAGCGGCCCAGATTCCGACAGATCACTGGCTCAAACCGTCAGCCCCCAGCGGCATTTTCGTCGTTGACCCCGGCACCATCAACCAAACCCGAGGTTCCGTCACCTTCGCGGCTACACTGCTAGGAACCGAAAGCCCCAAGACCGGAAGCGGAACCATCTCAACAATAACATTCACGATAACTCAAGCCCCGACAACAGGAAACATCACATCCACGCTGTTACTGCCACCCGATCCTGCGCTCACCATACTCGTAGACCCCGATTCCAATCCAATCCCGCAGACCCAATACGACATCGTCAACGGAAACTACGTGTACATGGGGGCTCCACCACCACCCAAGCCCAAACCACAAATCTACGTTGATCCCCAAAACAACGTATTCCTTCCGTCCAACGGCACCGTTGGAACCAGCTTCTCAATAAGCATAAAAGCCTTAAACTGGACGGCACCAGGCGTTTTCAGCTACAAATTCAAGCTCTTCTACAACAACACGTTGCTTCAAGCCACAAGCGCATCAATTCCAACCGGCCACTGGCTAACCCCCGTCAATCCGAACGACATCTCCATACTCGATCCGGGAACAATCAACCAAACCGAAGGTTCCGTCAGCTTCGCAGCAACACTCAACGGCACCGAAGCGGGCAAGACCGGAAACGGAATGATCTCAACCATCACACTTAACATAACCCAAGCTCCACCCACCGGCGGAAACGTCTCATGCACACTCGAAATAAGAGACGTGACTCTAACGGATCCCAGCAACGCGACGATTTCTCCCGACACCTATCAAATTATCAACGGAAACTACCTATTCTCAGCCGGCGCCCCACCAACAAAGAAAGGAGACTTAAACGGCGACGGAAAAATAAACATCCAAGACGTAACCATCTGGGGACTAGCGTTCGGATCTGTTCCCGGCAATTCAAGATGGAATCCCAACGCTGACATAGACGGCAACGGAAAAGTCGACGTTGTAGACGGCATACTGATATGCAAAGCCTTCACGAGCCCGTAGACCTTCGAATCCAGTAACCGCACCGTTGACTTCCTTCTTTTTTCAGCGATTACTACCGCGCCAGCCCAAGCCCATGATGCTCGTTCCAGCAGCCCTTGATCCTACTCGAAATCCTTGCCGTGAAAACTCATGCAATGCGGACAGAACGTGTAAACCGCAGGGAAATCTTTACCACAAACTTTGCACTTTTTCGGAATGGCAGACGGCAAGATTGCAGCCTGCTCTGTGACACGCTGCCTCTGCTCTTTTTTCACAGCCATTAATGGCAACACTGCAACAGGGCCCGCAACAGGTTCTCGCTCTTCTTCCTCATTCTTCCTCCGTCGCCGACAGAACAAAAACACAAGCAAAGCCGCAACCAGCAAAGCTCCGATCAACACGATCAGAATAAACAGAAGAGCCAACAGCAACCGGTTGCAGCTAACAGGCGGAGGGGGTATCACCGACGTAATCTTCACCGTCCCGTCAATAAGCACGTTGTTGTCAACATTCGTCTCGCCTGGAACAGGCTCCGCCACGCCCTTTATACGGTAGTCACCCAGCGGGGCTTCATCCGTAAACCAAGAAAAGACCAGCGCCGCCTCTGCGCCAGCAGCCAGACCTTCAACCCCGATCGTTCCAACAGGCATCGCATTCGCATAAGCACTTGCGTTGAAACTCTCGCTCACGTCACCCAGATTCTTCACTACAACCGTAACGTTAACAGTCTGACCAGGAAGAGCCTCACTCACAGAAGGTGTAACCTGCACGACGGCTACGTCGTGAACTACCACTTGCGACCCAATCGAGAACGTCGTATTTACGCTGGGACACCACGTGACTGAGGCGATACCGTCAGGGGGCTTCAAAGCGTTTGCGACAGCGCTGCCCTGACCGACAAACGCTGTTGTTGGAACAAGCAAGTCCCTGAGAAAGTATTCAGTTGCTCCCGGAGGAACAACTTGATTCTCTACCTTAAGCACCCCGAAGCTGAAGTTCAGTTCGTCACTCGCGGTCACAACAAAAGTCGCAGTCTTATCCGTCAACGCTATGTTCATAATTCCAAGCCGAAAACCCATACGTTCTCCCTTTGAAAAAGTACTCTTCAACACGTTGCTCAAATCAGCAGTTCTAACGTAAAGAAGCTCAACCAACCAGCCGACCCTGAACGAAAGCAAGTCCGTAACGATGACTCCTGCGATGTCAACCGAAGCGGCCACAACCCAAGTTCCGAAAATCGTAACTTGCGGCCTTGGACCAGGCCAAGGCATGACAAAACTCACGCTTGCCAACCCAGCATCATTCGTTACAGCACTTAGCGATAACGTCAAGTTCTCAACAGAGTTCACAGGCCCCTGTATATTATAGGCGACAATCTTACCAGGAACCGGGTCGCCATTGTAGGTCACAAGTGCATACAGGATGACTTCTTCCTGCGGCTCAAACGCATCACTCTCTTGATCTGGACCTTTCCCGCTGAAGGGCTCCTTATTAGTATAGACATCAATCGCTCTGCCACTCGAATCAGCGGCACCATCATCCGCCCAGCACGTGAAAGGCGTTCGGAAGAAGAAGATCATGCTTGGCAACACGAGAATGCAGAGCAAAGCCGTTGCCGCAAGGACTGATCCTCCCTTCCGTCTATTTACCAATCACATCATCTTCCCCAACAATCTGAATTCAAAGCACCATATTTAGTGTTATGGAAGTGTTTTCTATAACTATCTTCGACCGGGTTTCTATAACCCATGCTTCTCCAAACAGAATAGTTCGCATACCGACATATGAAACGCGCCTAGCGATACAAACAACTACACACGTGCGGAGCCCGACAACATTCACTAGCGTATGTTTCCTAGAAACCGCCGAACTATCATCGACGAACGTCTTCTGCGGAAGTCACTATCTACTCGTAAAGCTGCGAAGCCAATGCTGCCGCTGCAGTTGCCAGAATCATCCAGATGAACACTGACATCAAGGCAAATAAGGCAAACGCGAAAACCTCGCCAGTCGCCAGCGTCGACGCAAAAATCAGTTTAACAGTGGCTATTACGCTGTTGACAAGTCCGATTATCACACCAACGAGCAAACCGTCTCGTATTCCAGATATAGGACTCAGAAGCCCGACCAGAAAACCCACAAAAAGAGGAATCGATACGTAGACGACAAGGCTGGCCACATTCATTTCAAAGAACAAAGTGGGCGAGTTAACTTGGTATGCGTAGGACAGAATAGAACCTACAATGACTCCCAGCAAGATAGAGACGACCCGAACAGAAGCAACCGGTCTAGACAATCTCATTCTCCCCCATCAGCAATTGGATATAAGAAACCCATACAAGTAATAAGCGTTTATGGAATTTTTCTCTAGAACTATTATCCACTCGTTTTAGCCTATCTACGCTCCAAAACCGCGTATCGAGCAACAGTCAACAATCTCAGACTACTGCTTGATTTCTTACTCTGAATCCAGTCCGTTTTCAGCTGCAGTTTTCAGGTCCTTGCTGATCCAAATTGGCCAGTTAGGCGCTTGAATCTCCTTGAAACCGTCATGCCCAGCTGAGAGCGAAGAGCGTCGCCAGTGAGATTAAACCTCTGCAGTCTCTTGACTTCCGTTGCAAGTTCAGTATCCTGCAAGACTTCTGCGATCCACTTTTCAAGGTCTCCACGGGAAAGATGAAACTCGAGTGACTTGACATTCACGTCGTTTATTCTTTCCATGAACTCCTTCAGAGACGATGCGCTCACGCCCGTGTAGTTTCCTATGGATGTAAAGAAATAGAAGGCCTTGTCCCTCGGAACTGTCCTTAGAGTCTTTGATGAACTTTCCCAAGTCATATTCTTTCTTTTATTCATATCATCTATTCTACTTATAAATGTGCCCCTTTCAACTCATTACCGACCGAAAATTGGGTTTCCTTAAACTTCTTAGTGACTATGGACGTCCGAATCCTTAAAACACCTGGCAACGGAGCAACCGAATTAGCGATGAATGCATGTAACCTCTCCTGGTCTGCCGCAATGACTTTCGCTGAAATCAGAAGTTCCTCTGCAAGACACGTGTAAAGCTCAATGACTTCAGGCGACTCAGCCAATCTTGCCGCGACTTTTTCTGTTTCTTTCGGATCCGTGTACACACCCACTATGGCAGTGATCTTTCTTGCCCCGATCCTTTCAGCGTCAACCACAGCCGTGTACTTTTTTATCACATGTTGTTCCTCCATTTTCTTGATTCTTTCATAAACCGTGGAATGCGCAATCCCGAGGCGCTTACCCATGGCCATATAAGTTTGTCTGCAATCGTTCTGCAAAGCTTTCAGAATCTCCATGTCGGTAGCATCCAGAGACAACACATTGTTCTTGAGCTTCAACGCTTCTCGCCTGTCCTTCTGGCACATATGTAATTGCGTCTGAATTTATCGTTTGTTGTAGGATGAACGTAAGTTTTTTCCTGTTTTTCCGTCAAAATTCTGCTCTACTATTTCCATAAAATTGTAGAAAAAAGTCATAAACTGCCTACAGAATTCCGATTTTCAGATCTATTTCCTTCATTATTATGCACTTTGACCACAAAAAGGTTTAAATTTGCGGTCTGCGTAATAGAATATTGTTCTAGAAGATACTTACTGAAAGGTGGCATCCGGCTCTATGAAGATGACTAGGATTTGGGAAATCTTGGACAAGTTCAAGCACTTGTGCAAGCGCCACGGCTGGAAAACTTCTGAAAGTGAAGACTGGGTTGAGACCAATAAAGGTTATCACAATTTTCTTTGGACCAAAAACGTTCACCCTTCTTCCTTCAAAAGACTAATCTCAAACAGAAAATGCATAGTTCAGGAAGGCCTCTCATACCACATCGTTGAACCAACCTGCACTGCCTGGCTCTTCTCAGAAACGCCCCCAGAAGATCTAGTAAGATCAGTAGCTGAGAATCCAAGCTTTTCCAGCAAGATCGCCCTCTATGACCTGAGCCAATTGCTGGAGCGAAAGAAAACCTGCGTCAGACTAAACAACACGGGCAGTCCTGTCTTTCAGGAATTCGAGAATTTCCTTCAAACTGAGTTTAAAGTCAAGCTTGAACCTCTTCCCCTTAGTTTCGACACGAAAATCAGTGCAGACAACTGTGCCATACCCGCGCTTGCCTAAACTCAAGACGTTTTCAAAGACTTCATAAGGCGAAACCTCTAGAGTATTATCCGTGAGAGAGAAATGTCCGAAGACGCTGAAAGAATAAAGAAACTAATCGCATTCAAGAAAAAAACCGAAACCAAGATTACAGAATTAGACTCTGAACTCAAAGAGCAGCAAGCCATGCTTGAGACGCTGAACTCGTTACTCTTAGAAAAAGGCTTCAGACGCCCTGAAATTACCAAGGGAGCCGGAACGGCTGAAAGCTCTGCACGGAAAGAAACAGTGGTCGCAGAAGGACCCGAACCAATTTCATTTGCCCCACAAACCGAGTCTGAAAACGTCACTTCACTCAAAACAGTGACAGGCGAGCTTCTAGCAAACCTCCATGCAACCGAAGATTCACTGCGCGTCACACCAGCCGAAGGCAAGAACTTCGACATCAACACGCCACCCTTCACGCAATTTCTAGTCGAACGAGTGCTGCTAAAGATGCAAGAAAGAGACAGCGAACTCGTCAGAACCGGTCAACTCGCCCCAGAAAACATCTTCTGCTACAACATCCTACGAGAAGGCAACATAATCCGCGAAATAACAATCAAAAACGTCGACTCAGAACGCATGAGAGAACTCAAATCAAGCATCCGCTGGACCCTGGAGAAAATGTACGAAAAAATGAAAAGCCAAACTTAAGAGCTGGCTCTCGATTTGCAAAGTGCTCACTGACACTCAACAGAATTTCTAACCCAGTTCTGGACGCTAATCAAATATCTCCAAGCTGAACTGTCGGTTGAAACACATTGAAAAAACGACAATATCCAGAACCTTAACTAGCGCACGACATCGGGCCAACACGCCCAGGAAAAGGCGCCAACAAAAAAACGTAGGGGGTATCAAATATAACAAGTCGAAACCCGTTATATTTAACATACCTCGATGGCCCACACACGATGCAGTAAACCCGCTCGGAAAATGCCTAGGGGATAGGGGGTATCAATTTTGTGACCTCATCAACCCCACAAAATTGACATGCCGCATGTTGCCCGGACGCGCAGTCAACATGGCGGGGGCCCGTTTTCCGGCAGATTTTCCACATCCAACGGCAGAAAATCCAACATTCTGCAGAGCAGATTTCTCCACGAGTCGATGAGAAGAACGCACCATTGAAGAAGCCCCCTGGACGATTGGGCTTGTACGATTAAGAAAGAAAGTTGAAAGAGCAAATGCCTAGGTAAATGCATATATCTGTCCATACTGTTAGGATTTTTTACGTTAGTGATGTTTAAGGCGAAAGCATGTCTCTTGTCGACAGAATAGTGAGGCTGAAAAAAGAAAAGAGCGCAATAATTCTGGCGCACAATTATCAAAGACCTGAGATCCAAGACATCGCAGATTACGTTGGAGACAGCATAGAACTGAGCAGAAAAGCCATGGAAGAGAAAAAGGCTAAGACGATAGTGTTTTCTGCCGTGGATTTTATGGCGGAGTCGGCTGCGATCTTAAACCCCGAGAAGAAGGTGTTGTTACCTACACTCGGTGCCCGTTGCCCAATGGCTCAGATGCTCACGGTTGACGAGATCAAAAGGTGGAAGACTCGTTATCCACTTGCGCCGGTTGTTTTGTATGTGAACACTCTAGCCACAGCCAAAGCTTTTTGTGACATATGCTGCACGTCGGCCAACGCTGTAGAAGTCGTAGCCTCGTTGGATTCTGACACCGTGCTCTTCGGCCCCGACCGCAACCTAGCAGAGTACGTCCAGAGAAAAACCGGAAAAACCGTGATTCCTATTCCCGAATGGGGATTCTGCCCAACGCATCTGCTCTTTCAACCTGAAGATGTGAAGATACTTAAGGTCCAGCACCCGGAAGCCTCGGTCATGGTTCATCCCGAATGCACCTTCGAAATGCAGAGAACGGCTGATTTTGTCGGCAGCACCTCTCAAATGTGCAGGTACGCCAAGGAAAGCAGTGCCAAAACGCTCATCGTTGGCACCGAAGAGGGAATCTTGCACCGCTTGAAAAAAGAGAACCCAACCAAAAGGTTTGTGTTGGCTTACGAGGAAGCCGTATGTCCGACGATGAAGTTGAACACTCTGGAGAGACTGTACACTTGCTTGAAGGAAGAGAAATACGTGATAACCGTGCCGCAACCAATCGCGAGACAAGCTAGAAAGGCTCTGGACAGAATGTTTGAACTAAGCAGATGAGACTGCTTGACGGGAGCTACCATCACCGCGCGCGCGAAAAGCAATAATGCCTCCAAGCGAATCGAAATTAGGCAAAGTTGAAAGCGAAATGCAAGACTTAGAGACCGCAAGAAAACGCCTCAATGAAAAAGGCTTAACACTTTCGATCGTGAAAGAAGGGGAGATAGTCTTTGAAACCGGATCCCGCGGAATGTCTGGGTTGCTAGGTGCCATCGAAAGATACGAAGACGAGCTCAGGGGAGCTTCCGTCGCAGATAAGGTCGTTGGGAAAGCAGTCGCGCTTCTTTGCGTTTATGCGGAGGTTAAGGCGGTTTATGCAGCCACCCTGAGCAGAAAGGCGAAGGCGTTGCTTGAGGAGAACTCCATCGGTGTTGAATGGGACACGCTAGTTCCAAATGTCCTCGACGCTGATAAGGTTGCGGCTTGCCCGTTTGAAGAGTTGGCGGCGGAAATCGCAGATCCAGAAGAAGCCTACAGAAAGCTTAAGGCTTTGCAGAATTCTCTAGGGAGATGCAGGTCAAATCGGATGAACGGTGAACACGAACGGTTTATATCAGAGGAAGAGGAACTGGAGCGCATAAGGGCAAAAAAGTTGTCCGAATTGAGGGAGAAAAAGCAAGAGATGACTGATGAACCTGTGCACGTGACCGATTCAAGCTTCAACGACGTGGTCAAGAAGCATTCATTGGCGTTGATTGATTTTTGGGCGCCGTGGTGTGGTCCTTGTCGGGCGTTGGCTCCTACGATTGAGGAGTTGAATAAGGAGTATGCTGGCAGGGTTTTTGTGGGCAAGCTTAATGTTGATGAGAACCCGAAGACTGCAGAATGCTTCGATGTTTCCAGCATTCCAACTATGTTGATAATGAAGAACGGAGAGGAAGTTGACAGAATCGTCGGGTGTGTGCAAAAGAAATATATCGAGGTCGCCTTAAGAAAGCATCTGGAATAAAGAATATGGACATACCAGAGCGCCGGGTGATAGGTGCGTTGTTGCTTCTTCTAGGTGTTTCTTTTCTGGTTGTCGGTATCTACACCGGTCAGTTTAACGCTCTGCTGGAACTGTTGAAGAAGACTTTCCCTTAGAGTCGCGCGTTAGGTGGGTTTAAGATTCTGAAGTCAGTTTAGTGTGTTTGCTATTACGGTGATAAGGTGAGTCTGAAGGTGAATCCTCCGATTGTTGAAAGTGGAAATGCGGAAAGAGAAGGGATTTTGGAAGCGGCTAGGTTCATGTTGATTGCTGCGAGAACCGCGCCGAAAACGGCTGGCGTAGATGATGTGTTAGGTTTGATCGTTTATGGCAAGGAAAAAGATGTCATTGCGGATAAGATGGATGAGGTTAGGGATGATGGGAAGATCGAGGGTTTCAAGCGTGATGCGAGGAACGTCAGAGATTCTGAGGCTGTTGTTTTGATCGGAGTTAGAGGGAGCAAGAGTGTTGGTTTGAACTGTGGGGGTTGTGGCTTCGAAGGCTGCGGAGAGTTTGACGAAGCGAAGAAGAAGCTTGGCAGGGACTTTGTCGGTCCGACGTGCGTTTTCAAGGCTTTGGACCTCGGGATAGCGTTGGGTTCGGCTGCGAAGACGGCGGGTGTGCTGAACGTTGACAACCGGGTAATGTACCGCGTGGGCACCGCTGCGATGAAGTTGAGATTGCTGCCGGATGCAACTGTTATTATGGGAATTCCCATGTCAGCCAAAAGCAAGAATATCTATTTCGACAGGCCTGTGAGAGTCTGAGCAGATCACGACATGTACGCGGGGGCTTGTTGTGCTAACGACACTGCGTCAATTTTGTGGGGTCGATGAGGCCTTGAGACTGTTGGATCTCCCCGCGTTTTTTCTCGATGCCTTGGCTGCATCGCGCGGGGGCCATCGAGGTATGTCAATTATAATGGGTTTCGGCTTGTTATATTTGATACCCCCCTACGTTTTTCCGAAAGATACCTTGCAGTGAATCAGGGTTTGAACCTGAGGTGTCGTGGCAGCTTCGTCTTCGGTTGGCCACGGTGTAGAGTTAGCTGGCATCAGTTTTGAGCTTCTGCACCGGTTTTGGTCTTTGATGAAGACGAATGTCTCTGATTCTGAAGGAAGACTAGATTTGTCTTCTGTTGAGCAGAGTCTCAGATATGCGCAAATCTTCCTCAACTGTGAGGTTTAGTTCGAAATCTTTGAGAGGTTTTGAAACTGTGTCCGGTTTCTTTTTCATACGTGCATCCACGGGTCGCAGTATGATGTCTGGAGTCTTAATAAACGTTCCGTTCAAATGGGTCAACAAAAATACACTGCAGTCCATTCAAGAATCGGAGAAATCGCCTGAGGAACAGACTGGTGCAGCGGGCAGGATTCGAACCTGCGAACCCCTACGGGAAAGGATTTCTCATAGGATGGCTCAGGTCAAGAGCACAGATCTTGAGTCCTTAGTGGAACGCACAGCGGTACGCGTTCTTTCACCTTTGACCTGGCTTGGTTACCGCTGCCCAGAGTACAGACTTCAGAGTCTTTCTTATTAATTGTTTCCCGGGTCTTCGGCTGCAGCAGATCGGTAAGCTTGGATAAATTGCTTGGCGAATTCATTTGCGTACTTCTCGGTTCCCTTGTGTTTTGCGTCGGGGTTTGTTCTTAGATGATGGTAGAATTCATGCAAGATGATGAACGGGTTCTTCAAGACTTCGCTGTTTAACACTGAAATGGTCTTGTGTTTTCCGTTGTAGCATCCTAAAGCCTTCTTTTTTTGGCCTTTGGGCAAGCCGACTTCTATCTTGGGTACGTTCACGCCGTATTTTTCAGCAAGTAGATGCAGAGCTTTCTCTGTTTTTCCGTTCAGGATGAGCCATACGATGATCGTCTTGAATCTTTGCTCCAAGCTGGACTCCCAAACTTCTTTGGGGTGTCTGTCATCAAATACTTTGTGTCGTCATTGACGAGCAAGTTTGGATCGTGGCACGTAGAATACGCTGAAACCGTGGCAGAACATAAGAAAGTTTATTAGAGAGCTATGTAGTTTACGTTTCTACCCGTTAATATATTGGTGACCATTTTTCAAGTTGGAATGACCCAACAGTCGGAGGAAATCGGAAATTTGAAAAAACCCGCATCAAACAACATCGTTCACACAAGTCTAAGCGTGAAATCGCGGGGGATGATTAAGAGTGGTTGACATTTCCAAAGAGGACACACATCTCCTGCTGAATGCGTTCTTCAGAGACAAAGGCTTGGTTCGTCAGCATCTAGATTCTTATAATGAGTTCATAGATCGCGGCTTGCAAGAAGTGGTAGATGAAATAGGCGAAATCCCGATAGAGGTTCCTGAGAGCCCGTACAAGGTCAAGTTGGGTCAGGTTTGGATCATAGATCCGCAGACGCGGATAACTGGCCCGTACGCAACGGAAGTGGATGGGACTAAACATGAAATCTATCCGTTGGAGGCAAGGCTTCGAAACTTGACTTACGCTGCGCCAGTAGCGTTGGAGATGACGCCTGTAATTGACGGTAGGGAGCAAGACACAGAACTGGTTTACATCGGCAACATTCCGGTGATGCTGAAGTCAAAACTGTGTTTTCTTTCCCAACTTTCAAGGGAGGAACTCATTGCCTGCGGAGAAGATCCCGATGATCCTGGCGGCTACTTTGTGGTCAATGGTTCGGAACGGGTGATAGTTGCCATGGAAGACTTGGCTCCGAACCGGATAATAGTGGACATTGATGAGAAAGGAACAACCCCTGTCTATCAGACCAAGATATTCTCTACCACAGTTGGATTTAGGGCGAGAATAGAATTAAAGATTAAATCAGATGGGGCCATATATGTTTCCATACCTGGTGTGCCCTCTGAGATTCCTTTTATCGTGCTCATGCGTGCCTTAGGTTTGGAGTCGGACAAGGAGATAGCTGAAGCGATTTCTCTCGATAAGGAAATACAGAGTGTTTTGGAGCCTTCATTTGAAAAAGCCTTGGGCGTTGACACGGCGAAGGATGCTATTCTTTTCATCGGAAACCGTGTGGCTCACGGTCAAGTGGAAGAGTATCGTACGCAAAAGGCTGAGGCCGCGATGGACAAGAACTTTCTGCCACACATCGGCAGGACAAGTCAGAACAGAAAAGACAAAGCGCTGTTTCTGAGTGAGATGGCTTGCAGAGCAGTTGAACTGCAACTGGGAAGAAGAAAGACTGATGATAAGGACCATTTCAAAAACAAACGATTAAGGCTTGCCGGTCCACTGCTTGCGGACCTCTTCAGAGTGGCCTTCAGGAACCTGACTCGCGACGTGAAGTATCAGCTTGAGCGCATTGGCGTCAAAGGACCAATAATAACCGTTTCAGCGGCGGTTCGTCCAGGCATAATCTCGGAAAGATTTCAGCATGCGCTTGCCACTGGGAACTGGGGAAGAGGTAGAGTTGGCATAACTCAGCTTCTGGATAGGACGAACCATATCTCCACCTTGAGTCACCTGCGGAGGCTGCAGTCACCACTAAGCAGAAGTCAACCAAACTTCGAAGCAAGGGACTTGCATGCAACTCACTGGGGCCGCTTATGCCCGAATGAAACGCCTGAAGGTTCGAACTGTGGACTGGTCAAAAACTTGGCGTTGTCTGCATGCATCTCAGTAGGCATCAACCCAGAGAAAATAAAGCAGTTGTTGTTCAACGGCGGAGTAATGCCAATATTCGAAGCAAACGAAACTCTGAAGCTTTCAGGAGCGAAAGCCTTCGTTGACGGAAACATAGTCGGGTACTGCAACGCTCCAGAGGAGTTAGCGCACGAATTCAGAGAGAGGAGAAGAAGAGGCGAGATCTCAACCGAAGTCAACATCGCCTATTTCTCAAAGACTCACGGCGAAAGGGAGGAGCTGTACGTCAACTGCGACGAAGGAAGAGTCAGACGCCCTCTCATAATCGTTGACAACGGTGTGTCGAGACTTCAACCTGAGCATGTAGAGAAAGTGGCTTCTGGAGAATGCTCTTGGGAAGACTTGGTAAAAAACGGAATAATTGAATATCTGGACGCTGAGGAAGAGGAAAACGCTTACGTTGCTTTGAGTTCTGCAGAAGTCAGTGGGGATCACACGCACCTCGAGATTGCAACGTATACGATACTTGGGATCTGTGCGTCAACGATACCTTATGCAGAGCACAACCAATCGCCGCGTAACTCGTATCAAGCGGCAATGGCAAAGCAGGCCTTAGGAATTTACTCCACAAACTTTCAGCAACGCGTAGACTCACGGTCGCACATTCTACATTACCCGCAATTACCCCTCGCCGAAACGGCATTGATGGAGACGATGGGCTACAAGCTTCGTCCGTCAGGACAAAACTATGTGGTAGCCGTGCTCTCTTTTGAAGGATATAACATGGAGGACGCTTTGGTTTTTAGTAAGGCCTCGATAGAAAGAGGCCTGGGCCGTTCAACTTTCTTCCGTATATACGAGGGAGAATGCCGCCAATACTTGGGTGGATTAAAGGACAAGTTCACTCTCCCTGAAGCGGGAACGCGGGGATACAGGGGCGAACAATATTACCGGCTGCTTGAGCCTGACGGAATAATCGGCTTGGAGTCAACGGTTGCCGGTGGGGATGTTCTCATCGGCAGGATCAGTCCTCCAAGATTCTTAGAAGAGTACAAGGAATTTGAAGTGAAAGGCCCTTCAATGCGTGATACGTCAGTGGACATGCGTCCTTCTGAAACAGGCATCGTTGATGCGATTTTCATCACAGAATCAGGAGAAGGCAGCAAGCTCGTTAAAGTTAGAGTCCGCGATCAACGTGTCCCAGAACTGGGTGACAAGTTTGCTTCTCGGCATGGGCAAAAAGGAGTCATCGGTTTGATCGTGCCCCAGGAAGACATGCCCTTCACAGAAGATGGAATCGTTCCAGACCTAATAATCAATCCTCACGCCATACCATCAAGAATGACCGTTGGGCAGTTCATTGAGTCGCTAGCGGGAAAAGTGGCTTCCGTAAGGGGGAGACCAGTTGATGGAACGCCTTTCTCAAACGAAACGCCTCACGAGCTCCGACAAGCATTGGTCAAGTTGGGCTACAGTAACACTGGCAGCGAAGTCTTCTACAACGGTGTGACGGGCGAAAGATTCGTTGCGGACATATACGTTGGGGTGATACACTACCAGAAACTGCATCACATGGTGGCTGATAAGATTCACGCGAGAGCAAGGGGACAAGTGCAGATGTTGACGAGACAACCAACAGAGGGAAGAGCCAGAGGCGGAGGTCTGAGGTTTGGTGAAATGGAGAGAGACTGCCTCATCGGCCACGGGGCTGCTATGCTTCTGAGAGACAGACTGCTCGAAGAATCAGACAAGTACACGTTGTACATCTGCGAAACTTGCGGGCACATAGCTTATTATGACATGAAACAGAGAAAATACGTTTGTAAGCTCTGCGAAGACAAATCCAAAATCTCACCTGTGATAGTTTCTTACGCTTTCAAACTTCTCTTGCAAGAATTGATGAGCCTGTGCGTGTCGCCAAAACTGAAGTTAAAGGAGAAAGCCTAGTATGGCTGTGGAAGAAATAATCCATAAAGTCGTAGACGAGATTCACTTCGGCCTTTTTTCGCCGCAAGATGTGCGCAAACTCTCAGTTGTGGAAGTTCAAACGCCCGATACGTATGACGAGGACGGCGCCCCTATCACGGCTGGATTGATGGACGGTAGACTCGGGACTCTTGAGCCGAGACAGAGATGCAAGACATGTGGCAACACGGCGATCCGTTGTCCAGGCCATTTCGGTCACATCGAACTCGCAGTCCCTATTGTACACATTGAGTTCACGAAGATAATGTACGATCTTCTGAAGTCTACCTGCCGAAACTGCGGTCGCATACTGCTTCCAGATGAAACGATAAAAAGGGTGCAGGCTAAGGTGGACAAGACTCGTGAACTCTTGGGTCTTGTTCCGGATGAAGTCTACAAGGTGATCATGCAGGAAACTAAGAGAAAGCAGTGTCCTCACTGTGCAGCCGTGCAGTACAAGATGACTTTTGAGAAGCCGACAAAATTCAGTGAGCAGATTCCGGAGAGCGGCTCGGAACCCTTGACGCCGAGCATGGTTCGCGAGAGAATGGAGCGCATACCGAACGAGGATTTGCAACTGTTGGGCTTTAATCCGGAGACGGCGCGGCCAGAGTGGATGGTTCTGCAGGTTCTTCCAGTTCCACCAGTTTATGTTCGTCCGTCGATTACGTTGGAGTCGGGTATCCGTTCGGAAGACGATTTGACGCATAAACTTGTTGACATAATTCGAATTAACCAGAGGTTAAAAGAAAACATGGACGCCGGAGCTCCGACGCTCATCATTCAGGATTTGTCGGAGCTTTTGCAGTATCACGTTACCACTTATTTCAACAACGAAGCTTCGGGCATTCCCCCTGCAAGACATCGTTCGGGAAGAGCTTTGAAAACGCTTTCACAGAGGTTGAAAGGGAAGGAGGGAAGGTTCAGGAGTAACCTTTCTGGAAAAAGAGTGGACTTCTCAGCGCGAACGGTGGTTTCTCCCGACCCGAATCTTGACATAAACGAGGTCGGCGTACCGCTTGAAGTTGCCATGCGCTTGTCTGTGCCTGAAAAGATTACAGAATGGAACATCGAGGAGATGCGCAAGCTTGTTAACAATGGACCCGAAAAATACCCTGGTGCGCTTTACATTATCAGACCTGACGGCAAACGAATAAGACTCGAATTCGTCGTGGACAGGGAAAAGATCGCTGAGGCTGTAGAGCTTGGGTTTATCGTGGAGAGACACCTTCGGAATGGTGATATAGCGATTTTCAATCGTCAACCTTCTCTTCACCGCATGTCAATAATGGCGCATTACGTGCGCGTCTTGCCGTACAAGACCTTCCGTTTGCATCTCTGTGTTTGCCCGCCCTACAACGCCGACTTCGACGGAGACGAGATGAACTTGCACATACCGCAAAGCGAGGAGGCTCGGACGGAGGCGCTTCTCCTCATGCAGGTTCAGGATCAAATCCTTTCGCCCAGGTTTGGCGGTCCGATAATAGGCGCCATACGGGATTTCATAACGTCTGCTTATCTTTTCACCAGAAAAGCGAATTATGTTACGAGGAACGAAGTCAACAAGCTGCTCTTGGCGGCGAAATACGAGGGACCGGTGCCCGAACCCAAGGTCAAACAGCCGCAACCGTTGTGGAGCGGAAAACAGATTTTCAGTTTGTTCTTGCCCAAGGACATGAACTATGTTTTGAAGGCGAACATTTGTCAGGGTTGCGCGAAATGTTTGGAGGAGGAGTGTAAGTATGACGCGTATGTGGTTGTCAAGAACGGTCAGCTGGTAAGTGGTGTGATAGATAGGCGTTCGATAGGGGCTGAGCAGTCTGAGAGTCTCCTTCACAGGATAATCAAGGATTACGGTACTGGGGCGGGACGCGAGTTTCTGAACAAGATAACGAGAATGTTGAAGTTTTACATCTCGATGCGTGGTTTCACGTATTCGTACAACGAACTGGTTCTTTCTCCGAGGGCGGAGGACAGAATAAAGAAGACCATGGAGAAGATTGAGAAGAGGATAGAGGATCTCATAGAGAGTAACCGTAAGGGCACTTTGCCTCGGCTTCCCGGACAAACTATTGAGGACTCTTTTGAAATTTACGTGATGAATGAGCTGGCGAAGGCTAGGGATGAGTCTGGGAAAATAGCTGATGAAGACTTCACATTGGAGAATTCAGGTATTGTGATGACGAGAACGGGTGCGAGAGGTTCAAGCCTGAACATTGGTCAGATAAGTGCCATGGTTGGGCAGCAGGCCGTGCGAGGGAAAAGAATATTGCGTGGATACGTGGACCGTGCGTTGCCTCATTTCAAGTCCGGTGATCAACGTCCAAAGGCGAGAGGATTTGTGTATTCGTCATATCAAAGCGGGCTTGACGTCATTGAGTTCTTCTTCCATGCTATGGGTGGCAGAGAAGGGCTGGTTGACACTGCTGTCAGGACACAGCAGAGCGGTTACATGCAGAGAAGACTGATCAACGCGCTTGAACACATACGTTTAGAGTATGATGGAACGGTGAGAAACTCGACTGGGGACATAATTCAGTTCCAGTATGGTGAAGACGGGGTTGACCCGGCTAAGAGTGATCATGGAAAAGCGGTGAACGTTAGTCGACTGATTGATCAGATAAGGATTGCGAAGGAGAGGGGCAGGCCTGCGTCGGCTGAATTCGTCAAAGAGCGGTTGGAAGAAGTGAAGGGGCAGCTCACCCCTATTCTCGTCGATCAGCTTAAACAGAATTTTGCCAAGTACAAGCTCAGCACGGCAGGCGTTGAGAAAGCAACAGGGCTCACGGTTGAGCATTACAAACGGGCTTTGATGGAGCCTGGTGAAGCGGTGGGCATTGTTGCTGCGCAGTCGATCGGTGAACCGGGGACTCAGATGACTCTTAGAACGTTCCACTATGCTGGTGTGAGAGAGCAGAACGTTACTCTAGGTTTGCCGAGGCTGATAGAGATTGTTGACGCGAGGAGGATACCTTCCACGCCTGTAATGACGATCTATTTGACTGAAGAGCACAGGAAGAGTCGAGAGGCTGCGGTGAAAATTGCGCGGAATGTAATTTACACGACGCTGGAGAATCTGGCTGAAACGATCTACATTGATCCGGTGCACGATGAGATAGTGATAGAGCCGAACGAGACGATGATGGAAGATCGGGAGATAACGATGACGGAGCTTAAGGATCGGTTGGAGATACCGAATTGCACAACGAAGGCGAAGGGGAACAGCATACGCGTTCAGCCTAAGAAGGTTGAGACTATTAAGAAGCTGCTTAACAAGGTTTCAGCGTTTCACGTTAAGGGCGTGCCCGGGATTAGGAGAGTGCTGGTCACCGAGGAACATGGGGAATGGGTTATAAACACGGACGGTTCGAACCTGTCTAAGGTTCTGGAGATTGACGGCGTGGACACTTCTAGGACGACGACGAACAACGTCCATGAAATAGCGAAAACCATCGGCATCGAAGCTTCGAGAAACGCGTTGGTGAATGAGGCTAAGGGTGTGTTGGAGGAGCAGGGGCTTGATGTTGACACGCGACACGTGATGCTCGTTGCGGATATGATGACGTCTACGGGCGAGGTCCAACAGATAGGTAGGCATGGTATTAGCGGTAAGAAGTCGAGCGTTTTGGCTAGAGCGGCGTTTGAGATAACCGTGCCGAACATCGTTGAGGCGGCTGTCAAGGGTGAGAGTGACCCCTTGGCTGGGGTGACGGAAAACGTTATAGTGGGGCAGTCTATACCAATTGGCACGGGACTCGTGGAGTTGTACATGTCAACGTTTGAGAAGAAGGACAAGAAGGACAAGGAGAAGAAGAAGTGATAGATATCGATAAAGCCATCGCATCAGCGGTGAAGACTGGCAAAGTGTCTTTCGGCGCGGCTTCAGCCGTGCAAAGTGCTCAGACGGGGAAGGCTAAGCTGATTATTCTTGCCTCAAACTGTCCCGAGGGCGTTCGCGGAGACGTAGAGCATTATTCGAAGCTTTCTGGGGTTCCGCTGATCGTTCACAAGGGTACCTCTTTGGATTTGGCGGCTGTTTGCGGCAGACCGTTCAGTGTTTCAGCGTTAAGTATAAGAGAGGCTGGTGACTCTGAAATTCTTAAGTTGACGGAGACTACTGAGGCTGAGGATTCCGGCGGAGATAATGAATGACGAGCGGAATAAAGTTCACCAGCAACGAGATGCGTTATATTGCTTTGTTTGAGAGCATAACCAGTGCGAGCGTGAAGGACTGCATAATCGACGAGGAGCAAGCACGTGTGCTTTACGTTGTGGGGCAGGGTCAGGTCGGCGTGGCAATCGGCCGAGGCGGGAGGAACATTCACACGCTGGAACGGATGACGGGGAAGAAGCATGAGATCATTGAGTACGCTGAGGAGCCCGCGCAGTTCATCAAGAATGCTTTGAAGCCGGCGTTGGTGAAGGAAGTGCGGATAACAGAGCGGCCTGACGGCAAGACGATTGCTGTTGTGGCGGTTAACCCGAAGGACAAGGGTGTTGCCATAGGGAAAAACGGCAGGAACGCTGAACGCCTTCGATTTTTGGCTAAGAGATACTTTCAGATTCAGAACGTTAGCATAACCTAATCCTGTGTGGTGACGGCGTATGAAGAGGCAAATGGCATTAGCTTTTGCATCTGTGTTTTTGATGTTTGCTTTGATCAACCGCGTCTACGCGGCTGACGAGTCTTTTGCTGACCAGTTTTTGGGCAGTCCATTGTTGATTCTTGTCGCCATAATTGTCATCGTTGCCGCGGCTTTCGTTTACCATAAGATCAGAAAGTAGAAAGCGCGCGCGACCCTCAACGTTCTTTTTTTGCTCATGCAAGAGTCTTCATTGAACAGAGAATGACTGGCCCCGGTGCCTGTTACCATACCAGTAAATTGGTTTGGTTTGGGGTGAAGTTTCATGCTAGGTCGAAAGTACCTTCATGAGTGGGCTTAGAGTCTAAGGGAAAAGTGTGCTGATGGGCGAGTCTTTGGTGAGACGGCCTTGCTCGGATCGATGGGAGTCTGACGAAGGTCAAACGTCTCTAGCACGCGCCCCGATTTAAGGTGGAAACATCTGAAGATTCTTATTTTGACAGAATCAGATTGATGAGTGCGTTCTGGTCTATTTCTGCGCGTGTTCTCCAGTCTAGGTAGAGTTGTTCGTTTTCATCTTGTGTGATGTATCCGTATCTAATGTATCGGTCGATGTTGATGCCGACTTTCCATCCTGGAAGTTTGTCGCGTAACAGTTCTTCAACTTCTTTCCGTGGGACTTTTCCTTTTTTGGATATTATGTAGGCGATGGTTATGGCCAGGCCTGCGAGGTCGTCTATTCGCCATCCTATCATTTTTGCCTCCGTTGGGGCTAGTTCGCCTCGTAGGGCTATGAGGAATCTGGCTCTATCGAGCTGTTCGGGAGTTGGTTTTTCGACTTGTTTTTCTTCTTCGAAAACGGTTTTGACCTGTAGGTCGAGCGTTTTCAGGTGTTCGTCCAAGAGTTTCAGGACTTTTGGGTAGTCCGAGCCCAATGTTTTGCGGAGTTCCCAGCCTTTGACTCCTGGTTTTTTGTGCCTCTTGTAGAATAGCATGTGCGTTGCTCGCTTGAGCTTGCTTGCGTATGCCGCTTTTCTTTTGCTCACTTAACCTCTCCTTTCTTCCATTTGAGCCATTCTTCTCTTGACACTGCAATGGGTATGGACACTAACTGTTTTTTGGCGGCGTTGGTCGTTGGTTTGTCGTAGGGTACTATGAACATTTCTTCTTCTAACGGATGGATCTCCAACGTTGCATAGCCGTAGGTGATTAGAAAGCTTGTCATGAACGCTTTGTAGACGGTTTCTTCGTAGGTTTCTGTGCCGACGGAATCCCAGTACTTGATTTTTCCGTTCTCGCCTTTTTCGATTACTTGGTTCTTGAGTTCTTGCCAAAAGCTTTCGAGTTCTTCTGAAAAGGCTTTGTCTCGCAGGATTCTCTCGTTGATAAGCTCTTCTCGGGACGCGATGCCGGGTGCGGCTTCTTCTGGCAAAATCTCTTTCCATCTTTCACTCATAGGGAGCAGGCTTTCCCAGTATCTTAGAGCCTCTGTCAGGCTGTGCAGTGAGATCTGTTCCAGCTCGACGATTGGGTGCCAGGCCTCTATGAAGGTCTTGGCGATTTCTGTTTTGTCCATGCGTCTGAGCTTATCTTCAAGCAGGAACGGGTCTGTGTACAGCGATGTGGATCGGTGTTTGACCCATTCGCTCTGGAGCTTTATGACTGAAGCAAGGTGGTGTATGGTTTCGGCGTCTAGGCACAGGTCTTCTGGGATTTTCCATTCCGGGAAGTATTGTTTGACCGTGCCGATGTTGCCGTTGATATCCACTAAAAAGGGGTCGAGTGAGCGTTCTTCGACGGATTTGCACGTGTCGATTATGCGTTGGAGTTTTTCTCTGCCGAGCTTTTCGTGTTCTCGTTTTGACTGCATTAGGCTACCTCTCTGATTATCGATTTGCCTTCGATGTTTTGCACTGTGATTATGTTTACGTCTTCCTTGGCGAAGGTTATTTGGCTCGGCGTGATGACGAGGTATTGAGCGTTCGAACTGTTGACGGCTGAGATGAGCATCTGGCCTATTAATTCGCGGTTTTTTGGGTCCATGTGGATGTCGTATTCGTCAACTGCCCTGAACGGGGAGCGGACGTGCTGTTGTAAAGCCAAGAGGAAGCTCATCGTCGCGGTTGTTCTTTCTCCGCCGCTCTGTGTGTAGGCGTCTAGGGGAACGGGTTTGCCGCCTTTGAAGCCTACGAGAATTTCGAGGCCGGCTGCTTCTATGTCGTGTCCGTTCGCGAGTCTCACTTCACCTTCGGCCTGTGCCTGAGTTAGAGTCTTCTGGTATTCCAGGTTTACTCGGTCGAGAAGGCTTTGTATGACGGTTCGCCAAGACTGCATTCTGGTTTTGACCTCTTCCAGCGTTTTCTCTCGGTTCTCAGCAACCAGTTGTGCCTTTTCTTTCAGTTCCAGGTAAAGCTTTGAGTAGGATTCGTACATGCGTTCTATGTCTTCTGAAACGTCCGAAAGCGCGGCAAGATGTCCCTCAGTAACACGTATCTCGTCCAGTACCTCGCTCACATCTTTTATCACGGCAACTCGGGATCCTACCTGCTCCGCTTTCCGAATGGTGTCCTCTAAACGTGCTTTTGCATCGGTCAATTCTCTTCCAATTTTTTCCAGGTTGTCCTTCGCATTTTCCGTGCGATATTGAAGCAGAGCCAGCTTGATTCGGCTATCCAAGACTTGGTCGCTGACCTTCTCAATAGCTTCCTCCAAGCCCCTTGTTCTTGTCTGGTTTCCATTGATCTCGGTGCTTGACTTTGCTAGCTGCTCGCTGGAATTCTGTATCAGCTCCTTCAGGTTTTGACTCTTTAGAAGCTTGAACTGTGAGGCTTGATTCATCACTTGGTTTGCATGGAGAGAGGCGTTGATGAATGGGTTTTGAACCGTGGTCTCAAGGATTACGGTTTCTTTAAGGAACTGCTCGCACAAAGAGATGGTTGAAGCGTTTCCAGCTTTCTCACGTTCTAAGCCTAATCGTTCATCGAACAGTGTCTTCCATTCGTTCCTGAGCTTTTCGATTTCTTTTTGATGAGTCTGCAGATACTCGTTTGCCGACCCTTTTTCGTTTTCAATCTTGTTCAGGATCTCTTGTTCATTTTTCTGGTTTGCTATCAGCTGCTTGACTGTTTCTTCTCTTCTGGCTGCTTCTGCCCAGGCGAGTTCTCTTTCCAAGAATCTTTTCTTTGTCTGCAATTGCTTCTTTTCTTGGTATCTGTCGAACTGTTCTCTCCAGAAGTTGAGCGTCTGTTCGGCAGACTCTAAGAGCTTGCTCATTGAGTCTTCTTGGCTTAGTATGCGTGTGAGCTTCTTCTGGGCTTGTACGACGTTTTCGCGGTAGGGTTCAAGTCCCACTGCTGCTTCTACAATGCGCAGCTTTTCCTGTGTGGACAGCACGGTGAACTGTTCAACCATGTTTTGGTGCATGATGATGAGGATGTTGTCCGGGTCAACACCCAACTTGCCCAGGAGTCTTTCAACATCATTTTTGTTGACTGCCCGGTTTTCGAGTTCAAACCAGTAGTTTCCGTCTCTTCGCAGAACACGTGTCAGAAAGATCTGGTCCTTGTTGAATTTGGGCACTGGCCGGTTTTTTCCTCTTCTGGCGTTGTCCAGAATTATGGTGACGCGGGCTTGATCTTTCCCCCACCGTATCAGATCACTCAGCTTCTTGGACCGTTCGGTATAAGATTGTCCCATTGCTACTGAAATAGCGAGCAGAAGTGATGATTTTCCAGAGCCGTTAGGCCCGCAAATAACGTTTACGCCTGATTTGAAAGGTACCCTAGCATACTCGTATGACATGAAATTCTCTAGGATTACCTCTTGGATTAACATTGATGTTTTTGCCCTCTAAGTGGCAGTAATAGAGGTAAAATACTCTTATTAAAACAATTAGGCACAGTTCCTTTCAAAGCCAAGAGTGGCTGCCATTTCTGTTTTACATACAAGTTTGCAGAATCCAAGGTCAAACTAAAGCCTCATAAGCAGTTCTTTCTAAACTAAAGGTCGAGGTTCGGGAGATGGTCGTGGCCGGGAAGATTTTCAAGCTTTCAGAACTGTTGGCCACTAGTGAAATTGCATCTAGACTTGAAGGGTATCGCAGTGAAGAGTCTTATGAGGAAGGAGATCACAAGTTTGCCTTGGTCAGTGAAGTTGTTGGGCTACTTCCAAAAGGAAACATGTTGAGGGGCGTTTACTCGCACGATTATGTGATTGAGGTCTTTCACAGAGGAAAGATTGTTCCTACGCCTAGGACGGTTGAAGCGCTCTTCAGCTTTGCCCAATATGAAGACGTTGGGTTTCTGACGATCGTTGAGAAGAAACGCGTGGCCAATTTCATAGCAAATGAACTGAGCAAGATACTTTTTGAAAAGGTAGGCGGTGTGCTAGAGGCCAGAATATCGCCTGAAACGCTTAAGGGGTTTCATCTCAAAAACCCGGAAGACACAAAAATCACCTTCTTTGACAACGTTGACATACCGAACGTGGACAAACTGTCGCTTTACGGACCAGACCTAGTCAACACTCCACTCTTCGAAGACTATGGCAAGCACGGCGACCTCTGGTACGTAGTCGCAAGATCAAAAGAATACGGCTACGTTGTCGGCATCACGCGGGACGCGTCAGTGACAATATTCAACTTGACAGAAAAAGATCGATACCTAGAATACGTGACCAAAGAGATATACCCGCTTGCCATGGAAGAACCCAAATAAGCAAAAACCACCTCGCAAGCGAATTCAGGAACAGGCAGGCGTACTGTTCTAATTAGCGCGCGCTTTTCTCTGTGAGAGCTCAGTACTCTATTCCTTTCCGTGCTTGAAGACCTCTGCTGAAAGGATGCTTGATTTCCTTCATTTCCGTGACCAAATCCGCAGCTTCAACAACCTCGTTCGGAGCATGACGCCCAGTCAATACTAGCTCAACCTTTCTCGGTTTACTTTTGATCAGCTTCAAAACTTCTTCAAGATCTATCAGCTTCAAGTCTAAGGCAACGTTGATTTCATCCAGAATAACCAAGTCATACTTGCTGCCCTGAACGACCTCTTCAGCCAACCTAAAGGCGTCTTGGGCAAATCTGACATCGTCCGCTTCCGCTGGCTTAGCAGTCACGAATTTCCCCCTGCCGAAAGCTCTCAGTGTGAGATTCGGTAGCTTATTAACAACGTAGAGCTCTCCGTAGTCGAATCCGCCCTTAATGAATTGGATTATGTAGACTTTCAGGCCCCTGCCTACGGCTCTCAGCGCCAGGCCGAAAGCTGCTGAAGTCTTGCCTTTTCCGTCTCCAGTGTAAACCTGAACAAGCCCTGTTTCAAGTTTCGGCATCACTCAGAGCCTTCTTGATGAGTTTTTCAGCCGCAGAATGTGGATCTATCTTCTTCTCAAGAATCTGCTGCAACAGTTCATCGAGCTTTCCTCGCTTCCTCAGGTTCTCGATTAAGGAGTCCGCGGCTTTCTCCTTTATGGCTTCGTTGAGTTCTGTTTCAGCCCTGTTCTTCAACAAGGCTTTCTTGCATTCTAGGTTGCCTTCAAGAAAACATCTGTGCTCCTCAAGTTTGTCAATGAGTTCAGGCACGCCTTCACCTGTTAGCGCTGTCGTTTTCAAAACGGGCGGTTTCCATGGACTCTCCTTGTTGTTCATCTGTAGATTCGATTGAATGTCTATGACCGCTTTGTTTGCGTTTTCACGGTCCGCTTTGTTCACCACGAAAATGTCGGCTATCTCCATGATCCCCGCCTTTATAGCCTGTATCTCATCACCCAATCCCGGTGCATGCATAACGACGATCGTCTGTGCCACCTTGATGATCTCGACTTCAGACTGGCCTGCCCCGACGGTTTCAACCAAGACTATGTCTTTTCCAGCAGCGTCCAAAACCTTCACAGCATCCTTCGTCGCCTTCGCAATTCCGCCAGCATAATTGCGCGTTGCCATGCTGCGGATGAAGACACCTTCATCTGTGCTCAGTTCCTGCATGCGAATTCTGTCACCCAAGAACGCGCCGCCCGTAAATGGGCTTGTAGGGTCTACTGCGACGACGCCCACGGTTTTGCCTCTTCGCCTGTATTCACGCACGATTTTTTCGATAAGCGTGCTTTTTCCAGCTCCGCCTGCACCTGTCAACCCTATTACATGTGCTTTCCCAGTGTGGGGGTAGATTTGTGCGATTATTTCCTGCGCTTGGCACGTGTCGTTCTCGATTGCCGTTATCGCCTTTGCTATGCTTCTTCGGTTTCCAGCGAGCACGCCCTTGACTACTTCTTCTGTTGCCGTCAACCTGTGCACATCTTAGTCTCTTTTGGGGAGGTTGTCCAACACGTAGTGTATTATCGTTTCCGTCCGGGTTCCAGGTCCGAAAATCTCTTTTATTCCTGCCTTCTTCATGTCCGAAACGTCTTCCTCCGGGATTATTCCCCCGGCGAAGACCAGCACGTCTGTTAAGCCTTGCTTCTTGAGGAGGTCCATTATTCTCGGGAAAAGTGTCTTGTGAGCGCCTGAAAGGATGCTTAAGCCTATCACGTCCACGTCTTCCTGAAGGGCCGTTTCGACTATCAGCTCCGGGGTCTGCCTTAAGCCCGTGTAGATTACCTCCATTCCCGCGTCTCTTAAAGCTCGGGCCACAACCTTTGCTCCCCTGTCATGACTGTCTAGACCCGGCTTGGCGATCAAAACTCTGATCTTTCTAGTTTTCTGCATTTTTCCTCATCCCTAGATTATTATCAATTCCTTATGCTCTCCGTAAACTTGGCGCAACACTTCGCAGATCTCACCTAACGTTGCGTAGGCCTTCACTGCGTCGATTATTGGGGGCATCAGGTTCTCATCTTTTTCTGCTGAACGCCGAAGCTTGCCGAGAACCTCCTCCACTTTTCTCTTGTCTCGTTCTCTTTTCAGCTTTTGCAGGCTGGCGAGCTGTTCTTGCTCTACCTTGGGGTCGACTCTCAACAGTTCGATTGGATATTGTTCCTTTTCAATCGTGTAGTCGTTCACGCCAACTATTATGCGTTTTTTCTCATCCGTCTCTCTCTGGTACTTGTAAGCACTGTCGGCAATCTCTTTTTGGAAGAATCCCTTTTCTATGGCCACTATGGCTCCGCCCATGTCATCCAATTTCCGAATGTATTCCATAGCCTTTTCTTCCATTTCGTTCGTTAACGCTTCAATGTAGTAAGAACCCGCGACTGGGTCTATCGTGTTTGTTGCTCCGCTTTCATGGGCTATCACTTGCTGTGTTCTCAGTGCGACTCTCACGGCTACTTCGCTCGGCAGTGCTAGGGCTTCGTCGAAGGAGTTCGTATGCAGGGATTGTGTCCCGCCTAGAACTGCCGCTAGGGCTTGCATTGTGGTTCGGGTAATGTTGTTCAACGGTTGCTGCGCTGTCAACGTGCATCCCGAAGTCTGAACGTGCATACGCATCCACATGGACCTTGGGTTTTTGGTGTGGAACCGTTCCTTCATCAGTTTGGCCCAAATTCTGCGAGCAGCTCTGAACTTGGCTATCTCTTCAAAAAAGTCGTTGTGAGATGCGAAGAAGAATGATAGGCGATGGGCAAAATCGTCCACCTTCAACCCTCTTTTCATGGTGGATTCCACGTAGGTTATTCCGTCATAAATCGTAAAAGCCAGTTCTTGCACGGCGTTCGCGCCTGCTTCTCTTATGTGGTATCCGCTGATGCTGATCGGGTTCCATCTCGGCAAATGCCGCGCGCAATATTCGATTATGTCGGTTGTGAGTTTCACCGAAGGCGTTGGCGGATAAATGCAGAGCTTCTGTGCGAAGTATTCTTTCAGATTGTCGTTCTGTGTTGTTCCACCGAGTTTTTCTCTAGAGACGCCCTGGTTATCGCCAACTGCAACGTACATGGCCAGCAGCATCGCTGCAGGTCCGTTTATCGTCATTGAAGTTGTCACCTTGTCAAGCGGTATTCCGTTCAACAGGACTCCCATGTCTTTCAACGAGGCAATTGCCACGCCGCAAATGCCGACTTCGCCCTTTCCCATCGGATGGTCTGAATCGTAACCCATTATCGTCGGATAATCAAAAGCGATGCTTAGGCCGGTTTCACCCTCTTTCAGCAGGTACTTGAAACGCTTGTTCGTCTGCTCCGCCGTTCCGAACCCCGAAAACTGTCGCATAGTCCAAAAGCGGCCACGATACATCGTTGCGTGCACACCACGGATGAAAGGATATTCCCCCGGAAAACCCAAGTCCCGCAGGTAATCCATTTCAGCAATGTCTTTAGGCGTGTACAGACGCTTTATTGGCATGTTAGAAGTGTTATGAAATTCGGTTTTTCTTTCCTTGCACTGTTTTATCCAGTTCGGCAGGGTCGTCTGCTCCCAGCGTTTCTGCTCTTTGCTCAATTGTTCGAGTTTTTTGTCGTCAAACATCGTCGCCTTCTGCCCCTCCATTGACTAACCTGATGGTATTTGAAACTAACATATCAGCTTTAAACCTAAAAAGATATTTTCTTATCGGTCCAAAAACATCAAACTCATGTTTCATCTGGCAAATACCTTTATTCGTGGAATCATGCAGAATTAAGAAGTGAAACAAGTTTTATTTTACTGATTGCCTCTTGGATCGTATAGACTCTGCGTGAGATGGATAGCGTGAAAAACCCCGTCATAATCGTGGATTATGATGCAAGATGGCCGAAATTGTACGAAAAGGAGAAGGTTAAGATCCTGAAGGCAATAGGAAGTAAGATTGTTGCGATAGAACACGTCGGAAGCACTGCCGTTCCCGGCTTGGGTGCTAAACCGATAGTCGACATCATGGTGGGCGTTCGCATCATTTCTGATGCTGAAGACTGCATTGAACCGCTCAAGAACATCGGTTACGAATATGTTCCAGAGTATGAGGCTGAGATTCCTGAGAGACGTTATTTCCGTAAAGGTCCTTCCGAAGTTCCTAATCGACATTTTCATCTGCACACGGTTGAACGAACCAGCAACTTTTGGCAGCGCCACATACTGTTCCGTGATTACCTGCGCACGCATCCTGAGACAGCCCAGCAGTATTACTGTTTGAAGAAGGAATTGGCTGCCAAACACGGTGCAAATCGCGAGGCTTACACCGAAGCCAAAACTTCATTCATCGAATCCGTTATCGCCAAGGCCGATTCCAAAAAAAGATCAACACGAATAGTCAGCTCCCTGAAAACCGTTGAGCGTGATTTGAGAAGGTTTTTATGAAATTCAAACACTAGTGCAACTTATGAAGAAGAAAGCCGAAGAGCTCTATTTCATTGATGACGTGTTCTGTGGCGAGAAAACACCTGAAATGGTTGAATTTTCGAAAGCAAGGGTCGACGTGGCTCTTGAAATGATCAGAAACGAAAGAGCCAGAGCCAACGATTCTCTGATCGATCGAAGAAACCCTGCATAAATGCCGCATTACAGAGCAGTTTCATGGAAAGGCGAAGAGAGAACTAAGCAGGCTTGTGGGTCTTGTGGAGAAAGGGAGGTTTCCGCCGAGTTCAGTCAAACGCTTGAAGCTTAGCGAGGTTTTTAGCGCGCTCTGACCGAACGTGGTAACGGCGATGACTTGGATGAATGCATCTCAACCTTCGCGTCTTATTTTTTCTGTTTCCACTTTTCGTATTCTTCTTGTAACTCACGTTTTTTGGCAGGGTCTCGATTGATTTCATTTTTCATTTGAAAGATTTGTTGCCCGGTCAAGTTCTTAACGTGTCTCAACCACATTTCGAAAGTCAAAGTGCGTTCTTTTACTCCTTTTTCCATTTCCTTTTGATAGTCCATTCCTTCTAACTCCTATAAGTTTTGACATGTTGCACTTATTGCCAAATATATATTAAATTTGTCTATGTTCAGCGCGCGTTTTTTAGGTTGAGCTTCTTATTGAGACTCTAATAGGCAAGCCGAGGCTGAGAATCCCCATCCGTAGCCGAGCATGAGAATGATGTCACCTTCCGAGAGTTCCGTGCCTGAAACTATTTTTTCAAGGATGAAAGGTAAGCTTGCTCCGGCCAAGTTCCCACATTCATTAAGCACTTCGTGTGATTCTCTTAGCTTTTCACGGCTTATTCCGTGGTGTTCAGCTAATGCGTCAAGTATTTTTTCGCTGCCCGTGTGTATCGCCCATTTTCTAGCAGCTTTTATCGTTTTTTCAGCGTTTTCCCCGAGCAATTTCTGAAGCACCAAGCCCGTGTACTTCACTCCCAGGTTCGGAATTTCCTTGTCCAGATTTGAGTGAAAGCCGAATTTGAAGGGTTCGTTCAACAATGAGAGCCTCGCATAGCCCGCCAAGTAATCTTTCTGTTCAACGTTAGTGACTTCGGCTATCTTCCTGATTGATAGGCCTCTATCGTTTCTTGTGACGATCGCGGCGGCTACTCCGTCTCCGAAGAGGAAGAACTGTATCGTCGCCACCCATTTTCTGAGTTCCAGTTCTCTTCGTTCCCGCTCTTTTATTGAGTTAATCTGGCTGATTTCCATGACGTTCTTCATGCTTCGCACTTGATTCTGGAACCAATACGAGGTTACCCCGGAAACGCAGATCAGCACGTTGTCTTCAGGATTTGCTGCAAGGTAGTTTTCTGCAAGCTCTAGGCCTTTTATGAACGCTGTGCTTGCTATTCCTTGAGCGTTGACGTGCTTAACATAAGGATCTAAGCCGAGTTTTGGCACTAGGAGTTGGCTGAGGCCTGGGCTTAAGAAAGGATTCGCATCATACGTCGCAATGAGACAGTTGATGTCCTTCACGTGAAGGCTTGCTCCATGGAGTGCGTTCTCACAGGCTTCTGCGCAAAGATCCACGAGGCCAGTCTCACTCATTATAGCTTCAGATTTTTCGCTCGAGTCTGCTTGGTCAATGAGGTAGCGCTTGGCAACTCCCAAGTTGAGCACGTTTTGCCTGACACCCTCTGGGAGTTTACATGGAAAAGTCTCTATCAATTCCTCAGTCAAATACGCATTCTTGGGCAGTGCTGTGGATAGCTTGAAGTATCTGCATGGCATTGAGTAAGACTAAAAAGGTTATAAAAAGATTCTTTGACCTTTCTGCGTTGGCGCGTTTCTTTCGTTTTTCATGAACCTAAATGTCGACGTTCTCCACAAAAATTCTTATAGTGCTTGGAATCCACTAACTAAATCAAAATTGAGGTGGAAAATTGAAGAAGGTCGGAATAATTGCGGGTAGCATTTCAAGATTTGACAACCCACGGCACACTTTGCAGGAAGAGATGTGCGCAGAAGCGGTCAGAATGATACTTGATGACGTGCCAGACCTTGAGCTTGGAGATTTCATAAAGAAGAACTACGCATGCTGCTACTCGTACTTCAGCGACATCTTGGAACAGCAACAATGCATGCACTGGATAATTCATGACTACTTGGGCCTGAGCGGCGCGCCCGCATTCAGGGTTGAATCCGGCGGCGCAACCCCAATCGACGCAGTTGTGAATGCGGCCTTGTGGGTGCGTTCAGGAATGTTTCCACTGGTTCTTGTTGTCGGGTGGGAAAAGATGAATGAACTGCCGATCCAAAAAGTAAATGAAGCCATAGCCATCGCCGGAGACACTGACTGGGACTTCGTGTCAGGTTTCACGTACAATGCTTTTTACGCAACCATGGAAGCCAGACGAATGCACGTGTATGGAGACAGTGAAGAAGACTTGGCTGAGGTGGCAGTCTTAAACCATAACAACTCGCTTGAAAACCCGTACGCACAGTGGCCAGCCCAACATGGATTCAATAAGATTACGGTGGACGATGTTTACAAGTCTCGACTGATTTCTTGGCCGTATAGACTTCATGAATGTGCAATGACAAGCGAAGGTGCTTCGGCCCTCCTTTTGGCCAACGAGGAAACAACCAAGAAACTAACCGACAACCCTGTGTGGATAACTGGTGTAGGATTCGGAACCGACACCATGAGGGCTGGAGACCGGCCGGACAACCCGGCTTGGAAGGGTCTGTACCCAGAGGACGAAAAGATCTGGCCGAAAGATATTCCCAAGCCCATGTCACCATACCCTGATCTGCTGAACTTTGGTTCGCTCAGGGTGGCTGCACGGATGGCTTACAAGGACGCTGGAGTGAAGAATCCCAGGAAGGAAATGAGTCTCGTTGAAATCTTTGATCCATACGCAGGCGTTGTTCTAGCAGGACTTGAGGATTTTGATTTCTGTAAGCGAGGCGAAGGAAAGAAAATGGTACGAGACGGCGTCATCCAGCCTCATGGAGAACTCCCCTGCCAACTCAGCGGAGCTCTGACAGCACAAGGACACGCAGTCGGATCTACGTCGATCGCGCAAGTGGTTGATGTTTACTGGCAGCTGAGCAACCAGATCGGCAAAAAATGGGGAGCGCCTAGCAGACAGTTGAGCAAGCCGAAGAAGGGTTTCATACATGGACACGGCGGGACAGGATGCCAAGCGGGCGCCGCGGTCTTGGAGGTGTAGAAGAATGAAGCAACCTGGACCAGAAAAGATGTTGAAAGAACGCAAGATCGACGAGAAGTGGTGGGAAGACTGGGAACGCAAAGGCGGCTGGAGACCTGAAGGCTGGAAGATAGTTGAAATGAACGACGGACCAACGCTTAATGAGTTAAAGCCTGACAAGTTCCTAATCGTACACAGACCGCACGGCAGCATGTTCCATCACAGCTACGGCAAAGTCTCGAAATTCTTCATGGGACTCTTGGAAGGGAAGCTGTACGGGACAAAGTGTCCGAAGTGCGGACTCGTCTACTGTCCGCCACGCGCGCACTGCTTCAACCCCAAATGCAGGCTTGAAGAAACCGACTGGACTGAGCTTCCGAAAAGAGGAGTCGTTCATTCCTACACGATCATGGTTATCGCTTGGCCTTCAATGGCGCACCTGCAACCGCTCGTCGGCGCGATGATTAGGATTGACGGAACCAACACGTGCTTGCCAATGACAATGAGAGACATCGACCCAGAAAAAGTGAACATCGGCTTGAAAGTCAACATACAAATCGAGAAACAGCCAAAAGGCGACCTGCTAGACGTTTACGCAACGCCCGCGGAAGAGCCAGTTCCCCCGAAAAGAACTCCTGAAGAACTGAAGCGTTTCAGAGAAGACATGGAACGCACGAGAGCATGGGTCAAGAAAACTTGCGGCCAAAAGTGATCTGAAGCGGTTTAAGTCGAAACCGCCCCTATTTTTCCAAAATCCATCGTCACTCTATTTCTCATGAAATACGTTCAAAACGACCGAAGAAATTTAAATACATGCCTAAATACTATTTCTGTTTCCCAAACCGCCCATGGTCCAAAGGGAGAAACCAACTTGAACGGCAAACCTCTCGTTTCAATAGTCTCTGCCGGCTTATCCAAGTTCGGAAAACTGGAAGGATTGTATTCAAGAGAAATCTTTGCAGAAGCGGCCAAAGAAGCCTTTGACCGCTGTCCGAAATTGGACCCTAAAAAGGACATTCAAGCCTTGTTCATAGGACACATGGGCGAATCTTATGAGCATCAAGGTCACACGGGCGCCACAATGGCAGACTGGATCGGACTCGGACACGTGCCTGCTACAAGAACCGAAGCCGCATGTGCCTCTTCCGGCGTAGCCCTGAGAGCAGCCATATGTGCAGTGCGTTCAGGATTGAGCGATGTCGTCATGGTAGGTGGCGTTGAGAAAATGACTCACCTACCCACGGCAGAAGTGACCGAATATTTGGCCATGGCTTCAGACTATCCTTTTGAACAGTGGCACGGCATGACTTTTCCAGGCTTGTACGCCTTGATGGCGACGGCGCACATGCACGAGTATGGAACGACTGAGCGGCATCTTGCCATGATCAGCGTGAAAAACCATTATCACGGCAGCCTAAACCCAAAGGCACAGATGCAGAAGGAGATAACACTTGAAGCCGCCCTATCCGCTCGAATGGTAGCTTGGCCTCTTAAACTGTATGACTGCTCATTGATAACAGATGGAGCAAGCTGCTTGATCCTAACCAAGCCAGAACTGGCCAGGAAATTCACAGACATGCCCGTTCAAATCGTTGGAAGCGGCCAAGCGTGCGACACCATCGGTTTGTATGAAAGAAAAAGCCTCACATCAATAGCAGCCGCCAAGGTTGCCGCCAAGAAAGCCTATGAAATGGCTGACGTGAAGCCTGAAGACATCGATGCCGCGGAGGTTCATGACTGTTTCACGATAGCCGAGCTGATAGCCTACGAAGACTTGGGCTTCTGCAAGCCTGGTAAAGGCGCAAGCCTAATTGAGAAAGGCGAGACGAAGCTCGGTGGAAGAATCCCAGTCAACACGAGTGGCGGACTGAAAGCTAAAGGGCATCCCGTAGGCGCGACGGGCACGGGCCAAGGATACGAAATGTACTTACAGCTGACTGGACAGGCGGAGAAGCGACAAGTGAAAGACGCTGAGATCGGCTTAACCCACAACGTGGGGGGTTCGGGAGCCACAGCCACAGTTCACATTTACAGGAGGGCATAAGAATGGCTGAGCAAGCACCGTTTACGATTGAGCAGTTCTACAAGCATATAAACCAAGGAAAACTTCTAGGCGGAAAATGCAAGAAATGTGGAAAAGTGCACCTCCCGCCGAGACCACTATGCGACAACTGCCACTCAACAGACTTCGAGTGGACCGAAATTTCAACAAAAGGAAAACTGTTGACCTACACAGTCATTCACATCGCGCCAACACAATTCCAGTCAATGGCACCGTACGCAATGGGTATCGTACAACTTGAACACGGACTGACGATATCTGGAATGATTAGAGGCGTACCGTTGGATCAGATAAAAATCGGAATGAAACTCGGCATGGAATTCGGCACCTGTGCAGCAAATCAACCATGGCCACAGTGGCCCAGATACTATTTCAAACCCACGTGAAATTTCCCTAAACCTAGTCCTTTTTCACTTTCTTTTCCCGCATATTGCGGCTTCTTTTTTGTCGCAGTAGCGGATGAATTCGAAGCCTGATTTGGCAAGTTTGTCTTCTTCGTCGAGTGTCTTTGCATGGGCCGTGCGGTACCGTCCCTTTCGAAGGTTACGAGCTGCGCGTACATTATGGTGTCTTCGATGTTTTGGTGGCTGAGCCGTTGCTTCTATATCGACAACAAGTACCATCATGAACCGTTGCTGACTACACCGGTTCTAGATTGCGAAGCAAGGCAAAAGAATTTACGATTCTTGGGAAGGAGCAGCAGCGAGCCTCAGCAATTTTTGGGACTTGAAAACGAGAACGAGCAAGGAAGTGAGCCTTCTAACGATGCCTCCTAAATCCCTGCGCAAATTATCATTCCATAGACAAAGTAACGCGTGTTGAACTGGCTATCACTAGATTGATTCGAGTCGCAACAATCAAGCTAGATCGCTCACACAGGAGGGAGAGAAATAACTCGAAGGCCCATGTGACAAAGCTTAATCTTATCGGACAACAAAAGAGACGCGTGGAGAACATGAATTTCGAGCCAATACCAGAAATCATCGATGGTCTGCCCAACATCAGCGGCTGGGACGAGCAGGTCGAGGCTGTGATGCATCGCGCTGACGCGGTCTTCTTGAAACGGACACCGCTGCGGCTAGACCACATGCAGTCAGGTTTCGCCACCGCGTTGCATATGCACCAACCGTTGATTCTTGGCGACGGTGATCTGCGCACGGCCCCAATTATCGGAAACCTCCAATACATGATGGAGCATCAACAAGTCCACGACAATGAAAACGCGCCGGTGTTCGCCTGGTGTTACAGTCGCATGGCCGATTTCATCCGCGAACTGGTCGATGCGGGACGACAACCCCGAGTAATGCTCGATTACTCAGGCTGCCTTCTGTTCGGGTTGCGGCAAATGGGGCGGGCAGACATTTTGGAGAACCTCAGGACGATCATTAATGACGACCGCTACTGGCCATTTGTTGAGTGGATGGGAACGATGTGGAGCCACTCGGTCGTGCCCTCAACGCCGATCCCGGACCTCAAACTTCACATGCGCGCTTGGCAGCATCATTTCGCGGCTATCTTCGGTTGGAAAGCGCTCGGACGCGTGCGGGGATTTTCGCCGCCAGAGATGCAGCTACCAAACCATCCCGATGTTTGCTTTGAGTACGTGAAAGCGCTGCGTGAATGCGGCTACCAATGGTTGGCGGTGCAGGAACACACAGTCGAGGAAGTTGACGGGCAAGGGTTGCGGGAACGCTACCTACCGCGCCGCCTCATCGCGCGTAACAGTCTAGGCGAAGAATTATCTATCACCGCCATCATCAAGACTCAAGGCTCCGATACGAAACTAATCGGCCAGATGCAACCTTTTTATGAAGCGAAAGGGATGCGCCCACGCGAACTCAAGGGTCGTCGTCTCCCGCCGCTCGTATTCCAAATCAGCGACGGGGAGAATGGTCACGTGATGATGAACGAATTCCCCCCGACTTACAAAGAGATCTGGCCACAGGTCAGTACAAAAGGCGTCGTCGGTGTCAACGCTACGGAATACCTCGAACTGCTGGCGAGCGCAGGTTTTGCTGAGAGTGATTACGCGCCGATTCAGCCGTTGCATCAGAATGCGATTTGGCGGCGAGTAGGCGGCAGTCCTAATCCAGAGACCGTGGCGAAGGCGATAGAAGAAGCTCGACGCACCGATGACCGTTTTAGTATGGACGGCGGCTCGTGGACGAACAACCTAAGTTGGGTACGCGGCTACGAAAACGTGCTTGATCCCATGAACAAACTCAGTGCACTGTTCCATGAGAAGCTGGATCACGGGATCGTTGACAAGCGCAGCCACGATTACCGCAAAGCACTGTTTTACAATCTAGTGCCTCAGACCAGCTGTTACCGCTATTGGGGGCAGGGACGATGGGTTGATTACGCTCGTGAACTCTGCCGGCGCGGCACAGAGATACTGATGGAAAATTTCTGACGCCTATTACAACAGTTCGTACGGATTGTTTAGGCGTTTCATCGAGTTTCCTCAATCAGAGTCGGCAAGTCTGTAATAGAGGTGATGAGGTAGTTGGCACCGGAAGCCATCAAATCATCCTGCGAAGAAACTCCCGTGGACAAACCCACGGCAAGAACGTTCAGTTCTCTCGCGCACTGCATATCACGCGTTCCATCCCCGACGAGCATGGCTTCGTCTGGACCGACCTTCAGAGCTTCCAACGTTACTTCCAAATGTTCAGTATTTGGTTTGACATATTTCACCTTGTTTCTCGGGACGATCACATCAAAAAACTTGGTGATATCAAAACGCTTGAGAATGTAGTTCGTGGATTTTTCACTGTTGATCGTGCACAGGCCCAGCTTCAAACCCATCTTCTTCAAGACCTTCAACGTTTCAACCACGCCCGGCAACAACCCCGTGGTCTTCGCCGCTTCCAATTCGTACTTTTCAGCTATGTCCAAGGCCTCCTCACGGACCTTCCTTACTGCCTTCTCAGACTTTCCGTTGTTTTTCAGGAAGATCTCGACTTTCTTCAACATCTCAAATATGCTTTCATTGCTCAACAGGACCGAGGCCGGCAACCCCTTTTTCAAGAGGAAACCTCTAACGTCCGACCTCACGGTCATATAATCCAGGTTAAAACCCGCAATGGTTCCATCCAGATCGAAGACCACAGCCTTGACAACCATCAATTCCACTTGACCTAATGGATTTCGAAGGCTTTAATCACCCCAGTAAAGAAATATACTTTGCGGTATAAGCGCCTGTTGAGAGATTTCCCTAGAACTTCGGAGGCAGCAACGAAAAGGCGGGCGAATGCAACGTGAGGGTCGTCTTCGAGAGCATAAATTGGCAAAGGGGCGTTGGCGTGACTCATTCTTGTACGCCATCCTTGATATGAATACAACTTTTTTTGCAAACATGGGTTGATAAAGGTAAACTGGATATTTCGCTTTTGACGTATTATGTTATTGATGTGATATGAGCTTTCAAGAGTACACAAAAGAGAAGCTTTGGCCCTTACTGATTGAAGCGGTTCATGCGCTTGTTATGTTTCCAAGCCACAAAGCATACACAAGAGAGGTCATTCTTTCGGAAAAGCCCGAGATAGACCCGACGGAGTTGGCTACTAGGTTGAGAATGCCTTTGGGCGAGGCTTTGGTTATTCTATGCGAACTGGCCGGCGAGAGAAAGCCAGATTCTTAGGCTGCAATCTGTTCGAGAAGAAAATGGCTGTGGTTTGGCGTCTTTGATCGCTTTGCCTAGTCGCAACTCCTGTATCCGTTTTGTTCTGCAGGGGTTTTCTCTTTGGTCAAAAAGCACAGATCCTTTCAAGGCGGCGACGATTGACCAGATTGTGCCGAGTTTGATTTTTTGGTGATGAGAACATACATGTCCACCGTTGTTCGACGATCGATCGATTGCGAAATAGATATCTCCTCGGTTACACAGTCTGTAACACGGCTTCTTTCAACAAACAACGGTCGGATGGTCTTCGCTTTAGAAGGTGTTAAATAGTGTGTGTCCCAAGCTATACTTCTATTTATAAGGCATTAAGGAGGAGGTGAGACGAAACCTTGGTTAGCAAAAGTGCAGGAGAGGGTCTTGGCGGGCTGCTAATTATCATTGCCATAATACTCGGTGCAATACGATATTCAGGCAGCTACGACTTCGGTCTCAGTTACGGCGGAGGCTACGGATGGTACTTCTATGGCTTGGTCGGATTATTAGGCTTAATCGGCATCATAGTTGCAGTGTGGGCATATATGAAGAAAGAAATAATGAAGAAAGAAATAGCACCGGAAAAGCCAGCCCAGCAACCACCCACTTAAGCCCTTCAATTCACGTTGACTTTGGCACGATCGGCATCGTCTTGGAATACTCCTCGAGATGCACGCCAATCTATGCAATGAATAAAACCCATTTCCACTTTGACGCATAGGTGACTGTATCTGCCTTCAGATAATCTCACAGCGGAATTTTTGGAGCGAAGAATCAGATTCGAGTTTTTGCCGTTCCTGAGATATCATTAAACTACGAGATGCAGGAATCGTTTGCGGGCGTGTGATGCTAACTGCAATTTGATTAGTTGAGTGCTTCACTAGGGCGGATTACTCGACGACGTACCTGTATGCCATATGCTCGCCGGCCGTAGGGCTTTTTCTAATCACTCTTAAGACATCGCCTGGTTTGGCGCCTATGGCCTTAACTGCTGGATCTAGAGAGCTTATTTGTGGCAGTTGGTAGGCGTGAACCTTGTAAAGTGCGAGGAGTTCTTCTTTCTCTTCGTCGGTCAAGATTTCATGTCTTGGCACAAGCTTGTGCTCAAAAAGATCGAATGCCGGGAACGTTTTGGGCAAGAGTTCAATCTTTTTCTTCTTAGCACCCTGCTTAACAGCGTGAGTGTATCTGCCATCTGTAACAATTATGGCCCTTTCCACTTCGGCATCTTTCATGGCCTTTGTTGCACGGTTTATGCTGTTTATTCCAACCGTGGTTTCGCCGGGGACACACCAGATGAGGGCTTTTTCCTTTTCCTTCGGCATGTTGACGATGTATCCAATGGCGTCTTCATGCTTCTGTTTCTTAATCAACTTGTAGCTTCGAAGTTTGATCAGGACTTCAGCTTTACGTTCTTCAAGGGTGACTTCTTTCTTACTCAAACGTTAAACCCTCATTCCAAGAACATTCGAAACCTAAACAACGCATTAACCCTTAAACCTTACGCTCCCACCCTACAAAAGGGTCACAGTCTTCCAGACTCTTCAGATTCGAAGAGTCACGTTTACAATGTATTCTTTCATGTTTTCAGCGAAGTCTGCGATTTTCTCAGGCGGATACGGCTTCAGCGTGTTGAACGTTTTGTCCAACGTGTCTCCTGAAACGAACTGTTGGAAGCTGAAGTTTCTAGCACCCTTCGCGAGTTCACCTATTTTCGGTATGTCCTCGCTGTCGAGAAAGCTTGGAACGACCGTCGTTCTAAACTCGTAGTCAACTTTTCCAGTTTTCAACATTTCAATCGTACGCAAAAACTCTGCTGTGCCTCTTGCGCCGAGCTGTGCGTATTTTTCAAGACTGGTTTTCACATCTAACGCTACATAATCCACGAACGGTAAGCACTCTTCAAGCGTTTGCGGATTGAACCCGTTCGTGTCAAGCTTGACAAGAAAGCTCCTTTCCTTAAGCTTCTTCAGGAATCTTGGAAGATCCGCGTGAATCGTCGGTTCTCCGCCTGTTACCACAACTGCATCCACAAACCTCTTGCGTTCCTCAAGTATCTTCAGCACCGCTTCTTCGTTGAGAAACGGTGGCTTGGGGTCCACGACTATTCTCCAGTTGTGACAGAACGGACAGCGCAGATTGCAGCCTGGCGTGAACAGTACGGACGCCACGCGGTTCGGAAAGTCTACGAGACTCGTCTTCTGTATGCCGCTGAACTTCATTGCTTCCGCACTCAGGCCAGCACGGCGGCGGCCGGGATTACTGTTGACTGGTCAAAGGTCTTGCGAATGGCAAACTCCGCTTGTTTTCCATCGTTCCACTGGTCTACGGGTCGCAAGTAGCCGACCACACGCGAATAGACTTCACATTTTGCCCCGCACGTCGGGCACTGTTTATGTTCGCCATTTATATAGCCGTGAGTCGGGCATATGGTGAAGGTCGGCGTCAACGTGAAGTAGGGCAAATGTGAACTCCAAGCCACTTTCTTGATCAATTCCGCCGTAGCTTTCCACGAATAGATCCTCTCACCGAGAAAGATGTGGAAGACAGTGCCTCCAGTATAGAGTGTTTGCAGCCGATCTTGATGCTGCAGGGCTTCGAACAGGTCGCCGTCGTAATCCACTGGTAGCTGTGAAGAATTGGTGTAGAAGGGTTCAGCACCACTGGCAACGCTATTCGCGTTGGCTGGGATTATATCTCGGTGCTTCTTCCTGTCAATCCTTGCAAGTCTGTAGCTTGTTCCCTCAGCTGGCGTTGCCTCAAGATTGTAGATGCTATCCGTTTCCTGTTGGAAGTCCGATAGTTTTTCCCGCATGAAAGTGAGCACCCTAATCGCAAACTCCGCGCCATCACCCGAAGCAATGCTTACGCCAAACAGGTTCAAGATTGCCTCGTTCATCCCAACTATGCCGATTGTTGAGAAGTGGTTCTTCCAGTAACGGCCAAACCCTTCCTTGACATCCCGCAGATAACGGCGGGAATAGGGGTACAACCCATTTTCGGTGAAGGCTTCCAACACTTTGCGCTTTATCTCTAGGCTGTCTCTGGCAATTTCCATCAGCGCTTCCAGCCGCTCAAAGAACTCATCCTCATCCTTCGCCAAATACCCAATCCTCGGCATGTTCAGCGTTACGACTCCTATTGACCCGGTCAGCGGGTTTGCACCGAAGAAGCCTCCTCCACGCTTGCGCAGTTCTCGGTTGTCTATTCTGAGTCGGCAACACATACTGCGGACGTCTTCAGGCTTCATGTCACTGTTGATGAAGTTGGAAAAGTAGGGGACCCCGTACTTGGCTGTGACCTCGAAGATTTTCTGAGCAACAGGCGACTCCCAGTCGAACCCTTTGGTAATGCAGTACGTGGGGATTGGGAACGTGAACACTCTGCCTTTCGAGTCGCCTTGACTCATCACTTCGGCAAAAGCCAGGTTGAACATTTCCATTTCCTTTTGCATGTCTCCATAGACAGCGTCCTTCATTTTTCCGCCGACAACAACGGGTTCATTCTTCATGAATTCTGGAATCGTCAGATCCAATGTGACGTTCGTGAACGGTGTCTGAAAACCTACACGTGTGGGCACGTTCATGTTGAACAGGAATTCCTGCAGGCCCTGCTCGACCTCTTTCTGGTTTAACCCATCGTAGTGTATAAACGGCGCTAGATATGTGTCAAACGTGCTGAACGCCTGAGCTCCAGCGGCTTCACCCTGCAACGTATAGAAGAAATTGACAATCTGCCCTAGGGCAGTTCTGAAACGCTTGGCAGGCTTGCTCTCGATCTTGCCTGGGACACCTCCAAATCCAGAAACCAACAGATCTCTCAAGTCCCAACCGACGCAGTACGCACCTAGAACGCCGAGGTCGTGGATGTGCATGTCACCTGAAAAGTGCGCGTCTGCAATGTTCGGCGGATAGATTCTGCTGATCCAATACTTCGCTATAACAGTTGATGACAGGTAATTGTTCAGGCCTTGCAGGGAATAGCTCATGTTAGAGTTTTCTCGAACACGCCAATCTTCAATCTCTAGATATTGATCCACCAAGTCTGCGTCGCTCAGAATTGCCGCTAGTTCTCTTTGGTCTTGATGCTGCTTTCTATAGAGAATGTAAGCCTTAGCGGTTCTAACGTTTCCGTTTTCTATCAGCGTCTTCTCAACTAAATCTTGGATCTCCTCAACCGTCGGAACTCCGTCCTCTCCAAAACGCACCTTCAGATCAGCGGCAACCGTGTCACTCAACTTCTTAGTCAGTTCACGGTCTCTTCCGCCAACGGCTTTTGCTGCCTTCCAAATGGCGTTGGTTATCCGTTCTTGATCAAAGGGTTCTAATCTACCATCACGTTTTCTAACAAACTTCATGTTTTAACCTCTTTAAGGACACGCTGAAAATCGGCCGGCTCATCGAAGCTTCTGTAGACAGAAGCAAATCTCACGTAAGCCACTCGATCAAGCTTCTTCAAGTATTTCATGACAAGATCGCCGATCTCTTGGGAAGTGACTTCCTCTTTTCCGAGAGCCGTCAGATCTTGCCTGACATGTTCCGCCAGTTCATGTATTTGCTCCATTGTTACGGGTCTTTTCTCGCAAGCCTTCTGAAGCCCTCTGATAGTCTTGTTCAAGTCGAAGCGTTCGAGCTTGCCCTCTTTCTTCTTCACCATAAGCTCAACGGTTTCCACGTACTCGTAGGACGTGAAGCGCTTTTCACAGTCACCGCATTCCTTACGTCGTCTCACAGTGTTATCAGGCGAATCTCTAGTTTCTAGGGTTTTGAGATTTTCAGACCCGCAGTATGGACAATTCATAACATCACTCTTGGCGCTTCACAAACCATTAGTGTTCTCTAGCTAGAGTACACGCTAGACGTAGCGTTTGCTATTTAAACTCTTTTCACTGTAATGGCGAAATCACGTATCATGCGTGTTGAGGAAGCATGTGTGATGTACACACAATCACTGAAAAATAAACACGGCAAAAGGGGTGTCTTTAGACGAAATAACTTCAATCTCAAACAACGCGCAACGTGTATAAGATTTTCGCAGAAATCACGTTGTGACAGCCTCATTCAAGTGTTTCGGACTGTTTTGGTCAATATGAGCGACCATTTCTTCTCTTCTTTTCTTGCGAAACCAAATTTTCTGTAAAGTCTCTGTGCCCGAGAACTCCTTCAAAATAGAAAGTTCGAGTCATGCCTTGCCTGGTCTTCTTGCTGGTTTTTCAGTGTAGCTTAGGATGTGTCGTACGCACTCTGTCTTTTCTGCTCAACTCCAGATACAGCAAAGACTGCGCCAGCAAGTATCAATGCGAGGCTTAAAGAAGGAAAGACACCCGTGTAATGCAGGCTTGTTGCAAGTATGAATCCGCTGATTATGGGTCCAAGTGTTTGTCCAACATCCATCAGTGTGTCCAGAAATCCCATGGACGTGCCCACATGTTCTTTGGGCACAAGATCGCTTATCAAGGCGTTCGTGGAAGAGGTCACGGCAGCAAACCCAAACCCATAGAGTAGCACGAGCAAGAAGAGAGTCAAGAAGTCAGTTACAAACGGAATCGCAAACAGTGGAACGCCAGAGAGTATGCAGCCCAAGACTATTGGGGTTCGTCTTCCAACTTTGTCTGAAACTCTGCCCATGTAGGGTCTTGCAAAAATCGCGATACCTATTATACTCGTTATTATGATGCCAGTGGAAAATTCGTCTAGATGAGCTACTTCGGGGAGATATCCTGCGAGAAAGAACTCCACCGCCCCATAAGCATAATACTGACAGGCTTGGACAAAACCGACTAACAAGACCCCGTAGCATTTTGCCACCGTTTTCCACCCGCGAAGCAATTTTCTAACAGTCTCCTCTTCCGCAGGTTGCTCAGTGGTTACGGCTTGCTTCTTCTCCACCAAAAACGGCAAAGCCATGATTACTGCGGTCACACCCGCTGCTCCCACGGCTAAGTAGAGAACATGAAAATCGTTGGCAGTGCTGAACAATATGTATCCTCCCAGAGTGGGAGCAATGAATCTTCCTACGTAGGTGACGGAGGAGAATAGTGAGATGCGTTCTCCTCGTTTGGTTGGAAACAGTTCAGCTATCGATGCTTCGGCGACGGGTACGAATATTGCTGTTGCGAATCCGTGGTAAAATCTGACCAGAATAAGTTGCCACCAAACAGTTATCAGTAGATAAAGGAAGGGAGCTGAGGCAAACACGAATCCAGCTATTAGCAGGATTTTCTTCCTTCCATAAATGTCCGAAAGCGATGCCGCAGGCAAACTGACCAAGATTCCCGGAATCGTTGAGGCGGCGGCAACAAAACCAGTCCAGTCCGTGGGGGTTCCAAGGCTAAGCGAGAAGGGTTTGAGAACAGGGCTTTTTGACATTGTTGAGCTCAGGATCGCGAAAAATCCCATGATGCACAGAGTGAGAAAGACGCTGTCACCAATGTTCTTGGTTCGCATGTTCATCCGGTCAGCCTTGAAACTGCGTGAAGGTTTGAAGCTATTAAGCTGAAGGTGGAAATAAGATTACCTGATGCTTGTCTGTCTTTCTAATCCTTGGTTCATTATTTTTCCTGCGGGTTTTTCAGCGTAGCGTAGAAAGCATCCATAACGGCAAAAGCTTTGGATATTGTTTCGCAGTCTGTTGCTGAAGTGTTTTCCAGCTCCTTTAGAACATCGCAGACGCTGAGGGTGTTTCTTTCAGATGCGTTCGATCAGGTTTTCTTCGTTGAATTCATAATCTCGTATGAGGTCCTTGATTTTCTTAACAACCGGATCTTCTATCTTCTATTTCTCTACTAGGACGTCGAATGTTGTTTTGACGTTTTCAATAGGACCAGTTTCCGCTCTTGGTATCGTGAATCCGATCACTTCCTTAGGGATTTCGGCATGTCTGTTGACGAATTCGGAGATGGCTCTTTGTCTATGAACCGCTCGATCAGCCATACTGATGCGCATCTGTCAACGTGTGGCTCGTGTCTCGTCGCCCATAACACGCTCGAACACCTCATTGACTGGTAGAAGATGGAAAATGCTTCGATTCTAACCTAACAGTTTCTTTTTCAGAAATTCTCTTCGTTTCTTTCGATCCATATTTCCGATTTCGGTCTTGTATTTCTCACGCAATAGTCTTAGCCTGCAATAGATGTAAAACGCATCATATATCGGTCGAGCCTTTTCTATGGCTTCATGGTCATCCTTTGCAAGCATGGAAATTCCTGTCATAGCCGCGTCAAGTCCAACACCTTCCGGAGCTACGGGTTTGTCGGTGTCGGCTGCTCGCACTATGTCTGCCAACTGCAGTAAAGCTGGATCTTTTATCTTGTATTTCTCGACGATTGCGTCGAAACTGCACTTGTCTCCATGATGTCCTAGGTCAACGTCTGGCGCGTCATACGGTATGGCGTTTTCCTTCTTAGCGACTTCCTCTATTTTCTCTACAGGGACGAAGAGGAATTCGGCTTTGGGGTCTATGAATTTCTTGATGAGCCATGGGCATGCGGTTCTGTCAACGTGAACGTATTCGCGAGTTATCCACTTCATTGTTTCACCACTTTCCTTTCATTATATTTGAGTTTAAATCTTGTTGTTGGTACAGTGCTGGACCAGTTTTTGTATCAAGAGATAATTTTGTGTCATACTTCATTGCAAGCCCTTTTTGGGCGATTCGTATTTATGACTAAGAACGACGATTTTTGAAGTCTAATCGAGACAGGGAGGGTTACGATGTTGACCAAGAAAGATTTCACATTTCGCGATCGATCGATCGGAAACGTAAGTACAGATACGTAAACGAAGAAAGAAGCTTAAAAAGATTGGAAAAGAGGATGCTACTGTTTCTTCCTAGGACTGATTTCTTTTTCTAGATCGAGTTCTTTCACTCTGGTCTCGATGAACTCAGCGACCTTGCCTTGACTGTATTCTTTCTCTTCTTGTTGCTTTTTCAGTTGGAGCTTGATAGTCTCTAAGACCTTTTCCACGTCAAAAGGCTTGAGTAGATAAGCATCTGCTCCCTTGTTTACCGCGTCAACTGCATTTTGCAGCGTTGGATAGCCAGTGATGATTATTTTCCTTATCCTAGGTGTCGTGTCTCTTATTTTCGTCAGAAGCTCTATTCCTTCCATGTCTGGAAGCCGAATGTCGATTAGAGCTATGTTGTAGAATTTCCTCTTGGTTTTTTCTATTCCTTCTTTAGCAGTGCCTACTGACTCAACGTTGTATCCTTCGTCCTCAAGTATGGCTACCAGCACCTTTCTTATGTTTTCGTCGTCGTCAACAACGAGGATTCTTGTGGTTTGATCCATATTTCTTCACCTCCTTCTCGTGTTTTTGGCTTAAGAGGAAGGGTAACCATGAAGGTGTGCCCTTTCCAAGTTTGCTTTCCACTGCAATGGAGCCTCTATGAGCGTCGATCGATGGGGAAAGATTTGAAAAGTCTCTGGTCCTGTAATGTTTATTTCTTCGTTGAGGCCGTCGCTAAGAAGGCGTGGCCTTTTCAGCTCTTGTTTACGCAGCTTTTCTTCACCTGTCTTTTGACTATTCCTTGGCGTCATTTTGTCATACAGCCCTTCAGAGCATGATTCGCTTTCTCGCGTCGCTAACACATTCTAAGAAGTCCATGCACTGGCTTTCTTCAAACTCTAATCCTAGCTTCTCATGGAGGCGCCTTGCAATGGTCTTTTCTATGTATGGTGCTCCGGGTCCAAAGAGTCCTTCAAGTGCGTTTTTGAATTTCAGCAGGTTCTTGGGAATGTTTTCTTTTTTTATTTGAAAAGAGTCTTCCAAATGGAATAATATCGACTGCTTGGGTGAGTTTCCCAGTGATGACAAACCTTCTTCCACGGCTGATAATAGGATCTTGCCGAAGTCGTTCTGAGTCAAGTGTGTGCCCTCGCAAGCCTAGGTATTGGTTTGGAATGAAACTCATTAGGAGGCTTGATAAAACGTTTGTGAACTCCAAATATGGATTGTTGAAATCAACATGAGATGCGATGTCGTAGTCTCACTTTGCTTGATGTATTGGTTTTTTCCTGTGTGCAAAGTTTTGCTCGGCTGCTGTCACGTAGTCGATGAATTTGAATTCCTTGTCCTCTTCCCATTTTATTGGATCGTCTCTTGGTCCTATTCTCTCGTGGAGGTTTTTCATTATGAGAACTTCGAGGAATCTGTTTCCTTCGCCGAAGATTTCTTCAAGGCCATTTTCGAAGTCTTTGAGCCGGCATGGAATTTCTTCTCTGGTTATGTTGAACTTGTTTTGAAGGTGGAAATAGATTGATTGTTCGACAGAGTCGCCGAGCGAGGAAAAGGCGGCGTCTATGGCTTCTAGGAAAAGTTTCTGGAATGCTTTCTCCGTCAACTGTGGGATTCCTCTAGAGGGTTCAGGTTCTGGAAATTGGTTTATGAGTCTTATGAATAGATTCGGTATGGATTTTTAAATTTAATCCTTAATTGCGTTCGCCATAGGTTAAAATCGAATCAAATAGCCTCTAATCACATGTAGTTCCGTCGTTGTGATTCGACGGTTCCTTTTCAAGTTCATTTTCCTTCCCAGCTCATAGTGGAGATAGATGGATCGATCGTGGATTTAGAAAAAGTGGGGGATGGTTTGTGGGTTTTCAGTGTTTCTTCTTTGAAGTTAGAAACTCGTCTATCGGGATGGCGGCCATGCTCATTATTTTTATTGTTCCTCTTGAGCCTAGTTCGATGGAGACTTTGCCGATGGTCTTGTTATCTGGAGCTTCTACAATGTTCACGAAGTCGTATGGGCCGAGAACCGCGTATTGGCTGATCACGCGGACTCCCATTGCTTCGAGTTCTTTGTTGACTTCTTTGATTCTTTCAGGGTTTTCCCTGATGGTTTTCCATCCTTCGTCCGTGAGGTTGGATAGTAGAATGTAGTTCGGCATTGCTTGTCACCGGACACGAGCTATGTGATGGTTTAGGATTTCAGCTTTTCTACTTGCGGCCTAGATAAAATGGGGTGAGCTTTGTTTGTGGGTTTCGCGGAGTTTTTGGGTTGCTTTTGTCTGTGGCGAGCTCTTCGATGTTCCATCTTTTGGTTATTTTTACAGCGCTTTTAAGCTTTGTCGGGTTGATGAAGCAGGGGGTTTGAACTTCATTTAACGTGATAAATCGTTTGCAGTCTGTCTCTTTTTTTCTTGTCTTTGCTGATTAGTCATTATCGGTGTTGCATGGAAAACTGTGCTTGTTCTATTGAGCGTGCGCTTGTTTTGATGATGACACTGATCCTGCGACGTATGTTAACCACAGTAGCGTTTGGCCTATTGCGTTTGATACTTCTCTAGATTCTTTTTCTGAGCGGGCGTTTGCTGCATAGTGCGGGGGCCATCAAGGTATGTCAATTATAACGGGTTTCGACTTGTTATAATTGATACCCCCCCTACCTTTTTTCAGGGCGTTTGAATCGGTGGTTCGACTGGTGTGTTCGGTAGCTTTTCGCGAGCGCGATTCAGAAGTTGGCCGAGAGAGACTAGCACCCAACCGGGTTCAAGTCTCAATAGAGGCGACTTGAACGAAAGGCGTAAGTCTGACGGCGGGCTAAGGCTTCATTGAGCAAATTAGAAGTCGAATGCTGGGAGTTGTGTCTTCCGTTTTACTAAGCGCTTGCGCAAATTACCATTTATCGCAAAATTTAAATAAAAACCGTGATAATTGTAATTCGAGGCTAGGATAGTGCCTAAAGCCACTAAAGGAAAGAAGAAAAAGCCCGTAAAGAAGTAAGAACGGAAGATCACTTGCAAACGTACAAATCCCCCTCATTTTCTTTGTTTACGAGCAAGCTGGTGCCCATCAGAGTGCGCGCTGCTTGTTTGTTTAGTATCCGTGGGTTTTGTCTACGACGTTGATCATGGGCTCGTTACGGATGAAATGGTTCAGATTTTCGCAGAATATGTTCGTCAAGCGTTCCATGTAGTATGGTGTCAGGCCGGCGATGTGAGGGGTGATTATTACGTTTTTGAAGTTCCAGAGTTCGCTTTTTTCAGGTAACGGTTCGTTCTCGAAGGTGTCTAGGCCTGCGCCTGCGATCCATCCCTGTTTCAGTGCTTCGATGAGTTTGTCCTCTTGGATGATTTTTCCTCTGCTTACGTTGATGAGTATGCCGGTTTGTTTCATGCTTTTCAATTGTGCTTCTCCGATCATTCCTTGTGTTTCCTTGGTGAGGGGCAGGGAGAGCACAGTGAAGTCTGATTCGGCGAGCAGTTCGCTGAGATCAGCGGAACGGATTAACCGGTCAACACTAGTCATTGGCGTATGAGATGGGTCTCGTTTTGTTGCGATTACTTTCATTCCGAGGCATTTCGCTTTTGTCGCTATTTCTGTTCCGATTCTGCCCAACCCTATTATTCCCAAGGTTTTGCCTGATAATTCCCCGATCTGTTCTGTGGATGTCCATGATTCCGGGCGCTCCCATTTCTTCTCCGTCTGGTTCCTGATGAAGACGTGCAGTTTTCTGCAGAAGCAGAGCATCATCCCGATGACGTGTTCTGAGACCGGTGTGGGATGGACGCCTCCGGCGTTAGTCACTATTACTTGGCTGTTTACCACTTCTGGAAAAAGAAAGCCTTCAACGCCGGCGCCAGATGTTTGGATCCATTTGAGCCTCTTCGCTGCGAGGAACAGTTCTTTTGAGAAGAAACCAGCATACAGAATGTCTTCGTCCTCGATGAGCTGCAGAGCCTCTTTTTTGTCTTTGCTCTCCACAACATCAACGTTCGGCGAGACGTTCCTGATCTGCTCTACGTAGATGCTGGGCAGATCAAAAGAAATCAAGATTTTGAATCTGTTCATTTCTGGAAACGCGCTCCAGAGTCAATGGGTCACGACGCTCTCAATCAGACATGGGTTACACAACGCTATTTAAATGTTAGAAACCCGAAACACGCGCTTTGCAACAATGCGCCGATCAAGAAGTATATATCTCGAGACGCTTTTGGTCACATCTAGAATATCCGGTTCAAATCATGAAGAAGACTGCTCGCGCGCGCTAGAGACTATATCGAATACGTTATCCGTTCAGGAAAATAGGCTTATCGAGAATTGAGGCACGAATATGGACTGACCAAATGGATGGGAAATAGTATTCACAGTAGAAAATGGAAAGAATGTAGATTTTCGCCCAAAACAGTGCATAACTCCTTTAAGTCTAATCAGTCACGTATGAATTACATGAAATATACGAAAAGTGGGATTGGCTATGAGTGAAGGTGGCAAGGGTTTGTCTATCTACGGGACCGTGAAAGTGGGCGACAGAGGTCAGGTGGTAATTCCCTCCAAGGCTCGGAGAGACTTCGACATAAAGCCGGGAGATCTTCTGCTTGTCGTAGCAGGGAGGAATAGGCGTGGCATCGCGATGGTCAAGGCCGATGTGATGAGAGAGTTTGCGGCAAGAGTCTTGAAAGGTCTAGGGGAAACCGCAGAAGCGAAATGAGAACCACATTTTCTTGGCTGGGATGACATGTTTCAACGGCGCGAAAGGATAAGAAAATGGTTCGATGAAATCGTTGATAAGTTTCGCCAGAAAGGAGCAGTCAGTCCTGACAAAGCAATGAGCGCTACGGAGCTAGGTCTTCCGCCGAGGTTCGAGGAGGCGATGAAGAGGCGTCTGGGCCGTTTAGGCGTTTTTGTCGAAGTGGACGGCAAGTACTATCTTTCGGAGGAGAGGTTGAAACAGGTAGAAGGGTTACGCTCTGCAAGAGGCACAGGTTGGAATTCGAGGAAGAAAATGCTGACGTTGAGAATAGTCCAGATCATCACGGTCGTTCTTTTCGTGGCTCTTTTGCTGGTAAATCTCTTTGTTGAGAGTTGGGAAATTAGAGTAGTATCTTCTCTCTTCTTGGTTGTTTGGCTAGTGATATCCGTACTGCAGATTTACTATCTTCTAAGAATCCGGAAGCGAATGTCTTCATCTTCGCAGATCGACAAACCGTCCACGAACGTCAAACAAGGGCATGGGAACAGGCGCTGGAAGACTCCCTTGAAAATCAACGCTTGCCATTCGTCACAAATTCGCGGTTAAGCCTTGCCATCGCTCCTCGAGATCGGAAAGTTTTGGGATTCATCTGGCGCTGCAAGTCACTTGCGAACTCACAAGTCTTTTTTTCGCCATAAAGGACGTGCAAAGTGGGCCGGGAGAGATTTGAACTCTCGACCTTTCGGTTTATGCAAAAGCTTCGGGAGGCTTATTGTCGTTGAACTCTCCGTCAGCTTCTTTATCAGCCGAACGCTCAAGCCAAGCTGAGCTACCGGCCCTTTGCAGCGGTATCTAGTATAAATCCACTGACTGTTTTAAGGGTTTTTGGATACTCGCGATTGTGGCGATGTCTAGGCTATGTCAAAGCGTGCGCCCGTTAATTGATTTGAACTCATATAAGTGTAAGTACGGTAGACGCTAAGACCGCGCGTGATACGTGTCCATTGATTTTTCACCTTCGGGCGCAACGGAAAGAATTTGGCTAGATTAGGAACAGAGTTTGGTCTAATTCTGAAAAACAGTCTAATAGTTCGCAGATCGTCGATTTATTAACGTGAGTTAGGAATGCAGGAAGAAACTTGTGTCGGAGATGATGTTTGATGGCCAAGAAGAGGAATCTGGTTGCTTCTGTCTTAGGCGTCCTCTTTTTGTCGATCACGCTGCTGGTACCGTTGAGCAATCCAACATCCGCAGCTAGTCCAGGGTGGAGTGTAATTACGTTAGGAACGGCAGGAACCTTCGTGGATTCGACGCAAGGTCAGGACTATTTTCGCGCAGTGGTCTTCAATGATAATCTGGTCTTCTGGAGGATCGTCAGTTCTGCAAACTTTGTCATCACAACTTTTAGCCTGAGCAATTTCACCTTTAGAGACGTGTTCAGTTTTACGGTCCCCTATGGAATGGTGCCAGACGAATGGTCTCCCACAGACCTCGAGATAATTGACAACACCGTGTTTGCCGTCTACGCTTGCTCAGACTTCCTGACATTCAACACAACAATATTGGAATCGACCGACTTGGAGACTTGGACCACGTACTGTGTTTCTAATACTTTGTTTGCAGAGTCGATAGATCAGTACACGGGACCGGGAGTCCTTAACGGTTTTATCGAGTACGGAGGCTTCAGATCAGACGGGGCGGGAACTTACTCAGTCATAGAAGCATGGAACAGCACGAGCAATTCAGAAGTTACTCTGTTCACAGGAACCGTATATGGCTCGGATGATGTCACCTACCTGGAAATGTTCAATTCTACGTGTATGATAGGAGGAGACTCTTACCCATACGATGTTCTTTACACGAACGACGGCCAGAACTGGACTGATCCATACACGGGCGTGGATAATACGCCTCAGTATCCGTTCGATTGGGGATGGGACGTAGAGATCAGGAACGGTAGCGCCTTCACTACCGCGGAGCCTTATTCCATATCTATCGATCATGGGGGACTCGTGAAATGGAACGGTACGGCCACGCCCTTCGACTATGGCGAGACTATAGAATCTATCGCCAACGGGTTGGTAGGAGGATGCGAAGGGCTGTATAACGTTCTGCTGACGGACTTTCCAGGTCCAGCTGTGATCTATCAGTACAATCTCGACGGTACCTTGGGTTCCCTGGTTTGGAAGAGCACTGACACGGGGTCGGTTTCTAACTTGATCTATGATTCGGGCAGTGAGGCATGGTACGGTTTTCTCCTCAAGAGAACTGTGCCTCAGAGCGTTACGATCATGAAGATAATTCAGGATCCGGTGACTATTGACTTTTCTCACGTTCCGACGGTAGCCTGGGTCGGTGAAAACGTGTTGTTCAATGCAACGGACGGCTACGACAGTTACGCGTGGGACTTTGGAGACGGAAACAATGCTTCCTCAGGGCCAACTGTGGGCCATGCGTTCGAGAGGGTCGGCAATCTCACCGTGACTTTAGGGGTCACTGTGGGCGACTTTTCTAACTCGACGTCGGGAACGGTGATGGTGACTTTTATTACGGATTTGGACAAGGACGGGAGAGTGGGCATGCTTGACGTGGCCACGGTGGCGAGAGCGTACGGGTCTAAACCTGGAGATTCTAACTGGAATCCTTTGGCTGATGTTGACAAGAACGGTGTGGTGAACATCGTGGACATGTCGATGGTTGAAAGGGACTACGGCAAGGCGATTTGATGGCCGCGTTGCTCTTGCTGTGCAGAGTGTGTGCGTGCGTGCAACGGTGGTAGGGCCCTGTATTTGGGGCCAAATATGTCTTAGCGGCGTTAGTGTTGTGAAGGGCTTTGTTTTCCTGGGTTTCAGTTTCGGTGGAGAGTGCGGGGGCGAGGGTTGCCGGGTTGAGAGGGTGGTGAAGCTTTTTTTGACTGGGTGAATGTTGGGTTTGGCATCTCTTTCAGCGGAGGTGCACATAGTCGGGTGGCATGGTGGTTGTGGTTCCTGAGCCGTGAGCGAAACGTCTGAAGTCTGGGCGGGCAAGCTGCAGAAAGCATGAGGTCGGAATAGTTGAAGGGAAGCATTACGTCAAACAATTCGTGGGCCTCAGAAGAACTGGATCGACCTTGGTCTACGTGCAAATCGAGAACGCCCTTTTTTTGAGCACTTTCCAAGACTTCACGTGCAAGGTAGCGGAAACAAAGAAGAAATGAAACAGCCCATTGAGGCAGGGTTTGGGTACGTCATGCAGAAAGACACCCTGGCATACTTCAGGAAACGCAAATAGTCTAAAGATACCGGAGAATCGTTTGAGTGTCTTCGGAACGCTTTTAATCGTTTCTCGCTTATTCTGGATTGGGCCCGTAGCCCAGTCTGGATTAAGGCGCCGGCCTTCGGAGCCGGAGAACGGGGGTTCAAATCCCCTCGGGCCCGCCACCATTCGGGGTCAAGTCCCAAGAAGCCTAAACCCGTTCAGGTGCTTGTCCGCGCAGTATGCTGCATATGGGGTTTTCAGGGTTTTTGAAAATGTTCATGGAATGTTGATACATTTCGTCAAGCTCTTCTTCTTGCTCCACAGTTCGGACAGAAGACCGAAGTTTGGGGCATGAGCCCGCCGCAGTATGAGCATGGTATCAGAACCACTTCTCGAACCGTCTCTTTTGAAACCATCTGCGGAGGCGGAGGAGGAGTCTGCTGTTTTGCGACCAGGATTTCGCGATTTTCTGTTTCTATGCTTGGGCGTCCTCTGACTCTCACGGTTGCCTGCATCCACCATTTCACGTTGTTGTCAACACTGTAGTATGTTTCTCTCGCAACTGTTGGTATTCTTAGAGTGAAGGGATACTTAGCACTGAAACCCTGAGGTATCCGCGCCGCATTGCAGACAACAAACTGGTCTGAATACAATTTCGCTTGATCCCAGTATTGCTCTTGTCTATGCCTTTGAGTGTCGCCAACCTGAGTGGAAACTGTACGCGTTTTCTTGAGATTCTCCCAACATGACAAATTCACGGCTATTTGCTCTACCTCGAACTCTTCTTCAGAAACGATTTGAAAGTCTCCTTTTACTTCTTCCCCAAGTGCGTACTCATTTTTCTGAGTTCCAAGCCCAATCCTTGCTCGCGGGGGATTAAGTTTGTTCGACAACCACTTGAAAAAGCTCATTTCCAATCAATTTCCGGACAATTTGCAACTAGTATTGAACTGCCGGCAGAATTTAATCTTTATGCGTCTTGATCATGACCATACACGCGCAAAGACCTTACTGCCCAAGAACATTATTACATTGAGGAAGTGTATTAGCATAAACGTTTTGCTAGGTTTGCCCTTGGTTAAAGTCGAATGACTTGTCCAATGTGTTCAGCTTTTCTATTTCTTCATAGAAATTCGGTGAATAAAGCCAGTTGTTATCCCCGAAGATTATGCGTGCATTAGGCTTTTACTTTTTGCAGAATAAACCTTCCAAGCAGTAGACTGTAAGCTTCTCTTTTTCTGGGCATTTTGTTCCAAGGTCGCACTTTGGGCAAAGCTGGGAAACCTCTTTCACGTTGAGGGTGCCCATTTGTTCGTGCAGGGCATAGAGTAGCTTAAGGTATTTTCCCTCAGCTATTCTGGGAACGTCATACCGCTTATCTAGACCATACCACTCATAGAGCCGCCTGTCACCCTTGGAAGAGTTGCAGCTCTTACAGACCCAGATCGCATTGTCAGGCGAGTCTGGTCCTCCTCTCGCCTTCGGCAGGATGTGATCAAGTGTAAGGTCTTTCTTGCCACCGCAATAAATGCACTCTCCAGTCTTCTCCCGCTCCTTCACGTACTCCCGAATAGAAGTCGACCACAGAATCTCCCCCGAAACAAGCTTCTTGAACCTATCCATCACAAAACCGTACTGCCTCTTCCCAGCACCAGCAGACTCTGAAATAATCTTGGCATACTGCCAGAAAATCAAGTCACCGACCGTTTTCACGGCACCAGGAGGCAACAATACACCTAGAGTAACTATGGTGGACAGTGTTTTTATGCTTTATACAGGGCACACTCTCAGTCGACCGAGTGACCGAAGCCTTTCAAACATCGGAGTAGAGTATTGAGTCGTAAGATTTATTAGATTAATCTAGCATTGAACTAGCAAGGTCGAACGAGCGATGACCGCGCGCAATACCTCCACCCCTACACAGCCTCATGTGCTTAGAAACGTTGGAATTATGGTAATTGTTGTCGGCATAATTGTTCTGGGGTCGGTGTTGGTTCTGGGTTTTCGTGGTTTGGGAGGCGGTGGCGGCATCTTATCATCCACGCACGCGGTCAACATCGTTAATGGTCTGATAACGGTGAACGCCAACGAATACGAATACTATCAGTTTTACGTGCCTTCAGGAGCTACAAACGTGCAGGTCCAAGGAAGTTTCACTGCATCGGGCGGTTCGGGAAACGACATAGCAGTCCTAATCATGGATTCAACAGACTTCATCAATTGGCAGAACGGACATCAGGCAAGCGCTTACTACGATAGCGACCAGTTGACCACCTCCAGCTTCGATGTCCCTCTCCCCTCAGGTTCAGGAACTTACTATTTGGTCTATTCCAACACATTCTCTATCATAAGTCAGAAGAACGTAAACACGCAAGTTAATCTAAGCTACACAAGCTAAGATCGATCGATCCTTTTAGTTCTGTCAATCATCGGTTTCGTTAGTCTTTTGACATCCTTGTCTTCATATATTATTGGTCTTTTTCGACCCATCATATCACCTATCTAACGATGTGGTCAGGTCGCTTTCTGGTTGTCCGAGATGGTTTCTGAGAATTCACTCTTTTCGTGCCATACTTACGTTGAAGGTATCTTTCGGTGTGCTCCTCGAATTTTCTTGCTCTTTTGAGTCTGTGTATCAGACTCTCGTGTCTTGTCACATTCACACCGCCATGCCTATCTCCTTCGCTTGCCTGCATCAGAACGCTTTCTTCTCCAAGTCGATCGATCGATCTAGGAACTCCTTGACGTGCATGATGTCCTTGGTGTAGTGGTATTCCATTGTGGCCTTCCAATGTCTGAGGGTGTGGAAGAACATAAAAAAGGGGATAGCTTCAAACTCTCGCTTCAAACATTTTTCGCATACTATCATTTTGCGAGTAAGAAATAGCACAATTGTGATTGAAATGGCTATGTTTTGCTCGCTTTTTCGCTATGCAGGCGAGAGTTCGAGAATTTCGAGCCGGGGGACTCGTTGACCCCGCCCCCAAACCGTACTTTTACTTTTCAGAATAGCTTCTGGCCTTATGCCTATTGAAAGCTTCAGCTTCCTTTCGCTCACCGTTTTTTCCCAATCGTTGGTTTACTTTCTAAATATTTAAATTTTCAATTACTGTGAACATGCCGAGAGCATTGGCACAAAAGCGCCATTTTCGGAAATACTCCTCAGAAAAACCTTTAATCTGGAAAATAACCGAGTTGCAAGAACAGGAAAGCATTTTCAATACATCAGTCAAGATATTCAACAAATGCAGGGCGGGGATACTAGCAGAAATTAGGCAAGAAATAGGTAAAAAGTGGGCCGCTGGGATTTGAACCCGGACCACGTGGAGATCTCACCCGCAAAATCACTATTTTGTCATTTCACCGCATGATGCTTTTCTACCTTTACCAAGTACGTATCAAGCTTGCCCGTTGCCAAATTGAAGGCTCTTAGCTTGTCGCGGATTATTAAGTCAGACAAATCTTCCTTGGGAGTCGTTTGCAATGAAGTATAGAATTTCAAGACGTTTCCCTTTAGTTCTTCAAGTTTTTCAGGTCCCAGTAGCCAGCATTCTTCAGTAGGATGTGCTTCCTTTGCAAAGACATTAGCCGGGTGCACGAAGATTGGTACTCCTTCGCAGTCAACATAGTTTTCTCTAAACCATCCGATGGCATCAATCAATTGACCAGACTGTTTCTTTGATATCTCCTTCCGTTCCAACGCTACCATGTTCTTGCACTCGATTATCCAGTACTTTTTACCTTCAATATTCCACAGGTTATCTGGTCCTGTTTTCGTCTCCTTGTCTGGCCGTTGTGTGCCAAAGCCTAATGCTTTTCCTAAATCGTCGAGCCCCTCCTCAAAAGTCTCGAAGGTAGCAGTAAAGACTGCTTTATCTAAAATGTTAATCAGGCCGATAATCAATGAATTATAGGACTCGTATTGTTTCATCCATTCAAGTATACGACCAGTTCGAGTAGTACCCGTGGAAGTTAACCTTGTAAGCTTGACACCTTCTGGAGGACAAAACAGCTTATTGTTTGCCGTACGAGCTTTGAGTTGGAGAGCCATTGACTTGGACGGGTCTACGCTAAAGAGATAATTGGCCATAAGCTGAAGATACCAGCCCTTGTCAGCCTGATCCGAGATTTGAATTAGCTCATCAAGAGCTGCTGTTGCGTTCTCGTAATCCCTTAGAAGATAGCAGTTCTCGGCTTTCTTCTCCAGTAGTGCACGTCTAAAGTAGTCTGTGCCAGCGCTATCCGGTTCAAGTTCGACCATGGATTCTCTGTAATACTCTTTCCAACCTGCATCTCTCACTAAAACTTGGTTCACAAGACCTTCTATAACCTTCAGTCCTGTTCCAATCTTTTTCAGTTCCTTGGCTAATCCCTCCCCAATCTTTATTTGTAGTTGTGCTTCTTTGGAAAGGAATTTCTTTTTAGAGTCTTCCGACAGAAAATCAGTCAGATTTGTTCCGAAAGCCAATACAACGCACCAATCGCCTGTGCCTCTGATGGCTCTGCCCATTCCTTGTTCTACTCTCTGAGCAAGATGTCTCCTAATTATGGGAGAAGTGGGTCTCATTTCTTGAGTGTACCTATCTATCAACGTATTGTATCCTGGCAAAGAGTCTAAAGCAAGAATTCTGCATGTGTTGTCAGGCAAGTCGACTCCGTCATATTCATTGACTAATACTAGAACTTGACTGGCTTCTCTGTTGTTTATCGCATTATTGAGCTCGTTTATGTCTTGCTCGATCGTTTTAACCGAACTAGTTTTTGCGCCGTATTTTTCCCAAGATTCGGCGTGCGCAAAAGAAGGTGTTATAGCTACTACGCCGAAATTCCAGTATTTTTTTGCAAGTTCCGATATCCATCGAATTAAACTCTCTCGGTTGATTCCTACATCAATATTCGATGGCATTACGATCAGTCGCTCGCCGCTGTATTTTACATCACCTTTCATCAGCGGATGCTCGATGCTCTCTGGGGAAATACCCAAATCCTTAACGAGAAAAGAATCTTCAGTTAATGTGGCAGAGAGGAATATCCTTCTCTTCGCCTGTGCAAAGGAAGGTATCAGATCAATCGGAACTAATCTGGGCGTTATTTCAATTCTAGAACCTGAAAAGATACATACCGATTGCTCTATTCTGTCTTTGATTAAATCCCACGAAAATAGTATTTCCGGATTTTCTTTGTTCGCTTGCAGTATGGCAATAACGTCTTTCAGCTTGTTTTCCCACGCCCAATAGGGAACAGCCAAAAGGCATTTTTCCTCACCCGCAAAAATATCCGAGCACGTACCTGGTCCTTGCCAACTTAGCGTATCCTGAAATAATTCCCAGACTGCTGTATACACCGGATTATCCTTATTGTTCTCGTCCTTTCGACTAATCGTTAGCGAAAACGCATTTTTAATAATCTCAAGGCATTTGTGCGCGTCGTCCATAACAACGGCTCCAATGGTCAATGGTTCCTTCCCTGAGCCTGCTACACCGAAAACTGACTTTCCGTTAAACAATTTGTTGCATGTTGTCACCAGAATCGTTTGAGAATTCAAGAAACTCGTCGGCACTTTGTTTATTGAAGGATCAAATTGGACTGTCTCAATTCCGAAAGAACGTGCATCGTCACATGTTTGTTTAACCAAGTAGGTGTTAGCGCACAGATAAAGACCTGAGCCTAGACCCTCGTTGATTGATGATTGGAGCATAAGTAATCCGATAAGAGTTTTCCCCTGTCCCGTGTGTAGCTTAACAATGACATCCCTTTTCTTTCCATCTCTATATTTCTCGCTCCATTCTTTCAAAATCGTTTCTTGCGGTTTTCGGAGCGTCTCTTTACCCGTTTCATGATCGGATGTATTGAAAATCTCAATTGGGTCGATGGGGCGCGATAGTTTCTTTTTGCCCAGAAGTTTCTTAAAATCTATGGTCATAGTCTCCCCCACGCACTCAGCAAGAGTAAATGCAACGCAGGATATCTGTCTATCTAAGTTACCCATAGGGATACTCCACATTTGCTTAACGTTTTGCTAAATTAACTCTGAGGTCACTTTTTGGATTCAGTTTTGTAAGGGAAAAGGAAGGTTGAAAACTCGCGTTTTGAAAACCCGACTTAATCTGTGACCACGAATTGCCTTTTACGTTACATATGAAGCGCGTGCCACATCCTTCACTAGGCCCAAGTGATAGTATGTGCAGGTGTTAGCTCTGCACATCTAATGATGCAGGTACAAAATCTCCAGTTATGTAAGTTCGAAAAAAAGCGTCCATTGACTGGGGCAAAGATGGTGACCTTATTCCTCCTTTTTGAAAATCCAATGGTGATTTGAGACCTGTTGAATCCTTATTGTGATGAAATTTCTGACTTAGTCTGAGATGAACCGCTGGGTCCCAAACCCAAAAAGGGTTCGGAATTATACGCGCGCGTCAGAAAATGTGATAAAGAATGAACAACGTAACAGTTGAGTACAAAACAACTTGGTGGAATGCGCGAGAATTGGCAACACCAAACATATTCATCATCGAATCTTTACGTTTTGAAGATGAGAGAAAAGATAGATTTGAAGGCAGATTTCTCTCCCAAATCATGCATTTAGGTCGTAAAAGGTCCAAGTATTACTATATTCGCACAGCCAAAGAGCTGAAGGAAATACTAGGATTGTTCGAGGAAAGCGAATACAGGTATCTTCACTTATCCTGTCATGGGGTCAAAAAGTCGGATGCCTCTCCTGCATATGCTATTGGGACTACCATAGATGTTATCCCGTTTGATGAACTAGCTCGTTTGGTCAATCCATATCTTGGCAAGAAACGCCTGTTTATTTCAGCTTGCTCAGCAGTCAACAAAGACCTCGCAAAGGAAGTGATTCCATCATCTGAATGCTTGTCGGTAATAGGACCGGCAAAAGATATTGCCTTCAGTGATGCGGCAATAGTTTGGGCTTCGTTCTATCATTTGATCTTTAAAGCAGACAACAGCGGAATGGGTCGAAGAGATATTAGCGATACCCTTAAGAAAGTTGCATCGACTTTCAAGATTCCTTTAAACTATTTCTCTTTCAGCGAAGAGCACGGCTTCAAGGGCGACCTAATAACGACAAAAGGAGAAGTCATCAGAATTTATCCAAGGAATTGAGCTTAGAAAACCCTCTTGCAAAAATCCGGAACCCTACTCGAAAGAGCGAATCTTACCAAGGATGTTCTGCTTGCTAGCAACTCTGTAGCAATGCGAGTTCAGGACCTGGATTTTTCCGGCTTTGCGCGTGCGTAATTGATGGTTGGTCTAGGAATATTCATCGCATGAAGCAGACTTGCGAATGCATCACTATACTTGTTGGGATCGGTGAAGTCAGCAAATAACTTGTCCTTAAGGTATTCTGGAACTTTGCATTTTTCAAGACGAATGGGCAGGACTTTCACCTTTTTTCCTCTAATCTCCTTCGTCATGGCTATAGCGAGCTCTTTTTGCACCCACCGAGATGAACCAGATCTTTGCGATAGCACTGCAACAACATAATCGGTTTTTTGGATGGCTTCCGAAATCTTATGTATAAGTGAGTCCCCACTTTTAGCTCAGCCTCATCAATCCATACGTCGACTCCGTTCCTGCGTAATCTCTGCGCGAGTTTTCGAGCGAAGCATTTGCCATCCCAACTGTGACTCAAGAACACTGAAGGTTTTCTTTTGTTCTTCCTAATGCTTTGAGAGTTTGCTTGGTGTTTCTCACAATGCGCCATACGGACGATGTCTTTTTCATTCGAATTCTCTTTGCCTACAAGTATTAGTTCCGTGTGACTTTCTATCTCTTTGATAATTTGTTCAAACTTCTTGAGCGCTGGCTCGATCAGCATATCTTGATTCAAGAGAATATCATACTGAAGGAGTTGAATGTTTGAACCTTCAGCAGAGAAACGGATCTGTCATATATTATCGTTGGATTCTTGATGTTTTTCTAGTGCTTTCTTCATTGCGTCAAGATAATGCCGTGCTTCGAACTTGTGGTTCCACTCTTCTACGTCAATCAAAACTTGAACATTACCTATTCCAAAATGTTTCTTACTGCTTCGAATGTAGAGGCTAGTGACATACCCGGCAAAATCGGTTTCTTTGAATTCATATAGCAAGATTTGAAGATTGTGAGGAATTGAACTAATTCTGAAGTCTTCAATATCGTCAACTTTGGCTTCAATTAGCCAACCTCGTTTATCGCCTTGAGGAAAAAAGGTCTTGCCACCTAATTTGAGTGCCCATTCTTTATTCTTGCTAACGAGCATGACAGATCAGCGATTGAACTATGTTTCTTCTTTTCCCATTTATATCTTCAAGCCTGGTTCGCATTCAGCAACAACAGCGTAGGGCTAGTGCAATGTTATATATTCCTCAACGAGCAGGATACTATTCCGCTCATTACTACGAGCTTGATACTAACAAATCTTATAATTCACATTGAACCAAAAGAAAGCACATCCCAGAACCAAAGATGAAAGATGTGTTCTTCAATGTCGTCCTATGATGAGATGTCCGAATTCGAAATGGAGGAGAGGGTATGCCAATTCTTCACGATTAGAGAGTATGCATGTGAAAGGCACTTGTCGGTGAGGGAAGGTCAAGATTTCTTTGAATTTGACTTGGCGTGCAAGAAAAATAGCGAAACAGTTCTTGTCGAGGTCAAGAGAACGAGCACCCTCTACGAGAACTACATCAAGGTGTTTGCTGCCAAACTGCAAACTTACGTTCTCAGCAAGAAGCAGCCTCATTTGCTAATTAAGTCGTACATATGTGTTCACTCCTCGACTTTTGTATCAACGACTGTACGAGAACAGCTTGAATTGAGTGGAATAGGGCTCATAAGAATAAACCGAGAAGGTGTAGAGATTGGCCTTGAAGCTAGATCGTTAGTGGACTCATTTTGGCGGCTTTTCATGAAGACTCTAGAATTAGGGGGTGCAACCCCTGAAACAATCGAACCAATGCGGGATTATTGGCGAAACATCCAGAGATCTACCGCCCTTCAAGGCCCTGAATCACGCCACACTGAGGCTGACATTGGTGTTCTAACCTCCGTCATGTCTGCTCCAGCCTCGCTTGTTTTTTCAAATATGATGTCTAAATACATCAAAACGATCTCACCAGGCCCTTACAAGCCTAGAATATCTAGGGAGCTCTTGGACAAGATATCAGATATGCACAGCGTCGGATTTGCCGACCTTCTTCGCGAATTCAGACAGGAATATGATAACGCTGAGAATTCGAAAGAGGAAGACAGAATAGTGCTCAAGACATTGGAAAAACTTTGGGCAGGAAAATACGGAAAGACTTCTGGCGCGAAAGCCTTTGATTCTTTTGCAAAATTCGAGCCTATTTTGAAAGCAACTCCACGGTATAGAGATCATCTAATACATCCATTCCAGGTTTTCTTGATGGGTTCGCTGGTTATTGACGCTCACTACGAAGAACTTCGGCGCATTTACAGGAGAAGAATTCAGAATGCTAGAAGTGATTCTTTGGAGTTTTCTTGGCTATTATGTTCTACTTTTCATGACATATGTTATCCAATACAAATGTATGAAACTTTCAATAAGAGCTTCTTTGAGGATTTTCTCCAATCCGACTCGCCAGTGGTTTTCCAAACAGAGAAACTAGTCCTGGATGACAACAACTTGAAATACATTGATCAGCTTGTGGCTTTACATGCCTATTTAGGACACAATAATCCTCAGCGCTATATGTGGGAATATGACTCGGCGTGCAAGATTGATGCTTCCATTAGGTCTGCAATGATGCAGGAATTGACGAGCAAGAACCATGCGTTACTGAGCTCAATAGCATTGTTGAAGAAAATTCTGAACGAAGAATTTGTAAAAAGAAGCGGAAGACCGTATCTCAAAGGAAGGTTCTCAACTGACGTTTACCCAGCTGCACTTGCTATTGCAATGCATGAAGAGAAAATGCTTCGTAAATTGAAGAAAAGGGCAATTCTTGAAAATATGCCTCTCAGTTTCTTGCTCGTATATTGTGATCTAGTTCAAGAATCAGGACGTTCAGATGGAGAGGAAACTGCCGAACTTCACAGTTTTGACTGTAGATCTAAGTCGATTGAGTCCACTTTGATCTTTGGCTTCAAACATGATTTCATTAAAAAGACCCAAGAAATGGAAAGGATTTTCAAAAGAATTTCCAGCAAGGACCTCTGTTTCAGTCTTGAACTGCGATTTGAAGGTTCCAAGCGGTCCGAAAACACTTGCGAAAAACTAGATACAAAAGATACAGCAAACACCCAGGCTGGGAATGAACTTTAGTCTCCCTCTCACTAAATTCATGTCCTAATGCCAGATTATGAAATTTGATGTCGCTCGCGTACCCGAGAGTTCGAACGTTCTATAGAAATGTTCTATCCACTCGCAATTCAATAGCAATTCTTAGTGGTCTTATAGCGAAAAAGCGGTTGATTTGCGAGTATTTTGAGGGTTTGAGATGGTAGCCCGGGAGAGATTCGAACTCTCGCACACATGCAATTCTTGGAAGGAGGTGGACTTGGACCCGTTCGGGTATGGGGACGGGCAGGCCCACTTTTAGCAGAGACAGCAAATGGACCTGACCCCATTTGGGTTCAGATCCCCTCGGTCCGCCACAACTTTTTTGATGGAGTTGATAAGAGGCTCAATTATAATGTATTGAACTGTTCTTAGGTTTTGACAATAAGGGAAAAGGGGGCTAGCTAAAGATGGTCAGCTTAATGTTGTATATGTGTGAGAAGCTGCGGACAGGGTCGATTTTCTTGCATATTGTCCTGCATGATCTCATTACAGTTTCAATGATTGAGTGAAATGCCCTTTCGTCTAATCTGTCGTTGATTCAGAAAACGAAGTCCTTGCTGAGCCAGTCTGGATACCACTTGTATCTGTCTAGTGGGCCTGCCTTCCGTAGCCCTTCATAGGTTGCTTTGACAAGTGCTATTGATCTTCGTGCGTCGCGGTGAAGTTTGACTAAGCCTTTCGTTTCGAGGTCTGTCAAGATGTTGTCGAGTTTTTGGTCGTTTGTTTCTTTCAATCTTTCTTTGATGTCTTCTCGAGTCATGTGGAGGCCTGGGTTCACCGTGTAGTCGTCGGCCAACAGTCTCAAGATGTCGTCTTCAGTAGGCTCCGATTTCAGCATAGGTTCCACTGTTGATAGCGGGACCTTGAGCTTCTTGTGTATGTGTCTCCGGGGCATTCTCAAGTCTTTGCTCATAGCTTTCAATCCGCCTCTAAGGATAACTAGTCTCATGATCTGGTTGGTTCCAGCGCCGATCTGGTTGACTTTGGCGTCTCGAAGATAGCCTTCAACAGGATAGAACCTTGTCCAACCATCGCCGCCCATTACCTGCACCGAATCGCTTATGAGCTTTTCAAACATGTCCGACGTGAACAGCTTGGCTGTTGCAGCTTCCACCATCGCATCTTTGTGCTGATCTAAAACGTAAGCAGCATGATAAACGAGTAACCGTGAAGTATACAGTCCGGATAGCATGTCAGCAATCTTCGCCTGATTAGTAGGGATATCAACGGTTGGTTTGTCAAACTGCAGGCGCCTTTGCGCGTAAGCAACAGCGTGACGTATTGATTCTCTCATCGGCCCAAGCATTCCTGCTGAAAAGACGATCCGCTCGAAATTCAGACCTGCCATCATAACTTTCCAACCTGCACCTAATGCCCCTATGCAGTTGTCAACTGGAACCTTGACCTCGTTGAAATCTAGAAAACCGTTTGGGAGCCCGGACCATCCTGAAAGCTCGTTGATTTTTTCAACCGAAAACCCCGCCATTCCTTTCTCCACGAGAAAAGCGGTGAGATGTTGATACTTGGTCTTGTCTTCAAGTTTTTCGCTGGTTCTGGCATAAACAACGTAGATGTCAGCGAGACCAGCATTCGTAATAAAACGCTTCTTACCGTTCAACACGTACTTGCCGCCTTCGCGTCTTGCGGTAGTCTCAATTCCAGCGGCATCCGAACCAACAAAAGGCTCCGTTATGCAGACAGCACCGAGGACTTCGCCTTTGGCTATTCTCGGAAGCCACCTCCGCTTTTGCTCTTCCGACCCGAAGGTCAATAACTGTTCAACCCCGCCAAACATAGAAACCGCGTACGCACCTGACAATGCCGAGCACACCCGACTGAGTTCTTCAGTCACAATGCTTGCGCCGGTCACGCCTACGTTTATCCCGTCGTACTCAGGCGGGATTACCGCCCCAAACCATCCTTTTCCGGCTACTTCTCTCAACAGGTCAGACGGAAACTCTTTGGTCCAAAGAATCTCTTCGCCCCTGGGCAGGCTTTGATCAGCAAAAGCTCTGGTTTCTTCCATCAGACTCTTTTGTTTGTCCGTCCACCACGAAAAAGGCTCCACGTCAAAACACCACTGATAGTATTGGCTAGGAATCCATTCGATTTTAAACTTTCGCCAAGCAAAAGGGAAACGCGCGTACTCACAGCGCAGTCGCATCAAGAAAAGTGGAGTGGACGTATTCATTCTGTCATCACGTCGCCGATCAGCCCGCCGGATAGCTGATACTGTTGCACTTGATATACTCAGAATAATCACGGCCGATCCCTAGGCAAGATCTACTGGAAATCCGAACAATGCTCCGAAGGCGCCGATCAAGATTCCGCCGATTGCCGTGGCAAATACTATGGCAAGTATGTGATGATTATCCCGTCGAATGATCCGGCGAGAAACCCGCCCAACGCCAGCGCGCGCAGAAAAATCAGAAGTTTACCTTCCTTCGATTTACAACTACGTATGAACGATTACGTTCTAAAAGAGATAAAATGTATTCGCGCGCAAAATAGCTGACTTCTCTGCACTCTTTCAAAGAGTTCCTGCGAGAAACGGGATCGAAATGGCTTGGCGGATCAAAATGCAGTTCAATGACGTATTTCTTTTCCTCATCTTGCCACGTTCTTATATGGATTCTACCGCCACGCATTGATTTTTCAGCTTCTATTTTGGTTTCTTTGCCTTTGATTTTAACGCAGTTTGTGATCCGGCATTCTGCATTTGACAATATTGTCTTGATCAACTTCAGAGATTCTGTTTGTTTGCCCTTGTGATGAGGGATTGTTATTCTCATTTGTTTACCTCTACGATTCGCCCTTGAAGGCTTCGCAGCAAGTTCCATTTCATATAAATCTAGCAGGAGAGAATACGAGTGAAACAAACGTTGTACGCTCATAAATCTATTTTTATTTGGGCGTTACTACGCGACAATGCTCTATCAGAGACCGAAGGATATTCTTTATGTCAAGGAGCAGAGCATGCGCGTAATAACATATGCTTTAAACAATATAGTAATTGTACCTCAACAGCTACATCTATCCAAAGATGGGATGGCTTCATAGTTCAAATTGAGTTAATAAGCCATTCATAGTGCAGAAATAATCTATGAGGTATGGTTTTACTAAAACGTGGTGGCTTTCCAAAAACACTGAAGAAATTCTGGACATGCAGGGGAATCTTAGGACATCGATCTCCAGAAATTGTGGGCGGATCAGGTATTGCGGAAAGTACACGCTGAAATGGAAAATGGAAAACTAATGAAGGAGGGACAGAGGCCTTTGTCTCTCTCGATGAGTGCACTTGGATATTTATATGTGCTGTGAGCTTAAATGAACTCAAATGCGATATAATCGAGATGAAATGTTTGAGTGCAACTCGAAGCAACATCCAAGCCAATGGCTAGTACGAATGCGAGTTGAAGGCGCTGTTAACATTGGTAAGAGAATAAGCCTCAGTGACGTAGAGTTTATTCAACACAGGAAATGGATAGAAGCTACTGCCAAAATCAGTGAGACAAACAGTGATGCTGCAGAGAAAGTGGCTTTGAGAAAGGCAAGTGATCTGCTCAACATACTTTCATTCATCTCAGATTGTTCAATCAAACTGACCGGTGTAGAATCTACGGATAGTAGCGACTCACGATTTCCTGCGACGATAAGAATAATAGATGTCAATGACACGCAAAGGTGGAGGAATGTTGAGAAGTCTGGAGACTATGGGCTTCTCAGTGCTCTGGGATATTACAGAAAAGGTTTGAATGAGTTGGATCCTTTCGACGCATTTCTGGCATTTTGGACCTCGATGGAGATAATATGTTCTGATTATGGAGGCAAGGGAATTGCAGAAAAAATAGTCGCTTTCGCCAGAGCACACTCAGTCAGTGTTGACATGATTGAAGTGAATGATTTGAAAGGAACCAGAAACCGAATTGCTCATGGGGGCAAACGATACGATATCGAGCAGATAAAATACGTAGCGGGAAAGATTCCTAGAATGAGAAGTCTGGCCAGACAAATGCTGGAAGCAAAGATGACATCTGCGCAGGTTTCCAATAGTACAATGTAACGCGTCATTCAAGGTAGACGCGTGCTTCGAGAAACGTTAAAAGAGATGGGAGATACGTAATTGTGTGTCGTTCTCAATTAAGCGACTAATCTTTGCACACGATTTCTTGAACCCGCCGACGGAAGACAGAAGTTGTGACATAGACATTATGATCACAGATCCTAGCGGCAAAATCACTCTTACGAAAGAAGCACCTGGTCTGCAAACACGGTTCATACTTACTGTTGCCGAACCATCTCTGATCTATATAGCGGATTCAGGACAGGCAATTGTCGAAAAGGGAATCAAGGATTTGCTTCTTTCCTTTAACCTTGGTCTAGTAAGAACATGTTTGTCTACGCTAGGAGGAGGTCTCTACTCCGCAGAAGTTGAGATGAAACCAACAGAGGCAAAGATAACAATAGAAGAGACTCCTGCAGGAAAAAACATCAAAATTTCTGAAACACTAGCATTCAGAGAGACTCTTCACATAACAATAGGAACTAGAGAGGAAATAAGCGAACAACAAGCCATGGTCTATTTGAATAAAATAACTGGCGTTAGCAGGTTTTCCTCCAAACCAAGGACAGCAAGAGAATCAAATTTGAGCAAGGCTCTCAACGAATACGAGATGGCAATGTCCAGTTTTGATAGACTTAGAACTTTCAAGAGCCTCTTCAACACCGTCGAGTTCTGTGCAAACTGGACTGGAACAGACTACCAAGGCAGAGTTCTGGACGCTAACATCGCCGCAACGACGAGAGTTTCGCAACAAGACGTTGAATTCTGGAGATCTCTTTATAACAGAACGAAGCACGTGGACAAGTCAGCCTTAGAAGCCTTAACATTCATAGAAGGAACAGGAAAATTGCCGGAGATACTTCCGAAAATCAGGGAAGTAGCAAAGCAACTGATTATTAATTGCCTAAGTCAAATCTGACTAAACTGGCGCGCACTTAACTGCTTTTGGCCACGATCTGATTATTCACAGTTTCTTGACTGTCTCATGAAAGGCGAATCGTTCAAGCAAAGGCATATTCTTCTTGGATATGTTCAGCCCCCATTCCGGGTCACTTTTCTTGCCGACGTATTCGTGGTCCACAAGGAGAGCATCTGGACGCTTCCATGCCATTGATGGAATAAGGTATAGCTGTGGTGCTTCACTTTCAGGAAAGATTACAGCAGCTGCGAGTAGGTTGTCACGCAAGTTAAACTTCTCTTTTGGAAAGAAAACGTAGCCGGTCTCCCTTACAGACTTGACTTGGATGTCATAGTAGTCAGACATTTTGTTGGGGCGTTCTTTGCGGACGACGAAATCAATTCCTCTGTCATCTACTTCGGATGAGTACACATCGAACCCATGTTGCGTGAATTCCATCTTGACAAAATATTCAGCATATTTCCCAACTTGCAGATGATTGAGCTCACCCCACGAATATTTTTTCATGATGACCCCTGAACCAAGTAATGTGGAGTGTTTTGTTAATCTTCTTTTCGATTTGAGACCATGTGCACAGCGCGCGCATGTGTTGCGTTCTTATAGGTGCGAACGTGTCTGTGCCTACTGGGTATTAGGAGTTGGCGGGGCTTCTTGATCCTTTGGAAGTGAAGGGGCTGACTTTTAGGAATCGCATAGTTATGCCTCCTATGCAGACGGGTCGGGCCACGGTTAAGGGTGCTGTCACGGATAGGCTGATTGGCTTTTACGTGAGGCGTTCGGCGGCTTTGGGGTTGTTGATTGTTGAGCACTGTTATATTTCTGTGAGTGGAAAGTTGAGCCTAAAGCAGTTAGGAATCTATGATGACGAGTTGATCGGCGGGTTGGAGAGGCTTGCGGGCAGCATTCACGCGGTCGGCACCCCTGTTGTCGTGCAGATCACGCATGCCGGGGGCGTTGCTAATAAGAAAGTTATCGGCGCGGAGCCCGCAGGCCCCTCAGCGACTGGAAAAACTCGTGCGCTGACCAGAAGCGAGATTGAAGCTTTAGTTGACGAGTTCGCCGTGGCTGCTGAGCGTGCGATCAAGGCGGGTTTTGACGGGGTTGAGCTTCATGGGGCGCATGCTTTCCTGCTTAACCAGTTCTTTTCTCCTTTGCTAAACAGACGCGGAGACGAGTATGGCGGTTCTTTGGAGAATAGGATGCGCTTTCCCCTAATGGTTGTTGAGAAAGTTCGGGAGAGTGTAAAGGGTAGGCTTCTGCTTTACCGGTTGGGCGCTGACGACCTAGCCCCGAATGGGACGCGGATAGAGGACTCGGCTGCTTTTTCTGTGAAACTTGAGCAGTGTGGCGTTGACGTTGTTGACGTGTCGGGCGGCTTATGCGGGAGCGAGCCTAAGCAGCTTCGAAGTGTCAAGGGCTACTTTGTTCCTCAAGCTTATGAGATAAAGAAGGCTGTCAGGGTTCCTGTTATCGGCGTGGGGGGAATCACTGACGCTGGGTATGCTGACAGGCTGGTTCGAGACGGAAAGATTGATCTAGTGGCTGTGGGCAGAGCGCTTTGGAAGGATCCGAAATGGGCCGAAAAGGCCGTCGAAACATTGAAAGCCTAAGCTCTCTCTCGTGCAGAAGACGGTTCCAAAAACGTCAATTAGGGATTCAACCTATGCCAAATGTGGAGAAGCACGCGCGCTAGCTAGTAATGGGGAAAAAGATAGAGTATGATTTCTGGGAGTCGTTCCTTTTCCCATAGATGATAAGCATTTGCACAGCGATTGGTTAGCTAAGATTTGTGCGAATAGTCCGGGAGTTACCGTTCCCAGACTGTAATTTATGCAAAACCCTCTTTTTGTCTCAGTCTTCGGCTTCAGGTAACCGATCGGCTCTGCAGTCTCAACAGAACTCGACATGAGCACGACTTGGAAAGCAACCTCGGAAGACAAAGACGTGTTCGAGGGTCGTGGCCGCGCAACGGGCGAACTCAGGTGGACGGGCACACGTGTCGATCTCATCTTCGGTTCGAACTCCCAACTACGGGCCATAGCGGAAGTTTACGGATGTGAGGACTCTCAGGAGAAATTCCTGCACGACTTCATAGCGGCTTGGAACAAGGTAATGAACCTTGACCGCTTCGATCTCGCCTGAGCGCGCGCGATATCTTCAAACCTACAGCTAAGAACCATAATTCAAAAAACACTTGGCACACGAGAACCAGAATCGGCCCGATCAGCCTCGCTTTGTCTCTATTAGCGGGCGCGGCTCTGGCAAATCCCATTGCAAAGCCGCCTGCACCGCAGAATAGATCAAGAACTTCCGTCTTTTCCCTCCGTTAAGAATTGGTGTCTCTGCTTTTCACACCTTCTTTCGTGCGCAGGCAGTGAGTGTTGCGTTGGCGATGTTGAAGTGGACTGGTGGGTATCCGCATAGAAGTTTATCCCAACTGGATTTGCTTCAGCAGCAGAGCGCAGTAAGGAAACTCTGGTCACAACCCCAGCACCCTATTGGAAACGCAACGTAGAAAAGTGGAGATATCTCCAGAATTCCGTTTTCTGGTGAAGTGGGAAATAGCTGAATCATGTCAAATCTTATATCAGTGACCGCTAGAATAGAAATGTGTCTTGCTTTGGCTTTGTTGGATTGTGTGTTGAATGAGGAAGACGATATTCAAGAAGCTTGAAGCTCAGGGCTTAATCGCGAACTACAATCATCTGAGGAAGAATCTGCCTCCGAAGCTTCCTGACAGAGTTTTTGTTTGGGACGAAACGATGAGGGAAGGGGCTCAGGCTCCAGCTGTTTTTCTAACCTACGTTGAAAAGGTGAAACTGGCAAAAATGATGGATGAGATGGGCGTGTCCATCATAACTGTCGGGTTCCCCGCCTTTTCTGAAGAAGAAAAGAGCACAGTCAAGAAGATTGCAAATGAAGGTTTTCAGCAAGCAAGCCTTGCGGCGTCAGCTCGTGCAGTCAAGAGCGATGTGGACGCGTGCCTCGATTGCGGCATAGGCGAGATCGCAATATTCACACCTTTCAACGGGCTGAACCTCCAGTACAACCTCAAGATTAGCAAGGATCAAGCTCTGCAGAAAACCATGGAGTCCATCGAATACGCCAAAAAGCACGGCGTGAAAGTGGATTTTGTTTTGGAAGACGGTTCGAGAACACCCTTACAGGATATTCTTCAGATTTTTACGGCAGCAGTAAAAGCCAAGGCCGATCGCCTTGTGATCGGAGACACTGTCGGATTCATGAGACCTTTGTCGATGCGGTATCTAATCTCTCACGTCAGAGATGCCTTGTCGGAGTCGCTCAAAAAGGGGGTTCCGCTCTCGGTTCATTGTCACAACGATTTCGGCTTGGCGACAGCGAATACCTTGGCCGCGGTTGAGGAAGGCGTAACTTATGTGCAGACATGTGTCGCAGGTTTTGGCGAACGATCAGGCTGCGCACCGCTGGAGGAAGTCTGCACAGCGCTGGAACTGCTTTATGACGTGGACACTGGCGTGGATTTGGACAAACTGTACAGACTTTCGCAGTTGGCGGAGAAAACTTTTGCCTTACCAGTTCAGTTTCACAAGCCGATAATCGGCGAGAACGCGTTTGCCTACGAAGTAGATGAACACGTTAAAGCCATGCTTGCTAATCCCATGACCTACGAACCGTTTCCACCAGAAATCGTTGGAAGAGAAACCATGTTCTATCTAGGCCGGCAAACAGGAAAGAACCTGGTCGAAAACCGTCTCGCCCAAGCCGAAATCAAGGCCACTCCGATGCAGATAGAAGACATCGTCAAAAGGATAAAAAGCACGCATGAAAGTCTGGACAAAGGAGAGGCGCAGATGACGTTTTATCAGATAAAGAGGTTACTGAGGGATCTTCGAAAGGGTTTGACCGAAGAAGAGTTCTGGAAAATAGTTGAGCAAGTCACAAAACAGAAACCGAAGCTTCCGGCGGCCGAAACGGTTCCTCCTACCTAGTTCTTGATAAGCAAACATAACACTACCTTCGATCGGTCAGTTTGCTGGTGGAATCAGGACTCAGAGTTTCAGAAGCTCAAAAGCTCCCAAAGAAACAGTTCAATCATTTTTCCTGTACTCTCCATAGTCTAAGAGTGTCTCTACATCGCTGTTCTTTTAACCGTTTGAAACCCTGCTTTTGACCTATGGAATTCAAGAAATGTCCCAAGTGCGGTAGCGAAATGATTAACGACAAACAACTAGGTTCATACATAGAACTCACGCTTAGAACCAAAAGCCAGTACGTAGGCGACAAAGTCCTTACATTCTACTGTGCGAACTGCGGGTTCATAGAGCTATATAAAGAAATGAAAAAACAAGTAAAATCTTGAAGCTGTCTTTTTGAAGTGTTTTCAAAGTCTTTTATCAGATTGATGAATCCGCAGGTCAATCTGTCTGGGACATGTCTTTTATACAATGAAGCTGTCACTGAAGGCAAGTTAACCTCAACCTCTGCGTGGGAGAAACATGAAAATCTGTGAAACAAAGGAAGGTTTGATTCTGGAAGTCTTTGTGAAGCCGAAGTCCAAAGAGTTCAAAATTGTAGTGGAAAGAGAAGACATCGTGGTTTATTGCAGAGCAGAGCCTGTTAGGGGGAAGGCTAACAAAGAAATAGTCAATGAGCTTTCAAGGCGTTTTCACAAGAGAGTGGAGGTCATCTCTGGATTCACATCAAGACAAAAGAAGCTACTGATAGAAGACGCCATGAAGAATGAAGTCGAAGATGCTTTAGCACAGAAATAGCTGTCTCACTGATCAATCCATTAGATTGACCCTTAGGGTCACAAGAACCAAGATTCTGTGCGAGAATCCATAGTTATCATCACGGTCAAAGCGTCAAAGTAAACACGTGTTTATTTAGTTCTTGGTATGTAGATTCCTGTGGGGTCTATTGCCCTTAGAATCGACAGCTCTTCACATGTCGGAAATTCAGTCGTTGGAACGTTCTTGGGCACGATCAAATCGAAACCCGTGTTCTCTATAACTTGCTGTGCCGAAATGCCTGGGTGAACCGTGGCTAGTCTCATGCGTTTTGTGCGAGGATCAAAGTCCATTTGACAAAGGTTAGTGACAACAAGTGAAGGTCCGCCACCGAGTAAGCCTGCTTTTTCACGAGATCCTGGTCCGTCAAGGAAGCCTGGACTTGTCAAATAGTCCAGTTTTGTCACCATTTTTCTCTTCTCGTGTGTCATGATGACTACAACGCGTTTGGCTGATGATGCTATGTCGTTTCCTCCTCCGCTTCCTGGCAATTTGACTGAGGGCTTCTCAAAGCTTCCTATGTAGCTGGTGTTGATGTTTCCGTGTGCGTCAATCTGTGCTGCACCCAAGAACCCTACGTCAACGTGCCCTCCTTGCAGCATCAGCCCTAACGTCTCGATCAAGCCGATAGCCCCTGACGCACGGTAGCCCAGCCTAGAATCGGCTATTGACAAGGCAATGTCTTTCGCGTTTGAATCTATGGACCCGGCTTCAAAGACAATCTTTGCTGCTGGCGCGTGCGTTCTCTTGGCAAGCAAAGCAGCAATCATGGGTAGACCAGTGCCGATGAAAACAACTTCGCCGTTCTTTATTTCCCTTGAGCCGCAAACGGCCATAAGTTCTAACGTTGAAAACTCTTCGGGTTTTGCGATCTTGGTCAATTCTGCAGTTCCTCCCCTTTAGTAGGCGAATGGTTTCTTGGCTCTGAGTCTCAGCAGCCGTTCGATGCCTATTTTTTTCAAGAATTCCATGCGGTCGTTCAAGCCAGTTATGTATTCCTCGCAGTATTTTTGCCATCCTTCTTCAGTTTTGCATTGATCGTAATACATGCGCACGTGTTCCATGTCGTAGTCATAGTAATTGTACACCATCATCGGGTACGAACCCCACGGGCACTCAACGACGTGCGTCACGTAAATGTTAGGTATGAGAGTTTGATCTGGTTGGGAACGTATGAACTCGCCGTCAACGATTTCTTCAGCCAGCACAATGACCTTCTTGCCGGCCCTGGCACCTTCCATATCTTCGCCCTTGATGCCGTCTATCTGCGCGTTTCCCTCTTTGTCGACGCGTGAAGCGTGAACGATACTGAAGTCTGGGCGAACGGACGGAACCAGGACGACTTTTTCTCCATCGAACGGACTTTCAATCACCACTGTCTTTTTGGGTCTGAACCTTGTTTTTGCAATGAGGTCTGTGCCCAGCATGCTTTTCAGAGGCATGAACGGCACACCCAGCGCGCCTCCTAAAAAGCGCAGAGCCATTGCCAAGTTTGAGTAATCTTCGATTTCTATCACGCCTTCGCGGATTCTCCTCTGAATGTTAGGAACCAAGCCTATGCCTTCAATCGCGTAGAATGCTATTTCAAAACGGGAAACAACTCTTGCGCCTGAGAGTATGTCGATGTCCATTTCTGAACCACACGTGTAGATAGTCAAGTTCCGTTTGTTTTGTCGCACGAGTTCATGGGCGAAAGCCATGGGCGGACGTTGGAAACCGAAGCCCCCCCAGAAAAGATGCGCGCCGTCCGGAACCAGCTTTACGGCTTCCTTAAGGCCTATTCTCTTGTCTTCAACAGATGCTTCCACCAAATCCTGCACCAGCCAAACAAGAGTGCATTAACGCCCACCTACACATAGATTTTTCGACCCAAATCACCAAAAACTTGCCCCTGTGTTTCCAGTAGTTCTACCTTCGTTAATTCTCTTGGATAATTGTAAATAGGACCACTTGGTTTTTCGTTATAGTACGGTCGGTTGCAGTTTGGGCAGCCAGAAGTCAGAAAAGGCACTCCTGTTTGAATCATAAGCACCAACCGCTCTTTTTCAACGCCGAAATCAACAAGCCGTCCATCAAAGCCGAAAGTCATGTTCTCATATCTTGCAATTCTGTGCAGAATCAGATGTCTCGCCACCTGTATCCGTCTGTAGTTTCGAATCGGCGGCTGTGCCTTAGCCTCAAGGGCTGTTCCTAAGACGGGTGTGAAGGCAAACAGCGCCGGGAGAACGTTCATGTCCACGCATTTTTGAACGGTTTCGACCATTTCTCTTTCAGTCTCGCCGAGACCAACGATCAAATGGGTGCTGACCTTGCCTTTGCCAAAAGCCTTGACAGCCTCGTTCAGCAAATCAAACTGTTTCTCCCACCTATAAGGCCCTTCTGCACAAGATCCCTTAGTCCTCTCAAAGATCTCTTCTGTAGCTGCGTCTAACGGTATTGCTATCCTTTCAGCTCCCGCATCGGCCAGCTGCCTTATGTTTTTGCAGCTCGGAGGCTGACAGGAAACTGAAATAGACACCTTGGAACGCAAGCACACTGTTCTTACAATGGCCTCTAGGTCGGTGAAAACTTCAGGGTAGTTAAGGGCTTGTATGCAGACGCGTTTTACACGGCCATCTTTGACGGCTCCTTCTATTCCGTCGAGCACGGACATTGTCGAATAGACAGGCCATGAGACCCTTGAAAGCATGTCAGTTTTGCTTTCGCTCTTCTTGGCTTGTGCACAGAAAGCACAATTTGCTGTACACTTGCCATGTGTATACGTCATCAGATAAGCAGTCGTGGGTAAAGCATCAATTTTCGCTTCTTGAATTCCCAGCACGACCGCGGTGCCGGCTGAAACACGGATTTGCTGGGGCAAGCCTGCGCCAAAACTCTTATCGGTCATACTCTTCCACGGTACACGCTGGTTTTCAGATTATCAATGCAGATGAACACAAGCTCCATTGCGGGTTAAAAGGTTTTCATGACGCTGAAAGAAAAGGTGAGGTTAGGTTTAAATAACCTGCCCGGCGCTTGGTCAGACATATTGTCTTGAAGGAGCTTCTCGGCTGAAGTGCCAGTTGAAGAGATGACATGCGAGGAGATTGATCAATTCCTTACGTGCGCAAGAGTGGGCAGGCTCGCGATGACTGTGGCAGGCAAGCCGTACGTAGTTCCAGTTGGATACGCTTATGCGGATGGAAAGATATTCTTCCACACTTGTAGCAAAGGCTTGAAGATGAACAGTCTCAGAAAAAATCCGGATGTCTGCTTTGAAGTGGATGAGAGCCTCTCTGACGCGACGATGTTTAAGAGCGTAGTGTTGTTCGGGAGCGCAGAGATCATCGATGACAAAGAGAGAATGATACCCTATTTGCAGAAACTGATCGACAAGTACCGTGTTCCACAAGGTTTTAACGAGTACATGAGCAGACCGGGAAGAGACCGTGAGAAAGAACTGAATGCTGTGAGAATTTGCCTAGTAACGCCAAACAAGATTGTGGGCAGAAAGATGGTTCCGAAGGACAGTAGTGTCTCCTCAACCTGAAAAGATCTTCTTTCATGGGCAGAACAAGAAGTGGGAAGAGGCTTCGCAGATTAGGTTCTGCCTCTGGCAGAATCTGCTTTGGAAATATATTGAACAGATACGCGTTTTCACTGAGGATTCAGAATTCACAAACGATTTATCCGTGGTAGATGAGACGAGAGGTCAAGGTGCTCGAATATGCGTAGGTCAAAGCTGGAAAGGTACGAAGCTATTCTTGAATCTTTGGTGAAGAAGCCTCTCGGCATCGATCGCATAGCGTACAAAACAAGCATGGACTGCACTGCCGTTAATCAGCACTTGGATTTCCTGATACAGAATGAGTTGGTTGAAGAAAGGGTTCAGGGAAACAAGATGTGCTATGCCCTGACTGAAAGGGGTATGACAGTGTCTAAGACTCTTGACTTTCAGAAGTATCTTAAGAGAATCTCACGCACTTTCAGAGAAATAGATGAAGCCATGCAGACCGTACGAGACATATCTGAGAAAAAGGAAGAAAAGGAAAAGTATTAAGCGATAGGAACCGAAGACCTAAGAGAGGACGATGAAGCCGCTTTCACCCGAAGACATACTGAGCATGAACGAGAAAGAGTTCCTAGACGCTTTGGACGAAGGTATGTTACCTTCTAAGAGAGAAAAGATCCGTTTCTACGTTCCAAGCTTCATGTACTACAAAACAAGCCGTTACTGTTCCTCACCCACAGACTTTCCCACGATCTCTATTACTGGCCGGAGCTGTGGATTAGGGTGCAAACACTGTGGCGGACTAGTTCTTGACACCATGTATCCGGCCGTGACACCTGAGAGACTGTACAATTTATGCGTTCGACTTAAACGCAAGGGCGCCTTGGGCTGCTTGATAAGTGGAGGATGTCTACCCGACGGCTCTGTGCCTGTCAACAGATTTCTAGATGCCTTTGAAAAGATCAAACGTGAGCTAGATCTGACGGTTTTTGTTCACACTGGCATTATCAACTCAGGTACGGCTGAAGCGTTAAGCAAAGCAAGAGTCGACGCCGTGTTGATAGACGTCATCGGTTCAGACGAAACGATAAACGAAATCTGCAAGCTAAACACAAAAGTCGAGGACTACTCAAATTCATTACGAGCTCTACACGAAAGCGGAATACCCTTCATACCGCATGTCATTGTCGGCCTTCACTATGGAAAACTCAAAGGCGAAATGCAGGCTCTCGAAATGATATCCCAGCACAAGCCCTCTGCATTGGTCATAATCGCCTTCATGCCAATACATGGGACGGAAATGGAAAACGTTGAACCGCCCAAACCCTCTGAAATAGCCAGAGTCACGGCGGCCGCGAGGCTAATGTTTCCTGAAACGCCACTAGTCCTTGGGTGTATGCGGCCGAAAGGTAAACATCGAGCAAAAACAGATATCTTGGCCATAAAAGCCGGGGTCGACGCCATTGCTTTTCCATCGGAAGACGCAGTGAGATACGCTGAAAACCGAGGTTGCAGGGTGACCTATTCTTCACTTTGTTGTTCGCAAATCTACGTGGACATCAGGTCCTAGTCTACTTTTCATGCACAGCGACAACAGCGGTCATCGCAGCAAACTCTACGAGAGCTGCGGCGAGGAAAACCTGCAAAACCAATCCTTCAGCCATGAAGAAAGTCACGACAGCTGCAATAATCGGAATGAGAACTAATGCAAAGCCGGGAATGAAGATTAGAATGTACGTCGAAAGCCGTGAGTAAATGTTACCAACGGCAAAGCCTTCTTTCCAGAACTTGTTTGTGAGAATCGTCAGCTCAAGCATAATCGCTGCTGCGATCGCAAATGTGTTGATCACGCCGAATGTCAGAATGAAAGAATAATCTCTTCTCTGGTAAGTGGCAACGAGAGAGAGAACCATCAAGGAGATAATGTACGTAACGGTTGACAACAGGGTCTTGGCGGAGATTAACGTTCTCTTTTTCATCGGGAGACTTCTTGTGTAGAGGGAAGCTAGGCCTTCTATCGAAAGCAGTGTTGGCGGAAGCAAAAGCGTGATCATGGATATTCCGGTGAGAAGGCCTAGTGCCGCATTTAAGCCCGCGTCGCTGATGGAAGAGAAAGATATTGCTAGAATGACGGTTTGCATGGCTGGTAACAGGAAAAGACTCGCGTATGATGGCGCTCTCGAAGCCACCCTTAAGTCTTTGCGGATTATTCCTAGCCATGGAATTTGAGGCCTGATCAGCGTGTCTTTGACAGCCTCCCGCAGTCCTCTGACAATTCCTCCTGCACTCAGTGTACTAGCGGTTCTTGTCACCCATTTCAAGCAGTAGTACGTGACAAACAGATAGGCTATGGACGAGACGACCGCGAGGCCGAACGTAAGATAGTTCGTTTGCGGGAAAGTGGCATACGACACTAGAAACCCGTATGAAAACGGGTAGATGAGCACCAAGATCTGCAAGAGGGAAGATAGGCTCGTGGTCAAGTAAGCGATGAGCTGAACCACTTGCCCGGCAAAGTTCACGAGAACATAGGCTGCAAACGTTGGCAGAATCCAAACCAGCATAAAAACAAATCTCAGCGCAGTTTGCCACGTTGACTTTCCGCCTCCGCCAGCAATTCTAGAATAGAAGAATCTTGCAGAGCCTATGTTAAGTGTCAAGGCAAGGATCTCGGTTGCTCCTACCGCAATAAGGCAAACTACGCCTCCTAAAACAGAACCGCCGACATAGAAGTATGCGGCGAGAAAGACTACAGGTGCAACAATGAGAGGTATGTCGAAGATTCTTATGAAACACATAAAAATGATTCTTGAAATGTCCTGCTTTGAAAGCGGTAAAGGACCCAGAATGTCGACAACTTTTGAGGAAACAAATGACGTGGAAACTTGCAACCCCATAAAGGCTATCAGAAACAATACCACTGCCAAGAAAGCTGCGACACTGCCGACGATCGTTAGTTCCTTAGGTGCTGCTGAGGAAGACACGACCGTTAAGGGGAGGAACACGATGGATCCGAAGACTCCTATGAAGACAGTCGTGACAAGTTTGCTGATCAAAGTGCTCGTCCGCGCGCTGTTGACAAGCTGTTTCACGTCCCTTTTGCCCCTTTGTGGCAAGCCCGAGCCGGCGCGAAGAGAGAAAATTGACTGAAACGTGACTTCCTTGTAGACCTTGCTCGACAGCCTCCAAGTTTCATGAAAATTCAAGCGGGTTTTACCCCTCTTCCAAGGCCTTGATTATGTCCTGCATTCCTGCTTCCTGCTCGGTCACTTTCAGGAAAATATCTTCGAGTGAACCTTCTGCACTTTTCACAAGCTTACGGAGGTCATCAACCGTTCCTTCACCCACGATCCTTCCCTTGTTAATTATCCCCACTCTATTGCAGAGTTTCTCAGCTACTTCCATGATGTGTGTGGAAAATATGACTGCCCCCCCTTTCTTGGCGTGGAAGGTTATCAATTCCTTAAGGATTTTTGAGGAGCGTGCGTCTAGGCCTACGAGCGGTTCGTCAAGAATCAGAAGCTTTGGCTCATGCATGAGAGCTGCGACGATGGCCACTTTCTGCTTGTTTCCCATGGACAACGCAGCAATCGGCGTATCGTAGTACTGGGTAAGCTCAAATGCCGACGTGAACCTTTCGAGTCTTGGATTAACTGCGCTTGCATCTAAACGTCTTATTGAAGCCACAAACTCGAGGAACTCTCTCGGTGTCAGCGAGTCCAACAAAACGACTTCTTCAGGAACGTAGCCAACCTGACTTTTCGCCGCGACTTCATCTGATATTGGTGTATTGTATATCTCAACCTTACCCGAGCGCGGTTCCAATACTCCCACTAGAACTTTGATCGTGCTCGTCTTGCCTGCACCGTTTGGACCGAGCAGACCGTAGATCTCACCGTTTCTGACGGTGAATGACAGGTTCTCGACTGCCACGAAAGACCCATAGCTTATCACGAGCCCTTCGACTCTTACAGCCGTCTGTTCCAACCATGAACCCCCGAGGTTGATGCATAGGTTTCGCGTCTGCCACCTTAATACGTTTCTATCAATACTTGCCAACGACACCCGCCGTTGCGGTTTCGAAGTCGTTCGAAGTGTGCTTCTTTCACAAAACGGTTGTCTGTCTATTGCTACCTTCCTGACGTCGAAGCTCTCTTTAGCATCTTGAACCCTAAAACTGCAGCCCACACTGATCCTGAAAGAGCAGAGATCGTTTCTGGAATGGCGACACCCGGAACAAATCGAACTGAAAACTGCACAACCCAAACTGCAACCGCAATCACCGCCGCAAGAAGAGTGAACAAAGCCATCCTCCTTCTAGCGACAAGCAGAAAGGTGGCAGTGATCAACAACATCGATATCGGAAGGAGAACGAAGAACGCCACGGATGCATAGTAGTGCATTGGTTTTGCACTTTCTGGAAAAACTCCAATCGCGATTAGAGCAAGGGCGTCAATAATGAAGATCGAAGCACTGATTTTTCCCAGCAGTCTGTTTTCGAACAGAATATGCAATCCTAGACCGAAAAGAATGATCAGAACTCCACTGATTACTAAACCAGAATTGAAGAACACTGCCGTGGCACCTGACACTATGCCCAAGTCACTAAGCGCATTGTCCGTCCAGCTGAACTGCGAATAAAATGCGATTGCTAGCAGTATGAATGCGAATGCAATCATAGGCGCAAGTATGCCACAGACACTAGACACCTTAGTCCAAGTGACTTCTTTTTCAGCCATGACAAAGCACGCATCCTAGTCTACGAACGTTTCTGCAACTATTTTTGGCTTACTCGTGGACAACATCGTAAACTGGGTCAAGCTTTTATTTGTCCATCCTTTTCTCTTAGACCTTCAATGAGCAAACTGGCGAGTCACTGAATGGAAAAGCCGTTATGGTTGATCTGCGGAACGCACATGCTGGTCGAAGTTAATCTTCTTATACAAGTTGCCCTCATTCCCGTGGTCATCAAAGAATTCCAGTTAGGCCTTCTTGAAGCCTCTTTGGTGGCCACTGTGCCAAGTTTCGTGCAACTTCTCATGTATATTCCTTCAGGTTATTTGACAGATCGAGTGAGCGTAAAACACCTGTTGTTTGCCAGTATGCTGGTAGAGGGGCTTTCAGGATTCTTAGTCAGTCAGACAACGAGTTTCTGGACTCTGGTATTAGGAGTGTCTCTGCTGAAGATCTCTTCTCCTTTGTATCATATAACAGGCTTGAGCCAAGTAAGCAAGTTAGCCAAGCCTGAAGAGATGAACAGGTCGATGGGTGTCCACAATGCCCTTGGGAATCTGGGCTCAGCTGTAGGCGTTGTCAGCCTCGCCGTTTTCTTGTCCACATTGGGCTGGAGATGGACTTACTTGTTTTGGGCTTTTCCAATATTAGCATGGGGCTTCATAATTCTGGCCTCTTCAGGGCTTCGAACTGGGCGATTTGAAAAGACAGTCATCAGAGCCAAGACAGGGTTGAAGAGGTGGTCTCTCATTCTTACTTCCGGTCTTCTTGTTTTTCTGACAGCAATCGCCGTCAGAGAAGTAGGCGCAACAGCAAGCTCTACCTACATAACTACGTACTTTGTCAACAGCAGAAACTTGTCGGAATCGACAGCCAGTCTGATCTTTGGACTCGGACCTTTTGTGGGAGTACCGGCATCTTTGATCGGCGGCTACTTAGGGGAAAGAACAGGAGCAAGGAAGGCTCTGATGTGGACAATTGCCGGCTGCGCAATCTCCTTGATCCTACTAGCCCTGGTCTCACATTTGTACCTCCTCATCCTTGTCTACGTTCTCTTCTCCTTTTTCAGCAACGCCACGTGGGCACCAATGAATGCACTCGTACCTGACATAACTCCTATGACCGACATAGGGCTCGGTTGGAGTATCTATTTCTTCACCGACGGCATCACTACGTCAATTGCCCCAACTCTGGCAGCAGGGATCATGGAGTTGTCGGGCATCTCGTTCGTTTTCCCATTCAGCGCGATTTTTCTGATTTCAAGCCTTATCATACTTCAGTTTCTTCCCAGGTCTAAAAATCAGCAAACCTTGAAGACGTAACGGTGCTAAGACTTGTACTTATTGACTTTCCGTGTTTTGCCGCCATGGAATGAAACAGCTTTTAAAAGCCTTGATAGAATTGTACACCACAAACAGGCAGGAGGACTACGCACTTATGGACTTCAAGCGAAGGCTTCTGGGGCTCCAGAAAAAGATGGAAGAAACCGACCTTGACATGGTCGTTTATGGTTCTTGCCAGAATTTCCAGTATCTCACTGGACTGCTCGTGGATTGGCGGCGCGGAATAGACCTCGGAAGTAAAGCGAACGCTGTCTTTGTCGCTCGGCGAGGAGAGCCCATACTGACTTTGTCTGAGGATGCCTCTGAACGAGCAACTAGCACTTGGATCAAGGACTCTAGAATTTTGAGAAAAGATGAGGATTACGGGGGCTTCGTTAGGAAGGTCATTTCCGACCTGGATTTGAAAGGGAAGAGAATCGGGTTGGGTGACCATGTCTGGGGTTCGATGATAGTGGAAATCAAGAAGGGATTGAAGGGCATGGACTTTTTTAGGGCTGAGGACTTGATGGATAATCTGAGAATGATCAAGGACGAGGAAGAGATTGGAAAGCTTGGAAAGGCTGCTGAAGTCACTGATCGGGTGATGGAAGCAGTTGTTCCGAAAATCGTGAAAGGCGTTACTCAGCATGAACTGGAGTTTGAAGTTGAGTTTCAAGGCAGAAGACTTGGTGCATCAGACGTTTCATTCCCCCCTGCTTCGCTGTTTGTTAAATCCGGATCTGAAATCACTTCCAACCCGTTCGTCTATCCCAAGGAAAAAGGCTTAGTGTCTAACACTTCCGTAGCCTTTGACATAGGCTTCGTAGTTGATGGCTACTGCTCTGACTTTGGCAGAAGCTTCTACTATGGACATGCCGGTTCAGAAGTCAAGAAAGCATACGAAGCGCTACAGCAATCAGTCCTTGAGACCGTCGATGAAATAGCTGACTATAGCATGCGAGCCTGTGACCTTTTCCCAACGTTGGAGAGTACGTTGGACAGGCTCGGATACGGCAGCTATTTGCGTGCGCGTTTGCCGACCAAAAATCTGGGACACAGCATAGGCGTCGAAGTGCATGAACCCCCATGGCTCAGCCCAGAATACGACGAGAGTCTCTGCAAAGACATGATAATGGCTTTAGAGCCGAAATTGTGGCATGCAGGCGAATATTATCTGCGCGTTGAAGACATCGTGCTGATTGGCCAAAACAAAACGGAGTTCTTGACTAACTTCGACAGAGAACTTTTTCAACTGCAGTCATGACTTGCAAGGTCAAAGCGGCTCAGACCTCTGAGCTGACAGGCCATCTGGAACAAAACGCTTGAGCCTTTTCAATGAATGCAGCTTTTCCATGTCCCCGACCTTAGCACACTCCACTGCATGCTTGAGTATCTGAATGGATCGATCCATAGCCCTTCGGTCAACCGGAAACGGCACCCCGTCCTTTCCTCCATACGCAAAGGAATATTTCACCGGGTCTTTCCAGCTTGGCTTTTCACCGTAGATAAGCTCTGCAACAAGAGCCAAACCCCTTACTGTAGCTGGACCGACACCCTTGAATCCTAAGAGCTCCTCGTAGCCACTCGGCTGAAATTCATAGATCTTCTCCATCGTCTTCCAGTTTATGTTCAGAGGCATAGACAAAACCTCGACTTGCAACCCCTTGTATGCGTCTTCGACATTCCTTGGCAACCATTGGCTCAACGACTTCTGAAAATCAGGTTTGGCCGAGATGACTATTCGCCGAAGCCTCTTGGGTGATTCTTTGGCTATGTCCACGGAAGCTTTTCTGCATCCTTCACTCTCCTTAGCAGTCATGTCCAGAACAGCCTGACTTCTCATGCAGCCGACTATCGCGTTGTGCGGTTCATTCACAAAGCTTCCAACGTTTTCGGAAAGCCAATGATACCGTCTCGCCGTCCGGTCTTGCGCACACATTCCCTGCTGGACAACAGCCCACTTCATGTCTTCAGTGATGAAAAACGTGTGGTGATACAGTTGATACCCCGCTTGGATTGCCGTGTTATCAACCTTTGCCGTCATCCTGCTTGCGTAACACAGCTCCTCAATCTTGTCGTCTGAAAAGCCGAATTTCTCCCCTATCCCTTCGATTTCTGCGGGCGTCTGACGGGAAACTCTGCCCTTGCCTCCGCAGACAGCTAAACTAAGCTCATCCGGGATGACAGCCTGCTTCAAGATTCCTGTGACAACCGTCGTCACGCCAGACGAATGCCAATCGTAACCCAGAACACAGCCTAGGGCTTGAAACCAGAACGGGTCAGAAACGCGTTTCAGAAACTCTTCGCTGCCGTACTCTTCAACGATGATGGTCACTATTTCTTTAGCCAGCTTGCGCATGCGTAAGACTAGGTATCTTGGCGCTTTCCCGTAATGAAGAGGAAGTCTCGCAATACCTGTCCTTTGCACGTTAACACCGCTTCTCCAATTCTATAATCTAATCGAGGACAGGTTTAATCATTTTTCTGAAGACCTGAGCAAATGGCCTTCTCGGTCAATTTCGCCTTTGCGAATTCGGGTGGTCGAGATTGCAGAATGATTTTCAGAGGGAACCATGTTGATAACAACGATTTGAAGGGGAGCCTGTCCGCCCTTCTTTCTCTTTTCATTGATTTTCAGGGCTGTGGGCTCCGTTTCTTTGCTGACGACCAACGCTTCAATAGGATTGTTGGATAAGAGCAGTCCGCCAGAAGGGTCGTCAATAGAAATGATCTCGGCTCTCTCTGCGAAACGATGTTCGTTAAGGAAGTTTCTCAATTCTTTCAATCTAGTGCCATATGACGCGGTTCTATGAGGCTTGTTCATCCTTCCTACGAATTCATCGGAAGACACGCCTATTATGACGCGTTCACCTATCTCAAAGGCTTTCATGAGCAACACTCTGTGTCCTCTGTGAAGTTCGTCAAACGTGCCGCCTATTCCGACGGTTTTGAACTTTTTCTGCATTGATTTTCACATTCAACGCGTTCGAGCTGCCTACAAGGCTATTTTGGTCTGATCTTTGCTCTTACGGCATCAAGTATCTTCTCTGCAACTTCCCGCTTCTTGGCCAGTTGCACGTGCACTGTATCTTTCTTTTTGTCTACAATGAAGACCTCGTTTGTATCCGTTCCGAAACCGCCTCCTTTCATGCCAACGTCGTTAACGACGATGAGATCAGCCTTTGCTTCCTCCAGTCTTTTGAATGCACTTTCAATCAGCTCTTTCTCGGGCAGCTTGTATTCTGCCCGAAAAGCCACAAGAAAAGTTTCAGGACGAAGTTTCTTCACGCTGTCAATAATTTTTGCAGTAGGTTTCAATTTTATATTGAGCGTATCGAGCTTATGCGTTGAGACCTTGTATGAATATGGTTTTTCAGGTGTCCAATCGGCAGCTGCGGCCACAGCTATGACTACGTCATATTTCTTCGATTTTAGTTCAGACACTACTGCTTCACGCATTTGCTCCGTCGTCTCAACAGAGATCAAATTAGTCCTTGACGGAGGTGTTGCTGACCCTACCCCATAGACGAGTGTCACTTCTGCCCCGCGACTCAGGGCTTCTTCTGCTACTGCAATGCCCATCTTGCCAGAGCTTCTATTGGTCAGAACGCGGACAGGGTCTATATGCTCAACAGTTGCGCCCGCAGTAACCAGCACGCTTAGTCCAGAGAAATCTTGCTTGACTGCAAGTTTGCTGATTACAGCATCAAGGATTTCTCTGTTATCGGCGATTTTCGCCTTTCCCTCTTCAATTCTTGGATCTACGAATTCAACTCCCAAGCTTCTTAGTTCCTTGATGTTCTTTGTCAATATTGGGTGATTGTACATGGATTCATGCATCGCTGGGACAATGATTATCGGACAATTTGAGCCAAAAGCCGTTGAGGCGACGGACGTCACCGTTGTGTCATCAATTCCACACGCAATTTTGCTTATCGTGTTCGCTGTGGCAGGCGCGACCAGAACTAGGTCAACCTTCAAAGAGTGTTCGCCGACCAAGGCCACATGTTCAATCTTGCCTGTCAACTCCGTTGTGACGGGGTTTCCAGTCGCCCATTCCATCAGGTACGGATGAATGATTTTCTGAGCCGTCGGCGACATCACGGCGAACACGTCGGCGCCATGCCGCATCAAGATTCGAGCGATTTCTGGGCTTTGGACTGCTGCGACGCTACCGGTTACACATAGAACTATACGTTTCCCTTTCAACTCTGTCCCTTCAGTTCCGATAATGTTTTTCGACGGATGCGTTGACAAACCTGATCCCTCACTTCAACCTCCTAATTCACTGACTATCTTGCTTAAATCTTCTAAGAATTCCTCAACATGCTGCTTTTTAACGTGAGGCATGATCACGATTCGAATGTGGTGCGGAAAGAGGGACACTGCCCATTTTCTGAGTCTCAACTCTTGAGCTATTCTGTGGATGTTAAAAGTGCTGGACTTTAGCCCGACGATGTTCATTGTCGGCGGGGTCACCGTGGTTAAGCCTCTGATTTTCGGAATTTCTTGTGCGAGGATTAGGGTCAGGTCCATGCAGGTTTTGACGATTTTCTTGTAACCCTCTCTTCCGAGATGCTTCATCACCGTCCAAACGGCGATGGCTGAGGCGCCTGAACGTGTTCCCACCAGAGTTGCTTGTTGAGTCTCTCCGCCTGACAAATAGGGGATGTCCCAAGATGCCGTCTTTCTGAGGTTTTCATTTCGGAACATTATCCCGCCTGCCGGGATGGGAGCCAAACCCATCTTATGCGGGTCAATTGTGATAGAACAGACTCCTGGGATTGCAAAATCAAAACTTGGTACGTTGAACTTCAGGTCTTTCAGAAAAGGCAATACGAACCCTCCGAAGGCTGCATCCACGTGTAGGTAAAGGTTCTCTTCTAAAGCCAGTTCGGCCAGCTCGCATATTGGATCAACCACGCCCAACCCGGTTGTTCCGGCTATGCCAACGACTGCTATGGTCCTTGGACTTATTGCCTTTTTGACGGCGGCCAAGTCGACTTGGAAGCGGTTGTTTAGTTTGGCCTTAACGATTTTGATGCCCATCAAGTCTGTGGCTTTGTCAAACGAGCAATGGGCCGAAGCAGGCACTATTGCTTCACAGTCAGTTTTGCCGGAGAGTTTCTTGGCAGTCCATAGGGCTAAAACGTTTGCTTCTGTTCCTCCTGTGACAATGTGCCCTGAGGCTTCTGGGTTTGAAAGAAGAGTGCCAAGCATTCTTACTGTTTCTTTTTCGATTTCAGCCACGGCTGGAAAGAGTCCTGAGTCGCCCAAGTTCTTGTCCAGAAAATGACCGTACACTTTTCTGGCAAGCACGTGTGGAGTTGTGCACATTGATCCGATAATTCTTCCAGAATCGTACGTGAAGTCTTCTTGAAACCTCGATTCAAGCTCTTTCAGAAGAGCTTTTTCAGGCAGGCCTTTGACATGCATTTTTCATGGCTCCTGTGCAGTCTAATGGTAAGTGTGTTCCTCATCAGGATACTTGCCCGTTGAAACTTCGTCCATGAACCTGGCCACAGCGTCCTTTATCGTCTTGTTCAAGTTGGCGTATGTCTTTACGTATTTAGGCTTGAAGTTTTCATCAAAACCAAGCATGTCATTTATCACCAAAACCTGTCCGTCACAGTGCTTTCCGGCTCCGATGCCTATTGTCGGCGCGTTTACGGTGTCGGTTATTGTTCTTGCCAGACTTTCAGGAATGCATTCTAACACTATGGAGAACACGCCGAGTCTGTCCAGTTCTTGAGCGTCCTGAAGAATCTGCTCAGCTTCTTCAGGCTTTTTCCCTTTTACATGATAAGCTTCTGCTGTCTGCGGGAGCATTCCAACATGGCCCATCACCGGTACTCCCCCGTTTATCAAGGCTTCAATGGCTTCTGTTTTTCTTCCCTCGATTTTCACCCCATGGGCGCCTGCTTCGAGGAATTGTTCAGCATTTCTCAAGCCCTCCTGAACCGTGTTGCAACTGTTTATCGGCATGTCTCCGATGATCGGCGTGCGTCGGGCTCCTCTTGCTACGGCCCTGACGTGAAAGATCATATCCGCCATTGTCACGCTTTTAGTGTCACTGTAACCTTGTACAACCATTCCTGAACTGTCGCCGACGAGAATCAAATCGATCCCAATTTGATCTAGAATCTTTGCCATCTGAAAGTCGTAGGCCGTTAGCATTATGATTTTTTCTCTACCTTTTTTCTGCCTGATCTTTTCTAGGGAGCTCATTTTTTTCCTCCAAGAATTTTATGAAGCGCACGAGCGTTTCGTTCACTGGTGTTGGAACTTTATGTTTTCGGCCTAGCTCAACTATTTTTCCGTTAAGAAAGTCAATTTCTGTTTTCTTTCCCTTCATTAAGTCCTGGCACATGGAAGAGAAATTGGTGTAGTTGAGGATTTCTCTGTCGATTTCTTGCTGTAGATGTTCTGGAAAGGTTATTCCTTCAGTCGTTCCGACTTGAACGCATTCTCTAATGACACTATGCCTGACAGTTGCCAGCGATTTCGTGCCGATCTCACGATTTCTAACTCGGAAAATCGCCGTCAACGGGTTCACGACGCTGTTAACGACAACCTTACCCCATATCTTGTCTCTTATGTCCTCAACAAGACTGCTTGTCATGTTGCTGGCATTCAAAATTTCTGCGATTTTCTCTGCAACGGCATCGTGCTCAATCGTTATTTCGCCCTTCCAATAAGTTATTTCTCCAGGTCTGAAGAACTCGCCGGCCATCGTGGTTATTCCTCTCAGGACTTTGACCCTGCCGCCGACCACGCGCTTGACAGTCTCTTCGTTTCCAAGGCCATTCTGCAGAACAAAAATAACCGTGTCTTCCCTGAGAAATCTCCTCACTCCACTTATTGCTTTTTCCGAGTCGTAAGCCTTTGTGGTCAAGAAGATCAACGTCCGCTGAGGTATTTCTCGGATTCGAGTATCAGCCCGCACACGGAAAACTTCATTCAAGTCGCCGGAAATTGACAAGCCACTAGAATTTGCAGCTTCAACGTGCGCCTCGTTCCCAATTAACGTTACGTCGTTCTGTTTTGATAGCAAAGCGCCGATAACGCTTCCTATGGCACCAGCTCCCAGAATGAAGATCTTCTCAAATTCCACTGCGCTCATCCTCACCCGCAGCGCTCCTGCCTTTTTCTGTCATGCTTGAAAGATTTTCTTTGATCAGGGTTATGGATTCAGCCAGGCTTTTCTTATTGTCAAACTTGCACAGAATTTCCTTGCATCTTTTCACGTCTTGTTTCTTCAGTTTCTTAGCAGTCAGCACAAGCTTCGGCGTCGCTCGCAGGATGTTGTCGACTATGGTGATTGTTGCCTTCTGCGCTGTTCGCGAGAGAGGGTTTAGGTCAATGGCTACTACTTTTTTGCCCATTTTGACAAGAGCTTCTGTTCTGTCGCCATCTTCTAGCGGCACCACGACAACGTCTGCCGCTAGTATCCCCCTTGGATCAACGCGCCGTCTTTCGCTGTTCAACTCTGGGATTCTTGCTGATGCCTCTTTGCCCACTCCCAAGACTTCGCGTGCACCTGCCTTTTCCAACGTTTTTTTGATTGCCAATTCCCTTTTCCGGGATCTGTGAAAAAGGTTGACCTCGATCCTTGCATTCGTAACATTGGCAAGGTTTACGACTTCCTCAGCTACTAAGGCTGCAGTGTTTCCGTTAACAGAGATGACCGGATTTTCTGCTGTTAGAAGCGCGGCTGCAGCCGCTTCTATGGCTTCTAATGCCGGTTTGCTTGTTCTTTCGCCAAGCAGGTAATCAAAAGCCTCTCCGCGACCATGAGCGATAAGGCCCGAGACAGCGACAATTCCGTCAAAATAGCCCTCGACCAATTTTTCACGTGTTCTAAGAGATTTCGCTCTAGGGTGATCAGGAGGAATCTTCGTAGCGGTCATTGAAGAAGTCGCGCCCCTTCGTGGTCCACGTTACTTATGACTATTTGTCGGTTTGAGCCATGTTTGCGAAACACCTGAAGTATCTTCCGCAGATTCTCCTCCTCAATCAGCGTGAACACAGATTCTCCGAACATAGGCATACTGCAGACAACGCCGACCTCGTCTGCCGCGGTTAAGACATGCCTGACCTTTTCTGTTATTAATTCGACGCGCTCGGCGAACTGCCGGGAGAGCTTCATAAAGTTACCAATGCTCGGTGCCTCAACCAATTCATCAATCAACTCGCCGCCGAATTTGTTTATCCGTGTGCGTGTCTTTTGGCTGGTCAAGAACTCACTTGTAGAAAGAGGCCCAAAAACAAGGCATGCAACCACAGTGTTTGCTGGAACTGACAACTGCTTTATCTCACCAATTCCAGGGGCTCCAGGCTTGACTCTGATTTCAAGCCCCCCAAACGTTTCAGCTATTACTGTTCCAAGCCCCGTCTTGCACTCAACCTCCGCAATGTGTGCGAGTTGAGCAGCTTGGATTTTTGACATGCCAAGGTTGAAAGCCTCATTCAAGGCTAGGGCTAGACTCAGCGCCGCAGCTCCGCTGGTGCCGAACCCAGCGCCTATTGGCGCCTGGATATGATGCTCAACCGTGATCTCAGAGTTTTCTGTCTCGGCAAAACGAGCGAGAAAAGTGCTTACAACATGATTAGAGACCCGCGCAGAGTCTGAAGCATGATTGTTGATTTTGACTTTCAGGGAGTTTTCTGAGGCCTTTTTGACTTTGACGGTCGTCCTGGCTCCCAGATCGAGTGAAACGCCAAAGCCTCTGGAACCCACGTTTGAGGCGTCTGCTGATTCGTCGAATATCTGAAAGGCTCCAGTGATGTGACCTGGCGCGAGAGCTGTAGCTTCTCTCATGTTGGACGCCTGAGCGTGCAATTTAATCTACCGGCTTCAAATAAGAATTCTGTATGGATTGTTTAAACATGTCTATATTGCCCATGCTTTTCCACTGAACCGCACCAAAATCGTCCTCTTGAAGACCTTTCCACCGTCGCAATGTTCACCGGCCACGTATGCAAGTCCTGATTCTGCCAGGCTGCATGTTTCTCCTATGTTGTGAGCTATTGACGCGCCGCGTACGCTAGGTAGCTGATGGAATCTGTCTAGTTCTCGCTAGTCGAGTATTCCTGCGTCTTGAAATGTTCAGCGGGAACGCCATCGCATCCAAAAAGTTTAACCTTGCCTTTGAACAAGTTTCCATTTGAACGGGAAGAATTAGATGAAAGGCGTTGAAGCAGGTACGATTATTCTGATGCTGTTTCTTGCAATGTCAATGGCAAATGTTTCAGCTTTGACAGGCCTCAGCTTCGGGGGAAAGAGCGGAGATTGGATAGAGTACGAGCTGCAAGAAGCATTCGGAGCATCAGGCATGCAATGGGAAAGAATAGAGTTCCTCAACGTTGCGGAAACAACGGTTACGGTTCGCGTGACAGTTTATACGGCGAGCTTGACAGAAATGAACGAAACAGAGGTCATTGACCTGAAGTCTCGGGACGATTTTTCAATGGCCTTGTTCACTGCACGCGTGTATTTTATTCTTGGAGGATTGGGCACGGATGACTCTGTTTACCTAGGACAAGGGTTCGGCAATAGAACTATCGCGGGCGAAACGACCAGGACCTACGGCGGTGTTGATAGAAGAGTCATCTACGCAAACTTCACAGAGCAAGACAACAACTATGTCTTTTACTGGGACAAACAGACTGGCGTTTTGACTGAGGGAGAGATGACCTCGGGAAACGCTTTCAGGGCTGCCCTCGTAAGCGGGACAAACATGTGGGCAGGCCCGGAATTTCCATGGTGGCTTTGGATCATCGTCGCCGCTGTCATTGCACTCGGCGTGCTGTTCTCAAGAAAGAGCATTGTGAAAAAGCGCGCACTTGCCTTCGTCGCCTGAGAGAGAAGCTCACTCAGATGGATTTGGAGCGCGCGCACCGACTTCTTGGACTTTTTGCCTGAACAAGCTCCATGAGGGGGATGTAGAGGAATGTTCCACCTCCTTCATCTCTTTCCAGATCCTAAGAGCATAAAAGAGAGGTCAAGGTAGTCTGCAGCGTGCGTTCTGTTTCAATCGTAATTAGAATTAGGCTCATCTTTGCGTGCTACAGTTCAACTCTCTGGCTCGTGAGCAAAGATTCCAGCATCGCACTTCAATTCTCAATATTCATCATTTTCAAATCGGCTAGATAGAAAAAGGGGATTGTGCGGGAGAAGTCTGCACTCTTGTATTGTCTGTGAAGTATCTGGGCTTTTCATGCCACTTTAAGGCGCCTTGCGAAGGTGTTCTACGATTCAGTGTTTTCGAGGCACTTAAATATGAATTTGGCTACATTGTAGAGTTCAGTTGGGGCCTTGAAATGTCCGAGGGCTATGCGTGCCGCCATCTTTTCACGCTTGTGAAGTTGGCTGAGATGGGGGCACATCGGAGGACGGCGAAGATTTCAACCGAGTATCTGGCAGAGAAGCTAAATATTTCTCAGCAGACGGCTTCACGTTACCTGATTGAATTGGACAAGAAAGGCTGGATCAAGAGAACTATTACGCCTGAGGGCTGCCTCATAAGAATCACAGACGCAGGCATTAAGGAGCTGAACAAGCTCTATTCCAATCTTCGCTTTCTGATGGAAGCTGCTTACCCGCCTTCAATAACCTTGGAGGGCACAGTTTTCACAGGTATAGGCGAAGGCGCCTACTACATAACGAAAGAGCATTACAGGAAGCAGTTTATCGAGAAGTTGGGCTTTGATCCTTATCCCGGGACGCTCAATCTGAAGTTGTCGACAGATTATGACACTAAAGCTCGCGACGAATTGGAGGCTTACCCGGCTGTTGAGGTTCAGGGTTTCAAAAGTGAGGATCGGACGTTTGGCTCTGTAAAGTGCTATCCAGTGATAGTGGAAAACAAGGTGAAAGGTGCATTAATCTCAGCCCTGCGAAGCCACTATGACGCCTCAGTGCTAGAGATCATTGCTCCAGTCAACATGAGGAAACATCTTAAGCTTAAAGACGGCCACAAGGTTAAGGTCGAAGTTCTGACGCTTCCCTGATACGATTCTTGAAAAGATGATACGAACAGTAGGCCAGCTGTTGACGTGAAATTCTCTGACTGCTCTGTTTCCAATAAGGATGCACCCCGGGCTCAGACTCTGTACTGATAGCCATACGTGTACGCCGTTTTTTGTTTTCGCGTTGCTGCGAGTAAATATCCAGTAGACAACCCCACCAATAAGCCTCCCAGATGATCTATGAAGTTTACGTCTGGTCCGATATTGATGATGAAAAGGAAGAAAGCGTACGCTAGCGCCGTGATTATCGATTGGCCGATTGACCGTCTGGCGTAGATCATTGTAGCGCCAAGTATTCCGAAAATGGCGCCAGAAGCTCCAACAGATATAATGTCAGGCCACACGATCAAAGTGAGGACGCCTCCTGTCAAGCCGCTCACAAAGTAGATGAAGAGGTACTCTTTGAGGTCAAACATGTCTTCTGCTCTGAGCCCGAAAATCAGAAGAAAGAACATGTTACCAAAAATGTGCAGGACGTTGGCATGAACGAACATGGATGTAAAGAGCCGCCAGACCTCACCGTTCAACACTGCGTTCGTTTGTCCCAAGGCGTCCATAACGGGTTGGCTTGTTTCAAACATATCTCCGCTCAGATATGACGTGAACGCGTAGACAGCGATGTTGACTGCAATTAGCAGGTAGGTCGGCATGTACTCTTTGGAATTCTTAAACATGATCCTTCATCTTTTGAAGTCTTCAATAATCTTTTGCTTGATCTTGGAAGAACTGTCTAGCTCGTCTGAACTGAATTTGCCAATTCGGACAATCTTAATGTTCCTCTCATGTCCTTTCACGTAATCACTTAAGGTTTTTTCCATGTCTTTCTGATCATGTCCAAGCGCAATGACATCGGGCTTGATTTTCTCAATGACTTTACCGATGTCAAAATCCTCATATCCCAAAATGGCTTCGTCCACGACTTTCAAAGATCCGATAAGAGCGCACCGCTGATTTTCAGGGAAGACAGGTCTCATGCCCTTCCGCTTCTCAGCCGTTCGATCCCGGGCCACTATGACCACGAGTTCAGCGTTTGGCCCCCCAGTCCTTTTTGCTTCTTCAAGAAACCGCACGTGCCCCAAATGGAGAAGGTCGAACACACCTGACGCGAGGACTATTCTCCTTTTTCTAGAAGTGTTTGAGAACGTTTTGTCGAAACGTCCGCAAGTTTTCATAGAACGTGAATATTCACGATCGCTGTGATTGGATGAATTTTCTGGGCTTATGAGTGATCGTTCGCAACAGATGGATTTGGCAACGCAATGCACAGACATATTCAAACACATCGGCTGGCAACTTTATATATATGCTGTCAACGTACTAGCGAAAACCTGCTCACCAAATTACCAGAATTCTTCTACAATAACCTTGCGTAAGCTATTTTTGTTTGCAGATCCGCGGTATGTTTTGCTCTCAAGAAGGAATGGTGGACAGGGGAAAAGGAGAAGGGAGAATATCGCTAAAACTGTCTTTTCTACCATCCTTCTCAAACGTTAATTGGGCATCATATGAATCCTAGGCTTGTCGGCAATTGAATCTTGACTCCGGATAGCCTTAGTGTCTCATGCTAGAGGACGACAGCTGATTAGCTGCACTGCATTCGCTATAGAAGATTGTTCCACAACCTATATTTTTGTGAAAGATGTTCTATAGGTGGGGAGAATGATTGGAGGGAGAAAGGAGAAAGTGGAATCTTGTACCTTATTTCCACTCAGAACCAACCATTCTCCCCACTCACCTAAATTGTGATGTTATTGTGTTAAAAAAACCCTAACCTTCTATCCCACGGGGTAACTCTTTAACCTAGGAGTTTACTTTCAAGTAGGGCTTTATGTTTTACCTACAGGTTAATTATTAACCCATTCGTTAACGTCTTTACCGTTCTCACTTTCGCGTTGGCGCCCGCGCATTTTCACTTGACTCCTTTCTTCTCACTGGCCATTCAAATTTCACAAGTTCGAGCAGTCTCAACGCGTCAAGCAAGCCCTCGCAGTAAGCAACAGAAGCCAGACTCACGTCGAGTCTCTTCTTTGTCCTGTAATATTTCGCGTCGTGCACGTAGGCCCTTGCTTGGTCTATCACCTCCACAACGGTGTCTTTATCAAGCGCCTCTGATGTTGCGGCAACTTTGATTTCATCGAGCGCATGCTCCGCTGAACGGATGTATCTCGTAACAAGTCTCTCGAGACTCATTCGGTCTCCATCCTCAGTTTTTCAGGGGCGCCCGCCAACACTACCAAGGCTTCGGCTTCCGTGAAATGGAGCTTTCCAGGAAAGATGAGGCTGTAAGGCGGTAATCCGAAATCATATTCCATAACGTCCTTGAGGAGGCCTGCCTTGACCGTTGGGTCATTGCTTCCAGCTCTTGCTATGCCAACAGCCAGTGTATTCACGGTTAATTCTTTCTTTTTCTTGTGGCGGGCAGTTTGCAAGAGTGCGTTTAAACTCATTTGGATTGTCAGGTAACGTTGTTGTTCTGTTTTGATGTCGAGCAGACAGAGGGTGTGCAGTCCCAGGCTCTTGTTCTGAACGATGACCGTGTAAGGAGTGTCAGACGGGGTTTCATCGGGGAAAGGTATGGTGACGCTTTTCCCAAACTTGTAACTGTGCAAGCCTGACAAACCAATGACCGCGGAAAATATGCTGGCTCCATGAATTACACGCGTCTTTATCTTGCGCTTTTCAGCCTCAATCCTCAGAGCTACGTGGGTTGTTGCAATAAGCGGGTCGCCCGGAACAAGCAAAACAGCCTTACCAACTCTGCCAGCATCTAGAACAACCTTTCCATTCTCGTCTTCAAGATCTCTTCTTGAAACAACGTTGATTTTCTTCTTAGAAACCTGCTTCAACCGGTCCAACGAGAAACCAGGCAGCAGATTCGTGTAGAGTTCCAGGAAAACGTTGTCAGCCGTCTTGACTTCCTCTAAGCCACGCAGACTTATTCCCGTATCATCGTGCAAGCCAAGTCCAACAAAAACGATTTCTCCCATCCATTTCAGCTCCGTTTAAAGCGGAAAGAACGGATCAGACTTTAAAGCTTTTGACATTAAGCGCCTCTAAAGCATATAGAAGATAGTTCCGATAGTTCTAGAAGATTCTTCCATAAGCCATTTCTAAACCCAAAGCCCATTGAACTTCGTTCATGAGGAGAATGGTAGAAGGGGAGAAAGGAGAGAGGAGAAAAATGTCCTTACTACCATCCCCCACACACATCCATGAATAACTGTGCATTCTCCAACACTTAATCTTGCCGCTACAACCCATCAGAAGCTTCCATAGAATGCTCATCACCCTACAGCTTTCGGATTTCATTGCTGGCGATACTCATGGCTCAAGGGCTATTCTCAAACACTATCACACTTGCCGATGCCAAGCCATTAGACAGAAACACGCTGAGAAAACAAGACGGGAATAGGGACTCTGAACAAGCACAGGTCCCACAAAGTTTTTTCAGGCACATCACATCAGTACGCGCCAACAAGTTCAAAGATAAGCTCTAACAACATGGATGGGCAGCTCAGGTTGACACTTATCCGAAAGCTCTATATTTCCTTGTGAAGCTTCTTTCAGAAGAAGTTTCGTGGGCCCGTGGCTCAGTCAGGCTAGAGCGGCGGACTCTTAATCCGTAGGTCGCGGGTTCAATTCCCGTCGGGCCCGCCAAACATCATAATTGTCTCCGATGTGAAGGATTAATAGAGCGTTTGGCTATGATTGACTGGGCATGTGTCTTGAAGCAAAGCCCGATTGACTGGCTTCTTGAGAAAGCAAATCCCTCAGTTCGATATTTCACGTTGCGCGACGTTCTTGGCAAGAGTGAAGACGATCCGCAAGTTCGAGCTGCAAAACGTGCCATTCCTGAGTCTCCTGTTGTAAAGAAGATCTTGCGGAAGCAGAATCCAGAGGGCTACTGGGAAGAACCAGTAAACCCTTACCATCCTAAATACAAGTCCTCTTATTGGCAGATAATGATGCTTGGCCAGCTAGGCGTGGACAAGACCGAGGAGCGAATCAGGAGGGCGTGTGAATACATTTTTCAATTTCAATCAGCTGAAGGCGGCTTCTCAAGCTATACTGAAGATCTGGCATTAAAGGAATATGAATGGCTGCGCCGAAAAGGAAAGAAGTTGCCCTCGCCGAAAGAATACGCTTCTGCCATTGTTCATGAACATGAATACTCTTGCCTCACAGGCAACATGGTGGCTGCTTTAACAAGAATGGACTATGGGGACGACGCTCGAGTGTTGAAGGCCCTTGAATGGCTTGTGAAGATACAGAACAAAGACGGAGGGTGGCTGTGTCCCTACTGGAGAGCGCATACCAGAGACAAACACGGCTGCTTTTTCGGGACAATTTGTCCGCTTGAAGCCTTTTCCGAAGTCAGGAAAGAGAATCTGACGAGAGAAATGAAACAGACTATCGATGAAGGCGGAGAGTTCATGCTGATGCATCGCTTGTATAAGGCGGACCATCATGGCTACAAGACAATCAGCAAACATTGGTTAACGCTGGGCTTTCCGATGTTCATCAGTTACAACATCCTCAGAGGGCTCGACGTCTTGACCAAAATAGGATACGTGAAAGATGAGCGTCTAAATGATGCCGTTGAAATCCTTCTACAGAAGCGGCAAAAGAACGGAGCATGGATCCTGGAATCCTCGCCGACTGGACGAATGCAGACAAACCTAGAGCCCAAGGGCATATCCAGCAAATGGATGACCCTAATCGCTTTGAGGACATTGAAACGTCTACATTCAGTTTCGTAAACACTTTATGCGCTTGAGAACTCCTTGGCGCTGAACAAACCCATGCGGAATATTACACGATTTGAGATATCATTGATATAGCATAGCAGGGTCTTTCTGTCAGAGAAGGCCTTGAAAAACTCTCGCAAGAACAAGCAAGCTTCTACATGCGCCGCGCGCAGAAATTGAGCGTTACACGATTCTTCAAATTATATTTGAAGCAATGAGAGACAGAGATCAGAAAGTGACATCGAACTCGTGGAGCCTAAACAGATCTCGTTTTTGCGCTTTTCACGACATCTACCGTTCTTTTTAGAAGAAGTTGGGCGGCCTCTTGTGTTGGCCAGCCGCCTAATCCACAGTCAGGCCCAGTGAAAGTCATTCTGTCGCCGTATTTTTCCCAAGCCGCCTCAAACCTCTTTTGTATGGTTTCCTCGCTCTCAACTATTTGGTACGCGGCTGGCTTTGTTATTCCTTTGTCATAAAGCTCGGCCATGATTGAGTTGATGTCTGTTCTTGATATGCCTACTCGTATCTGCTTGTCCGCTTCATCCAAGCATCTTTCTTGATACGGCACCAATGTTTCTTGGGGACGCCGCATATTCTAGTGAGACGACATCAACGTTCTTGACGCTCAATATGTCTGAAACCCTGGACGGCGAGTGAAGATGTATCTGTTTCACTACGCCAGTGAAGTCGAACGCTCTTTCAAGCGTGTCCAAGATCGTGTCTCTGTCGGCGGAGACCTCTTGGAAACCGAAGCTTGGCTCGTCCAGCGAGACGGCGACGGTTTTAACGTATTTATTAGTTAAGATTGAATTCTTCGCGAAACGTTTGACGTTGTCAGCGAACATCTGCAGGATATCTTGGTAAACCTTGGTGCCGAGTTCTTTCAAATACAATTCCATCGGTCCTATCACACAAACGCGGAGCTGCAATGTCTTATCTGTTTCTTCGTAGAGGTTCTTGGCTTCGCTGCCAATCACGCTTACCTCCGGCAAGATTGCTTCTCGCTCGTCGACTGAATACGTTCCCTGCTTCATTGATTCTCTAATCACGTCTGCCACTTGCCTGTGCATATCGTAATGCTGGGGATAATTGGTGACATCGAGTCCAGCCTCAACTTTCTTTCTAAAAGAGTCAATCACAACCTGGGAGAAGGTTGACAGCGATGCCTCTTTCCCGATGTCTTTTCCATTGACTATTACTTCCCTTGCATGACGATATGCCTCTCCATACATCTTGTCATCTACGTGAGGCGGCAACGGAAAACTGCCAACATCATCGACCAATATGTCCATGTCAACAGATTACGCGTGCAACCAATTTAAACCTGGTTTTGTTCCTTTGCGCTGGTGCACAGGACGTTTGTCGGAGGGAAAAGCTTAGATTTGCTTGGCAGCAAGACTGAGTAGGGGTGCGGATGGTCAGACGAGACCGGCATGACATTGTTATGGATATGCTGAAGAGCGCAAGGTCTGCTAAGAACAAGACGCAGCTTATGAAAGAGGTTAATATGTCATTCGTGCAGGCTCAGCAGTACTTGAATATAGCGTTGAAAAATGAGCTTGTAGAGATGCTTGAAAATCATCATTACAAGACAACACAGAAAGGTTTGGATTTTTTGAAAAAATGCGAAGAATGCTTTCTTTCCCACTGGCATTTACAGGAAAGAAGGAAGTTGCCGCAAAAATAGAAACATCAATTGCTGCACAGCTTCGACAGAGAGTCATGGTGACGAGGTAAAGGTCGGAGTAAGAGATATAAGTTGGAATTGTCCTTGGACATAAGAATCGGTGTATAAGAATGAGTGTTTGGAAACTTCGTGTTTCTATGGCTGGAACCGTAGCGCTGATAATAGGTCTATCCACCCTGTTCTTCACAGTGATACTCAGCCTAACCGGGGCATTTGATCTTCTAACTCTAGGAATCATAGTCGTCGGCTTCAACGTCATCCAATGGCTCATATCCCCGTACATCGTGGACGCTCTTTACCACACCAAGGCGCTATCGGCAAGTGAAGAGCCGAAGCTTCATCGAAATGGTCGATGATCTGAGCCGAAAAAGCAACATAAAGAAGCCAAAACTGATGCTTGCACAGATTCCTATTCCAAACGCGTTCGCGTACGGTTCACCGATAGCGGGAACTCGAATAGCCGTCACGAGCGGATTATTGAAGACGCTTGATCCCGGGGAAGTCGAGGCTGTCGTCGGTCATGAACTTGGGCACCTGAGACATAGAGACGTACAAGTAATGATGTTCGTGTCAATGCTACCTGCGATCGCGTTTTACATAGGCTACTCGCTCATGTTCTCTTCGATGTATAACAACCAAAATAACAAAGGCAACAACGGAGCAGTGCTAGGCATCGCCTTCATTGCTTTCTATTGGGTACTAAACCTGTTCACACTGTACCTAAGCCGTCTGCGCGAGTATTATGCTGACAGACACAGCGCATCGATAGTCGACCAAGGCTCAGACAAACTTTCCACCGGACTGGCAAAAATAGTAAGCGCCACGAAACGCATGGGAAGAACAAAACAGGAGACAAAGAATCTTAACGCCTTCAAAGCGCTGTTCATCACCGACCCTGATAGAGCAGCAGCAGACGCTGCTGAACTGTCAAAGATGTCTGTTGCAGACAATCAAAAACTGGTTCAGGATATCCTTTCAAAGAAGCTGACAACAGCAGACAGAATTCTCGAAATACTTTCCACCCATCCAAACATAGTCAAGCGGTTAAAAGCTCTGCAAGAACTAAGCTAGAACCAATCACTTTCCAAAATTTCAAAAACTTTTCACTTTATCATCGCAAAACGTTAAAGGCATCTGGGCAACACTATCCATGCTTAGCCGTGATGTCTATGGAAACTGAGAGAATCTTCTCTGAAGTTGAAAGACTGAAGGATGAAATGACACAGGCCTTGATGGGGCTTATTCGCATCCCGGCGATAGCTCCCGAGAATGGCGGGGAAGGCGAATCAAAGAAGGCTGAGAAACTTTTGCAAATGCTGAAAGCCGTAGGGTTCGATCAGATACTCCGCTTTGATGCAGAGGACGCGAGAGTGCCTTCGAAGAAGAGGCCCAACATACTCGCCTACTACTACGGAGAAAAAAGGGATGAAACACTCTGGATAGTTACACATATGGACGTAGTTCCGCCTGGCGAAGACTCTCTGTGGACCGTAACGAAACCCTTCGAACCCACGGTCAAGGATGGGAAAATCTATGGACGCGGAAGTGAAGACAACATGCAGTCGATGATCGCCTCAGTTTTTGCCGTCAAGGCTTTGAAAAACTTGGGAATAAAACCAAAACGGACGGTGGGTCTAGGCCTTGTTGCAGATGAAGAACAAGGAAGCAAATACGGCATACAATACCTAATTAAACAAGGGCTTTTCAAACCAAAGGATTTGGTGGTCGTACCCGACGTGGGATACGCGGATGGAAGCTTCATAGAGACCGCCGAAAAAAGCGTTGTCTGGTTCAGAATACGTACAATCGGAAAACAGACCCACGCAAGCAGGCCTGAGATGGGGTTGAACGCTCACCGCGTCGGAATGCAATACGCTTTGGCCCTGGACGAACTGCTGCATGAAAAATACCCTGCTAAGGACGAGAATTTTGAGCCTCCGGCAAGCACCTTCGAGCCGACAGAAAAGGAGCAAAACGTTGACGCAGTAAACATAATTCCAGGAGAAGATGTCAGTTATTTTGACTGCAGAATACTGCCGAGCTACGACCCTGATGAAGTACTTGACGCTGTTAGCAAACTCGCGGCCGATTTCGAAAAGAAAACGGGAGCTAAGATAGGGATTGAACTGGTGCAGAAGACTGTTGCTTCCGAACCGACCGACGTCAACGCGAAAATTGTCCTCATGCTGAAAGAAGCAATCAGAAAGACTAGGGGAATCGAGCCAAAAGTCGGAGGAATAGGCGGAGGAACATGCGCGGCTTACTTCCGGGACATTAACGTTCCGGCCGTCGTTTGGAGTACCATAGACGAAATGGCACATCAGCCGAACGAATACGCAAAGATAGAGAACATCGTTAATGATGCCAAGATTTTCGCCTATCTGGCCACGGCTTAACCTTGTGCGAAAGTTTCGGATAAGCTTCGAAGCGATTGTTGCGACGATTAACACGGCAAAACAATTTTAAGCCAAGGAATAAGTGATAGGTACTCAATTTGCATGGAGCTGTAGATTTTGAAGGAGACTTCGCGGATATTGTCGCAGGCTTACAAAGAGGGCAGAAAATCCCTGCTTGAGACTGAGGCCAAAACCGTTTGTATGGACTACGGCATTCCGGTAACAAAGTTCGCCTTAGCCAGAAACGAAGCAGAAGCCGTAGAGTGCGCGGGAACCATCGGCTACCCAGTTGTTCTGAAAATTGTTTCACCGGACATCATCCACAAATCAGACATCGGCGGGGTAGTAGTCGACGTGAAAGATGCAAAACGTGTCCGCGACGTATACAATCAGATCCTGAAAAACGTTAAAAACCATGATGGAAAAGCAAGAATCACCGGCATACTCGTTCAAGAAATGGCACCATCTTCGACGGAAGTCATTGTAGGCGCAATCAAAGATCCGCAGTTCGGTCCCGCGATAATGTTCGGACTCGGCGGAATCTTCGTAGAAGTTCTCAAAGACGTAACCTTCAGAATAGCCCCCATAACAGAAGACGAAGCTTGCGAAATGATAAGTGAAGTAAAAGCCTACCCGCTTTTGGAAGGGTACAGAAATACCCCTCCAGCAGATACAAAAGCAATAGCCAACATACTGTTAAACACGTCAAGACTGGTTACAGATCACCTAGAGATCAAGGAGCTAGATCTAAACCCCATATTGGTCTACAAGAACGGAGCAAAAACCGTTGACGCACGCATAATCCTCGAGTAAACCTGCAACCGGAGTTAACATGAAAACCGCGTCAACAAGATCCATGCTGGAAAAAAAATGAGCCGATTTGCTGCCTAGCCATAGGGGAAGGGAAAGAATAATTGTCAAGATCACAGAAGGCGCAAATGATCGAAGAGTTAACGCAGAAGCTTTGCACGTTGAAAGAGCAAAGGGTCAGGATTGACAGCGAGGCTTACGAGTGGGCTGAAAAACGGAACAAGCTCAACGACCAAGTCAAGAACTTGCAGACTGAGACGCAGCGACTACGCGCTGAAAGAGACAGAATGAACGAAAAAGTCAGAGAGCTGAAACAACAGCGAAACGAGACCTCCGAAAAAATCCATGAGAAAACTGAGGAAATAAGGAAACTGGGCCAAGAAAACAAGGATTTGGCAAGGAGAAAACCTTCTAGGAGTCATCAAGCTTTGCAGAAAGAAGCTGAAAGCATCGACTGGAGAATCCAAACATCATCTCTGACTTCAGAAGAATACAAGGAGCTTGTCGAACAGGTAAAGCAACTGGAAACGCAGCTTGCCGTCCACAAGAAACTTGAACAGTTTAACCAAAAGATCCTTGAGATACGCGTTGAGGCTAAGACTCTGAAAACCACAAATGAACGACGACATCAACAATTAACAGATAACGCACAAGAAAGCCAACAGATTCATCAAAAAATGCTTGAAAAAATAGAGCAATCGAAAAAACTGAAAGCAGACGCTGACAACATGCACAAACAGTTCGTAGAAGTGAAAGAAAGAACAAGACCCCTGCAAGAAGAAATAGCCGTAATTGCAAACCAGCTTAGACAGTTAAAGGGCGAAATTCAACAGGAAGAACAGAAGGAGAGACAGCGGGGTCAAGAGGCACTTCGCGAAACACTTGAAAAACAGGCGAGGGAAAAGCTGAAACGTGGTGAGAAACTGAGCTGGGAGGAATTTCGGCTTTTAGCAGAAAAGGGGGTTGCATCGGAAGATTAAAGTGAACACGCATAGATAGTATTCAAAGAACGAGATAGGTATGAAAGAAGCGGAGGACCAAGAACAAAAGCAAATTCTTGTTTTATGCGTGGACAGAGATGGCGATCTGGAAGCCAAAGCCGGCGTCAAAACCCCTGTTGTTGGAAGGGAACCAAATCTGGACGCCGCTGTGAATCTCGCGCTGCGAGATCCTGAAGAGCCGGATGCAAACGCCATGTTCGAAGCGATACGCGTGTATGACCGTTTGAAAAGCGAGAATAATCCTAAAGAGACTTTCGAAATCGCCACCCTGTCTGGCTCGGAATTTGGCGGCGTAGGCGCGGACAGAAAAATCGTTGCTGGCCTAAACGACTTGCTGAAATCTTTTGCTGCCAGCGAAGTTATTTTGGTTACAGACGGATATTCAGACGAGGCCGTTTTGCCTCTTGTGCAGTCTCGTGTGCCCGTTACGTCGGTAAGAAGAATAGTTGTAAAACACAGTGAATCGATAGAAGAGACTGCCGCGCTGTTTTCAAAATATCTGAAGATGATTTTGGAAAATCCCCGGTACTCCCGCCTTGCTCTGGGCTTACCCGGATTGCTTATTCTTATGCTGGGAGTATTCTCACTTTTCGGTTGGGTTCAATACTACGTGATAGCCTTCGTGCTTGTCCTGAGCGTTGTCCTGCTTGTCAAGGGCTTCGGAGTGGATAGAGCCGCAAGGGACCTGTTTAGGTGGGTGCGGGAATATTCTCCGCCACCGCTAAGAGTGCAGATATCGACCTTTTCAGCGATCGCGGGTGCATTATCAGTAGTGCTAGGTGTCTACTTAGGCTGGACGCAGGCAGCCTCGTCTGTTACGTTACCGCAAGATATCGGTGCCTTGCTCTACATTCTACCACAGATTGCGGGCTTTTTCATTGAAGGCTCCATAACCCTAGTCGTGGCGGGCCTATGCATTGCTCTGTTGGGTAGAGCCATCCGATGGTATCTTGAACGCGATGCTCGGCTGTTGCGCAATGCAGCGTTGATAGTCATCATCGGCTGGTCCCGACAGATCTTCCTTTCAACAGCTGACTTGCTGGTAAGACCTGAAATGGGTTACGAAAGGCTCATCTTTTCCATAGGTGTCGGTATCTTAATGGGTGTAGCCTCCGTAATAGTAATATTCGTGGTTCACAGGTCGAAGAGAGGGTTCTTTGAGGAGACTGAAGAACAGGCTGAAGAGTTTGGAAACGGCTAGAATGGCGATGATAGGTGGTTCAGGCCTTGAAAACCTCTTCAGAAACGCTAAACGACTGTCCTCGGAAGCACCACATGGAACCGCTTCGCCTCTATTATTCACAAAGATAGAAAGCAAAAACGTGATCTTTCTTCCAAGGCATGGACCAGAACAGAATACAGAAACGTTTATCACGTGCAGAGTTTTCATGGATTTCTACACGGATTTGCGCTAGTTTGGAGAAAGTTTTAATTGAAACCATTAGAGGTTTACCCTTGAAAATCAAGGTAACTTGCCATTGTGCCAAGACGACTAGGAGCGCGAGGTTCATATAGTGTTCAAGACACTGCTTTCAGCAGTCGGTGCTTACAAAGCCTATGAGTGGTGGCTCTGGCGCCAAGTCAAGAACGGCGTCAAACCCGAGCATATCGCAATAATCCTAGATGGAAACAGAAGATGGGCCTCCCAAAAGGTTCTCAATCCATGGTTAGGGCACGAAAAAGGTGCGGAAAAAGTTGAGCAACTGCTCGATTGGTGCTTGAGGCTTGATGTTAAGTCTGTGACCCTTTACGCTTTTTCCGCCGAGAACTTTCATCGCTCAAGCAGTGAAGTCGAGGAAATAATGCGTATCGCTGAGGAAAGATTTCGAAAACTTCTGACAGATGAGCGTATACATGGAGACAAAGTGCGGGTTAAAGTCATCGGCAGACTGAACTTGTTGCCTGAAAACTTGCGGCGACTGATAGCAGACGTGGAAGAAAAAACCCAGGACTATAATGAACATTTCTTGAATTTCGCGTTTGCATACAGTGGAAGAGCAGAAATCGTTGATGCTGCACGAAAAATCGCTGAAGAAGTGCATGACGGCAAGCTGGATCCCCGAAAGGTTGACGAACAAACGTTTGAGCAGCACCTTTACACTTCACACATGCCCAACCAAGATCCGGACTTGATCATCAGAACTTCAGGCGAAGAAAGGCTCAGCGGATTCCTATTGTGGCAATCTGCGTATAGCGAGCTTTGTTTCCTAGATGTCTATTGGCCTGATTTTCGCTTAATCGATCTGCTCCGAGCGGTCAGAACGTATCAGAAACGCAAGAGACGCTTCGGCGAATGATCAGTTCAAGCTCTTTTTCGGGCGCTTACTATGGAGACAACGTCTCTGTCTTTAAGTACGTAGTCTTCTCCGACACGTTTCTTTTCCCTTGCTTCAACCGCGTATATGAATCCTTGACCAAGCTCAGTGTGGATTATGTAAGCAAGTTGTCGTGCCGTAGTCCCGTAGGGTACTAGGTACGCGTCTGGAAGCACCCTTCCCGCATGATCTGCCAAGTGCTCCAGATCTTCAACGGGATAAACCGTGATCATGCTCAGAAGCTTGAAAAAAGCCGAGTTTATCGCTTCTTGAACGCCCGTTGAGCCGAAGCCGAGAAGGACCTTCTCTCGTATGGTCTCCAGAGCTCGAACCTGACTTTCGCTTAGATTCTCCGGCTTGTTTATTTTGAAGTTACAGTCTCCAGGCCTGTAATCTATCAGCTGTTTTTCGGCTGCTCTTCTTAAGGCGAGTTCTGCTTCGGCACATGCTGGAACAACGATGTGGCTCGATTTCTTCAGTCTCTCCAAATTCGCCTCAGACGTTGGCAGATCCATCTTGTTCGCTACTATCAACATGGGCTTCGCAATCTGTCGCAACGTGTCCACAAACCGCAGGAAATCTTCGTCGCTCCAAAAAGTGGGTTTGTCAGCGTTCAACCCCGCCTTTCTAATCGCATCGTATACGTGGCCTCTCCTAATTGACAAACCGCTCATGCGTTCTTCCAGCATGGATAGAAGATCTTTGGATTCGGATTCCACTGTCCTCGCAATCTTCGACCAGTCTTTTTTGAGTATGTTGGCCATCCACATCGTTATCTCGTGTTCCAAGAATCTCACATCTTCCAAGGGATCGTTTGTTCCTAGTCTGCAAAGCTTGCCTTCGCAGTCTGTTCCGCCCGAAGCATCAACGATGTGGATTAGCACGTCTGCCTTTCTGATCTCGTCGAGGAACTGGTTGCCTAAGCCTCTTCCTTCCCATGCGCCTGGCACGAGTCCCGCGCAGTCGATGAATTCAACAGGGACGAGTCTTACACCGTTCATGCATACGGAGTTAGCCGGATTATCGCTAACGTTAAATTCCTCATGCACACAAGGAGTTCGAACATATCCCACTCCTCTGTTAGGCTTTATCGTTGTGAACGGATAGTTTGCAATTTCTGCCGGCGCCAAGGTTGCAGCACTGAAAAAGGTAGATTTACCAGTATTAGGTTTTCCAACGATTCCTAGCAGTCTTGAATAGGATTTCTGCATTTGACGTCCCTTAAAATCCTCGATTTAACCATTCAAACATCAGTTTCCTGTAATACTTAATCGACAGTCGATCTATATGGCTTGCGTTGTCAAGCGGACATCAAATCAGATAAGCCAGGCCATAAGTGGTGCAGCTTTCGCAAGTCAGTTGTGCATCGAGTCAGAAAAGAGTCGTTAAATTCATTGTTTCCAGATGTCTTTTTCCAGCTATCAACGATCATAAACTAATATAGAAGCGTCAAAGTCTATAAGAAATGAGCTAAAACATCAAGGGATGGAAAAACGGTTGGATCCAAATCTGACAAGCGAAAAGCTCATCGAAATGTACAGGAAAATGCTTCAAGTCCGTCACTTTGAAGAGAAAGTTTTCGAGCTTTACGGTCAAAACGTCGTTCCAGGCACGATTCATCTGTATGCTGGAGAAGAAGCGGTAGCTGTCGGTGTTTGCAGCACCCTGCGAAAGGACGATTATATAACGAGCACGCACAGGGGTCACGGACACTGCATAGCCAAGGGCGCTGAACTCAAAAGGATAATGGCTGAAATTCTGGGCAAGAAAACCGGGTACTGTAAAGGCAAGGGCGGATCAATGCACATCGCAGATTTCAACGTAGGCATGCTGGGCGCAACGGCCGTTGTCGGCGCTGGGTTGCCGATAGCCGTTGGGGCTGGACTGTCTGCCAAGCTTAGGAAGACGGATCAGGTAGTGGCCTGCTTCTTCGGCGAAGGGGCCTCAAATCAGGGAACATTTCATGAAAGCGTTAACATGGCTTCTGCGTGGAAGCTGCCCGTGATTTTTGTCTGTGAAAACAATCTTTACGCTATGGGAACTCGTCAATCGAGAATAATGAACATTGAAAAAGTTGCGGATCGAGCCGTTGCATACGGAATTCCAGGTGCAAGCGCAGACGGAAATGATGTTTTTGCAGTCTATGAAGCCTCGAAGGAGGCTGTTGATCGCGCCAGAGACGGTCTTGGGCCAACACTCATTGAGTGCAAGACTTACCGGCACAAGGGGCATTCGCGAGTTGATCCAGCTAAGTACAGACCGAAACAAGAGGTTGAAGAATGGTTGGCTAAAGATCCTATCAAGCGCGCAAAGGAAATGCTTCTGCAGACACACACTCTGAAGGCCATTGAAATCCAAGAAATCGAAAAGGATGTTGTGGCTGAAATTGAAGAGGCTGTCAAATTCGCTATGGAAAGTCCTTTTCCGGCTCCTGAGGAAGCTCTTGAAGACGTCTACGCTTAGAATGGGGGTTGGCTGATGCGGAGAATTACCTATCGGGAAGCACTTCGTCAAGCTCTAAGAGAGGAAATGCGGAGAGATCCGGCAGTGTTTCTGCTTGGAGAAGACATTGGCAGATACTGGGGCGGAGCCTTCAAGGTTACTGAAGGTCTAGCTGAAGAATTTGGGGATGAAAGAGTCAGGGACACGCCAATATCCGAATCAGCCATAATTGGCACAGGCGTAGGCGCGGCGATAACTGGAATGCGCCCCGTTGCGGAGATAATGTTTGGAGATCTAACGGCCCTAGCCATGGATCAGATTGCCAATCAAGCGGCGAAGATACGCTACATGTTCGGTGGACAAGTGTCATGTCCGCTTGTGATAAGAACGCCTTTCGGTGCGGGTGTAAACATTGCGTCTCACCATTCGCAAAGCTTGGAAGCGTGGTTTATGCATGTTCCGGGCCTGTACGTGGCTGTTCCCTCAACACCTTATGATGCAAAGGGACTCTTGAAAACGGCCATACGTGGAGAGAATCCCGTTTTCTTCTGTGAACACAAGCTGCTATATCCCGTCGAAGGCGAGGTCCCAGAAGAAGAGTATACCATTCCCTTCGGTGTTGCAGATGTAAAGAGGAAAGGTTCTGACGTAACGGTCGTAGCCACCTTGTACATGGTTCATAAGGCCCTCAATGCGGCTGAAACGCTTGAAAAAGAAGACATAAGCGTTGAAGTCGTTGATCCAAGAACCCTTACGCCACTGGATAAGAAGACGATACTAGACTCTGTCAAGAAGACTGGTAGACTGATCGTGGTAAGCGAAGACTGCAAAACTGCCGGCGTAGGCGCTGAAATTGCTGCTGTGGTGGCTGAAGAGGCTGTTGACTATTTGGATGCTCCAATAAAAAGAGTAGCTGGGCAAGATGTGCCAATTCCCTTCAGTCCGCCGTTAGAGCAGTTCGTGATTCCAAATGAAAAAAAGATAGTCGAAGCGGTTAAGGAAGTCATCTGAAATGGTAACCCAAGTAGTCATGCCGAGACTGAGTCTAACGATGAAAGAGGGCACAGTTGGCAAGTGGTACAAGAAGGAAGGCGAAAACGTTGAAAAGGGCGAGCCGCTCGTAGAGGTGGTCTCAGAAAAAGCCACGTATGATCTAGAAGCCCCAGCGTCAGGAATCCTGCGCAAGATTCTAGTCCAAGAGGGCGTTGACGTTCCAGTCAACGCAGTCTTAGCTGTTGTGGCGGCCGCTGACGAGCCCTACTCAGTGGCAGAAACGCTTGCGGGAGAACAGCAGACAGTTGAAGCAGAAGGTGAGGATCGAGTTCTAGCTTCGCCTGCTGCCAAACGGTTTGCAAAAGAGCATGGAATTGACTTATCAAATGTGAAAGGAAGCGGGCCTGAAGGGCGGATCATCGAAGAGGATGTCCAACGGCTTCTCGCAGAGAAAAGTGGAGAGCTGCCGAAGGTAAAGGAAGTCGTGCTGTTGAGGGGGTTCAGAAAGACTTCTGCGGAGCGGCTTTCATTCAGCTTCAAGACAGCTCCTCATAGCACAGTAATCATGGAAGTGGATGTCTCCAAAGCAGTGAAAATGCATGAGAGAACCCAAGTATCTTACACAGCAATCATTGCAAAAGCCGTAGCCAAGGGCTTGACCGAGCTTCCAATAATCAACTCAACTCTAGAAGGCGACCGGATAAAAGTTTTTGAGGACGTGAACATAGGCGTGGCTGTTGCGACTGAAAACGGTTTGGTCGTTCCGGTCATACACAATGCTGACAGAAAATCCCTCAATGAAATAGACATTGATATAAAAGAACTAACTGAAAAAGCTCGGCAAGGAAAGCTATCAAGGCAAGAGTTGGCCGGCGGAACGTTCACCGTAACTAACCTAGGCATGTACGATGTTGATTTCTTCACTCCGATAATTAATCCGCCTGAAGCAGCTATACTCGGTGTTGGAAGGATAGTTGAAAAACCCGTTGCAGCTAATGGCCAAATTGTAATCAAACCGACATTGATGCTGAGTCTTTCGTACGATCATAGAATCGTGGATGGTGCTCCTGCCGGCCAGTTCTTGCGGAACGTTAAGGAGAAAATTGAAGAAGCGTCAGATTGATCTGCGTTCTTTTGGCATGGACTATTTCGGCAAGAGTTTGATAGCGGTTTGATAGCGAATTGTTTTGGAAAGTCTTAAGTGCTTGACGACAGAAAAATCGTTGAGCTAAGATGAAAGCTGCCGTTTATTATGATCAACAGGACATACGAATAGAAGAAGTTCCAAAGCCTCGCATCGGTGAGGATGAGGTTCTTGTGGAAATGAAGGCTTGTGGAATTTGCGGTTCAGATCTTATGGATTGGTATCTGAAAACCCGTGCTCCCCTTGTTCTCGGGCACGAGCCGTCCGGGATAGTTGCAGAGAAAGGATGCAAAGTCGAAGGTTTCGATTTTTGCGACAGGGTTTTTGTTCATCATCACGTAGCATGCTTGAAATGTCATTATTGCTTGCACGGAGACTACACTTTATGCGAGCAATTCCATAGAACGAACATTGCACCCGGCGGGTTGGCAGAGTATTTCAGAGTTCCAGCCTTGAATCTCCAGGTGGACACGTTGAAACTTCCAACAAAGATGTCGTTCGAAGAGGCTACTTTCATAGAACCCGTTGGTTGTTGCGTGAGAGCTATTGAGAAATGTGGGATTCAGAAGGACGATTCAGTGGCCGTAATCGGCGCAGGTGCGACGGGACTGATTCACACGGCGTTGTCGAAAATCTATGGGGCTTCAGAAACAGTCGTAAGTGACCTGATTGATTTCCGGTTGGCTTACGCGAAAAGGTTCGGGGCAGATGTCACTGTCAATCCGAAGAATGAGAATCTCTCCGACGTGGTCAAAGCTGAAACTGAAGGCAGAGGCGTGGACCTTGCAATAGTAACGGCACCAAGCCTAGAAGCTTACAAGGCAGGCTTAGATGTTTGTCGGAAAGGTGGCAAACTCTGCGTCTTCGCGCCCACTGATCCTGGAAAATACTTGCGCGTAAGTCCAAAAGATCTGTTCTTTTCCGAGATCAAGATCATACCATCTTATTCAACATCACACCTAGAAACAAAGAAAGCGTTTCAACTCATAACGTTAGGAAAGATAAATGTCAAACAACTGATAACCCATACGTTTGGACTTGAAGAGACTGCCAGAGCCTTTAAGACAGCCTTGGAAAGCAAGGAGAGTCTGAAAGTCATAGTCCTCAACGAAAAAGCGAGATGAAGTGTTTTTTTTGAAAATTAGGAAACTGCAAGTAGTGAGAAAGCTCCGTCGGGTTGATAGTTATTTTAATGTGGACGTCAGAAAAGGTTTGGGAGGAACTGAATCATGGCGAACGAGAAAATGAAGGCAGCCATGCTTTATGGAGTTAAAGACTTGAGGGTTGAAGACGTTGATGTGCCGTTAGTTGAAGCCGGCGAAGTTCTCGTGAAAGTCAAAGCAGCCACAACTTGCGGTACAGACCTGAAGATTTTCCAGAGAGGCTACCTTGAAAAGGTCATCAAGCTGCCCACGATCTTCGGGCACGAATGGGCGGGCGAAGTTGCGGAAGTCGGCTCTGGCTTGGAATGGCCTGAAAAAGGGATGAGAGTCCGCGCCGGGAACAGCGCTCCTTGCATGCACTGTGCCATGTGTCAAAAAGGGAAGTACAATCTCTGTGAGAACATGATTTGGCTGTGGGGAGCATACGCGGAATACATCAAAGTGCCATCTCGCATGGTCTTGGTGAACATGCAAGAGATACCCGAGCAGGTTACTTATGAAGAAGCGGCGATGGCTGAACCTCTTGCATGCGTGTTGCACGGCGTTGAAGAGGCGAGGGTGAAGCTGGGCGACATCGTAGCAATCATAGGAGCCGGTCCGATCGGTTTGCTGCATCTTCTTACGGTCAAGAAAATGGGTGTAAAAAAGGCCATAATGATTGATCTCATTAATGAGAGACTGAACTTTGCACAGAAGCTCGGTGCAGATGAAACGATCAATGGAAAACGTGACAATGTTGCCGAAAGAATTATGCAACTCACAGGCGGATACGGCGCAGACGTGGCAATCGAAGCTATAGGTTTGCCCGCAACTTGGGAGCAGGCCTTGAAGCTAGCAAGAAAAGGTGGAACGGTTCTAGAGTTCGGCGGCTGTCCCCTGGAACAGAAATCAAGCTCAACGCAGAACAACTTCACTACGGCGAGCTGACAATACTGGGCACCTTTCACACGACTCCCCTGCACTTCAGAAAAGCCCTGGATTTAATAGCGTCAAGAACAATCGACGTAAGACCGCTCGTAACGCGGAAGATGAAGCTCGAAGAAATCAAAGAGGCCTTTGAAATACTGTCGACTTCCAAAACTGAAATAAAGATAGAGATACTTCCATAATACAACAGTGAAAGACTATATGTCCGAGACTGACGGCTACATTCTGAGAATTGCGACCAGACAATGGGTTAGCCAAGTCTTTGACATGGCTGTATACTACACTAGCATACAAAGAAAATGGAAGCCTGGACAAACGATCCTTTTCATGCACAAAACCAACATCGGCGACGCAATAGTCGGCTACGGCGTAATAGAAAGCGTTCATGAAAAAAGCGAGCTCTCAGAGACAGAGCAGAAAGAATGCGAAAAAGGAAATTGGAAAAGAGCAATAGAATTCAAGTATGTCAAACAATTCGACAAACCCTTGCCGATCAAGCAGACTTTTCTGAGGGGTTCGAAACTTCGGGGAAGATATTTTCACGGTCTGAAACTCAGCAACAATCAATTGGAAGCCATCATAACGCAAGTTGAGAACACATAGGTGCGCCGACGCAATCTATCAAGCCAAATCGTACGTTAGAAGGGTGCCCTACCAAAAATCTTAAACAGTCATTTGACCGAATGATTAGCTGTGATGCTAATGGTATACTGTACGAAATGCGGTACCAAGAATCCGGATGACGCCAAAACGTGCTCTCAATGTGGTGCATCTTTGTACGCGGTCGGGGAGAGCGAGCAGCAGAGGCGAGTGGAAGGTGAATGTTTTGGCACCCGCAGAACGGGCGAACCATATGGGCGGATCGAGCATGAGTGTTTCGGGATTCCGAGAGGTAGCATAGTGTTTGGGATAGTTGTCGGCGTGATAATCGTTCTCTTCGGTCTCAGTTTGCTGCTTCAACAACTTTATGGTATACCTGAATTTTGGTGACCGTCCGTGCTGCTGATCTTTGGCGTTCTGATTATCATAGGTGCGATCTACAGAATGCGTCGGAGACACTAACCAAAGTCCTTTTTTTCTTTCAGTTTTCACCGCAGACTTGGCATTCAGAGCAAGTCCTTTGGTGATCCCATTGCGAAATGATTATCCTCGTCCAAATCCAGAAAATGACTAAACCGATCAGATACAAATCAACGAACAGATTCGCCACAAGCTTATCAATACCTACCAAGATCAAGAAAGCGCCAAATACAAAAAGCGCGTTTACAACCAACCGCACATATCCTCTGAATTTCAGCTGAATGAAACCCAAGAAAACTCCTGCTTGCCCAGCAAGAACATACCAGAAATCAAGTTGTCTGAGGTCCCAGCCTACGAAAAAGTAAAGACAAGTTCCAATCATAGCTACAATTCCTCCCAAGAGCAGACCGGTACACGCCGCGCAATAGGCCTGCCCATCCACAAGTATAGTATGAGCCGAGAACCTACCACATTCAGGATGATGCCCTTTCAAAGCAATGGAGGCTCTGTGCAGACTAAATTTTATGTTGCCATGGATTGTGTGGCTTTCCTTTCTTTGTGAGTGCAAGGTCTGAGAACATTTCTCGGGGAAGAAAGTAGCGGTGATTCCAATGATGCAGATCACGCTGAAGACTGAACCGATCAACGGTTTACGCCAAGAAATGCTTTCCTGATTTATCGGAGGACGTAGCGCAAACAACAACGTACTGAATAATCCAAATATGGAGACAGCGATTGCGAAGGATAAGATGGAGTTCAAACGTGTACCCTTTGGCATCTAGCTTCTCCTACGCCAGTGCTCTGATCTGTTGTATTATGCCCTTGCCAGCCATGTACCAGAAAATCCTTCGCTTCAACTGATTCTTGGAGAATATGCCGCTAAATCTTCTTCCCCAAGAGCCGTAGAAGCTTCGGTAACATCTGTAGAGTTCTTCCTGCACTTCGGTTCTTGACAGCGTTTCTGTTGGCATCACTGCGTGAATCATGTCGTAATGTGACCAGTTCAAATCCTCGATCCATCCGTTCCGTCTTGCTTCCTCGAAGACTTCGGTTCCTGGGAAGGGTGTGAGAACACCAAACATGACAAAGTCGGGATCTAGTTCATCTGCAAACTCTCTCAACCTAGCTATTGACTGAGCGGTGTCTTTTCGTTGGCCTATGATGAACATTGCGTGCGCGAAAATATCGTTCTTTTTAAGCAGTCTGACGGCCGTTTTTGCGTCGTCGGGAGTTATCCCCTTTTTGAAATCGTTGAGGGTCGATGGTTCAGAGCTTTCGACTCCAAGAAGAACCCAGTTTAGCCCAGATCTGCGCAGTTTAGGCAATGTCTTTTTGTTTCTTATTATGTCATCGCACCTCGCCTGTACAAACCACTTGGCATCCTTCGATATCCCGCGCTTGAGGATTTCATCGGCGAGGTCGTTTGCTCTCGTTCCCGCACCAAGATTATCGTCTGTTAACCAGATAAACCTACTCCCGTAGTTTCGGTAACAAAACTCCATTTCATCAGCGATACGTTTGGGTGACTTCACTCTCCATTTTCCTTGCCAGTGCCTCCACTGTGTACAAAAGGTACATTCGTGTGGGCAACCTCGCCCGCCTTCAATCAGCGCGTAAGGAGCGTCGCGTCCGGCCATGGCTGCAAAATGGTACTTGTGTACGACGTCTTTGACAAGATGGTATCCGGGAAATGGTAGTCGTTCAAGATCTTCGATTAGTGGTCTTGGCGGATTGTGGAAGATTCTTGCATTGTGCCTGAAGGAAATCCCCTTGATTTTCGCGAAGGCAGACTTCTTGCTCGAATTCTGCACGAGCTCTGTTAAGGTTTGCTCTCCTTCTCCTCTCACCAAAACATCAATTTCAGGGAAGGCTTCCAAGCTTTCTTGGGGCGTAGCAGTGAAATGTTGACCTCCAGTAACGGTAAGGATCTCTGGATTAGCCCTTTTGGCAGTTTCAAGAGTCTTTGCAACCACATAGGTGTTGCATGTTGCCAATGAGCTCGAGGCCACCACATCAGGATTAGCTGTCTTAATCTTTTTCTCCATCTTTTTCCAATCTACTTGTTCAGCATTACAGTCTAAGACTTCAACCTCAACATTCTTGGCTTCCTTTTCAAGATACGCTGCAAGCTGAATAATACCGTAGGGCGGTGGCAGGTACTCACCCATGACGAACCATATGTCCTTAGGTGGTTCAATGAACAAAACTTTCATGCGTCTCTTCCGAAGAATGTTTTGTGCGCTTCGTCTTTTAAGTATGCTGATTCATCGCACGGCAATTATTTTAAACATGGTCTCACTAAGAGCATCGTTATGATTTACGTGAAAATCAACGAAACCAGCAAGTTTCCAGCCACAGACTGGATCAGTCTTATTTCTTCTGGCTTTCTCATTGTTATCTTGGGCTATCTAGATAATCACTCCAAACTTTTCTCCAGAGCGGTAAACTTTGGGAAGGATCTTCACCTTGAGAATGTTGCCGGAAACATATTATTGCCAGCCCCGGCGAACAATCACCCGTGTTTTTTACACGGCAATCCTGCAGCTGTGTCTTGCTGTTGGCATCTTTCAAATCGTTATCCTAGCCTTGAGATTTCTTCACCATGAATCGGTAAACAAGAATACCGGAACGCTTTCAGCCTTGGCTTTCCTACCTAGCACCGCTCGTTCCTTGAACATGCTAGCGGCAGGATCCATAGGGTGGTTTGGCTTATTGCTGGCTTGATAGTCTGCATAGGAATCGCATTCATAGTGGCCGGTATTGCCCGATTTTTCAGATGATTCGTAATCGAAGAAAATGATATCCTTCTTCTGTTTTCATGTCTTTTCAATGGTCGTTCAACAGAGAAGTGATGATAAAAGAATTTAAATCCTGATCAAGGGATTATGGGTTTGTCATTACAGGGGGAAGCTGTATGGTTAAGTACGTTTTTGTTACAGGCGGTGTCTTGAGCTCGGTTGGCAAGGGGATTTTGACTTCTTCTATCGGCAAGATGCTTCAGGCGAGGGGCTTGAAAGTGACGGTCATAAAAATCGACCCATATGTGAACGTTGATGCGGGAACGATGAATCCGTACATGCACGGCGAAGTCTACGTGACTGACGATGGCGGCGAGACTGATTTAGACTTGGGATGGTATGAGCGTTTTCTTGATCTGAACTTGCAGAAAGAGAACAACATTACGACGGGTTTAGTCTATAGAGCTGTTATTGAGAAGGAGAGACGCGGCGATTTTCTCGGCAGATGCGTGCAAATCATACCTCATGTGACTAACGAGATTAAGCATCGAATACGCAGCGTGGCTAAGAGTTCAGACGTTGATGTGGTTTTGACTGAGGTAGGCGGAACAGTTGGAGACATTGAAGGCTTGCCTTTTCTTGAGGCTATTCGCCAGATGCGTTTGGAAGAGGGATTCGAAAATACCTTGTACGTGCACGTCGCGCTAGTACCCGTATTGGACGTTACGAAGGAGATGAAGACAAAGCCGCTTCAGCACAGTGTAAACGAACTCCGTCGTATCGGTATCCAGCCTGACACTATTGTCGCCAGAAGTCCAGAGATGATTGATGCTGAAGCTTTGAGAAAAATAGCGTTGTTCGGCACGATACCTGAAAATGCAGTTTTCTGCTCTTATAACGTCGAGTCTGTCTATCAGGTGCCCCTCATTTTGGACGAGCAAGGAATGGGCGAGTTTGTCTGCAAAAGACTTGGGTTTTCCGGAAGCAATAAAGACCTCAAAGAATGGAAACAGTTTGTTGACGCTATCCTAAAACCAGACCATGAGGTGAAAATTGCGCTGGTAGGCAAATACGCAGGACTAGCTGACAGTTATGTTAGCATGAGCGAAGCTTTGAGGCACGCTGGCGCCGCCTGCCGAACACGGGTTTGCATCGATTATCTTGAGGCTGAAAAGCTTGAGCAAAAGCCTGATTGCAAAGAAATTCTGGGCTGTTTTGATGGAATATTCGTGCCGTATGGCTTCGGTCCAAGGGGCACCGAGGGAAAAATAATGGCAGTGAAATTTGCACGTGAGAATGACATTCCGTTTCTGGGAATATGTTACGGGTTCCAGCTTGCCGTGATAGAATTTGCACGGAACGTATGCAATTTGAAGGACGCAAACAGCACCGAAATCAATCCAGAATCACCCTACCCAGTGATCGATCTAATGCCTGAACAGCGTGGAGTGGAAATCAAAGGAGCCACGATGCGATTGGGCGCTCACAAGATAATTGTGGAGCCAAGCACAATGGCCTACAAGCTTTACAAGAGTGAGGAAATCTACGAGAGGCATAGGCACAGGTTTGAGGTCAACCTCGATTACTCGGAGATGCTTAGGAAAAACGGTTTGGTGTTTTCTGGAAAAAGCACGGATGGCAGAAGAATGGAAATGTTGGAGTTGTCAGATCGTTTCTTCTTTTTCGCGTCACAATTCCACGGAGAATTCAAAAGCCGCCCGGGAAGACCGGACCCCGAATACCGCGGCTTCATAAAAGCATGCTTAGAAAGGAAGCTTGGAAAATGCAAGCCTGAAACCGGATGAACAACGCTCCTTGTGTCAAGCGCAAAAGCGTTGCTCAGCTTTCAGTTATTTCAAAGAGGCTACAGCGTGAAAATAGTCGGGACGGTTGCTTTCAGGTCTAGGTCGTTGGAAAAAGCTTTTTGTGCTCTTGCATCATGCACTTGTTCATGAAGACTGTTATGCCTGCTTCTCTTGCGGTTTCTGCAGCTTGTTCATTGATTATCCCAAGCTGCATCCAAATAACGTAGGGCTTGTCGTACCATTCTTTCAACTTGACGGCCTGCGACACTATTGGCGGCACGTCTGTCGAAGGCCTGAAAATATCGACAATTTCTATGCTTTTCTGAATTTCCGAGGGCATCTCTAACAGGCTTTTGTAGCATTTCTCTCCGAGAACCTCGTCTGCTGTCGGGTTTACAGGTACAATGCTGAAACCTTGGTTCTGCAGGTACTCGGCTACTCGATGACTATCTTTCGAAGGGTCCCGAGATATCCCCACGACCGCGACAGTCTTGTATTTGGTCAAGATTTCTTTCACATCATCTTTCGCCAAGTTTTCATCCTCTCAAGAACTGGCAAAAATGAAAGAAGATGCTTCTTATACTTAAAGACTTCATGTTTCCATATTCCATATAAGCAGCTGGTGAATGTAAATCTTCCAGAAGGAACAGACCAATGGGCGAAGGTGAATCTTCAGCAGTTGAACAGTATCGAAGCCGTCTAGAGAATGCTGCGAGCTACGGCGAAGTCTGGGAGATCGTCAAGGACACTGTGGAATTCGCGTTGCACAAACGCAGAGGTAGCATGATGCTTTTCCTGGACGATTTGCCGATTCAGTTGGGTGCGTATCATCCGATTGGAACGAACAATATCGTCTTAAACCGGGCTTTGGTTCAGATTGTTGAGGCCGCGATTGAGTCCAAGCGAGTGGTCAACGCCTTGGTCTATAATTTGCTTGTGCACGAGTACCTGCATGCTTTGGGCGAGATATCTGAAATGGGTGTTAGGAAACTGGTGGTTGAGGTCTGTCGAAAATCTTTCGGAGAAGACCATATCGCAACGCAAGTTGCCGTGAAGAGCCCATGGGTTTTGCTCAAGGGCATACCATTAGAAGATGTCAACGTTCCAAAGCGGGTTATGGAAATAGTCAAGAATTTTGAAAAAACCGACAAATATGTAGTCTAGTCTGACCTACCTTGATCGATCGATCAGATCCAGCTTCATTCGGCTCATATCAATATCCAGCCTACAGGCAAGGCGATGAGCGGCCGTCCCACAATGAAGTTTGGAGTAAACGTCAAAATCTCAAAGTAGAATCATTGACTCTTCTTGGGGGTTTGTTATGCCTACTGACCAAGGAATAGGTAGGGCAACGGCGAATCCTTACAGGAAAAGTGGTCTGGCTTTAGTGAGCAAGGTTCTCAGTAGTGGTAGCTTGAAGGAGGATATTCTGCGCTCTGTCGATTTGATAGGCGGCTTCGACAGGGTCATTGAGAAGGGCGATGAAGTATTGTTGAAGCCCAATTACAACAGTGCAGACACTCCGCCAGCGTCAAGCGATCCGGAATTCGTTAGAGCACTCGTTGAGCTATTGTTTGAGCATGGGGCTGGAAGGGTTGTTGTCGGCGAGTCGTCGATGCAGACTACTTCCACGCGGAAGACGATGAGCAAGGCTGGAACTCTGGAGAAGTTGAAGGACACGGAAGTAGAAATAGTGTTCTTCGACGAAGGCAAATGGACTAAAGTCAGTGTGGATGGGAAATACCTTAAGATGGTGAGCTTGGCTGAACGGGCTCTACGAGTGGACAAACTCGCTTACTCTTGTTGCATGAAAACGCATTTCAGAGCTGACTTTTCGCTAAGCCTGAAACTGGCCTTCGGCTTCACGAAAGGAAGCGAAAGAATGGGGTTTCATCTGATGCATCTGAAGGAAAAACTGGTCGATTTGAACTTGGTTGTGCATCCAAACCTGATATTAATGGACGGAAGGAAGTGTTTCATAACAGGGGGACCTTTCAACGGCGAGGTTCGAGAGCCGAACGTTATTCTCGCTTCGGGAGACCGTGTGGCAGTGGATGTTGAAGCAATAAAAACCATAGAAAGTTTCAAAGGCGCCAACTTGATCGAAAATCCTTGGAGCTACACTCAGATTCGCCGTGCCGTTGAGCTTGGATTAGGAGTCAGAAACGAACATGAATATACGGTAATCAGCCAGTAGTATCCTTTCTCTGTTTGCTCTAATTTGCTTTCTCGAAGCGTATGATATATACGAGTTGGTCCTCGTCCCATTCCCCATGGACTTCTTTCCAGGCTTTCCTGAATTCTTGCAGGGTGTAACCGCCTTCCCGTTTTGCGTCTTCCTCGTCGAAGTACCTCAGCCGTTTCCTTTCGATAGTCGTTATGCGAAGGTCTGCTACGTGAGGTTCCCATATTGCGGCGTGAACTATTGCTCCCGGCTTGACTTTCGGGTCTGGGATGCTCGTTCTTGAGACTTGGGTCTTGGTGCCCGAAAGCAATGTCTTCTTGTCGACAGCTGCGAACTGCATCTCAAACGGCGTTTCAGCCACTTCATCGATGATTTCTTGAACTGACTTCTCCGGTTCACGAGCTACTTTCTTGATGACCTGGCTTCTTTCCTTGACGGGAAGACGTTTTTCTGCCAGCTTCTTGATCAATTCCACTCTTTTCTCAGATTCCTGAACGGAGCGGCCCACTTTGACAGCCGTTAGGTAATCGATCTTTCCTTCCGGCACCTGTCCTGAAACAGTTGACGGTGCAACATATTTCTGAGCTTCCTTAGGGACGACTTCAACGGTTCGAAGCCAGAGAGAGACAGCGTCTCCGCTGACTCCGATTTTTTTTGCTATTGCAGTTTGAGAAGGATATTTCTCAGGACAGTTTTCAAGCAGGTACCGGCATACCTTGCCTTTTTCGATTGCGTTTAGGTCTTCTCTTTGCACATTTTCAATCATGTTCAGCTGAACTACCTCATCGTCCCTGTACTCCCGAACGATGGCAAACACTTTTTCCAATCCAGCCTGCTGCGCGGCTCGGTAACGCCTTTCGCCAACAACAACCTCATATTCACCGTTGAGCGGTCTGACAATGATCGGTTCGAGCAACCCGACTTCTTTTATGCTGGAGGCAAGCTCATTTAACCTTTCAATGTTTACGTCCAGCCTCGGGTTAAGCTTGCTAGGATGAATCTGTTTGAGCTCTATCTCTCTAAACATTTGAGACATGTTCTCTGCACCAAGTCTTCTGCTGGTTATTCCAATACGTTTCAGTATTTAAAAAATTGTGACGGACCAGTAAACTCTAGAATTCCTGCAGTTTTCTGTAGTTCATGCTGCTCTAGAGGTCGATCCCTCGTTGACATGAAATCACACCTTTTTCTCCTCAGGTTCTCCGTACATCTGGTCTGGTCCCAACGTGTCTGGGTGTTTTCCTCGAAGCACACAACGTGCCGTGAAACACAAGTGGCAAGCATCGGCGTAGACTTCATCATGAGGCACCTTGAATTTCTCAACCAGCGCTACGGGGCCGCCTCGAATCAGTGGTTCAAGAATCGGGTTCACGGTAGGATTGTATTCTCTGATTATCCTTGAAAAGGGCTTCTGCCACGCGTTGCCGATTGATATGCCTTGGCACACGTGCACGTTTCCAAGAGGATCTACATGGACTCTTTCGGGTTCTGCAAGATTCTCGTAGGGACACTTTGTAAACTGAAGCCAAGGCTTTTTCTCTACCTCGTCTGCTAATTCGCGAGCGGCTCTGCCCTTGTACATCAACTCGCACAAGTCTATTTTCGCGCCTTCAATTTCTTTTGGGCAAGGGTTTTCAGCCTTGGGATATTTGATGGCAATTATATCTGTCTTGATGCCTAAGGTCTTAGCAGACTTTACAGCGTTCTTCACCAGTTCAGTTTCCCAATCTTCTCCATGATAAATGTCGCTACTCAGACTCAGCTCGACGTTGTTCAATCTGGCGACAGGGCGAAGCCATTCCTCCGCGTCCTCCGGGCACACTGCCCAGTAGCAGTTTGAAAGGATTTCCACGCGGAGACCGAGACGCGAAGCTTCAGCAGCGGTTTTGATCATGATGGGGTAGTACAGAAAGGGTTCTCCTCCTTCGATCGAAACATAAGTTATGGTTCCCAGCTTTTTGGCTTCGGCTAGAAGATTCTTCACTTTTTCCATGGTGAATGCTCCTTTGGCTTGCGAGTTTCCCCACACGAAGCAATGATCGCATTCCGAATCGCATTTGTAGGTGAGAAGAAAATGGAGACCTTTCAAGGTCAACTCGGATACACCATTTAGAGGCTAGCACGACGAGATAGTTAAGGTTTCAGATTTTGTGTCAAAAGTGAGGGGTCAATGCAATTTTCCGGCGAATATTGGCAAAATATATAACGATGCAACGTGCCTTTTTGGATTCGTTGATGGGTGCCGGCGTATTTGACTCAGGTAAAATATAAGATCACGTGGAAAACGTTTCTTGTTCCTGTTATTGGACTCGTCGCTTTCTTTCTCTACATTTACATCTTCAATGTGGACATCCAGCAGATAATCGCGAATGTTCAACAGATCAACCTTCACTACTATCTGCTAGCTGCGATCGCGGCTCTGCTTGACATACTGTTCTTCAGCTTGGCATGGCACTCTCTGCTCAGGCGCTTGTCTGTGAAAATCTCGTTGTTCAAGTCGTTTCTGTTCGTGTGGATCGGAATATTCGTCGACACAATGATCCCTGCGGAATCGGTCAGCGGCGAGATTTCGAAGATCTACCTTGTGAACAGGGAGCAAACGGGAACCGCTGGAAAAGCTACAGCTTCTGTTGTTGCACAGAGGCTGATAGGGATGAGTATAAACATTGGAACCCTTGTGATAGGAGCGGTTCTGCTGTTGATGCAACACTTGCTTTACGGAATGATACTCGCTCTGATACTGTTCTTGGTTGCCATTACTTTTGTTTTCTTGGCACTCATTCTGTTCTTGAGCGGCAAGGAGAAATGGACGATGCGGATAGTTGACAAGACCATGGGCTTTGCAGAGTGGATAAGCAGGGGCCGTTGGAAACTCGCTAAGCTTAGAGAAGAGGTTGTGGAAGCCACTAAGGCCTTCCACACTGCAATAAAAGAATACGCTCACGCCCCGAAAACGCTGCTGGTCGCTTCTTGTTTTTCAGTCATCTCGTGGCTGTTTGCTTTGGCAATCTTCTATCTTACATTTTTGTCCATTGGACCCCCATCGGATACCCACATAACCTGGAGCGCGATACTTGTGGTCTCAGCTATCTTTGTAGCCGTGAAGTCCATACCCATAGGCGTTCCGTTTGAAATCGGCCTGCCCGAAATAACGCTCACAACACTGTTCATCCTGTTCGGGGTTCCGCCACAGGTAAGCGCCACAGCCACGATCCTATCACGGCTGTTAACCCTATGGCTGCGGTTCTTCATAGGCTTCGGCGCTCAACAATGGATAGGAATAAAAGCCATAACGGCAGGCACAAACAACAAGGCAACCGCGAATCCGCAGTGAAAAGCCTAAATTCGTCCATCACCTAATCTTGCAAAGATGTACCTATGCCGATAACCATCGAAGACGCATCAGTCAGACATCTGGACAGGCTTCATGAAATTGAAAGGGAATGCTTCAAGGAGGAGGCATTCACGAAGAGTCAGATCGCTCAGCTGCTTACCGATTATAATTCTATTGGGTTCATCTCAAGAGAAGGTGGCCTGATCGTGGGTTTTATCATAGGTATGATCTATGTTGATGGAAACACGTCAAGCGGGCACATCCTTACGATAGATGTTTTGGCCAGTCATCGTGGAAAGGGGACAGGGGAGCTGCTCCTAAAAGAGATCGAGAGGATTTTCAGACAGAAGGGTGTGAAGACTTCTAATCTTGAGGTTCGTGAAGACAACGCTGTGGCACTGAGCCTTTACCGTAAGTTGGGGTATCATGAAGCTGGAACGCTTAAGAACTACTATGGGAAAAGGCACGGCATATATCTGAAGAAGGTTTTAACGTAGGTTCAAGAGCCTGAGCTTCGTTTTCTCGTCCAAAGCTCTTCGGAGTTTCACGCCGACGGCTTCAATCATCACCAGTTCTGCTGTGGCGCCGACATGGGAACCTTTCATCAAATGGCCGCCGAACGCTGCCCCTTTTTCGTCTGAAACTACCAGATGCGCATGGATTATCACCTGGCCTTCCTCATCCACGGCTATGTTTCCAGTGCATGAAGCTATTTCTAAGGGACCGTCTAATCGTGTATTCTTGTATCCTCCTTCCCTATAGTACCCCAGCACTGCATCTTTCAAGCTTCCGATAGCGATGATGGTTCCTGCTCTTATTCCAGCTTCCTCGGCTTTTTCTTTGATGGTTTCAATCAAATCTTGGTTTTCCAGCAAACGTGAAAAGCATATTCTTCCAACGTGGCCCGTCAACATTACTTGGTTTTCTCCCTACGTTTTGGGTTTTACAGTGCAAACGAAACCCTAATAACTTTTGCGTACATATACCATTATCGTGGGCACGTTGACTGAAATAAAGCGCGGTGAAACGCAGAGGCTTGTCAGGGCGATAGTGGTTCTGATTCGCAACACGACATGGAGATGCGGCAGGTTAGAGAGGCTGATAGTTAAGAACCTGTACAGGCGGAATGTTAGCTTGGGTAGGTCAGGGATGCCCGTGAAAGAGATGATTCAAAGCTTCAAGCTAACTGGGAAGAAGAGGAACGAGTTTTTGGACGCTATAAAAAGGTTGGAAAGAAGGAACATAGTAAGAATCTTGATGATTTAGTTTCAGTGGTCTTGCTGAGAGGTTTTCTCAGGGTTTCTCGGCGATTCCCTTTGCGTTTTCAATCCATTTTCCGGTGATTTTTGGTGAAATCTGTAGCTTTGTAGCTAGATCTTTCGCTGAGGTCTTTGCTAGGTCTTCAATGCTGTCTATGCCTAGAGCCTTTAGTTGTGCTGCTCGTTTTTCGCCTATTCCTTTGACCTTCATGATTTCCGGAGTTGGCGGTGGCACTTCAACGGTCGGCATTGGCGTTGGTGTTTCCTCTTTCACGGTTTCCACCTGCGTCGGCTTCGGCGGTGGTGCTGGCAGTAGCGGGGCAGTGGTAGCTAAGGAAGTTGTCGTTGTCGTGGTTGTCGGCGGCATTGCATGTTTCGGCCGTTGAGTGTAGCCTAATCCGATGAACACCAGTCCGAGCACGCCAGTTGTGACGACCCACAGTTGCTGTTCGGTCCAGTAGATGGCGGCAACTGCACCGGTTAGGACGAAAAATATTATTGCCACTACGTATAACATGTAGTCTGAGCGCATGTTGTTTTTCTCCCCTTCTTATGTTCTATGGAAGTGTTTAAATAATTTTCTGAATTTCTGGGGCAAAAAAGGGATGGTTTAGCGCTTTTTATTGTCATCCAACACATGCTTTTCGCTGCCTTCACTTCAGCAGTTTGTCATCAGAGGGCATGGGTTTGATCAAGCCTTGTTTCATCAACACTTTCAAGGATTCTCTGGCGTTCTGAATTATCGCTACGGCTCTGTCATAGAGTTCTTTCCTGCTGGGTTTGATTCTTGCCACGCCTTCATCTATGGATTTCAATGCGCAAGCCACTGCTTCACGCGGGAAGACTTCCCATTCTTCCATTCTTGGAAGAATGTCTTCTTCGTGCATTCCTCTTTCTTCTGCGAATTTGGCTAGTTCTTGTGCCGCGGCTATGCACATGTCATCGGTTACGGTTGTGGCTCTGACATCTAGGACGCCTCGGAATATGGCTGGAAATCCTAGGCTATTGTTGACTTGGTTTGGAAAGTCGCTTCTTCCGGTGGCTATGATGCGGGCGCCGGCTTCTTTGGCTTCCCATGGCCAGATTTCAGGTATTGGGTTTGCACAAGCGAAGATTATTGAGTCGTCGGCCATTGTTTTTATCCATTCCTTCTTGATCGTGTCGGGTCCGGGTTTTGACGCTGCTACCACGGCATCTGCGCTCTTGAAGGCTTCGGCTATGGTTCCGGTTCTGGCTTCGGCGTTTGTTGTTTGGGCCAACTCGTATTTCCACGGGTCTTCATCCTTGACTATGTCTTTTCTGCCCGGGTAGACTACGCCTTTGGTGTCGACCATCATGATGTTGCCCGGCTTTATTCCCCATTTTATCAGCACATATGCTGTTCGCAGGTTTGCTGATCCAGCGCCTACCAGGGTTATCATGGCTTTTTTCGGGTTTTTGCCCACTATTTTGAACGCGTTCATCAGTCCTGCAAGAATCACCGTGGCTGTTCCCTGTTGGTCATCATGCCAAACTGGGATCTTCAGACGTTTTCTGGCTTCTTCGAGGACGTAGAAGCATTTTGGTTTCTCTATGTCCTCCAGGTTTATGCCGCCAAAGGTTGGCTGAATGAGTTCGCATGTTCTGACTATTTCTTCTTGATTCTTTGTTTTTAGGCAGATTGGGAAAGCATCCACGCCGCCTAGATACTTGAACAACAAGGCCTTTCCTTCCATGACTGGCATGCCTGCTTCTGGGCCAATATCGCCTAGGCCTAGCACCCGCGTGCCATCGGATACTACTGCCACGTAGTTCCAGCGGTTTGTCAGCTCAAAAGACTTGTCCGTGTTTGCTTGGATTTCTTTACACACGGCGGCTACGCCCGGCGTGTACCATATTGCAAAATCGGCGGGACTCGTTACTGCGCATTTGGGCATTATTTGGACTTTTCCTTCATAAAATCTATGTAGTGGCGGAGCTAGCATTGATGGTTTCTTGGCTTTTGCCAACAGCTCGTCAACTGTAGGCTTTCTCTCCTCCTTTTTTGTTTGAGGCATCACGATTTCTCCTTTGAAGTGAAGTTCATGTTTCAAGTAATAGGGCTTTAAAGGTTACGGTGGGCTTCGATAAGAAACCCATGCGGAGCTTGCTTCCTCAGTCTCTACGCTAGGTTGCTAGTGAAATGAGAAAAATGAAACTAGAAGGGTTAACACGGGCTGTGTTTGTGCCCAAACTAGTATCGTCTTTGTCTGTAGCCGCCTCTTCTGTCCCTGTCTCGTCCACCGAAATCTCGTCTTCCGCCGCCGAAGTCTCTTCCACCGCCGCCTCTGAATGGTCTTCTCGGTTGCTCATAAACTTGGTTTGACACGTTGTTTGCAGTGTTAACTTCACCCGCGATGGCTTGCTCGGCTATTTCCAGCGTGCCGTATCTGCCAACGTTCAGCCGCATGTTGCCTCTGAACAGGTTTACGTAGCCATTTTTGACGCTTACCGTGTCTCCCTCATTTACCTTTTCGATGTTGGCATCCCAAAGCGTTAGGTAAATGCATCCTGTTTCGTCGCCGACTAATGCGTCGCTCACCTTGTGAGGTTCTCCGTCTCGTCCGGCGGTGATGTTTCTGACTTCGCTCTTAGAGACTATTTTCGCTAGGACGTTGACTGCTCTTGAAGAGGGGTTTAATTCACCTACTTTTGCATCTACAGGCTGTCTGTTTCCTGTAAAACCTTCAACTGCCAATCTTCTTCAACACCTTATGTATTTGACAATTTAACCATAACATTACGAGGGCACTTAAGGTTTTTGGTGTAGGAACTCGGCGTTTTGGTGTCATACTTTGACGCTTCCGAACCTCTGGGGTCTTCTGTAGTAGCTGATGTGTGTCGCTCCAACAGTGCGTTCATCATACTTCTGATATCCTGAGGCCCCCAAGTTCTTTATTTCTTCGTCTGTGGTAGCCGTGGCGACATCATAGTCTTGATTTATTTTCCAATTTATTCTCGCGATGTATTTCATCGTGTTCTCGATTTTCTTATGTCCCAGTTTCTCTTTGACTATCAACACGTTGCCATTGGTCAGCCAAGCCAACTGTGTGCCACCCCAATGTCTGAAACTGACAAAGCTGATGCTCAGGATTCGTGGGTTCTGAAGGTTATGAGCCACTCGTTTCCGCAGTTTCACGAACGATGATTGCACGTTTCGGTAGTTGGTAGGGAAGATGAGTTCTGAGGTCTTTGGCAACGTGTTGAGCATAGCTATGAGACGAGGAGTAACTTCAAGCTGTCTAGGTTTATGGTTCTTCACGGGCTTGTTTATGGTTATGACGTTCCGATTAGCATCTATATCTATCCAACGTAGGCCTAGAGCTTCGGATGGGTCGGCAAAAGTTTCTTTCAGAGTTTGAAGGTACGCTGTCATTCTTCGGCTTCGTGCGGCACTGATTAAGGCATCTAGCTCGCTTTCTTCAGGTAAGAAGAACATGTACTCTTCTTGTCGGTAGGTAGGCATGACCCAGCTTAACCCGAGCATTTTCGCCAACGCATCGTAAGCATAGCAAACCTGCATTTTCGTGCCGTCTTTCCATTTCTTCTTCGCGATGACCTCTTTGACGTTCTCAGGATCGTAGACATTGCAATTGGAGTTCAAGAGCATACGAATGCAACTGACGTATCGGCAGTTTTCACCATAGCCTTCTTTCTGAAGGTAAAGCGTGTATTGCAGTAGGAGTCCTTTTGCGGCTGGTTTGTCGAGTTTTCTATCTCCAGCAACAGTCTTAGTTTCTGCTGCTGTATCCAAGTTTTTCGAGCCTTCTGTCAGGGACTCGCTGTGTAATTCGTCGTTTGAATCCCTATTTAAAGATTCGAGATTATTCCTGATGATGGAAAATCCATTCTTTTGACCGTTCTTGCGATCATTGTCACTCTGAAACCTAAAACCACAATTGCGACAAGAGTAACGTTGGAGGCTCGGACGGTTGTTAGAGAAATGCACCCAGCCATCTTTCCAAATCTTTGCGCTTCCGCAGTTTGGACATGTGGGTTTGGGGGACGCCTGGCACGGGTCTCGCAGCGCTGGGGCACGCGACCCCCTGCTGTGCCAGTTTGTTGGAGGCCAATTGCAGGATGCGGGAGATGTCTTTCCCCGAGTTCGCAACTTCATCTTCCCCTATTAGCAAGAAAGCTCTGAAGTGCTTCTTTCGCATCTTTGATTCCTTCAGGAGTCCGGTAATATTCGTCGCTGCCGATTCCTTCTCCCAGAAATATGCCGCTACGAGTCATGCGGCCAGCTTTGACCCACTCCCCGCAGTCCAAAACAAGAACCTGTTCACCCTCGCGTTTCTCTTTGAAAACGTAAACTCTGCCCCCACGCTTGAAAGTGTAGTTGCCGCTTCTAGACAGGGCCACTTGAACCATGACTGAACGCCACACCTGGCCTTCCCGCCATTCAACCTTGATTCGCATCTTACCTCTCTCCTTGATCTGCGGGCTCTCGTATGGGCTCGTCTGGTCGGCGCGAGCGAAAGAACTCAGTCCGACTTCGAATTTCTCTGGACAGTTTGACGCATTGCCGGAAGATCTCTTCAGCAGTTTTCCTTCGGAACTTGCGTCGAGAACGGGGCTTCAACTTGATGGCTACGCCTAAGGGTTCAACAGCCTCGCTCGACTCTTCGTGCCAAAAGAGCCCTGCCGGGGTTTCGAGAATTGATCTTTCTTTCTTGAAGTCGTCGAGCATTAGCTGAGCTTCTTTCCTGTTCACTCCGAAGCTGCAAACAGCGTCAACGAACTGGCTTTCTAAGAATGGACTTGGCAATTTGCGGCGAAGTAAATTGGCTAAGATCGGAGCCGCGCATTGATCACACATTGACCCCCAAAACCCACCACTGTCGACGTAAAGCCAAGGCAAAAGTCTCTTCCACAAGCCACATTTCGAACATCGCGAGTTAAATTCAGCCGGAACAAGCGCTCTTAGCTCTGTGGCGTCAGACTGATTTTTCTGTTCGGAGCTCATGTTGAAGAACCTCCTGTCGTCGGCTCAGGTCTATTTCCCTTTGGAAGGTAGTCTCGACAATCAGCAGCGTACATGTTGGTCGGGGCTACGCAAGATGGGTCGGCGTCAGGATAGGAGCAGTCTGGCTTATGCCAGACAGCGCATTTGCCACAGACTCTTTCCTCTTCGTCAAGTGTTCCAGTTTTTTCGCACCGAGCATTTACGCCTTGGTTAGCAGAAATCTCCGAATTCTTAGAGATAATGTAGTCTTCAGGATCTGAAGCCTGCTTTGTCACTGATGTCATTGATGTCGGGGGGTTTCTTGTCTCAGCGTTGTTTTTGTTTTCTTTATTTAGAAGATATGGTTTCAAGGTTTTTTCGGCGGGATATATGTCCCCAGTGACATCCGTGACATCAGTGACTTTTTTCAAGGTGACGAACTGCCAAACGGTGAGTCGGTCCTTGCTTTCTGGATAGGATTCTTTTTCTTCTTTGCTCAGACGATGCAGCTTATACTCGGCTCCGGGACAATGTTCCTTCATTCCGTCAGTGAACAATCTTTGAGGTACGGTGGAGATCTTCTCCTTCTTGCAGTACCTGACAAACTCTTTGTATAGCTCGCTTATTTCTATCCAGTCGGTGTGACTCTCAGTTAACTGAATTCGTTCTTAAATGAAAGCCTTGACGCTGTCGGATCTTTTAATGTATTGTTTTCGCATCTGCTCGACCGTTTCATTTACGCTGAAGTCGGCCTGTTCCAAGAGCCTCTTGAGGCCAACAAGGGCGTAGTTCAACAATCCGCTAAGTTCTTCCGGCCTCGTCAGCTTTTCCAGTAGATGTTTGTCTGCTTTTTTTCCGTCAAATGTGTTGAGAAACTCAAGGATGATCCATCGTCTGAAAAATGCATAATTGTCCTCGCTTCCAGCTATGGGCGGGATCTGGTTGCAGCTGAACAGTAGTTTCGCGATGTTCACGAATGGAAATGCCATCTTGTTCTTGATCTCAGCGTTTACGGTGTCTCCTCCAACCACCTGCTTGAATTTTCCCGTATGCTGCAACTTGTTTGAAGGTAAATCTGCACAGATGTTAGCCAATTTTCCATGCAGTAAGGCGACAGCAAACCGGTTGAAACATATGCCCTGTATCGTAACCGCACTACAGTTATCTGGACCTAGAAACGCTTTGATCAGTTCAAGCGTCGTGGTTTTTCCGTTTGCTCCAAGGCCAACAAACAGCCCGGCCTTATGAAAAATCATCTTATGATACAAAGTGTAACCGAGAAGTTCTTGGAATACTCGGAGTTGATTTTCGCCTAGGACCTCATTTAGAAACTTCAAGATTTTGGGACATTCTGCCTTCGGATCATAGGTTACTGGAATTTTGGAGGTCAAGAAGAGTTCAGGTGTGTCTGGTGGGAGACTGAATGGCTGAAGTTCTGCCTTCACCACATCAAGAATTCCATTCTGGCATACGATAAGCTCCGGCCTGTCACAGATTTGTTCTACCGGTGCAGCCCCATGTATGAAGAACTCCACGTCAGCGTAGAACCGATTTCGAGCGTCCTCATCAAGTCTTCGCACGATCTCGCGTTTGATCAGGTCTTCGCTGCGCTCACAGTAGACGCCTGATTCAGGTTCATACACATAAAGCAGTAGACTGCTTTCTTCGACTGCAAAAGAGTAAGACTTCATTATGTCTTTGGCAAGGCAAACGGGGTTTATTTCCTTGGGCTGCTTTCTTCCCACTTTTCAGACTTGAAAGTTTTCTTCTCATAGTCTGGACATGCTATGCTGTTTTTGTTGGGTTTCGCCTTATCATCCTTAAAACTGCATCTTTCTGTCTGGAATCTGCTGCATGATTCACAGAAATGTTGTTCTTCGTCAGAGTCAGTCATCTTCGGCAGGACTGGCGATACCACTGAACATTCCTTCACCTTGGATCTGGTTGTAGATTGGCGAACCTACGCCTTGAACCATTGTTCACCTAAAGAATCAACGTGAGACAGCTTTAGCTTGCCCTCGCAGTTCGGGCATACATAACCTTTGACAAATCCAGCATCATCAAGTTCCGAGTCGCCAGACACCAAGTTCTCTTCTCTCCTGGCTTCTATGCCTGCGCCTTCAGTTTTTGCCGGTAGATCTTTCCTTCTCCGTAAATCCAGTATGAGTAGACGTAGCCTGGACCGCGATACCTAGCGTTTATTGTGCTGTTGCCCTGTCTCAGAATGCTGTATGCATGAGCCCATTTGTCTTCGAGATTGTCGGCTTTGTATGCCACTTCATACGAGCCTATCTTGGTTCCCTGCTGAGGCTCGAACGTCAGAATGCTGAAGGCCTCCTCTTGACAGCAACTGTTGTTTGCGTGTCCGGCGGAGCCAACGCTTCAAGAATCTGGTTCTCCGCATCTGCTAACCGTAGGTATGCGTCACGCCGCTTCACATGATATTCAATTTCCATTCGAGAGGAACTCATGTTCTGCCTCCAGAAGACATCGCTGAACATGGAACCCCCAGTGCTTTTTTGTCCTCGTCAGACAGGTAGCAAGGAGGCAAGCTCTTTTCTGAACGCTCTTCTTACGAAGCCTGAGATATCTTCGCCCCTGGCCTTGCTAACCTTCTCCAAGAGTTCTTTGTCCTCGGGGGTGACTCTAACACCAATGACACAATTCGACATGATTTAACACCGTAAGACGTATTAGCGCGCGCGCTATAAGCAATTTGTAAATTAATAATCAATTAATCATAATTCAGGGATTAACAATGGACCAACACTCAATGGATATTCTCAAAATCCTGCTGGAAAAGAAGGAGTTACACTACCACGAAATCAGATCCCTTATAGAAAGTGAATACAAATGGAAAATGAAATCTAATTCGATCAGGGTAACAGTGGTGAATAAGTTAAGGGAATTGACAGGAGAGTACCTTCAAAGAACGGACAAGGGCCATAAGAATGTTCGGTATGCCTTCGAATGAGAAAGCCATAGAAAAAGCCAAACTCATTGTTCATACATCCGCTGTCGAATGGGAAAAGACACTATCCGCCGTTTTGCAATGGAATATAGCGAGGGAGAGTCTACATGAAACAATTGAGCCCGTGGTGATGTTTCTGCCTGGGGCTATGTTGGTGGGCTACTTCTACAGAATCATCGACTCAATCGTTCAGAATGACCCTGATAACTTGGCTTTCTATCAGAAGCAAGCGATGGTCACTCTTGGACTGTACTGGGAGTCGTTGGTAAAGGCGGTCAGGAAAGAACCGCGAAAACAGCTGAGAGAAGTCTTAGATATAGCAATAAGGAACGGAGAGACGGATCTACTGCCGACCGATGAATTGGAGCTTCGAGAGTTGTTTGACAAGAGATTCAAGACCAGTGGTAATCATGAAACACCACCCGATTCAAGGGGCGAGGAAGAATCAAAGAACATCCATACAACCCCTATACAAGGGCACACGGCGATCAGCGCATCGAAAAGGCATGTCCAAATTGTGGAAACGAGCATCTGTTTCACCGCGAAACAGGGCATCAACACTGGCGACCGCTGGGAAATCAATCTGGCGAACTCGTCGAGATCAATGGGGCAGTCTACATCAAATGCAGCTGTGGCAACTACCTTAAAACACACTTGAAACCTATGTCAGCGTCCATGCCGCGATAGCAATCTTTGGACAAAAAATGATCACACAACCTGCCGCCGCCTCCGAACGCGGAACTTTGCAGGCAGGTGTGAGCTTCGAGGGGTAGAACCAAGAAATCAGCAAGGTCTGGGTCTTGATTGATACGCTCTGCCTCTCTAATTATGTCAATGAGAGTTTCCTTTTCAATCTCTATTCTGAATATTCACGTTGATAATTGAGTTGCCGGAAGGATTTGAGCTATTAATGAATCTTGAAACTTCCCAATTATCTGTGCATGGGATTGAGTTATAGCTTCAGTCGTAACTTAAACAATTATGCTTTTATTTGTAGATTCCCGACGTTAACCTATGATCCAGATACCAAAAGCGCCCTGGAAAACCTTCTATGTAGTCTCAAAGGATACCCCTCTAAGATTTTCACAAACCTATACAGTTTTTATGATCATAAGAAGTTCAAGTTCTCTTGGTTCCATCTCTAGTGACAAGCTCGCCAAGATCGCTAATGACAACAAGGTTCATGCTCTGTTTTCAAGAAGCCTGATGCTATGGTCATAATCTTCCAGAGTTTGCGCCATGTTGAACCACTGATCTCATCAGTTGAAGCAAGCTTGAGGGAGCTGAGTTACGAGGATGAAGGCATTGATGTTGTTTATGCCGCGGAGGTGTCGTATGAAGACGAAGTTGGAATGAAAAGTTTCCCTAAAACAATTCACCTAGGTTTAACAATCAAGGAGGATGATCAACTGTCAAGACGCATTATAGAAGTGGACTATTTGGCTCTTTCAAGTCTTATTAGTAAACTTGAAAACTCGAGCTATCATCTTTACTTATGTCTAGGGAAGTATGATATTCTTGAGTGGGTTTCTCAGGAATCTTGGGATCTTATCAGTCCGCAAACCACTCATCGGAAAAATCTGTTGATCACAGGATTGTACAGAGACTTTCAATACTTGGTTAGAGGAAAGAAGCATAAGCACAAACACAAATATAACCCAATAGCATCGTGGTTTAGAGACATAGAAAAATACTACAGTCTAGTAATGTCGAGACTTAACCTGCTATCCTCTCGAATGAGATGGCTGACTTATGAGCAATGGATCTTGTCAGCCCCAGCTTCTTATGTTCCTTCTGCAAATTTGCTTTCTGAAGCCTCCATTAAGGATTTTCAAAGTAATGTGAATCAGAGATTGTCCACTCTCTTGAGGAATAAAAAATCGTTCGATGAATCGCTAATCATGATAGCATCAGAGATAGCGAGAAGGAGCTCTTTGTACGATGATTTCTGTCAGTCAGTGGGAAAATCGCTTCGATCAGCCAACGTACGGATACCAGCTTCAGGAATACCTGCGGATGCACTCGTGGATCTCAACCGTATTGCTCAAGAGGTTATGCATTCCTTTATGTTCAAAGTCCTGGTCAAGTCGGAACGTCGAGGTCTGATGGCTTTCATTGACGTCGACGTAGCTTTTGACGGTTTGACTGCTTCCATACATCCGTCGCCACCAATTCTGAGGAGGGAACCAAGACCATGGTATTTGTTGATGCCTAACCGCCTTATTCATCGAATAGGGTTCTTACCTACGATGGCAATTTCGTTCCACATCTGCTATTTGCACTTGAGTCTCTTGTAAGCAGAGATGAAGGACTTCGCACAATTGAACAGACAATCCAGAAGACCAAACAATCAGCCCAATATTTCATTGAAGAAGCTTTCTGTGATGCAATTGCAACCCAACTGGTTGGCCTGCTACCTTTATTCTATGATGCGGTTCCCTCTCGACCAAGACAATACATCCGGAGGTTCACCTTCATTCACTGCGCGCATAATCCTTTGTAGGGATCTTCTCACTCGGATGGGCTTCAACATTCCCATTAATTTTCCCGGGCAAAAAGATGATACTGCAAAATGGTATTAGAAATGCTAGAAGAAATAATCAAGAGATTGCCAATCGTAAGATATTGTGTTGAAGATCATAAGATCGCAATCGGTCAGGTGAAATCCCTCTTGAAGGAAGGCGTTGTCATGCCGGAAAAGAACCCGAACAATGACCCGAGATTACTGTTAAACGCTCTTTGGGATGAGGTTGTTAATGGAGGGATATGTCAATGAAATGGCATTGCTTTTTTCACTCTGCAATTTTAAAGCAAGACAAGAGCCAATTGGAAACTGAGGTTTTGGCGCATTTCACACATGTGCGCTTTCTTCTTTATACTGTAGGCCGTAGCGTCCACCCGTGTATTTACTTGGCTTTCTACATCTTTGGCAAATCCCTAACATAGGCCTCCGACTTTTTTCTATCAAACTCAGCAAGGTTGTCTTGAACTTTTTAGCCCGCGTCCATTATGTCCGAGAAAATAAACTTCAGAAATTCTGACCGAAGTTGATGGAGTGGCGTCATTCCCGAGCTTCACGTCAGCATTTTTGCCGGCAAAAACCTCTTCAGAGGAGCGCAAGGATTTTTGTGAAAAATTCTCGACTCGTTTACCATGCATTTTCCATCATTCACACGGTGCGGAATATTTCTCCGAGGAAAAGCTTCGCCTTCGTTCGGACTATAGAGATTTCGGCAGAAAATCCTGGCCTATTCTAACGTGTCGTCTACGTCGCCGGAATGCTGTTCGAGTCTCTGAGCTATTTTTCGGGAAAAATCCCGAGCTCCCGACATATCAAACAGCAAGATTTGAGCCCTCTATCAGCACGCCCGTCCTCCTCATCGCTCTCAAAACTTACGCGCCTGCCGCTGCGTTACGCCTCTGGGCCACTTGACTGTGCTGCTTTTTCTGAGAGAGAAGGCGGAAACGGGCAAGAGAACTAAGAGGACAAATACTCCAATTTCCGACACCATCACTTGACTCTGAAGACTGTTAATGGCTCTTTGAATGGTATTGTTGTAATCTTGAAATTGTGCGCCAGATAACGGCGTGGTTTATCCGGTCTAACATTGACGTAAATGTCGTTCTGTGCGTTGAACCATTGCTGGTGGCCCAACTGTCCCTCTCCAAACGTGCTGTTATATACGTAGAATCCTGCCACAGGATGTAACCGAACAGCGCCTTGAAGGGTGAATCTTTAAAAATGTTGAGCTTTTCCAACATCAAAGCGGATTACATAGTAGTCATAGTTGGCGGCACTACTCACGGTAAGGTTACCCGGACTTGCGAAACCTCTCAAGAGGACTGTTTCGTTCAGAACATCCGATCCGTAGCTATATCCCGGTAAGAACAAGGACTGATTTGAGAACACAATGGAAATCCCGTATGGGAACAGCTTACTATCATACCATTCCAGCTGCACGCTGAAGATTCCCTCGTAGTGTGAGTTTTCTTTCCAAGAACCGTCTGGCTCCGTTTGAATTGATATGCCTACCCTATAGGTAAACAATGACAAGGTTCCTTGAGAGGTTGACATGTAAATCGTGTGCTCATAACTCTGAGAAGTTGTGGACGAACCAGAAACTCTCATTATACAGGTACTTGAAAGCGCCAGAACAAGAACCGCTACGACAAGGAGCTTGGTTGCGTTGACAAAAGGCGTCTTCTGTCGTTTCTTTCTTCCTGTCTGCCATGCTTTCCTTGCTGTCTTGCTACCTTTGCTCATGGACAGCGATCATGTCCTCCAACAGAGCGCGTATTGCGACCCATGTTTCGAGGCCAGTTCTTTGAAGCGTGGTGGAAAGTTTCTTGAATCTCATTCAGGTCGCACCTTGCTCTTTGACGTTGTGACGTTATGACGTCGTGTCGTATAAAGCATTTATGGTTATGTTGCCGAAATGCCGCCTAAGGGTTATTGAATGCCGAAAAGAAGAACAACTGTTTACATTGATGACGCCATCTGGGAGAAGTTCATGAGATACTTGATCGAAAAACACGGAAAAACACACGGTGGAGTGATTTCAGCAGAGATGGAAAAAGCTATTCTGCTTCTCGTGAAAAAGTAGTAAGATTGTCACTTGAAGCTATTATTCACCCAGCGCACTTTGCCCTAAAGATCTTAGATGTTTACATTTGACTGATTTTCAGAAATAATTCCAGTGGAGTCTTTTCTCTATGAGCCATGGATGTCATAGCATGCTCGAATATTCAGAGAAAATTCTTGCGGGCTTGCATGCAAAGGAATTGTCCTGGACGTTTCAGAACTATTTTTCCCCTAAAATTCAGCGGGATGCCTGAGCCTATTTGAGCCCATGGAATATTCTTCTAAAAATCCTATGGGAACAGAACGTCTGTAGGATTTTTCGCCCTAAAATATTTTTCTGAGAGACTGAAAAGACGGGAACATATTGTAGATTAAGTGCTCAGAAGTTCTTGAAAAGCCCTGTGAATTTTTCCCTTCAGAAATTCCTGTTGATGTTCCCAATGGAAACTTGGTTGATTGATCCGTGAAGCAAGCCCATGGTTTTGATGGACTTTGATGGACTGTTGATGGAAAGGGCAAAAGTTCTTGAAGGGCCTCGTGAAAGGAATGCGCTTTTTATAATAAAACCGCAATTATCCATAGTTACCATGCTCTTCATCAAACCCGCCGCCGAATTATCCTCCGTGGTGATTTAACATTATACAATAGTAACAGTGAAGTGTGAAAAAATCGTGGGCAATCAACAGGATGCCCTAATAGAAATCTTCCAAGACTGAACTCCCCAACACTATGAGAGAAAGCGCGCGCTTCTGGTAACGTGCTTCTCAGGTCGCAAAAGAAGTTGGCATGAGTCTGCGCGGAGACATTAACGAAATCGAGCATTCATACCTTGAATAAACCTTAACTCCTTAGGAGACTGATGTCTGGTTGGTGACCAAGTTGAGCCAAGAGAAATTTCCGATATCAGAATCGCTCAAGGTCATGGAGGGCATAACCATATATAAAACCGACAAATGGTGGGCAGCGGTTACTATAATCGAATCGTTCGGAAGGAAACAAATTGCAACCTATTGTGGAATAAGAAAGGTGATCAGTGGAAAAGGAAGCAGAAGCTTGTTATTACCAGAAAGAGTCAATGACTACAAGTCAGAGATGCCATCGAAAAGCTACTTCCGCAATTGCCTTAGCCTGTGATAGAAAACGATTTAAGTTGTTCAATATCTACTGAAATAAGCAAATAGATCGTGGGATTGCACTGACATCGGTCAATATCTTAGACATTTATGAACGATTGGGAATTTCTTCGAGATCTCCTATAATGAGGGAACCATTTACTCGATAGGAAAAGAAATCGATGAAACTATGGATGCCAATACTGTCGTTCGCTTTGCGGGAGAATACTTCTCATATACACCCACCAGGATTCCACACAGAGTTGATTTGAACATCAGAATTTTGGAAAGAATGGTGAACCAGCAATTTGAAAAAAGTCTGATGTCAAAAAACTACGAAGTCAGAAAGCGCTACACCGCTTATAGAGTTGACGATGCAGTGCCACAACCCCATGAGGACATATTCAGTGCTTTTAAGGGTTTCACATATAGAATATTATCGCTGGAAAATAGCATTTTCCTGTGCCTAGATCCGCACGTCTTTCTAAAGACAAATTGCTCAATCCATGACCTAGCGACGAAGGGGTTCCTGTTGAAGAATTGAAGGATTTCCCGGTTCGCTATTTCGCGGCAGACAAGACGGGAATAGACGGATATCTGTTCGATACTTCCAAAAGAACAGACGGAGGGTATTCGTGCAAAGTTAAGACATACCGAGAAGTTGAACAGACATCTTCTAACGAGCCCTTAACTGGAGAGAGAGTGTTTCCGGAGTCCCGACCCGAACTGATACAGAAATTTCTCTCAAGATTGGGGCTATCCTATAATGTGATAGGCTTGCAACGCCAATATTCTTTTCTGGACAGTAGGACATCTTCTAGGGATCGTTTTAGCTCCACATTGGATACGATCAACACCTTGAGCAAGGAGGTTTTTCCCCTCAAGTTTGGCGATTTCATAGTGAAGGTAAAAACACAACCTGTCGTAGTCAAGTTGTGATAGAAATGGCATATCTCTTAGGGAGCAAGGTGGACAAGGAACCAAATCTTCTTTTCGACAAAACAGACAGCTCCGCAGTTCATCCACAAGCTTACTACGGACTCAGAAACTTCGGACCTTATGACAAAGGAAGGCCAGATATCAAGATCGGAGTTATATCCCCAAAGGAAAGAGTCGACGTAGTTAGGGGGATAATTGCAGGATTGAACAGGGGCAGTCCTGCTCTTCTAGGGGGTATGCCTCGGTTTTTTGGAGTTAAAGTTATGCCAGTTAAAGAGTTTACAGTGCCTTCTGCGAATGACATTAATGAGTATGAAAACGCGGCAACGCGTTTCTTGAAAACCGTGGATTACAAGGATGTCGATGTTGTCCTAGTGTTCATCCCGAAAACAAGCAGATACTTCACTAATACGCCTTACTATCGCTTGAAGGCAATGTTTACTTCACATGGTTATACAACACAGATGATAACCGACTCTACTATCAATAATTTGAATTGGGCTTATCTGAACCTAGCCTCCGCGATTTTCTCTAAGGCGGGAGGAGTTCCGTGGGTTCTCGAAAGCGAGATGAAAAATACCGACATGATATTGGGCTTATCCATATCAAACGTCGTAACGTACAAAAACAGAGCTGGAGGTTTTCCAAGGTATACCGGCTGTGCGAACGTTTTCGACAATTATGGAAAATGGATGTTTTTTGAGGGAAATGCGAAACTCTATGCAGAAGACAAACCGACGCGACTTGAACGGCTGAAAGAATTGATTGAAAATGCAATCGTAAAGTATAGATCATGCAAAGACACCGTTCCAAGAAATGTGGTGATTCATTCTTACAAGAGATTCAGTAGAGACGAAATTTCTGCAAGTAAAGAAATTTTGAAAGATATTGTCGGTGACTTTAACTTGACGTGCATTTCGATAAACTCCTCTCATCCGTTCCGTCTTTACGATAGGAAGACAATAGATGGAAGCTTTCCAAGAGGTGCATACGTATATCTTAGACCCAATGAAGTATTGCTATCGACCACGGGAGAGACTCCAATCGCCGGAAGAAGAATGGGAACCCCAAGACTCTTGCATATTCAAATTCAAGAAAGATCCCAGCTTTTCTCGGGGAAGCAAGGACTAGATGAAATCGTCAACCAAATCTTCTCACTGACAAAACTGGACTGGGCAACAGCAATGCCTCTGATTCGCGAACCAGTGACTCTAGTGTTTTCGAGAGCGATAGCTTACTTGGCATCAGCGATGTCAGAACAAGAATGGAAAGGGACTACGAGACCTGAGATAAGCTCCATACTTGCTACCCGACCGTGGTTTATCTAGGGTGGTACGATGACAGCTCATGAGGTCATCGCGCAAAGAATAACAACGAAGATAGAAATGATCTCAAAAAGACAGAAGATTTTGAAAGAGATCCATTAGGCAATTCATTCTACTTATTCTTCGCCTTGAAGAACGGACTTAGGAGTTCTGAATAGAATATCTGATTGACTGGATGAATTTATGGGTCGACAGCGTCATCAACCAGAGGAAATTCACTAGATTTGTCGACAAGGAATTCACTTCCGCAGTCTTTTCATATTTCTCACTGAAGAAATTCAGACGATTGCGAGCTAAAGTGAAGAGTGAAGGTCTGGAAGAATTAGTTTCAAAGCATGTGAAGGATGACCGGTTCTTTCGTAGTTTCACATTGTCCGCAATTGTTCTTATTGCCCTGTCAGATATGAAAGATGAAATAGAGAGTTACTCCAGGGTCTTAAAGTGGATAGAAAGTGAAGTTGAAAATGGCGCTGCATTCAAAGATGCCAAGAATCTGGTCTTAGCGTCTATTTTATTCGAAATGCAGGGTGCAGAAGTGTATTTGAAGAGAATAGTTGAGTTTTGTTGGAGAAAATTATCTGACAATGACATCCCATATTCTGACGAACTTTTCTACGCATGGGTCTTGTGGACTTACAGAAATCGTTTAGAGAAAAAAGAACTACCGACTATAAGGAATTTTTCAGATACCACCATCGAAAATGCCAGCAGGCTGCTTGAGGAAGAACCTCAAAACGCATTCATAATAGAGCACTATGGTTCTGATATCAAAGCACCCATGCGCGACTTCAATCTATCCAAAATATATCTTGGAATATATCTGGACTTGCTAACAGATTTTACAAAGAAGACTATACGAGTAGCGAGAGAGGAATGGCAGAGGAAAGACATCTCGCCATGGATCAGGATGTCTTCCTTAATTTCGGGAATCCTCCTCTTTTCTGACGTGTCGATAACATGGTTGAGTTTTCAGTTCAAACTGGTCAATAAAATTCCTATTTCGGAGATCACATCGAATTCGCTTCCTCAGTTTCTGATTAACCTCTTCTTATTCTTGAGTGTTGTCATCATAGGATTAGTTGCCATAAGCATGCTATGGGACACAGGTTACAAGGGCATAGTTGATACTAAAACCGTAAACAACAATTTGAAGCACAGACTGTCAAATCGCGTTGTCGATGGAATCATCATCGCCTTGGTACTCATACCACTTTTGTCTTCAATGTTTGGTATGTAATTCGCCGCGCGCGCAGATCTTGACTGGTTCTTTCTTGCATTTAGGGCATTTTGCCGCTATTATCACACTCTTGGTTATGCGATGCAATTATTAATTAAAATATATGCAGGATCACCTTATAGTCTTAGCTAGGGAAGTCGGGACTGGGGAAGCCCTTCCTACAAGCAAATGGGTCTAGATATGAAGGGAACTAAGAATTCAAATGGAGCAAATCTCGGTTTTGAAGAGAAAATGTGGAAGGCTGCAGATAAACTGCGTAACAACATGGATGCAGCCGAATACAAGCATGTTGTCTTAGGTCTTTTTTCTTAAGTACATATCCGAGTGTTTGAAGAAATGCATAATGAATTGAAAAATGACCCTGAAAAGTTGTCGGACCCAGAAGAGATTGACGAGTACAAAGCGAGAAATGTGTTCTGGGTGCCGCCTGAGGCAAGATGGGATTGCTGCAGAAAAGTGCGAAGCAACCCAACATTGGAATCATTGTGGACGATGCGATGGATGCGATAGAGCGAGACAACAGTTCTCTGAAAGGCGTCTTGCCCAAGAATTATGCTCGCCAGGCCCTGGACAAACAGAGACTTGGAGAATTAATTGATTTAGTCGGTACCATTGGCTTAGGCGATAAGGAAAGCAGAAGCAAAGATATCCTCGGCAGAGTATACGAATACTTCTTGGGACAGTTTGCGGATGCTGAGGGCAAGAAAGGCGGGCAATTCTACACGCCAAGAAGCATAGTCCAATTACTGGTAGCCATGATAGAGCCATTTAAAGGCAGAGTTTTTGACCCCTGCTGTGGTTCAGGCGGGATGTTTATTCAAAGCGAGAAATTTGTTGAAGCTCACCAAGGCAGACTGGACGACATCAACATATATGGACAAGAATCAAACCAGACTACTTGGCGACTGTGCAAAATGAACCTTGCGATACGGGGTATCGATTCAAAGTTTGTAATATGGAATAACGAGGGCAGCTTCCTAAACGATGCCCACAAGGATTTGAAGGCAGATTATCTTCTTGCGAATCCTCCGTTTAATGATTCAGACTGGAAAGGCGAAGTTGTCAGAGAGGACATGCGGTGGAAGTATGGAGTTCCGCCTGTGGGAAACGCCAATTTTGCATGGGTCCAACACTTCATATATCATTTGGCACCAAGAGGCGTGGCAGGTTTTGTCCTCGCCAACGGTTCGATGAGTTCCAACACGTCAAACGAGGGCGAAATTCGGAAGAATATTGTTGAAGCAGACTTCGTTGACTGCATGGTTGCCTTGCCCTCACAGTTATTCTACAATACTATGATTCCAGCTTGCCTATGGTTCATCGCCAGAGACAAACAAAACAACAAATTCAGAGACCGAAGAGGCGAAGTCCTATTCATCGACGCAAGAAAACTCGGCGTAATGGTGGACAGAAGACACAGAGAACTAACCTCAGAAGACATCAAGAAAATAGCCGACACGTACCACGCTTGGAGAGGCGAACCCACTGATGGACAAAGAGAGAGTACGAGGATGTCCCTGGATTCTGCAAAGCAGTGAAACTTGACGAAATCAGAAAACAAGGTCACATACTAACCCCCGGCAGATACGTTGGTACTGAAGAAGAAGAGGACGATGCAGAAAATTTGAAGAAAAAATGAAGAGACTCACAGCTGAACTTGCAGAGCAGATGAAAGAGGAAATAGGCTTGATGAAGCAATGAAGAAAAATCTTGAGAGCATTGGATATGAACTCTGAAGAAGCCACATTCAAGCGAACTGAGATAGGGACCATCCCTGAACACTGGGAAGTTAAGGAACTGGGAGAATTAGTAACTGTAAGAAGTGGTAAGCGCCTTCCAAAATGCAAAACTTTGGTAGCATACAAAACGAAACATCCCTATATCCGAGTACGTGATTTAGCCAATGGAACACTTAACATTTCAGGTGTGCTTTTTATTGATGACAAAACATACGAAGATATTTCCAGATACATAATTACCAAAGACGATGTTTATATCTCAATTGTGGGGACGATAGGTCTTGTCGGCACGATTCCAAAGGACTTGATAATGCAAACCTGACAGAAAATTGTGCTAGATTGATGAACATTAGAGGAACTACAAAAGAATGGGTTTCTTATTTCCTAAACACGAAAAAAGGACAAGAACAGATTGCCAGTCTGACTGTCGGAACAACGCAAGGCAAACAGGCACTTTATAGAATAAAGAAGATAAAACTCCCTATTCCTCCTATTTCAGAACAAAACGCAATCGCCAAAATCCTTTCCGACATAGACTCGAGAATCGACCTCAACAAGAAAATCAACAAAACCCTTGAAGCTATCGGTCAGACGATGTTCAAGCGTTGGTTTGTTGATTTTGAGTTCCCAAATGAAGAAGGCAAGCCCTACAAATCATTAGGCGGAGAAATGGTCGAGCCCGAAGAGATTGGAAGAGATGCGCCAAAGAATGGCATGTTGGGAGAATAGTGATTTATGTTCCTGCATAATGTAGGAAAGCATTAAAAGAGACAAATCGCAATAACTAATGGCAAAATTATAACGTAATACAGTTAGGCAACAGGTCGGCAAATGATGGTCCTGATCAAAGCGGATCAGTTGAAAGGGTCACAGAATTTCAGCAAAAGAGGGGGATAAGCTGAACCTGTGGTTTTATATGATAATACCAGAAATTATTTATATTTCCAATCAACGCGTGGCTCCATTTGCAAAAGAGTGGAATTGAAAAAGAGCCTGTACTAACCCATCTCTTTTATACGTGCAATTCAAAGAACAAAACTCGACATAAAACACTAAGTGCTGGTCACCTGCAGGGTTGAACCAAAACATCATATACATGATTGTCTAAATATCATACATGCCCTAACTTCACTAGAGTTCGACTCAAATTAATTTGAAGGGTTGTACAGTCAGCTCCAAAGCAACAACAACAAATTTCAATTTAAATCTCACAGTCTTTTTACGTGATATCACTATCCTCCCAGAACATCAATATATTCAAAAGTATGCAAATTACATTTTTTTATAGAAAATGCGGAGCCTGACTTTGATGTCTAAAATGATGACTGGAATCGGAAAATATGAAAATGATGCTGCAAAGAAATGTTAAGAGAGACCTTGGTTATGGTATTTTATGGTCCTGATATTTTGAAGGAGGTCAGTTGAGGAGAGAAAATAACGAGATAATACTAACAAAAGAAATGAAACTCTGAGACAAATAAAGAGTCCCATTCCTGAAAGAGCAATTGAAGAAGCTATAAAGAAAGTTCTAAGAACAGATAGCCAAGACCCAGTTGTTAACAACCAACATTTCCATAGGTTAGTTAGTAATGGTGTTCCAATTCAATATAAAAGGAAAGATGGAAGCATCAAAGATGAACTGGTTTGGCTATTCGATTTCAACAACATTGATAATAACGAGTTTCTAGCAGTAAATCAGTTTACAGTTATCGAGGAACGCAACAATAGACGTCCCGATATCGTTTTGTTTGTTAACGGTTTACCACTTGTCCTTATAGAATTAAAGAATCCTGCTGATGAAGATGCTACAATTTGGTCTGCATTTAACCAATTTGGTACTTATAAGAAAGAAATCCCATCTATATTCCGTTTTAACGAGATTTTGGTGGTCAGCGATGGTTTAGAGGCAAGGGCAGGAACAATAACTTCAGAAGAGGAGCGATTCACACCTTGGAAAACTATCAATGGCAAGAAAAGTGCCTACTACGTTCCTCAAATTGAAGTCCTATTCAGAGGAATGCTGAACAAGGAAGTCATACTGGATTTAGTCAGGCACTTTATCGTTTATGAGACAGAAAAAGACAAGAAAGAGGGATAAAAATCTCTAAAAAGATTGCTTCTTACCAACAATACAATGCCACAAACAAAGCAGTAATATCAACAATTAAGGCAACACAGAGTAATAAGAAAGCAGGAATAGTCTGGCACACTCAAGGCTCTGGCAAAAGCCTAACAATGGTATTCTACTCGGGCAAGCTTGTCTTGGAGCCAGAACTTGAAAACCCAACTGTAGTCCTCTAACAGATAGAAATGATTTGGATGACCAACTCTTCGGAACATTCAGCAGATGCCAAGAATTACTCAGACAAGAACCCAAGCAAGCAGAAACTAGGGAGAAGCTCAAAGAACTGCTCAAAGTCTCTTCAGGTGGAATAATATTCACGACAATCCAGAAATTCTTTCCAGAAGATGACAAACAAATATCCTTTACTATCCGATAGAAAAAACATCATAATTATCGCTGATGAGGCACATCGAAGCCAATATGGTTTCAGGCTCAAGATCCAAGAAATGAAGATGCGACGCTGAAGTACGGATATGCTAAGTATGTGAGAGACGGGTTACCCAACGCCACTTTTATTGGGTTTACTGGCACGCCAATAGAGAAGGCTGACAGGAGTACACCTGCTGTTTTCGGTAAATACATCGATATCTACGATGTTGAGCAGTCAGTTGAAGATGAAACTACTGTACGAATTTTCTATGAAAGCAGACTTGCGAAGCTTGAATTGAAGCCTGAGGAACGACCACAAATAGACCGAAGAGTTTGAGGAAGTCACAGAAGGCGAAGAAGTAGAAAGCAAAGAACAGCTAAAAAGCAAATGGTCAAGACTAGAAAAAGTCGTCGGCAGCGAAGAACGAATCAAAAGAATAGCCAAAGACATAGTGCAGCACTGGGAGAACCGTCCAAGTACTTTCGATGGCAAAGCCATGATAGTTTGCATGAGCAGACGAATATGCATAGAACTTCACAAGGAAATCAAAGCTAAAACCAGAATGGTACGATAAAGACGACGACAAAGGCATCATGAAAGTTGTTATAACAGGCTCTGCGGCTGATGGAGCTGACTGGCAGGAGCATATCCGAAACAAAGATAGAAGAAAAGCCATAGGGGAACGGATGAAAGACCCCTCAGACCCGTTGAAGATAGCGATTGTTAGGGATATGTGGCTTACAGGTTTTGATGCCCCAAGTCTTCACACTATGTACTTGGATAAGCCGATGCAAGGGCACACGTTGATGCAAGCCATAGCCCGAGTCAACCGAGTGTTCAAGGACAAGCCAGGTGGCTTAGTCGTTGACTACATCGGCATAGCCACGAACTGAAGAAGGCTCTCTCAGAATACACTGAAGGCGACAAGAAGGAAACAGGGATTCCGATAGAAGAAGCCATAGCTTTGATGCAGGAAAAATACGAGATAGTCTCTGCACTATTCCACGGTTTCAACTACAAACGGTTCTTCACTTCCAATCCAAATGAAAGAATGTCGATAATCATGCAGGCCATGGAGCACATTTTGAAGCAGGAAAAGGGAAAGAACGCTGCCTAGAACAAGTCGGCAAATTATCGTATGCTTTTGCTCTTGCAATTCCTCATGAAGAGGCAATGAAAATCAGAGACGATGTTGGCTTCTTCCAAGCAGTACGAGCAGCAATTGTCAAAAACACTGAAAACAAATCAACTGGAAGAGAAGACTTAGACTCTGCAATAAAACAGATACTTTCCAAGGCAATTGTGTCCGATAGGGTAATTGACATCTTCGCGGCTGCTGGATTAAAGAAGCCTGACATCTCCATTTTGGCTGAGGAGTTCTTGGCTGAAGTAAGAGACATGCCTCAGAAGAATTTGGCTTTTGAGATGCTCAAGAAGCTTCTCAATGACGAAATCAAGTTTAGACAGAAGAAGAACCTTATTCAGGCAAGGTCTTCGAGGAGCTTTTGGACAAGGCCATCAAATCATACACTAACAAAAGTATCGAGACTGCTCAGGTCATAGAGGAACTGATTGAGCTTGCAAAGAAGATGCGGGAAGAACAAAACAGAGGCAAGAAACTGAACCTGAGTGACGATGAAGTCGCATTTTATGATGCCTTGGCTGACAACGAAAGTGCAAGAGAAGTTCTTGGCGATGAAACACTGAAAACGATAGCCAGAGAGCTTGTAGAAACAGTTAGGAAAAATGTGAGCATAGATTGGACCATGAGGGAGAATGTTCAGGCAAAACTCAGGGTATTGGTGAAGAGAGTTCTGAGGAAATACGGCTATCCACCAGATAAGCAGCAGAAAGCTACGGAAACAGTTTTAGAGCAGGCAAAGTTGCTATGCAAAGATTGGGCTGAAACTCCAACCGTCGACTTACGCACTGTTGGGTGTCAAATGCTTTAAGCCGAAACGAGTTAGAGAAATATGAGAAGACTGAGGTCATTCAAGGAAGGCGTCCAATGAGAAGAGGAATGAAAAGGAAGGACTTTATCAAACTGGCTGGAATCAGAATTAGAGAAGCGGGTACATTGATTGGAAAAAAGAGGTATGACGGAGCGTATTATTTATGTGGCTATGCAGTAGAATGTGGTTTGAAAGCTTGCATTGCCAAGCAAACCAAAACCTGCGATTTTCCAGACAAGGACACTGTCAATCAGAGTTACACTCATAGCCTTACACAGCTTGTCAAAATAGCGGGTCTGGAACAGGAATTGGAAAACAACAGCCATCGTAGCAGGAAATTCGACGCAAACTGGACTGTGACCAAGGATTGGTCGGAAAACAGCCGCTATGAAGAACACACCGACAAAGAAGCCAGAGACCTTTATGAAGCAATCTCAGATAAAAAAGATGGTGTTCTTAAATGGATACAGCGATTTTGGTAGATAGCGATATAAGAAATGGAAGGGAATTGGTAAGGATACTTGATAGGAAAGATTTTCCTCTGTATGGTGCACTTTGGTTCTATTTTTCTGAATCCGATGAATGGCGACTCTTGCTTGCAACATCGTTAGTGGATGAGGTAGGTCCGAGAGAGACATATACTCGGGTTCGGAAAGTGTTGTCACAGAAGATAAAACCAAGTCAAAGAATACCCCTGAAACGTATCTCTGTTTTGAGTCCAGGAGACGAACTGATTCAACTTCTGGGAACGGTGATTAAGACAGGAAGAACCATATCAGGAACCAGATTCAGACACAATACTATCAACGGGATATTGATTGAGGATGCTTATGTATATCGCCTTTGTAGTAGCTAACCCATTAGACGGCGTTCGCTAATAGTTGCTTAGTGCGCGCTTTATGCAAAGACTGGGCTGAAACAACGTAAAACTGTCTTGAAATGCCCATATCCCGCACTGGAAAATATCGTCTGCACGCGTAGAGTCTGATCGATCGAGTCTAGTGGTAAGAGGCTTCTTTTTGACCTTAACGTGTAGAAGTAACCTACCTTTCCAATATCTAAGACGGTATTTCTCAGGAGTGGCCTTTGTGATTTTAGTAGATCGATCGATCAAGGCGAGGGTTCAAACGTGGGCATTGACCTAAGCGGCCCCACCACAACTACCAGAGTTCTTGTCTGACTTCTGTTATTTTTCCACCATGCTTCCCTTATCGTTTTGGCTTAACGTTTGTTGTTTCTCCAAGCCTTCTCATTAGGCTTAACCTTGTTAAGTTCAGGTTCTGGAAGGTAGTTTTTCTTGCTGTCGTAACCCACGTAGCAGACTTCAGGTCCTATCTCACGAATCCGTACCATGGTTTCAACGTCAAGTCCAACACCGGTTCGACCGTGACAATCTTCCGCGAACCCTGAAGTTTCAACATCGCTTGAATCTCATGAGGGAAGAGGTGCACTCGACATTCCTCCGTACATGTCGTCACGGTTAGTTTCAATTGTCGTTCCAAGAAGAACATCCGGTGAAATCGGTAATGGTTGAAGACGCTTGGGTTCTTGGATTGAATCAGGAACGTTTTGTCTGGCAAATTTTTAATTTGCTTAATGATACGTTGCATCCATTCAGGTTTGCGGAAGGCGACGTCGCCCATATGGCAGCAAAAGATGAAATCATCTCCTTGTGTTCGCGGAAGGGAGTTGTTTAGTCTTCAGGGTGAAAGTGGGGTTTGAAATTGTAGCAGTCCATGACTGTCGCTTTCGACGTTTCATTTGCCTCTTGAAACTCGAATCACAGTAGACACAATCATGTTCGCAGCCGACAAACGGATTCCACGGTGATAGACTCTTTATACATAGGTCCATGCTGTTCCATCAACGTCCTCGGCGTCATTTTCTTCGACCTCTTGCGGCTTTCGTCGAGATACATCTTGTTGCAGCATTCCTAATGCGTTTCTGACGCTTGGCGCGTTCTTTGCAATCTCCTTCGATTTTTCTTCACCGATGCGTACCTTCTCGCCTTTGGCTATTTGCCTCAGTCGGGGAACGATTTGTCTGGGTTCGGGCTTCTTAAACTCGACACGCCGCCCGAGGCACGGTCTACGATTCTGTCCATGATGTTGTCGATGTCATTTAACGTCCAGATTGTCCGCGTCTTCGGGTACTTCTCGATAAGGCTTGTCAACACTTCTTGGCAATCTATCCCATCCTGTCCGCCTCGTCTATGACTATGAATTTCGGCCACTTGCCCACTGAATACTGCATGAAGTTTTGAACTCTGGTTCTTATGACTTCGACGCCGCTGAACCCGTTGGCAGCTGACTTCAACAATGTTGAGTCGATGAGCAATGCTGGAGCAAATATGCCATCGTATTCTCTTGTCACCTTCGTTGCATTGGTAATGTCCATGAACATTGCGTCTCGTTTGAACAAGCCGCGAAGAACAAAGTAATCTCTGACCATAGCCTTAGCGCAGGCAGTTTTCCCGCACCCATATTCGCCGAAGAAGATCAATGCGAGAGGAAAAGAACCGTTTTTGCGAATGCCTTGAGGTAGCCGACCGCGTGACCGATGCAATCGTTGAGGCTACTACTGTACTTTTCTATCCAGGGTGTGCGAGAAATCTGTAGTCGATCGCTGGCCGGGGAATCCACTTTCAGAGTCAGCGTCGACTCTAATTTACGTGCCATTTTATCAATACCTCTCTTGGTTCATCAAGTGTATAACCATATCCTTCACCATATTGTCGTATGCATCGTCATCTGCCACATTGTGCTGTTTGTTCTACCGAATCGTTCAGGGTATCGTCCTCGCATTGTTTCCCAAGCCTTTTACGCTCTTCGACTCTCGTAGGGTCTTTCTGTTTTCTCAGTGCCATCCTACATATCTCCGCAAAACAACCTTAGCTAGTGCATTAGGCTCCAGGATATCAGCTCCCAGTCGATGCCTTTCGGTTGTCTTTCCCGATGTGATTCCGTGCTCAATCATTTCGCCTATCTTCCAGTCTTTCTTCGTCATCTTGCCTTGTCCTTGCTGACAATCAGTTTCATGACAGCTCCGCCTTCGGGTTCTTCAACGTAGTCGACGGAAACGATTTTGACCTGTTTCCTGTTCAACTGCGTCTTCATCACTGCACCATCTATTACGATGAGGTCGTTGGTGACTGAGAGCAGGCGACCTGAAACAGTCGATTCTTCCTGTGCTGGGCTGACGTAGTTAATCTGTACTTTCTTGCCTTGCAACTGCTTCAAATCGTTACTGTTGTTCGACTCCAAGTCTCAACTCTCCAAAAATGCTGAGACTGCCGTCGAGCGATAGTGCAATCGAGTTTCCCCATTTGGCAAGACACTTTCTTGAATTCTTCGCCTTTCCAGGAGGTTTAAAATGACGTCGGATCTCCCAATCTCTTGACCCTTCTCACCTTAAAACTTATCTCCACTCTCCTCTGTTTCCTTCAGTCAAGGCTCATCGTTTTGCGACCATCGCTTTAAGCTGCGGAAATCGCTGGGGTTCGGTCAAGACTTTCTGCGTTATAGTCTTGTCAGGCAAAACGTCCTTCAGTTTCTTCAGAGTCGGAGTGAGACTCAGCACTTCTCCCGCGATGTTTTCAAGGATCTGCGTTAGTGGTCTCTGTTCTCGTGGAAGCTGACTTCTGCGTTCGTCAAATTGGCCGTGTGTTCTGGTCCAGCTCACTGCGTTGCTGAATCCCCAAACCGTGTTTTCTTCGACGCTGTCAAGGATTTCTTCAATGATGTACTCTGGCAAGTGCACTTTTTCAGCGTAGGCTTCGAGGATGGCTTTCATTTCCTTCTTCGTCAAGGCTACTTTGCGGCTTTCCTCAATAACTGGAATCATGTGTTTCTCAACGACTTTAGCCATGCTCTTCATTTTGGTTGCAAGCAATGCTTCGATTTCATCCATGTTCTCTGCAGTTGACTTCAAGTGCAGTTCCATCATGTTCAGCTGTGTTTCCTCACTGTCTTTCATGCCGAGCCTTTCGGTCTTTATGTCCGAAGAATTGCAGTGGAACACTCCACATTCCAGCCCAATTCAGACATGCTGGCGCTCCGCCAGGTCCGCCTCTGTCCGTTCTAAGTCTGGTGAAAACGCGGATTCCGCTTCTGCCCTTGATGATGTTGTTGCCGCCATCAACCGTCACCCACGCGCTCACGTTGTTGTGCTTGTCTTGAACTGGCATCTTGTACGTCCATTTGTTCGGTGCTGGTTGCAAACTTCAGGCTTATCCACGACTCTGTAGGCTTTCTTGACTGCGCCTTCAACGACTTCTCGGATTTTCGCCCAGCTGATTTGCTGGTGGATTTCGCTTGCTATTCCATGCAGTTTGCCTTGGTCGTCGAAGTACGTTTTCAACTGGCGCTTCGCTTTCTTGGCTGCCTTGGTCAGCGTGTCCTGCAACTTGTCTGGCTGATTTTCTTCGAGATCAGCAAGTGCGCCGACGCTTCGAATGAAGTCCACGGTTGAAGATACTGCATGACACGATGCACAAGCCGCCTGCCTTTGACTTCGAGTTTGTGCCCACGCTTGTCTGACAAAACAAGCCGGGTTTCAAACCTAATTTTCTTCGGTGACTGTTTGCCAAGTTGCGTCTTCTCCGTTGTACCGATAACGTCCCTGAACACTTCTACATTTTCAGGCGAAAACACCTTCTCGTAATATGTTCCCTCTTGAGGATCAAACTCAACGTTCTTTGCCATACTAATCACTCTTTACCTTTCAGAAAAATTTCAACTTACTTTTTCTTGGCTTTTGGCTTCCTCGTTTTGCGTCTTGTTTCCCATGCCTTTCTCCTGCCTCCGACCACTTCTCATGTTCCTTGCCTGTTGTCTTGTTCCTGCTTCCCTTCTCAAGCAAGGCCGCTTTCTTGGGGTTCAGTTTCTTCAGCGCTTCAGGTATCCCTCAGGAAGCTTGTCATGCATTTGCCGCATTCTACACAGCGAAACTTGTCGTCCTCTTTCGTGAACGCACCTTTCCCCATAACACCATTGATGGCGCCGCAGACGTGTTGTGTTTTCTTCTCTCCTTCTTCTTTCATGCGTCTTACTCGTACTGGAAGCCTTTTCAGGCTTAGGTTTTTCTTTACTCATGTGTCGATACACATCTCCTATTTTCTTAGCCAGTTTTAGCGTAACCCGCCTGCACCAACGTGGAGGTAACTGGCTTGCAGGCAAAAAAATAGGCAGGCTCGCAACGAGGTAACAAAACAACCTTAGCACGCGCTTGTTTGAAGCGCGGTCGTCGTCGTGGTCGCCTTTGATGCGACCGCTGTTATGTTGAACAAAATGTGGACGTGAGGTTTAAGAAATGACCTCAACAGTCACACGAATCTTCTTGGGCTGAGTCTTGAAGGCTCTCTGCTGAATATACAAAGTGCCGATGTTCTGCTCGGTTGAGGTTTCCTCAAACCTGAACGTTCTCTTGGTCGGATTTCGGAAACCAAACTCAGCCACAAATTTTCCGTTCCCATTCTTTCCGTTCTTTATTGCCATATCTACTCAACTCCCTTTTCATGCTTCAAACTAAAAGTGTCTTCAACTGTGTTGGCTCACTGTTTTGCAGATGCCTTTTTGATAACATTCCACGTCAGGCTTACTACTTCTGTCGGGGCAAACTCGGTCTTCTTGCTCTTTTTCAATTCTGCTACCAGCGCGTCACGGTTGACACGGTAGTTGCCGAATGCGCCAACAGTCTTCTTGCCGTGTTGCTTGACCTGTTTCTGAGCCGCCGGTTTCTTCTGTGGTTTCTTGGGTTTGACCTTCACGGTCTTGCCATGCTTGCCCTGGTTCTTCATGCGTGTTTCATAAGCCTTTCGTCCTGCTGCTGCCCAATCAATTTTCTTGTGCCAGTTAGCTGGTTTCTTGTATTTTGGTTTGTTCTTGTACCTGTCTTTTCGCCGATGCCTTTTGCATTTTTCTCATCTCCTACTCAAAAGAGAAGGCCACTTCAACCACGCGACCGTCACGCATTCTATACGACTTCAGTCCGTCAGGGTGGTTCCAGGTTACACGCTGCATCCACGCACCCACCTCAATAGGCTCAACCGTCCATGGCGCGACGCTGCGGAATCCGTGGCTTGCTCTCTCCATTCCTTTTATTGGTGCTTTACCCATCAGGGTCAAACTGGTGCTCAAGGACGCTGCCTGAGCAAAGGTTTTGACACGGATATTTGCCGATGCCATTTTACACATCTCCCATACTTGTCGAGGAGTGCCATGCAGATTGCTACGTATGATGCAATGTGTCATGTTCATCCTCAAGGCATTTACAACGTTCGTGTATATATAAGGGTTTAATCTAAAATTGCATCAATGACAAATCCATTTTTCACGCCATCAAAATATCTCGTCCCTGAACTTTTCAGCAACGTACGGCGCGTGCAAATGAAATCTCTTAGCCCGACGCGTTTTAATATGCTTAAAACATATGGACTCACAGGGAGATAGAATATGTGGGAACCTTATCCGAGAAGCAAAATTGTGGACTGCCCCATTTGTGGCCGTGAAGGCCACCTCATTAAGAGAACAACTGATCTAAAACTCTACATTATGAAATGTGAGATACATGGAGAGGTGGAACTTACTCTTCAGGAAGAAGGAGAAGCCAGACACGAATACATTACAGACGGGAAGAATGAATTGGGCTCAATGTTGAAATCCACAAATCTATTTAAGAAAAAACCTTAGCAGAGCCACCTATTCCGTTTGTTAGCGCGCGCTCCAATTCGCTTTTCCTTTCATCTTATCTTGAAATATTTCTGATGAAAACCTCGTTGTATGAAACTTCGGTAAGCAGCGCTCAAGAGTTCTTCTTCTTTCTTCTCTGGAAATCTGTACTTCATGTCATCCAAGACGAGGTGCCCTAACGCTACACGCAGATAATCAGTCAAGGTGTCTTGAGACGCTAAATGTGTCATCCCTCTCAACCATTCCCTTATGCCTTCCTCAGAGTGGTAGAAATCAATCAGCTGATGGTCTGCTCCGAATTTCTTTACTCCCTTATCCATTCTGTTGTGAACGCTTTCAGCAAACGTAAAGTCTAGAATAACACCGTGAGCCTTCAGATACTCGTCGAATTTGAGGTGAATTCTTCTACTGGGCATCAGGCTCAGACCTTCGCATTCTAACGCGCGCACTTAATGTCTTAATCTTCTATTTCCAAGTCCTTCAAGTCTTGTCTGAATTTTTCAATATTGTGCTCCACCTTCGATCGATCGATAGGGAATAAATATGGAGACCAAAATCTTAGAGGAGCAAGGTCGCACCAATATTAAGCAACCCTGAAGAAATATAAGGCAACAGATAAAGAGAGAGAAATAGCATGACAGCAAATTCTCCTTCATCTAACAAAAGAAAAGCCTACAAAGGCATAGCAATGGAAGGCATCATTGCTAGGCAGTATAATAGAATCCAGAAGCACAGCATTGCACAATACAAATCCTGGGCCAAGCTTGCAAGCGACAATACTGCATCCGGCAGTAACGTGCTTGAAATCGCCCCCGGTCCCGGTTACTTATCAGTCGAACTTGCAAAGCTCGGCAATTACAACATTACGGGGTTGGACATAAGTAAAACATTCGTGAAAATCGCTCAGAATAAAGCCAAAGAAGCTGGAGTACAAGTTGAATTTCGCCAAGGCGATGCAGCTTACATGCCTTTTCCAGATGACAATTTCGACTTCGTTATCTGCACTTCTGCTTTCAAAAACTTTCCAGAGCCTGTAAAGGTAATTGACGAAGTGTTCAGAGTTTTGAAAACAAAAGGTAAAGCACTGATTATTGATTTGAATAAGGATGACCCAAAGACGAAGCTCGATGAGTACGTAGACGGAATGAACTTGAACATGTTCGATTCGTACTTTACCAAATTGACTTTCAAATCGTTAGCGAAATCGGCTTACACGAAAAGCGAAATCCAAGAGGTCGTCAAAAAATCCAAATTTAAACGGTGTAAAATTATCGACGAAGAGGTAGGGTTTGAGATATGGTTAGAAAAGTTAGGGACACCGATAAGTCCTCTAACTAACTCATTGTAAACGCGCTTTTCGTTTTGTCTGTACGTATTTGTTTACATGTCTTTGTTAGGGGGTAGAGAGAGTTCATCCCCCCTTAAGTGATCGATCGAAAGAGGGTACTATACTGCGTTGCCCTGTGAAAATAGATGTGAACCTGTCTTCTGCACCGCTCGGAAATGATCGTTGTTCAAAGCCTTCTTAGCATGTGCTTGAATCTTGTTTTTTCATAATCGATCGATCGCGCTAAAACAACCATGAAGAGAAGATTCATCACTAACCATTCATGTAATTCTGAACACAGGTCACGTCCGACGGAATCCGATGGTCTACGTACATAACGCGGCAATAGTGATGGTGATGGGGATTCTTGGTTGCACTGATTGGTTTGGCATGTTTTTTATAAGTGTTAGGTGTTCGTAGGATACTGGGGATATTATGAGCACTATCAAAGCAAGCGAAGAAACCAAGAAGCGGCTTTTCAAGCTTGCAGGGGAACTTCAATCAAAGGATGGCAAACGCAAAACTCTGGAGGGCGTATCGATCGATCGATCTAAGTGGAACGAAATAGCAGACTTGGATAAGAACGGTGTCATAAATATCCTCGACATAGCAGCAGTAGCCAAAGACTACGGGAAGACAGTCTAGTCAGTATCCTATAGAGGATTTCTCCAAAAGTGTTATCTTGCAATAGCTGCTGTAATTCATGATAGAAAGGATGGTTCAAACTTGAACAGAAGACTCGCCGTCTTCGCGTTGCTGTTGAGTTTGTTCCTGATTTCATCGTTTGCTGGGGGACAGACAAGTTCCCCGTCCGCAGGAGAAGGCCCTCCTCCAACGTATTCTGCTGGAACCGTCTTGAACGTCTACTTTTTCTATGGAACAGGGTGTCCGCACTGCGCAAGGGTCGAGCCTTTCATAGCCCAGATGGAAAAGAAGTACCCGCTTAACGTGAGCCGTTTCGACATCTATAAAGACAGAAGTCTATTCGCCGTGTTCGAGGAGTATTCTGACCGCCTCGGACTTCCTCCAGAGGAAAGAGGCGTTCCGGCCATCTTCGTTTCTGACACTCATTTCGTGGGCGACGCCCCCATACTGGAAGGCTTCGAGCAAACAGTAGCCAACACGCTCAAGGCGATCGATCGATGTTATTCGCAAAGTAAGTCATCTTCCCAAACTGAATTTCGACTTCCTTGACGAAACAAGTTTTCCTCTCTTGCAAATCACGATTGCTAGCAACGTCTCTAACAGGAACAATGGCAAGATCAAAAGATATGGAAACTCTTGTATCACAGTATATACACATTCGTACCCTAATTCACGTGTTGTGACACTATTGTTGACATAATCTTCCGCTGTTATCATATACGTCACGTTTGTTCCACATGGAAATCGATCGATTACACCATTGTAGAGGCCGCCTCCAAAGCTCGTCATTTCTTCTTTGATCCATGCTCCATCGTTAGCAGTGTAGTTAAGGAACACGTGTTTTACTCCACTAAGACTGTCTGTGACTGTGGCGTTGATCCTGACTTCATCGTTTGAGGTTACATTGCTGGGCATTTGGGATACATTCGTGATGTTGGGCGGAGTTGTGTCAACCGTGAAGTTTATGATGTTTGAAGAAGCGATGTTCCCTGCATTGTCGCTGACGTGAACAATGACATAATGAATTCCATCTGGAAGGTCGATCAAAGTAGTGTTCCCATCAACCGTCACAATGGCCTGTCCGTCAAGACCGTAGCCAATCCATGAAGTTGATTCGCCTGCGGTAAAGACTAATGGGATGTCCCGTGAAGAATAGATCTGATCCATAGGAGACAATATAGAAACGGTCGGAGGCGTGGTTCTTGTCAGCAACCCTAGAATAGTCACTCTATGTGCCGAATGAAGATATGTGAAGTAGATGAATACATGAGTGGCATTTTCCGTTCTAGTCATCGTGATTGGTGAGTTATCATCAACTGCCACCGTGTAGTTGTCGTTCCAAAGGTCACCAGTAAGGTTCAGAGGAATAGTAACGTTGCAGAACCCCACAGTATCATCCAATCCAGAGACATCGAAGTTGACTTGATTAAAGGATTCATTGAATTCCATCCGACTGATTGTGGAGTTACTGAGCACGAGTACTTTACAGGGGACTCCGTCGAGGGGGATGTCAAAGTATACTGGACACAGGGACTCATATTCTTTCGATTCGCCCTCCTCGATCTGGACATCCGCAAAGTTACTAACCGACGATTCCGAGACTCCCGAAAAGCTGCTGACATCCAAGCTGAAAGTTCCATTGCTGACTCCATACACAAAGATTTCATAATCTCCTGAGGTTCCATTAATCAGTATTGTTTCTGGCTCAGCATCGGGGCCTGTGTACAGCGCGCCAGGAATATCCTGCTTGATCGTCCCATTTTCGAGTGTTCCGACGAACCGTCCCAGCGAATCTCTTACACAAATGTTCACTGGAGAGAATACAGTGGCCTTGAGCCATGTATTGGTGGGGGGAACTGTCGCTTGCCATGTTTCATCCTGATGCCACGGCGCTGAAACACTTGGGCCAAAGCTCTTAGGCCAGAACACTTCGCTGTCGACGGTCACTTCGCCTGGAGTTGGATGAAGGCCCTCAGACTCAAGAAGGCAATATTCTCCTAGCTGGGCAAAGCTAGTCTCTTCGGTTTCCCTACCAACGATAACCCAGTTTGTTAGGTTCTCATACCCTAGCGTTATTCCCCCGGGCTCGAATTTGTCAACCAGCGGAGGCATCTCGCTGGAGCGATATGAACCGTGGGAACCCTCGGCCACGTATGCTACTACATGAGTGTCTACTTTTTCCAGATTGCTTCCGATAAGCGGAATTTCCCAATCCCATGTTTCGCTAGAAATATGATGGATGAAACTAACCATGACTGGCTTAAGAAGGCTATCTCTGCGGAATGTCACAAATACTCTCGCGTCCCAATCATTCAGGTGCGGTTCGAGCAGTTGTGTCAGCAAACCTTCGTATCCGTTATAGACGAAGTAAAGCCAGTATTGTATGGTCAGATAATTCGCATCCACGACAATGTGTACATAAACATAGTATGGCGGCCTTCCAGTTTGGGCGTCGCTGAATTCAGGTTTATCATAGTTCTCGTTGTTGTTCATGACGTTTGCATCGTTGTCAAAGTAGAAACTGCATGGATACCATTTTTCGTTCTTTGAGAATCGCCAGTAGGGAAAGTACTGTTCTATTTGAGGGATCAGGTCAAGTATACTCTTGTCAAAGTTGAGTATCGAAAAATAGGGTACTGGAACCTCCAGATAATCCTTAGGTATTATGCTTACCGGGTTGATTGCAAGCTTCACGGATTCTCCAATATCTATGATTCTCGCCTCGTAGAGGAATCCAAGTTGTCCATAAACTTGCAGAAAGAGTAGATCTGCCGGTCCTTTTTCGTGATTTATCCAATTTGTACCAATGCTGTATCCTTTCCAAAGGTTCCAAAGGTTTCTTCCTAGTTTTGTGGCCCATTCTGGTATTTTCCATATGGGTCCTCCTTCGCCAGTGGGGACAAGGCATTGTGCAACTTGGAGAAGATACGTGAGATGCAAGAAGGTCAGGGTGCCAGATTTCACGATGTCATCTTTCGAAATGTGGACGTGGATTGCTCTTTGTACGCCCGTTGGTGAAATCATGGACTCAATCTGAATGTATGAGATGTTTGTGTCAATCATGATGGCCGGCATCACGTTCCTGCGATCTAGTTCCTTGGCTCCAGCGCCTGGAAGTCCATCATAGAGAATGACATCCAAAGAGTAAGTTCCTGGGGAAGCACCTTCCGGAACGGTCCAAGACAGGGTCTTCTCAAGAGACTCTCCTTTCATGATAAATAATGGTTCATCTGGAATAGAATATGACATCCCAACAGTACTAGGTGATTGAAAGACGCACCGAAGATAGAAAGTATCATCAACACGTCCCGTGTTCTTGACCTTCACCGTGGCCTCAACTGTTTCGGTGACTTTGAACTCTTCTCTTGGGACATCAACAGAAGTTATCTCGGCCACACCTTTTTCAACAACTATGATTCCTTCTGACTCGTTTTCCCATGATTCTGGGTTGGTTGACAGAGTGGAAAAAATGGGGAGAATGAATATCTGAAGAGACATTATGATGACCAAAGCAAGTGCCAGTTCAGAATGGCGACCGTTGATCAAATTTTGTTGGCCTCTAGAGCTAAGGTGTGCCGCTCAGCTTGTATTGAATATTGTATGTGCCGCTTGGTTGGCCTGAAGTAGTCACCCTGATTCTGACTTTGCCAGTGTTACCGGGCGTAATGGTTAAAGGCAGATTTGTCGCTGTTATGGGTCCACCGAACCCTCCATTGTTGGTTACTGAGAATCCAGTCACCGTCATCGCGGGCTGCGTTCCAGCGTACGGGCTTCTATTGTGGTTAATCACTGCAACATCGAATTCTTGCGTTCCAGTAGAAGCAATCGCAATGATGAACTTGCGCCAGATGAGATGAAACTGCACAGGTTCGCCTTGCTGATCTATCATCCCAGAAGCAGGACTGCGACTGATGACGTTCCAGTTTTGATCGCAAGCCACGGACTTGAAATCGAATGCAATTGTGTCTGTGTCCGGCATCTTGACTTTGATGGTTAGGTAGTGGATGGTATTTTTTGGCCAGTTCTGGCTATTTCCTTCGTAGAAGGGGTACTTGGCAGGCTTTTGCCCTTGTCCAGGCACGTTGATATTGTCTCCCTTCTTGTATAACTGTGAGGATGTCAAATCGGTTCCTACGAGTTGTATATCGCCAGATGGTGGGTCAAAAGGAAGCCCTATGTTTAGTGTTTGAAATGGCGCTGTGTCTGGGCCATCGTTTGTTGCCCTAATCGTAACTGTGACCCAGTTTCCAGGGTCGATTGTTCTTTTGTCAATTTCAATTGCTGTTATCCGAGCGCTTGCGTTGATGGTTACTATGGTGAAATCGCTAGGGTCTTCCCAATCACTAGGGTCCTCCCATGCTATCACCAATGGAGCAGCGCAAACAATGAACAACGAGAGAACCACGAGAAACAGTTGTCCTTTTCTCATCATATCCCCGGTTCCTATTAGCCGTTGAACCATTTTTAAAACTTGTGGATAATTCTTCTGGAAGTAAGTTCATGATTTCAGAAAATCCATTGGACCCAAAGTGTCTCACATAACCTGTCTCTCATTAGTCGAAAAGGGGAAAACGAAAAAATGACGTGCCCTTCACGGGCTTAGACAACTCGGTATTTTTCATGCCGCTTTCTGATGTACTCTTGCAGTGTTCCAGGGTCAACCTTCACATAGTCTGAAACGGCTAATAGATCATGGTCCCATTCCCCGTAGAGAAAGTCTTCTCCGAAGGCTCTTAGCCAGTGCGCTGTGAACTCCGGCAGTAGATCGATCGATCATCGATCGAATTATGCACAATTGGATAGACCATTTCAAAATGCGTTTTCACCAACTGCACGCTTCCAGACGCATGAACAGAACACAACTGGAAGACCTAATCAGCAGAATACAGCCGAAAAAAGTCTTTCCAGTCCACACGGAAAATCAACAACTGTTCAAAGAGCGTTGCCGAAACGTTCAGACGGTTGAATACGGCAAAGAATACATGCTATGAGATGGCTTCCCCACAAACCGAAAGCATTGGCCCGCGCATTATTGCTGTTCTCATCGCTCTCCTTTCGTCTCGTCAAATTTCCACAATGCCATCTCAACTTGTCTTGGAGTCCTGTGTTCCTCCGTGCCTATTTTTTTCACGTCATCTCTGAAGTCGTAGTATGCCCTGACGGTTCCATATGCATCACAGGAGTCAAGGAAGTCAGAGTATTCTCTGTAAGAAACGAAAGTAATACGACAGTTTACTGCCACTTTCTTGAGCCAAAGTAAAGCTCGCTGCGTTCTGTAATCGATGATACAATACTCTCTTGGGTTTGTCATCGTTAAAACTGACGAAGCGACGGGCACGCCTACGCCTTCGAGGTCCAGCAAAATCCTCACCTTATCGATCGATCGAACAAGTGACAAAAGAAGCAATAGAGTTAGCAGACCAACAGAAAGTTCGTGAAGCAATAATAAAGCTGACAGAATATCCAACGAAGCTATATGGTGTCGCTGTCAGGGTTGCTTCTGCGATCCGCACTTTCTATAACCCAGAACATTATGCTGTTCTCGATATTCATTCATGGAGAGCACTTTACAATGAAAAACTGACAGAAGACAAACAAACACCTGAAGGATATGAAAAGTATCTGAAAGACGTAAGAGGCATTGCTGACAGATACAAAATGACGGCACATGAAGTAGACGCCGCATTATGGGTTATTGGAGGAGGAAACCCTTTTCTAACTAACTAAGTTTCTTACTGATAACAAGCATACAGCGTGACGAAGTGAAGAACCGATGGAGAGGAAAGCTATCGTTTTGGCGATTGGCTTAATACTTGTAGCCATGATATTTTACGATTTTTCTTTACACCTCGCCGAACTCACCAAGACGACCGATCGATCAGACGACTGAAAGGAAAATATGAAACGAAAAAGGCGAAAAGTCGTATAAAATAGAACATTTTTCCACAAATCATATTACTTGATTCAGTCCACTTCACGACTAAAGGGAGACCGATCTTCATGAGGAGACTTGTTTCTGGAATAATGCTCATGCTTCTTCTGACAGGCATGTTTTCATCAGTTTTCAATCTATTTTTCGTTGCAGCTGAGCAGCCCCCAATGGAATGGGAACACGCATACGGCGGAACCAACGACGACCATGCGTATTCTATGGTGCAGACAAGTGACGGAGGATACGCATTGGCAGGCAGCACCCGGTCGTATGGTGCAGGCAGTGTCGATTTCTGGTTAGTCAAGACAGATTCGTCCGGGAATATGCTTTGGAACAAGACCTATGGAGGTTCACGCGGAGAGATCGCATACTCTGTGATTCAGACAAGTGACGGAGGATATGCACTGGCAGGCTACACCTCCGCCACTTCTAACTATGATTTTTGGCTAGTCAAGACTGATGCGGTGGGAAATGAGCAATGGAGTAAGTCCTTCGGAGGGGCGGGAGAAGAAATGGCATATTCTGTGATTCAGATGGGTGAGGCAGGGTTCGGATTAGTTGGCTACACTAACTCTAAGGGAGCGGGTGGCAAAGATTTTTGGCTCGTGGTGACAGATTCATCTGGAAATATGCTTTTCGACCAAACCTATGGGGGAACAGATGATGATATCGCCTATTCTGCCGTTTGGACTTGGAACACGGATGGAGGGTACGCGATTGCTGGTCTATCATGGAACGGTGGTGCCCAAGATTTTTGGTTGGTGAAGACAGATGATGTTGGAAACGTCTGTTGGACCAAGTATTATGGAGGAGCGGGCACGGATTTTGCTCGGTCTGTGATTCAAACATATGATGGCGGATTTGCATTAGCTGGTACTAGTTACTACCCTGTCTCGGGTTTTCTCTTGGTCAAAACGGATGCGACCGGAAATATGCTTTGGAGCCGAGGCTATGAAGCGTCGGATGGCGGTGGTGACGCATATTCTGTGATTCTAGCATATGATGGTGGATGTTATGCTTTAGCTGGTCGTACTGGGGGCACTGCCGATTTTTGGTTGGTGAAGACAGATTCCGCTGGAAACTTGCTGTTGAACAGCACGTATGGAGGATCAGGAGCCGATGGAGCATGTTCCGTGGTTCGAACGACTGACGGAGAGTTCGTACTAGCAGGCTACACGTACTCATACGGAGCAGGCGGCGCCGATTTTTGGCTAGTTAAAACCGCCTTAGGCACACCACCACCGCCTAACCCAGACTTCTCAATGATGGCGACTCCAACATCGTTGACCATTCAGCAAGGCAGCTCAAATACTTCGGCAATTGACATATCATCGACGGGTGGCTTCAATCAACTTGTCCAACTTTACGTTTCTGGGGCACCTCCTGGAGTTTTGCCAACATTAGCTCCCTCAGAAGTCACTCCTTCACCAGGTATTTGGACCCGATCGACCCTCACGATCCAAGTTTCCTCATCGGCAACGCCTGGCAGTTATCCGTTAACCGTGACTGGAACGAACGGATCGCTAATCCACAGTATTTACGTAACCGTAGAAATCCCATTGCCTGAGAATCGGCCTCCTGTACTCACTGATGGTTATGTTACTCCGTCCTCCGGGGATACGTCAAAGACTTTTGAGTACTACGTCCTCTACACGGACCTTGATAACGATGCGCCTACTGTAAGCCAAGTCTTCGTTGATGGCTCTGCTTACACAATGACCAAAGTATCCGGAGACTACCAGTCCGGCGCCACCTACCGATATTCAAAAACCAACCTCGCCCCGGGAAGCCACAACTACTACTTCTATTTCGATGACGGTCACACTCATACCGTGAGAGATCCATCTTCAGATACACATCCCGGACCCAGTGTTTCAACTACACCAACCGCAGATTTCGCAATTGTCCCTTCTCCAGCTTCCTTAACCATTGAACAAGGAAAAACAGCAAGCTCAACAATAACGGTATTTTCAACAAACGGCTTCAATCAGACGGTCCAGTTGAGCATATCCCAACCGCCGCCTGGTGTCACAGTGAATCTTATTCCTACGCAGGTTACTCCTCCATCGGGAGGTTCAGCCAAATCCACACTGACTTTTTCAGTCACAACGGGGGCAGCGTTAGGAGGACCGTTTACTCTGACGCTGACTGGAACGAGTGGCTCTCTCAAAGGCAGTACACCCATCTACCTGCAAATTACACAGAATCAACCGCCGAATCAACCCTCATCCCTTTCTCAGCAAGACCTCTCCGGAAAAGAAATTGTCGTTGGCCAGGCCATTTTCAGCCCAACTGTAGTTTTCAAAGGCACAGTTAGTGATCCTGACGGAGACAAGGTAAGACTTGAAGTAGAGCTTAGACGCTTGGACGAATATGGAGGGCAGTTCGACGAAACAAAGGAAGGGTTGAAGCAAGGTACACTGGTGTCGAGCGGAGGCATGTCTACAGCTACGGCAGAGGAACTGATTGACGGTCAACATCACTGGCGAGCAAGAACCGTAGATGAACATGGAACACCAAGTGCATGGACAGATTTCGGGTACAATAGTATTTCAGCATCAGATTTTGAGAAAGTAGATGAGCGAACTTTCAAGATCACTCAGCTTATCTCACAGGAAACGATTGAAAGGTTCTCAGTGACTGTGGATGGGAAAAGTTATGTTATTCTCACTTTAAGGAGTTACATCAACCCAACGACTCTCCAAGTTGTGCCAAACGTCAAAACGAAAGTATATGTGGATGCTTCAGACAACCGCCCCCTAACCGACCCAATGATCGCCAGGAAAATCGGGATCATAGATTATGTGAATCAGCTGAACGTAGATGATGTCTATCAGAAGATGAATCATATGCAATCAGAATTGCGTGCAATGGGGTCAATCCCCGTGATGTTATGGGGGTTGGATACATGGTGGACAACAGTGGAGACAATTATCTCAGGATTCAGCCCCGACCTCATAGCTACATTGTTGGAGAATTTAGCAGGAAAGGTAGCTCCATCAATCTTGCTCAATTCGAAGGCACAGCTCAAACAAGAAATCGAAGCTCACTTCACAATTGCCTACGACGAGTATTTTGAGGCTTGGAGAACCTTGTTGAAGGTTCCCATTGCTGAATATAGCACGGCTGCGACGGTTCTAGTAAATTACCTATGGGGCCCGCTTGATGAGGAAATGGGGTACTTCCTCTTGCCCAAAGTCTACGCGACATCCTCGACCTCTGAATTCTTTGTGACGTTCTTTGCTGATGAGCTTACGTGGGGGCTTACTGAGGAGTCTCGTGCGAGGGCAATATCGCTTGACTATCAATTCAAATTCTGGTATGAGAAAAGCATATTGGAATGCAATCTTTCCAAGAGGCCTTATGGGCACCAGTTTACAACTTTGCGTGAAGCTCTGCTAGCGCCACTATACGATGGAAGCGTATCCTACACCCTTGAACTTGCTGGAGTCCCCAATAGAATAGCTGATGAGTTCAATGAATGTATCAACAAGGTTGAGCAGGAAAGAGAAAGGACAATGAAGGCTATGGAGGAGGAATATAAGAAGCGATTATTGCTTGTTGGCGTGATGCTTCACAGTCCAGGAGAACTCAGAGTCTATGATTCTCAAGGGCGTGTTACGGGTGTTGTGAACAATGAAGTGAAAGAGGAGATACCCGGTTCGCAGTATTTCAATAGCACTGTTGTATTGCTCCGGGCAGGCTATTATTATTATGAGGTTGTGGGGACAGACAATGGGGTTTATGGATTGGACGTAGTCTATGTCAATGTGACTAAAGGGAACATATTCAACTTCACCGCCACTAGCATTCCCATGTCGCCAGACGTTACACATAGATACACTGTAGACGAAGCGATTCTTTCTGAAGGTGGAAACTGTACGATCGTTATGGTGGATAGTAATTGTGACAATGTTTTCGAGTCTGCTCTCGCCACAGGTTCCACGATCAACTCTACGCAGTTCTTAGCTGGCAAGCATCATGCCACTGATTTCAATGGTGATGGGAAAGTTGACATACTGGACTTGTCAGCAGTGGCAAAAGCATTCAACAGCAGACTCGGTGACTCAAGCTGGAATCCTGCGGTAGACTTCAACGGTGACCGAAGGATTAACATCGTTGACATTAACAGGGTAGCCAGAGACTACGGAAAAGCGGTCTAGCTAGAGCCTTTGGTGTCCAAGCTTATTTAACTACAAGAGTCTTCGATCGATCCCAACTATTTTGAATAATGGTCAGGTTCTCGTTACCGGAGGAATGCGAGCACGGGTGCATCAAGGGAAAACATGAAAAAGAGGGGATTGCGCTGGAGATAGCCGTTGTTGACTCCAAGAGATTGCACTTAAGGTTTTTGGTTAGCATTTTGCCCCTAAGCGCCAAACTTTCGGCGTCTTGTTCCGTCAAGCAGGCGTGGCGGAGGCGCGGATCGGGTGCGGTCTCAAGTCTGGCCGGGACTATTTGGTTCAATTAACGTGAGAATGTCTGGGCAAGTCTAGGTATCCGTTGTTATTGTTGGTCCTTGTTTGTCATTTCATTTATTTGTTGTTCCATCATGTGTCCGCGACAGTAGATCAAGGCTTTCTTGACGCCCGGAACTTTCATGGCGGCACTTTTTATGTCCACTGCGAGCTTGAAAGCTATGGGGCAGAAGGGACTGGACGGAATGAATTCGACCTTGAAAATCCCAGGCGCCTCTTCCTTGACGTTGGTGATCATCTGCATTTCAGCAAAAGTCAAGCCTGTTTCTGGGTCAATCACTTGACCGACTGCTTGGCGGACTTTATCTTCCATTTCCGTCAAACTTCTTGCACTTCTCCCTGTGTTTGCTTGGATAAGAGAGGTCGCACCATATATAATTGTTGTACGAACCCAATGAGTTTTCACTTGTTCTTTTTCATGTACATGCGCCAACTGAGCGCCATCGTCCTTGGATGAGAGGCCTTCACCTCATCCAAACGTGACACTGCAGTGTTATGAGGCGCCTTCAGGACGTTTTCAGGGTTCGAGTAGGCTTCGTCGGAGATTTTTCGCATGGCATCAACGAAACGATCCAACTCTTCCTTTTCAAATGATTCTGTGGGCTCGATCATCAGTGCTTCCTCAACGATGAGCGGAAAATAGATTGTCGGCGCGTGTAGGCCGTAGTCAAGCAATCGTTTTGCGATGTTTAGCGCTGAGACGCCTGTCTCGTTTTTCAAAGTCTTCGCGCTCAAGACGCACTCGTGTTTTCGCGGTTTCTCATTGTCATAGGGTACTGTCAGACCCCTGATCTTTCGCAGCTTCTTCAAGAGGTAGTTGGCGTTGAGAACCGAGACTTCTGCCGCCTCTTTCAGTCCTTCAAGTCCTAAGCTCAGGATGTAGGCGTACGCCCTCAGCAGAACTGCGGTGTTACCGTAGAAACCCTTTATCTTTCCAATGCTATGTGGTCTGTCATAGTCTAGGCGGTAGCTTTGTCCGTCGAAGGCTATGCGCGGGACTGGTAGGAATTTGACTAGATCTTTCGAAACGCCGACCGGGCCGGCTCCAGGGCCTCCTCCTCCGTGAGGCGTGCCGAAGGTCTTGTGGATGTTTATGTGAACTATGTCGAAGCCCATGTCCCCTGGTCTGGCTTTCCCCAGAAGCGGGTTCAGGTTTGCTCCATCATAGTACAGTAAACCGCCGGATTCATGGATTATTTTGGCTATTTCACCGATGTCTTTCTCAAAAAGCCCAAGAGTATTCGGGTTGGTCAACATTAATCCTGCGGTTTTCGCAGAAACGGCCGCCTTCAAAGCCTCAACGTCGATGCAGCCATCCGAGCCTGATTGGAGCACTATAACGTTGAAACCGGCCATGGCCGCACTTGCAGGATTCGTGCCGTGAGCTGAGTCTGGAACGATGACTTCGGTTCGTTTTTCACATTCACCGTTCGACTTGAGACAAGCGTGCATCAAAGACGTGCCTAAGAACTCGCCGTGAGCGCCCGCTGCCGGTTGTAGGCAAACCTCGCAGGTGCCCGTGATCTCGCTCAGCCAGCGTTCAAGCCTGTACAGGATTTCGAGCAGACCCTGCACGGTGCTCTCATCCTGGTAAGGATGAACCGTGCCCAGCGTGGCTGAACTTGCAAGAACGTCGTTGATTTTCGGGTTGTACTTCATGGTGCAGCTTCCAAGAGGATAAAATCCTGAATCAACACCGTAATCCATTTCTGACAAGCGTGTGAAATGGCGCATGACCTCGACTTCTGAGAGTTCCGGAAGACTCGGCTTAAACTGGCGACGCATGCTTTGGGGAACGAGCGCACCTGTGTCCCCAACTATGTGTTTGACTTCTTTGTCCGCTTCGGGAAGGGCGTGTCCTCTGCGACCGCTCTTCCCGAGGTTGAAGATTGCAGGTTCGTTCCAGCTTGTCTGTTTGTACATTGATTCTCATGTTCCTCCAAGAATCTCTTCCAAGGCCTCTGCAAGATGGTCGATGTCTTCTTTCGAATGAATCTCGGTTACACAGTAAAGAGCTATCTGACCTAGTTCAGGGAATTCCTTTGAAACGTCCTTTCCGCCTTGAATGTGATGTTGCAGGAGTTTCTTGTTGGTTTCTTTCACAGTCAAGTTGGTTTGATCAAAGTTGACCGTGAATTCTTTGAAGTGGGCAGACTTGAAAACCGGAGTTCTGATCCGGCCGGTTTTTGAAAGCTGACGCATGGCATAGCTAGCATTGCACATAGTTGTTTCTCCGAGTTCGCGCATGCCTTCCGGTCCGAGCAATGCCATGTAGACAGCCGACGCCACGGCGCAGAGGGCTTCGTTGCTGCAGATGTTTGACGTTGCTTTTTCGCGTCTAATGTGCTGCTCTCGGGTTTGCAAGGTCATGCAGAAGCCCTGGCTGCTGCCGTCCTGGGTCGTTGTGAGACCGATTATTCTTCCTGGCATCTGTCGCATCAAGTTCATGTCGTCACGGCACGCCATTATACCTAGGAGTGGACCGCCAAAGTTCATTGCGTTTCCAAGAGGCTGTGCTTCTCCGACGACGATGTCAGCGCCATATTCTCCTGGCGGCTTTAGAATTCCGAGTGAAGTTGGATCAACTCCAACAATAAGCAGTGCGCTGTGCGAGTGGGCTTCTCTGCTCACGTCGTCACCGTGCGTTTCAATGAATCCTAGGTAGGAGGGGTTCTCGAAGTAAACGGCTGCGGTTTTGTCTGAAATCTTTGCTCTCAGATCTTCAAGGCTGACCTGCCCGGTCTCAGCATCGTAATCGACTTGTTTGATCTTGATCCCTGCGGGCTCCGCGTAGAGCTTCAGAGTGGCAGCTCTCTCGGGATGAATGATCTTTGGCACTAGGACTTCGTTTCGTCCCTTCACGCGAGCAGCCATCCGAGCGGCTTCGCCAAGTGCAGACGCCCAATCATACATAGAGCAGTTGGAAACGTCCATGCCTATCAGTTCGCAGATCATGCTTTGATATTCAAAAAGGGCCTGCAACATGCCCTGCGAGACTTCGGGCTGGTATGGAGTGTAAGAGGTGAGAAACTCGCTTCTTTGTACGATCTCCTGAACGACCGCCGGAATATAATGCGGCCAGCATCCAGCGCCTAGGAAAACTGACATGTTGTTACATTGGCTGTTTCTTGAAAGCAGGTTTTCTACGTGTTTCTTGACGTTGAATTCGGACAGCCCTTTTTCCGGCAGGTTCAAAGGCTTCTTCAGACGACATTTTTCCGGTATGTCTGCGTACAGGTCATCGAGGTCTTCTATGCCTATTTCGCGTATCATTTCTTCCTTGATTTCAGCTGTCGAATTCGGGATGTAGGGATGAGTGTGTTTGCTCAAGATGTTCACCGTTGAGGACTAACACTAGATTCTTGATGGCTTCTTTAAGCTTTTTCAGCAATCAACGGATTTATCAGCTTTCTGAGAGCGTTTCTAAAACGGCTTTGAGAAGTGCTTCTGTACTTCCTCTGACTGATTCGTGGTGAAAAGCTTGCAGCCACCCATTTTCGGTCAGAACGTCTGAAATAACCTGCGCTGAAGCCGCGCTTATCTTCCAGTATTTGGCGACGGCGAAAACCGCGGAAGTCTCCATGTCCACAGCCAAGACGCCCTTGTCTCTGAACCGTCGGAATTTGCTACGTGTCTCTCGGTAGATGCCATCAGTGGACCAGACAGGCCCGACGAAATGCTTGATCTTTCCTTCCGTCAAGTGTCTGATAAGCTCGTTTCTAAGATGTCTCGAAGATTCAACCGTTGTTTCCGGTGGAAAATAGTGGTGTGAGGTTCCTTCGTCCCGAATCGCCTCGGTTATGACGACGATGTCTGCGGGTTGAAGAAACGTCTGCAGCCCACCTGCCAAGCCAACTTCAAGTATCGTCTTTGTCCTACATGCAATTGCCTCTTCGAGAGTCATGACGGCTGCTGGGGCGCCTACCCAAAATCGGCCCAGCCCGATTTCCGTGCCCTTGTATTTTCCGACGCAGAAGGGCTGGGTTTCGCCGTACAGCCAGTGGACGCATTTGCCATGGATCAGGTTTTTCGCAGATTCGAACGTTCTTCTTTGATAGGTCATTAACAATCGCTGAGGAATTCTCAGGCTGTCCACCGAGACTTTTCTGCTCTCGGCGGCGTAACGGATGACATCCTTTGAGGTGAAAATGGCTTTATCTTCGCTCAATACTGTATCCCTTTGGTTGTGACCATCTGTTTCGGAGACTTAAGGTCTTTGACTTCGTTCACGAACTCGGCTCGGTCAAAAAGCTCCTTGGGAGCATACCTTTCGGTCAAGACGATGTCGGTGTTCTTCGGAATTCTGTCTAATATCTGCACGAAACATGGTTCTGCGCGCGCTTCTAGAAGATATTTCCATAAGCTATTATATAGCTGCAAAAGACAAGTTACGTCTGTAACTGTTTAATGGGACGAACATACAAGGAAGTTTCAAGGTGTTTGAAAGATTTCGAAGAAAAAAGAAAGCTGCTGACACGAGGGGGAGTCTGGAAATGACGAAGGACGGAGCCAACCTGAAGTCTAGAAATGACGAGGGTAGCGATCCGCCCAAGTATTTCAGAAAACCGAGGGAAGAAGAGGAGGTCAAGCTTACGGAAGTGTTAGGCAGACTTGCTCAAAGGTTGAAGAGTTTGGACAAAGAGCGAGCAGATCTTGTGGAAGAGATATATCAACTTGGTGAAGAGGCGGAGAAGGAGGCCGAGGAGTTAGGGAGAGAGTTGTCCACGCTCAAGGGACAAACGGTAGAACTTGAAGAAGTGTTGAGTACTATACATGCACACAGAAGAGGAGTGCACACTCAGGAACTGAGACGCTAACTCGGAAAGCTCAGAGAATTGCCACTGCAGAATGAGAACCGGCATCATTATACCTAGAATGGAAACAGATTAACTGAAGGGGCAGCAGACGAAACCCTAACCTATTCATTTGAATATTTCCTGTTAAAAGACTTGAGTACAATTCCAGATTTGAGATATTGATCCTTGTTTCTCAAATTTTAAATAAGATCCTTCAAGATACATAAATCCAAGTTTCAAAAGGAAGTCTGGAAATGACGAAGGACGAAATTAACCCGAAGTCTAAAAGTGATGAAGGCAGAGACCCACCGAAATTCTTCAGAAAACCGAGGGAAGACGAAGACATCAACCTAAAATCCAGAGACGACGAAGACAGGGATCCGCCCAAGTATTTCAGAAAACCGAGGGAAGAAGAGGAGGTCAAGCTTACGGAAGTGTTAGGCGGGCTTCTTCAAAGGTTGAAGAGTTTGGACAAAGAGCGGACAAATCTTGTAGATGAGATAGAAAGACTTGGTGAAGAGGCGGAAAAAGAGGCTGAGGAGCTAGAGAAGGAATTGTCCACCCTCAAAGAACAGGCAGGCGCACTCAAAGAAGTTCTGGAAGAAATGCGGTCGCGAAGGAGAATTTGATTCTCGTCTTCTTTTTTTGTTCATGGTTCCTGCGACGAGGACTTCGTTAAGGCCTGCGGAATTTTTCCTCGGTCTTTTCAGTGTGAATGAGGGTGCCATTATGTAAATCATGTTGCATCGTTATACTTATTATGAGGTCGATCCATAGTTGTTGTTTAGAAGGGAGAGAACAATGTCGGAAGAATCTCTCAACTCTATCATAAACGCTCTTGAAGAATACAATGAATATCTCGACGGGTTAGTCTCAAGGCTCGGCAACATAACGGACAAGTTAAATAAGTTAGACGGGGCGCAGGGGTGGTTTCAGAAGATTAAGAATGCGGAAGAACGGCTTTTCGCCATTGAAGCCGAATTCTCAAGGTTCATAAATTACTTTTCATCTTCGCAAAAAGCATCCTCTTATTCTTATCTCCCCACACTGACGATTCGATATAACAACTGGGAAGACTTCAAAACCCAGTCAACTAACGCGAAATTGGTTTCTTTCCTGCTTGAAGAGAAAGAAAGGGTTTTTCAGGTCTGTGCCTTGAAAGAAGGCAGAGTTCTAATATACAGCGGGGAGTTTCCACGACGTGCAGAGTTGCTTAAGTCTTGGATTTCGAGAGAGTTGGGCACCTCAGAGGAAAGAGTTGTAGAAGGGGTCCTAGCGATAGAAAGCGCACGCTAATCAATGAGACTGCACCTGTCCTGCGAACCTTGTTGAATAGAGCTGTGTTCTGGTTGAGTCAGACCATATTCTGAAATCTTCGAGTCCTGGAACGGCGAGAAACTGTTTAGGAAACGGAAATACAACGTAGTAGAGTCTTAGGTTTAGAAATAAGTCTTTAATAGTATGGTGCACCATGTTTCTTTTGGAGAACTGCCAATGGGATATGACTACGAAGAGCTACTGAAGAGGGCGCGTTCGCAGTTTCCGGAAGTCGGTGTGAAAAGTGAACGGCTAGAGTTGCCAAGGCTTCATTATGGGAAGATAGGCATGCGCACGGTCATTTACAATTTCAAGGAGCTTGCTGGCGCCATAGACCGTGACCCTCAGCACTTGCTGAAGTTTCTGACCGGCGAGATGGCCACAGCAGCGACGATGCAGGGGTCAAGGGTTATTTTTCAAGGGAAATTCTCAGAAGACACTTTTGGCAGGCTTATACAAAGATACATGGAGAGCTTCGTGGTCTGCCCAGTGTGTAAACGCCCAGACACCCGGATCGTGAAGGAGAAGCGTCTGTCATTCCTGGTTTGCCAAGCTTGCGGAGCAAAATCATCGATCAAGCAGCTGTGAGAGCGTTTGAACGTTGGAAGTCTACATGAACCTGAAGAAGATCGGGAGAAACGTGCTTCTCGCGATGTGTGACGCTGAAATACTTGGAAAAACCCTGCGAGAAGGCAAGATCGTTTTTTGCGTCAAGGAAGACTTTTACAAAGGTGCAAGGGTTAACATTGAAGAAGCGCTGTCACTAATCAAAAACTCCACCATAATCAACATGGTAGGGAAGAACGTAGTCAAAAAGGCGATAGAGCAGGGCTACGTGCATCCAGAAGCAGTGCTGAACATACAAGGTATCCCACACGCACAAATCGTGAAGTTTTAAGCCACCCAGTCACACTTTCGAGCTGTTGTACTGAAAGGCTCCATTACAGCAATTGTAGAGCTGAATGCTAGCAACGCAAAGTCTAGTATGCTCAAGTGTGCCACCGTACGGAGTTGATATGAACAGCATATAATCGTTACGCGGCCTAGGCTGATCCTCCAGATTCAGCAATCGTGCACGTGCTTTGTGGGCTCAAGATTGTTCAAGGAGCTCTATGGCCTCTTTTACAGCGAATTTCACCCGTTCAGTGCAGGCATAATCGTGAACGCTTCTCAAGTATTCTTTCATGCCTTCGGAGGTTTTGACGTCTAATTTTGTGAGTTCCCTGCAAGTCACAGCGCCCCATCTTTTCTTGAAAGCATCGATAAGCTTGTCGGCTTTTTGCCACGTCACCTTGGGAGTCTCAATACTTGTGTCTCTGCCGTATTTCATTCCTATGGTCATTACCGCGGCTGATATTGATCCACACGTAAATCCGTTCAAGGAGAAACCTGCACCTATTCCTGTGGCAATTCTTGGGATCAGTTCAGACTTGACGCCTAAATAGTGTGTTAACGCCAAGAGAACGCTTTCGCAACAATTGTAGGGCCGTCCTTCAGGAAAGTTCGTGGGTCTTTCCTGGAAGTACTTTGCAGCCATTTCTTCGTATTGTCTTACAAGATTCTGATCGATCACATCAGGTACCTCCTTATGTTCTGACACCTCATTCAATTGGACTGAATCTTGATTTAAAGGCACTGGTGGCTGTTTTAACGCGCGTTGAGAGCGGAATGAGTTCCAACTGTAATTATTCAGGAAAAGTCCACTGCTATAAGTTGTGGTCAGACTATGAAATAGACTATCGATGTGGCTATGATTATGGCTCCGATGATCATGAGGAGGACTCCGTCTAAAACCTGCTTTGGGCGCTGTTCCTCCAAGTATTCTTTGTGCCCTTCAGGACTGACTGTCAATGATGCCTGACTTTCTCTGCGCATGTTTGCAACCCCCGCAGCAACGTACGCGCCCGCCGCGAACACAAATATCCCTTCTACGAAGAGTAAATCTCAATAAAGCAAGTGGAAATATAAGGCCAGGAACGCGTCAACTATCAAAAGAATCAGCAAGAACAGACCGATCTTCTTCCACAGATTGAAGTTGAATCCAGAATTCTCGCTTTCCATGCAGTCAATCGATTGTGACCCTGAGATATATTGATGTCGGTTCAATGCGCTAATCCTTCTTCTTTTTCACGCATGAAGGGGAGTCAAGCTTTTATTTTGGACTTGGGCATTTCTGAAGGGTTGAGCCGCGCCTGAAGATGAGGTGAATAGATTGCCTGCGAACATGTCAAGGGGTTTGACGGTTACATCTCTGATGCTCATGGTAATCAATGTGTACGTCTTGTTCTCGGCGCTCCCGTTCTTCTATAAACTCGGCATTATGGCCTTCATCTTCGTTCTTCTGCTGCTGTTTTCAGTAGCATTCCAGAGCCTGCAAAGCCTAGAAGAAGCGAGGCACGAATAGAAAAAGACTGAGGACTGAAGACTTTCACAGATTAGTGCTCGTGCTGAAGCCAAAGATCGGCGCCGTATTATTGCCAGCTTCTCAATGGCATGTTTTCAATGTTCTTAAAATGAATTGGAAGGGTGGCAATCGGAAAGAAGGGAGAAAGGAGAGAAGATTAGAGACGTTTCGCCATCCTTCCTTAACTTAGCTTAACTGTGTTTTGCCTATAAACGCCGTCGGACAAACCCTGAAGAAGACTCGTACAGGAATTGGACGTGAGAAAACGTGCGACGTTAACGTGAGTTTCTAAAGTGAAAAATATTGGCTGACCGTGGAACATGATAGGCATAATGATCAGGTGCTGCTACGCTTAACGAGGCGTGACTTCTAGCATCGCTGAAAATGACTCGGTGCATTACAAGCAAATCAGTCGCATGGTCAAACCTTAAGAAGTGTGGAAATTCCTTTCAAACAAGCTCAACTTTCCAGACACTAGCAAAGGGAAAAGGGAATTGCGGATAGGAGGTCTCCAAGAAAAGGGCTTTTAAGTAAGACGTGCGCTTTTAGAGTGAAGTATTGAGGTGCTTGGTTGGGTAAGAAGAAAGTGCTGAGCGAGGGAGAACTGAACCAGTTAGTTCTTCCGTCCGCGAATGACATCTTGGGCGTAGCCATCAAGCTTCTTGGGTATGATCGGGTGCTTGTTAAGTGTCAAGATGGGAAAGAGCGTCTGTGCCGGATACGTGGCAAGATGAAGAGAAGGGTTTGGATACGTGAGGGGGATGTCGTGCTAGTTTCTCCGTGGGATTTTCAGACTGACAAGCGGGGTGACTTGATCTGGCGTTACACCAGGGCGCAGGCTGAAATGTTGCGCAGGAAAGGGTACATAACGATTTAGTTCTCCGTTGACTTCCGGGCGGTGTGGTTGATATGGCTTTTCGTAAGCATGTGGATGAAAAGCTTTTGAAAAAGGACAAGTCTTACGAGACGGATCAGTTGATGAAAGAAAAGCGCAGCGAAGAGTATGAGGTGTTGGAAGAAGTTTTCGACGTGAATGAGCGGTTTTAGCGTTGTCAAACGTAAAGTACGATTTTCAACGAGCCCTTTCTATGACGCATTTGCAGTTTGGAAGCGTAGAAATGAATCTCCAGCCTTCCTGCAAGTAGTTCGTTAAGGTTTCGATTTCAACGACTTGTTGACTGGGCTGCCGCACGCGTTGATGGTGCCCGTGTTCAAATCCCACACCGCGCACCTAAGAAAAAGCCACGTGTCCACGAGTGTTCATCGCCCTCAGACTTTGTCATCACGCTTCAAAAGCAGTGGAACTTTTTGGCTATGTCATCGTGATTGAGATGGTTTTGTCGCCGGCGACCGTGACGGTAACGCTGCTGTCTTTGTAACCAGTCTTTTTAATGGTCACGGTGTATGTGCCTGCTGTAATGTTGGTTGCGATGAGTTTTCCACGTGAGTCAGTTCCGCCTCGGTAGACGCCGTTGATGTATACGCCGGCGCCAGAAACGGCTTTGCCCTTCGAGTCTTTACAGCATACAGTCAGCGTGTAGGTTTGAGGGGTCATCGTCAAAGTGAGGGTTGCGTCGCCGTTGATCGTGACAGTGCCGCTGGTGTCTTTGTAGCCGCTCTTCTTGACTGCCACGGTGTACGTGCCAGCCAAAACATAAGAGACAACCAGTTTCCCGTTAGGGTCGGTCTGGCCCTGGTAGCAGCCGTTGACGTAGACACTTGCGCTGGAAACGGCTTTACCGTTTGCGTCCTTGCATAGCACGGTGAGCGTGTAGGTTTGAACTGACGGGTGTTCGATCAGACAGTAGGTTTTGCACGTTTGTTTGTCCCACGCAATGGCTGAGCACGTCTTGTCATCCGTTGCCGTTGCTGCCAGTCGCATTTCTTTGTCCTCGTAGCAGATGACTGTGACTTGCTTAAGCTGGATCATTTTGGCATCACATTTGACCCCGAAATCCTTGTTAGGAGCGGTGAACTGGAAGAACTTGTACGCCGTGCAGATCTTGAGGACAGTTCCTCTCCCATCAGAGTCTTTGAATATGTAGTTCCAAGAGAACAACGTGACAGCGATTTTACGAGTTGCTTCAACGTTTCCAACGTTGTCCGTACTGTTGAAAGCGATTGTGTAGTTTCCGATCGATCGATCGATCATAAGTTGCTGAACCCCAGAGTAGAGACGCATATACCATATTGTTTTTTGGATTGTATGATACACCAAACGGTACCGAATTTGAGGGCAAATCCAGATACGTGATTGTCTCTGCTTTTACTGGTCGAATATTAAATATAGATGTCAAAATGCTGGCAATGAGCAGAACTAGAAGTATTCCAGAAACTGTTTTTCTTAACAATCTCCTTTCCCAGATACAATCTTGGTTCAATCAACCAGATAACATTTGTGGAACGCTCTTCTATTGCCACTTGAAATGAAAAATCCATTGGTGTTAATCCGCACTAAACGAAACCCCAAGCCGAGGAAGGTCTAATCTAAGCGATCGATCGATCAAGCGTTGCAAGACCCACTTGACTAACAATCTCATACTATTCCTCGCTGACAATGATATCTTCGAGCTATTAGAGTGCGCAAGAAACAAGGACGAGGACGCAATTAGCGACTTCATGGATAGGAAACTTCAGAATCTCCTCTTCTAAATCCAGCTCGACTATAGGCATCATGGATTTGTTCGGGCGTGTACAAAAGCATCATCGAAACTCGAAAAAGAAGGGTTTGTGTGGGTTCTAATGGAGATATCTCCACTTCAACCGTGAATACCTCACCCCGGCCACTATTTTGTAGTCTCCGGCTGCTTTTTGCATAGCTCCGGTTGCTTTTTGGATGACTCCGACCATTCTTTGGGTCTGCGTCACTCATTTGCGTTTCGTGACCATCCGGGTTTCTGGTCAATTAACGTGCTTCTTGATTAGTCGTGCGCATTCTAAATTTCTGTATCCACATCCAAGTAAGCAGAACACTAAAGACCATAGTGGCGACTACAGCAAGGGGATAGAGTTCAGGTAGAAAATAGAATATCAATCCAATGATTGAAAACGCGCCTATTGCCATGTGCAGCGTGGTCATTGTTGCATACTTCTGCGGATTGGCACTCTTGAATCTGTTGCGGACACTATCATCGGTGCTAAGCCAGACCAACGCTCCGTTTAAGACACTCCAGAACACAATACCCTGAAGGGTCTTTCCAAGTAACGCAACTGGAAAGCCCAGCAGATACAGAATGCCATGTAGTCTGTACTTGTCATTTCCCAAGTTCTCACGACCACGATTATTCAATCCACTTTTCTCCCTGATTCTCCAAAAAATCACGGAAGAGATGGTTGCGACATTGAGAATTACAGACAGCACGAGAAAGACTTGAGGAACGTACGTCGACTTCTGGAGATCTGCGTAACTGGCCATGGAAAAGCCCAAGAGCATAACCAAACAAAAAACGAGAACAAAATCGCAACGGTGCGGCAGCGTCGGCGGCTTTGCAGCTGTGGAACCCTTCAGTTTATATTTCCCTCGACGGCCGATTTGGACGATGACCAATAGAACGTACCACTGGCTCAACAGACCGAACATAACGATGAAAGCAGCGACACTGAGAAGCGACACTAAGACGAGCAGAAGGAAAGACGCCGTCAACGCAAGAACTTCCATGATCCCACTGATTCTGCGACTCAGTCCAGTCTGGACCAAGTCTTCCCATGTAACTATTTGGTCGAGGCTACTGAACAGTCTATAAGTGAGCCTATTCCTCTCAGTCAGAGTTCCTGATCTTTTGTTGATCTCATAGAGCAAGTTGTACGTCAGTAGGAGCATAAGAAACATGACGAAAAGAACGTCAGTAACGATCAGGATCAACCAGGAGAAGAAAAGCATCACCGAAACGGTCATCGGAACGATTCCGGTTGCGATGCTCTCAGTCAATAATCTGTCAATTTTAGATCTCTCAGAAAGGAGCTTGTCACTCTGGTAATCATCCTCTGATTCGCAAGCCTTCCGCCAGAGCTTTTCAATCAGTCCCGAGTCTGAGGTATTTCTCACGCGCCACGAGAAATAGAACATCGATATGAAAACAAGAGCCACAGCGCCGAAGATAGGGACAAATAAGTCCAATACGGCATATTTCTTCAAGTCACCAGGCAAAAGGGAAAACCCAAACGGAGTGCTGAGAGCAAACAGGGAAAGCAGCGTCGCAGGGAAAACCACTAATCCCATCCGTATTGTTTTGTCTTTCTTAAAGACACTCGTCTGAAAATACTTGTCAAGCATTGAAGGAATCTTGGTGTAGAAGAGTAGTGATACCAGAACACAGTCTAATGAGAATGCTGGGATTTGAACTGAATCGTAGGATAAAGAGACTATCGTAAGGGCTATCGACGTGACGATTAGGGAGTTTTCGATATAGTTCCGCAAATCCAATGTCTTCTCATTGAACTCATTTCAATCTCGCCAGAAAAAGCTTTTTAGAAGGATCTGATGTCTGAACCAGTCTCTCACCTTTGCGACGGACTTGCTTTTGGCCTCGAGCTCTCCAGCGAGATATGCAGAATGTAAGAGAGAACTGACATAAGCAGAGACAGCGCGCGCCGCTCGGATTTCTTTGATTCTTCCGCCACAGGTGAATCATTCGCGGGGTTTTGGGATCCTGTATTTTGCCAATCTTCATCGTACCTTTCTTTTGTGGTAACTTGTTCCGAAGGTGTCTTTTGCCAAGTCTCCCCGATCGATCAGTATCTTCAGCTATAGATTAAACTTTCGTGATGTGCACGCAAGTTGCGTTGCTCTACCTAAGCCATTGGTCAGCCGCGCCGACGCCTGAACATAAGACTAAAAACGTAGAAAATCAGCGAAAGAAGGAGCAATGTAGCTACAATTCCGAAAATGGTCCATGCCAAGGGGCTTCCATATCTGGTTTCTATTATTGAATGTATATTTGTGAAATACGCTAAGATGCCGCACGTCGTCAGTGTAACCTTCAAGGTCCAACTAGCAATTTGTCTCATCAACTCTGAGAGCCCATCAAGCTCGTTAGAGTTAACCCTCTGTCCCCTCACCCATTTTTTGGCCATGATTCCCACAGGCAAAAGAAATTCTGGACTTCTCGGGATATAAGATTTGCGACCATATAATTATTGTGGAATACGGTTATAGAATAGCGATCCAACTTACTGTGTATAGGTTGTACAAGATCGTCCTGAAGATGACATGCGGAATCAGAAGATGGAGACCGCTCCTGGGTGATGGTGCACCCGCACGCCGTGTGGGAATCATGGCATGTTGAGCGATCTCCAGCAATCAACGCTTTCTATAGTATTGGATAAAAGGTTTTCCATTTGCCGCCGGAGTCAAGATCGAACAGTCTATCTTGGCGGTAGGTCGACCACGAAGTGTATCATTGGAGAGGGACTTGCGGATGCCGATTTTCAAGATGAGTAGGGCGCGCGAAAGTATTTATCTAAAGTCAGCTTTCGTAGCTTTAGAGCGAGGGAAAGCGGTTTGTCTATTTTGTACGCGTCAGAGTTGGTTCGGAAGTACGCCAGCAAGTCCGAGGTCTTAGATGCTCTCTTGCAATGGCGCTGAGAACCCAACAAGCATGAGTGCTGGCTACGGAATTGAAGAAAACTACCCTTTAATCAAGTCAAATTTGACTATAAGATATGGTCAAGAAACTGCGGAGAGCACGCTCAATGTATTGCATCACGAGTCAGATCAATTGATCGTCGATGCCCAAAGCGATATTTACCAAGCACGTAGAAGCATGCAAGAAGCCTTAGAAAACTCGGAGGTCTTAGGGCAACACTTTGTAAGGGCCTTCATAAAATCGGGAGATCTCGAGAAACAGGTTGTAAGTCTCATATCAAAATTGAACCTGAGTGAAGAGCTTCTAATCTATGATGAGCACGAGTCTCTCACGATGACAGATTTTGGCAAGAAAATAATGGCCTACATTGTGGCTATAGGCGTCGATATGCCACCCAGCCAAATAGAATCTCTCCTGATCAAATCTGGATTGGTGAACAAGCTCCTTTGGCAAACAACAAAGAAAAACCGTAACATTGAACTTGTTGTTCCTAACTACGTGAAGAAAATCACGGACAAAATATCCAAACTGTCCATCCCTGTTCAAACTCACCCTCTCTTTGAAGTGATCTCAAAATTAAGCTCACAGCAGGCATACTCTGAATTGTGCATGCTGGACGAAATGGTCCAGCAAGGCGGGTTATTGCGGGAAAGATATGATCAACGTGGTTTACCAGCATGGAAAGGAATCGTAGGAAAATATGAGGGTTGGGTTGCCGTTGCGCCCAACCTATTGGAAACACTTGAGAGCGAAATCCGAAAGATAAAGATAGTTCTTGTGGAAGGTACCGACCAAAGCCTAAACAAGGTCATGGAGACAATGAGGTCAAAATATTGGCCAAGAATGGAAATTGCGAAGATAAAGACAGAGACAGACTCTCATTGGAAAGTGGAGTTGGGTATAGGACGACCAGTGGTGGTAGTAACAGCTGCACCATGGCTAACTCCCAGCTTGGTGAGGTTGTCGGGGGGATCCGACCAGCAGCTTGTTGTTTTTCTCACGAACCAATCATTCCCGAGGGCAGAATCCTTGATTTACACTTATAGAACCTTTCAAGGGGTCACCTTAGTTGGCGTTATTGACAATAAACTCGAAGTCAAAAAGTATTCGGCCGTTGATCCCTTTATTGATGAGATAATAAACGCTTTCCAAGAGGAGGGATACCAGAGCTTTCAACAAGTCACACAAGCTTCCCCGTCTTCAGTTCAGGAATCCGAGGTGCTAGCTCGAGGAACCTCTTTTCAGGCAGGCGACATGAAGAAACCGGAAGAAAATATAGAACGAGCTGGACGCGCTGGTGAAATAATCATCGGGAATAGCAAATCTCCTCAGCAATGGGGAATCCTTGGCTTAACCACAAATAGTGAGATCGTTAAATTCGATCTCAATGCTCCTCATATAATCTTTGTTTGTGGAAAAATGGGATCTGGCAAAGGGTATGCCATAGGCGTTTTATGCGAAATGCTAACCAGCAAGTCTATCCCAGGAATTTGCAGTATAAGCAGGCCAGCTACTGTGATCGTTCTATACAACCCACGAGAAGACAAGAGATCGGAGTTCTGGAGTATCAGATACCAGAACGACGTAAGCGGTGAAGTGGAGAACTTAAGGAACGGATTAGGGCCGTTAAAGATTATGGATGATAGCAAATTCCGAGTCTTTGTAGATCCATTCGTATTCGAAAAGGCAGCGGACCTCTTCAAAGGAGACTATGGCACGCAGAATGTCTTTTCCATGCATGTTGATCAATCCTCTCTCACCGGCAAAGAATGGGCGATCGTGTTATCGGCAGGAGAGAAAACCGACCAACTATACGTCAAACAGCTTTTCTCTATAATAGAAAATAGACAGTTCGAGCAATTCGACCTTGACACCGTTAAGTCGGATGTGCTCGGTAACGAGAAACTCGACAACAGGCAAAAGAACCTTGCCTTGCAACGATTGGAAATACTTCAGAACTATTTGAGGATCAAACCGGGAACTAGGGATTTTGCGGAGAATCTCGCCATTGGTGGTGTTAACGTATTTGACTTCAGAAAGACAATACGGACACCGGATGATGTATTCTCAGTAATGACGCTGATACTCAGCATACTACAAACCAAGAAGGGCTTGGAAAATGAACCTTTCGTATTTGTAATAAACGAGGCGCATGATTACTTCAAAGGCTCCGTTTCTGAAGATTTTGTAGAGAGTATAGAATTCTTGATTCGAAGGAAAAGGCATGGTGCAAATTGGCTTATGCTTGACACTCATTTCCCAGATGATGTGGATGAGAAAGTAATAAAACTAGCTGACATCAAGATGGTGAACTTCCTCGACATTACCGTAAACAGCAGAATACTAAATGACGCGTTCAAGGGCAAATCAGAACAGTTCTCTAAACTGAATATCGGTCAGACAATGATATCAGCAGACGAGTCCTCACTCGGCAAGTTTGTTCCAATAGTCGTGAATGTGAGACCGCGCCTAACTAAGCATGGGGCCCCAACGAAGACGGCAATAGGATAGGCACTCTTTTCTATTTCTATGTTCGCATTCTTACGAATTCTTTTGGTTCAGCTATAACGCGCACGCTGGTATACAAAAACACCAACGAAACTCCCTAAAAATGGGGATGCGCGGAAGACATCTCCGTCCGAACGCAAGTACTTCACCTCGCATCTACTTTTTAGCACTGCCCAGTTTGGCAATGACATTACACAATCCTTTCTCGAATCTTTCTTTATGTTTCTTGAACGGAGTAGATTCATACAAATCCAACATCTGTTTCGTCCTGCCCATCGTCTTGTAGACATCGCTAGCCGTAACTATCTTCTTTTTCTTCTCTTCCAGCTTTGTCTTTTCCTCTTTCTTGGTATGAGCAAAGTGAAGTCTGGCCAACCTAAACAAGCTCCTTGCACATTGCCTGACTGGCGCGGCCACTTGCCAAAAACCCTCTTCAGAATGGAACTTGTCAACCGCTTTTCTTCTGTCAAGCTTTTCTGTCTTCAAGCCATCATCGAGCTTATCATACAATATCCTGAACACATGATATCTAGCATACCTGTCAACTTCATTTTTCCTGTTTCTTGCGCTTTCAACAACATAGTAAAAAAGTTCGTAAGGTAAAAGAAAACTATGAATTGGACCATTCTCTGGAAACATCTTTCGGTAATGATCCCTGAAGATGTTTTTGCCTTTTCGTGTTTCGGAAGGATCTTCGACCAAAGCAACTAGCAACTTGCCAAGGTCAATCTTGTCGATCTTCCCGTTCCGATAGTATCTTCTTGCATTCATGTCGAATTCCTCCCACGCTCCTTTCTTCCTCTGATAGAAGTATCCATAAACCTCAAACTCCCTCTCCAGACGGACTTGAACAAGGTCATTGGATATCAGGTCCGCTGGATCAATAGGGTTCTGATTATTTCTTGCAGTTATTATTTGGTTTATCAAATCGCTTCTCTGAGAAGGATATGGTAACTCTCTAACATCGATGAAGGTCGCCAAGACTTGGACCTTGTTGTCCGGAACCTTTGATAAAGCGCGCGTGGTCTGCAAGCGTTTATGACTTGAGGTTCTTCCACATGAAAACCGAACCTGCCTGTATGAGGTTCCTCCTCGTACACCATTCTCTCTCCTAGTATTGTGACACCGTTGTTCAGAAACCAAAACATCTCTTCGTTATGTTTTGCTGAATCTTCGATGTCCTTATTTGGCTCAGTTTCGCCTAAGAATCCCCTTATGTTCCTATGAAACAAGTTACCCTTATGCTCTTTATACAGTCTTACCAGTTCTTGGCCAAAAACAGTTGCAACTGTGGCTCCAAGCTCAATTTTCTTACCGTTTAGATCCAACGATGTGCTGTAATCCAATCGTCTATCACTACTAATTCGGATATATTCCTTGATGGGCGGCCCCTTAACACCTTCAAGATACTTCTGATAACGATCAAGCACCCTTCTATCATCATATACGTCTAGAGTTCTGTTTCCAAAAGACTCAAAATCGCTGCTTTTCATGGCTTCTCTTACCACATGTTCATTCATGAAACGATTCGTAACATGGACGAATCTGAGCTTAAAGTCAATGTTGCTTTCGAGTTTTTTATGAGCTAAGTCTAGAAAATTCCGAACCTTGGGTGTAGCGGTTTTATAAGCTTCTGCTTTTGCATCTCCCGACTTCAAGTAACTACTAACCGCTGCAACCCATGTCAGATCACCACTAGAGATTTTACCCGGATAATTCAAATTCAGCGAGTATTTTGATTGTAAGACGTATATGATCTCAGATTGGCTGTCAATATACCAAGCATCTATGGTCTTGTCGTTCTTTGCATCGCTCATGTATTCTTTAAGGATTTGTTCATCTGTCAAGGGCGAGAAATACGCCTTCATAAACCAATGCAAGAAAGCCCTATGCTTTTCACCATGATGGTATTTCTTGGCCAAACTTGTGATTTCTTCGTCCAGAGCTTCAAGTGCGACCATTGAAGGTGTCCCACGCTAACCAGGTGTGAAACTCACAGTTTATAATACTTTGGCAAGAGCCTAAATAGCATTGATGGCAACAAATATCGAAAACATGAGACTCTCCACAATTTCCCTGTATCTTGACACAAAAACGTTTTGCTTTTCAATCGCATGAGCACCAATGTTCCTCAAACCATAGGCTAGTAACATAAAGCGCATCTCGTCATTCACTGGGCCCCCCCGAGCCCCGATCCCAGATATGAGAGATCGATCGATCGCACATAGGCGCCTAAGCGTTACGCATGACTTACATGACTATATTCACTAGCAAACTAACAGTATCAAAGACTGAACGACAAACCAGACGATTTCGACCTGATTACTGAACAAACGGAACCCATCGTAGTCTCAGATGTACCGTCCCCCACAATGCATAAGAAGTAAGCAGAACAGAGTACGAAATGCTGGACAGAAGTGCTCCGATGATGTGGGTGTGAATCTGGGGAACCTTGCTTGAAAAGAAGATATATTTTCATGGCAGCAACTATCTGCGGAACATGCGTCGCGCTAGGTCTGTTTCTCTTGCATGTAATCCCGATTCTCAGTACCACGCCGATCGATACGACACTGATCGGCATCATATTGACCATCGTAGGGTTTGTTGAAGGCCTTGCATTTGCGCTCGACGATCGCAGACTGAAACGCAGGTTGGCTAAAGAAGCTCTCAAGAAGGCGTCTCTCAGAGTTCTGGTAATGGGTCAGCATTTGATCCCTAATTCTGAGCTAAGTGAGATCGATTTCGGATGCTCAGTAGGAAACGACGATGAAGTGATCTGTATAGTTCCCGTTTCTATCGTGAACACTGGAGAGCTTTCAGCAAGGTATCTTCATGTGAGATTGTCTTTGCCCTCGTATCTCTCCGGGATGAGTTTGGGAAATGACCTTATTGACTGGAAGATTTTGGGGGCTTACGACATATCTGATGTGAAGAAAAAGGTTTGGATAAAAAAGGGCTTTAAGAATGTACACTTTTTGTTTCCAGAGTTAGGGCCACGTCAGGATTATCTGCTCGAGATGCCGATCTCTGTCACCTTCTCCTCAGCTAGGCCTTCGGAATGCAGTGAGGCTTCTGACGATGGATTTCCATTTGACGCGAAGCTGCTTCCTCCTCCAGATCCGCAAGTATATGTGCAAGTGTCAGCGAGAGACATTGAGCCAACGCGGGGACATTTCTATATCAGATACTTCAAAGCAAGAGATATGGAGGAATTGACTAGTGAAATTCAAAAGGATACAGACAATGCTTTGGAAAAGATGCTTGATGATCCACAAGCACCTAGAGATTACGTCAAGAACGTGATAGTCATAATGCCAGAGTTGAAGCAGGTCCCCAAGTCCAAGTATGGTGAGCAAGTCAAGGGGACCATTTACGAAGGGAAATACGTGGAAGCAGGGTTCGTGTCTTTCGAAGTCAGTATGAATAAGAGGAAAAAAATCGTGCGCAAGTCCAAACTCGAGACTGATCCGCTCCTCAGAGGTATTGTCCATACTCATGAAGGGAATGTGATCATATCCAAGAGGCGGAAATTGCCCAAGGAGGACCAAAGCTAGAGACCGTATCGCGCGCGCTTTCTTCCAAGCTTCGGCGTATCGTCCGCACTGAATTCTCGTCCTTAGCTCCGATTGACGAAATCAGCTCGCTAATATGCGACTTGGCTTCAGCCAAGAACAGTTTTCCAGAATCATTTTTACCCAGAGCATCCCATTGAGGACCGTTTTCAGGCCAAAAATCAGCTAAAGGCTTCTTCTCGAGGCTCACGCCCAGCAAATTCTCGATAGATTGTGAGGAAGAAGAACAACTGGAAGAATATCTTCAAGACCAATAAGTTTTTGTTGTAAACCATCGCCAATACCTCTTGATTCAAAATGCCATTCTATCATGTACTGATTGGTTATGATGATCCAAAGCGAAGTTCACGTTTAGTTCTATATGAATTGGGTCTGTCAAAAAACGATGTTGAGGTGTTTGTAGAACAATATAAAAAAGGTCGAGTCTTGTTCAAAGGAAAATGGTTAGATGTCCTAAATATCGAAGAGATTGAAATCCAAGAGACTCAGCACCCGCACGATTCATGGGCGAACATAGTCCCCCTCGTCTCAGTGCAGGATATTACTATTTCTAGTAGAGGAACGAAGGCAAAAGATGTAACAAGACAGTTCGTCAGATCAGAACCAAGGAAGTTTGTCAGAAAATCTGCGAACCAATCAGTCTCGAGTAAAGATGTTTTTGTGGTTCACGGTCATGACATTCAATCCGTCAAAGAACTCAATAAGATGCTTGTTAAGTTCGGGTTGGATCCCATAGTTCTTCATGAACAGCCGAGTGGAAGCAGAACGATAGTTGAGAAACTCGAAAAATACTCTGACGTAGGCTATGCTTTCGTTATTCTGACCCCAGACGATTTGGGAACAGACCGTTCGGAAATAACCGTGATCGAGCTAGATCAGATGGGACTCCAAGAACTCCATGCGGAGTTTGCAATGGCTTCAAAAACAGGAACAAAGATCTCAGAAAGAAAAGCCCGAATGGTACTTGAGCACGTGCCAGACAGAACGTTGTTCTGGAGTTTGGGTACTTTATGGGTTTGCTAGGTCGCGACCGAGTTTGCTGCCTACACAAAGGGTCGGTTGAGCTACCTTCTGACATGGATGGAATAGTCTACGTAGCATTCAAGCGGTCAGTTAATGAAGCTAGGAACATGATAATGAAAGAGCTCAAAGAAGCTGGTTACGAGATAAAACTGTAAGATGCGAATCAATCAGTATATCAAGAGTAGAGAACCAAGAAGCGCGCGTCTTAACCATAATAGTCTTGATTGCCATTCTAGCGCGCATGCGTGTTCCTAAAATGGTCAAAAATGGTCATAATTCCGTTTTGCACGTTTCTGCCGCGTTCGAGGAAGACAAGTACCTAAGGGGGTCAAGGACAGATATGGAGCCCGAAACCCTGCCTAAATCATGAAACGCGAATAAAAACCATTTTAGGCCAAATTTCGGAACAAGCATGCGCGCTAAGGCTATGATTAGTTTTTCTGTTTTCATACAGACGTGATTTCTATCCTTGATGTTTTGCCCTAGGATGCTCTTGTCTGCGCATCGTTTCCAAGACAAGCTATGAAGCGATCGACTTAGCAGTCAACCTCACTGGAAAGTACATTGGCACAGAAAAGAAAAAAACTGAAGAAAAAAGCTGAGATCGAAGTTAATCGATTGATCTTTATATTCTCAAAACTGAATTAGGAGACTAGTGAGACTCATGTATGATGATTCTCTTAGTAGAATACTTGAGAAGTACTTGGATGAGAACGAGGAGAATCAGAACTTAAAGGACGAACTGAATGACTGGACCGAAAGTCTAGTGGAGCTGGCAACAATTGAAAAAGCCCTCGAACTTGATGCTGAAAACACACTACACGGAAAGACTATACTGGATATAGGGACAAACTGCATCAAGTCCCTTTACATTGCCCTCAATTACGAACCGAAGAAAATCGTTGGATTAAGCGACGAGTTACCAAATCGAGCATCTGACATTGAACAGCGATCTAGACTCCTTCTTACGACAGAACTCAGGTTCTATGACTGCAACTTCTTTGATGAAATCACACTTGAAAAAATTTTGACCAAAGAGGGAATTAAGAAGGGCGAGTTTACCATCGTTTTGGTAAGCAAGACATTACATCACATGAGGTTTGGAAAACGATGTGTCACATCTAAACGTAACAAAAGGCACAAGTGTGATGACAGCGAGAAAGAGTGCATTTACTCCTTTGAGGCACAAGAAGTCTTTGAAAAACTGCTTGAATATGGGAAGACCGTGGTAGTTTACGAAGGCTTCTGGCCTGATGAAGATGACAACGACAAATCGAGAGGAAGCGGATACTTCACAAGAAGAGAGTTGGAAGAGACTTTTGATCAAATCTCCAAGAAGTTCAAGGTCGAATTGATTGCTCCCATAAAGCACCCCGTTGGCAAGACATGTGACATTGGCAAGGAATTGCGGAAAGTCGACTTTGTGTGCTTCTCTGTGAAGGCTTTCCTGCCCGAGCATCAGAGACAGGGCAGAAGTGAATAGAAAAGGTAGATTTGGCAACGCTAGATATGCAACTCATTCATTAACAAATATTAGAAAGCCCCCGCGACGGGGTCTGTTGGATCAAGGGTTATATTGCACCATGTCAATTGCTCAGTTGAGATGTATCGCCTCAAACGGCTGGGAAAGCGGACCAAGATTCTGATTTGCGTGGCAATAGTGGCGGTAGTTGCTATTGCACTTGTTTTCTACGGGTTCTGGGTTGAATTCCAAGCATATTATCTGGACGTAATGAAAAATCTGAACAGTTCCGAAACCAAAGCATACATGTTCGACAAAATCAATGGAACCTACGATTTCGTTGAACTCCTAGATTGGACAAGTCAACATCTCAATTGGTCTGAGGAAAACTTTCCGCGATACTCTGATCCTCAACAGATTCTGGATCAAGGGAAAGGCAGATGTGAAGAGTTCGCAATTGTCTATGTGAGTGCTTGTTTGGCGCTTGGCTACGAGGCCAGAATCGTTGTGTCCCGGCAGTTCTATCTTCCTGTTCACGGTTTTCACGTGTGGGCAGAAGTGAAATTGGATGGTGTTTGGACTCAGGCCGATCCTAGTCCCACTGCGTTCTGGAATGACACTTCACGTTACAAGAGTTGGGACTGGGGACCTAGGGCCACGCTAGGGGTATATGCATTCGAAGACAATCGGATTGAAGACGTCTCTGCAAGAGACAGATAAAAACTTCTAGGCTGGAACCTTGGCAACGCGATCGATCTACAGTTGGGTCTTTCCCGCGTTTGTAAGCTCTTGGAAGCGCTTGATTGAGAAATATGACTTCAGGCAAGCATTGTTTTTGTGAAATCAGCTTCTTCGTGGTTCTTTTGTCGTTACTCGCCAATTGCGGTTGACCAAGTTCTTGCCTGCGTCAATGCGTACAAATGAGAAGAGCCTGCCTTGGGACGCACTTTTTCGGACTTCTGTTTTCTAACGCGCTATGTTAGATCTTATTAATAGCTACCGCATAATGATAAGAAAGAAGATAGCATATGAGTTTGGCTTCGCTTGTAAAAGACGCTACTTTAATAAAAAAATTGAACCGGGTAAAAGAATATGCTACAGAAAATCTCCTCAGATTCTGGCAAATTCATTCGCCTCATTTTGTAGATCATGGGGTAACCCATTGCGTGAACATTGATTCACTTCTGTTTAGAATCATTCCTCCTCATGTAAGAGAAAAAATGAGCGAGTATGAAGTGTTCCTTCTACTTTGTGGTGTATGGTTACACGATATTGGAATGTTAGCCAAAAATGAAGGTGAGACTGATAAACAAGTGAGGGATACTCATCACATAAGGTCAAGAGAGCTAATTCGAAAAGCTCTTCCTGAGATAGAACTGACAGAAGATGAGAGATACATAGTAGGGGAAATCGCTTTTTTTCATCGCAAAGTGGAGGACATAGGCAACGCGAAGGAGGTTTTTGAAACCCAGAATGGTTCAGTTGTCTCAAAAGTCCGGATCAGATATCTTTGTGCTCTGGTTAGACTGGCCGATGGATGCGAAATAGCACATTCACGATCATCTCGCAAATTAATGGAAATAACTGACCTTGATGAAGAAGCGAAATTTCACCATGAAGCGCATCTTCATGTTTCAGCAGTTGATTTTGATAATATTTCTCATGAGATAACCATTTATCTTAGAGTTAAGAGTCAAGAAGATGCTTTGTTATTGAGTAATTTCTTGAAAGGGAATATCGAGAAGGAACTGTTTTCGGTTAGAAACGTACTTTGTGAAAACGACATTGATTATTCCATAGTTAAGCCAGATATCACGATTGACGCCCTTGCTGAAAAAATGCCTAAAGCTGATATTAGGCCTAGATCAATGTCTTTGGAAGAAAAGCTTGTTGAGATTGAAAGAAGAACGGGTTACTATCCGAGCATGGTGATTGACACGGATCCAGAAGTTCATATCTTCTATGAAACGATTGCTCAGACGTCAAAAGAACTCCAAAGTGAAATCATTTCTGTTCTTGGAGTAATCTGGCATCTCTTTATGGACAAAGAAAGAGTCCTTGTAACGCTGAATCGTATTCATGACTTGAGTGGGACTATAGGGGGATTTGATGTAGAAATTGTGACGGTGGTCGCCGGAAGAAAGGATTTTGAAGAGTTCAGTAGAAATACAATTACAAAAAGTGAATTTTGGTCGAAATTAATTTTTTTCAGAAGAGCTACAAACGACAAGTTCTTCAACAAAAAGATCCAGCTTTCTTGGAAACTGGTGCTGTGAGGACACTTCTATGGAAAAACAGACTCCGGTGAAAAAGGTTGTGGTTATAGACCATTTCGGGACAGCTCGTGAAATATCTGGTTCAGACATTCTACACATTGAGACGCGCGCTTCCGTTGCGGAATATTGCGGGACTTTTGATGTAGCATTGAAAAACGACGAGGGTAAGAATTCAAAAGTGGCTGAACCGAAAGATGAAATGGAACTCTGGGCTGGCTACTCAAAAACAGGGATAGAAAAAATCATGGCAGGTTATGTAGATAGGATAATACTCAAAAAGGAGGCGGAATCTGGGGAAACAGTTGAAATTCTTGGGAGAAGCTATGAATCATTTTTGTTCGATACAAAAGTTACTGGGAGAATACAGTATAGTGACGGATTAAGTCAAGTAGTGAGAGAGGTCTTGAAGGACACACCGTTCAATCCCAAAGGTATTCTGGATTCAAAAGGAACTGGAGTGGTTATATTTAGGAATATTCCAGCGATTGACCTCATTAGACAGGTGTCGGAAGAAAATGGGTGGGTTTTCCGCATCGACTATGACAAAACTGCCCATTTTGAGCCTTTTACTCCATCCCCTCCAACCCATACTTTGACATCCAAGGGCATGAAGGGCTTCAAAATAGTCAAGGGTTCTTGAGTTTCCTCTCCACAGTCAAGCGTTCGTCTGTAAGAGATGCGAGCCGGTGGCGCTTTCCAAAATAGATTGTACTTGATTATGTTCAGACTCTATGGGAAAACGCTGAATAGACGTTTTTCTTGGCAAACGGCCTTGTTCGGATCGTTGGGAGTTTGGCGAGAGATCGATCGAACCCGAGAAGGCTTGTACCCTCACCAGTCAACTCATAAAACACCACACTGGGCCGTTTCTCTCTATGAATCAGCCTGCAAGCCTCAAGCTTCCTCAGATAATAATACACATGCTGCCGGTTCAAGCCCGCCAACCGTCCTATCTTGGTCGGATAGTCCCCAGCTTGGATTCTACGCAAAATCAGAAGAACCCAGGTACGAACAGTAGTGAAGTCAAATTTTACTTTGCACTTTGAACTGCGAAAATTTTTACTTCTAAGAGTCCGACCCAAAAAAACACCGCATGACTGCTAGCAGGCGCGTCAATGAATAGCGACACAACATAGAACGTGCAAAGCCTGCGCGATCGATCGAGCGGGCGCGCACAGATTCATTGAGCTTCAGGAGGAGACAAGAAAGGTAAGAAAAGAGACATTGCGGCCATATGCGGAAGCATCAACGAAAAACGCCAAAAATGGGGATGCGCGGGAGACATCCCCGTCCGAACGCAAGTACCTCACCCCGCCCACTATTTGGTGACCTCATAGGCTTTTCCCATCAATATTGATATAAACCAAGAGCGGTAATAACAAAGAGAGAAAAAAAGGGGAACTTGATGAGCAGAGAGCGAGCGCAGAGAGCTGAAGACAAGCTAACGAGGAAAGAGCAGTCCTACGAGCGCGATCAAAAGATGCTCACCAAAGACTTTTCATCCGATAGAGCGGTTTTGGAAGAGGTTTTTGACCGTTCAACGCTTATGTTGATCTATGAATTTATGAATAAGGGCACGATTGATGAGATTCACGGTGTTGTCCGGGCGGGAAAAGAATCGAGAGTCTACTGGGGAAAGGACAAGAACGGAAAGGAGCTGGCGATCAAGATATACTTGGTTGTTTCTTCAGAGTTTCGCAAGGGCTTGGTGAAATATATCGAGGGAGACCCGCGGTTTAAAGGTCTGAAGCATGATACGCGTTCTCTGATTTTTGCGTGGGCTCAAAAAGAATTCAAGAACCTTGAGCTGGCCGCACGTGCCAGAGTGCGAGTCCCAAAGCCGATTGCCGTGAAGAACAACGTACTCATTATGGAGTTCATCGGTGAAAACGGGGAGTGCGCTCCTTCACTGAAGGAAAAGAAGCCAAAGAACCCTGCGAAGATCTACGAGCAACTCATGACTTACATCCAGATGCTCTACCGCAAGGCTGAACTCGTTCACGGCGATTTGAGCGAATACAATATCATGATTTGGAGAGGAAAGGCCGTGATATTTGACATGTCGCAAGCAGTTCCGCTTGTGCATCCGATGGCTGACTTTCTGTTGCACAGAGACCTGACAAATTTGAACAAGTATTTCAGCCGCTTGGGGGTGAAGGTTCCTTCAGTTGACGAATCTTACAAGAGGGTGACAAGTCTTGACGAGGGCTAACACATTCATCAAGATCCCGAAGGAACGCGTAGGCGTGCTGATCGGGCCTGAAGGCAGAACGAAGAAGAGCATCGAAGAGAAGCTTTCAGTGGAACTCCAAATCGACAGCGACGCAGGTGACGTAACGATCACCATGGCGGAAAAAGCCACTGACCCATCCATGCTTTTCAAAGCGAAAGACGTCATAACAGCTCTCGGAAGGGGTTTCTCACCTGAACACGCTTTCCGCTTAATTCGCGACGAAGATGCGATATTGGACGTCATAGACTTGCGAGGTGTATTCGGAAAATCCGAGGCAGACATCAAACGTGTCAAGGGCCGAATAATTGGGATGAACGGCAAGACACGCACAATAATCGAGGAACTGACCGACACAAGTGTGGCCGTATTCGGGCACACCATAGCCATAATCGGCACGATTGAACAGGTTCAAGTGGCGAGGGAAGCCATAGAAATGCTCATTAGAGGCAGTATGCACGGCACCGTTTACAGGTTTCTGCATAGAAAGCGCAGAGAACTGAAGAAGAAGAAACTCGAAATCTGGGAAAAACCGCGAGAAGAAAAATAGATGGTGCATCTCAAGAGCACAGCCTGCGTTTCTAGATCATGTGGAATGGTTCACTGGGAAGAAGTCATGCATGCTGAGTTCGGAGCTAGCACGTCAAAAGTGGCGGACACCAGTCTTTTTTAAATCAGTCTGATGGCTGGTTCTGGACAGCGTCACGTATACGCTTTTAAACCAGAAATAACGGTATAGTCTCGCGGAGATCTTATGGCTGCTGACATGTCCTCAGAAGAAGCAAAGGATATTTTGGCAAGCGCAATTGGAGTGCTTGAAGAAAAGGTCGAGTACGCAGATGTACTTTTTGAAAGCGTCGCGGGCGTCTCAATTTCGAAGGATAAGGTTGAGGAACGTGTTTCTACGCCCGCCGCGATCTGCGGCGTCGTCCTAAGGGCGTACAAGTCGGGACAGTGGAGGGAGATGAGTGTTGGCAATTTCTCCAAGGAGCGTGTTCAAGAGCTGGCCGGGAACCTTGCATCTTTCCATCCTTTGTCAAAAACTGACGTTAAACTGCAACAGCTGAAGCCTTGGAAAATGGATGGTGAAGTGAACGTGAAGGTTAAGCCTGCCGGCGTCGACTTGGAAGAGAAATTGGAACATGTTCGTAGGCTTTACAATGATGCGGTGAGCTGTGATACGAGGATCATAAACACGACCGTCGCATACTCGGACACGACTTTGGAAAGAATATTCGTCAATACTGAGGGCAGTATACTTCGCCAAGTGGTGCCGCGTGTGTCTCTTTTCTTATTGCCCCTTGCCCGAGAATCTGGTAGGATGGATTATGATTACCTGTCTTGCGGAGGCACAGGAGGATTTGAGCTCGTAGAGGATTTGGAAGAGAAGGCTGTCAGAAAAACAGTGAACAGTTCGATTGATCTCTTGAAGGCTTCTACTCCGCCTTCGGGACATTTCGCGGTAATTCTAGATCCTGGAATGACGGGAACGTTCGCTCATGAATCTTTTGGCCACGGTTGCGAAGCAGATCAGATCGTGAGGAAAAGATCCTATCTGGTGCCCTACTCTGGAAAGCGTATGGGGTTCGAGAAACTGAATATATGTGATGACGGAACACTTCTCAGGGGTAACGGTTCTTTTCTCTTCGACGACGAAGGAGTGAGAAGCAGGAAGAATTACATTTTGAGAAGTGGTGTTCTGGAGGGTTTCCTGCATGAAAGGTATTCAGCGTCGCTGATGAATGCAGAGCCCACTGGGAATGGAAGGAGGGAAAGCTTCCTTCGGAAACTTTTCGTCCGGATGACAAACACGTACGTGGAGCCGGGTGATTATGACGTTGAGGAGATGATAGAGGACGTTGACAATGGTGTCATGCTGGTTCATTCGGTGTCAGGCATGGAGGACCCGTTGGCAGGCGGAATGGAGCTAAAGTCCAAGAAAGGCTTTGTGATAGAGAAAGGGAAGGTCGGCAGAATACTTTCTATGCTTACGCTTTCTGAATATGTGCCCGACTTCATCGCCTCCATAGATGCTGTGGGCAAGAAAGACCAGTTTAACATGGAGAGAGGCACATGTGGCAAGGGATACGAAGACTACGTGCCCGTTGGAGACGGTGGTGTTTACATTCGGGCTAAAGCCGTGGTGGGTCAAGGATGAGCGAAATCGATTCGATCCAGAGGGTTCTCAAAGAAGAGAAGATTCCTCAGTGGGACATCTACGTTGAAAAGGCAGAGGAATATGATATTCAACTGAGAAACTTCGACGTTGAAATCATGAGGGGACCAATAACAAACTCGGGATACGCTGTCCGAGTGATAGAGCCAAAGGGCAAGAAAGTTGGTATCGGCATCGGAGTCGGCAACTCGCTACACCCGGCGGAGATCAGGAAATGCTTGGGCACAGCCTCTACAGGAGCCAAGATTTCAGAATTTCCTGGCTATGCGGTTCCAAAGCCTAAGGCATATCCTCAGGTGAAAACGGCTGATCCCAAGATAGTTTCAAACGCTGAAGCACTTGTGGAAGACAAGGCCGAAGAGCTGGTTTCGCTTCTTAGAAAATCAAAAACCGTTTTGCCGACCTTTGGAAAAATCAGGACGTACAATGTTTCAACGACCATCAATAACAGTGAAGGAGTCAATGCCGAGAAGAGGGAGACTCTTTTCTACGTTGAACTGGCGCTGAAGGCTCAACGAGGAGACAGGCTTGCAGAGTACTGGCCCATGGTTTTCGCAAGAAGGGCAGAAGATGCGCGATTAGACCAGCAGGTTCCGAAATGGACGAAACTGGCCGAGGAAACGTTGAACGCGAAGGTCCCAAAGACCATGAAGACAACAGTCATTTTCACACCTCGCATTGTAGGCGACATACTGCAGAACGCAGTGGGTTTCCACTGTCTCGGTTCATCTGTTTACAGGGGAATTTCCAGGTTCAAAAAAGGCCAGAAGGTGGCCGCCAGGGAACTGACCGTCTATGATGACGGCACACATGACTACGCCTTAGGGTCCTCGGCGTTTGATGACGAGGGAACGCCTCAGTCGAAAACCATCCTTATCGAAGAAGGGATACATAGGAACTTCCTTTACGACGCAATGTACGCGGCAGCGTTGAATGCTGATTCGACTGGAAACGGTCAGAAACTGCCGGCATCTTCATTTGCATTCACTAGGGTCGATTTCAAATACTCATTGTTGCCCTCTGTGCAGCCCACAAACATTGCCGTAAAAGTCGGTGACATGAGCTTAGACGAAATGATCGCCACTACGAAAGAAGGCGTTTACGTGGAGCAATTTTCTAGCATGTCTTCTGATTCCTTGACGACGTCTTTCGGTTCAGAGATCAGAAACGCGTATCTGATCCAAAAAGGAGAGTTGTCGACGCCACTTAAAGGCGGCCAGATCAGCGGATTTGTACTGGACACCCGAGATAGCGAAGGCAAAGAACTGCGTGGCTTGCTCAACCAAGTTTCCGGCATTGCTAATGAGGCCGAGCTTGCTGGCAGGTGCATAGCGCCGTGCATGAGATTCGACGAAGTCCAAGTAGCAGGGAAATGATCTTCCTCGCAATTCCGGTAGGTGGCAAAATCAGTTTTGTTTGAAGTCGGCGAGGTGCGTTGCATGAATGGGCACGCGCTAATCTTTAAATAAATAGGGTCTTCCTACGGATTGCGTGAAGAGGATGGCATATTTACGGAAAGAGCAGGAAACTGTAGAGATAGACCACTCCTTAAGCAAGGTTTGGATGACTATTCAAAAGGTGCTCACCAGTCTGGACTGGAATATAGAGCAAATTGATGAAGCAGAGCATCAAGTTAAAGCAAAGACGAAAGCAGGCCCCATGTCATGGAGTTCGGTACTTCTTATAAACGTGGGGCCTGTAAACGAGAACACGACGAGAGTTTCAGTTGCGGCAGAGACAACAGTTACGACGATTACGGCGATAGTTGATTTTGGACAAGGAAAGAGACGAATTGCCCTCTTCTTCGCGGAACTGGCGAAACAATTAGCCAGCTAATAACATGTCACAAAGTTGTTTTGCAGATCGTAGATTGTGCGCGCGTGCCTGTCCCCAGATTCGTTTACGGGATTGCTTGTGCTTCTGGTTTTGCTTCGTCTGTGGATAGCGATTTGCTTGGGAATACTAGAAATATCGTCTAGTGGGCACGGTTCAATCCTATCACAACTTGATTAAGGAGATTTAGGAATGAGCGTGCGCGCTGTTCTTGTTGTGTGGAGTGTGTGTGCGTGCAACGGTGGTAGGCTCCTATATTTGGAGCCAAATATGTCTCTGTTGCGTTAGCTTTGTGGTCTGGTCTGCGCGATTGCGAGCAAGGCGTTGCTGGAGACTTTGTTGAGTTCAAACGGAGCTACTTTGGCTTGGGATAAAGCGTTGCTGAAGGGAGTTGGGGAATGCACGATAACGTTTGGGTCGGTGAAGGATAGATGAGTTGCCTGAAAAATCCTCTGCTTCTAGGGAAAAACGCGCTCAACGCCCGATTTTTCTGTTTTTCTTATTTTGTCGGCGCCCAAGGTTCATTGAGAAACCAAGAATGCCGATAGCAAGCTCCGCACTCAAGATCACAATCATTTTGGATTCATGGGGGCCAGAGTCGTCATCGCTCGCTGTGCAAAATTAGAAAGTGGACTTGGATAAAAAGCTTATACGATTGATTGCTAACCGTGTTGAGTGTTCATGTTGAGACGTATTCGGGTTTTTCCGTTGGCTGGAGAAAGCTTCGGGGTCAGGTCTATGTGCACGTACGTTGAGACTCCGGACGTGAGAATTCTTTTGGATGCTGGAGTTTCGCTGTGTCCAATCCGGTTTGGTTTGCCGCCTCATCCTCAGGAATTCAAGGCCGTAAGGGAGTCCCGTAGAAAAATCGCTGAAGCGGCGGAGAAGGCTGAGATTGTGACAATCAGTCACTATCATAACGATCATCATACGCCTTCTTTTGAGGATTGGCTTTGTAACTGGACAGAGGCAGATGAGACGGCGAGGCAGACTTATGAAGGAAAAATCGTTTTGGCAAAAAATCCTAGAGAGAATATCAATCCTAGCCAACGAGAGAGAGGATGGATGTTTCAGAAAACGGGCGGACAATACGCGAAGAAAATTGAAAATGCAGATGGAAAGGCCTTCGTTTTCGGCAGTACAAGGATGAAGTTTTCTGAACCGGTTTTTCACGGGCCAGAGAATTCGGGTCTGGGATGGGTTTTGATGGTAACGGTTGAGTTTGAGGACGAGCGGTTCCTCTTTGCTTCGGATGTTCAGGGTCCCATGTCAACTCGGACACTTGAAACCATATTGAAAGAGCAACCCGAACTCGTAATCGTTGGCGGCCCACCATCTTATTTGACTGCGATGAAGGTTAGTGACAATCAGATTCAAACTGGACTTAGGAATCTGGAAAGAATCGTGAATGCTGTTCCATACGTAATACTAGATCATCATATTCTTAGAGATGGAGACTGGCGTGAAAAAACGAACGACATCTTCCAACAAGCATACAAGTCAAAACACACGCTGTTGACTGCAGCTGAATTTGCGGGAAAAGAAACCACTCTCTTGGAAGCTAAGAGAAAGACACTCTTTGCTGAAAAACCGCCTTCAAAGGAGTTTCAAAAGTGGATGCGTCTAAGCGAAGAAGCAAAGAAGCATGAAAGACCACCGATTTAAACCGTCCTGTAGCGTTCGCCAGAAAAAAATTCAGGGGAATTTGTACGGCTTATGAGCCATAAGAGTTCAAAAGACGCGCAGATCATGAACTTGGCAGAGGGCCGGGGCCGGGATTTGAACCCAGGCGATAGGCTCCACAGGCCTATAGGCTACCAAGCTACCTCACCCCGGCCACTTTTTGAGTGACTCCACCTACTGGCGATGTTGGTTTTCTGAGTCATTTGCGTTTCCTCAGGAATATCAAGTTATCCTTCTGGCATACGTATTCGAAGCCTGTTTCTAAGAGTGCCTTGATTTCTTCGGGTCTCTCGGTGACTTTTACAGTGAATTCGTCGTAGGCTCCTGCTCCGAAAATGGTATGTTCGATGTTTATGTAAACCATTGTGTTTCTGATGTCTTTGTGTCCCAGAAGTTGTTGGACGTAGCAGATGTCTTTTGTCTTGTGGTAGGTTGTTGTCGCCTTCCAGTGCCTGAAAGTGTAGAAAGTGATTTTCTGAAGTCTCGGATTTTGGAGATTTGCCGCTAGCCGCTTCCGCGTTTTCAGCCACGTAGTCTTCATCGATTTGAGGGATCCGGTGAAGATCTGTTCACCTTGCTTTGGTAGGGCGTTTAGCATGCCGATTAGTTTCTGGCTGACTTTCCACATTCTTGCGTTAGAGCCTTTTTCTGGGTCGTTTAGTGATATTACGTTGCGCTCGGAATCTATGTTGATCCACTGAAGCATTTTAGCCTCACCTGGGCGATCGATCGATTCAGACAGACACACAGACAGACAAAAAACAAACACAAAGCGCGCGCAATGTATCTCACGTAGCATTAGTGTGAATTCAGGTTGTTTTCTTTGTAACATCGGACTTGAGGAGTCTGTAGGCTGCTATTAGAGTGAATACGATCGCGTAGACGGCTATGATCAACGACGCTTGGGCAAGAGCCCCAAGGTCAACTGCAGGAAGCACACTGGACGCAGTTACCAGTTCACTCATGACAAGCGACGGGAAGTTTGTTGCTGCCCACGTTGGAATAGCCCGCGCGCTTATGCCGTAGAGAAAGGTTAGGATCGGACTTATGACTGATGAAGCGATAAGTATTGCAAAGGCCAACAGGATTGCGAGAGTGGTTCCTCTGAAGACTTCGCTGAACATGAATGATAAACAGAAGAAAATGAGAGAAGAATATACAATGGCCAAAAACATTATCGGAGCAAATTGTAGACCGCTCTGTGCACCGAAGAACCCGAGTGAAAGGGTAACGCCTACGAAGGTTATCAAGGCTTCAACCATGGCCAACAAGGAGAATCCGCCCAAGAACTTCCCAGACATGTACTCAACCCGCTTGATGGGTTTGGAGAGCAATATGTCAGCCGTTCCATGTTCATATTCTTCAGACATCGAACCACCGCCAACTATGATGGCTATCAACTGAACAAACAAGCCACCTTCCAGCACGCCGGTAATCCATATTAGTGGCGAAGCTTCATTCGTCAAGAAACCCCCTACAAACAGCTGGCGCATTCCAACCATTATCAGTGTTTGAAATGCTATGGCTAGGATTATGAGAGCGAGAATTTTCTTTTTAGCCAGGGCTCTCCTCCACTCGTACCCAGCGATTACAGCGACTCTTCCAAGGGCATCCATGCTACTGACCTCCTTTTAGAGCTTGGAGATAAGCGTCTTCCAACGTAATCTTACGGAGGTTTAGGCTTAGTAACACGCCTTTTTGCTTGAAGATTTCTGAAGAGATTTCGCCCCTCACATCTTTTTTCTCCTTCAGCTCTATCGATAACTTGTTTCCATCCACCTTTACATCGTTCACGAACTCAAGCGCTTTAAGACTTGAAACTATATTTTCGGTTACTTTTTCAAGCTCGGCTTCCACTACCCATTGTTGAGTGAAAGCTTCCAACATCTGTTCGATTGGGCCAGTGAAAACGATTTTTCCCTTGTTTATCATTCCTACGTGAGTGCAGATTCGTTGAACCTCGTCCAACAGGTGGGATGATATGAAGATGGTTTTGCCCTTCTTTGAGAGATCTGTGAAAAGGCTTCTGAAGTGAGCTGTGCCCTCTGGATCCATACCTATGGTAGGCTCATCCATTATCAGAACCATTGGATCGTTGATAAGGGCAAGGGCCACAGACAGCCTCTGAACCATGCCTTTGCTGTAGTTTCCAATCTTCTTTTTTCCCCACTCTTTTAAACCAACAAGATCTAGGAGCTGCTTAGTCTTTTCCTTTCTAGTCTGCATAGGCAACCCGAACATTCTGCCCATGAAGTCAAGCAACTGCTCTGCAGTGAAGAAAGTTTGAAGCGTTGGAAGCTCTGAAGCATACCCAACAAGTTGGAGCGCGTGAACGGGATCCTTTGAGGGATTTGCACCGGCTATCTGAACTTCTCCTTGATTTGGTTTAAGGAGACCCAGCATAATCCTTATAGTAGTTGTTTTGCCCGCTCCGTTTGGTCCGAGATAACCGAACACGCAGCCTTTATCCACTTTAAGGGAAACCGAGTCCAGAGCCTTGAAGTCCCCGTAATACTTTGTCAGGTTCGAAACGTTCAAGACAGAATGCGACGCCAAAGAGGGCCACCTAGCTCTCAAGTTATTTTGCGAACTCCTAATAGCATTTGGGGTCACGATCGGTGGCTATCATATCCCTGACTATTTCCTCGACAGCTTAACATCCGTAATTAACAAAAACGCCTAAGCTGCCCCTTGCCCCCGGTGCCCACAAGCATTCTTGCTCCAGCAATCGCTCGCGAGATCGATCGATCAAGACCGGCATGCAGGATCTTGTTCGCGGCATCTGATCTTGTTCGATGATAGAGAACCTTTGTACAGCTCTATGAATCCACAATTCACACAGTAGAATATAAGCACTTTTTTTGCTCCATTAGAACCCTCTTTGTTAGAGAGCTTTCAAGAGTGCGTGCTAATCAGGAACAGTTCAATAGCACCAAACAGGCATACGGAGGCTGAAACAGAGTTTCACAAGACTTAAAAATACCTATGAAGCCACCAGTGATTGAAGGGAGAGAGGCACCCTTTCGGCGTAAATAGAGGGTGGTAGGATTTCGTCCTGGCGGTGGTCACTTGAGTTCGCGTAGTCTCCTCGTAGCTACGATTCTTTTATCTCTTGCTTCCTTAGGAATTCTTTCATCTGCTTCTCTGGTACGCACATTAGCAAATTCATGCTATACTGCAAATCCCAATGGTTTCGTTCTCTCCCAAATGAACAGAGCGATGACAACGCCGTTCCACGCGCCCTCCTTACTGAGAACGCCTAATGCAGTGACTCTGCCTGAATATGACGAACAACTCGGTTTGACTCTCACGCAGGATTTAAGCAGCATATCCTACAATGTCACTGCGGTTCAGCAGGATTACGAACACAGTTTTGGTGCTGCAAATAAAACAGGTCCAGCGTATCTGCTGAATGGTCTTTCTGACCAGGGATACTGGTACCAGGTTGGATTGTCATGGGACTGGTGTGGTCCCGACCCTTGCTTTGTTACTGTTTCAGGTACGGTTGTTCAATATGCTCCCGGGTTCAACGCGATATATGCTGTCTTTGCTTCCAATAGGACAGAAGTCTACCCTGCGGGGGGCGGTGCTGTCTTGGTGAGTCTTTCGGTGAATCAAGGGGACAGTGTACTATTAAGCCTAAACTTTTCGTGTGGTAACGTCGTTATGTACGTCCACGATTGGAATACCAGCGCAACCTCTTGGGAGACCTATAGTTCCCAAGGAGCAACATACTTCGTTGGTCTGCGAAACAGCGAGCGTAACTCCCAAGGTTTTTTCACGGGCTTGATGACCGAGCAGTATCACGACAAACCGTATTACGGGAACATGCAGGAAGTGGTCTACAGCGACATGACTGATGCCAAGGCATCTGCTTGGATGTGGATAGACGAATTCAATTCAGTAAATAGCACTGAAGTTTTGTTTTTCGATTCTAGGCTAGTGTCGTTCACGGATCCGACGCAGTTTCAATCGTTCTTTTCGCATGGGGAAACCGAGTACAGCAACGCTTACCAGTTTATCACCGGAGCACGTGCAATCAGTTTTTCGCCTTCGATTCCGTGGGTCAACGAACGGGTTTTGTTCAACGCTTCAACCAGCTATTACGAGAATGGGCTGATGACAAGTTATAGTTGGGATTTCGGAGATGGAAACGTGACAGCAGTCACTTCACAGACGACGACCCACTTCTACGCAAAAGAAGGAAAATACACTGTAACCGCAAACGTCACGGACAGCGTCGGTTCGTGGGGCGTAATGTCTTCGTACATCGCGGTGACCTTCAGGACAGACCTCAACAAAGACTTTCAGGTAAACATTTTGGACATCGGCAGCGTAGCAATAGCGTACGGTTCAAGACACGGAGACACAAACTGGAATCCCAATGCGGATTTGAATAAGGACGGCCTCATAAACATCCTAGACTTGAGTATGCTGGCAATAGACTACGGAAAACATCTACCGCGTTAACACCTGCAGAGTGAAAAGCCTAAAATCTACAAGTGACGTCCACCACACGCAAACTCAAAGAAAAGCTGATTTTTCTTTCTTTTTTCTCAGGTCTCTTTCAGTGTACGAAATTCCAGCGCGAGCACATTCATGGCCGACGGCAGACGCCCTGAGCGTCCGGTAGAAATCAGACATGTAACATTGTTTCACAATTCTTAAGTAGGATTGCCGGTTACACTGTCTGGTGAGGAAGGAGACGCTGTTACGAATTGGCGATTCCCATGGCTTTCTGGAATGCTGCATGCCGAACTGGCCGGGGTCTAACGTAGTGCCCTGACAAAAAAAGGGGAAAGGAAAAATGGAAAGGAAAATAGTTGTAGTCACAATGCTGACACTGCTGTTAGCAAGTGTGTTAACGGTGGCATTAACCGTTCAACCAGTCAGCGTGAGAGCAGGTTTAAGAGAAGAATCTGTGCAGGCAAAGAGCGTTGATTGGTGGCCCATGTTTCACCACGACCTGACGCACAGTGGATATTCCACGTCGACGGCGCCAACCACAAACCTAACTGGCGCGGACTACAGGACCGGCAGCTGGGTGGCTTCTTCTCCGACAGTTGTTGATGGTGTCGTCTACGTCGGCTGCGGTGACAACAATGTTTACGCTTTGAATGCCACGACGGGCACAAAGGTGTGGAACTACACGACCGGCAACTGGGTGCAGTGGTCTTCTCCTGCTGTTGTTGGTGGTGTTGTCTACGTGGGCTCGACTGATAACAATGTTTATGCTTTGAACGCTACGACGGGCACAAAAGTGTGGAACTACGCAACTAGAGGTGCTATCTTTTCTTCTCCTGCTGTTGCGGGCGGTGTCGTGTACGTAGGCTCAGAAGACAACAATGTTTATGCTTTGAACGCCACGACGGGCACAAAAGTGTGGAACTACGCAACTACCGGTCCTATCTGGTCTTCTCCTGCTGTTGTTGGTGGTGTTGTTTACGTGGGTTCATGGGACGGCAAGGTTTACGCTTTGAGTGCCACGACGGGCACGCTCGTATGGAAGCACACGACTGGTTGGCCTGTGGTGTCTTCTCCTGCTGTTGTTGATGGCAGGGTTTACGTGGGCTCGGACGATAACAAGACTTACTGTTTGAATGCGTCCACAGGGGCTCACATATGGAACTACACTACTGGCGGTGCTGTCGAGTCTTCTCCTGCTGTTGTTGATGGCAGGGTTTACGTGGGCTCGGACGATAACAAGACTTACTGTTTGAATGCGTCCACAGGGGCTCACATATGGAACTACACTACTGGCGGTGCTGTCGAGTCTTCTCCTGCTGTTGCTGGTGGCATGGTCTTTGTAGGCTCATGGGACAACAATGTTTATGCTTTGAACGCCACGACGGGCACGTTCGTATGGAACTACAATACCTACGGTGCCGTCTTTCCTTCTCCTGCTGTTGCTGGGGGTGCCGTCTACGTGAGCTCATTGAATGGGAATATCTATGCCATCGGCGCAGATCGCTGGCAAGTCGATATTTATTGGTCATATCGCGCAGAGCCAGCCCCGATGGGAATTGCAGATTACGGAATAGGGCCAAGCGGCCTCTACGAATACGCAACCAAAAGTTTTGTGGGGATCGTCACGGTCGCGTCTCTCTTGACGACGGATAGAAGCGCTGACCACCTTGTGTCTTTTCAACTGAACGTCGAGTTCGAATTCAACACTACCTGTGGTCTGCGCGTCTTTTGGATGCAAAACGTAGCGGATGTCCGTACTTTTGGCAGTGTGTTGTGTCTCGAAAATTTTGTCGTGAACGTGTGGAATTGGTCAGACCCTTCCGCCATCATAGACCCTTCCGGCATATCGGGAAAGGGTCAGTTCGGAAAGCCACAAGACCCATATGGTTATGTGTGTACACGAGATGGGATTTTTACACCTTTTAATCGCACTACCCCGATAACTATCACGCTTAATGTGACCTCAGGGGTGAGTTTTTCCGGTGAGCCGACGGTAAGCTTTGCATATGACTTCGGTGATGGGTTGGTAACCTACGACATGGTCACTTTTGCAAACGTGACTGTCACGTCTGTTCCTGGTTTTAAGGTAAGCGGGTTCAAATACGCTCCGAATGACGCTTTCTATGAATCCGCGTTGATAATGGGAGGAATCTTTGAAGACGCGACCGACGTCCTGTCTGATGTTCAACTTCAGCTGGAGTACTGGAACGGCCACAACTATCAGATCGTGCCTAACGCCTACAATTTCGGAAGTAACACTGCGGAAAAAATAGATAATGTGCTGTCCGGATTCTCCCACTATTCAGGGAACGGAAAAATATTCGCAGAGATACTGCCTGGTGCTGGCCAACTTGGCCAATTGTACAATCAGTTTCAGACGGGAGCAATCGACATCACTTCGCCATTGACTTTAGGAACATTATACGTGACCAATGCATCCGATCCGAATGCTACGGCGTGGCAAATCCCGTTTGTCAGCGGGGCAGTTAATGTGACATTGTATCCCGGATACTACTCCCTGCAATTATATAACCAAGCCGGCAAACTCTTCGATGAAAGGAACTTCACAGTCAGCGCGGGACAAACTTCGCAGATTGCCGTCACATTCGTGACAGACTTGAACAAGGATGGCAAAGTGAACATCCAAGACATAACCATCGTAGCAGTGGCATACGGAAGCAAACCAGGAGATCCCAAGTGGAATGCGCTAGCAGACTTGGACAAGAACGGGCAGATAAACATCATAGACATTAGCATGGTAGCTAAAGATTACGGGAAAATAGTGTAGCGTGCACGTTCGAGATCGAGATCGCTCGATCGCGATTAAGCTTATAATGGAAAAACTCTCTAAGCTCCCTTGGGGGCAGAGTGACCCAGCCCAAGATACTGAGGTTTGTTGATTTAACCGATGAGTCGTGACGAAACCAACAGGTAAACAGGAGGAAACATGAACGTTGAAAAGACTAGTACGCCTTCTAGCAGCAGTTATCTTGGCGATTTCAATCCTGCCGATTTGTGCGTTCAAAGCAAAGGCTGAAACACCAAGCATCGCAGACCCAACGCCCGGATACTTTGAAACGAGCGAATACGCGATGGGAAGTTGTTCAGTGGGAGTGATCTTCGTCGAATCCAACGGCACGATTGACCCGAACACCGAAAACTGGACTTCTACCAAAGAACAGAATATCGTCGACAAGATAAATGTTGCCTGTAACAATTGGACAGCTGAAAACCCGAATGCGAACCTGACCTTTACTTTCGACATACACTACAACGTATCGACGAGTTATGAGCCGATTAGCCGCAATATCACTTATAGAAATCTGTGGGCCAGTCAAGTAATGGCAAATCTAGGGTTTCCTAATGCAGTTCCTTATGCAACCGATGCCTATCTATTTCAAATACGCGATTACATCAATGCTTTACGAAACACACAGGGGACTGACTGGGGCTTCGTGATTATGGTCGTCGACGCTGCTAACGATGAAGATGGACTTTTTGCAGATGGATGGGGTGCATTTACCGAAGCTAATAGAGAACCAATATTCCTACCAGTCAAAACCACTAATAACTTAGAATTAGTAGTTGGTCACGAGATGGGCCACGTCTTCTGGGCAAGTGATGAGTACGATCATCTTCTGGAATACGGTGGTTATCTCAACGTTCCTGATGTGGACGGCTCAGGTTGTCTGATGGACACTGCTCTTTCTTGGAATCTTTCCGGTAAACCCTATGGCTTAAGCGGGACTTGGGGACAGGTAGGCTGGAGGGACAGCAACGGCAACGGCGTTCAAGACATAATCGACACGCCTCAAAGAATTTACCTCAACCCATACAAAAGAATAGGCAACAGACTCAACTTCACCGGAGAGGCCGCGGTGACTCCTACCGAGAACAAAAACCCATCCTTCGAATCATCCAAACAAAACGTCACCATCAATGTAGTGAAAAGCGTTGAATATCGCTTCGACGGCGACGAATGGCTCGGCGCATCCTTTGTGCCTACTGAAGTGAGGAAGCTGGTGAAGTATCCAGACCAGTATGCCATGAAACCCACGACGGCGATAGTGAACTTCGCCTTCCTGACGCCTGAGCTGAGTTTAGGACAACACTTCATAGAAGTCAGAGCAACCAACCAATGGGGAATCTCAGGCTACGCAAACACGACGGTAGAAGTGAAACCTTATCTGTCAACAGACTTGAATCAGGACGGAACAGTCAACATCCTCGACATAACCATCGTAGCAGTGGCATACGGAAGCAAATCGGGAGATCCAAAATGGAATGCTGTCGCAGACTTGGACAAGAACGGATGGATCAACATCATAGACATGACCATGGTAGCAAAAGACTACGGAAAAACAGTCTAAGACCACAAACAAAAATAGAGGGAGTGGGTTTTTAGGGGTGGAGCATAGCTCGAGCCAAAGCACGATACTCTTCGGCATGTGCCAGGGCATCCAATCTTTCTCTTTCTTTTCTTTCCATGTTCTCTCACCTCAAACAACACGTAACTCGTTTGACACTTTAAATATCGACGCACATAATGCGAACACAGAAAGACATCACAAATTGTTACTCAGTGCCTATTCAAGCCCAAATCTGACTGGGCGGCACACACCGATAGACAATCCGATCGAGCGATTTTACACAATGCAAATCTAACTCCTGAAATTAGGTTACACTATCTCGCATACATAAGCCACACAATAGAGCATACACGCACACATTGACAAATTCCCGCGAGCGTAGTTCACGAGTATACGAAAGCATCGACAGAACCCACCGAAAAAGGGGAATTGTGTTCTGAGAGAATCACCAAACGGTCGGGAATACCTCACCCCGGCCACTTTTCGCTGACCTCGTAGTCTTTTGTCCATCACTTGCGTTTCCTCAAGAATATTAGGCTATTCTTCTGGCAGACGTACTCGAAACCCACTTCGAGCAATGACTTAACCTCTTCTGGCTTTTCCGCTATCTTAACCGTGAACTCATCGTTTGTGAGCTCGAATATAGTGCGCTCAATGTTTATGTCGATCGATCGTCCATTCCTATTGTACAATGGTTGCGGATTACTAGAAACTCCCATATCAAGAAATCCTCAATAGAACCTAGGGCTTCTTTCTTGGCATTGATCCCTAATTCATGAATGACTATCTTTGGAAATGTCTGATAGTCTGCTATGGAAATCTGGTTATGATCCACGTAGTGTCTGACTACCGAGAGTACTCTTTTCGCGTAATTGCAGTCAATAAAAAACAGGTCTCGATAGTCTTCAATGGCTTTTCCCGCGCGCTATTCGCCATTCTTAAAATAACCTTGTACCCTGACCCACAAAGAATACTCGTAAAGACATACTATCTCGTTGACATATATGATTCATACAATTATAGCACGCCCTTCGTTATCTCAGATGAAGACTATCAAGCGTACAAAGTATTCATTGGCAGATGGGTCGCCTTCAAATTGATCGGAGTGCCGGGGCCGGAGCTGATGGCTCCACCCGATCGACTTATTACAAACATCCTAGCCAGCAAGACGACGGACCCATACCACCGACAGTATTACAGAGTGTTCATATCTCTGCCAGGTTCGCACGATGTGGATGCCACAAACATTACGCCTTCTAAAACTGGAGTTGGGAACGGTTACAGCTTAAACATAACCGTCACAGTGGCGAATCGAGGCGCCTACACCGAAACGTTCAATGTAGCAGCATATTATGGTAATGGCACCTCCTTACCTGGAGTCGCAGCCTGCGCCAACGCAACCGCGATAGGAACGGAAGAAGTAACGGCTCTTGTAAGCGGAAACTCCACGCAGCTCGTTTTCGAGTGGATCGCACAGGCTTCTCGTACGGTAACTACTCTCTTTGCGCGTATGCTTGGCCTGTTCAAAACGAGTCTGATACGGCCAACAACAACTGCACTGACGGCTGGGTCATAGTGTCACTGCCCGGTGACATCACGGGTCCGAACGGTTGGCCCGACGGAAAAGTGGACATGCGAGACATGACCTACCTTGCCAAACACTTCGGCACAGACCCGTCAAAACCCCTGTGGGACCCGAACGCCGACATCAACGGCGACGGCAGAATAGACATGAGAGACATCGGCATTGCCGCCAAGCGCTTCGGACAACACGGCGCATAACTGCTTTTCTTTATTGCCCCGGCGGTTAGGCGAACACATGCTTTTGACGCAAGTTGAACACCTTAACTCTACTCTCTCTGTTGGGATAGCTCATGTGACAATCTACAGCGCAGACAAGTTGGCGCTCTGGGTTTGCTGTTTATCCGCACGGAGATGCCTTTCGCACTGCCCCCTAAATGTTCCTTTGACGTTTTGGTAGTGTTTATTGCGTCAGTAAGTTCCGCGTGCATTCTTCATGAAAAGCTCGAAAGTGGATCTTTCAGCGCTCTCCGCCGCCTGCCAAGTGCAAATCCCTAAGCGTGAGAAATCTCCGGATTCGATGGATGTACCATGAAGAACAATTCATTGTTACATCATATCGAGTCTGTCAAGTGTTCCCGATTTTGGCGTCTGCCAATAATCGTGCTAGCCGTGTTTACGCGCGGGGTTCAGGCCTATATCCGGATCGGTAAGGGACATAATGAATAAGACAGATTTGGAACTGAGCGTGAATCAAAGAATAATCATACAACACCGATAGCTACTCAGGATCCTGTGCAGTGACAAAATGCTTATCGTGTTTGACGGAGACTCGTTCAACTCTCTCCCCTTCTTTTGGACTGATTGGAAGCGTCACAGTGAATGTTGAACCTTTTCCGAGAGCGCTTTTCACAAAGATTGTGCCTCCATGTGCTTCAACGATGCGTTTGCATATTGCCAAGCCGAAGCCCATTCCCTTGGCTTTCGTTGTGAAGAGGGGCGTACAGATCTTTCGCCGCACCTTTTTCGACATGCCAACCCCTGTGTCTGAGAATGCGATTTGCAGGTTGTCTTCTACTTCTTTGCTCTTTATTACCAGTTCTCCACCTTGTGGCATTGCATCAAAGGCGTTTTTAATCATGTTGACGAAGACTCTTTCCATTTTCTGAACGTCAACAGCTATTTTTGGTTCATTTTCGGTTTCGTCAAACACCTTTATGTTCTCGGGCTCTTTGACAAGCAGCATTGCTTCACTGAGTATCTGTTTCGGGGTGGTTTCAGTCAGTTCTAGCTGTATCTCTCTTGAGTAATCCAGAAGATCATTCACGATCTTGTTTGAATAGTCAATGTTCTTTTCAATAATCTCAAGCATCTCCTTCCCTTCGCACTTGCATTTTGAACCTGAACTAATAAGCTTCAGGTAACTCGTCGCGTTTTTCATAGATTGAAGAGGGTTTCTCAGGTCATGCCCAACCATCGTTGCCAATTCTCCGATAGCAGCAAGTCTTTCAGACCTAAGAAGCTGATCCTCGGTTTCCTTCAGCCATTTAGCTCTCTCTCTAAAGAGTCTCTCAAGGTGGCCAGAGTATTCCTCCAACTCCTTCTCCATTGCCTTCTGCGCAGTGATGTCCCTTGCTATACCTACAAAACCTATAGGTTTCCCTGATTGGTCCGTCACCGTACTTGTTGAGAGTTCAGCGGCGAACTCGCGACCGTCTTTAGCGAGCAGAGTGTATTCCAGATTTCTCGCTGAGCCTTTGTCCAGAGATTTTCTGAGATTTTCCATTGCCGTTAGATGGTCTTTTTTTGCGAAAAGCGTGAAGGCGCTTTTGCCGATTAGGTCCTTCTTTGATGAGCATCTATACAAATCTAATGTTGCTTGGTTGCATTCAGTTATGCCCCCGTCTGGGTCCGTGATCACTATGGCATCGGAAGATGTGTCAAGTATGCTCTGCAACTTTGTATGATTCTCAAATAGCTCTTTCTCTATTGTCTCGATCTCCGTAGTGTCCAGACCTATCGCGATGCTGCCGACGGGTCTTCCTTTTCTGTCCAGTATGTTGTTTGAATAACACGAAATAGTGTTCAAGACTCCATTCTTACATTTAACAACTATGTCAGATTTCACCTTAGGCTCGCAATCAATGGTTTTCTCCGCTTGGCAAAAGATTTCAGTGGGGTATCGAGGATCTAAGTAGAGCTGTTCGAGAATCTTCTCATGCCCATTGACGCCCTTGCATGTGTGGCCACAAATGAGCCCGGCGCTACGATTCAATGGAGTCACATTGCCTTTTCTGTCAAATACATGAATCCAAACAGGTCGAATGTCAATGGCTTTGTTGTGAAACTCGAGCAATCTTGTCTGCTCCTCCGATCTTGGAATCTCTTTCTCTGCATGCTCGCGTTCTGTGATGTCTTTGGAGTTCTGTTGAATGGATTCTTTCCTTTCAAGAGGGACGAGATCGGTTTTGGCCTCAACTTCCTTGATTTTTCTTCTGTCGGTGGTGACCTGTGTTTCCAAGGGGGGTCCTTCTTTTTCTTTGCGAGGCTTTTTGAGAGTCTTGTTGAGTCTTTTTTCCACGTCGTGCTCTGGGTTGAGTCCTTGTTGTTGTCTGCTGATCAGTTCTGACTCGGCTCTGCCAGTCGGCTTTGTAGGCGCACGGTCACGATCTATCAGTGTGTCTGCCTTGGCATCCGCAACGAAGATAGCGTTCATTGTTTCTTCATACAGCTTTCTGTATTTTCCTTCGGACTCTTGGAGAGCTTTCTCCTTTTTTCTTTGTTCAGTGATATCGTGGACTATGCACAATGAATATGATTTACCGTTGACTTGCAGTCTTGAAATGGAGAGTTCTGCTAGGAATCCTGTCCGGTTTTTCTTCATTGCTCTTGCCTCGATTTTTATTTCGGCAAGAGTCTCCTGTCCGGTTTTTGTGGCTCTTTCGACCGCCTTTTGAAAATGTCCATGGAGGTTTTGAGGCAAAATGAGTTTATGCAGTTCTTTGCCCGTTGTTTCTACTTTCTGATAGCCAAACATCCTTTCGGCTGTCGGACTCCAGTATGAAACCCTCGCCTCATGATTCGTCAAGATAATGGCATCACTTGAAGAACCGGCAATTGTGCAGGACCTGTTTTCTGGAAATGCAGAATCTGCTGCAGACTCGACAGTGTTTTTAGTCATCTCTTCCATTCCTGTGTTTGGAGCAAGTTGGAACCTGACAGTCACCATTCGTGTCGTTGCCCGATAAAACGGTTATGAACGAGTACTCGTGACTCGGAATTCAATTGAGAGTATCCGCGGCAACAGAATTCGCCCTCAAGTTTTGCCTCAGTAAATCTTTGCGAGTCTATAGTGTAGCCAAAGCTCCAGAAGGGGCAAATGCCAAGGTCATGAATGCAGAGTCGTGTTAAAACTCTCTAAAGGAAGGTCCCGCTCTGATTTGACAGATCGAAGAAAAAATCTTTTGACCTGTCAAAACCGATTCTACTTCTGTAACGAAATTAGTGATTTAACGATGGAATCCGCCCCATGTCGGGGAAGCCTCGAATCATGGTTGGGAACAAAAACCTGATTTTTTGATGCGAATGGAACTTGTCTTACCGACGTTATTTTGCAGGTCTTGTAATTCATCGTCAGAATTCATAATGTTTTTGTGTGTTGAGGGTTTACGTTCTTTCTAGCCTTGATCTTTAGATAGGATGGGGTGGATTTGCGAGTGATAAGACTCTGCGTTACGTTCTCTTGCTCTGCGGGCAAGACGTCTTGTTACGTGCTTGCAGAGAGAGTATCGAAGGCATGTGCGATTGGTTCATGTTGAGGTGTGGAGGTGACGTTGGGTGGAAGATAAGAAGGCAAGCATTCTGATAGTGGACGATGATACGTCTATCTGTAGGACGCTGAGCCTTTACTTGAAAGCGAAAGGGTATGAGACCGACTTGGCGCATAGTGGAGTGGAGGCCATAGAAAAATCCAAGGTGACAGTCTATGATGTGGCGTTGTTAGACATTAAGCTTCCTGACATGGAAGGTACTGAACTGTTGACAGCAATTCATGATACAACACCAAGAATGATAAAGATAATGGTAACGGGCTATCCCACGCTAGGCAACGCCGTCGAAGCTCTGAAGCTAGATGCTGATGATTACATCATGAAGCCTGTGGCCCCAGAGGATCTGGCCAAAACGATAGAAAGAAAACTAGAAGAACGAAAAGAAGCTGAATCGATGACTGAAAAGAAAATCGAAGAATTCATCACAGACCGGACAACAAAACTGCTCCAAGACTCATCGACAAAAAAGAGACCCCATAAAACAAAATAGATTGTCTGATTGGGATTTGTAAGTAAGAGGAATCTAAATGTGCTTTGATGGTTCTACGTGTCATGGTGGTCTGCTTCTCTATCACGCACCTTCCCAGCGGGAACCTGAGATTTATGAGTCGCATGTTTTCTTGTCCATGAACATGCTGTTGCGAACACGGTCACAGGGATAGCCATTGTCCGCGTGTGATTTTGATATCTTTGTACTCAATGCTGTGGACGAGGTATTGTCAGCGGTGGATGAGAACCTGCCACTATCAGTATATTTCAATCTGGAACGGCTCAACATCAAAAAACGGGAGATTCCTAGCAAGATTGATGTCTTCACAAAAACAATGGAAAAGCTCATGGGATCAGGCGCAGGTGTTCTCGAGATCTGCATTGCAAAAAAACTTTACGACAAAGTTGGATTGGTTTTTGAGGCGAACCAATTTAACATGCCCGAACTCGGTGAGTATGTGAAAAGGGCCCGCCAGCGAGTCTACACCGAGTTTGTCAACAAAATGCAAAACGGTCTGGCCGTATTTCACCTTGAAAATGCAGATGATCTGGGCTCATTCAAGCTCGTTTCAATCAACGCAAAAGCGTCGGGATTAATGGGAGTGGACAGCGATAGGGCTGTCGGAGGAAACATCTCCCAGATATGCCCAAGACTCTTCCCGGATTATGTAGAGCGGATATTTGCAGATGTCCTCGACTCGAAAAGAACAAAAGTTGTGGCAAGATTTTACCGGAAAGACGAAGATGGTCATGAAAGACTTTTTTCTGTCACGGCGTTTCCACTTTCTAGCAATTGCTTAGGCTTAGCCTTCAAGTGTGTCATTGAGCCTGAGCAACACTTGCAAAAGCCGCGGGCAACCGAAGATACGCTCGCCGTAGCCGCAAGTTCAAAGCAGCGAATCGTCTCAAAAACTGTAGAAGCGCATTCGACACGTTCAGAACCCAAACTATCCGGGTCAATTACTGTCTCAGCAAACATAGATGGGGAGAGTTGGTCGAAATTCCATGAAGCAGTCATCAAGCCTCTAACCAACCTCAAGGCGAAACTTGAAATTCACGTGGAGGTTTCAGGGACATCGGACGACGAAATCTTTCTTAACGCTGTCGATTCTGTAATAAGAAGAAGTCTCATTCAAAACAACATAGCAGCAAGTGTGGAAGTGAAAAAGAAACCCAAAAAACAATAGAACAGACTTGGCGCGCAAATCGCAAATTCAATGCAAGAATCGGCGGGTAACGGGCGGCTCTCGGTCAAATAACGGCCCCTATATTCTTAATCTATAGCGACCGATTTTCCCTAGCCTCACCTACTCTCAACGACGGTGTTCAAATCGAGCTCGAATCCGCAGCGCACGGCTGATTTGCTAGTGGGCGTCGAGGTGCGAGGTTTCTGTCATTCCTAAGGCTGACGGAAATTCTCCAGCAGCCATACTCGTGGTAGCTTAGGCAAGAGAACATTGATCAACAGTGGTAGCCCGGGAGAGATTCGAACTCTCGTCATGCATATCGCAAACATCGTAGAGATTGATTCTGGATTCATAAAATTAATACTGATCTCATTGAAGACTCGAAGATAAGCGCTTGCGCGGTGGCGTGCGTCCTCAGCTCTAAGTTGGGGAACCACGCACACCCCTTACTGGGGTAAATATAGTGCGTGCGCTTGAATGATGCACCATAAGAATGAAACTTGTATACAAAAGCATCAACGAAACACACAAAAAAAGATAGGCTGGAGACATCCCCGACCGAGCGTGAATACCTCACCCCGGCCGCTTTTTATTGACTTGGTATGCTTTTTTGCGAAGTTCTCATTCATTTTGGTTTCCTCAGGAATATCAAGTTATCCTTCTGACACACGTATTCAAAAAGGGTGCCGGGAGAACAGTTAAGAAATGACTAAACAAACGAGTCAAGAGAAAGTTGTTAGCAGAAAAGGGCTAATCCTTCTTGGAATCATTGGTATCATAGGGCTAATCCTTCTTGCTTTTGGAGTATTCTCGATATTCGAGATATCCATACTTCTAGGTCTAATCTCATTGGTTCTAGGGATCCTCATATACTTTATATTCATACTCATAGAAAGAAAGCTAAAGCTTCTCTAAAAGGTTCAGCTTTAATGATTAATGGATTTCTGATCAGCATAAGCGCACGCTATTTCGTTTTTTGGTGTGTGCGGGGGTAAGGTTTTATCCCAAACACACACGACTAAACGACTACTAACGACTACCCTTTACCACTACTCTCTCTTACCCCCTCTATGAAATACATACATACAATTACAATTACAGAAAAAGAATAAGGAAACCGTAAGGCTATATCTGAAATTCGTAAGGCCAAAAGCGAAATTCGTAAAACAAACAAAGGAAACTACTGTTTGATTGGAGGCTCAAAAACTAAAGTGTACCTTCGCTTTTCATCCAGTACCTCTAGGGTCTCTTCAAGCCGCGCGCTTCCCGGAATCAAAACATATTAAGACCCAAAGAAGTCATTGACTAAAAAGCCAAGTTCTCAGCTGGTTTCGTATATGACTTCAACTTCAATCGGTGACCAAAAAATCGACGAAATTACTCAAGAAATCATGACAGAAATTGAAAACAAAAGCTGAAAAGAGCTTGCAGAGTCCGACGAAATGATAAAGATTCTGCATTTGACAAATATGCATCACGCGAAAACTTTGCTGCAGCATATGGATGAAGCGCCCACTGAAACCGAACGGAACGCCGGGAAACAGGCTGTTATAAAGGCACTGCTGCTTTCTACGTGGCATCAGAGGCTATATTTCATTGTACGCTCAGTCATCATGGGCATACTTGGTGCTTCGCTTACGCTTGTTTTCGTGCTGATTTTTGGCTCCATAAACCTCATCCTAGAAATTCCCTTGGGCATATTCTCTTTCGTGTTTACACTGGCCACCTCGCGACTGCTCGATGTGCAGATTGTCAAAGCCACAAGAATTATAGTTGACTTTTTAGCGAACCATAAGAGTTTAAGGGATTTTGTTCTAAGCCACTTCTAACGCCAGAATTCACGACGGGCCATCACGGGTCTCTGACGCAAGCGTGCGCGCTAAACAGACAAACATGATCAATCGATCGCGGAGCTGCTAGGCTTGAGAATAGTTGAAGGAATTAAACTGAAACGAACAAGCGGCCCGAATCTGCCCAAGGAGTTGGGTCAAGTCAAGAGAAATCTGCAGCATAGTATACGACCCCAAAAACTTTCAGAGTCCTCGCAGTAATATTGAGCAAGGTCACTTTGCGAGAACGAATCGCCCAAACAGGATACTGGAATATCAAACTTTCGGGAGATGACGTCACAAAACACATGGAGACGCGCGCTGGCTTGTCCCAAAAATGGTTAAAAATGGTCATAAGTCTTGTTTTGTCTCTCAGAGCTTGGTTTGGTCTTCTTTCGCAAGCGTATCAGGCTGCGCCAGAACGCGGTAAATCCGCAGGTTCCATTCAGCTTCTTCAAATCACGATTGAAATGCTGCTTTTCGATGGAGGACTAAGGCCACGCTCAGCTTGCTTTGCAGTTTAGGGAACGCCACAGGCCAGACAACAGATAGAGCCTCAAAATGGCCGCCATTCCCGAAGATAAGAATTACGACCATTTTACACCAATATCGGGACAAGGCAGCGCGTTCTGTTGGACTAAAGTTTTCCTTTGACTCGAAAGGCGCGAAGGGCAGACAGGTAGGCTGCCGCGCCAATCATTGCAAAAGGAAGGCTTGCAACTAGGATGTCGAGCAGGTAGAAGGGCTGTAAGGGTTTTCCCGCGAAGGTGTAATCTCGCATGGCGCCGACTGCCAAGCTAAGGGGATTCGCTGATACGATAGTGGTTATAAATGATGGAAAGAAGTTCTTGACATAATCTATTTTATAATACAACGTGCTGAAAGTCAGCAGCAGAAGCTGCACCGCCTGCTGGTATGCGAAGAAATATTCGCCATGAGTTGACGCAAACGCTGCAAGAGTGGCTGCGATTCCTGCTAGTCCCATGGCTAAAACGAAAAGGAACGGCAACAGAACAAGTGTGTTACTTATAGCCTGAAGAGGAAGAGCTATCAGCCCCAAAGCTTGAACTGGGATCATGACGAATAATAATGCACCTGAGTAAACGACTGCAGCAAGTCCTCCAGCGAGCATGTAGGCTGTAACGATGCCTCCGAGGCTTATCGGTAAGGAGAGATAGTATTGGACTACGCCCTCGCGGATGGCCAACCATATGCGTCTCCCAGTATCCAGAGCAGCTGCGAAGAGCCCCATTATAACTACGCTTGGGACGAAGAATTGAAAGTAGTCAAATGTAATCATGTGCTTGTAAACCAAGGCCACGACGAGCATGTCTGAAATATTCAAGCTCAAAAGGACGGCCATGAGCCATTTTGTTCTAAAGAAGTAGGAAAAGTCATTGCGAGCCAGTCGCAAGATGCTACCCAGCTCTGTCATGCGCTTTTCACCCCTTCCACCAAACGCTGAAGAAGAAGCGTGCTTAAGCCTAGCGTGCCCACCACAACCGCCACCAGCACAGTGACGGCCACTGTGGGATTAAGCAGTGAGCTCGGGTTGAACCCGAGAAATAAGCGAACGAGGTCACCCCCGTAAGACAAGGGGTTTAGCGTTGCTGCTGAGGCGTAGCTTGGTGAGGTTTGGGTCAGGAATGCGAGGGGATACATGATGGTGCTGAAGCGTACGACTAATGCGCTTAGTCCTGTCACGATGGCTGAGTACATGTCGCTTGATTTGAATGCGATGAACGACAATCCCAGCATTAGTCCCGCTACTCCGAAGCCTAGACAGAAGAGTGTCGCAACTGCAGCTGTTATCGACATGGCCGTTAGGTTACCAATCAATAATAGTGTGATGGTGAAGGGGACAGTGAGCATCAACGCTAGCTCGAATCCGCCCTTCAAGGCTATGGAGAGGAAGAGTTTCGACCGTGAGATTGGAAGGCTGAGCAGGTAGGGAAGTCTTCCTTCGTGTGCGTGTTCTACAAATTGTCTTCCAGCATGTGAGCCTATGTCGAAAGTCATGATGATGAGGAAGCCCACGGCGTAGAATTCTTGATAGCTGCCTATCTGGGAGATAACGCTTGCATTCATCATCTGCTTAATGAGGGCGGCGTATATGAGGAGTTGTATTATGGAGGTGAACCATTGCATTCCCACCCATACAGGTGGCTTGATTTCGTTTTCTAAGTCGAACCATACTAGGCGGAGTACATCAAGCATTCTCATTCGTCTCCAGCTTCTTGCCCGTGAAGCTCAGGAAAACGTCGTCTAGGGAAGGTTCTGTCACTCTGACTGATGAGACACGGACCTTTCTTTCATAGCACAAGTTCGTCATTTTCGGAACCCACGCTTCTGCTATTGAAACATAAGCTTTGTATTTGTTGCCACCCACGGGTGTCAGCTTTGCGGTACCTGGGATCTTGACCAGATCCTTTTCGATCCCTACGCTGTTTTCACCAGGTTCCAACTCGAGTTCGACGATGTCGCCTCCAGCGATCTTGTCTTTCAAATTCTGGACAGTGTCGCACATTATACTTTTCCCCTGATCCAGAATGGTCACTCTGTCGGCAAGGTATTCCGCCTCGCGGACTTCATTCGTGGCGACCAAGAGCGTCGAGCCTTCTTCTCTCAGCTGAAGTATCTTCTCCCAGATCGTTCGTTTCCCCCGTAAGTCAACTTGACTGCTTGGCTCGTCGAATATGGCAAACTTCGGCTTCTGCACTAGAAGTTTGGCCACTTCCAATCTCTTGGTTTGGCCGCCTGAAAGCGTCATGAACAACTTGTTACGTGAATCCCAAAGTTCGAGTTCCTTCAGAACTTGCTCGATTATGACCTTTCGTTCGCTCTTCTTTATTCCACACATTGCAGCGTGAAATTGCAGGATCTCCGCTGGCTTGTGTCTCCAAAAGCCTCTTGCATCCTGAAATGAGATGCCCAGGATCTGACGAACTTTCGTCGGAGACTTTACCACGTCAATGCCCATGACTTTCGCTGTGCCAGACGTCGGTTTCAGGACCGTGGCCAGAGTCATCAACAACGTCGTTTTCCCTGAACCGTTCGGTCCCAGCAGGACCATGATCTCCTCTGGATCTACGGTGAAGTCAAGACCTTTAAGCGCGAACGTCTTGCCATATTGCTTGACTAAGTGCTGAGTTTCGACAGCGTACATGAACTAGATTTCCTTTCTATGATGCGGCTTCACAAGAGAACATCGAGAGATATAAAAATACTGCGCGCGCTTAGTGGAGGCTACTATTCACTGATCTCCATTGCGATCGATCGATCCATGTTTTTCAAGCTCTTATGTCCTAAGAAGTCTTTGACGTAGTAAGAATCTCAAGTTTTGTGATAAGGCATTGTAGCCTTCCAGTGTCGCAATGTGTGTGAAAGGATATTTGCAGCAGTCTAGGGTTTCGGAGCTTAGCGGCTAAGCGCTTGCGAGCTTTGGTGAAAGTGGTTTTCATAGGGTCTATTGAAGATTCGCCAAAGACTTTCTGGCTATCCTTTGGCAACGCATTGAGCATGTCTATAAGCTTCTGGCTGACTTTCCACATTCTAGGCTTTGAACCTTTTTCTGGAGCGTTCAAGACTGTGATGTTCTTTTCAAAGTCTATGTCTGCCCATTCAAGCCTTTTGGCTTCTCCCGCATCGCATCGCGGTTTCTTTGAGCATTTGAAGAAACGTAGCCACTTTCTTGCCGGAGCCAGATATTAGCGAGTCTATCTCTCCATTTTCCTGAAATGTTGTATTGACTAACTGTTTTTAACCTTCAAAATCCCGTCTTCTGTTTTGGATGACGAATTTTGCTTTCTCCAGGCGAAATACAAAGGTTCTATTCAGATACTCCCCTCCAAGCGCCTAGCCTCTGGACTGACGGGACGCTGGATCGCGCGGTAGTTGATCTTCGCTTCAATCATCGAAATGTTTTTAAATGCATATCGATCCTTTGATTGCAAGAATTAAGAAGTGATTTGAAATGGGAATGTTGATTGGCAACAATAGGTTTCGTTGGAAACGCCATTATGCACTGATTCATAGAGAAGGAGATGGCCGGAATTGAGTCGAAGATTGAAGAAGTCACTGATTCTCAGTATCTGCGTGTTGCCTTTGCTGTTAACCTTTTTCTATCAGGTATCGAATGTAAACGCGAATTCGCCCGCCATCAACAAGGATGCCTCGACGGGAATAGGCAGCAGCGTACTCAACCAGGGCAATTGGCCTGACTGGATGAACTGGACGATAAGAGAAGACGTCAACCTCGACCTCAAAGTGAACATAGTGGACATTTCATCTGCCGCGAGAGCCTTTTTGACCAAGCTAGGCGATCTGCGCTGGAACGCCGCGGACGACATAAACAACGACGGACAAGTAAACATAGTGGATATCGCGGCTATAGCAACCAAGTTAGGATGGGTAGGTTCAACGCCATCACACACTACGCTAATAGTTTCGTCAACGACCAGCCTCTACGAAACAGGAGTGGAAGACCAGATGAAAACGGCGTTTCAGACAAAGTTCCCTTGGATAACCATTAGTTTTCTTTCGCAAGGAACTGGCGCTGCCATACAGACAGCCATCAGAGGTGACGCAGACATGATAATGGTCCACGATCCGGCTCAGGAAAACACATTCATGGTTAACGGATATGGCGTGAACCGCAAGATCATAGCATCCAACTTCTTCATAATCGTAGGACCCCAAAACGATCCCGCCAACATAACTGGCATGGCACCGTTAGACGCGCTGAAACAGATCAAAACACTGGGAGAACAAGGTCAAGCCATATGGATATCAAGAGGCGACGGATCAGGAACTAACTCAAAAGAAAAGAACTTGTGGAAAGCCGCAGGCATAAACTGGACCCAAATAAGAACAGAAACATCATGGTACAAGGAGACAGGACAAGGCATGACCGCCACGCTACTTGTGGCCAACGAACTAGGCGGATACACACTGTCGGACACGGCTTCATATTTGACCAACACCAACGCAGGGAACATTCAAATGAAAATTGTGGTTCAAGCCAACAGAGACCTGTTGAACGTTTACAGCGTGATAGCAGACAATCCGCTGAATGCTAATCTCACGAAAACGAACTTTGCCGCTTCAATGCTATTCATACAGTACTTGGTTTCTGACGAAGGCCAAAACCTGATAGCCAACTATGGGACGTCAACATTCGGAGCACCACTTTTCACCCCCTTCATTCCACTTGGTATCCACCGGAAGCAACGCCACGCTGTTGAGCTGGATCCAGAATTACGCTTACATCCCTTCAAACGCAACCGAATGTCCATCGGCTTACCGATACGACGCAGGCAGCTTATACTCAAACAATTGGGATACCCCTTGATCTTTGACCAAAGCCAGCAAATAAGTGCCTATTGCAAACCTCCGCAATTAGAGCAACCACTCCTCCACACCTCCACCCCACTCAGGAATAATGTAGAGAAAAAAGGCAACACAGATCAGAGTTTGTTTGTAAGTAACGCGATTCATAAATCCAATTCCCTTTTTTCTTCGTGATCTCGAATGCAAGATGTTATAGTTCAGGCGCTTTGGAAGGCGCTTGAATTGATCTTCAGTGGGAACAATGAGGTATACGCGACAGTCTACAGGTCGTTATACGTCACTGGCCTTGGGACGCTGCTATCTTGCTTATGGAGCATTCCAATAGCAACAGTTTTGGGTCTATATTCGTTTAGAGGTAAGTGGTTGATCAAGAGCATTTTCAACTCGCTCATAGGTATACCCACAGTTGCCTTGGGATTGCTATTGTACCTCTTTATGTCGCATCAAGGAGAATTCGGCTTTCTGCATCTTCTTTACACGCTTAATGGAATAGCAATAGGTCAATCTATATTGATTACACCCTTGATCGTCAGCTTCACCGCCAGTGCACTTGGCGCTGCTGATGTCCAGTTAAGAGACCTCGCTAAAACGCTCGGCGCATCTAGTCTCAGATGCAATTTGGCCATAATGAGAGAAACCGTTTGGTCAATGGTGTTAGCTGTATCAGCCGCTTTCAACAGAGGTTTCGGAGAGCTCGGTGTGGCCATGATTGATAGGAGGAAATTTGTTTCAAGAAACGAGAGTGCTGACAACTTCCATTGCATTGGAAACAAATCTAGGAAATTTCGCCGTCGCGATGGCATATGCAATAATCCTCATGGCAGTAGTACTCACGATAACCTTGGCGATCAACCTTGTGGAAAGACTGAGACAAGAGGATCTGCCTTGGAAGAAGTTGTGGATCTTGTGGCACCCTGGAGGAGACTAAGGCTGGGAGAAGACTGAGGCAATGGAAGCAAGACTCCAACTCAAAAACGTTGAAAAAAGCTATGGCTCAGTCAAAGCCCTGGAAGATATTAATCTGGAAATAGTGGGAGGCAAAACGATAGCACTATTAGGAATCAATGGAGCTGGGAAAACAACCCTACTCCGGATTATAGCTGGGTTAGAAGAACGGGACAAAGGCAGCATACTTCTCGACGGCAAGGACACAAACGGAAAAGAATTGCGTCAGATCGCCACACTAGTTTTCCAGAAAACAGTGATGTTTAACAGATCGGTTTACAGCAACTTGGCGTACGGCCTCAAAATCAGAGGAAAAAAAGACAGTGAGATCAAAGAAGAAATAGCTCGAGAATTGCACACTGTTGGATTGAGGAATTTCGAAAAAAGAAAGGCAAGGAAAACCTCAGGTGGAGAACAACAGAGAATCGCCCTTGCACGAGCGTTCTTGCTTAATCCGCAAATCCTGCTCTTGGATGAGCCCACCGCGAACCTGGACCCGTACAGCGCAACAATAATCGAGAGAGCAATTATGAGCAGAACAAAGGGAAAAGGCATAATCATATTGGCAACACATAATTTAAGTCAGGCAAAGCGACTTGCAGACGACGTGGTGCACATATACGAAGGCAAAATAGTGGAGATTGCGGGCCCTGAAGAATTCTTCAACAACCCGCGCAGCGAAATGACTCGGAAATTCATAAACGGAGAACTGGATTATTGAACACACATTCCGAACAACAAACCCCGATCGAGCGATTGGGGACTTTTTTTAGGATCAATTAGTCTTCACATGATTCCATCTGATTCGGAGCCAAGTTGGCAACAACTCGGTTGGCGAGAAGTTACGGGATCTATTGATTCGGCGGGTTCTTCACGGAAGTAGCAAGGCTAGCGATCGATCGTACACGCGAGTGCTGGTTCTGCAAGAAGTTTTATCTTCGTTATCGGTCTGTTGTTGATGAGGCGTTGGTATGCCTTCATGGACTTGCCCTAATCCCAAGTGCACGTATGACAAGCAGCTTGAACCTGGGCAGCGCTGTCCACTATGCGGGGAGCAAGCTAAAGGTTTCAATTTTACCGAGTTTGGAAGCGTATTGAAAGAGAAGTGGAGCCTCAAGAAGTCGATGATGAGGTCCAAAGAACAAGGGAAAGTCTCAGGGAGAATGAAGTTCTGTCCAAGATGCGGTTCCACAAACATCAATTTTCTCGTCTTTTTCCGCCCTTCAATTTGGAAATGCCTCGACTGCGGCTATGAAGGTGCTCTAATAGTGGAAGACGGCAAGCTCGCAGAAAAAATACAAAAGCGCTACCAAAACAACAAAAGAAAACAGATCTAGAATAGCGCGCCCTAGGAATCATTAAACAGATGCATTTATGTTGGAAAATTCTTTGGTTCTGCTCATTCAAAAGGCACGTTTTAATTCTTCGGCTGCTGCTCAGTGAACACGATCGATCGCATGCGCCGTGTTGAAGACAACTTCTTCTGTGTTGATGCTTGGTTTGCTGTTACTCGGGCTACGTTTGCAGGATCTCGGGTTTCTCTTCTTCAAGTATTGTGATAACACGCTTTACGCTTTCGCGCGTGTCTCGACTTTCCGATCTGCTTGATGCTGGCGCTGAAGAGAGGACCCAACCGATCAGCCAAAGAAAAATAGTGACAGGCAATAGTAGTATGATGATCATTCGATTGCGTATTCGCAAGTCTCTCTGCGTCATCGTATCGTGTCCGTTGGTTTTCCTGTTCAATCTGCTAATCGTCTTTGTCACCAAGTCGATACATCACCGGTTGTGTAAGTCGATGGCACTTCCCTGCTATGATCCTGCTGGTGACGGTTTTCAATTTAAAGGCGCAAGAACCAGGAGGTAAGGACCTGTTCGTCCTTCCACTCTTAAATAGGCGTGAAGAATCCGTCTTCCTTATGATTCAGATTTTCAGGTTTCTTGAGGATGGCGCTTGGCATAGCCTGAAAGACATAGCCTGGAAAATGAGGGTTCCGATTGAGGATCTGAGAGACTATTGTGTAACCCTGTCCAAGCATAAGCTCGTTGAACATGATGTCGACTCTTCTAGAGTCAGGGTTGGAAGCGAATTCATGAACATGATGACAGTGTTGAACGCGTACGATCGAGCCGGAGGAAAATGGCGCAGAAAGGGCGTTGGAACAGTGATTGTCCCGCCGCAGAAATGTTTTCGGATGCAAGGCATCTCACTGCAAAACATGACGGAGGGAGACCTGAGAATAGAGTTCACGTTCAAAATGAAACCTATAGAGATCGTGATATCAGAGGTTTAGCCAACACCCTGTTCCTGTCGCTGAACTTTTTCAAACCCTGTTGCATGTTCACGAAGTTGGCGAGAAACCCTTTTCCCTGCTCTGTAGTGTTATAGACAATTTTCATTTCGCTTTTGTTTCCTTCCCTACACACGACGCTCAGAGAAACGTAACCCATGCCTAGAAGCGTATTCATGTACTCGTTCAGCCGCGTGAAATTCAAATTGGCCCTGTAGACCACACCCGTCTTTGCTGCACCGTCTGAACATATCTCTAGGATGCCACACAGAATTTCGATCTGACTTCGTCGATGGGAACCCAACAATAACACCATTAAATCTGACAAAATTCCGTGCGTTAGAGGTGCACTAAAGAGCTTATTAAGAGTTGCGAAACGTTTAAATGAACAAGAAAAGAAGCGCGCGCCAAGGATGTTCACTGGCTTGCACGGCGCATGCGCTTGGATGGTTTGTTTAACACCCTCGTCTCGGATGATAGCGCGCATGTGTGTTCCTAATTTGGCCAAAAATGGTTATTATTCTTCTCTTGACACTTGGGGACCGTTTTGGACTTCCTGCACTTCTATGTCTTCTTTGAAGTTATCAGCACTTCTGGAATTCAAAAACGGAATTAAAACCATTTTTGACCATTTTCGGAACAGACACGCGCTTGACTTCACTCCGCGCACTTCACTCTCAAAAACGAGCTTGTCCTTGTAGACAGCATTTGCTATGTGGGGACTGAAAACACGTTTCTTGAACAGGGTCACTAACATCCTTTAGGCTGCGTGTAAGGTCACTAATTGATGAGTAAACAAGTGCGCACATATTGGCTTAAATCTCGAATTAGCCTAATACGCATCTCAAGCAGGGGCGATGATGATGGACAGGAAAGAACTGGAGACACTGAAGCTTCTTTTCGCGATGATAGACAACTCGAAGAGAAGCGATCGAGAACTTGCCAAAGCTCTCGACCTATCGCAGCCGACAATAACTCGAAAAAGATCAAATCTAGAGAAAGGAGGCTACATAAAAGAATACACCGCAATTCCAAACTTAGCCAAGATGGGATATGACTTCATAGCAGTAACGTTTCTTTCATTTGCAGAGGCTAGACCAGAACTGTTTAGCAAAGCGAAAGAATGGACAAAGAATCAGCCTTCTGTGATTTTCGCAGCTAACGGCGAAGGCCTTGGCATGAACAGTATCATGATATCGATACACAAGAACTATGCTAGTTACTCAAAACTGATCACCGATCTCAGACAAGACTGGCAACCGAACCTCAAGGAAATCGAGACTTTCATAATAAGCCTTCATCGACCAGAGCTTTTCATAAAAGACTTCTCATTCCGATACTTAAAACAGAACCAATGAACTTTCAAAGGCAAAAACTGCGAAATGCTGGTTAGGTTTCACCTTGACTTCAGTTTCCCACGCACATTAAACGTCTCTTTCATGGACTCGACAACTTGCTATCACGTTTGAAACGGAAAAGAAAAGCACAACTCCAAAATACCTCGACGAGACTATTAAAGACAAAGAGGCATAATGAATTGAATGTCGGCGCATGGATCATAATTCCCTCTTCTATAGCTGCGCAATACCTGACTTGCCCAAGATGCGGGATGCAAGTCTCGTCAAACTCTAACTACTGCAATTTTTGCGGAACCTTATTACACCCTCAAATCGTGTTAAAAATCTGCCCCAACTGCAAAAACAGAATTCCCGCACAGGCTCGCTTCTGTTCTCAATGCGGAAAAAAACAATAACATCCAGCCTTCAAAGCAGGCGGTCCGCATAATGCCAGGGGCGCGCGCATTTCCTTGCTTCCATCATCGACACCTTCTAAAGGTTTCTGACCCTCTACACTCGTTGCGACTGACTCAGAACTACATCAGCTAAGGCTACCGCCAGAACCTCCGCAACTACAGCCACAACCAAGGGTATCAACAACTTTCAGTTACTCATTCCAATTCACAATTCTTCAAGATTGATCACAAAATCACGCTTACAAGTGTCATCGGGGAAATTCAGGAGAGGACGGGTGCAAAAAGGCTTCGACCTAAATTATAGAGGAGTATTACAGAAGATTCTTTCACAATGAATATCTGTGAGAAGAGCTAACGTTGAGAATGAGGAGAATGGTTGAAAGGAGAAAGGAGATTTCCACACTTCCAAGGAGGCCTATTCTGGCCATTCTCCTCCACATTCCTAATAATAGTGTCTCACTCTGCCATAAATCTGATGTTCTGCTTTACCATCGGGTTAAGTTAGTTTGAATGGCGCGGGCCGAGGTGGCTTCTTAGGTTAGGAAGGTTTAGTGTCCCGGACGTTAACGGGCGTGATAACCTTCATTCCGAAGCTATGCTTTTTAGGGTTGAGCTGCCTTTTTGTAGATGATGCTCATGAATGAGCCAAGGGTCAGGCTTTACGTGAAAAGCGTGAAGACAGTAGCCGGAACTAAAGAGATAGAACGTGAGATTTTCGGGCGTAGTCTCAGTCATCCAAGTCGTGTTAAGGTCGAGGGTTCGGTATCTGATGGGACGTTTCGTCTACGACAATTTGAGACAATAACGGAGCCAAAATACGATTTTGTTCTTTCCGAGAATCAACAGGCAGCTGTTGAAATGGTCCAGAAAGTCGCTTCTAGGCATGGTTTGAAAGTTGAAGTCATTGACGTAACGAAAGAAGACGTTCTTCACAGGACAATCCAGAGAGAATTTGTAAGAATAAGGGTTTTTCCAGCCTTGACAGCGAGTTCAGGAAATAAGATTGAAGGCAAGATAACAGAGAAGGAAGTCGAGTCCATTCTCTCTCGCATCGACACCTTCAAGCACAGTTTTCCACATTAGGCAAGCTTTGAAGTCAAGAAGACCAGGCTAGCAAGCCACAAGTTCCCAAACGCTAAATATCTCGGCGGTCCAATTGCTTCAAGGGATTGCATCTTGTCTAAACAAGCAGAATGGGCACACTTCCAAGAGAGGATTGCGGAAGCGACAAATAGAGAAAGGCGTGGATTCATCTTGTTCGTCGCTGCAATGCTCTTAATCGTGATTTCCGTAGTCATGATCGTTTTGTTACCTCTCTCAATCATTCCAGTTGCAGTTGCTGTCATGAGTGCATGCTTGGCAGTTGTGCAGAATCACCTAGTTAAGCTCCAGGGAAATCGGAAGAAACTATTGATGAATGAACTGGAAAGCTTTGCATATAAGAACTCGCTCTGTCCCGAGTGTGGCAAACAGGTGCCTCAGGGAAACCCTACCGCCTGTCCTTTCTGTGGTTACTCCTTTGCGCCTCCGCGAGAACAGTAAGCTGTTGGACATCGCTACCGGATCACGCGCCTAAGGAACCGTTCACACCAACATCATCGATTGCTACTGATCCAGCAACACTGTTAATCTGGGCGAAATCTTCAAGTGGCTGATCTTCGATTGATAAGAGCGCGCTTCTAAGTGTAATGCATCATTTGACTAAATGAAGGGTTGAATGTTCACCATGGTTGCGATTGAAGGGATTGAGGTCAAAGCGAGGATGATTCCAAAGAAGCAACTCGTCTCGATATGGAAGACCCTGACTGTGAAACCGTTCCCAAAAGTGAAGGCGTTCCGACTAGAGGACAACGATTTTGACCGGTTCATACAGCTGAGGAAATGTATAGATGATGAAAAAAGAGAGAAGGAAGAATGGGGGAGTGTGCTATCAGCCAGAGGCACTGACGCGTGTGTATTCAACGCTGATGAGTCCTCTGTCGTTGACTACGTTATACTGATTCGGGAAAGTCCCTATCATCGTTTTGGAGAAGTTTTGAAACACGAATTGTCCCACATTGTCAGAGGGGACCTCTTGAGCTCCATGGGATAACGTGGCGGGACATTATACAATAGGCGACATGGCGGAAGTTGTAAGGATTACCAAGGGACCCGTGAATCAGCGCCGTTCTGATTGTTCTGTTGGTCGGATCTAGCCTTTTCGTTTGCAAGATCGATCTAGGTCTTCCTAGCACCTTGACGAGTCTGAATACTCTTAGCGCAATTCTTACAAGCTTCTACTGCGCCTTTCTGGCCACGATATTTGCGTTGGTGCTGGACGTCCCCTTGGCTTACATACACACAGGATACTGCTGCATCAGTCAAGATCCTCAGATAATTCCGATCAAACTCTGCAATTGGTTTCCTCTCAGCGTGTAATCAAGCGATGCTTCTAAAGTAGCTCTTATAAACACATTATGACAATAAAGCAAGTTGAAATGCTCACCCAAAGCAAACACAAACACTCATTCAAAATCTGGCTAGAATACGATGGAAAGCCACTTCTGGGCAAAGGGGGCGCCCAGATTCTAGAACAAATAGCAAAGGAAAACTCGATCTCCAAGGCTGCCAAGAATCTGAGTATGTCATATCGTTACGTGTGGAACTACGTGAAAAAGATCGAGAGAACCATCGGCAAACCCATCGTCGAAACCTTCAGAGGCGGCAAATCAGGCGGCGGCGGAGCAAGGCTGACCAAGTTGGGCAAGAGTCTGCTGGATGAGTATGAGCAGTTGGAAGACTATTCGAGTAAAGTCTTACATGATAGAAAAACCCGGGGGGTGGTAGGCTTGAAGATTAGTGCTAGAAACCGTTTGAAAGGAAAAGTTGTCAGTGTCGAGAAAGATGGGCTCATGGCAAAAATCAAACTCGAGATAACAGTACCTGCTTCTGTAACAGCATTGATTTCAAAAGAAGCAGCTGAAGACTTGGGCATAAAAGTCGGCGACCAAGTGGAAGCTGTCATAAAGGCCACAGAAGTAATGATAGCAAAATAGAAATGACGAAAATGAGCGCGAGCTTTAAGACCTCAATAAGGTCAAAAATCACGCTTTTCCATATACCGGAATAGACGCACCGCTGATTACTCTCGAATCATCCGACGCCAAAAACAATATCACTTTAGCGATTTCTTCCGGCTTCACCCATTTCGAAGAATCCGCCTCAGGCAAGTTGCGCCTGTTGTCAGGAGTATCAATCGTGCTGGGCACGATGCAATTAACATTGATATCGTACTTCTTGACTTCCTCAGCAATGGTTTCCGTAAGGACGATGATTCCAGCCTTAGACACGCCATAAGCGCCACTTCTGCTGCGAAACCGTTTCTCAACAGCCGTTCTTGAAGCAACACTGACAATCTTGCCATAGTTCTGCTTCATCATGTACGGCAAAACCGTTTTGCAACATAGAAACGCCGATTTCAGATTTGTATCCATCATGAAGTCCCAGTCGCCTTCTTTTGTACTGGCTATGTCAGTGCCACCCTTGTAAGCTCCAACAATGTTCAGCAAGATATCCACTCGACCGTGCATCTCAATTACCTTCTGCAACAAAGCTTGAACACTAGTCTCATTTGTCACATCAACCTCAACACCAGTCAAAAGGGCACCCGCTCCCTCAACAAACCCAACAAGCTCCTTCTGCTTCTCTTCACTTCTATACGTTGAAACAACATGCGCACCCTGCTCCAACAAGGCCTTAGCAACTACGCTCCCCAGTGCACCAGTGGCCCCGGTAACGATAGCGACCTTACCCTTCAAAGACATCAAATACCCCCATAGTCTCATGCCTGCACAGCGTATTTTTCGTTTGCGGAACGCCGCCAGAGTTACGACGTTATCAGCATTCCTGAAAAAGTCTAAGAGCGAGCGCGCGCCGAACAAGCCCGAAATATAAATACTCGACAAGAAACCTTTCTGAACCCGACTTCTTCCTACCAATTCAACGTGGTCCCAACGTACTCCAAAGGCCCGCTCGGACAAGTTATCCTTAGGCAGAACGTCATTTCATGGAGAGCTAGCTAGAACACGGCTGTCATCTGACCTCAGGTGTTACGAAAATTCGTCGAATCGTCATATTTTGCGGCAAAAAGTTAAATATTCAGAAAGGCCAACCAAGGAAATGCATCGGAAGTCTCAACCTGCCCATAGCATCGGGCGGATCGAATGGGAAGAAGGTGCGAAGCAGATTCCTTGAAATGGGATGTTTCAAGATTGTGTTTCATTTGACTGCTGGGCATGCTGATTCTTGGAAACTAGACCAAGGTTGTATTTTAACTCGACAGGCTGCTATGCAATGCCTCCGATTAACAAAGAAGCGATGACTGCAATTGCGACGATGACAGCCGTTTCAAGCAAAGTCACTTTCCAATGCACTTTTGACCTCTTTGACCGATAACGAACTAGAAAAACGCCTACCACGGTCCCGACGATTGCAAGGGAAACGACGATGTGGAAGGGTTTTGGCAGAACAAAATAGGTTAGTATGGGTACGATCCCTGCGAGAAAAGTCGTGGTTCCACATATTATCGCTGCGAAGAGGTTTGAGCGGCTTATTTCCTTATGCAAAACAGTGAACAAATGCTTCACGAGCATAAGAGACTTCTCTCGTTCAGCTCTGTCAGGAATATCGCTGAGGCTATAATTCATCAAGTTTTGAAGCGTAATCATATCAGCCAAGTCCTCAGTTATTCCGCCGAGCAAGAAGCTGGAAAAATTCGTTATGGCCACCGACGATAAGGTCAGAAATGCTGCAAAAGCCATTGTTTTCAACGCCAGACCCGCAATAAATGCCGTAAGAATAACCACAAGTCCCGTGACAGAACCATCAACCAATCCCGCAACGACCTCAAGGATAGGCTCTTTTCTCAAAAGTAAACTCGCCCACTCCTTGCCCAACTTGGCTCCTTGCTCAGTGAGTTGCACTAGCCCATCCTGGCTGAGAATCAGTCCTTCAGCAGTCATCTCATTCAGGGCTTTGTCAAAATCGCTCATTTCAACACAAACAAAACCCGTGCAAACCTTGTCTATCTGGCTCTTAAGCACAGACTTCTGCAGCTTAGCCCCTTTTCCGAGGTTCACTAACAAGATTACTCTGATAATATCTGGCAGCTCTTGTATCTCAAATGACAAGCCGACCGGTCACCGTTAGCTGACTGAAATGACAAGCGCAAACTAATAACTCTTGTGCAGTAACCTATCAGCAAAAATCGAAAGTGTCGAAAGCCTTCGAAACTTATAAATACGTAAAACCAATAGCAACCGCAGCTGCATCCTCCTCCGTCGCCGATGGAGATTGATCAAATTCTGTTTGACATCATAAGCCCAGCATCCATCTGGAAGGTTCCCCACGCGCGATTCCTCCATAGTCTTCTGAAAAGCGTCAACTCTAAGAGTGAACGAAATTCAGTCGAACTCATGGTTTTGACAATAAGAGCTTAAAACCTGACGACATTATCTGCGCAAAATGCGTCAAAGCCTTAAATTCGACCATGACACCAACCCTTCCAGCAACAAATATGGCTCGAACAAGACAGAAGCCTAGGCAACGCAGTCTTGCTAACAAAAAAACCTCGAAGATGGAACTGCAAGGCTAGAATTGAGCTTTAATCGGTGAGATCATACAAAATCCTCTACTATGATCCTTTAAACAAGTAGCCGATTATGCTTTGAAGGATTTTCGTGTGCACTTGCCTTTTCAGCTTCAGCTTGTATTGGCGAGATTTCCATGTTGGGAGCCCCTTAAGGGGCAGGTCGCCTATTCTGATTAGGCCCACCGCTTTCTTGTCGTAGTGATTCGCCAGAGCATACAGGACGGAAAGCTCCATGTCAACTGAAATCGCTCCTTGCTTCTGCAAATCAGTCAAAAGCTTTCGGGTCTCTGACAGGAAGAACGGCACTGTCGCATGTTTTCCATCGTGAACTGTTATGCCAAGGCTTCTGGCAGCCTTCTGGACCTCAGCTTTCAACTCTCGGCTGAGATCCGGATCTGCATTTGCCGGGGCCTCGGGCGGCAGGAATATTTCCAGCACCTTGTCAAGCCGGATACAAGAAGGTGGAACATTAATGTCTGCGCTATGCACGTCTCTGCCTATCCCGCCTCCGGTACCCACAAACACTATCTCCTTCACATTAGGGCAACGGCATAGAATGTAGCTTGAATCAGCAAAGTTCGACGCTCCTATGCCTCCCTCACAGAACAATACCCGCCTGTCATCTTTCCAAGTCAAATATCCGTTGCCAACCTTCTGAAAGCTCAGTGCATTACTGGTGAAGACAGACTGGAAACCCCCGAAACACTCGTCACCCTTGAGAGGAGTAACTACTATTCTGTCAGGCATAGATGTTGGGTTAAGGCCGAAAGCAGTTTGAACTGCCCATTTAAGCGCTCTGCTACCAAGTTCTCCATAGGCCATCTTATTGTTCGCCCATAACTTGTACAATCACCGTTCTTCTTCTCGGGTGGACATCTGTTTCCACAAACATCAACGACTGCCAAGTTCCAAACTCTGCATGACCATCAACTACAGGTATCGTCCGGTCCGGAGGCAAAAGCATCGACCGCAAATGCGCATGCGCGTTAGAAGGATGCCCATACCTTCCATGCTCTGGAATCACCTTTTCCAAGAACGTCTTAATGTCTTCAAGCAGACCATACTCATTCTCGGTCAAGATCAATACTCCCGTGGCATGCGGCGCAAACACGTGCACCAAACCGTTTCTCACACCTGACTTGGACACCGCTTCCTGAACACGATCAGTCAGGTCTATGAACTCTATCTCGCCCTTGGTTGAAAAGTTGAAGCTCATGTTGAAAATTCTGAAGCCCGACATAAGATCCACTCACTCTAAAACTCTAGTCATTATCACTTCATCTATGTACCTTCCATCCTTGAAATGCTTTCTCGGGATACGGCCAGTCTGCACAAACCCAACCTTCTCATAAACGTGTATCGCACGTTCGTTGGTGGCAAAAGCCGAAAGCGTCAAAACCTTCAAGCCCATCCCTCTCGCCTGCTCCACCAGCGCCTGCATCATCCCAGTTCCAATCCCCAACTCTCTGAAGCCTTTCTTGATGACGATGCCGATGACACCGACATGCTTCTGATAACCCCTCAACCTGTCCAAACTAGAAGAAGCAACAACCCTTCCATCAACCTCAGCGACCATAAAAAACTCTTCACCCCTCTCCAAGTCGGCAAGAACCCTGGACAACCAATCGATCTCAGCGTCTCTTGACGTGACCTTTTCATTTATGCTTATTTCCGCGCTTTCATCAACAAGCGAATTGATGAGCTCCAGCAGATCATCCACGTCCTCCAACCTGGGCACCCTCAAAACCACCCTCCGTCCATCCTCGGCAGAAAAGCTCCGAACGATCCTCCCGGACTTCATAACCGAACATAACCAAACCAGCTTAATACTCTTTCAACTTTCCAGGTCCGCCAGAAGCGAAAACGAGTAACTTCCGTTGATGCTTTCGTATACAGAAACTGCACTCGCCTTTCGCTACGATGCTGGTGATATGCAAAGTCCATTAGTAATACATCCACAACCATAGTCACCAGACAGTAAAGCACGCATCTGAAGAGAACAGAAACATTGACCCTTTAGCCTACTGTGGACGCTACAACTTGGTATGCTCATGGAAAAGAAGCCAGAAAAACGTTCCCCAGAGCCTCGAACTCACACGCCCAGACCCGGTGAAAACCCCCCAGAAACAGCCTCAGAAGCCCTAAGCCGTATACAAAAGCATCAACAAAGACCACTGGAACATCGGGCCCTCACCAACCTGACCTGTCAAAAGATACTCTTCTCAACAAGCCAAACCAGCGCCCTACAAACCTAAACCGACATTCCAATAGTGTTTACAACACCACAAAGCCCATTGAACCAACGAAATCAGCACGCGTTGCAGACCGAGTGGTTCTCCACTAGCCTACACCGCCAATCGCACATGCTAGTCGGACCAGCGATTGAAACGCGCTGAAAAAGGTAGGGGGGCTATCAATTATAACAAGTCGAAACCCGTTATAATTGACATACCTCGATGGCCCACACACGATGCAGTAAACGCACGTGGAGAATACTTAGGTGGAGGGGCTGTCAAAAATAACAAGCCGAACACTGTTATATTCAAGATACCTTGTAAGACCACCGCCCTCATCACAACAAGCCCAATCGAACCTGAGCAAAATGTCGCGAAAATCTCGAAGCAACCCCGAAGTAACAAACGAGAGCTTCGCATGGAGATTTTCGCCGGTTTTTATATGAGGCCACGGGGAACTCCATGCCTTAGCCCAGATGGGCAGACAGAGAACGTCAAAACAAGCCGCTTTGTGGATTTGGAACCGATACAAAGCCCTTCAATACACTCATCAGTCAACAAAAAGCTCACGGGTTCCAGCCGAACCCTCTTCGAATACAAACAAACCCGAAAACACGCCTTAATCATCAAAAAGGAACTGGAAGCAAGCAAAATCAGGAAAAAACCCAAACGCTAACTCGTAAAAATCTCTGACCGAAAGTGCGCTTTTCCAAGTCAAGCTGACCATGTTATCAATTCTTTCATATTATCAATTTTGAAATAACAGCTTTAATCGGTCAAAACCATGTCTTCTAAAGAAGGCCACATTAGATGTCATCTCCCTCCCCTGACTGCTTCGGAAACAACATCCAGACACTCGAAAGAACCGTCAAAGGAAGAAAAGTCAGAGTAGACTGGGATTGGGCCCAGTTCAAAAGCACCGAAGACTTTCCCGTCGACGACGACCTGATAAACTGGGCCATAGGCCAAGATCAAGCGCTCAAAGAATGTTTCCTCTGCCTCGACGAATGGGTACACAAACTCAAGTGGTTAGAAGAGTGCAAGTGGTACGAAGGCTGGAGCAACCCGGAGAAGGATAAGCTCGCACCCAAAACGGTCATCAGCCCGGGACCCTACCTTCTACTTCTCGGCGATCCAGGTACGGGCAAATCATTAATCGGCAAGGCACTGGCAGAAAAACTCACGCAGGTCTACAGAGAAAACGGCATAAAACTCTTCGACAGCATATGCTGGAAAAACCCGGTCCTTCCAAGCCAGCCCAGAATCTCTATTCACAAGGCAGGCTCGGGAAAGAAAATCCTGCAAAGAGAGCAGCTCAAAGACCTTAAGAGAAAATTCCTCACAAAAGTGGGCTTCAAAGCGTTACAGATGGCCATGATTCTTCTAGGAATATTCCTATTAAGCCTAGGATTCTACTTCATGATCCAAGCTTGGCAGACCTGGCAAGCAAATGCGATAACCGTCAACGGCGACCACCTCCAAAACTACTACAACAACTTCGCCGACTACCTAATCCAAAGATTCGTAGGACTAGTGCCCATAACCATCATTCCCGGCGGCAGCCTAATCTTCTTCGGAGTCTTCCTCTGGTGGTTCTCCAAACTCGGCGGAATGGGCAACATGAAAGGCATCGGAGGCGCCCAACAAACTGATGTCCCCAAACTCATCGTTGACAACACCTCCGAGCATGCTCCGTTCATCGATGCAACCGGCCACCGAAGCGCACAACTCTTCGGCTCAATAGCCTGGGACCCATACCAAACCGGCGGCATGGGAACTCCCGAACATCAAAGAGTCAGCGCAGGCGACGTTCACACGGCGTCTCTCGGCATACTCTACATTGACGAGATAAAGAACCTCGACCCGGAAGAAGCCGTAACACTCCTCACCGTACTTGAAGACGGACAACTGCCGATAACTCTCAGAGGCAGATTCCACGGCGGAGACACAGCCGCCATGGCCGTTTCCACCGAACCAGTTCCCGCAGTGACTTTCCTCGTTGGCGCCGGTAACTTTGACAGCATAGGCCAGGTACACCCGGCTCTGATGGACAGGATCTATGGTTACGGCAAAGTCGTCAGAATGAACAATGACATGCCCAACACTTTGGAGAACAGGCGCGGATACGTGCAGTTCATAGCGCAAGAGGTGAAACGCTTTAACTTCATTCCGTTCACGCGTGAGGCATGCCAAGAAATAGTGGAAGAGGGCCGACGCAGGAGCAACAAGAAGGACGCGTTGAGCACTAGGTTCAGGCCTTTGATTTCAATCATCAAGACTGCTTCAACTCTTGCAATGAACGAGGGCTGTGAATACGTTGAAAAGCGGCACGTGATAGAGGCCTTGGCACAGCACTGCAAGACGATTCAGAGGCAAATACTCGAACATGACATGAACGAAAGAGGCAAATTACTCGAGATTAAGCCGAAGGGAATCAGGCCGGGACAGATACACGGCCTAGCAGTTGTCAGGGACCCGTACAGTGGAGAAATGACCGGCAACGTTCTGAATGTAAAAGCACAAATGGTCAAAAGAAGCGAATTTGCAAGAACGTATCCTTTCAAAGGCTACTACAAGGTGACTGGAGTCGCGAAAGGCCAAAGTTTCATTTCCGACAGCATAGCCAAAGTGAGAAGCGTTATCCTTCAAAAGTACGGCGTTGACATAGCGCAAGACTACCTCACGCACATAGACTTTGCCCAATCCTACGGAGTCGACGGCCCTTCAGCAGGCGTGACAATGGCCATACTGCTTTGTTCGCTGATTGAAGGGAAACCATTGAGGCAGGATGTGGCCGTCACGGGAGAGATAAATCTAGGAGTCGGAGACTCCATCCAAATCACGGCGGTGGGCGGCGTCTACGAAAAAATTAAGGCTGCTGAAGCTTGGGGATTCAAGAAAGTCGTCATTCCACAGAAAAACTATGAAAACTCGATCGACGTCAACGACTATTCCATAGAAGTCGTTCCTGCTGCAACCTTGGAAGACTACCTGAAAGAGTGTCTAGTTGAAAAGCCGATGCTGAAGGTTCCGGTTCAAGCTTATAAGCGCAGAAGACCCTAGGAACTCTTGGGCTGAAACAACCGTAAGATCATTCTAGAAGTCCGTCAAGTCTAGGAGATGCCATCAGTGGTGCGGGAAATTGACAAGGCAGCGATTCGCAGGTGGCGGAAAAGAGGGTTCTACAGTGAGAATGCGTTGGTTAAGCTTTTGCAGAAAAATGGTTTTAACTCTGTGCGTGTCCCGGTCAGCAATCCAAGCCTCAATCCGCTGCCAGATGTCATAGCCAGAAAAGGGTCTGACGTATACGCGTTTGAAGTTAAAAACGCGAGGTATTATGCTTATTTTCCGAGACTGCAGGTTGATAAGCTTTTCAGGTTTCTTGCTGAGCTCATCCCGCTGGAAAATGAACGCAAACACGCGGTGCTCGCAGCTCACTTGGGTAAAAGATGGGTCTTCAAAGAGGTTAGTTGGAAAGACTACGACAAAAAGAGGCTTCCGGAGAAGGCGCGAATTCTGAAGCGAGATCGAGGCAATTTTGACCCAAGACAGACCATCTGACAGGAAGAGGCGCCGATACAATTTTAGGATCTCTTCCGTCCTAACGTTTACGGCGTGCAATTCGCGACTTTAGGAGGTTTGCTGTTGGCTTATCGTGGGATAGTGGAGGTCTTCCTTTTTTCAACAGCAAACACTCTTGGAGCCCCGCGGTCGTGCCCAACAAAACAGGTGATTGTGACGTTTTTCTCCTCGCTGTTTGATAGGGTGGTCAGGATTCTGTTTATTTTCAACGGTCTCTATGGTCAATACTTTCTTTGAAGGTTGATCGATGATTTGGCAGTTGTTTATTGTTTAATTCTGTGGGGCTACTAGCACGTTATGCTTGAGCGCTCTCGTCTGTCTGCAGTGGATAGTTGTTCATATGCTGGATTTTTTGCCGTGCGATGTTGAGGATCTGATGAAAAGTGCGTGTTGTGTTGGATCTTCGTTGTGTCTTTTTGGTGAAATGTGTTTTGTGTTGTTTGTTTCTATTTCGACTGTGGGTAAGTTGTGGATGGCTGGATTTTTCTGGAGCGGTCGGTCGTGCAAATCGTGCGGTAAGTGAGTGTACCATAAGGTCTATTTTCCGGGTCGCCTGAAACTATAAAACGTTGAAAGCGTAGTGAATCGAGGGTCAAGCACATGGAACATTTGGAAAAGACTAGGCGTCGTGGGCTTTCATTTCAACGGTCCCGCTGATTCGTCTTCGATGTAAGTGGAGAACCTGTATGGCAGCGTCCAAAACGGCTGTGGAGGCGTCGTCGCTTGGAAAGGTCTACAAGACAGGCCTCGTCGAGGTTGAAGTCTTGAAGGATGTGAACTTCATGACTAGGCTGGGTGAATTCACAGTTCTAAGCGGCCCATCTGGATCGGGGAAAACAACACTGTTAAACATAGTCAGCGGCATCGACAAGCCCACGAGCGGCAGAATCACGGTTTTCAACGAAGACCTGGTCGAGAAAGGCGAAGATTTCCTGGCGCGTTTTCGATGTGACAACATCGGCTACGTTTTCCAAGCCTACAATCTCGTTTCAACGTTGACGGTTGCTGAAAACGTTGCGTTTCCGATGGAATGGTTGCGGAAGACGGAAGATCATATAAAGAAACGAGTGGAAATGCTGTTGGAACTTGTCGGTTTGCAGGAGAGGGCAGAGCATTTTCCGTTCCAGCTGAGCGGTGGTGAGCAGCAGCGTGTAGCTTTCGCGCGTGCACTGGCGAACGATCCTCCTTTGTTTCTAGTCGATGAGCCAACCGGGAACTTGGACGCAAAAACAAGCCTGAAGATAACGAGAATCCTGCAGACTTTGAAGGATGATGGGAAGACGTTAATCGTGGCGACGCACGACAGTCAGATTCTTCAGATGGCCGATAGAAGATTCTTTTTGGAAGATGGGAATCTGAGGAGCTAAGATGAGTGAAACTTCTTTCCCTCTGAACGATTTGTCTAGGAGGAGACTTCAGACAGTCCTGGCCATCACGACATTGGCGTTGTCTGTTGCATCAACCCTTTTCCTTCTCCTTTTCGCTGACAGGGTCGGTTTCAACATTTCACTGACGATCGAGGATAGGTTGACCCTGGGTTTTTCCACCGTTTTCTCCCGCTTTGTGATCTTTGCTGCACTATTGATTTTCGTGGTCGGAGCGGTCATCATTTCCTTCATGGTCTTTGTAATGATGTCGCAAAGAGTCAAAGACATAGGGCTTCTGAAGGCCGCGGGATGTCCGAACGATCTGCTGTTCGGCTACTTCTTCACAGAACTTCTGATAGTAGCTCTTGTCGGTTGCGTGTCAGGCGTCGCCTTAGGAGTTCTGGCGGACATTGCCTCGACAAACCTGTCTGGGGGCGCCGGTCTACAGTTTTCGCAGAAGCCGATCAACTTCTGGCTTGTTCTGCTGGTGTTCGGTGTGTTCTTTGTTTTCGCGTTGATCTTGGGAACTAAGCCGATTCTAGACGCAACCAGAGTTGAGCCCGCAAAAGCGATTTCACCAATGTACAGCTTCGGACTCACCAAAGAACCAGGGTTCAACGTCATTTCAAAATCAGGTTTCACAATGAAAATGGCCCTGAGAGGACTTTCGCGTCACCGATCAGCAACTGTTCGGGTTATCTTGTGCCTTACCACGATATTCATATTGATAACCGTCGCTGTCGCGGGCGGAATAATCGCAGGCCAGACCAGCCAGAATTGGGTTGAAAACGCCGTAGGCAAAGACGTAGTCGTGGTCGGCCACAAGGAAATGTGCGATCAATTCGAGTTGCTGCTCGCAAAATTCTATGAGTCACGTCAGGTCGGACAGTTCAACTATAGTGATCAAAGATACTCAATACCTGAAAGTCTCGCGAACAACCTGAGTTCGATAACTGGCGTTACGGCTGTTGATGCGCGTCTCGTCACAGAGACTAATGTGACGGAGATCTCAGGTTATCTTATCGAACCTGATACGCAGGTCACCGTTCCGATCGGGGACACACGCGAAGGCGGATCTGTAGTCATCGGTCTGGACCCTGCGAAGACATTGAATCAATGGTTTTTGAACGGCGAATTTTTGAAGGATGACGAATCTTGGCAGGCCGTCATAGGGGACTCGATATCTCAGAGTATGTTCACGATGCCTCTCAATGAAAGCATAGAAATTCTGAACAAAAGCTTTGATATAGTCGGCGTTTGCTTAGACCCAATTAATAACGGAAAAATCACTTACGTGCCTCTAAAGGCCCTGCAAAATGCCACGGGGATCTCTAAACCGAACATCGTGATGATTCGCATTGATCCATCCTCTGATCGAACAGAAGTCTTAACCCAAATCAGAACGAGCGCAAAAGCGGCAAATCCGGAATTTGATGCTCTCGACCTGCAGGAAACACTGAACAACAGCCTCGACTTTCTCAATTATGTCTGGGCTGCGATAATGTTAATGCCTCTGATCGTGTCAGCAACGGCATCCCTATCCCTATTTTGCTATGTGATACTCGCAATTAATGATCAGCGACAGGAATTTGGAATTATCAGGGCAGTATGCGCCAGGCCTAGAACAGTTGCAAGGATAATCTCGATGCAAAGTTTCATAGTCCTCATTTTAAGCTACGCCGCAGGAGTTGCAATCGGGATAATTCTCACTTTGATGATTTTGATGCAAAACCCTCTGGTCACGAGCTATTCCGTCCTTGAAATAGTGGGATGGTTGCTAATTGCGCTGACTACAACTTTTTGTTTCAGTCTCTATCCTGTTGTAAAGTTCTCAAGGAGACCGATATTGGAAATCATGGCTTCAACCTGAGGGAAGGTTTTGACTTTCTGAAAGATCTCAGCAGATCGACATTGGCTGGAAGTTGATTCAGGAAATCTTGTAACTGAAGCGCGGAGACGATTGGCACATTATTGCAGAGCTTTGACTTTCCCGTAAGAAGGGATAGGACTGCCGGAACGAATCTAACCCTGTCCCAAGAGACGCAATCGACTCTGATAGTTGGATTCGGTAGAGATTCGGCGAGCGCGGCTGTCCGTTCTATTTGTTCTTCAACGATTCTCTTCAGTGTCGAGGGATTCAATCCATGGTGCCAATGCTTGCAGTCCATGCAGACGGTTAAGGGTCTCTTACAGCCCACGATGTCAATCTCGTATCTTCGGCCGCCATGCTTGAAATGCAAATTCCTTTGAACTGCATAGCCGTTCTTTTCAAATGCAGCAGCGGCTATGGCTTCGAATTCCTTCCAGTGCAGAAAATTGCTTACCCTTTCAAAATCGGCACCTGACTGCACGGCGAGAATAGCTAGTTTGACGCGTTGCAGATCATCCGCCTCAACGACGTGCCCACGCACATAAACTAGGCCCTCACTTTGCAATTTCTGCAGCAATTTCTGAATAATGGTCGAAGGGATCTTCACGTATTTGTTGATCAATTCGTGTGAAACAGGTCCGTCCCTAGTCGCCTTCAGAAGGGAAATAATCATTTCGGATTCAACATTCAACGTGATTCCTCTCGTTTTCTGCATGAAAGTGCCAAAGAACATGTGGTTTTAAGAACCGTTTAAGAACTTTGCCGTAGAGAACAATGACCAAACAATAACACCTACGCGTTTTGAGAAAATCACAAGTTCTTGCTTTGACTCGCTGCGATAATGCACCTCATAATTGGGCGGGTTTCAGAGCGACGAAGAACTTCGACGAATCCTGCTTTGCGAAAGGCAGAAACAAGGCCAGTGTAGACAAACGGATCGGGCATTCGACGCTTCTTCGGCTCAACTGGATATCCTTCAACGATCTTGCCACCTCTCCCTCTGACGAAGTCCACTGTGGCCTTCAACAATTCTACGCTGACGCCCTTGCCTCTGAAAGGTTTAGCAGTAAAAAAGCACACGACGGACCAAACTGGTTCATCATCAACTCTTTTGAGCACTCGCGAACGCTCCAAAGTCGGATAACACTGTCTCGGAGCAACAGCACACCAACCGGCTGGCTGAGCAACCGAGAAAGCGAGTATTCCAGGAATCTCACCGGAATCCACTATAGCTTTCAAAGCCCTTCTGTTTCCCTCCCCCTTACATTGCAAAAATCGGGAACGAGTCAGTCTCCACCACATACACCAGCAACCTCCGCAAGCTCCATGCTTACCGAACAGTTTCTCAAGATCCGCCCAGCGCTCGGGAGTCAATGGACGGAATTCCAGGCCCGAAACCCCCGCATCCTTTGACAATCTTTTGAACCTCTTTCCAACCCGTAGTCAATATGACTTATTACGTTGAAATGTTTTAGTCTTCCTAAACATGCAGCATGATGAATGCTGCCATTAGCCGAACTGACTACCCATGACTTCTTGCCGCTTGGTGATTTTCTCGTGTTGAGATTGTCGGGCAATGGCAAGAACAGGCGAGTGAGACGAGCTTCGTTGATGCTTTTTCACACGAATAGAATGAAGCGAAAGAAATCCATAATAGGGTGGCGCAATGAACTCAGAAGCGTTTGGAGGTCTCAGAATGGTGAAAGACTACGTTTTGAAAACTCCTAAATCCAAGATTTTGCACGAACGTGCTAGAAATGTTCTTCCAGCGGGGGTTTCTTATGGAATACGCTATTTTGAACCTTACCCATTTTACACTGCGAAAGCGAAGGGAAGCAAGCTTTATGATGTTGACGGAAACGAATATGTGGACTTTTGGTTAGGACACACTGCGCTCATTCTTGGTCATGGCCCACCTTCCGTTATGAGCGCTGTCAGAAAGCAGCTTGAAAAGGGTACCCAGTACGGGACGTCCCATGGACTAGAGGTCGAGCTCGCCGAGCAGGTCATGAAGATGGTGCAAGGCGCAGAAATGATTCGGTTTACAAACTCAGGGACAGAAGCAAACATGTATGCGACGCGTTTAGCACGTGCTTACACCGGAAAGAGTAAGATCGCGAAATTCGAAGGAGGATGGCACGGAGGCTACGATGCGCTTCAGGTAAGCGTCAAATATCCCTATAACATCCCGGAGTCAGCCGGCTTGACGATGGGGGCAACTCAAGACACCATCGTTCTACCCTTCAACGACCTCGAAGGAGCCAAGGCAAGATTAAAGAAACAGCCAGCCGCAGCCATCATAATTGAACCCGTTCTCGGCTCAGGCGGCGGAGTCCCCGCAGAAAAAGATTTTCTGAAGGGATTACGAGAATTCTGCGATGAAACCGGCATTCTGCTCATTTTTGACGAAGTAATCACGGGCTTTAGACTGGCTCCAGGCGGAGCTCAAGAATTTTACCGTGTCAAACCAGACATAACGGTTTTCGGCAAGATTCTTGGAGGAGGCTTCCCGGTGGGCGCTTTCTGCGGACCAGAGGAGATTATGGAGCGGCTGAACACGCTTGTTTACAAACGTCCGCAATACGCGTTTCACGGTGGCACCTTCGCGGCAAATCCGATAACAATGACTGCCGGTCTTGCCACGCTGAAGCTGCTGGAGGACGGTCAGATGATAGGCGACCTGAACAGGACAGGAGAAAAAATCAGAAAGCAACTCAGAGAAATCTTTGAAGAGCATGGACAAGAAGTGCAGATCACTGGAGCCAGCTCTATCTTCAACGTTCACTTCACAAAGGAACTAGTGAACAATGCGACTGCTGCTTACAAGGCAGATAGAGAAAAACTTGTTCAATACGATCTGGCATTGATCGCCAACGGAGTCTTCTTCCTACCAACCCACAACGGTGTTTTGTGTACGGCTCACTCCAAGGCTGACATAGAAAAACTGTTACATGAAACGGAGAAATATGCGAAGCGCTGTAAAGCCATGTAGAACTAATCATGAACGACTGGCAACAGTTGAATCCTGATGGGAATCAGGGCATGATTTCAATGAGAAGTCGGAGTGACTCTAGGTAAAGGTAACGACAACCGCCAACATCGTAACGCGTCCAAATGTCTTAACAAACGTCACAGGAAAAGTTTTGACAATACTGCGCGCTATTAGGCACGCAACATCTCTGTCTAGTCCCTCTTGTCCCCATGTTCAAGCATGAGTTCCGCCTTTCTCAAATCCAATAGCGTGTTGACGTTAAAGAATGTCTTTAGCTCCGGATCCAGTTGCTGCAATACGAGCGTGGAGACGTACCGTACGTTTCTCAACTTGTCAACCATGGCTTGCATGTTGAATTCTCCTAAGCCAATAGCTTCTGCTGAAGCTTCTAATGCGGGTCCTGTACAGTAGACTGCTTGAAGAGGCTCCATGTAACAGTTTGGCCAACGTGGAATGGCCGCGTTCCGGTTTATGCACAGCTCTAGCAGAAGATTGAGGATGTCTCTCGAAACTAGAGGAGTGTCGCATGGAAGAAGAAGTGAATATTTTCCTTGCGACTCTTCGAACCCCTTTAATGCGCCAACGAGTGGACCATGCTCTTTGGAGTTGTCGAAGAAGATGTTTACGTTTGGACCTACAATCTTGGAGTATTTCTCGACTTGGGTTTTCGAACGTAAGATCAGTAGTCTTTCATCAACGATGTTGTTGACCACGTCCAGAACGTGTTTTACGAGCGGCTTGTTTGATAACTGTAGTAGTCCTTTGTCTTGTGCGAATCTACTTGAAAAGCCGCCTGCAAGGATGATTGCCGATCTTTCCAATGACGGCCCGTCTCCATAGTTTATGCGGAGTGTTTAGGATGGTTTTGCTGTTCTATAAGTTTTTTGTATGAAATATTACTACGTCGGAATACAGTATATAGCCAGATTAGCCCATTACCTGATTAAGGAGGAACGCAGGATGAGCTCAGAGATCAGGGAGTTAAACCGCATCGTATGCAGCCAATGTGTTGAAAAAGAATATGAGAAATGTAGGAGTTGCAGAATCTACCTGTTGATAAACAGCATCGCTTCAAGGTAGATCTGGCATCAAGCGATTTCGTCTATTTTGTGTGCCATGTCTTCTAAGATTTTTGTGAATGGATGCCCTGGTTTTTCTTGGGCGAAGATCACGCCGCCCTCTGACTTTAGCACGTCGCAGAAACATGGCACTATCCCTAGCAGCGGAACTTGGTATATGTCCTTGAGTTTTGTCTGTACGTCTTCTTTTCCTGTTCTAGAAGAGACATCGAGTACCTTGTTCAAGACTATTTCAGTTTTCTTCTCGAACAGATCGTAGAGTTCTCGTAGCATCCGTCGTGTTCCATCTACGTCTGACCTGTCAAAGGTAGTCGCGACAAGCACCAAGTCGGCGCTCACTATCGCATTTATAGATGAGTACTGGAGTCCAGGACTTGTGTCGAGTATCAAATAATCAAAACCCTTGTCACCCAATATCGAAGTTCGAAGAGCCAGGAGTCTTCCTAGGGCGCGCATCTCCCATTTTCTGTCCTTTGCCGACATGTCTCTGATCGCTTCTGTGGACGGGTTTGCCAGGCCCACGAAAAGTTGGCCACCATTATGGACTCCGCTGCTCAGATCGATTAGCACTTTGTCGATCTCGCACACTCCGTTCAAGTAATCATTCAACCAGTGCTCTGATTTCTCGATTTTCAGAAGCGTAGAGAGGCTTGGGGCTCTGAAGTCAAGGTCAAAGAGGCACACCTTTTTGCCGTGCTCGGCAAACGTTGCAGACAAATTGAGCGACAGAAGAGTCTTTCCCGTTCCGCCCTTATATGAGTGTACCGCTATTATTTTACCCAAGACTACCACCCTGATTCTCTTTATCTACAAAGAAGTAAGCTTTTCTTCCGTTCCTCTCCTTCTTCAAATATCCCATGATGACAAGTTGGTTAAGATACGCACTTTCAACCGCCCTAGCCCGCTTTGTTTGTTGAGAGATTTCGTCTGCTGTGGCGCGGCCCATACGACATAAGGACATGGCCGTCTTTCGCAGGTGATCAGGCATAGAGAGCAAAGTCATAACGTCCAATGGAGCATCTGGAAGCGGCTGTTGAAGATCTTTCTTGCCATGCTTCTGCAGTTCAATCATGATTTCCATCTTTTCGTTTAGCCTCTCCAGGTTTTCTCTGATTTTTTCAAGAACCTGCATAGGTCTCTTCGCCAGGACTTCTTGTTTTGGCACTGCAGCTTTTTCCATTGTGTTCTACCTGTGTGCATGAATTAAAAGGAAGACCAATTTATTAAGTCTTACGAAACATGCGTAACGATTCAAACTAAAGGGTAAAATGGATGGAAAGTCGCTGAAATCGAATTCGTCTTGAGCAACTAGCCGCTTCGCACAAAAGCATCAGTTGCCACGGGCATTATGGAGACTTGCATTCAAATATGCTGGATGATGAGAATTTAGGCAGAAACAAATCAGGATCAGAGTGTCCGTCTTCGAAAAATGCAGAATTGGGTGTAACCCACTGTAAGAAATGGAGAAGTTGGGCTAGTATGGTACTGGCACGCTGTTTCTGAGTTCTTCAACTATTGGAAGAACTTGTCTCAGTTCTCTGAAGTACTTGAGCACCGTTATGCCTCTTTGAGTCACTGCGTAGACAACGCGTCTCTTGCCCACTGTCCGTTCTTCAACGAGGTTCTGCTTGATCAGGAAATCCAAGTATTCCTTTAGGACGCTGCAATTGACATTAGCCTTGTACATGATGTGAGTCAGCTTTAATGGACCACGGTGTGCTAACACTTTCAGTATGTCTATATACATTTCAAGTTTGGAACGTCTCATCATCCAAACCTCTTTTGCCATATTACCAATCTTTTTATATAAAGCTTTTACGGATTCAGACTATGCCTTTTTCCAGATCACTGTGCCTCAGTAACTCCTTCTCTCTTGTGCGCGATTTAGCACATTTATCCTATTTTGGAAGGCGGTAGTCATGTCATCTACCAATATTCTTTGCAATTCTGCTGAAAGTCCTTTGATGTTGTTCTTGAAAACGTTGGTCATCTTGGCTTGTATTTCCTTTCGTTGCTTAAGTGTCAACGTTCGTTTCAAGGGCTGTCCTCCAATGATAATGCTCGATAGATGTGTCGTAGCTATTTAATTAAATTACGAATTGGAAATGTGGATTCAGAATTCACTTTCGCTTCCTGAAGAACATTGAACCGTCTTTCTGACGCACATATTCAAAGCGTACCTCAGGAAATGGGCCGTTTTTTCCGCATTTTCACGGTTTTGACTATGGACGTGCTGAGATCCTCTTCGTATGGTTGTTTCCCAAGTTGAATATAGAACAAGCTTGTATCCAATCCTCTTGGCTCATAAGAAAAAAAGGTAAAATCTTGTCGGTTCCGCGTTCAGTTCTAAGTGAGCAAGTCAGCGCAAAAGGCGTTCGTACTTGCTTTGTTTGCCATCGACCGCTATTGAAAGGGTGAAGAATTTGTCACTTTTGAACGATCCTATTCACGGAATCATATCCTCTTTTTCGGTGACGTTTTCTCAGTCAGCCTAAAGAGGGAACATGTGTCGAACCTGTAGGACATTAACTCTTGTCCTTTTTGATCCGAAAGCCTGTCCTAGCATCATGCACGTCGTGTCGTATCCAATGATCGCAAAATCATACTGCCAGCAAGATTTATACGCTGAACGGTAATGTAAGCTACTGGTGTTTGGAATGGTTGAAGCCCTAATTCTTGTACGCGCAGGATCGAGTGAAACTCTGAATCTTACGAAAACCATTAAAGAAGAGATCTCTAGAGTCAAAGGTGTCAAAGAAGTTTACGGCGTTTTCGGCCGTTATGACTTCGCCGTAAGGGTGCAGACAAAGACTACCGAAGAACTAGGAAACCTTGTTACAGACTGTATCAGAGGTATCAAAGGAGTCGTGTACTCAGAGACTCTTGTGATCGGCTTCTAGGCTATGGCAACATAAATGAAAGACTACCCATGCATGACACGTTACGCGTGGGTTTGAAAACCAATGCCCTTTGCTACACGCATGGGTTAAACTTTCGAGTGCTCAAATTTCCTTGTCTTTTTCTGTTTCAACCACATGTTAAAGACAGGCGCGCTTGCAATCTGAAGTTGGTCAAACTTTTTATTTCCGATTTCCATATTGATTCTCTTGCCGGATGATGAGAAGGCATTAGAATGACATTAGGATGAAATCTCAGAGTTACACGGACGGCAATTGACGAGCAACTGATCTGGAAGTCTATTGATCTTGATCGCTCATTGCTCTTGTCAATTCTAGCATTTTGGTTCGGGTATCAGAAGCATGTCCAAGATTGATCCAGCGGCGATAGTCAAGATTATAGAATGTTGAACAATGTTGACGGTTAGATTCTTCGGGTTGAGATGTGACTGCCGCCGCATTTTGGTTTGCGTTGATTTCATACAATTGTGAATTGGACAAACAATTGGACTCAACTGACGTGTTTGGATTTCCATTATCCTGGTCGCAATGTTTCAAGTGCTTCTTGGGCGACGTGTCAGTCTGAGGAGGTGTGGGAGATCTGAATGGCATGAACAGCATTGGCTATTTCTTGAGCATTTGCTAGTACTTCTTGAGGAAAATCGGTCTGTTGCCAGTGCGAAAAGCCCGCGTGAAATAGAAGCAGGTTCAGACTTACGTTGTCATTAGAGTCGAATGCGATTGTCTATTCATACCGAAACAGATACAAGGGTTTGTTTGCTTCTTTCTTTTTCTCTTCTCGGGATATGTTCCTCAATTGAATCGTGCTCCTCGACGCATGACCGCCGGTTGTTCCCTTTTCGATGCTGATTTTCTTTTCTTGTGTCAATGTCGTCACACTTCTTTTGAAGTTGGAGAATACTGAATATTTAACTTCAGAATTTGAAATCAATATTTCGGAATCGGATTCTGAGGAGAGAATGCGTATGGGGATCAAACGGATCTTGCGAGCAGGGCGCCGTTTTCGGATGTGTGGGAGCGTTGCCTTTAGCTAGCTATTTCATTTGAGAAGGGAGCGTTGGCTATCGTTGGATTCTGTGGAAGATTTCGTGGTTTTGCGCGCGGAGGTTATGTAGCCTGTGTGGGCGGTCATTAGGGTTTGGGGGCGGGTTTTTCCTCTTTCGATTTGCATTCCACGCATGAGGCATTCGATCGTTTCTATGCCTGTGAAGTTGTTTTCTTTCATCGCTTCGACGGTTTTGACGACTTGGTCTATTGTTGGACTGAAGGAGACTATCGAGCCGCTGGGTCTTAGGGCTGCGTGGGCGTGCGCAATGACGAGCCACGGGACAGCGAGGTCTAGTATTACTGCGTCAAGGTCGGTTTCGTCGATGCCGAGCGTGATGTCTTTGCTTTTCAATTCGACAAAATCTGCGAGGCCGGCTCTTTTCAGGTTTTTTTCTGCGGTTTTTTGGAATTCTTCTCTGATCTCGTAACTGTAGATTCTGCCGTCAGGCTTGACGTAGTGCGCTAAGGCTGTGGTCAACGCGCCTGTTCCTGTTCCGGCTTCGGCAACGCGACTTCCTGGGCCTATGCCGCTGAACATGACCATTAGGGCCACGTCTTTCGGATATGTTATTTGGGTCTGCCGTGCCGATTTCATAATGTAGTCGCTGAGAAGCGGTTTCAACGCTGCGAACTGAAAGCCCAAGCTACTCTGAACTGTGCAGCCGTATTCTTTTCCGATGATGTCGTCGAATCTTATGAAGCCCTTGTGAGTGTGGAAGCTTTTTCCTTGTTCGGCCTTGATCAAATAGTTTTTGCGTGGGCCTAGGCTCAGAATTATGTAGTCGCCGTCTGCTATTTTCTGGTTTGCCAATCTTGTTCACTATGGTGTGTATTTGAACGGATGTTTTGAACGGTCTTTGTTTCCTATAAGCTCGTCCATCGTGGGTCTTCCCTCAGTGGTTTTGCGTATGGCGTGCCTCATGGCTTTGTAGTTGTTTATGTATACTCGTTGGCGGTCGAGGGCTGTCGGGTGGACGAAAACGTTTGCGATGATAATCAGATCGTCGGCGGCTTCCCTTGGTATAGTGCCGTCTGCCACGCTGTCGACGACTGCCTTTGCCACTGCCGTTTGAGCTGGTCCGTAGACCATGCTCGCTTGACGCATGCCTGTTATCGTGACGGTTGGCACGATTAGTGTCACGGGTTTGATTGACAGGTTCGGTTCCAGTATAGCCAGTAACGGTTCATGTCCCGGCGTAGGTGTTGCTTTTGCGTGTGCAAAGGCTTCGCCTACTGGGCCGTCTTTCTTTCCGATCAAGAGGTCTATGTGTGCTACTTCTGCTCCTTGCCCAGCTAGGGCTTCGCCTACGAGCAGTTTGAAGTCTTTCAACATGTCTGGCGTTATGTCTATCGTTGTGAATCTTTCTTCTATTGGTTTTTCAGCGATTTCAAGCATCACTGGTTTGGGCTGTATTTTTCCGATTTTCTCGAGATCAAGCCTTAATTCTTCTTTGGACTCATATGTGAGTTCGCCACCAACACTTAGCGGTCTTCTGACGGGGCCGACTTTGATTTTCATCATTTTCAAAGCTTCTTTTGTGCCTACGGCTCCGCTTCCGACTATTATTCTCGCTATTTTCTGCACTTTGTACTGCAGTTCCCGGGCTTGTTGGAGTTCACCCTTTTTCATGTGGTTGTACATTTTGACCCAGATGTCAGGTATGACGTTGGCGCTGGCTAGTATCGCGCCTGAGCATCCGGCTGCCAGTCCTGCAAGAACGACTTCGTCGTGTCCACACAGGACGTTGATTTTGTCTCTCACTTTTTCAAGCACGGCTAGGATGAAGCTTAGTTGTCCGCTACTGTCTTTAACCCCGATGATATTTGGGATCTGGGCTAGGTCTTCAACCATTTGCCATGGTAGCGGCAAGCCTGTGCATTGGGGAATGTTGTAGAGGATTATGGGCAGGTCGACCTCGTTCGCTATTGTGCTGTAATGTTCGTAGATTCCTCGGTCAGCGGGCTTCATATAGAACGGCGTCACGATCAAGGCGGCCGTGGCGCCGACATCTTTTGCATACCGTGTCATCTCCAACGCTTGGTCTGTGCCGCTTGCCCCTGTTCCTGCAACTACTGGCACTCGACCGTTTACCTCATCAACCACGATTTTGATCGCGAGTTTTTTTTCCTCAGTCGCCATGTTTGTGAATTCGCCTGTAGTGCCGCACGGGACAACGCCGTGCACGCCCTGCTCAAGGCAATGGTTAACGAGCGCTCTGAGTCTTTCTTCGTCAACGTTTTTTCCGTCATCTGTAAAAGGAGTAACTAATGCTGGTAAGATTCCCTCCGGCTTATACATGGTTCATCTCCACTCCTATTTTGGACACGGGTCTTATATCATTTAAGCTTTGAAAATCTGAGGTTTTTCGTGGCGTAGTCATGATTACTCCAGCGGCACTAGTAATGGGAATTTCCGAAAACGTTTAAATTGGTTGAAAATGAAAACATAGCGCAGTCTGGGGTTGCTGTTTTGGATGATCTGAGAGATAAATTGAGTGTCAATGAAGAGAATTTGAGGGAAATCAACGAGTTTCTACTGAGAAAAGATAATCCTCTTGTTAACGGCTTGCTCAAAGTGATTGAAAAATATGGTGGGGTTGACGAGATTAACCGCAAGGCGAGGGAAGCTCGTAGGACTGAAGATCTCATGAGTAGGCTCAAAAGAAAGAATTCCTCGTTTGTCAAGGATCTTGAATGGTTGATCAAGCAGCGGGATAATCACGCTTTCATCGGCATTCCGGAATATCGCAAAAAGGTTTTGGGGAAGAGGGCTGTTTCAATGAAGTCTGATGATTCATTTGCTGTTACTCTCGAAATCAGTGCGTTCAACTTTTTCCCATGGCTTGTGGAAGAAGCAAAAAGATCCATCGAGCTACAGGACTTGATGCCTGCCCGTTACATTCGCGTGCGCTCCATGAAGGAGCAGGTTGAGGACGATGATGTTCTCGCGTTTGCAGCAGCCATGCAGATAATGGGCGCTTCTTATGTGCAGACATTGGATACAAAGGGTACGTTGCCGGGTTCTGACGGCAAGCCGATCAACGTTCATCTTGGAGGTCCTGACACCATTACGGGCTATTTTGGCGGGGTCGGTGTTCCCAACGAGTATGCTTTGAAATGGGTTGATGAGTTTCTCCATTATTATACGGAGTACGGGCTTCCGCAGGTTTTGAACACAAACTCGGGGACAGTTCTGTTGGGATATTGGCTACATAAGCTTGGCATCGACATTGAATTCAAGATTTCAGTGTTCTTGGGCATTGACAACCCGTATTCGATCCTGTGGACCTTGATGACGGCGAAACTTTTCAGTCGGAACGACGGGTCAACGCCTCTCATAGGCTTTAACCTTTCAAACTCTGTTAACAACGAGACTATTGAGGTGTCTGCTTACGTGCGGAAGGCCTTCGGTTTCGAGGATATCGTCCGCATTGAACACCACATTACGGAAGCCTACAAGAGCATCGTGCGGCAGCCGTACAACCGGACAAGCGAGCTGATGAAACTTGCGGATCATGTCAAGAATATCGGCGCCAAACATGAAGGCGGAATCCCTGAAATGGAAAAAACCCGGGAACATGCCTCAGACATCCTGGACTACTTCCTGCCGAAGAAGGACATTGTTGAAAAGCGCCTCATGCCGAAACTGTTGATGAATTACCTTGACAAGCATGATGCTCTGAACGCAACGGCAAGAGCCTTAACAGAATACGGCCTCACGTTCATTGCGGCTCAGAACCTGCACAGCAAATGAACTGCGGCCCATACTCCAGATTTGAATAGGCGGTCCGAGACAGTCTGAATTCTTCGGTTACAGATCGTTGGCTTTGAACTAACTAGCGTTTAAGGCGAAAAGGGCCAGTAAAAGGCTAGAAGTAGTCTTTGGGTTTCTTCATTATCAGGTAAGCGGTTGTTGCCACAAAGAATACGGTGGTCACGCCGAGGAGAGTTGCTACACTCCGGGTGTTGCCTATGTCACCTTCATAATGGTTTTTAGCGTCAACCAAGTCATTGAGGGTTTGAGCCAAAGTATCGTTCATGTCCGTGACATTTCTTCTCAAGATAGCATTTTGTTTCTGCAGCTTTGGAAGCAGATCCGTCAGTCTTTGAAGTTCTGGACTATACACGCTAGCCACGATGAAAGTAGTTTGTCTCGTGTAGGCGTTCGACTCGCCGGTTCCGGGCATTTCTGTCCACACGAGGGTTAGCTTGCCGTACACTACGTTGAGTGCAAATGCTGGGATTGCTTCGTTGTAGGAGGTTTTGTACGACGATTGACCTCCAGAAAGGAACAATGGGTTGCTGTAGTTGATGAATTCGATGTAAGCGAAGCTTTCGCCATTCATCGTTGAGCCGTTGAAAGTGTAAAGCTCAATTGCGGTATAGTTGATCGTTACTTTGGCTGAGGCTTCGGCTGTGACGTTTATGGTTAGGTTTTGGTCGGGGTAAGCTTCAGGCGGGTTTTCAACGTGTATTTTAAGGCTATACAGGCTGTACTCGTAACTGCCAGTTTGGTCTGACCCGTTCGCTCTTGCGCAAGGCAGGAGTACTGCCGTGAAAAACATGAACGTGACAAACACTACAATCATGAAGGTGAAGGTTTTCAAATTTTTCACCAAGTAATCTGATTTTGCTATTTGATTAATGAAAGTTGCTTAAAACGATTGCCATGACTTTTGCGGGGCCAGACCGAAGCCCGGAAACACTTTTCATTTCTGCCTTTCAGAACACGCTATCTGATCGATCGAATGAATCGGAAGTACGTGTACACGAAGTAGACAAGGGAAAAAATAGTTAAGAATACTTCCAAAGTCAAGATGGCCGGGTTCTTTTCAACTGCCATGAAATATCCATGCTGCAGTATGTCCGTGAAGACCAATATCTGCAGGAATATTGCACCGCCTATGCAGCTTAGGCCCAACGTGTGGAATAGTACTTGGACTCGGCGGTCAGGCTTGAGAGTGGTCTTCATGATGATCGTAAATCTCAAGAGTTAATACTTCAACTTATACGTTGCGAATCCTTCCACACGACAAAGCCTCCTAATCTACCCTCAGTATCAAGGCTAAGAACGTACGATAAAGGGGAAAGGTGCCATCTGATTTTTCATGTTCACCTCGCTAGCATTTAATACCGAGGCAACTGTAATTCATGATGAGCAAGGCATCTCGTCACGAGGCGAGTGAGTTTTGAAAGAATACTTAATTGGAGCGGGCGGGTGGGCATACTTTCAGGTTCCAGGGCTCAGCTCCTTGGTGGCTTATTCCAGAGTTTTCGATTTTGTAGAAGTGAATTCAACGTTTTATCAAGTGCTCCCTCTTAAAGAAGTGGAAAAGTGGCGAAAGCTTGTGCCGCAGAATTTCAAGTTCAGCGTAAGAGCCCATAGATCAATAACGCATCAACACAAGCTTCAACCAGTGCAAGAGACATATGAAGTTCTTGACAGAATGAAACAGATATGCAGCGTCTTAAACGCGGACATTTTGCATCTTCAGACACCCACAACATTCAGACCGACTGAAGCTTCAATTAATAACCTCCGCAACTTTCTTGCCTCGGCAAACCTCGGCAAGCTAAGGATTGCACTTGAAATGAGAGGTGTTCAACCCTCGAATCTGCCTTCTGACCTAGTGAAAACCATGCAAGACTTCAACGTAGTTCATTCTGTAGATCTTTCAAAAGGAGAAATGCCCGCATATGAATCAGACAGACTGTACACGAGGCTCTTCGGAAAAGGCCCACACAACGTCTACCAACCGACTGATGGGGAACTCGCGGAAATAGACAACAAAGCCTCAAGCGGAGAATCTGAGAAAATAGCTATGAGCTTTCACTTCGTCAGGATGTACAAGGACGCAGCTAGGCTGAAGATATACAAGCAAACGGGCAAGTTTCCGATGGTGACAAGGTCAACAGGCGTCGCTTCCCTTGAAGAAGTTCTGAGTGAGGATGCGAGGTTTCCAACTGCAAAACAAGAACTGGTTCAGAGTCAAGGTTGGAAGCTTTTCGATTTAACCAAGACCGAAAGAGCTCGCGCAGGTGATTTGCTGCATAGACTGCCTGAAGGAACATACAATGATATACGTGAAGTCACAGAAAGAGTGAAGCAGTTTATGAGGTGAAGTGTTTGGCCTCGACCTCTGACAACGTTTTTCTGGGCACGTCCGGATGGAGCTACAAAGAATGGATAGGACCGTTCTACTCTAAAGAAGATAAGAGCATGCTTCGTGCCTACACTAAGGTCTTTAAGACAGCCGAGATTGACTCTACGTTCTACAGGTACCCGTCCAAGGGAACGGTCATGGGATGGACGAGATATTCACCTGAGGGCTTCACGTTCACTGCGAAGCTGCCGGGATCGATTACACATGACAAGAAATTGAACATGAACGCGGGCATAGAACAGGACCTGCAACGGTTCTTGGAATTGATGGAGCCTCTTTCTCTAAGCGGGAAACTTGGATGCATACTCATTCAGTTGCCACCGAAGTTCAGTTACGAGCCGAAGGAGTTGGAAGATTTCTTCAAAATCCTGCCTGGTCATGTCAGGTTTGCTGTGGAATTCAGACATCGATCATGGATGAGGCCGGAAACATGGGTTCTTCTGGAAAAGTATCAGGTCGCCTACGCGATCGTTGATGAACCTTTGCTCCCGCCTGAGATGCATTTGACGTCAAACCTCGCGTATTTTCGGTGGCACGGTCGCGGAACGAGACCTTGGTACAATTATCGTTATTCTGCTCAAGAGCTTGAGCCTTGGGTACCCAAAGTGCGTGAGGCCGCTGGAAAAGTTGAAAAGGTGTTTGGATACTTCAACAACCACTATCACGGCTACGCGGTGGAAAACTGCCTTCAAGTCATGGAGATGCTCGGGACCATGCAGCCCAGGCAAGCCCAAGTTAAAACTAGTATAGAGAACTACTTCAGGGGCTCCTCTGCATCGCAATTCACACTTGAGAACTTTGGGCCCATGAGGAAGACAGATTTTGAAAGCTTGCTGCATTACTTCGTCCCAGCTGAGAGACTGAAGAGGGCGGAACAGATCAGAGATGATGAATTGACCATCACGAGGCAAAGAAACGAGGATGTTGAAGCAACAATAAGAGGCTATCACATCATCATAGACACGGATGACAAGACCATTCGGCATGACTGTGCTGACTGGGGAAAAAACTTGGCATCAAAAAAACTTTGCAAGCACGTTGCGAAGCTTCTGCTCAAGATGGAAAGAGAAAAAGCCACACGATTGTTGAACAAGTTGTACTCGGAAGAGGAAACGTGGCAATTCAAGCCTTATACGGACACCTGAACTGCGTGGCCCAATTTACGGGAGAATCAGAGTGGTTTTTCCCGCACTGTGCGGATTGATCAGGCCCGTGACGCCTTTCTGAACGTGAAGCTTGTGTGTTACCGTCTTTTTACCTTGTCGTAGCGATTGGATTTCAGCGTTCATTAGGGTCGATTGTTTCACCCGAAGGAGCCCGGCGTAGAAGCCCAGCAATGCTCATGCAGTCGTCGTATATAATGCGTGGGAATCCGTGAAAAAAGCGTTTCTGTTGTTGATCATCTTCCTCGCCCCGCCAATTCCGGCCTGACCAGTTTCTTCTGGCTCAAGATTGGAACCCAAGCAGAATACTCCATTCCTGCTGGGCCTATGCTCTTCGACGATTGCGCGAATGCAAATCCCGTTCGGGGAAACTATTCGTGGCTTTGTTTAGAAGTGAACGACAGCTATGCGGTGTTGGATGTGAAGGTAGTTCTCGAAGTGTATAAGCTGCCTGAGTGGACGACTCCCGGACATGTAACTTACTTTGGAAGCCAGTTTGTGGAGATGGCTTCGAGAGGCGACCTCTCGTTCATAAAGAGAATCCCGCTCGACCAAGTTGAGGGCAGAACAGAGATTTACAACGGCACTGGCAACCCCTCAGTAAGCATACGTTCACCGATCGTTCTCAATCAAACATTCCGCGTGACGGTTGACCTTGACACGATGATGATGATCGGCTCGAACGGCAAGCCATGGGGCAGGTGGATCCTTTGGATTGACCCCTTCAAGTATCCTCTGGAAGGAAAGACGCACGAAGCGTTCATAATGAACTGGCTTAACACGACCATAGACATGGAGGTTTCTTATTGTCCGTCCTGCCCTTTGACCACGATTTTCGGCGTTGTCAAGAACCACTTCTACGCGGGTGCCGTCAGTGACGCGGACAGCCCGTTTTTGGCTGAGATGGGGTGGCCGGGCATCCTGCCAACGTACACTTACGAGCCTCGCACGGGAGTCTTTCTGGAGACGACGGCACTGGATTTTGTCGACGACCTCCTGACGCAGAAGCTCGGCATAGTGAGCTATCACCCGTTCACCTTTGAACAGGTTCACTTGATCGGTGTCTCTTTTCCGGGTGATTTAAACGGTGATTGGGTTGTTAACATTTCTGACATAGCAATCGTGGCAAGCGCATTCGCTGCTATGCCCGGCGGGCAAAGGTGGAATCCGATTGCCGACGTAAACAATGATGGAACTGTGAACATTGTCGACTTAACAAAAGTAGCCAGAGCGTTTGGAACCCAATACGTAAAAACCGATTGAAATCAACTCTAATGCACTGCGTTGATTGAAGAGTATACAAGGGCCGCTGTGACACCTGGACAACTCTGCACGAACGCTTCGACTGAACCCGTTTCTTGGTCAGAACCTTTGCGTTGCATGACCTCTGCTCGAAATTAACAAGGGAAAAGCTTTCAAGAACCCACACTCGCAAGAGAAGAACGACGGGCTAAGCTTTGCGTTGAAAAGCGAAGCACTGTATTATAGGTTAAAGGTTAAATCTGAATCGCTAGCTAGCTATTCGAGGGAGGAATTGAAACATTGACGAGGTTTGCAGAAAGAGTGGCTGAATTGAAGAGGTTAGGCAGAAAAGCTGGTTTGGATGCCTTCTTCGTGAATTCAGAAACCAACATGAGATATCTTGCGGGTTTCTCGGTTTCGGGAATGGAAAGATTTGCTGGAATTGTGATTCCAGTTAATGAAGAAAAGTCGATGGTCATAGTTCCGAAGCTGGAAGAGCACAAAGTCAAGGAACAATCCGCGTTCAAAGACATCAGAAGCTATGATGACTCGGAAAGTCCTGCTCGCTTACTCAGACAAGCGATTGGAGATGCGGAACTTGAGGAAGCTATCTTCGGCGTTGAATGGATGCTTCCGTTCAGGTTCTATAGAATGATAGCCGAGTGTTCACCAAAAATAACGGTCAAGGAGGTCTCAACAATTTTCAGTCGACTCAGATGCGTGAAGTCTCAGGATGAGTTGAAGAAGATGGAAAGGGCTGCAAGCATAGTCGCTGTGGGTATAAAGGCCGGAATCGACTTCATAAAGCCAGGAGAGACCGAGGCGAGCATCTCATTCGAGATCGAGAAGACCATAAGAGAAAAGGGAGGCGAGAGCGTCCCTTTCTGCATTGTTCTCGCGGGGAGCAGATCGGCTATGCCGCACGGCGGGACTTCAAGCAGCAGAGTGAAGGAGAAAGACGTTGTCTTGATGGATGTGGGAGCGATCTACGAGGGATACTATGCTGACCTTACCCGCACGGTTTTCGTGGGAGATGTGACAAAGAAGCAGAAAGAAGTCTACGATGTCGTGGCGAAAGCCCAAGAAGGAGCAATAAATGCTGTGAGGCCAAACGTCAGGGCTGAACAAGTTGACGATGCTGCGAGGAAGACGATTGAAGACGCTGGATACGGCGATTTCTTCACTCACAGAACGGGTCATGGGCTAGGCCTGGAGGTGCACGAGGAACCCTACATCGCCAAGGGCAACAAGACACCTCTACGGCCTGGTATGACCTTCACAATCGAGCCTGGAATATATCTTCCTGGAGATTTCGGAGTCAGAACTGAAGACGACGTGATTGTTTCAGCAAAAGGTGGAAGAGTGCTGAGCAACTTATCAAGGGAGCTTCGAGTCATCTGATCTGCACGTTCAGGTCATTGGTCTAGCCTGATCCGGCAATATCGCATAGAATCTCTTCGGCACGTTGAGACTGATTCTTCCCATGACGAACAGCCGAGCTTTGAGCTTTCCCTGCTTGATCCATCTATAAACCGTTCTTACGCAGACTCCATAGCTTTCTGCTGCTTCTTTCGCGTTAATGTAGGGCCAGTTTTCCCAGCGGAAATATTCGTGGCAGGTCCAACATCCACCGTATTCGAATCTTCCTTGATCAATTTGCTGCTCATGATTTTCGCAGTAACCAATTATGTAGCTGTCATCGTTCAGGATTTTTTCAAGCTGGTCCACTGAAAGTCCCTCATTTTTCCGCAGGGAATCCCCCTCTAGCTATCTCTTTTCCAGCAATATCTTTGCGGCAGGCACGATATAAAGGGAAGCAGATCCGGCTTCGTTGCTTTTGTCTTCGTAACTTAGATTTTGTATTCCTTTGCTTTCTCTATAACAGTTGTCTTGCTTTTCAGGTCTCTCATGAACTTTTGGAACAAGCCTGCGTTTTCCGTGTGCACCGGAAAAATTCTCTGCGCATTGATTTCTTTGAGCATTGCTTTCAGCTGCAACGGCATAACATGCCCTGACACGTGTACGTGGTACTGAGGTAGGCCGTAATGGCCCAGCCAGTGGACGAGCTTTTCAGAATCGATCTCCATCTCTTCGTTGAATGGTTCAGAGGCCGAGAGAACAAAGCAGCTTCCGGCTTCAGGCTGGATGTCCACAAGTTCCTCCAGATCATAGAAGGACAAAGCCAGGATGAGCTTGCATTGTTGCTTCGAAGCGTCGAAGGCGTTCTTGATCTTGTCCGAGTAGTGTTCTAGAATCTGTTTTTCCCATTTGTAGTTTGTTGACTTCGACTTTCGAAAAATCAAGATATTTTCATCGTTCAAATCCGGCACGTCTAGATGCTCGTCGGCGCGAAGCGCGTTCAACAAGTATGCCTGCTTGAGTGAAACGGCTAAGCATCGTCCGTTCTTCTTGGCGACTCGGAAGAAACTGTTCAACCGGTCAATGTCCGCGTATGCAAACTCCGCAAGCACGATTCCGTCTGCCTCGTTGACTATGCCGTTCAATTTGTCTTCGACTTCTGCTTCTGAGGAAACTGTTGCGCTGGTCATGTTTGTGGCTTCGGTTATGATTGCCACGGGTTCTGCTTCTTTGGCCTTTTCAGCAAAATCCTGTGTCATCTGGGGCTTTGTGCCGTGGACGCGAAAGTCGCCAGTGTAAATGACAGCGCCATTAGAAGTGTGAATTACGAATCCGTAGGCGCCTGGTACGGAATGGTCAACGTGGATCGGCTCGATTTCCACGCTGCCTATCTTCTTTGTGTCTCCTGTCCTGAAGGGTTTGAATGCTATGTCTTGAACGTTGAACTCCAAATCAGCCCTTCGCATTTCGCCTTGAGCCTGCAAAATGATCTTTGTTGTTTCGCCGCAGTACACTGGGACATCGCGCTTGATGAAAGACAGATAAGCTGAATGGTCCAGATGCCCATGGGAAACGAACACGGCGTCTATCTCAGGCGGTTTGTCATCGAACTTGTAGATGCCGGTGAGCTTGGGTAAGATTCCAAGTTCCTGTAGGCTTTTTTCGCTTTTCGGTGAAAGAAACGGTGGCGAATAGAACAGTTTTTTCATGCCGAAGGACATGCCGAAATCGAAGAAGACTCTTGTGTCTCCGTCTTGCAGGAGGATTTTGTTGCCGCCGATCTCGTTTACGCCGCCATAGAAGGTTAAGGTTGTTTGACGTTTGACCATGCTTACTCCTTCAGCTTGTCTGCGTTCCTGCATATGTTTGAGAGGATAAACATTATGTGTGGGAAAGTGAACACGCTGAAGACCTTGGTGTATTTAGGGGTTCCTGCGTTTTTGACGACCTTGACGGTTCCACCGGCCTCCAGATAGCCAGATACAAAAGCCCTTGCGACTCGTTCGACTCTGCCAGCTTCCACAAACGGTGAAATGTTGTGTCCAGCGTAGTACAGGAATTCCGCAACATCCCAGACCTTATCTCCGTTCCTGCTGGCCTGTTCAAAATCCATCATGTAAATCTCACCGTCTTTTCCGACTTTGAAGTTCTCAGGCTTCGTGTCGCCCAGGGCAACACCAGACGAGTGTACAGCAGCAAACAAGTTGCCAACGTTCTTAACTATGTCGAGATTACTCTTTAGTTCAGTCTGGTTTTTCGACTCTGCAGCTCTTTTGACAACGATGCTGAGATCCTCGCCTTCCACATACTCCATAAAAATCAAACGTTCACCCGGGCTCACGTATAAGACTCTGGGAACAGAAAAGCCGTTCGCATCTAACAGCCGGTTCATCGCACATTCTCTTTCGAGCCTTGAGGTTGCCAAGACTGCGAAAGTTCTGGTTCCGACAGACCATAGCGTGAGTGGAAACCATTTGAAATTGGACCAGTCTCTGAATCTCTTCGCAACCACTTTTTTCGTATTTCCTTTCGCAAACGTTTTGACTAAATAGACATCGTTCAATATACCCCCTAGGCTTTCAATCTCTACGTTTGCGTCTTCATCTGCAGCAACTACTTTTCTTGCGAAGGCTTCGATGTCCATCCTGTTCGCTAGTGGTGCAAGGCCTGTAGCGGTGGGAACGTACACGTATTTTTCTGGATCTTCTATCTGTTGTCCGACCTTGATGTTTTCTTCAACCAGTCTCTGAAGGTTGAGGAACACTTCTCTATTCTGTGAAAGTACGTTGAAAAGCTGCGGGAAAAAGCCAAGCAGAGAACCGAACAGGGCTCTCTGGCCGGTTCTGAAGAGATTTGTGAAGAGGGCTTTTCGATTTTTGGCTTTGTCTGCAAACCCCTTTGACACTCTCACGAAGCCCCTTGAAAAACTGACAGTGCCTTCGTTTTCCAGTTGCTTCAGAGCGATTAGGAAACCGTCAAGAACTTCTTTGACGTCTTTCTCTTCTCTCTTTTTTCCCATGAAGCTTGCTAGGGTGTAGAGCATCGGAGGGAAAAGCCTGGCTCTCGTCAGCATGGCTTCATACATGAAGTATTCTGGTTTTATGTGAAATTCGTAGGAAAGCTCCGGATAGTCTAGGACAAGGCTTTCCAGAAGCTCAAGTATCAACCGTTTCTTGAGTTTCACTTCTTGAAGATGCAGAAAATCTTTGTTTATCAAGGGCAGGTATGGAAAGATCAGTTGCCCAGCGAGCCCCTCGCCCAAGAAGCCTCTGTCCACGTCTCTTTCAAACACCCATTCGTCAACAGCCAAGACGACGACACTGCTAGCGTCGAGGATCCTAGCGTAGTTCATGAGTCTTGGTTGAAAATCGTGTATGATGACTAAGACTTGAATCGGCGTTCGCGCAGTGGACGAACCCAGGGCGTATTCACTGCAAATGCAGACCGCCTTGATTTGGCAAGAGCCTGCGACGTGTTTGCAGAAGGTTAGAATTTCTTGAGGCAACCTTGCGTCCAAATGCCTTGGGCTTTCAGCCAAATTTTCACCTGAAAGGGGTTAACCAACGAATAGAGTCTGTGATTCTCCAAATATAGTTAATGTTTCTAATAAAAAAGCAACGCAGGCCAGTGTGCATGTGCGCTTCGAAGCCTCTTATTTGCGCTCTAAGATTTTGATGTAAGCGAAGGCCGCGCTGAACGTGAAGACTATAGAGAAAATGACTATACCGAGGATAGAATAGTAGGAAAACGATGGGTATCCCAGTAAGAAGTAGCGAATCGTGTCTGAGGCGCTACTTAGAGGGTTGATTTCAGCGAGTGTCACGAGCGGTGCTGGAAACTTGCCACTCTGTCCTAGGCTTTGAATCAGTGAGAGTGGATAGAAGACGCTGCTGCAGAAAAACAGAGTGTAATAGACCAAGCCTCTTGCTGTGATGAATTTTTCAAGGCTCGATGTGGACACGGCGATGGCGATGCTGAGGCCGGAAATTCCGAGAGCGCAAAGGAACAATATGCCTAAGATAACAAAAAACTGTGGTACCGTGGGAAAACCGAGAAACGCAAAGCACGTGAGCAATAGTGGAGACATGTAGACCATGCCTCGCAACCCGCCTGAGAGAACTCTGCCAACGGCCAGTTCGATTCTTGCCATCGGAACCGACAACATGTAGTGATGAACCTCTCTGCGACGCTCCATGTTTATTTCACGGCCTATCATGAACGCTGACGCAAACAAACCCGTAACGACCCAGCCTGGGGCAAAAAAACTGAAGTAACTTTTGACCTGCTCTCTCACCGCCACGCTAAGCATGTTGTTGTACACGATCGCCATTATGAACAGGTCAGTCAAGTTCATCGTGATCATCCCAACGATCCACATCTTGTAACGCAAAAAGTTCCTGAAGTCGTGTTCCACGATGTGGACGATTTGGCTCACGCTAACGCCAGCCTCCTCCCTCGATCAATTTGTCGTAAATCGTCACGCCCACAAAGGTGAAGAACCCGAAGAACAAGACCACGCCGAGAACGGGCAACAGAGGGTTGTCCAAAGATATTATCGTGGTTCCCCACCTGAACAGGTCTGAAACGAACGTTATCGGGTTCAGACTGGCGACTCCAGCGTACAAAGGATTAGTCACCTGCATGACCGCCAACGGATACATGGCAGTGCTCAGACGCACGATTAAAGCGTCCAACACACCCATCACGATGTCGAAGCGGTCGCTGGATTTTATGAGCACCGCCAAAGCGATACTCATGCCGGACGCTCCGAAAGCAAAGAGGAAAAGCGCGAACAGTGCAACCAGAAGACCCAGCGGATTGATAGAACCTATGACGTATAAGGACAAGGCTATCAGCGGGCCAACATAGATGAAAGCCCGCAAACCCCCACCGATCGATCTTCCAAGGGCGAGCTGTCTTCTCGACACCGGTAAGCTGAGCAGATACTCGAAAACTCCGTGATCAGCCTCCTCATAGATGTCGAACCCTATGAACAGTGCAGCCGAGTAAAGCGTCATTATCGACAATCCAGCAACATAATACCGAAAGTAATCAAGCAGCGAGACAGCCCCCACAGAGAAATCCGCCGGAGCACTGGTCGAAGCGAATTTCACCGACCACACTCCTGGACTGGGGCTGTCGAAGCTCAGTTGGTAACTGGAGTTATTTGCTGTTGGTTCAAAATGCTCTTGCTTGGCCAGACTGCCGTTTGGAAAATAGACCTGCACGTCGCCGGCGCCTTGCGTGGAGGACACGTTTACAAGCATGGAGTTGAAACCGCTCGTGGCATTGACCTGAAACGTAAAAGTGTGCGACTGATAAGGCGTCCACATGCACGGAACCCTGAATCAACGTATGAGAAGCCACGCTAATCATGCCCGAAGCGATCAGCCCAAAAAGGGCTATTTGTGAAACGAACCAAATACTCCGCATGATAATCATGAACTTGTACTGGAAGAAGAGGCGAATGTCTCTCTCAACCACGAGCAGAAGACCGTTCGTCAACTATTCTGCCTCTCCGTCCTTCTGCGCCTCTTCCAAGGTCAACCCTGTGTAGTGGGCAAACACATCGTCAAGACTGGGTTCACTCATGCGGATCGAAGCAATCGGCACGCCCCTCTTCGTGAACAAGTTCATGATGCGCGGAACAACCTCTTCAACTCGGTTCAGATAAAGCCGCAGGCCTGAGTTCTTGACTTGCATGACGTCAGTGACCTCTTTCAAACCCTTCAGTTCATCAACGACCTCTGCAGCCGCGGGCTTTTCAAGCTGAACATCCACTATGTCACCGCCCACAATGCTGTCCTTCAGCTTCTTTGGCGTGTCACAAACGAGCAATTTCCCCCGGTGCATTATCCCAACCCGGTCAGAAAGCCTGTCAGCCTCATAAAGCTCGTTCGTGGCAAGTATAATCGTGCTTCCCTCCTCGCGCAATTCCAGGAGCATGCTCCATATCTTGTGTTTTCCAACGATGTCGATCTGTGCGGTCGGCTCATCAACGATAGCTATCTTCGGCCTCTGAATCAGCACCTTAGCCACTTCCACACGCTTCCGCATGCCACCCGAAAGGGCATGGACGTTTTTACGCCGGGCATCCCACATGTCAACCGCGTCCAACACCTCTTTCACCCTTCGCTTTCGTTCCGACGTCGAAAGCCCGCACACCTTAGCGTGCCAGTTCACCACGTCCCACGGAGTACTCACCCACAACATCTTTGGTTCCTGAAACGCAATGCCTAAGAGCCCGCGCACCTTCTCGGGGTCCTTTCTAATATCAAACCCACCGACAAACGCAGTGCCTTCAGTGGGCTTGAAGACCGTTGCGAGCATCAAAATTGCGGTCGTCTTGCCGGCGCCGTTCGGCCCCAGAAGCCCAAGAACTTCACCCTCTCGTACGTCTAGGCTAAGATGGTCCACCGCCGCGAAATCCTTGAATTTTTTTGTGAGATTCTCGATCCTAATTATCGGTGCCACATTTACACCAGATGTGAAAAAATACAATAACATGTTGATTGATTTAAGATTAACGGATTCCATTTCTAGCCCTTTACTGTGAGAGCACTATCTGTTTTTCATGGCACAACGCTTCGGATTGAATCTTACGAGCAGTGTATCCGAACGCTCCGAGCAAAGTTTCACCAGCGGAAAACAGCATTTTCATGTATTCCTTAACGTCATAACGCATGTTAGGCTGTAGCAGTTGAACAGCGGCGACTCGCTCGTTAGCCCACTTGGATTTACCGTTGACAATCAAATACTGAACTGACTGCCCCGGATGCACTTCGAAACCGGCTTTTTCCAACTGTTTCGCCGCAATTGCTTGGAAAACATCGTGACTGTAGCCTGAAGGAGACTTCGAAAGCCTCTTGGTAACTAACAGTTCTTGCACGTCAACCTGTCCTTGGATCAGCTTGTCAGCGTAGTCGCCTAGGGCACGTAGAGCTTCCGGGATTTTCTCCTTGAAACCTTCTAGGCTGTTAGCTGCTGCAAGCTTCTTTATCATTTCCATCTGAGCCCTAACGATAAAAACAGGCGTGTCGCCACGTCTAGCCTCAACGCCTCTAAGCTTTGTCTCGCCGTTTTCGAACACTCCGTAGTACCTGTTTAAGACCGGAACACCTTCCAGCACTTTTGACGGCAGAAAGACGATCCAACGATATTTTCCTTCAACACCTAGAGGAACGCCGACGAGAGCCGAAGCTTCACGGCAAAAATCCGTGACCTCTCTCGGAAAGACACCGAGCTTTTTCAGCCACAAAGAATCCACGATGCCATGGATTACTTCAAAACCGCGCTGCTCAGCCAACCTGGCGGTTTTCAACAACGAGTCACGGGCAAAAGCGCAAACAGCGATGTGGGCATCGACCTTTCCGAACCGCGCGTTCCTGTAGCCCAAGTAGCCGAAACAAGTGACCAAGATCCATTTGAGAGCCGACTGCCGCATGCTGTAAGCACGCTTCTCGCCCGCATCTTCCACTTCATTCGCCAAGCTCTTGTACTTCAAGCGTTTCGTCAACAGCAAATCCAAGGTTTTAGGCACCAAGCCTTTTCTTTTTTCGCAGATGTTGTACCCGAGCTCCGGAACCCTGAGGCTGGAGTTTGGGCAGCACTTGCAGAGAACGGTTTCAGCAGAAATGTTCCGGGTCAGCATCAACATCGGAAACATGGAGGTGAAGTCAACTTCAACAACGTCCGTGTGAAAACCAAGCCTAGGCTCGAAGATGAAGCCGCCGCGGTCGGCGACAAGCAGCTCCCAAGCGGTCTTAAAAGATTCGGGCTCATTCTTCTTCCAAGGAATGAGAATGTCATCCTTCCACGCGGTGTAAAGCTGCAGGGAAGACATTATGGTTCCGATAGACGCTCTTACAGCCCGGTGAAGAGGAACCCTGCACGTTCTAGAAACCTCAATTAACCCTTCCAAACCGCAGGCGGTGTAGATAAACGTGTTATTCACGTCGATGTGAACTCGGCCGAAAAGCTTCTGCATAGGCGCCTTATGATAAACTCGGCCGTAAGAAAAAAACGACGTTCCACTGCCCTTACTGGCTTCTAACGGAATTTCCTCTCTGCTCAGAATAAACCGGCTCAACACGCCATTAGCAAAAGCTCGATGGGTCAAGTAGGGCAAGAAGAAGGAGTCGCCGCCCTCCGTCAAAATCAGATCAGGGTCCTCTTCCTTAACGGCCTTAACAAGCTCCAGAATCTTCTCCTCTTCACTTCCCTCATCAATGACTGTCATCTTGCCGCCAGATTCCACTGATATGCTGCCTATCTTATCGGTCAGCTTAGGCGATGCGCCCTCTTTTTTCAAGCTCACTCTAAGCCACAACGAACGCAGAGATGGAAGGCGATAGTCAACGCTTTCAACCGAGTCAAGCACGTCATAGTAGAGCCGTTTTCCAGAAGCAACAACCATCACGTATGCGAAGGGAAAAACATCCTTATCGTACAAATACGCCTGCGAAACCGGAACATCAACATTGTAGAGGCGAAGCTTCTCACAACCACTCAGCCTGAGCAGTTCTCTAGCAAAATGCGAGGTTCTCGCATAATCGTTAATGCCTATCTCCAAAACCTTCCGTTCAAAGGTTTCCATAAAGTCAGCGTGCTTCTCAACGAAACGCCAATCCGCAACTGAGCCGTGGCCTCTGATTTTTTCTATCAAACGGCTAAGAGCGGCGAAATTTCCGGAAACATAAATTCTCTGGATGAATTTGTCGATAAACCGGATTCGGTCTCCGTTTTCTGCAATGAGCCACACTGCCACTTCATCCGGGCCTGAAGGGTAAACGTCAAACAGCCAGCCTCGAACGGGGTTAAGTTTGACGAAGCTTTTTTTCAAGTCGCTCAAGGCTTTCTCGGATCTCCGTGAGCTCCTTCTGCTGGCTCAGCAAAACCGACATGAACATGGCCTCAGCCAGTATGGGCCTCGTCGCCATGCTGCCGGCTGACGCGTACAACCTGCACGAGTTCATCATTCTGTCAAAAACATCCAAGTCCTCACCTCGCAAAGCCTTGCGAAAGCCCTCCCAACGCGTGATCTCCGTCTCTAACGCTTGCCTATAGGATGGAACTGTTCTCCCCAACGCTTACGCCTCCATGAAACACGGCTGAAGGAGTCTGAACAGTCTCGAAATCTGCGGTGAACGGTTTGAAGCGAGGATGATCTTCTAGAACAAAAGTGAAAAATCCGCTCTTCCTCTTCAACTTGATCAGAACACTGCATTTTCCGAATAAGATGGCTTCCAAGAACAAGCCTTGTCTGGATCGTCTATCTGGAAAATAGCTGACAGCAACGACCACATGCTCTTCCAACGCGGTTTGAGCCAGCTTAGAGCAGACTCTCATGAAAAGTTCCCTAGCTTCAGCTTTGGGCACGTCACGGTCCCTGAACAGGGATGTAATGTCTGAAACAACCAGCAGACGAGCTCTAGTTCTCCTCAAAACAGAATACAGTTTCTCCAGGACTAGGGATGAAAGCTGGTAAGCGGTGAAGGCTCGTGACACGTAGACCTTGTCTAAAACCTCCTGATAATCCAGATCGTACCCGCGGGCAATCTCCGCAACCGAGTAGGGACTGAACAGGTTGCCGCCGTCCACAAAAACAGTGGAAGATCCTAAGCCGCCGCGTTCGGGCGGAAGCTGAGATCGCACGGAGAGAACAAAAGAAAGGAAAGAAGCAGCGTTGCCACGCAGAACGGCGAAGTCGCCGAGCTCAAACCCTGGAAACCCGTCGTCTAACGTGGAGAAACCGAGGGAAAGACGTCTGAGATTGTTGGTTGACAGAATAGACATGCGTAGCTCCCCCAGTCCACTATGGAAAAACCGCAGAGATGACAGATAAACGTTCGCCGGAAACGTACTTCGCAAAACTCGGAGAGAGACGAGTTAAAGTGAACGATGTAGCGTTGAAGGAAGAAACGTAAACCTTCTTAAAACCATCAAAGAATAATGCTTCTGTGAGCGGGCATGAAGAAACCGGGGTTCGACTTCGTCGACGAAGCCAACATGAGCCTCCTAACTGATCTTTACGAACTGACCATGTGCGCCAGCTACTTTGAAAACAAGAAAAACGAGATCGCCACCTTCGACCTTTTCATAAGGAAACTGCCGCCCAACAGATCCTACTTCATCTTCGCCGGACTGGAACAGGTGCTGCTTTTCCTTGAAAACATCAAATTCAATGAGGAACAACTCAACTATCTTAAGCAACACGGGTTCAAAGAAGAATTCCTCGAATACCTCAGAGACTTCAGGTTCTCTGGCGAAGTGTGGTCGGTTCCTGAAGGAACGATAGTTTTTCCAGAAGAGCCCCTGATCAGAGTAACCGCCCCCATAATAGAGGCTCAGCTGGTTGAGACGTTCATTTTGAACACGGTTAACCTTCAAACCATGATCGCCACGAAGGCTTCAAGAGTTGTCTGCGCGGCACAGGGCAGATCGGTGATAGAGTTCGGTTTGAGAAGAACGCAGGGAACAGACGCTGGAATGAAGGCTGCTAGATGCAGCTACCTCGCGGGAGCGAATGGCACTTCCAACGTGCTTGCAGGCATGAAATACGGGATTCCGGTCTTCGGAACCATGGCGCATTCCTACATCATGTTCTTCGACCGAGAAATCGACTCCTTCCGAACCTTTGCAAAGACGTTTCCTGAAACATCCACCTTTCTGATAGACACGTATGACGACTTGAAGGGCGCCGAAAACGCAGCAATCGTAGCAAAAGAACTGGAGAAAACCGGCCACAGGCTGAACGCCGTCAGACTCGACAGCGGTGACTTGCTGGGTCTGAGCAAGAAAGTCAGGCAAATTCTGGACACCCACGGGCTCGGTTACGTGAAGATATTCGCCAGCGGTGACCTAGATGAATATGTGATTGAAGAGCTTGTGAAGAAGGGGGCGAAGATTGACGCTTTCGGGGTCGGAACAAGGATGAGCACGTCTTATGACAGACCTTATGTCGACGTTGTCTACAAGTTGTCAGGCAAAGTTGAGCACGGCACGTTTGTCCCAGCCATGAAGTTGAGCAAGGGCAAGATAACGCTGCCCGGAAAGAAGCAGATCTTCAGGCAGATGAAAAAGAAGGGCAAGTACGTCAAGGACATCATAGGCCTGGAACACGAGAAAATAGGCGGAAAACCTCTGTTGAAGAAGGTCATGGAAAACGGGCAAATAACCTGCGGTTTGCCCACGTTAGAAGAAATAAGGGCCTCTGCGTTGAAGAATCTTGCAGAGTTTCCGGACAGATGTAAGAAATTGACGCACGTTCCCGTCTACCCCGTTGAGTTGAGTCGCGAACTGAGCAAAATCAAAAACAAGTTAGTACGTCGACTGAAAAACTCTGAAAGCATGGCGTGAAATAGAATGAAGGATTTTCCAGATTTTTTCGAGGCAGAAAACAGATAGGCAGAGTTACAATTGAGGATAAAAATGTGCGAAAAAGAGAAAAGAATGTGCCTTGTTTGCGGGCCTTCTCCTTTCTCGGAGCCGAGGGATACGGTTGGGGGCTGGGCGGTTACATCAGTGGTTTTGACTCTTCAATCTTCCTCAGGAAGGGGCGTAAGGCTGCTTGAGAGATGTTGTCTTCGATTGATCCGTTCTTGGATACTCCGGGTGTTCCTATTTTTTTGCATATGAAGTTGAGCGAGTCCTCGGTGAAGTTCAGCAGGTTTTGTCCTTCGGTTGTGAGCTTGTACACTTTTCTGGGTCTTTCTGTGGTCATGTTCCATTCGCTTTTCACGAACTTCTTCTTCTCCAGCGTTCCGAGTAGCGGATAGATGGTGCTGGGGCCGAAGTATACGCCGAAGGTTTTGCGGATTTTTGTGATTATCTGGTATCCGTGCATAGGTTGACCGTTTAGGAACTGGAGTATTATCAGGTCTAGAAGGCCTTTCATGAGTTTGGCTTGAACTTCTTTTGAGTTGTTCATCATTATTTCATTCCTCACTTTTTGTATCTTTGTCCAACAGTATTGCTGTTGAACGCAGATACGATATGTCTTTCTTAGGACATATCTTGAGTCTCTATAAACACTAAACGCCGATATAAACGTTCATACTCACCCCAAACATAAAAAAGCATAACCTAGCATATCACGACACGCAACATGTACGTAAATCTAATAAGCCAAAACATGAACCAGTACATAATCAGACATAAGCCGAACGTGGAACAAATGAGCGAAGCCTTCAAAAAAGAACTTGTACAACGCATCACCAGAAACCTACTCGACATCCAAATACTCAGGCTAATCCAAACCGAACCAATGTGGGGCTACAAGATAAAAAAGCAGGCCGAAACAAGATTCGGTGTCAAACTGAGGCACGGAGCACTGTATCCATTGTTGAACACATTGGAGAAAGAAAGCTTCGTCACAAGCCAAAAACAACAACAGGGCGGAAGAACAAGGAAAGTGTACACAATCACCAAGAAAGGAACAGATTATGTAGAAACATACAATAGCATATTGCAAGAGCAGTTAGATCATGCCGATGTCCAATGATGTATATTTCTTTCACGGGTCTAGAACTGTCTTTACCTTACTAGAAGCGCAACCTATTTTTAGCGAACACCTGCCGATCCCCTGTTTTTTCGATGCTATGATGGCTGCAGTAGGCGAGAAACTAGCATCTTAAGGCGCGTAGGTTGGTTGTCCAATATTGAATCCGGAAAACTTCTCGGAAAACTTCTTGACGGAGATCGATCGAATCGTGGTATTTGTTGAACCAACATGCAAAACTGCCTTGTTACTTTTCTTTTTCTGAATGCATTCTGACTGCAGCTTTCGCAAGTCTTGCTACTATGTCCTTTTTCTATCGATCGATAGGTCGTCCAGATTAGACTTGCGAAAGTCTCAATCAAAACGTTGTTTCTTTGGTCCATTTCGTTTCCTCTTCAATTATCTGACTTCGCCTCTTACCTTACACTCTACCATGTCATATCGAAAACCGTATCTTAACTGACTTGCGTTAGATCGCGATGTCAGCAAGTCTGCCCGAAACATGTGTAAACAAGCTTTTGAAAGTGTGTGAAACGCTATTTTGAAATCCTTGCGCGCACAAAAGAAGAAAGTGCGAAATCTATAGATGTGAAAAACGAAATCTTCGATGAGCTAAGAACATTTAAACCCGCAGTATTATATTATGGAAGCATGCAACGCAAGACGAGACGCAAGACGAGACGCAAGACGAGACGCAAGACGAGACGCAAGACGAGACGCAAGACGAGACGCAAAACGAACGCTACGCTTACAGCTCGACAAGTACACCGTCTGCTTTGCAGATATGGCAAGGCAGCATTCGAAGTAGCACAGAAAATCATACTTGAAGAAGACATCGAGAACCACAACGTTCGCGAAGCACTAGATTACTTTATACGAGAAGTGTGGCTTGACATGGAATATCCGGGATTGATGGCATTGGCTTGCAAAGCAGTCAAAGGAAAACCAGACAAGACATTACGGCTTGGCGCATCACTGGTATTGCTAAGAGGGGCAATGGACGTACATGATGACATCATTGACAAACAAGAAACAAAAGCAGGCAAGCCTACTCTCTATGGCAAATATGGACAAGACATGGCAATACTTGCTGGAGACGTTCTTTTCTACGAGGGTTTGACGCATTTGAATGAGGCTATCTTGCATTTTCGCGCAGAAGAGAGGCAAGAGATAGCGGACATGGTGAAAGAAGCCTTGTTTGAAGTTGGAACAGGCGTCGCAAGTGAAGTTGACTTTAGAGGAAACTTCAATTTACTGCCAGAAGACTTGATGAAAATAGTCACGCAAAAATCGGCATGCGCAGAAATGCATGCTAGAATAGGAGCAATTGTTGGCGGAGGCGGCAAAGCAGAAGAGGAATCTCTGGGAATTTTTGGAAGACTTTTGGGCGTGCTCACAATGATACGCGATGAATTCATAGATATTTATGAACCCGAAGAACTGCAGAACAGGAAAGAAAAGGAATGCCTCCCGTTACCTTTGCTCTTTGCTTTCCGAGACATGAACGTTAAAAATGAAGTTCTACCAATACTTGAAAAAGGGAAATTATCGGACAGCGATTCACGAAAAATAGTGAATATCATTTCAAAAAGCGAAGGGATCAAAGAACTGAAGAAGTATATGGACGAACTGAAGAAAACAGCTCTTTCAAGTTTGAACATGCTCAAAGAGAAGAAAACAGCAGAATTACTCTGCAATTTGCTGAATCCAATCTACGAGGACATAAAAATAGGATAATATGAGGAGCTACAACCAACCCAACAAATATCTAACGGGTTTTTGCCTTACTTTCTTCACATCTCTCACCTGTATATCTGTTTACAGCGACACCTTAAAAACTTTTCTGTTCTACACAAAAACAGCAGAAAGATGAGTTTGTCGAAGGTTTTATCCGTAATAGTAACATATAAGCTTATACGATGCCATCGACCACGCTAAATCGAGTCTTTCGATCAAATCTAGGGTTAAGTGGGAAGAACCTTCTTTCACTAATAATCCTTGTCTCTGGTGGGCTAATCTGGCTTTTTATATCATCCACCGTGTTAGGAAAAATCGCATCAGTAAGTTATTATGAAAATCTTTTAATTCTAGCTATCAATGCTGTTGCTACTGCAACAGCTGCCCTAATCGGAGCCTTCTTTCCCAAAGGATCGGCAAACCTTCGTTTCTTAAAGATTTGGATGGCCTGTGGTGCAGTGGTTTCCATCATACCTTTAGCAATCGACATGACAAACTTTTTTGGCGTTGCTATTGTGGCTTTTCTATGGGGCGCTACTTTAGGTTTTGGTATGCCAGCCAGCATGGAATATCTGACTGAAAGCACAGCTATAGAGAATAGAGGTCGTGTGAGTGCTATTGTATTCTTTGCTACTTTTGTGGGCATTTTCATTTCAGCTATGATTCTTGAGCCTTAGACTACCAAACGCAGCTTGGCACTTTAGGAGCGTTGAGGTTCGTTGGATTGATTGTATTCATTCTGCTTGACCCAGCCAAAATTGTCTGCTGTGAAAAATGCGACCTCTTACTTAAACATAATTCGAAATCGTTCTTTTTTCCTGTATTTTTCTGCATGGATCATGTTTTCTCTTGTAAATTACTTGAGCGTTCCAATTCTCAACAGCCATTTTGGAGAGAGTTTTGCTAATGCATCTGCCACAATCGAAGCTATCTTTACTGCTGTTTTTGCCCTTGTAGGCGGTGTCCTATGTGATACTGTCGGTCGAAAAGTAGTGGTTATTTCTGGTTTCATAATGCTGGGCTTGGGTTATGCTGCGTTGGGCATTTTTCCGTTGTCATTTATTGGCTGGGTCTTCTACACCGCAGTAGATGGCATTGCTTGGGGTATGCTAGGAGTGGTGTTCTTCATGACATTATGGGGAGATTTGGCCCATGAAAACTCGAGCAGAAAATACTATGCCCTCGGTGGTCTTCCTATTCTTTTTTCCAATCTCCTACAAAAACTTGTGGGTCCAGACCTTGCCGCTTCAGTTTCTGTCACGGCCGTTTTTTCTCTGGCAAGTCTCTTCTTGTTCTTGGCAATTTTGCCTCTGCTGTACGCCCCTGAAACCTTGCCTGAAAAGAAAATTAAGGAAAGAGAGCTTAAGGAATATCTTGAGAAGGCAAGGAAGACCAAGGAAAAATATACTTAAGAGTCGGGATCCCAACTCCTAGTTGAGAAAAATGTTCTTTCATGTGATATTGACCACCGAATGCAATTCACAGTGCAGATACTGCTTTGGCGAAGCATTTGACGACATGGATGAGGATTTCGCAGGGCTGGAAGTTGATTATTCCCTGCCAAGGAAGATAAGTTACGATGTTGCTTTGCTGGACAAGCTTTGTGAACGAGACAATGATTGTGTTTTGACGTTCTATGGTGGAGAGCCGTTGCTCTGCGTTGACGAAATCAAGCAGATCATGGATAATGTTAGGGCCAGATTTTTCATGATTCAAACGAACGGCCTACTTTTGAACCGTATCGAACCAGAGTATGTTAACCGGTTCCATACGATCCTGGTCTCCATAGACGGGGAAGAGGCACTGACTGATTTTTACCGAGGAAGGGGGACGTTCAAGAAAGTCATTAGTAACCTACAGCTGATCAAGCAGAACGGCTTTCATGGTGAGTTGATTGCCAGAATGACCGTTATGGAGCAGACTGACATACAGAAGCAGGTCGAATGGCTCCTGAACAATGACCAATTTTCATTCTCTTCAGTGCACTGGCAACTGAATGCGGGATTTTGGAAAAACGATTTCACAAGAAGAGATTTCAGGCACTGGAGCGACGAGAGCTACAATCCGGGTATCCGCAGATTAACCGAGTTTTGGGTTGATAACATGGAGAAAAACGGGATTGTTTTGCGTCTTTATCCCTTAATCGGTTTAGCCGAATCGTTTCTGTCAGGCGAAGACAGAAGCCTTCTGCGTTGCGGAGGAGGATGGATAAACTATGCGATACAGACGGACGGTTACATAGTTCCATGTCCAACCATGTGGGGTATGAAAGACTATTACCTAGGACACATTAGTAGTGCAGGCCCTCTTAAGTTGAGGAAAGTCTTTGTGGGTAAGCCTTGCACGGAATGCGATGCTCTTAACCTGTGTGGAGGACGCTGCCTGTACGCGAACGTGACGAAGCGCTGGGGTCCTGAAGCATACAGTCAGGTATGCGGCACCGTGCGCAACTTGATAGGTGCAGTCTCAGAGCAGATGCCAAGGATAAGAAGACTTATTCTTGAAGGAAGAGTCCAGCGGAAAGACTTTGAGTACATGAGATACAACGGTTGCGAAATCATTCCGTAAAATCAGGATTCGGAAGCGCAGTTGTTTATGGCTATTTGTGACGCTCTTGCACTAGGCCTACCTAAGACTGAAGTTATCAGAAACTCAATAGTTGTGATTTTGGTCTTCAAACAAAACAAGAAACCATTTCAATCTCGTCTACCTGCATATTCATTGTTAGCGGGATGCCACTATTCAATCGCGTCAAAGCTTCGACAACGGATAGACAGCGAGAACTACTCATGGCATTAGAGGTAGCAAGACTTTTTCGAAAATGGGGGCTGCCGAATCTTTTCATTCCTCCGCCACTTCAATTGACCCCCAACTTTCAGCACCAGACCCCTCCTGTAAAGAGCTGTGAGACTCCGGTGAACTGAACTGTATTCTGGCGTCTTGTAACCTATATCCCGTGCCCACAAAATCTCAGCTATGTCTTTTGCTGTCAGCTCTTGATATTTCCCAAGGATGTCCAATATCTTCCGTTGGTTTTTGCTGAGCGGGCGCTTGACCTCCTCCGTCATGCTTTTCTTCCTCTTTGACTATTGAGTGCGCGTGCTAATGACGCTCTGCGTGGGCTGTCCTTCTACCACTCCAAGCTCTATTTGCACGAATAGCCGCACTCTAGGTGTCACGATTTCATGACCTATTACACTTAGACAACCAATTCATAGAAAAATCTTGCGGATTCAGACTTCATTCAGTTCTCACCTGGCAAGTCTACATTTTCAGGGAATGAAATCATTGACTGAGATTTGTAGCAAAAAAGATGCCACTGTTCTGCATGGACGAGATCAGACAGATCATGAACGATGCTCCCAGCACAATGGTTCAAAGAACCGTTATTAAGTCAGTTTTCTTACATCGCTAGTTGTGAGCCTTATGTCTGTCACCTTGCGCGATGCGCAACATCTCTGCTGGAAGAATTTCAGGAAAATCAACGACGTGCTTGACCCCGGGCGTGGTAAGACTTGGACGCCTTTCGTGATGGTAACCGACTTGCTTGAGGAAGCCGGAGAAGTGGCTGCCGTGGTCAAGGGGTTGGAAGGATTCAAGCCGCCGGATAAGCCTAAAACAAAAGAAATGTTAGCCACCGAGCTTTCAGATCTCCTCTACATAATCTTCGTTCTCGCAGAGCATTACGGCATAGAATTGGAAGAGTCATTTCTGCAAACGGTGAATGATTACATCTTGAGATTCATCAAATAGAATGATGAACTAGGCTTTTGGCGAACTCCGATTTTCCGAACAATCCTACATTTCAGCCCGAAAATGGCTTCTTCAAGCTTATCGACATCAGTTATCTTCCAGCCCGTTCCTATTCACCCACTAATTAAGCCATTCTTGCAACATAAAGGGCGGAAACTATCTGGGAAGCGGACGTACTACGGACGCGGAGCAGCCGTCTTAGGTAAACAACAGAAAAAGGAGATTGCTAAAGCTTCTTGTACACCAAGTCTGTTTCTCTTACACGTTCTACGACTTTCAAGCCTATGCTCTGTCCAGGTTCAGCCTTCTGCACATTTTCATGCTCGATCTGCATTGAATCGATGACTTGTTCAAAATTCGTTGTCGGTCCCTTGACGACGATCGTGTCCCCCACTTTCAAGGGCGCCTTAAGTTCTATGACTGCGACGCTGATCTTCGAGAAGAAGTGGGTTATACGGCCGATCTCGACAACATTTTCTTCAGCCAAACGCTCCAGCCTCTAAGACAGAATATGAACGAATTGACATAAATAACTTATTCAACAATCTCCCCCTGAAGATAAGTCGGAAAGGACTTCAGAACCTTCACCTTAAAGATTTTCCCAAGCAAATCGTCAGCACTCTTCACAACAATCGGCCTGTAAGCAAAGTTTCTGCCAACCCAGGAACCTGAAACCTTGCCCACCTCATCAAACAGAACCTGACCCTTCCACCTGACCCAATTCTGATTCCGCTCAAAACTCACCTTCTTAGCTAACGCCGCTGCTAACGCACTTCTCCGCTTGATCTCCAACAACGGAACGAATTCCCCTTCCATAGCAGCAGCTGCCGTTCTCGGCCTTGCAAAGAACTTCGAAACGTTCACTATGTCGGGCTGGATTGTTTCAACGAGTTTCAGACTTCGCACAAAAGCTTCGTCATCCTCGCTTGGAAAACCGCATATCAAATCCGTGGCCAAACTCAGGTTCGGAAAACTGACTCGAAAGGTGTTTACTATCTTTCTGAAATCATCCACAGAATAGAATCGCCGCATACGCTTCAGCACTGTGTCGTCGCCGCTCTGCACGGGCAGGTGCAAGAACTTGAATACATGTTTACTTCGAAATGCCCGAATCAGATCGTCTAGAATGTCCACAACGTGGTTAGGCGTCATCATGCCCACGCGTACCTTGAAGTTACCTTTGACCCTGCAAACCGCATCGAGTAGCTCAGCCAAGTTCGTGCCGATGTCTCTTCCATAACAGGCAGTATCCTGTGAGGTAAGCCAAAACTCCCGCAAGCCCGTGTGCAAATCCTCTTTCATTCTCTCAACAATCTCTTCAACACCATAGCTTCTCAAGTGGCCTCTGGCAAAAACCACGCAGCAGTAAGCGCACGTTCCCAAACAACCATAGCTTATAGGGATAATGCTTACTACCGGGCTTAGCCGCGAACGCGGAAGCCTGAGATCAGGCTTATCAGCGGCATCAGACTCAAGCATAACGACTTTCTCGCCCTTCAACACGCGGTTCACGATCTCAACAATTCGCTGGCCAGTAGCGGGCCCTGCAGCTCCGTCAAACCGCACTTCTCTCTGCAATCTTTCAAGATTGATCAGAGGCAAGCATCCCGCGATAATCAATTTCTTGTCGTTCGGGACACGCTTGGCCATTTCTATCATGCGGTTTTCCGTCGGCCCCTTGACCGCACAGGTGTTGTAGATAACTACGTTAGCGTTTTGAAGAGAACTAGCGAGGTTGTGCCCGGCACGGCCCAAGCAACCGCTCAAGACCGCGCCGTCTGCCAAGTTTGTAGAGCAGCCAAAACTTTTAATGAAAACCCGCATAGTTCCCCATCGCAACACATTAAATGCATTAACAAGCAATAAAAACATAAGGGTTGCCGGAGAACAGAATTTACAGAAACCTGACACAGAATCTAGACAAGCTTTAAAAGGCCCAGGTCGGACATGTTTGAAACATATTTGTCTCATGTTATAAGGAAGTATAAGTTGCCCAAGGGTCTTCTGATGTCTACCCGGAGGGAGATGAATTGAAGTTAATCACACTCTACGTCCCCGAAACTTATCTTAAGGCTTTGGATCAGCTTGTCGGTGAAAGGTTTTATCCTAACCGAGCTGAGGCCATTCGCGTAGCTATCCGTGACTTGATCAATGACGAGCTTTGGAGGAAGGACAGACTTGACTAAGATGCACCCTGCAGAGCACGCGTTGAAATACACTTGGCACGACACGAACGGCGAGGGCATAAGACAGCCTGGCTACTGCCACATAGCCGTGATCGGAGTTGGAGGAGCAGGAAACAACACGGTCACCCGACTGATGGAGGCAGGCATAACCTGTGCAGAATGCATTGCAATAAACACCGACGCTTTGCACTTGAACGCTTCAAAGGCGAACAGAAAAATCTTGATAGGGGAAAAACTCACCAAGGGCCTCGGCGTCGGCGGCAACCCGAAGCTTGGCAGAGCCGCAATAGAAGAATCAAGAAAGCGGATTGAGGATCTGCTCTCAGACGTCGACGTAGCATTCGTAGCCGCCGGTCTAGGAGGCGGAACAGGCACAGGCGCTGCCCCCGTTGTAGCAGAGATCGCAAGAAGAAAGGGAGCGATAACCGTTGGCGTTGTAACCACACCTTTTCGTATTGAAAAAGGCCGAAACGAATTCGCAGCATTGGCGTTGACTGAGATGCGCAGGAAATGCGACACCGTCGTGGTGATCGATAACAACAAGCTCATGCAGCTTGTGCCGCAGCTACCTATAGGCGAAGCTTTCCGTGTTGCAGACCAGGTCTTGGCAAACATGATTAAGGGCATCGTTGAGACGGTCTCAACGCCAAGCCTGATCAACCTTGATTTTGCAGATTTCAAAACCATCGTGAGCCGAGGAGGAGTTGCCGTTGTTGGCGTGGGCGAATCAGACGCGCCCAACCGAGCGGAAGAAGCAGTGCGAAACGCTCTAAGAACACCGTTGCTGGACGTGGACTACGCAGGTGCAACAGGTGCCCTGATTCACGTCACGGGCGACAGTCAAATGACGATTGAAGAGGCAAACCGCGTTGGAGAAATAGTGACCGAAATGATGGACTGCAACGCGCTGGTGATTTGGGGTGCAAGAGTCAACCCTGTGCAAGACGGTAAACTGAAAGTCACGCTCGTCATGACAGGCGTAAACTCGCCGCACATCCTAAGCGGCTTCGGAACGATCGCCCCACACCTTTACAACATGGAGCCCTACGCGGAACCTGAGAAGCCACTAGGCATAAAGCTCGACCTATACCAGATGGAAAACTTTTAACAACCCCTCTTTTCTTTTATTTTCGCATCTGCGATTTTTTCATGTGAACCGCAACCATTTTCCTCAGCCTTAAGCTCAACGGTGTCGCTCCGCCGAAAGGCTGGCACAGGCCTTTGCCTATCGCTTTCACGACTTCTTCGACGTTTGACTCAGCATTGACTAAAGTGTAGGCTAAACCGATTTCCGGACCGTAGTGAGCATCGCTGCCGGCGACCCGTGGTTTTCCCAGAGCCGATGCAATCCGCTCGTTCCGCTTCACCGAATAGCCAAAAGGAATCGCTGAAGAATTTATCACTTCAACAGCATCAAACCCTGAACTAACACGACTTCCCAACCCGCCTTTAAGAAAACCCGTGGGGTGACAAGCCACTGCAATACCTCCGCTTCGATGAATCCTGTCCACGGTCTCATCCACCCCCAGATGAGAGGCTACAGATTGTCGAAGGCCCAGCCCAACAACATGCCCCCCTACAGCTGCAACTTCCATGCCCGGAACTATTAGAAAATCCGCTTCCTTGGCTATTTTCAACGCTCCATCGAGACTTTCGTGATCTGTCACTGCAACACCGTCTAACCCACGTTTCTTAGCGTAGAAAACCAGCTCTTCGGGCGTGATCGATGAGTCAGCAGAATAGTAGCTGTGCACGTGCAAGTCAATTTTCAACTGCAACCTTTCACAGCCGTACCGCAACCTTATGCGGCTTTCCCAAGGACTTTCCTGACCTTTTCCAGCCTGTCCGCCAATTCCTTTTCATCGGCGTCTATCTTGATGAACAATGGTTTTGCCTTAGCTATCTTGTGATTGGCCGGCAACGGTTTCAGGGCTTCGCTCCATTCTTGTTCATGGACTTTTCCCGGGAGCTTGAGCATTTTCCAGATTTCTTCTGCGGAAAACGGTATGAACGGAGCCGAAACAATCGCTAGCGCCTTGACAAACTGCGCCGCAACGTTAAGGATATTGGCAGCCTTGGCCTTGTCCTTCTTGATGAGTTTCCACGGTTCTTTCTCGTTCAGATACTGGTTTCCAACCCGGCTTATGCTAATCAACGTGTTCACTGCAGACTGCTGCTTGCAGGCCTCGATTTCTTCAGCAACCGTCTCCACCTTTTCTTTCAAGGTCTTTAACGCCTGCTCAGCCTCTTCGTCAAGCGCTTCCGCCTTCGGAACCTCACCGTTAAACTGCGAGTAGATGAAGGTCAGTGTTCTGTGGATGAAGTTACCGAAGGTATCGTTCAGGTCTGCGTTGATTCTTTCAATGAATTGCTCCCATGAAAAGTTCGAGTCTTTTGTCTCCGGCCTCGTCGCGGTCAGGAAGTAGCGCCAGTAGTCCGCGGGGAAAAGTTCCAACGCTTCGTCTATCCATATGCCGATTCTCTGGCTTTTCGAGGCTTTCTCACCGTGGAACTGGATGAATTCTGTTGCTGACACGTTCCAGGGCAGATTGTAGGCTTCGCCTGAAGCCAAGAGCAGGGCCGGAAGGATTATCGTGTGGAAGGGAATGTTGTCTTTTCCAATGAAATACACGCTCTTAGCATCTTTGTCGAACCAGTATTCCCTCCACTTTTCAGGTTCGCCCCGGTTCTTGAAGTACTCGATCGTTGCCGAAACATAGCCTAGGACGGCTTCAACCCAAACGTAGATGCTCTTGTTCTCAGCTCCAGGGAAAGGTGCCTGTATTCCCCATGCTACATCCCTTGTGACTGTTCGGGGCTTGATTCCCTCTTTAAGGAGGCTCAAACTGAAGTTCTTCGCGTTGCTGGGCAGTTGCTTGTTGTTTTTCAGATAACTGCTTATTTCCCCAGAAAGCTTCGGTAAGTCAAAGTACCAGTGCGTGGTCTTCCTCAAAACGGGCTTGCTCTTGCAGATTGCACAGTAAGGTTCAACCAGCAGCGTGGTTTCCAGCAGTCTCCCACACTGCTCGCATTGGTCGCCCCTGGCACGTTCATAGCCGCAGTGAGGACACGTTCCCTCAACGTACCTGTCCGGCAAAAAACGCTCGCACTTTGGGCAGTATAGCATCTCGGTTTCCTGAGTAAAAATGTACCCGTTATCGTAAATCTTCATCAAATGCTTCTGCACGAATTCCTTGTGCACCGGGTTCTCCGTGCGAGTGTAATTGTCAAACGAGAAACCCCACTTACTGAGCGAATCAACAACCTTCGCATGGTTCTTGTCCGTCAATTCCTTCGGGGAAACACCCAGCCTAACCGCCTCAACCTCAGAAGCCGTCCCATGCTCATCTGAACCACTGACCATAACGACGTCTTCGCCTTTCAACCGATAATACCTCGCCGCAACATCAGCAGCCAAGAAGTGTATAACTGTACCCAAGTGCGGAGTATAATTAACGTAGGGCCAAGCTGAAGCAATAACGAATTTGAGTTTCACGGCACCCCCAACACCCAATGTAAATAGTAACAAGTAAATGTTCTATTACTTAGGCTATTCCTTTTTTCTGAGACAACCGCCGCTTTTGCATGGTCTACTCTTGGATATGAAAGCGAGTCGAACCAAAGCGCTTGGAAAAAACAGGGGAGAGGGGGTGTCAAACACAACAAGCCGAACACGGTTATACTTAAAATATCTCATAGGACCACCGCTGCCATCAGAACAACCGCGTATCGTGCTATACTCGGATTTCGAGTACCGAGCATCTATTTTCCCAGTTCATACACGTTAAATAATCCAGACTCTATAGGTTCAGCAACTATTGGCGGCATGGTACAATGCTAGATTTCATAATGTGGCTACTCTGGTTTGGCTTCGGCGCATATTGCTTCTGGTTCCTCACAAAAGCCAAAAAACCGGAACCATTGACACTGGATGACCTGGTTATTCTATGGAAAATACACAAACAACAGACCGGATGCTGCGCTCCGATCTCAAGAGTCAAACCGATCATCAACGGTCATTCAAACGAGTTTTTAGGGTTCAAATGTGAATGCGGATACCAATACACGTCAAAACGACTCATCGCTCAAAGGCCCGTGTTGGAACAGAACATGTTCGTCTCCGTGCAACCAAAAGGAACAAAGTACAATGCTATTTTGGAAACCTAGTCTGAGAGCCTTGAGAGGGCTGTAGAGTGGATGCTTCCGGAATCGCTTTTCTTTAATCATGACCAATTAAAAGAATGGTTATGGTCTGAAGCCGCGCTTCTGTTGCACTCTGGACAATACACTCATTCGACTCTGAAAAGCTGTCACCAAATCGTCCATCAGTATCTCTTGCATCTCATCAGACAGCGTCACCACGTTTTTCCTGAAAGCCTTCAACATCTTAGCCTTCAACTCTCTTCTATCTCTAAACCGTACAACTTGTTTCAAGACTTCTCCTCCTACTCTTACGAAGAGAAAAAGCCGTCCGGCTTTAACTGACTTATGAAAACAGAATATGAATCCGCAGTTCGTATTATGGGTATTAAGCGATTATGCACTCGTCTGGACTTTTTAAATCTTAATTTAGCAGTATCTTGCCACATTCTGCTTGCTAACTGAACTCCGAGGAGAAGGGTACCTCAAAAATCGATATGCGATGTAGGGCCCAGTATTGGAAACGCAACTCAACCAGACAAACCCGCAAAATCACTTTAATGGTGAATGGCAAAGTTTAAGAACAATTCGATCACAAACCTTGTTCCCAATAGGTGAGAATTTGGACAATTGGAAAATCGTTGCATTGGTCGGGACCATTGTCTTCCTGATCTCTGGTTTTCTGCCTTTGATCTCAGCTAGCCTGTTCGACTTCTCGTTCTGGTACAGCCTGCTGAACCTGTACGCTTCGCTTGGTCAAACGGTAGAAACTGGTGCGGGGGCTGCTAGTGTATCAGCCGGATCTATTGGAATCCTATTGACGATAATACTGTACCCTTTAGCAATAGTCTTGGGTCTCGTATCAATCGCAAGACGCAAGATCGCCCTCGCTGCAGGAATACTCGGTATCATATGCTGGATTGGCGCCATGATAGCTATCAACGAAATACTCAGTGGCATACCGGACATCGGATCACCTTTGCAGTACGTCGGACTGAGTGCCTACATAGGATTCATAGGCTCAATCATCCTGATAATAGCCTCCGCCATGAAACCCAGCGGCGTCCCTCGCCAAGCTGCACCACCACCTGCACCGCCACCTCCAGTGCCCCCGTAGTCAGTTGCATCACTTAACCGCATAACGAACCTTCCCTTTTCTTTTACAACCCCTGCGTCCTTGAGCCTTGACAAACTTGTCAGCCAGTAATTCAATCGGCTTATTCAGAATTCTGTCTGGACGCTAAGAATGACTCTCATGTAAGACTCATTCTCGTCTGGAACTGTCAGTGTTCAACTTGACCAGAATCTCTTTGATGTTTGAGGCTGAAGCATTTGACCTTATGCCCTTTGGATTGAAGGATGTTAAATGAGCCTGAAGGCCACGTGTTCTGAGAGCTTCAGCCACCTTCTTAACTGATGGAACAGGCATGTTCAAAGCATCGCACAACTTATCAACCACGTAATACGATATAGGAGCTTCAACCTCGGTTTTGGCCAAAGCCAGCATCCGTCTTATTCTTTCACCAAGTCTGAGCGTCTTCTCTTCTGCCTCTTTCTTCATCAAATCGCAGAATTCCGAGTCAAGCAGTCTGCCCAGCCACATCGGTCCGCTAAGACTCAACGTTGAACCGCACTCACTGCACTTTCCGTGTCGCTCAATGGTAAACAGGCCTTTTACGGCCTCTCGGTGAAAGCATCTAAAGCAGTGTAGAAGGTATCCCATGTTTTTCAAGCTTTCATCGGCGTTTTTCGCCCCATACTTTACGGTTGCATAGACTCTCACATAATGCTCCGCACGGTGACTGAAAGCCACGTTCACGCTCATCTCATACCTTGCAGCCGTGACAGCCAAACAACCCGTTAGAAGCCTCACAGCCAGTTCGTGGCAATACTCGGTTCGTAATGGTTTCCCACCGTATTTCCTGACGCACGCTCTCGGATGGACGCCGCACAATGGCGCCATGTCAGTCGCTGTCAAAGCCAGCAAACCTCCGTCGCGCAAGGCTCGAATGGCAGAATCAAGGAAACGCACCGGAGAACCGAAAGGATCTATGTCTACCGCGTCAAACCGCCTGTGCGGGGCACTGTAATTGTCTAACAGGAAATTTGCTTCTTCATTTCTGACAGTAACTCTGTCAGTCAGCTCATTCATTTTCACGTTATGAGTCGCAAGTCGATAGGCTTTTTCGTTGATATCATTCATAACAACTTTCTTAACGCCCTCAACTTCAACTGCAAAACGTATCCCTCTCAACCCGCAGCTCGTTAGAGGCTCGCACACAGAGATCTCCCGATCTACCATTCTTTGATACGCCTGCAATGCCAGAACAGCAAGATCACGATTAAGCTCCATAACTGGGTTGTAGAAGACAGGAGCCTTCGAAGGCGCGTAGTCAGAGGGCAATTTCACGAATGCATTCAACTCGGGCACCAGTATCTTGACCCTGCCTTCTTCAATAATCTCAGTTGGAAAACCCGCATCAAAAACATCAGATGCCATGTTTTGACTGTTCCTCAATTACGTCTACGAAAAACCCTTTTAGGACAATATTAGACTTCTGGTTTGAGGAAACGAAGGGTTGAAGAAACGTCTGTTGCTCCTATCAGGCAGCCCGGGCGTGGGAAAGACAACAATCTTGCTGAAGGTTGCCGAAGCTCTGAAGACTAGAGGCTACAGCGTAGGTGGGATGATAAGTCGAGAAGCACGAATATCTGGAAGCCGTGTTGGCTTCGAAATCGTGGACCTAGGCAGTGGCAAGAGCGGATGGCTTGCTCACGCAGATCAAGAAATGGGTCCACAGGTTGGCAAGTACCGCGTGAATCTGAAGGATCTTGACGATATCGGTGTCAAGGCAATAACGAATGCGGTCGCAAAAAGTGATATTATAGTCATAGATGAGATCGGACCGATGGAACTGTTTTCGGGAAAGTTCAAGGAAGCCGTCGTGAAAGCTTTTGAAAGCAGGAAGCTTGTCGTCGGAATCGTTCACTGGAAGGCACGAGACAGGTTGATCGATGAAACAAGAAAGAGGGAAGACGCTGAGGTGTACACGGTCACGTCCGAAAATCGGCAAAGCCTGCATGAAGTCCTGACTGCGAGAGCATTGGATTTCCTGTCAAACCCCTCAGGAGAATAAAGTGTTATAACCTTGAAATCAGGATAGCTTTGAATGGAAGAATCATCGATGCTAATTGCTGGCTTAGACGAAGCTGGCCGAGGCGCGGCAATCGGTCCACTGGTTATCGCAGGAGTCTTGGTGAAAGAAGACGACTCGCCAAGGCTTAAGGAATTAGGAGTTAAGGACTCGAAGCTTCTGTCCCCGCATATGCGAGAGACGCTTGCCGTTGAAATCAAGAAACTGGCCCAAGACTACAACGTAGCAAAGCTGCAGCCAAGGGAAATTGACATTGCCGTAAGAAGCGGAAGGAAACTTCATAAACTCAACCGGTTGGAAGCTCAGACAATGGCCAGGGTCATTGAAGCGCTCAAGCCAAGCAAGGTTTTCGTCGATGCCGCAGATGTCTTAGAAGACAGATTCAAGTACCACATCCTAGAATGCATGTCTTTCAGACCACAGATCATTTCTGAACACAATGCTGACAGAAACTATGCCGTCGTCTCAGCGGCATCAATCATTGCGAAGGTGGAAAGAGACCGAGAAATCGCGTTTCTAGCAGAGACCCATGGAGACATCGGATCAGGCTATCCATCGGATCCAAGAACGACGAATTTTCTAAAGGAATGCCTTAAGAAAGCGTCGGAGTACCCGGATTTTGTTAGGAAGTCTTGGAAACCGGTGAAGAAGGCAAAGAGTGAGAAGGGTTCGTACCAAGTTAAGCTGATCTAACGCTTGCTATCAAGTCTTCAGGGTTCTGGATCTTGGAGACTTCTTCGCTGCTGATGCATAAAATGTTCTTTTCTTTGTGCTCAGTGCCCTCGGTTATCAGCATGGGACGTGCCTCAACGACCTTGCTGACGCTCAGAATTTCATCTACTCTTCTCCCGAGTTCAAGTTCTTTGCTGTCTGTGATCCCGCCTATTATCCGCATTTTCTCTTCAGGGATACTAATTACAAAGTCGAAAGGCGCTTTCTTAACCGTTGTAATATGATAACGTGTGTATTTCCTGAAAAGTCTGTTTAAGAGCCTGTTTCGAGCGAAAACACGTTTGGCAGTGGTCAATATGCAGCATTTGCGCTGGACTCTAGACCGTTCAAGGATGTTAATAGGCTTGGCAACGGGGATTCCTAATGCCCATACGAGGTTGTAAGCTGCTGTCACAGAAGCCTTGGCCATGCCTCGCTCGTATCCATAAATAGTTCTACGCGATGTCCCCACCATCTCCGCCATCTCACCTGCTGACAGACCAAGCTCTTGCCTCTTTTGCTTGAGCGCTTCACCGTCAATTTCCACGTAATAACCGCCTGGATTGGCCTGAATCAAAGGAGGTGTATCATGGAGCACAACGTTTTCAAACGTTCTTGGAGTGACAACCAACACATCATGCCTTGCGTAGACAGTATCATCCTCTAGTGGTCTTTCACGAGTTTCCTTGCCTATGAGCAGGGGAGTCGCTGAGAAACTGTCAGATATGGCACCAAGCTCTTGTGAATCTGTCGCTGAAAATCCTCCGACGTCATAATGAACGCGTATTAGCATCAGAGCCTTACCCTTTCGGGCCGCAAGGTCAAAACAGCTTGGACGAGAACTACAAAGTACAGAGACAATGAAACCCGCTTTCTTAAGAGCAGATTCTGCGATTTCTAGACCTTCCTCCTCCCCATAAGCCATCGAATCGTCCCGCAAAATACCCACTGCATTGCGAAATATAAACTATACTCACTTAGTCGGATAAGTCTGAGTAAGTATTCTGGATGTGATGCAAAAAAAATTAAGCTTTGCGAATAGTAACCGAGCCGTCCGCGTTCTTGTCGATTGTGAGCTTTTCGCCCTTGTGCCAACTTAGGGCTTCCAGCAATGGTTTCCGAATTCCGATAAAACCGTAGGCGTTTACTCGGATGCTCGCGGGGAAGGTTACGGCCTTGTCTTTCTTCTTGGGCACTTTCTTCTGTTTCTTTTCCATTTGCCATCACCTCACGTTTCGGTTGCGTGCAGTAGTGTCAAGAGGCACCTTTCGTGTGGGTCGGGGTCTTCGATTATGGGCGACCAGTGTTTGTCTAAGCCAAGCGATAGAACCCAAATCTCTGAGTAAAAGTCCGCGACTACTTTGCCCTTGGAATACTGGTTACGCGAGCAGAACTTGCACGGCGGCGATTTTTCGTCAACTGGCTGATGAACGCTTCTCTCTTCGCAGTCGCCTAGGCTTTCTAGCCCGCACAAATGGCAGGTTCGGGCTTCTTTTCGATTTTCTGGCATTTTCTTGCCTCAAAATCCTATTGGCTGCCAACGATTTAAAGCTCAGGCCTTTGTAATGCCACTTTTTCAATTCTTCATAAAGCCAAGGAGAAATAGTAATTACCGACCCGATTATTACGAATATTCCAGCCAATATTGCATCGTTCATCCTATTCCATCCGTTTCAGCTTTTTATCTGTTATTAGAGTTTTACTGCCGGTTTCGTCTCAGAGAGCCAGAAATCGACTAACCTTGGAGCAAGTAACTGGTAGACTCTGTGGTCGTCTATGATGTTTTGTTGTTGATGCAATTCCCGTGTCAGAAAAGCGAATCTCACGAAACTCATAATAACGGCATTATACTTCTCACGGAAATTAGCATAAGTCTCATCGAGATATTCATTGGGTGCTCGTGACCGAGGTCTCTGACTTGTTGGCTCAACGCTGCTTGCTTTCTCTTTTACGAGTGACGAGAAATCTCTAACCATTGTAGAGTATCTATCGAAAATCCGCAGAAGTTTTGTGAAGATGGGCTGGAATCCATCGGTATTCCTCTGACTTTCAAATAAGTCGAGACTTCTGCATAGCTCCGAATAATCTTCTATTAGATGTCTAAAAATCTCAAAGAACTGACTCTTCTCACGAGGTGTCGTTCCTATGTTGAAATCATTATGCATGTTGAGAATCGAATACATATAAGAACTGTCCATAAGGTGTTGCAATGAATTTACGTAGTAACGTAATTCCTTCATCACATCGTCAGGAACTTTGTTCTTTTCTACAACTTCGACTTTCCTTCTTTCGATGTAGGTCTCGATTCCCTGGCGTGCTATTTCGCTCCAGTTCACTTCACCAAATAGTTTCATCTTTTCGTCTAATTCGTCAGAAATGTAAACGGTTACGTTTCTTGGCATTTTAATCGCCAGATAAGCGTAATGCGAAAGGAGACCTATAAAGTTTTCTGTGGAATCAGCATACTTTTTCAACATTCTCAAATTAGAACTGTTGATGCATCAGAAGGCAAGATGATTCTCTGAGCTTTGGTGAAATCGGTAACTTTTCCGCTTTTGACAATTGAGTTTTTTCAAGTTGGGAAGCATATTTGCATCGTCCTAACTTTTAGAAGCATCCTTTTTGCACCTCAATCAGAGCTATTCAGAGTTGTTTTTAAAACTGGTAAGCTTGTTTTAAGCTCTGTTTTAATAGTAATACGATGTAGGCATGGCGTATCAACACGTTTCACTGTTCTAACTTCTAGAAGCACCTCGATTCGTTTTTGAATCAGAACTGTTTTCAAAGCGCTGCAGGTCTGTGTCCTGCGACTGACTCTCCTTTATTATATTCTCCTTTTTCCCATTGCTGACTTCTGATTTAGACACACCTGCAGCATCTTGTTTTAAGCTTTGTTTAATCGTGATGTTCTGCCAATTTCTTGGTTTTGATCGGCGTGTCGCCGAAAACAAGAGCTTTCTACCTAAGGCAACTTCTATGGAATTATTTAGATAAATATACAAGTAAGGACGAAGCTGTTCTCGGCGACAAAGCGATCACTTAACAAGAGAAGCGGACGCATCGGACGCGTCGGACAAGAGTTTCCACGGTGTAAATATTGGTCGCAAGAAAATCGATACTAATATGACACTTCTGAACGAGCTGTCCGAGAAGTCCGAGAAGTCCAACATCGCCATTAAACAAAGCTTGAAACAAGTGGGTGCAAGTGTTGATATTTCCTATACGACCGAGAGAAGAGAGAGAGAGAATAGAGAGAAAGAGAGTATTAAGAGGTCTCAGCCCAAAGATCGACACCTGCACCCAACTGCAAACAAGTCTGATTCGAGAACGAGCCATGATTCTTCTAATTCGTGAGCGAGTCGAAATTCTTCTGTAAGCCTGAACGATGTTGAATCTCTATTTTCAAGAGGTTAAACAGAGCTTAAAACAAGCTTCTGCAAGTGTGTCTAAAACGATAACCACCAATAGGAGAAAAGGAGAAATAGAAAAGGAGAAACAACACCAGGACACACACCTGCAGACACTTGGAAATAGCTCTGATTAAGCAAGTACAGGACAGTTCACTTTCCTCAACTCAAGGCTCGTCACTTATTGATTTAGATTCTGCACATGAAAAATGGCTTCGTTCTCACGATCGCACAGTTGCGCAAGGTTATAGCATCCAAATGCACGGCGAAAACAACGAAAACAAGATGATTCATAACCTTTTACAGAGACTCGGATCATCTAACTGTGAAGGAGTAGAAAAGAAGCTGTTTTCGGTGTTCTCGGCGACAGGTACAACCTTTGTTTAACTTGATTCCGGCACTTAATGTTAACAATGATGTGCTTTTAGACCTTCGAAGCTTCGAAGTGTTGACGATATCAACAGTTCCGAGATGTAGGCATTGAATGTAGACTTGCATGTTCGAAAACCTTCGAGTCATGTTGAAATCAACATCGTTTTATCGAAGTACGTCGGAAAAGTACTGCTGCTCGGCGACACAAGCGAGGTAGCATGCTATTTCTGCGCCAAAAGTCCAAGAATTTTCGAAGATCGAACCTAAAAGCGTTGCAGATTCGATGTTGACCTTCGAGGGTCGAAGAAGGCTTAGGAAGCGTAGCCCGGATATACGCGAAAAGGTCGTTAACTTCGACGCCTTCGATTGCCTTCGATTGCCTTCGATTGGCGATGTTGGTTATGAGCCTTAAAGCCTATCGCCAAAGATGTCTCTTTTCGACGGTCGATAATTGTGACGCTCCCTGTTACAACGGTCACATAAGAGCTTGCTACCCTCTGGAATTCTGCCTGAACGCGCATACTCGCGGATTTCCTCATTGCGCACAGGGCTTTGATAACCCAACTGCTTCCCAGCTTCGAAGCCGGTATGATGGATAATTAGCTCATCTGGGTCAAAGGCTTTCCCGCATTCTGAGCAACAGCTGCCCATCGCAATGACCATTTGACGCCGGATTTCTGAGAGGTTCATATCTTTAACTCCAACTACGAGGGAGAAGAAGGGATGCATCGCGCTCTATGTCCATGTGCCCGTCTTTAACCACATCTCGATCTTCGGCTCAATCACCTTTGCAACCATCGATTCACGTTCCTTCTCAGTTTGCGCTTCGAGTTCTTCATAACAAACATCACAAAGAAAGTACATAGTCAGCATCAACCCCTCTTTTTCCTCAGAAAGCCAGTAAGCCCTGCAAGTGATGTTATCCTTCGTCTCGCACAAAAGACACATCGGCCGCCATGTGCCATTAGGTTCAATCCATCCTAACTTCCTCCAATGATAAGGGATTAGATGCTTACCGGATTTGACGCCTTTACTATGTAGATACTGCTTAAGCGTCTCATTTATCTCATCGGCGACAGTCAAGTTAAGTACCTCATAGATTCCTCTCCAGAAAAGACGCAGAAGTGGAAAAGAAGAGAGTATATAGTATATTTATATAAAAAACGATAATACAAGGTAATTGTTTTCTGGAACAGCTTGAATCTTAGTCTAATCCAGAAAAAACGCAAGAGAAACAAAACTCTTTGTTTTAAGCTGCTTCCTAAATCGACCATGTGGCTCACTCTTCCGACTTTCGCTGCTTTTCTGGAGTTCTAGTACCAGAAGACAGTTCTAGATTTGTGTTCCTTTCCCCAAAAGTTGATTGTCGTTCTTTCTTCGTTGCATTGATGTCTTCTATCTTTGGCAGCGTGGCTAGCCAATAAACCCACGTCTTCGCTCCCTCTAGCCTATCGCAGTTTATGAGGTCAGATTCGGAGAGCGTTGAAAGATGGGTGCGGACAAAATCTGTTGAGCGACCAAGCTTTGCGGCGATGTAGGCGACGGTGAAGTTGTCATCTCGATCTTTCGGCAGGATATTCAGGATTTCTTGGCATGACTTGTTGACCCTATATAGAATCTCTTTTTCCATCGCATGCCATAGACCTTTAACGATTTCGAAATCTTCCATCTCTGAAATAATGTTGCCTGAATCATCGGTCTTGCGGCGTTTATAGTTGACTTTCGCACATATCTTAACCATAGAAACGAAAATCGGGAAAAGATAGCGATACCGCTTAAAAGGCCATTGAATGTCATAAGGCAAAACAACTTCCTTATCCTTCGTGTTCTGAACGATTAGAATAGTCATCGCCTTAGCCTTATCCATCTTCGCTTTGTCCGCTTTCACGTTTTCTATGAGGCTCTTATTCTGTTGCTCCCATATCCGCGCGTTTTGTTCTTCGCTCTCATCCGGATTTTCAAAGAAAAAGCGATTAGCCATCTGGTCACCTCCTAACGCCTGAACACTGGTAAACCATACAACCCTCTTTCCTTTAATTTTCAAATCTAGCAACTCAGCATCATGGACACTTAGATGGCGAGGCTCGATGTCTGTCTGCCCAGTCAATGATCGCAGCGTAGGCATGGTTTCAGATGAGCTTTCAATCTCGTCGATGTAAATCAACTTGCCATCATAGAAGTTCTCGCCATAGGCTTTGATGGCGTAAAAGAACGAGATGGGAGAACAGGATGTGTAAACTTCTGCGTAATCCTTGGGCAGGACTGCTTTGATAACACTTTTTTTCTCATGTGACTTCCCAATCTGACTTCTCCCAATTCCCCATGTGTTAATCTGAGTCATTGAAATCTTAGCGCTGAGGGCTGAAAAGTAATCGACTATGATTATTACTGTGTCACCGACGTGCAGTTCTTCAACAGCGTCTACGATGGCTTGCAACGGTTTCTCTTCTAACGCCTTCTCTGCCGCATCCATTGTCTCTTTGTTGAAGTATTCTGCAGGCGGTCTGTCAAAATGGATTAATGTCAGAGGCTTATCCCAGACATCGTTGAACTGATGTTCCAATTCTTCAGATGGGATTGGGGGGTTGTTCGTCTCATTCCACTCAACGACCTTCTCCCATGCAGTCTTCTGATCTGTTTCACATTTCTTAAGCCAAGTCACGATTCTGATCTGCCAGTAATGACGTTCGCCTTCTGAGCGGGGTAGGAACAAATCGTCAACTTTTAGCTGCTCGATCTCAGGCTTATATTTCAGCTGCTCTTCCATCAGCTTTAAAAACCATTCTTGGAAATTCCCTTTCCAAACCATAACGTCCGTATCCAAACTGTTCTCAAATTGGTATGGTTCGAGGGTTTTTGGATGAATTGTAGGCGGAAGAGTTGAATACCCCCCTTCTCCTCTTAACTCCATCTCGATGCCTTGAGAACGGAAGTTCTTGGTTCTGGGACACGGAGAAGCCTTAAAGAAAATCTGGCGTTTCTGTTTCTCTTTATTTCCCACTTTGATTTTGGATGTGAGAATAACCATCGTCTTCTTTTCCCAATCAGGCTTAGGCCACAGTTTCTCGTAGAGGTCAGGGTTATCGGGGTCAACTGCTATCAAGTTGTCGCTTTTCTGTCCTAGTGCAACGCCTATTCCGTATCCGTCCAGAACCCATTCTTTGACCTGCTCTTTTGTGGGACGTGGCTTAAGTTGCCATTCCGGTTCTACCGCTGCTTTTGTGTCTCCCGTCTTCTGTAGCTTAACCAAGAAGAATCCTTGCTTAAAGTAATAGTCGATGATGTCAGCTTTTGATCTTATCTCACGTTTAAGCAGTCGGCCTGCGCACGTTCTTGTCATTGATAAATCACCTTGTACTGTTCCCACTTTTTCTTCGCAGCCTCTAGGCATTCATCTTTGATAGTACAAAAGTTGTATCTAGGTGGTAAACAGCAAAGCAGCGAAAAACAATTTGGCCTTTCTGCGATTTTGCTCGCCTCTTCTTGTAACTCCAGCATCCTAACGAAAATGTCGAAGTTCTCCATGTAATCCACGACGCTTTGCTGCACTATATTCTATGGTCACATGCATATTTAAACGTTATTTTTTGAAAAAAGTAACTTCAAATTGATGACAAATAGACAAAATTTAAATAAGAGTAACGTTTTTTTGCTTTACTTGAGGACAGGACGATGTTAAGAAGAAGCGAAGTTAAATTCATTGAAACGAGAAAAGGCAAAAACAAAGTTATGACAGCTGCGGAGAAACAGAAATTATACAGAATCAGAAAGAAAACATTAAAGGCGATTGAAGACTTGACTTATCTCGCCGAGAGTCTTCCAGAGAAACAGGTCAATCAGATCTTCAATGAAGACACTCTCACCCCGTTCTTAAAAGCGGTTTTCCACAGACCAGACGCGGATAAGAAACGTATTGCCAAAATCATTCTAAGACTAATCGGAGACGTCCTGGGCAACGAAGAGTTTGCTCTCAGGCTTATTCCTGAAGAGGCGCGAAAGCTAATTTCAGATACCAGTAACCCAATCAAACTCGTTGAAGGGTTATTCTTCACCTCGATGTATTCAAAATGAAGGTGTTCATTCAGGGAGCGCGTGGGAGGGAGGGGAGAGGGCGCTTATCCTTCCCTTGCCGAGTCAGAAATTGCTGCTCTTTCCAGAAATCAGCTGAATCGTTCTGAGAACATCGTCCCGGTAGGCTTTCGTTTTCACTTCCCTAATCAACTCACTCATGATAGCTGACATTTTCCAAACCTCTATGCCGTAGAGGCTTTTCGCCTGTTCAATCACGCTCTTTTCCTCAACATCCCAGACGACCAACACTTTCCTGTATTCGTTGTTGCCAAAGATTTCCCTGACGGCTTTAACCACAGTGGGGTGCGAAAACTTTATCTCGTTCAGCGTGTCCATGCCCCTCCTATGCTTTCGGCCATTCCGGGTTTGAGTGTCAACGAGCCTTAGCCTGAAAGCTTTCTCAATGGTTACTCTAACCTCAATGTGAAACTTCTCTCCTGAAATTGGGTTGACGGCGAGCACGTCGATTTCCTTGCCGCCTTCCAGCATCACGTTTGTCATTGTGAAGCACTTTTTCACCAGTTGCAAGTAGCGGTCTACAATGTGGACTTCAGGTTCCAAACACTCGCCGCTCGCAAGATTGTGTCGGTCGGGCATATAACTCATTCTATTGAACCTTGCTCTATAGGGCGTGTTATGATATTATCAAGAGAGCAAAGTTCATGATAGACAAGGGTTTAAGCGTGAAGATTTCCACGTTACTTGAGACATCGTCCGTTAGAATTCTTCTTTTTCTTCATGAACAGCGTGAGGTAAGATACGCTGACTTGACAAAGCTGGTTGCGAGTAGGGGAACTCTTTCTCTCAACATCAGAGAACTAGAGAAAGAGGGGCTAATTCAGAGAAGGGTTGTGACGACCAAACCAATACAAGCGTATTATTCATTAACAGATAGAGGCAAGGAAATCGCATCTCATTTTAGCACAATCGAAAAGACATTATGAAAGCGCTGCCAGAAGTGCGAATGTAATTAACCAGCTTTGTCGCTAGCGATCTCTCTGGAAACAATTCAGGAGCACTCATGTGAGCTAGATGGATTACTCAAATCTAAACTTCATACTCTAGGTCAGTGACTAATTTGTAGACAAACCAATAAAAGTCTGAATTGCGCCTGAGCTGTTTCCAACGCTTATTGATGATTTTAGTATATGCAGTGATCATTCGTTCAAACATTCTTAGGACTATGTCATATGTCCACCTGATTACTTCTCCCTTATACGGTGGTATTATCCCGAGGTTGTTTTGCGTGGCCCATGTTTCACAACCACTGGTAAATCCTTTCGAGCTGATAACGGCGCCAAAGTAGGTTTTGTCAATGGCGTTCTGATTGAAGATATTAACGACATTTCCCCATTCCTGAACATGTGTTGGAGGGCATCGTGACTTGAAGTTTTCGATCGATCGATCGATCGCAGCTAACAAGAAGGTAGATATTACTGCTGTCTGACAGATTCAACGATAGAACATCCACTTCCTTTGACGGCAAGCCTGAAAAGGTTATTTGGCTCCGTTTATGCAGCCAGTCAGCAGAAAGCTTCTCGTTGTGTTTGATCTCTACTGAACCACTAGACACCACGATTTTTTTGGCAATTAAAAAGCAATCTTTTTCTAGTTTGTTTCTAAACCTCATTAGTTCACCGTCAATAAACCACTAGTTTAGGTTTTCCACTCTCGTCTAGCACTCCCACGACTTCCATGTTAGGCTTCAACTTATCTGCCCTAATCTGTCGAATAGTCTCTCCTTTCCCTCTGACAAACAGTATTGTATCCTTTGTACACTCTATCACCGCACCCCCCTGCGTTGTAATTCGAAGGATTTTCTGTGAGATTTTTGTTCTACAAAGTCTTGTCACTGGTTTCCTCCCTTTCTTGCCACTTTCAAAATCAAGAGAATCCGTGTAGATGTAGAGACCAGTTAAATCAAGAATGAGGGTCTTATCATCATCGATAAGGACTCTTGCTTTATCCTCTTTAATCCTACTGACAAGTTCTTCAACATCAATCCTATTACCGTGACGACCGTACAAAATCACTCCTTCTTTTGGAATCGGCAATTGAAAGACCCCGCTGTCCAGAAAGGTATCTTCTCATTTTAGTAAAGCTTTTCCGTTGACGTCAAGATTCCCGTTGAGCTTGCAGATGAGGTGGATAAGATCCTTGATAAGAAGCTTCTCGGATACCGCAGTCGAGCCGAGTTTGTAGCAGAGGCGGTTAGGGACAAGCTCATTCAAGTCAAGAAGTAGCTGTTCTTTTTTCTCAAAGCTTTTGGTTGGTTCAGCCCGAGCCAGGTTCAGTAGCGCGTACGTGTGTTCCTTAATTCCCTTTTTCAAGTGTGGCAGAGTTGGCTCCCGCCTTCTAAACAATGCTTCGATCGATCGATCCACTCTCTTTCGCGGCTTCTTCCAGTCGACGTGAACAGGTGCCACATACAATAGCTCCTCTAACGGTGTTCCTCGGGTTTGTTTTTCTGACATAGCTGATGTAATTCAGCAATTGCGTTAATGTATCATCAGGAGCTGTACCTTTCTTGACCTCTACTACCAAGTAAGCATTTACTTTGTCTTGGAATAGTAGGTCGATTATGCCGTGGGGAGTTTTCAATTGGCTATGAGAGATCAGTTTCAAATCGTTTTCCAACAAGGAAGGATTCTTAGCAAGAATGAGTTCTACTGCCTTTTCGTCCCAATTCTCAAGAGGAAACTCACCGCCGAATTGTGAATTATCTATTTCATTGAGAAGCATTTTCACTTGAGAAGCAGATAGCCTACAATTCTTTCCCATGACGTTGCGTAGGGCCGAATTTATGTTGAATGTTTCTGAGTGATTAGGGTTGTATGGTATAGCTATTGACAGCTTGTTCAAGAGAGCAAGAGTCAATGGTACGGGAACACCTAGTTTCAAAGATTTCTTCGAGTCACCAAACACGACCACGTCATCGTAGTTTCCACGACGGTGAATGTGCTCGTTCTTGTAAGCGCTCTTTATGTCTTTCCTTTTTCTCGCTTCGTTTCCATCCAACAAGAAATCCACTATATAGTAAGCTGTAATGTATAGGCGCCCTAGCAAGTTCGTCCAGAAAAAAATATAGTCGCCATTCTGCAGTTCTTCTCGAAGCATTTCAGCCCTTTTTCCGGCTTCACCATAAGTGAACTCTTCAAATAATGGGTCATATGACGAAGTGTAGACGTACAAGAAATTAGTCATTTGCGAAAGCCTCGTTCAGGTGTTCAATTTCAAACTATTTATTCTTTCTGTAGAGAAAGATTGTGGCTACTGAGAGGTTGCATCTCTGGTGATCGATCGATCGAACACTTCAGAGTTATGCTATGTGAGGATCGATCGATCTGTAGGAATCTTCTAAGGTTCAGAGTCCAAAAGATAGAGGCCATGTCATACATGGCTCTGAGATATTGATCTTGACTTCATAAGTCAAATATCTATCATGTCCAATGCGTAAGATGGAACAGAATGAATACCGAGAATACAACCAAAAAGGCTAAGAAGGACATTTCGAGAAAGCAGAGGAAGACAGAAGCGAGCAAGCCGTTGTACCTGATGAGATATGAATAGGGAAGTTGCCAGGGCTGAGGTTTAGACTGCAAAGGACCGAGCTAACGTTATACATGACGGATCATGACTAATTGAGCAATAAACAAGGCGAATGTTATGAACGTCGAGGACGTGTTATGCTCAAAAACAAGGTTGAAAATTCTCAAGGTTCTTTTGAATTCCAAACCGCTGAACGTTACACAGATCGCGAAACAAGTAGGCGTAAACTATGCTAAGGCACTCGAACACCTGAAGATTCTGGAGAATGAGAGGATTCTGACTCGTACCATGTTTGGCAAAAGAATTCGCTTCTATAAGTTCAATGAGCTTTCATTCAAGGCCAAGGCAATACGAAACTTGATAGGAGCTTTCGCAACAAGTTAACCTGTAAGAATGGCTATTCCTTCTTTTCTGCCAACTCTTCCCATTTCTCTATGAGCAGTCTGCTTTCTCCCTGCTTGAAGCTTACTCTGACTGGAATTGAATCGGCTCCTCTTTTTGTCTTAGTGTAGCTCTTGAATGGGAACATGCTGTCTTCAGCCAGGTCTACTGGTATATAAAGCAGGTATTTTCCATCTTTCCTTCTGAACAAACGTCCTCTCCCTTCATTAACCATCTCAGTTACACCTCATGTTTAAAGCTGCGGTGAAGATTATATAACCTTCATTATATAACCTTTGTTCCAGTCATCACTTTTGTTCCTGAAGGGCTTTCTTCATCGTGTCTTGGATTGCATCGCTTATTCCGCCAGGATAGGAAGGCCAAACCACTTTTTGACAGAACTCCTTGACCAAACTGGCCGGAACATTATGAATCGTTATGCTGGCAAATATGTCATCCCTTACCTTACCGTCCTCGGTTCTTGGAGCGAACAATGTAAGCTGCTTTTCTCCTCTCATAATCATCTCACCTTCTCGGAACTAGAGGCGTGAGGCGTCATCGTGGTTACCCTCACCATGCTGCCTCCGCCGGGTTCTGATCGCACTGTTTCATCGCCCCGTTAAAACAGTGATCGATCGATCGACGAACCTGCCCTGTCTAGTAGCTATTCTAAAGTGTTTTCTTGCAAGGTTCCACTGGCTTGGAACGGTGAGGGGACCGTCCATGTAGAACCTTTCTATCTCCCTTTCTCCCAGCATGGTTCGCCAAACCCAGAAGAAACCGGCGTCTGTTGACAGATAAAAAGATCCTTTCAACAAGACATTTATGAATAGAGGAGAGAGTACAGTTAAAATGAACCGCATGTTGATCGATCGATCGATGTCACCCAGACTTCATTTCGCCGATCGGATCGATGTTCCCTTTCGTCTGCGTATGATAAATATCTAACCTATGAAGACTAGATCGATCGTATAGAAAGAAGAGATCTATCGATCGAGCTATGCTCCACCCCTAGAAACCCACTGCTCTATCTTTTGTTTGTGGTCTTAGACTGCTTTTCCGTAGTCTCTTGCGACCATGGTAATGTCGATGATGTTTATTATTCCGTTATTGTCTAGGTCAGCGATCTCATTCCAGTTTGGATCTCCAGGCACACTTCCGAACGATTTTGCTACTTCAGAAATGTCAAGTATATTCACTGCACGGTCTTTGTTGAGGTCCGTTTTGAAGGTCACGGTTACGTTGCGCGATCCAGTGTTGCTCAAACCATAACTGTCAGTAACATTCAGAACGACCGTGTAGACTCCTTCTTTCGTGTATGTGTGGCTGACAGTCGGAACCCCTAGTGTAGCAGTGCTACCATCACCAAAGTCCCACTTGTAACTTGTCAGATTTCCGTTTGAGGAGTAACTTGCTGAGGCATTGAAGAATATCGACTCCCTAACCCATGACACGTCTTGATTTGCTTCAAAGTTTGCTACCGGTAAAGGCGCAAGCATTTTCAGACCTTGCGCAACACGCTCTTCTGACACGTTGAAACCAGCTGCCTGGAAAACCTGGGCCAGATTCCGTTGTGCCAGGGACGAGTACAAAACGACTATCGTTTCGTCCGTGTTGAATCCCTGCTTTGTGAGTTTCTGCTTCGGAGATGAGGCGGTCTGGTTTGACCACAGATTGACAAACTGTGCGTGAATGTCCATTCCCCAGCAGGCTCTCAGGTAAAAGAGGATGAATTGAACGTTCTCTCCCACGTTGATGTCGGTCTTAGCCTGGAGGTATCTGAAGAAATCGCGGTGAGACCCTTGATCAAGTAATCCTAGCTTGTGTCCAAAGATTTTTGCAATTGCTTCGTTGCCCATGAGTGTGGCGAAGGGTTCGCCAAAATATGATTCAATGTAACAGTTGTTCAGGGGCGGGCTGAGCTGAAATACGTGGCCCAGTTCGTGGAAGGCAACTCCGGCAAAGGTTGAAGGGATCGTGTTCAGAGAACTGTCAAGTGAAAAACCAATTCCCATCCCTATAGTGTACGTAGAAGCAAAGCCCGCGGATATGTAGTTTATATAGAAGGTTATGGTGGTTTTCTCCGTCAGATTTACCTGCAGTGCTTGAGCTTCGGCTTCGTAGGCTTGCTCGAATAGCCTGATCATTTGGTTGAATTTTCCGGTGAAACCTTGTGGAGCCTGCATAATGAAGTGGTCGCTGATGATCGTTTCATATTTGAGCAGAGTCGCGTCGGAAAGGAGCTGGCCCTGAAGATCGTATGCGCCGAAGACGCCTAAGTCGAGGGGGATCTCGTAGTTAATAGAATCTGTAGGGCTATAAGTCTGATCTAACTTGCCCGCGAGAAATTCGTTCCACCATCCAACGTTTTTCGCAATGTCTCCTTCGTAGAAGATGTCTCCATTTTTCGTCAATCTTATGGGAACACTGCTGTTTCCATATGGATCATTGAAACTGCTCATCGTGTTGTTGAAACTGTCTCTGACGTCAATCCATATCTGGGTATTCTGTTGAAGAACATGAACGCTAAGGCTCAGAGCGCCCCCGAATTTCAGATCTAACTGCGAACTTGAATTCAACACATAGTCATTCCCTGTGAAACTGTAGTGCCACCCACTAGAGTCGAACGAGTAGCTTATCCACGCCAGACCTGGTGATACATAGATCTGCCTAGTCCTGTCAACTTGAAATCCAACTGGTTGGAGCCCCCCGTTCTCTCCAACGCTGAAGTTGTTGCAGTTCAGATTAACCCACAGACCGCTCGTAGGGTTGAAGTATTTGTCGAAAGCTTCGAAAAGGACACAGCTTACGTCTTGCAAAGTGGGTCTAACAGCTACGGTCGAGCCAGACGTGATGCTATCTTGGAGCAGGATATAGCCTGTCTGCATAGGGAAAGCAGAAACAAGCACATCGTATCTCAAACCTCCGGTCACATGGATTGTCAGCCTCCCTCCACTAGTGCTTCCACACGTGGGAGCTATTATTATTGGAACGTGATCGTGTTCCATTATCCTTGCTTCAGCATCCAAAGGCGCGCCGTTGATGTCGTAGACCTCCAGTCCGATAGTGTCATTGGGCTGCACTGTCAAAGTACAATTCTGGACGACTTGAATGTCATCAAGGACGCCAAAATACCCTTGTCCGGGGTGACTCTGCTGGTAACTTGATCCGCCTCCTGCAAAGAAAGACCAATTGCCCGTTGGTATCTCGATCGCATAGTTTCCATGGAAATCGGTGTAACCGAACCAGTCGGGATATTTGATCCCCCAGTCCTCTGAGAAAGCCTTGACTTCAGCATTTGCCAAGGGTAAACCGCTATAATCTCTAACTGACAAGGTAACGTCGACGAAACTAAAAGCCTCAAACGAGATTGGAGGTCCAAGCGACAGTTGCTTTGTTTCGGTGGCTGTCAGGCCATCACTTTGGAAGGCAGTAACCGTTATCGTATAGTTGCCGTCCGAGGCATACGTATGAGAGGCCGGAAACCAGTGATCCTCTCCATTCCCGTCCCCCCAGTCCCAATGAATTCTTACGATCGACGTGCCGGAATTCCCGGGGAAAACAACGCCGTTAACGGATACCATTAACCCGTCGACTTCAGGTTCAAAGACACTGAGGTCAGGTCCCCCTCCAGACCCTACCAATCGAACAGTAATTGCCATCACCGGTGAGTCTGTTAAGAACAGTATCAACAACATTCCAAAAATCATTGCATTTGACATTCCGCCCCTTTCCCCATAACTCAAATAGTTCAATCTGTTAATATTAATTTTGGATAAAATCTATCAAAGAAGAGTCGATCGAGCGATCGGCTAACGTCTTACCTGTTCTTTTACTTCTTTGTACAACGATCCGATCGCCTTTCAAATCTTTCGATTGAGCGATTTAGCTCCTTTCAACATACTATATGATACTCATATATGGAAAGACCACTTAGAGACAGTTGCTGCGGGGACTGGAATTGCCGTATGATCCTGTCCAGAGGCATCTTGCAATAGAGAAATTAGTCACTAGACCTGGTGCTGAGGGACAAGAGAAGAAGTATTACCGGTTCAGACCAGCAAGATGGTATGGTGGAATAGTCACAGCAGATTGTGCAGGTTGTGGGTTGCTGTGCAGGTTTTGCTGGGTTCGAGATTCTGTTATGCTTCGCCCTGCTGACACTGGAAGGTTCTATACGCCTAAACAGGTGGCAGACAACCTGACTGCTTTGGCCAAGAAATGCGGTTTTAGACAACTAAGAGTTAGCGGTGGGGAACCTACAATTGGGAAAGCTCACTTGCTTCAGCTTCTCGATCTGCTGAAAGACAAAGAGTTCTCATTCATCTTGGAGACAAATGGGATACTAATCGGATACGACGAAGGCTATGCCAGAGATCTTGCCAAATACGATTTTCTTCACGCGAGAGTATCATTAAAAGGTTGTAGCAGTCAAGAGTTCTCTATGCTTACAGGTGCAAACTCGGAAGGCTTCGAGTTGCAGTTAAGCTCGCTGGGGAAGTTGACTGAAGCAGGCGTCAAATGTCATCCGTCTGTGATGGTGTCCTTTTCAAATGAGGACAGCTTGGGGAACTTGAAACAGAAGCTCAGGCAAATTGATCCTGACTTAGCAGAGCAAGTAGAGATCGAGGAGTTGATTCTCTATCCTCATGTTCTGCAGCGCATTCAGAAATATGGATTGCGACATGTCTCTGGGTATGAGCCAAACAAGGTTCCAAAAGAGCAAATCTGACGAGCGATCGCTCGATCGGTAAAACAGCAAAAAATACCCCTCTTTTTTCATCTCAGTTGCAAACAGTTGCCAAACTTTCAGGCTTTTTCTGATTGAATATTCAGCGCGTGCGAAATTGAGTTCTAGGGCAACAGGCATGTCACTGCAAGATAGTTCTCCAAGCTTGCAGAGGCTGATGGAGATAGCCTTGCAGCAACATGCCCACTGCCAAAAACAGGATACTCTTTCTCAAAGCTTAAACTTTTGCACCCAAGGGCTTTCTATTTTTGAGTGTCCCGATAAAGTTCTATGAATCCACACGCAACGCAATAGAACGTAAGAACCTTGTCGCCTACATACTGGTTCTTGTTTTTAAGCGTGAGTTCTGTGTATGAACCTAGCTTTTTGTCATTACTCATTTCGCTACCGCACTTGGGACATTTCTTTTGGCGCGGTTTTATTTTTTTTCGCAGTTTAGGATCGTGTTGTGCCCAGTTCCGTGAATGCAGACGTCGTATCCGGTTCCTCCGTCAACGTAGTTGTTGCCACTGCCGACCGTAATACTATCGTCCCCAGCTCCTGTCTTAATGATATTGTTACCGTTTCCTGCCACCACCACGTCGTTTCCGCGTCCAGTTGTTATCTGGTTGTTGCCTTTGCCTGGGACCGTGACTCTGTTGTTGCCGTCGCCTGCGTTGATTATGCTGTTTCCACCCCCTGTTATCTGGATTTGGTCGTTTCCGCTTCCTGTGGTTATCTTATAATTGCCGTTCCCAGTTATCGTGATTGTGTTGTCGCCGTTGCCCGTGGTTATTATGTCGTTGCCTCCAGCCGTCTCTGTCACTACGTTGTTGCCGCCTCCAAGGTTGATGACGTCGTTTCCAGCTCCCGTCTTAATGACCGTGGTAGCCGTTGCCTGTGTAGCGTCAATGACGTCGTTGCCGCCTGTGATGACTACGACGTTGTCGCTTCCGGTCAGCGTAATATGCTTATTGCCGCTAAGAAATGCAAGCGTGTGCGCTAAGGTGACGTTTACTGCATTTGTTGCTTCAACATTGCCTGCATTGTCTGTACTGTTGAAAGCGATTGTATAGTTTCCGTCACTCAGCAAGGTCAGGTTGAATGGCTTTGTGTAGGTTAGCCATCCGCTATCATAGCTTGTGGAATTGATTCTGTAAGCGGTTGATTTGACCCCTGAGTCTGTGTCAATTGCTGCTAGCACGAATGGAGTGTCTGCAGTCACATAGGTTCTGCCTGAAATATATTTCGGGTCGCCTATGGTTATTCTTGTTGTTGGAGGAGTGTTGTCGAGTATTACTGTTGCGGTGTTTGTCGGTTCGACATTTCCCGCGTTGTCCGTGCTGTTATAGTCTATCTGGTACGTGCCGTCTCTCAATCCAAGCAAGTAGAAGGTTTCGACGCCTATTATCCAGCCACTGCTGTATGTGGCATTGTGGATTCGGTAAGCTGTTGAAGCCACGCCAGAGCCGCCAAGGTCATCCTCAGCAATCAACTCGATGGAAGTGGCTGAAGTCAAATATGTTACACCGTTGACGACAAGTTTTGGCTCGCCAACGTTCAGCTGTGTTTCTGGCGGAGTTTTGTCCGTCGCAATAATGTATTCGGTCTGGGTAAGCTCACTGTCCGAAGTGAAAGTGTGCTCAAAAATGCCGTCTCCATTGGAATCCACTTGAACGGTGACCCCTTGCGCGCCTTGAATGAGCGCTGACCAATCAACGGTGTACTGATGGACTTCTTCGGGTGCTATGGGAATATCGTTCGCAGTGAAGATTATCGTTTCGCTTAGCTTGATGAGCGCTATACCCAAGCTGTAATTTCCATCAGACGTGCCCACAACTTCACAGTGATAGGAATCAATTACGGGATGAATTATCACCATTTCATTTTCCTGATCATATTCCGAATTCGGTATCTCCTGCACTACCAAACCATTGACTAAACCCGTTATTCTTCCTTGAGAGTCATAGACACGCAACTCACCCGGGCTGCAATATCTGGACACGAAAAAGTCGCCTTTCACAACGGTTAGAAACTCTGATACTTGTGTTTTTGACTGACTTGAAGTGCACAGCTCTGTATGCGTTAGGTCATCTTTGTAGGTTCGAGCAGAGGGCACCCCATATAAGGCGCTATCTACAGTCACTGCTCCATCCCCCCACGGAAACAGCCATTCCAGCTTTTTGTTATCGATCGCCTTTTTTATCATTATCTCTGGCCACCACCACACACGTTTATCAATATAGAATCCTGCTATGGCTGAATATTTCACTCCATAGTCACTTCCTTGGTCAGCTGGATTGCCTAAAGTGAGATTGCCAAGAAAATCAGAGTTTGGAGCCACATCTCGTGCAGCGTCTGTGTCCACGAAGCTAATCATAGGTTCTATGAGTGATTCAAAAATCGGACCAGTTCCCGAGTGGATGAAGGCCAAGACCTTTGCAAGTTCAACACCTGCGTTTGGCGTTCCGAGCATGACCAACTTGCTGATGTCGTCTTTGTACTCGGTGTAATATGGATTGCCTGCACCGCCTACAATAAAATCCTCATTTTCTATATAGGCTCTCGTAACCAAACCGCCCATGCTATGAGCAACAACATAGATTTTGTCAACGTTCGCATCCTCTTTGATGGTTTGAATTTCCTCTTCGAGGTTGTGAGCATACTCTCGGATAGGAGAAGAGGTTACCAGAGAATTATGTGTGTAGTTGCTGATATAGACGGTGAAATAATCATCGCTCTTTGCTTCCAACTTCCAAAAGTCATGGCCTGCGACAAGATGTGCGTTGCCAATGTTGTTTCCTGACAAATATTCAGCCATCTCTTTCCAGATGGGGTCGTGGACAATATCATAGCCAGCTCTGATCTCGTATCCATGGACCAAAAGGACTGGTGGTCTCTTAATCTGCAGACTCACGGTTGCATCATGGACTATAGCGCCGCTGGTCCCGGTCACTTTTAAGCCGTAGCTTCCGGGCATAGCCGTCGAGGATACTGAGACTGTCAAAGTGGAGGTTTCTGAGCCGCCTGCTCCAGGTGCTACAAACTGCTTACTCAAAGATGGTGTAATGCCAGAAGGCACTTCAGAAGCCGTGAGAAAAACAAGCTGGTCAAAGCCGTTCAGTGATGTTACGGTGATTGTACATGAACCTGAACTTCCTTGTGCAATCGTCAGTGATGTCGGAAATGCTGTCATTGAGAAATCCGGCGCAGGCAGAATGGAAGTCCAAGAGTTCATAAGTGGATAATTGTCTTGATTGTTCGCATCAATGACGTAAGGCGTGTTCCAGATACCCGAACTGTCTATTTCAGCGGCATTCGGATACCTCGTCTGGTAGTCGCTCCAGTAGTTACCTAGGAAGTTTGTGTAGGTTTTGCCATTGTAAGTGTAAGGTATTTCTTCCGGAGAGTTCCAAAGGTTACTCGAATCTTCAGAATACGCAATATTGTAAATATTGTTTAGATAAATGTGATTTCTATAACTGTACATGGAATAAAATTCGACATTATCCAAAGACTCGATAGTATTCTGAGCAAGGACATTATCATAGGAATCTCTGATGAAAATCCCGCGAAGGTTGTCTGAAATCACATTACCTATTATTGTATTATTATTAGAATCCGCGAGATTGACGCCGTAAATGACTGAAGAAAGGTGGCGAGTATTATTTTCGATTGTATTCATAGCTAGGGTGTTGTTGTCTGCACCCTGTAGGCCTATGCCGAAACTGTTACCCGAGACAACATTTCTCTCAAAAACATTGCCGTCAGAATAATGAATGCTAAAACCTGCATTCTTGTTATTCAGAATCATGTTATGGCTTACCACATTGTACAGAGGGGCACCGAGGCTCCAAATATGTATGCCATTAAAATTCTCTGTAATGACATTCTGCGAAATATTGGAATGACTAGTACTATTAAGATGTATTCCTACTGGTGAATGGCCCATACCGCCTATTGCCCCTTTTATCGTGAAGCCGACTATTGTTACATAATCGGAAACTACCTCAACAACATCTCTATCAGAGTCTAACGCTTGAATAGTAGTTGCCTCAGCTCCACTTTCAGATTTGATAGTTAGGTGGTCCTTGTTTACCTCCACGTTCTCAACGTAAGTTCCTGCTCTGACAATTATCGTATCGTCTAGAACTGCTGCATTCACTGCTGTCTGAATTGTTGGATAATCATCTGGAACAATAATTGTAACAGGCTCTGCTTTGACGGGTTGAATATTGAACGCCAACGTTAACGTGCTTACCAAGAGAAGAAAGAGCATCATTCCAGTAACTGTTTTCTTTAACAATCTCCTTTCCCAGATACAATCTTGGTTCAATCAATTAGATAACATTTGTGGAACGCTCTTCTATGTCACCCAGACTTCATTTCGCCAGTCAATATTCTCCCTTCTTCCAGATGTTATATGAACATCGCCTCGCTTTGTAAATACATTTCAAGCATTCGATCCTGTCAAAGAATCTACGCTTGCTGAGAGATGTCACCTCCTTTTCTGGACAAGCCTATGCGTGGTTCCACCCAGATATTCTTTGGACATCCGCCCCAGCAATATTGAGTTCCTCTCTTCAAGCAGACTGAACATTCAGTTATCTCACCTTTCTTGTTTTTCAGGTTGATCACCATTTTTGATTCTGGAAGGGTGATCGCGGATGGTTAGACGTCTAGCTTGACTTGTCTTTGCTTGCTCTTTTGAACGGCCAACCACATCAGGTCCTTCACAGCCGAACTTATGCCTCCCGGATACTGCTCATTCACGACTCGTTGCATGAACTCTTTCAAAAGCCTAGAAGGTATGCCTGAGACCGTCACATTAACCGTAATGTCATCCTTGAACGGGCTATTCAAGTTCTCTTCAGCGAAATACATGAGTTGTTTCTCTTTTACCATCTTTCCACCTTTTTGATCGAGGGGGCAGAAGCGTCATCGCAGTTACCCTTGCTATGCTGCCTCCGCCCAGTTCTGATCGCACTGTTTCATCACCCCATTAGCGCTCTCTCCATCAAGAGGGCTTTCGAGAGGTTCAGGGTAACTGTGAAATTTGGCAAAATCTTTTGACTTGTCCAAGAGTTCCGAGATAGATAAGCCTTCAAGATCCTTGGCGTCACCTATGAAGCAACAGACTAGGCCGGTTTTTCCGTTGACCGTGTTTGGAACAGTCACTATTCTCATCGGATCAACTGAAACGTTCACGTGGGCTCTGTCAAAAACGTGAGTTTGCTTCTGCAACAGCTTAGTGAATTTGAATCTGGCTGCATGGTGACACCAAATCGGATCTTTTTCCCGGTAAGGAACCCAATCGTGATAGTCAAAGTCTAGCACATGAACATGAAAACCCTGACAACCGCTGAAAACAACAGCCAAATCAGAATAGTAGCTATGAATGATTTCGCAGAGCTGCAACGTCATGCGTTTACTCATGTCTAAACATTTTTCGCAGACATACCAGTAGTCGTCAACCTTATGCTCATGCTTGAAACGTACAAGGTGGCTGTCAACATCAACAACGTACTCGCCATTCAGGGGAATACAATATTTGGCCTTGTACTTCTTTCCAACACGTTCAGGGAAGAGCCAGTTCAGAACAGAAAAATAGACGTGCATAGGCTTGAGTTTCCAACAGTAAAATTTCAGGTCACGGACATTCAAGCGGTTTTCAAACTTGTTGAGCTTGACGAACCTGCCTTCACGCAGCTTTACCCGGAAGTGTTTCCTGCTCAGGTTCCAGAGATTAGGCACAATGAGGGATGCGTCTAAATAGAACCTTTCTATTTCGCCGGGTGAAAGCAAGATTCATCAAACTCAAATAAGAACGGGCTGAATAGAAAGTTAAAAGGAGTTTGTCAATACAACATTCCAGTAGAGTAGAGAGAGGAGAGTTAAAATGAATGAAGGTATCTTGAGGAGAAAGCTCAGAATGAAATGCTCAGAATGCGGTTACTGGAACAGTTTCCCAGTCAACAAGATTTTCATTGAACAAGCAACTTCAGAGCCCAAGGTTAAAGCTTACGTTCCGATGTATAAACCATTGGAAACTGTGAAATGTAAGAAGTGCGGAAAAGTCACAGCAGAGCCGAAGGAACTTATTAGGATCGTAAGAAGCAAAGTGTGACACTATTCCTTCTCTTCTTTCATTGTTGGCATTTTTGAAACAGAGCTTCGCAAGTTGCGCGCGCATGCGTGTTCCTAAATTATGGTAGCGCTAGCACAAAAAAGGGAAAGTTGGGGAGCGGAAATGGCTCTAAGCGCCTTCTACGTGTCTGAATTTGGCGGTGTATGATCCTTCGCCAGGGTATCGACGCCTGAAGTGGCCTGAGGGTCTTCCTTCCAAGAGTTCTTGGAACCAGGCTTCGTGCTCTATTTCTTCGTGAAGAATCGCCAGTGACAGATCATAGGTCCTGTGGTCTTTTCCCATTGTCATGATACATATTTCCGTGTAAATAGTCACGGCGCATCTTTCGGCATCTAGAAGAACTTTGAGATCGATCGATCAGGCCCCTCCAGTTCCTTCCATGCCAAAAAGAGCTATCACAAAAAACCGCGATGTTTGGGGGAACAAAGAAATCTGGCCGCCCGAACATCTTCGGCTGATACTCGAATTCCACGCCTGTCTCTTCGAGAGCCTTCTTCATTCTTAGCTCGATTTTCGTTCCCTTGGACCTTATCTTGGACATTATTTCGCTGCGCTTCTCTTTTGAGAAAATGTCAGGCACACAAAAACCAGCCGACTCATCTCTACTGAACGTGGCGGCGATGTTCACATCTAGAAACGGTCATGGAATTAAAACTTTGTGGAAACATACGCTTGTGGATAAAAGTAAGATTGAACAACTCGCGCATGGATCAGCGAGCGCTACGACGGCGCGATCATTACAGATTCTCCATTATTTTCTCTCTTTCATATTCAATTAGATCCGAGCTTTCGAACAACTTTCTGTTCTTTATTTCATCCATAATACTGTCCTCGTCCAAGTCTTTTGGCAACATGGTTGATAGTTTGTCAATTGCAGATTTTGGTATTCCGTACTCAAACAGAATTGATAAATTCTCTCTTACAAAATCGTTCTCGATCTGATTTGAGAAACGCGTGTAATTTCCTGGCTTCAATCCTGCTTCTTCACAAACGTACTTCTGCAAACTATTCATGACATTAAGCCATTTAGGAACCTTGTAATGAAACCAACGCCGCAAAATCCCAAACATACGCATTACAGCTTCGTCAAAAATCTCTTCATCAGTTCTGCGCGCATTTTCCTCCAGCTTTCGCTCCTGTTTTCTAAAGTAATCATATGCGTCATCAATGAGTTTAGATATGCTTTTGTGATCACTATAGCGATAAGTAACTGTAACTAATCCACGCCTCGTCACAGGTCTTGTCGTCTCACCTTTTTTAAGCAGATTGTTCCAAGCTAGAGATAGAATATACTCCAGTTGAGGATACCTGGGAAAGTTGTCCCAACATAGTAATGCGTGTTTTTCTTTGATGTCGCTCCTCAGCGCGTCCAATATCTTCATTTGTCCCTTGACCAAGACGCCATTTTTTCTGAACAGCTCTCTCTCTTCTTGAGGTATTTTGCGGAGATTTTTGTACTGTTCGCTCTCCTTATCTTTGACATCTTCCTCAGCTATGTTAATGAGAACCTCATCAGAAACGTCCTTTTGTTCAAAAAAAGGTATGTCGATTATAACAGGCATTGTTTCGGGAGGCTTGTTGAAGTTGTATATTCTTCCGACATAATGAACCATCATTCTTCCTGACCTACCTTTGATATTGCTGTAGTCAAAGAAGTCTATTTTTTTCCTGAGACCCTTAGTTCTGTCAAAAAACACGACGTTCTTGGCGCTAGTGTTTACTCCTTCAATTATAGTCGTAGTGCAAAATAAGTAGTTGATTTCCTTTGCGTTGAAATAAGTTATGATTGAGGAAGTAATATGCTTTGGCAGCGTTCCATCGTGAATGCCCACCCTGTGATTCAGGGAATCTATTAGACCCCACTTTTCGCCGACATTTATTTTTGCCCATTCAGTTAGGCTTAGCTCATTACTTCTCTTTCTAGTTTTTCTTTCATCCAAATAGCCGCAGAATCTCCTTGACAAGAGTCGAACTTGTTGAGGCGAGGAACAATAAATGATGGTTTGCTCATCTTTCATTTTTAGGAGAAGATCAAACAAAGCATTTTCCTTTATGGTTTTTCTAGGCCCTCTTTCTCCAAACTCATCTGAAGACATGTCAATCGTGCGATTATCAACCAGAGAATATCTGGTCTTGAAGAACTCCGCATCATATTTCTCTGCGAAACCTTCTGATATGCCATCTATGTTTGGACCGAGCAAGTAAAATCTGCTTTTATATTTATTCATCAGCAAATTGAAAGCGTTATTCAGAACATCGGACCTTTCCTCATCTCTTTTAGCACTTAGCCTGTAGAATTCGTCTATGACAAGAAAATCGATTTTTGGGAACTCGAAGTACTCCATTACTCTTTCCGCCGTAAGCAAAAACAGGTTGCCTTTTTCATTTGAAGGCCTTTGAGACGTTCTGACGATTATTTTGTAATCTTTACTGTATTTCTTTAACTTCTTTCTGGTCTCATCAATAAGAGCGAGCGCGGGTTGCATAATGACTATGTTCTTGAATTTCTTACTGGCTACAATTTCCTGTATCAAAAGGCTTTTTCCAAAGCTCGTTGGAGCGCTGACTATGAGGTTTTTGTTACTGTTCAAGATGTCGTTGAGACTCTTTTGTTCTTCGTGGAAATATTCATTCAGATTGTCCGACTTGTGAAATTCCTTTCTGATTTCTCCAGCTGTATTCTTGAAAGCCAGCCTGGCTTTCTCTTTTTCTAGGTAGGGGTAGAACCCTGCCGACTCAATCAGGTCTGACCATATTTCGCGGGTTGATTCGTCTATTTTATCCCAATTATCGAGAACATTTATTACAATTCTTCTTCCTGCCTCTTCCATGTCTGGGCGTCTTAGATTTCTTGAACAGACTCTGGCATATTCAAAACTTCTGTTGGCGTTTATGGAACCGAATTCCTCCAGTTCCTTTACAATCTTGTCAATCGTTTCCATCTCAAATCCTCTGTAAATTATATAATTTTTGATGCATTCTCCGCACCAATTCGTTTTTGCATTTCACGGGGAAAAGCAGTAGAATGGTGTTCAAGTTCGTTTTCAGAGGATGATCATTGTTTTCATCGAAATACTCTTTTAACCCCGTGATTTCCTCTTTATAATCTCTAATGAAACCTGCCAGAACTTCATCATCATATTTTGTAAAATTGTCACTTGTGTATGTGCAAAGAAGAGGTATGCTTATTGATTTGAACAAGTCAATCAGTCGAGTGTTCTCATCCATTAATTGAAGCCAGTAATCCTTTTCAGGAATACTGTAAGGTTTCAGTTTCTTTGAGATTATTGAGAACTCATCATTCAAGTAATCCTTTTCAAAATGATTCTTGATGTCTTGTATTAACGCTTTGACACCTTTTCTCCCATCAACGTATATTTTTGACTCCCCAAGCCAAAGTGTTTTCGTGAGCGGTTCAACATGCACTGCATCAAAACCGTGTGACGGCGAACCATAAGCGTCTTTGAAATATATTTTCGATAAGAGAGGAACAGTGTTATGAAAATCCCTCAACAACAGATGTAATATTAGCTCTCCGAATTCGCCCCTTTCAAGATACTCTTTCTCGGCGCTGTCATCTGATATAGACTCCCCGTTCTCGTATATTTCGCGTACCTGTTTGAATTCCCTTATTTTGTAAATAGAACGTGCAGCTTCGCGTGTTTTATTTATGATCTGCGTAATCTCGAAACTTTGTCCTTCATGATACCCAAAAGCAAACTCTGGAATTACCTCCTGCAGAACGTTGACTAGTTCGTTCCATCTATATTGTCTCTTGTTATCATTATCAATGTCAAATCCTACAAAATACGTTTTCAGGTCGGTCTTTGAAATACACCGAGTTATCACCTTATCAGAGCCAAAAGGTGTTCCCATGACATTATCTAAGGATCAACGGGGTATTAATAACATACGACGTTGGTGATTTTAGCGCGCGCATCTAGAAACTCATGCAGACGGCCTACTCTCCTCGCACATCATCTCTAGGAAAACAGAACAAGTCTTCTCATCGAGAGGGATTTTGGCGTTATTCTTATTATTGCCAAATATCCCATGCAGTTTCCCATGTGGGCATATTTCCTCATAAGCAATTACCGCGGAGATCTTGTGAAGAGCATTCTCGAGTTCTTCTTCCGTCCTGAAGGGTGGTGGTTCGTGCGCTTCTTTGGTATTCATTGTCGCAGGATTTATGTACAAGTAGGGTCTTCCAATGAACGGATCCATTATGTCGTATGGTGAGACGAAAATCCCCTCCGTCTCGGCCACCAAAACGCTCGGTTTTCCATCTGGAAGTTGCTCACATTCATGTAAAATTTTCGATACGATTCTATCCAATATCTTTTCTACGCTTTTCTTATCAAGTTCGATTGTTTAGCGCGCGCGAAGAAACTTGAAAATCTAGGTATGCCTATTAAGATAGCAGATGGAAAAGAGGTCGGTTTCAAGGACATTGTGCAATCTTTGGGTGATGCTCTTCAGTCAAAGGATCGATCGAAGCCTTCAAGGAAACTGTCCGAAAATGTCAAAAACTGGTTTAATCTTTATTCATGCAATGAAGCAAGTTTATCTTTTATTGTGACTTTTCTTTGGGCGTTCGTTTCAGGGTATCATTTAATTCTGACATCCTAATCATTTCCATATCTCCAACAACAAGACACGAATAACCGCATTGACCAAGCAGGGCTTTTATTGTGTCGGTGCTTAAGCCAAGATCTGAAGACACCTCAGCTATCGTTGAGATATCTTTCTCGACAACGCTGAAGTCGATGTTTGGGACTCTAAAATTGTACCATCCCTCGTAAGGAAATGTAGTCTTACTTACTTCATTATCATAGTCTCTTGCTACTCGATGAAAATGGCTCTGAGAAGTATATTCCCGAAATTTGTGATTTATTTGTCGATTTTTGAATCCAACCCTCACGTTACAAAGCCAATTCTTCATCTTCCGAACAATTCCAGGTTCTTGAACAATCTTGCCTTTCAAAACGTCTCTCTTCCTGACCAACCCGGTTAGCTCTGCGGAAATTAGAAACTCACTATCTTGCAAAAGTCTCTCATAGTCCCTCTTTGTTTTTGCTAGGGTTGCTTCTAACTCAGGGCAGTTTTTCGGGCTTAGAATAGACTTTGAGACAACATAACTTGCCCGTAAAGCCAAGTTGAGGTCAATGATCGGTTTTCCTGACTCTCTGGATCGTTCGTGTCCAACCATTGTGGCAGTTCTCAAAGTGGCATCTCTTCCCTCGACGGTTCTTGATAGATACTGCGCAAGGTCAGAATATCTTCTCATTTTGGAGTAGTTGTCGCGAAAAGAATACTTGATTGCGCTCTCGACATCAGGAAGGAAATGTGAATCCTCAATATCCTGTTCCCAGTTTTGGTGCCATATGTAATTTTTAGGGCTTTCGTAAGTAACTACTGACGTGTAAGCGTCTTGGATGTAATGGAGCGCTGTGCCGAGGTAATAGTAAGCGTCCAAAAAGTCATCTTGAAGAAAACATCTTCTGGCGTATTTCAGGTTTCTTTCTATTTCTTCAGACTTGCCCCAATGGTGACGTGAATATTCGCTTCGATTTCTATCAGGGTCTAAAACGCCTTCTCTAAGTCTTGAGGCTTCTGGAGTTGACCAAGGTACGCGTAGCATTTTTAGAACCTCGAAGCAGATTCTTACATGCGTTTTTCCTTGCACAGCAGCAACCTATCCTGACCAAGGATATTTCCTACTGAATGGACATTGCTTTTATGACTTATGAACCAATCTTTCAGAGAATCAGATGCGGTGTGTTTTCCTAATCATTTCAACCTCTTTCCACACGTAGAGCAGGAAATCACTCATTATTTTCTCCATCGACTGAAATTGCCCAAATCAAAGATAGAAGAAGAATCGAAGCCTTTGTATCCGCAATATTGCTGAGCAATTCTTCGGTGCTTATTGAATCTAGGAAAGATGCTAGGAAAGCTTTTGGGCGCAACTCATAGATGGCGGCTTTGGAACCACCTTCTCCGGGTTTTGGCGATTGCCTAACGAAGCCTGAGTTCTCTAGGCAATGTATTCTTTTGTTGAGGCTTGCGTAGTATGTTCCGCCTAGTCCTTTTTGTTTGTTAAGTCGTTGTTGTAAGCTGCTAATGTTTTGTGGTCCTTCGGAGGCTAGGGTTTCGAATATGGCACGGTTCAGTCTGGCTTCTCGACCTTTGAACACTGAAAGCTTTGTGTTTTTGGGTTTGGGCACTTCATTCGCTGACCAGCAAAGTGAGTAAAATCAGGACTCTGTGCGGAAGGGCTTGTTCACGTTAATTTACACATTTTTGTGTTAACGAGTCTGGGATAAAACGTATCTGCGGGCAGAAATTGCCTAGTGGAAAAATGTTTCGGCAGGCAGATATTTAAACAAAATCTGTGGATTGATGTTGTCAGAGCGTGTCCTAACTGGTTTCTGAAGGTGTTTTGTCAGGGGTGTTTTCAGCGTGCCGAAACGTTTTCACGGGGGACAAAGAGATTATCACAACGTCGTTTTCCAGCTTGACGTCAATCTTGAGCTGCTTCTCTAGAAATGGTTTGAGGACCTCATGGAACTTTTTGGGTATATCAAGAGACATGCGTCCGTACTCGTAGGTGCGTTTCGCCCTCAGATAGTGTCTTTTTGAGACTCTAGTCTGGATCTTGACCAACCTATTCAGCGCCTCCTATCTACGGAAGCATCTTTCAGTATGGACGTCCTGCAATCATCATGGTTTCAGACTGTTAAAAAGGCTGTGTCGAGACGATGGGTGCTGTCCCTGGAGAGTGAGGTGAAATTGATAGAAGCCCACTGTGCGCTCTTCTAAAGAACGATTGTTTTAAGAATGGATTTGAGTATATATTGACCTGTTTTCTTTGGAAAGAGGTTTGTTTGATGCCCAAGAAAGCGGAGAAAGACGAAGTTAAACAGTATGTTCATGATGAGCAGAAGCGCCTCAATAATCCTCCGGTTGGTCTGGTTACTGCAGAAACAGACAGACTAAATGGGAAGATAACTTACGAGTTTGATCAGCATTTGGATCCTCAGCTTCAATGGGCTGGGAAGAAAGAAGGCATATCCTTCGAAGTAGACACAGTATCATTACACGTTCATGAAAGAATAGACCCATTGTCAATCATCGAAGCAGTAAGAAAAAGAGAGGTACAGGAACAACAGAGCCTATTTCATTGGTTTGAAACCAACGAGAACAATCCGCCAATAAGAGAAGCAATAGAATTCTACAAGCACTCACAAGGATGGTCGAATAGGCTAATCGCAGGCGACTCACTGCTAGTGATGAATTCGCTATTGGAAAAGGAAGGCAATGCTGGAAAGGTCCAGATGATTTACATTGACCCGCCTTATGGTATTAAGTATGGCTCAAATTTCCAGCCTTTTGTGAACGAGAGAGATGTTAGAGATGGAAAAGATGAAGACTTGACCCAGGAGCCAGAGATGATTAAGGCGTTTAGGGATACGTGGGAACTTGGGATTCATTCGTATTTGACCTATCTGAGGAACAGGTTGTTGCTGGCGCGGGAGCTTTTGCATGAAAGCGGGAGCGTGTTCGTGCAGATTAACGATGAGAACCTGCATCTAGCTCGTAGTCTAATGGATGAAGTGTTTAGAAGAGAAAATTTCGTGGCACAGATTACCTTTACAAAGACATATGGATTTAGTAGCGAACTACTTTCATCAGTTACTGATTACTTGCTTTGGTACGCTAGAGAAAAGAAATCAGTCAAGTATCATGAATTATATCACCTAAAGGAACTTGGAGTGGAGGGTGCGCATACTTATAAGTGGATCGAGTTAGCAGATGGAACTAAACGAGGATTAACGGCAAAAGAACTTGCTAATCCCGATATGCTTCCTGAAGGTGCACGTCTTTATTCTCCATCACCTTTAATCTCTCAGGGTTCAAGCAATAGCCAAGATAAAGAATTTGAGTACAAAGGAAAAGTCTATTCGCCGCCTAGCGGGGCACACTGGAAGACTTCATTAAATGGACTCCAACGCTTAGCAGATGCTAACAGAATTCACGTTGCGAAAAACAGTATTCGCTACGTTCGTTACATTGATGATTTCCCTGCTATCGCCTATACGAATGTATGGACAGATACCGGGACCGGTAACTTCACTGATCCAAAAATATACTCTGTTCAAACCAATACCAAGGTCATTGAGCGCTGCCTTCTCATGACCACAGACCCTGGTGACCTCGTGCTCGACCCAACCTGTGGGTCAGGAACAACTGCTTATGTTGCGGAACGATGGGGGCGAAGATGGATTACCTGCGATACTTCGAGAGTTTCAATAGTTTTGGCTAAGCAAAGATTGATGACTGCATTATTTGACTATTATGAATTGGCGCATCCAAAAGAAGGAGTTTCCTCAGGATTTAATTATAAAACTGTTCCACACATTACCCTAAAGTCAATCGCAAAGAATGAGCCATCACAGCAGGAAACCCTCTACGACCAGCCAATTGTTGACAAGACTAAGAAAAGAGTAACAGGGCCATTCACCCTTGAAGCAGTTCCATCCCAGAGAGTTAGAAGCCTTGAGCAAATCGAGAATGCCACTCAAGAAGCTGATATGTCTATTGCTCGATCTGGAGAGACCCTGAGGCAGAACGATTGGATTACTGAACTTCTTTCAACGGGAATAAGGGCCAAAGGCGGTCAGACACTAGAATTCGCTAGAATTGAAGCAATTGGCGGCACAAGCTGGATTCATGCAGAAGCAGAGACCAAAGACTAAAAGAAAGCAGTAATCTCATTCGGGCCCGAATACGCTCCGTTGGAAAAAAGGCAGGTTGAGTTAGCCATTGAAGAAGCCCTGGAATTGGTTCCTAAGCCAAAATTAGTCATTTTTGCATCTTTCCAATTTGATCCTGACGCAGCAAAGGATATTGACGAACTGAAGTGGCCCGGAGTTGACGTGCTGAAGGTTCAAATGAATACTGATTTGCTTACTGCTGATTTGAAGAAGAAACGGGCGAGCAACGAATCTTTCTGGCTTATCGGTCAACCAGATGTGGAGGTAAAGAAGCACGGAGACAAGTACGTGGTTGCTGTGAATGGCTTCGATTACTATAACACAAAAACTGGCGAAATCGAATCAGGGGGCACTTCAAGAATAGCCATGTGGGAACTAGATACAGATTATGATGGCCGGAGTCTCTATCCAAGGCAGGTTTTCTTCCCAATGGCAGGCGCAGACCAAGGCTGGAACAAACTTGCCAAGAACTTGAAAGCCCAAATCGACGAAGAACTGATCGAAAACTATCGAGGAAGCACCTCACTTTCATTCAAACTCGGAGACAACAAGCAAATCGCGGTTAAGATCATCGACGACCGAGGAATCGAATCATTGAAAATCATCAAGGTCAGAGAATGACAAATACAACGGATCACCTGATAATCTGCAGTCCTTATGAAGAGCCAAAACAACATCTGAGTTACAATAGAGAAATCAGAAAGTTCGAGTTAGTTGATGGACGAAGACGAGCGGGCTATATCGTAGCTACTGAAGATTCTAAAGCTTTTGATGACCCAGGACATTTCATTCCATTAGAAGAGGTCAACAAGATTAGAGAAAGAGTGGATAAGTGGCGAGAAGCAGGCTACCCTGGAATCACAACGGTAACAAGAGAACTGTTGGAGCACTGGAAAAACCCGGACAGAGAACCCAGACTATTCTTCTGTCAGATAGAAGCTATAGAAACCCTGATCTGGTTAACAGAAGCACCAGAAACAGAAAAGCAAGGCATAGAAATCAAAGGTGACAGCAGCCCATTCCAAAGACTCTGCTCAAAAATGGCAACAGGCAGCGGCAAAACCATAGTCATGGCAATGCTGATTGCTTGGCAAATCATAAACAAAGCCACATACCCCAAAGACACGAGATTCTCAAAAAACATCCTCGTCGTAGCCCCAGGACTCACTGTAAAAAGCAGGCTAAAAGTGCTTTACCCAACAGACGAACAAAACTACTACCAAGCATTTGACATTGTTCCATCAGACATGTTCGACAAACTCCGCCAAGGCCGCATCAAAGTCGTAAACTGGCACATGCTTGCATGGGAATCGGAAGACCAAATCCAGAGAAAACACACCGTAGATAAACGAGGCGTAAAAAGCGACGAAGCCTACACTCGAGAAGTGCTCGGCGAAATGGCAAACGCCAAAAACATCATCGTCATCAACGACGAAGCACACCACGCCTGGCGAGTAAACCCCGAAGCGAAAGGAAAATACACAAGAGAAAGAGACCTGAAAGACAGCGCAGAAGAAGCCACAGTCTGGATAGGCGGATTAGACCGAATCCACAAAACACGCAGAATCCTCAGATGCCACGATTTCTCTGCTACGCCATTCTTGCCTTCAGGAGAAAAAGCAAGCGAAGAAAACCTTTTCGGATGGATAGTCAGCGACTTCGGCTTAAACGACGCCATAGAATCAGGACTCGTAAAAACACCCCGAGTCGTAATCAGAGACGACGGCAGACTAACCAAAGAAATGAAATCAAGATTCTACCACATATACAACGACCCAGAAGTTAAAGGCGACATAAACAGAGAAGCTGAACCACAAGAACCATTACCCGACCTCGTTACCAACGCTTACTATTACTTGGGCTTAGACTGGCTTGAAACAGCCAAAAGATGGAAAGAAAACAACGCAGAAACCCCGCCAGTCATGATAACCGTAGCCAACAGAACAGAAACAGCCGCACGCATCGAATACGCCTTCAACCACGGCAAAATCAGAATAGACGAACTAAAAAACCCAGAAACCACATTAAGAATCGACTCAAAAGTTCTCAAAGAAGCAGAAAGCAAAGAAGAAACCTACCGAAACAACAGATGAAAACGGCGAAAAAAAGCAAACAAAAACCCAGCTAGCCGAACTTCTCAGAAAACAAGTCGACACAGTCGGCAAAGTCGGGCAACCAGGAGAAAAAATCCAAGCCGTCATCTCAGTCGGCATGCTAACCGAAGGCTGGGACGCAAAAACAGTAACCCACATCATGGGCCTAAGAGCATTTACAAGCCAACTACTCTGCGAACAAGTAGTAGGCAGAGGACTAAGAAGAACCTCATACGAAGTAGACCAAGAAACAGGACTGTATGCACCCGAATACGTCAACATCTTCGGCATACCCTTCACATTTCTGCCACATGAAAGCGGCGAAGGCAATCCACCCCCACCACCAAAACCAAAAACAAGAATCTACCCCGACGACAGCAAAAAGACAATACGAAATTACATGGCCAAACGTCGTAAGAATAAACCATGTCTACACGCCCAAACTGACCTTGGAAATGTCCCAAGTCAAACGACATAGAACTGAGACCAGAAGAAACACCACTTAGAGCAGACTTGGCACCTTTCCTCGATGGCAAACCTGTCTCGACAAACCTAAGCGAAATCAACCTCGCAGACGAAAAAGTCAGAAAACATCCTCAAAGTCCTCAGAAGACAACGATTAATCTTCGAAATATCCTGCGAAATCTACGACCAGATGAAACCCAACTGGACAAGGAAACAAAGAATACCTCCTAATTCAACTCGTCAAAATCGTCGAAGACTTCATCGACTCAAACAAAATATTCATCTACAGCTTAGCTTACCGAGACGACGACCTGAAGAAGAAGGCTGCTTGATTCTGCTGAACATGAACAAAATTGTCCAGCACTATCTTCAACGCCATTAAATTCGAAAACACCCAAGAAGTCGCACCTATATTCAACAAAGAAATTCCGCTGAAATCCACCGCAGAACATGATGACTTGGTTCACAAGCAGACCATGCGAACACACAAAGAAAAGCCACATCAGCCAAATCGTCGTGGACAGCACATGGGAAATGTCCGAAGCCTTCGAACTCGACCGCAACCCAGACGTCATCGCATGGGCAAAAAACGACCACCTCGGCTTCGTCATAAACTACGTCTTCAGAGGAGTCATCCACAAGTACTATCCAGACTTCCTCATAAAACTCAAAAACGGAAAAACATTGATTCTCGAAGTCAAAGGGAAAAGATGACCAGCAAAACAGAACAAAACGAGAATACCTAAACGAATGGATCAACGCGGTGAACTCTGATGGAAGATTCGGAAAATGGAGCTGGGACGTATCGTTCAGAACCTCAGATATCAAAGACATAATCAACAAGCACTCAAACCAGAGCGCACCTGTCGATAAGAAAAAGGCTGAGACTGAGTCTCTTGAAGCAATATGAGTCTCTTTTGATGAGATAGTTCACAAAAAGGGTGCAGGCTAGAGATGTTAGGAGCTAGCATGTGCGCGCTTAGGCTTCTATCGTCCTTATCACGTTCGTTAGATCTTCCGTCCAAGATTGGATGAATTTTTCGATTCTCGATTTGTCTTTGCTTCTGTATACCATCATCACTCGATAAGTTGTTTTTGGCTTGATGATATTGGGCTCTATCGTTATATCCAGCCACTCTGTTTGCGATGGAACCTGCCCTTTCGGGACTAGTCTCAGAGTATAGTTCGAAACATCCTGGTTTAGAATCTTACTCACTTCTTCCATGCACTTGTTCTTTTCACTGACGCGCTCTATCATTTCTGTGGCATTTCTACCTGTCTCGATGTCAAGGTTTCCCATCAACTCGTAGAAGATTGCCTTCTCGGTAAGGTCAGCGCCAAGTTTATCTTTGATAATGCTGATGATTTCACTGAGACTCTGCATTGCTGAGATTGGAACTGAACTCGTCGCTGCAATAACGCCGCGCTCATCATTTACTTCTATTTCAATGTCTCCCTTTTGCGCAATTTTCCCCTTTACACTGAGGCGAACATTCTGCCCGAGCATCCTTGGCGGAGGCGGAACCATTGGGGCATATCCAGCTTTGGCAAGATAATCGATTAGTTCAACGATATCAAACGGAAACAGAACATAATCAAATCTGACGCTGAAGCGAACAATGACATTCTGGAATTTTATTTTCTGTTTTTCTTCAACGACCGTTGCCATCACGTTGCGCCTCCCAATCTAGGCGTTAGACCTGATATAGCCTGCTCATGCCAGACCCCTTCTCCCTCTGCTCCTCCAACAGTCAATGTTGCAGTAGTTAGGGGCTGATCCCTAGGGAATACTTGTACCATCTGCGCTGGTTCCACTGCCCTAATCGGTATGTAACTGTCATGAAGTGCGGCTGAAAGTACATTGATGAAGCCTGCCGGAAGATTGAAGATCTTGACAATTTCATTGTGAGGAACATATGGACTCAAGGTCGCGACTGCTCTTACTATGTCAGGTATAAGGCGACAGAACTCTGTGAGTCTGACTATGTCATTTGGCAAGGGTCTGAAAGCCAAGCCTATCTCTTTTGCTCGTACGAGTGTATGCTGCAACATGGCACTGATTTCATTTTGCAGTGTGCCAGCAAGCAGACCTTCGTATTGCTGTCTTGTTTGGTCAAATCTGGTAGCAAGTCGGCTGAATTCTTGATTATCTGTGCCTTCGCTCATAGCTTTTTCGTACATTGAAGATAGATAAGTCTGTAAGACGTCGGTCGAAGACTCAACGCTTCTTCTTGTCAGGAATTCCAGTGTCTCCTCTGTTAGGTTCTCAAGCAGCACGGCAAGTATCTTTTCTCTTGTTCTTGATCTTATTTCTCTAGTTGTGTCCCATCCGTAGATTGTCCTTCTCTCTAGTCCGCAAATCCTTGCTGCCTGACTTCTGTTTCCGACTGTCTCTTCGAGCCTTCCGAACAGGTGGATGATATCGGTCCTTGTGAGCATATGTGCATATTTCTCGGCCAACATACTTGACAATTAACGTCACCTCTCTTTCCCATAGTCCATGTGTGTAGTATACTGCACAGGTAAATATATATGTTTATAAACGTTATGAATTCGAGGTAGTGTTTCGCTTGAGCTGTGCCGCAAGACCTGAACTCCTTGCTTCATCAAGAAGCTCAAGCGACATGGAAAACCAACTATCCATTGCACTTCAAGACATTAGAACAATGTTCCCCCAAGCCCAGGCCTATCCGATATCCGCACCCAAGCAGATAAGAATAGCCACGGCCGGTCCACCAACATTCAGAATTCTATCACCCGATACGCGAATAGTTGAGCTAGATATCGCTGAAGTGGCGATCAACTACCCAGGATTTCCAGCAACGGGCAGAGGATTATACGATTCAGAGGTAGGCAAAATAATCCTCTGTCAAAACAAGTGGTGCAGAGAGACTTTGATTCACGAGACATTTCATAGCGTTTCCTTTGGTGCAGCAAGAATGGACCTAGGAAGGCGTTATTTGAATTTCTTTGAAGGATTGACAGAGTTCTTTACGGGATATGTAATGTTTTGCAGATACCCCGACTGCTATGAAGCGTGGAGAGAGGAAAGACATCAGGAATGTTCAGTGACTTATGATAGATTTGTCAAACTCTGGGCGGCTTTTTGCAGGTTCATTCGTATCCAAGAACTATTCCGCGTCTATTTTTGGAATGGAACTACTGATTGGGAAGGAAAATGTGACGAGTTTGTCACTTCAATTCATCAGGCAGGATACAGAAAGTTCGGTGATTTCAGGAAGCGGCCAATACCAACAATCGAGATGAAGATCTTGGATGAATGTCTCAAGAACTTTGGGAGAGCCCAATTCTTGCACATTTACGAGAGCCCGCTATCCGAAATACTTGATTTTAGACAAATTCTTCATTAGGTCTTCTTGCGCGCGCGCTTAGGGTTTAGTTTTCATTATTCTTATCAGTTCTTTCGGCTCTGCGATACTGTTTCCACATTTCTTGCAAGTCTCGGCCTTTAACGGCAAGTACATCGGGATGAACGCCTTGACTTTAGCGCGCGCGCTTAGACTGTCCTGCGGAAAACAGGGCAAACCTATTCTATATTATATACTAGATTTCCTCAGTTTTCAATAGTACAGCTCAATGGTCCAGCTTATTGTGAACCTACAAAAAGCAACGTCTCCCTTGCCGCGGTTACTCGGGGTTCCTCTAGGTAGGATGATCGAACGTCCTGCGTCTAAGCAGGGTGTGAGATGCAAAAAAAGAGGCTTAACTCTCGATAACGATCTTCCCAGATGGCAGCGTCGCGACCACTTTCCAGTTTTGCGAGAGGAAACCCGCCAAGTTTTCTTCGGTGACTATCTGCTGGCAGTGCTTGCCGTCTTCGCACTTCTCAATTTCTTCCGGCGGTTCGCTCGCACGCCTTTTCTTTCGCATTAGGAACCCGAGGCGCCGTGCTGTCTCCTGCTGCTCAGGAGTTAAAGTAGCCTTAAATTTCTCCAAGTCTTTAAGCCGATCTTCCATCGTCGCGCCCGTAATGTCAAGGTTCTTATAGCCTTCTTTGTAAAGTTTAAGTTGCTCAGGAGTCGGTGGAATAACGTACTTCGCTTCTATGTCGCTCATGTTAAGCTTGTGTCCCATCCAGTATTTGAGGATAACAGGATGCCTGACTGTTAAGGCTAAGAATGTCTCAAAGGTTTTTCTTAGTCTGTGAGGAGACGCTTTTATGCCGACTCTTGCACCGAGCCTCCAGATCGTTTTAGTCATGGAATTTATCGCAAGCTTCTCGTAAGGTTTCGTGTCGCCCACCGTTAGGAAGGTTTTGTCGGTTATTACTTCGCCTCGCCTTTTCCTCACATCTAGGTAAGTCCTAAGAATTTCTATGGAGTTCGGGCCTAAGAATGTCTCATATCGCAGCGATTCTTTACGTCTAATCGCGTCTATGTGGACAAAGTCCGCGCCTTTCTCATAGTCCGCTTTTATGTCGCCGTAAGTTAACTCTATAAAGTCTTCGCGTGACATCCCGCTGTCTTTAAGGCCTCTAAGCATCCACTTCTGCTGGATATTCGCGATGGCGTCGATTTTCTTAAATTCGTCTATGGTTAGAGGTTTTAGGCTTTCGACAATTCCGACTGGCGGCGTGCCGATGGCGAGCTTTATCCGTGAGTTATACTTTATGAGGCTTTTAACGGCTGCGTGGATGCCTGATGCGACGCCTTTCGTGTAACCCTTCTTTTTGCAGAGCCAATTAACGAAGGAGTCTAACTTGACGTCCCAGTTTTCTAGCGCCTCGTCTAAGTTTTCTTTTGCTTCTTTTTGCCACTTGGCGACGGTTTCGTCGGGGTTTAACCCGCTAAATTCGTGCCAGAGCATAAGGCTTCGTGAGTAGGTTCGCTCTGTGTGCTTACTGCCGCTTTTCTTCGCGGAAAGTCGGTCGAATAGTTGCAGAGTCGTCGCGAACTGCTTTGCCCATTTTTCGTAGTTACTTTCGCTTTGCATTTTTCCCACCATAGAGATGTAGGAGTTGCCTTACTTAAATCTTTACTTTATAGGACATATGCTAGAAAGTAACTATACTTATCTTCTAGAAGTTAGTTTCTCTGGGCCACAATCATAGCATGTGCCTTGTCGTAGGGCTCCAAATGCACAACGTCCTCTATCCGAAAATCACGTTTTTCTAAGACCTTGACTTCGTCCTTGTAGATTTCGGACGGTTCTCTCGTCACGTCTATGCTTTGGGCCTTCACTGCGAGCATTATCCATCCGAAGCTTTTGAGCAATGCGTCAGCGTTGTCTGCCAAGACTTTCGCTTGTTCAGGTTGTGCGATGTCGCAGTAGATGTCATCCACTTTTCCGCAGATGAACATGGCATATTTTTCGGGAAGGCGAGCGTCTTCGAGTATGGGTGACATGTTGGACCTGTATGCGCACACGTTGTCAACTAGGTCTCTTATTGATCGCGAGGCGAATTCAACGCAGTAGATGTGGCCCTTGTCGCCGATGATGTCTGAAACATGGCTTGGCGTTGTTCCGGACGCTGCGCCAAGATACAGAACTGAATGGTTAGGCTTGATCGGAACTGTTTTCAGACCTTTCAGAATCGCGGCTGCCAGCTTACTCCTGAATGCGTCCCAAACGCGATACTCAGCGCCCTCGTAGCGTACGAGCCTTTCCCCATAAACATTTCTCCCTGGTGACAGATTCTCAGTTGCCAGTCTTTGCGCGCCGTCGTCAAGCGTTGCTTGATATATTCCTGGAAATCGTGGGTGCGGCTTGACTCTAACGGTCACGTCTGTGCTGTCTCCACTTCTTGTCGTTTCTCGACCTTTCACTTCTGAGTCTTTCATGTCTGGGCTTCTGAGCCGGTGCCGGTGGAGGCTGATCGTATCTTTCACGGATCTCTCCAATCCGCTTGTCCATGCCTGCCTTCAATTCCTCCCCTATGTTTCTGCCTCCGAAGGCATCGGCTCTCGCAGCTATAGCCAACTTTCCAGCCAAAGCTCTGGCAATCTTACCTCTTTGCCATCTTTTTGCATCATGCAATAGAGTGTGTTGGAAGATCAGACCATGCTTTGGCGGCCTCGCTCCCGTCTTAAGTGAACGGAACAAGGCTTTCTCCGCGCCTAAAACTTGAATGGTGCTGGCGGGTCTCTTGGCCAGATTCGTCAGACCGCCAGCGACTGCTATTAGACGTGCACCCAAGAGAGAACCGACTAGATATTTTGTGTTTGGCGCAACTTCTTCCATTGTTGAGTCTAGGTAGCCTTCTAGATCTTGCCTCAATTGGTAAAGGTTGAGTATGTCCCTGGATAAGGTTTGTATCTGCTCTAGATCTGCTTCTGTAATGTCTGCGCCCATGGATTTTTCTGCCACTTTGGCTATTCCTTCTGCTTTGGCCTTCGGCACGTCTTCCTTCTCAAGTTTTTCGACGATAAAGTTGTCTTTGTTGCCGAGCCTGACCACCAGTCGTGCATAGGTCTCATGTTTTTCCAGTAGCCGATCAAGCTCTGGAAAGTGTATGCCGTACCACTCCCTCACGCGAGCCATCAGCATATTGATTGACTTGTCCAGTTCATCAAGAGTCTGAATGGCTTGAGCCACAACCAAGTCTCTCTTCTCAACGGCTCCCTTAACTCGTAGCTTCGTTATTTCCATTGCGATATTGTGCATCCATAAACTGAAATCCTCAGAATCCTTGGCAAAACCTGTTTGAATCGCGAGTTGTTCAGGATTCGAACGGAGCAAATCACCGGCTTCTGATGGCTTAGAAACCTCAACCTCGGCATCCAGCTTCTTCTCAGCTTCCTTAGCGAGGATTTCATTTTCAAAAACAAAAATCTTGTACCCCTTCTTCCCTAGCGCTTCAATAATGCTTACAATTTCATCCGTCAGTTTCCCAGCCTCAATCTTGCCAAGAATCTTCGCCGCCTCCTGTGGTTTCTTGGGAAACAGCGCCTGTTCTACCAGTCTGTTCTCTTGGTCAAAAGCCAATATCCCAAATGAGCTTTCGACTATGGTCGCCTTCATCTGAACGCCTCAGCACTACTATTCCAGAGTTCTACATAAAAACTTACAGTATTCGCCTTCATTCTCTCGAACAAGCCGAGGATCTTAAGTCAAGAAATCCGACCATCCACGTGAACTAGGCAGAACTAATATAAGCGTTGACATTTACTCAAAAACTGTCTACGGTGGAAATGCGTGAAGAATAACGCCTTAGGAATCACTTTGGCAGGATTGAAGCTTGCTAACCCGACGATGTTGGCTTCTGGAATCCTGGGGTATTCTGCTGCTACGCTAGAGAACATTGTTGAAGGCGGCGCAGGTGCGGTCGTAACGAAATCTGTTGGATTAGCACCAAGGAAAGGTTATGCTAACCCGACCGTTGTTCAAGCAAGCTGCGGTTTGATTAATGCAATGGGACTCCCGAACCAGGGAATTGACGAATTCGTTAATGAGATCCTCCAAGCAAAACGTGCTTTTGGCGTTCCGTTGATAGTGAGCATTTACGGCTATTCTGGGGAAGAATACGCGACCGTTGCAAGGAAAGCTGTTTCGGCAGGCGCCGATGCCCTAGAGCTTAATGTTTCATGTCCACACGTCAAAGATACCGGTTCCGAAATTGGTCAGAGCGTCGAAATCCTGACCGAGGTTGTTAAGAAGGTCAAGGCTTCCGTGAGCAAGCCTGTATTTGCCAAGTTGTCTCCGAACGTCACAGACATTGCAGAGATTGCCGAAGCAGCAGCCAAAGCTGGGGCAGATGCTCTAACAGTCATTAACACTGTCAAAGCCATGGCAATAGATGTTGAAACCACCATACCCGTTTTATCTAACAGGGTAGGCGGACTTTCAGGTCCGGCTATTAAGCCGATAGCCCTAAGATGCGTTTACGACATTTACGAAAGAGTCAATGTGCCGATAATAGGATGTGGTGGCGTCACAGGCTGGCGCGATGCAGTAGAGTTTCTTTTGGCAGGGGCCTCAGCAGTTCAAATCGGCACGGCGGTTGCATTGAAGGGACCAAACGTATTCAAAGCGGTTGCACGGGGAATGGACGCACACTTGAAACGCAAACGCGTCAGTGAGGTAAGAGAGCTTGTCGGCCTATCACACCGCAAGTAACCATTTACGAACCACCCGGGTTCTGAAGATAGAAGCGGAAAGCCCAACGGTCAAAACCTTCACCTTTAAGGACGAAGAATGCGCAAAAGCTTGTCCTGGGCAATTCCTGATGCTTTGGATTCCAAGCGTGGATGAAATCCCCCTAAGCATCTTGGACGCAGGAAAAGACGGGCTAGTCTCGGTTGCTGTCAAGAAGGTCGGCGAGGCAACACAGGAATTACACAAAGCAAAGGTCGGCGATTTAATCGGTGTGCGAGGACCTTTTGGCAACAGCTTCACTGCGACAGGAGGAAAAATATTAATGGTTGCTGGGGGCACGGGAACGGCTCCATTGATGTTTCTGGTAAAAAAATCTGTAAACACGTCGGCAAGAACAGTTTTCATCCTCGGTGCAAAAACGAGAAACGAACTATTGTTCATGGCACAATTAGATCAAATGCCGAGTGCAAAGATGCAACTTATCACTTCAACAGAAGATGGCAGCTGTGGAATCACTGGCCTATGCACAGAGCCATTGGAACAGATTCTCACAAAAGAAAGCTTTGACATTGTCTATGCTTGTGGACCAGAACCGATGATATTGAAAGTCTTTGAACTAGCTGACAAGTGCGAAACGAAGTTTGAAGCAAGCCTCGAGCGTTTGATGCGATGTGCCATTGGCTTGTGCGGAAGTTGCGCCATAGGTAAGTACAGAGTATGTAGAGATGGCCCAATATTCAACAAAGCGCAGCTTCGAGAAGTCAAAAATGAATTCGGAATTTCGAAACGCGACTCTGACGGAAGAAAGGTTCCAGTATAAGAAAGAGTTTATTCCCACAACCCGATTTCAGCAAGAACCTCGTCAAAGTCCCTAGGTTTGCCCGGATTTTGCCAAAAATCTGCAAAGATTGAATAAAGTTCTGGGACCCACGAATAATAGCTGGGGTTAGGCTTTGTTCCACGTCTTTCCGAGTCAGATACGTAGTCTCTAACTCCGAAGGTGCGATAAGATCAACGATGGTGTGGGGGATGGAAAGATCTAATCGAAGATTTCGCAGTTTTGCTTTAAGAAGATAGTCGGGAACCAATATGTGCGCGAGCTCATGGGAAAGAAGTTTCTTTTTAACATCAGCGTCTGGAAAAGGAGGCATAACCACAGCCTCAACCCAGCTTGAAGCGCCATGCACGCATTCAACAAAATTACATTGACACGTCCAGTCTTCCAAGGCAGTTTGGCTAGTTCTGACATCCGCGCTAAGACTGCCTTATGAATAGGATTCCACACGGCCTCGAATTCCGCCACATATTCTCTGACCTTCACTTCTGTCTGTTCCCAAATTCGGTCGTATGCTGGCAGAGCTTCTGACAAGATCTCCGACCAGATGCTTGCTTGATCATAAGCCGCTTTGTTCAGGAGTTTCCCTGCTGAAGCTTGAGTGTTTGCTCTGAAAAGAGATTTCCCAACAAAATCCCAAGAGTAGTACGAGTATCGCCATAGCTAATGAGACTTCTTGTGAAGACTTTCCGTTTTCAAGTGTTCATACTGTTCCCTGTACGTAGTGTTGTTCAAAATCCCATTCGCATACTCGTCTGAAAAGTATTCAGAAAATAGAACACAAACATGATAATACAGATTAACCCATTTGTTCATTGAAAATCTGAACTATGGAATTTTGCCCATGAAGCCTCATCAACAAGCAAGTTCTACATGGGGTTCTTATTAAGTCTGAAGACCGTCCGTTTGGGTAGACTCACTAACGTATGACAAAGGCTGTCGCAGGCAATGTTGCTGAAAAGCTTATATTTTGCTGATGCTATTGTCGTGTATTTGCGGGTGCAATGTGATGCAAGGTGACCGCCAAATTCCGAAATAATTCTGAACGAAGCCTTACAGCAGAGTATGGCCCCCTTGAACTTGAACAAGAAGTACGTAAATTCTGGGAAAAGAACCAAGTCCCACAGAAGTTGTCAGGATCCAGAGAAGCATCCAACATCGGCGTCTTAGGTTATGTCGAAGGCCCTCCAACCCTCAACGGCGTACCACACGTTGGACACGCGCGAGGCCGCGTCATGAAAGACCTCCGCTACCGATTGAAAACAATGCAAGGTTACTATATACCATTTTGGGCAGGATGGGACTGCCAAGGCTTGCCGGTAGAACTGGAAGTGGAGAAACTGCTGGGAGTAAAGAACAAGCGGGAACTGTTAGAAAGAGTTGGAATGGAACGTTTTATACAAGAATGTAAGAAAGCCATAATGAAATATCATAAGGAATGGGTAACAGCTGACAGCAGACTCGGCGTCTTCATGAACCACGACAGAGCATATTGGACATATAAAGACGAATATATCGAAAGGGAATGGCAAATCCTCAAACACGCCTGGGACCAAGGTCTTCTAGAAGAAGGACACTACGTAGTCGCTTACTGCCCGGGCTGCCAAACGAGCTTAAGCAGCGCTGAGGTAGGCTACGAAGGCGCGTACAAAGTCGTCGAAGACCCCAGCCTATACTTCAAGTTCAAACTCGCTGACGAGCAGGACGAGTACTTCCTTGTTTGGACAACTATGCCCTTCACCCTCATAACTGATACAATGCTAGCCGTGCACCCTGAAGCGGAATATTCAAAAGTCAAAGTCAACAACGAGAAATGGATACTTGCCAAGCCGCGCGTTCAGCCAGTTGTGCAGGAACTGGGAATAGAAAAATACGAAATAGTGGAAACAGTCGCGGGAAAAAGCCTTGAGGGAACGAGATATGAGTATCCATTCAAAGACATGGTTCCCGAACAAGCAGAGCTTGAGAAGAAACACCCACTTGTGCACAGGGTAATACTCGAAGATTTCGTGGACGTGAACACTGCAACGGGGGTCGTGCACCAATCGCCCGGAAATGGTGAAGAAGACTTCTTTGCTGCACAAAAACGAGGAGTCCCAATCTTCGCTCCATTCGACGACGAAGTCAAATTCACAAGAGACGCAGGCGTCTTCAACGGCAAGTTTGCAAGAGACACGGACGTCATGGTGGTTGAGGAACTGCGAAAGAGAGGCCTACTTGTTTCAGTTAAGACCTTAAAACACGAATATCCAACGTGCTGGCGTTCCCACCACAAGCTAGTGTGGCTGGCTAGAAAGGAGTATTTTCTGAGAACAGACAAGATAAACTCAAAGGTCTTGGAAGCCGCTGAGAAGGTAAACTATTTCTACGAAAGTCCAAAAAACCGTTTCATCTCCTTCCTGAAAGAAGGCAAGCCGTGGTGCATATCCAGAGAACGAGTCTGGGGAGCGCCGCTACCCATATGGAAATGCGAAGAATGCGGAACAAAAACACTCGTTGCAAGCAAAAGAGAGCTTCTCGCAAAAGCCCAAGAAAAACCAGAAGCAGATTTCGAACTGCATAAACCATGGGTAGACCGCATCACGTTCAGATGCGAAAAATGCGGAGGCACAATGCACAGAGAAGACTTCGTACTCGACGCTTGGCACAACAGCGGAGCCTCACCCTACGCCAGATTTACGGATGAAGAATTCAAAAAGTACGTGCCAGTCGACTATCTCACAGAAGCCATGGACCAAACAAGAGGATGGGCGAACACTCTGCTCTTGGAATACGTCATACTGACCGGAAAAGCAGAATCACCATACAGGGCATTCTTGTTGCAGGGTCTGACTCAAGATGCTAAAGGTAGAAAAATGAGCAAGAGCCTCGGAAACGTAATAGAGGCAAACAAAGCACTGGAAAAATACTCTGCAGATGTGTTCAGGTTCTACGTGTTGAGAAAATGTCCTCCGATAGATCCGAACGATTTTGACCCTCAGGAACTGAGCCGCCGCCCATACCAAGTGCTGTCCACGTTGTACCATCTCAGCAGATTCTTTGCTCAAAACTCTGAATTCGACAACTTCAAGCCTGAAAAACACACCCTCGAATGGGCAAGACTTGAAAAACAGCTGAAAAGCCCAGACCTCTGGCTCCTTTCAAGGCTTCAGCAAACAATTGAAACCTACACGGCTAAGCTGGAAACATGCGAATTCAACGTGGCCCTTGCCGCATTGGAAGATGCGGTAATAGAAGACTTGAGCAGGCTCTACGTACCTATGGTCAGAAAAGAACTGTGGACAGACGACCCAGAGACGCTAAAAAGAAGACTAGCGGTGTATGCAACGTTATGGTACGCCTTGAAAACGATAACGCTTCTGTTCAACCCGATTACGCCCTACCTGAGTGAGGCACTGTACCAGAGAGTCTACCGAAAACTGGATCCGAAACTATCCGAGTCAGTGAACCTCGAAGAATGGCCAAAACCAAAGGACAAATTGCGAAACAAAACTACGGAAGAAGATTTCCAAACGCTGTTCAAAACTGTGTCACTTGTCTACGCAGCAAGACAAAATGCCAAGCTGAAGAGAAGATGGCCTCTCAGCAAGATGGTCGTCGTGGCCCCGGAAAAAATCTGCACTGCCCTGAAAAGCGTTGAAGAACTCCTCCTCGAACTCTCCAATGTTAAAGCCACTGACTACGCAACCAAAGCGCCAGAATATGTCACAACAGAAGGATGGAGCTCTGCATCTGAGAACGACACTCAGATTTTTCTTAGCACTCACCGCGACGAAGGATTGCTCGGCGAGGGACTAATGCGAGACCTTGCCCGAAGAGTCCAAGCCTTGAGAAAAGAATCGGGCTACATGCCAACCGACGTCCTAAACGCTGTCTACATATCCGAACTGGACGATGAAAGCATCAGATTACTGCAGCCTTATCTAGAAGAGATGAAAGAACTCGTCCGGGCCAAAAAAGTAAACCTATACAGCAACCGCGACGAGGCAAAGACCGAATGGCATGAGTCTCAACTGGATGAAAAGAAAGTTTACATCTCGATTCCAACAAAAATATAGGAAGAACGTTAACGCTTCTTGCTTCTCTCTTTCCGCTGATAGTAGATGCATAGAACCCAGGGAAACACCGCCAAAGGAAGGCTTACCCCAGTCAGGAGCCAAATCCAGACTTCCTAATCTATCACCCCAACTTCGCCTTAATTCGGCTAGTGAATCCGTAGCACGGCACTCAAAATTGAGCGGTCCTCCTACATTTTTTCAGAGCGCCTTCATTAGAACGAAGGCTGTCACCGACCGGTTTGAAGGCCAAAACAATTCCGAAAGCTCTTTATTTCCTACTGAATGTTTTCTTCTGAGAGAAAATTAGAGGGCCGGTAGTTCAGTCTGGCATGAACGCCGCATTCGCAATGCGGAAGTCGCGGGTTCAAATCCCGCCCGGTCCACTCCCATTTGTGTGTAGGAACAATAGAAGCCTAAACGCCTTGAGGCATCAGTACTGGGATATCTTCAAACTCGGTTCAAACTTTTCCGGCATACTATCATTTTGGGAGTAAGAAATAGCTCAATTGCGATTGAATGTTTTACTAATGTTTTCACAGTTCCTGATTCAACAATGACCTTCTTTCGATCGATCGCCCGCTTCTAGGTTTTGTCGAACACTGGCACTTGATTTTTTACCGCTAGGCATCACTATCCCCTGCTCAGAAGCCCCATAAGTAACCGCTTTTCCCTCCAACAAAAGCTCTCCCACGAGAGCACACGTCACAGCGTCCAACTCATGATCGCTCATTCGATCATTCAGCCCTTTCACTCCCACCCTCTCCAAACCCGCCCTCAACCTCTCAAGTCCCCGTTGCTTTCTGGGAATCCCCAGAACGTCTTGAGCACCTCCCGGATACGCCTCTATTACTTTAAAATGTTCGTTCTCCAAGATTCCTTTCAGATTCATACCCCGGCTAGTCAATTTTCTCATCGGACCGAGGGTAACCGGAAAGAATTTTATCCCTCTTCGCAGGAGTTCTTTGTCACACTCTCTCAGATGAACGCTCGTCCTCTGCTCAATGGACTCTCTCCCCGCCGGAAGACTCAAAGGCGCATCAACGGCAACTATTCTGGGCCTGCTTTCCATTATTCTCTTCAACACTTCCTCGTCCTTGTAGACCAATGAAGTCTCTGCTGTCATACCCGCAAATACGCAAAGACCCGTCGGTCTGCTCTCGACACCAGCCAAATCCAACCCGACTACCGACATCCAGCTTCAACGCACTAGTTCTGCCGGGCGTCCTTATAATCCTTCCATAAGCGCCCTTCCCAACGCATGTTCAGAGCAATTATGTAGCGCGCACGCGCATCAGCCTCACACCGCCAAAACAGTGACTCGATCATCGTTCACGAGGAAGCATAAGACACTTCACAAACCAAATCAAGAGCCCGTATGCGCGGCAACCGGATCATCCGCATACTTCCGCGCGATTGCACGCACTTTAGAAGACGTTCTCAACCTTCTAAATATTAGGAAAAGCCGATTTCGAGCCCAGCTGCAAAAAAACAAGCTGCAACAAACCGCTCGAAACAGGTACGCGAAACTCTTCAGAAAACAAAAACACAACCATTACACGCATAGACGTACTCGCGGACATCACGGTCAACCGCAAGAACCCGACACCTTATTCTCAATAAGTACGGATACCTCTTCACAAGGATACGTTTTATGGATTCGCTACGTTTATTTACATACGGCTGGTATTAGTAGATTGAAGAAAAAGGGAAGAGAAGCCGATGTCCAAGAAGATCCCATCGAAAGACGAAGCGTTAGAAGCCTTAGACTTCATAGTAAACGTGCTGAAAGAACATGAAAAAGACCTAGACCGACTGATAAACGAGTTAGGCACCATAGCCGAGAAGATGGGAGACACCGGACAGTTAACCGGAAAAGTCGCCAAAGTGGAAGAACGGCTTTCTACGTTGCAGAATGAAATAGCAAACTTGATCACTTATGTTTCGGCTTCCCACGAGGCTCCACCATTATCGCCTCAGATTTTGCATGAACAGAAGATGGAAGAAGCCCACGCGAAGGAAACGCGTGGACCTCCAGTTATTCTCCGATGCAAACAGTGGGAAGACTTCCAAACACTAGCCACGCAAGCTCAAACACTGTCCTTCATGTATCGAGAAGCCGAAAAAGCGTTTCAAGTGGACGCTGTGAAAGACAATCAGATCATAACCTACAGTGGCGAGTTCCCGAAACACGCTTCACTGCTCAAAATCTGGCTTTCTAGACAGCTGAATGTTCCTGAAAGGAAGGTTTTAGAAGGCATTCTCACTATAGGTTAACGTAGCATTAACCGTTCGTGTCTTATGTGTACTCAGTAAGCCTTTTATAGTCGATTGTCTCTTAAGTCTTACGATGTAGCAGACGGAGGGCAAGAGGTTGAAGGCCACCCACAAACAGCCAAAACGATTTTTTTCCGTTTTTCGAAGCCTTCTCCTTTCTCCCCAATAACGGAAAATGGCTGCGTGGAAGCCAAAAAACGATGAAGACCCTCCCATCCTGCCCAATAGAAGGTGAAAACCATGGACAAAGACAACGAAACGACACGGAAACTCCATGAAGAATTCAGAAGCTTCAACAACACAATGGAAGAACTGCACCTGCTGAAAAGTATCGCCGAGGACCTGAAAAACTACAGAAAAATGATTAGACTCAAAAAATACGACTGACACACTCTTGTAAAAGGCATAGCCGCTATTTTGTCCACATGAACTTTCCATTTACATCCATTTCTCAATCGAAAGAGTATGGTCTTGTCCAGCTTCCCTTGATCCAGCGCGAGGATTAAGCTGTTACGAATGGAAGAAACAGGCACATGCCGACAAGCATTAATATTCTTCTATCCTCACGATAACTAGAAGTGAATCAGCTTTGGGGGAAGACTACCTTGTATACTCATCTCTGACCTCAGTCTTTCTGGGCTGCCTAACCTTAGGCCTATCGATTCTGTTCCGCCTCAAATCTCGCGGATTAATCAACTTGTCAGAAGATCCGTTTGCCACAGTTTTTGATCGCACGTTCAACATCTTCGACCCGTACCCATTGCGGAAGAAGCTCATCCATCGTTTCCTGTCAGTCCTGCCGCTTGTGGTCGTAGGCATTTCTTTTGGGCTGTTGTTCTTTCTAATTACTGTCGTGGCTTCGGGCATGGTTTTGAGCGCCCTCATCTTAATAGTCGGCTTGAACCTGGTCGTCATAGAAGAAGCACCCGAGGTGTACGAAAATTGCAGGAGTTTTTCCAAAGCCCTCCAAAGTGGCACTGGCTTTGGAAACGGCGACTTGAAGGTTTTTCGCCTGATCAAAAACCTTGCACCGAAGCTAAGCAAGTACTACATCGGTCTCTCGATTCTGTTCTTCGGGTTCGCCGTGACTCTTCCCTCTCTAGCGACGTCAGTGCCATGGCTTTTCAGCCGGCTGGTCGACTCAATAATGCAGTTGAGCGGCGTGAATGGAAATCTTGTCATAGAAGCAGTCGGCCTTCTGCTAGCCCTAAGTCTTGGCGCCATCCAGATTCTTGCCTTTAGGATCAAAGGCAAAATGTTCAAGCACGAAGTATAGCCGCCGAAAGCACGTTTGTCCGTCAGCGAGAAAAAAGAATGGTCGAGCTGTCTTAGACGCCTTATGGCTTCGTTAAAGAACTAGAAGAGTATGATATGATTAAAATATGGGTTCCAAATCTTTTTAGATACTCGCTCAGAGGGTCATTGCATGCCAGAAGCTTTGAGTTTCTCCAGAAAGGAAGACGCGTACAAGTTCATTTCCGACAATAACATACGCATTCTGAATCTGTGCCATATCCCTGAGGAGGGAAGACTAAAAACGTTAAGCTTTTCCGTGTCAGACAGGGATAGAATTTATGAAATCTTGGAATTCGGCGAGAGGGTCGACGGTTCAAGCCTGTTCTCATCGATTGAACCGGGAAAGAGCGACATCTACATAATGCCCAAAATGGAACGCGCTTTCGTTAACCCGTTTTCGCCGCTGCCTACGCTGAACATACTGTGTGATTACTTGGACGAAGCAGGCAAGCCGCTAGATGTAGCGCCAAGAAACGTGTTGACCAGAGCTGATGAAAAACTGCGTTCTTCTGCAGGCATAACCTTGAGGGCCCTGGCCGAACTGGAATTCTACATAATTGCAAAAAGGGAAGCTGAGGCGCTTTTTCCAGTAGGCGCGGACAAGAACTACCATGAATCTACTCCTTTCGCAAAGTTTGAAGATGTGAGAAACGAGATCTTGACCACTCTAGCAATTGTTGGCATACCAACCAAGTATGCTCATTGCGAGGTCGGCTCGATCGATGAGGGCAACTTGTCGATGGAGCAGCATGAGATTGAATTCGTCCCGCAACGCTTGCCGAAGATGGCTGACAACGTAGCTATTGCAAAGTGGGTTATTCGCAACGTCTGCATGAGACATGGGGTCTCGGCTTCGTTTGTGCCCAAAATTGATTTAACCCATGCAGGCACTGGAATGCACATCCACTTGTGTGCGTTGAAGAACGGGGAAAACATCGCTCCCAACGATGACGGAACGTTGAGCGATGAGGCATTAGAAATGATCGGAGGAATACTGAGGTTTGCACCGAGCCTTTCAGCTTTCGGAAACCCGACGCCGATATCGTACTTACGTTTCGTGGCGCGCAAGGAGTCACCAATGCATATCTGTTGGAGTGCAAGGAACCGTCTGGCGCTAGTGCGCATACCGTTGTGGTGGAGCTTTAAGAAGCGAGACCGGAAGCCGGAGGACTGCAGAGAAACGTTCGAGTATAGAGCTTCGGACGCGTTTGCCGATACTTACTTGCTTCTTGCCGGACTGGCTATCGCGGTTAACTTTGGACTAGAGCATGCGGAAGAGGCGTCAAAGACGGCTCGGGACCTGCATATTGAGGCCGCCTCCGGAAGGCAGAAGAAGCTCAGGGTCCTGCCTGTGTCTTGCGGTGAATCTGCTGATAGCCTCGAAAAAGACAGAGGAAGCTATGAGGAAGGCCAGGTGTTCCCAAAAGAAGCTAATTGACGATATCGTGGCGAAGCTGAGAGCATATAGAGATAGGGATACGTTGAAGGAAGTATCTCGAAAGCCGCGAGTGTTCGAGAAGATGCTGAACAAATATCTGCACTACGGCTGATCAAGCGTTGTTTGATAAGAAACGCTTATAGCCGATTTCATACGGTTTAGGTTTCAGACCAGCAGCAAATGGGCGGGTAGATCAGTCTGGCATGATCGCCACGTTGGCATCGTGGAGGTCCCGGGTTCAAATCCCGGCCCGTCCACATAACTTCTTCCAACAAACAAGCACGTGTGGAAAGCCGCTTATCACTGACAATTTGAGAGAATGTCTCTTCAGAAGTTCCTGCTGGCTGTGATTAATGGGTGAGGTTTCAATGCCCTCCATCTGTTCTGTTCTAATGGGTGGGGAATGCTCTCGGGGTTTTGGTGGGCTTGTTTCGAATTGCTGATGAAGCACTGAAATGTGCGATGCCGAACTCAAAGAACATTTATATTGGGGGTTTCTGTATCGCATTCGATAAGTGATCATCATGTTGGACAAGAAAGCTGATCTTGCAGGTCCAGGCATCAGCAGTTACGAGGAGTTGGAGAAGATTCTGCCAAATGACTACCACTCTATTTTAAGTCCTAAAGAGACGCAGATAGCGATCTTCGCGGTGAAGAACTACATCGAGGAACATCTGTGCAAGGAGCTCAACCTGATAATGGTTCAAGTCCCCCTCATCGTAGACGTCGAGAGCGGCGTAAACGACCTTTTGGACCGTGATGGTTCGCGTACACCGATCCAGTTCCATATCTCGAACGATTACGATAAACATCCCGTTGACGCTCAGGTTGTCCAAGCTGCAACCAAGTGGAAGCGGTTGGCTCTGAGAGAGTTCGGAATGAAGCAGGGCGAGGGTCTATGCACAGACATGCGTGCCGTGCGAAAGGACTACTTCCTAGACCATGACCACAGCGCTTACGTAGATCAATGGGACTGGGAAAAGACGATAACCGAGAAAGAGCGCAACCTCAAGTACCTCACAGAAACCGTGGAGAAGATCTGGAAGGTCATCAAAGGCGCAGAGAAATACGTCCAGAAGCTCTATCCACAATTGAAAACAAGTATCCTGACCTTCTGGACAAGCTCACATTCATACATGCAGAAGACATCCTCGACAGTATCCTAATCTGCCGCGCAAACAACGCGAAATAAACATACTCCAAGAATATTCCTGAATCTCCATTTACGTGACCGGCTGGACCCTGAAAGACGGCTACCCACATGAGATGAGAGCGGCAGACTACGACGATTGGGTAACCGAAACAAGACCAAAGGACCGCAAACCTATGCACGGCCTCAACGGCGACATCCTTGTCTGGAACCCTGTAACGAGAAGACGCCACGATCTGTCTTTCAATGGATTATCCGCGTCAACGTGAAGACGCTTAGGAAGCAACTGGAGCTTGTGCATCAACTTGATTTTCTCAAGTTACCGTATCACCAAGCGATTCTGAAAAACAAAATCCCCTCAGCATCGGTGGAGGAATCGGGCAGTCGCGAACTCGGATGGCAATTCTGAAAAAAGCGCATTTGGGAGAAGTCAGCGTTACCGTATGACCAAAAATACTCAAAGAAATGGGACGGAGGAGAAACATATTCGTCCTCGAGTAGAAGTTCTGCTTCTAATTCATTTGACTCGCTGCAGATACAAAAACCACTTCACTTTTAGCGTGTTCAAGTTGCATAGATTTAAGCCAATCATGACCGATGATCTTAGAAAGGGTCTCACTCTTGTTGCTAGCGAAATGGAATGCACATGACCAAGCTGAAATCACCAATCGACCTTCACTGCAGGCCCTCCAGGCGAGGTTGAGAGGGCAACAGAAAATCCGGTTTTCGTCCAGCATTTCAAGGGTCTTTGACTTATATAGCCCATCTTCGTCGCAATGCTTCTGATGCGTTCTCCCCATTCGATAGCTGTGTTGATGTTGTCTTGCGTAAGATCGCGCACTATTAGGACCAGATCAGCATCACCCTCGGTGATGAAAATCTCCGTAGAGCATCCGCGTCTTGAAAACTCTTTCAAGAGCTCCTTCACTAGTTTGCTCTGGTTTTTCCGAGTTCCCCCAACCTGGAGGGTCCATAAGATAATCATTTCATTTTCCTCTCGATTCGTCCAATTCTTGAACTCAGATCCACCAGAGTCTTCAGCAGAATCTGATGTTCCTCAGTTGACCTACTGATTTCGGCTCTCAACAGATCCACAACATTGCTGCTGTCAAGTGCACGGATCTGCTTGGTCCTCTTGTAGATTGCGATTGACAAAGTCAATGAACTAACGCTGATGAGCAGCTGTACGGCAGTTCTAATTGTCTCGAACCAGTCCATATTGTCTACTTCTCCTCTGCTTCGAGAGTCACCGTAAGAATGCCTTTCCCAAGACTCTGAATATGATCAGTAATTCTCGGGAGAACTGCTTGTTTATCGCCCCTGGCTCTCACTATAATGTCATAGTGGCTGCCATAGACACTTCTTGCCTCAATCACACCCTCAATTGTCTGAATCTTCTGTGAGATCTCTCTCGGAGAACCTGCAGGAATCTCCACTAGAATATAAGCGTACATAACAATCGCCTACTCTGTGCTCGATATCAACGTCACCGTGTCAATATTCTCGCCGAGTTGCTGTATGCCGCCCATAACGAGTTTTCCAAGATCATCCAAGTTTGAGACTTCTGCCCTTGCGATGACATCGTACTCTCCGAAGACCACTCTTACTTCGGTTATTCCCTGAACTTCCTTCTCTATCCTGCTTGCGACTCTCTCACTGCCAGCTCCAAAGATCTTTATCAAAATGAAAGCTACAATCTTTCTCATGTTTTTCCTCACGCAATCTTCATTGTTTCAGCTTTCATATAAGATCTTCGAAATTCGATTACGCGTGGTCTATAGAAGGACGGAATGCGTTTCCAATATCAAGCGATGAGAAGTGTATTCGGACAAGAATTCGAACTGGCCCCGCCTGAATGCTTGGAGCATCCAGCTTATCTAGGATGAGAAAGCCGCATGATTGTTCAATCTTTGAGGAGTTGTTGGATTTCAAATGCTGATTTGGGTAATCCACCCTGCCTGAATATCTTAGCGAGTTGTTCAAGGTATTCTTTCGATTGCTTCTGTCTTTTCATGGGAGCAATGGTGCCAGAAATGAAGGCCCTTTCAAGTTCCTCCAAACGCTTAGCATCCCCAGCCGATTTTGTCAAACTATGGACAATCTTTTCCAAGCGATCTAACGTAATCAAGCCCTTTGAAATATCCAATTCTCCGTTTTGGGCCAATCTCAATCCAATCTCAAGTGCAAGAGTGCTATGCGTGTTATGATTGTGACACCAAGTCATTAGATGTAGTGCAGTTTCCGTCCATAGGGCCTGGATGGACGGTCTGTCCAAATCGTTGACCATCTCGGTTATCAAGCTCATCCTTTCCAGTCGGACTGCTGCAAGCAGAGCAATCGACTTGGCATCAGCCCGCTCCTCAGCGCTTAGTTTTTCAGAATGCATAAGCGGAGTTATTATTCGCAGTGCATCATCCAAGGCGTTCGCGTCTTTAAGCAATTTGGCGAATTGAAGACAGGATTTTTCATCCAGCTTTCCAGCCTTATACAGTGCTTCGAAGGTCGATATGACCTTGTCATGCCATTTCACGTGTTCTCCGGGAGGCAACATCGGATAGACGCGTGCAACTTCATTCAACGCCTCTAGGTCATCAGGGAGCATTGTGATCAACTTCAAGGCGTATTTACTTACTCCAGCTATATTGCTTCGAGCACGTAAATTCCTCATTGCCCATCGATACACCTCGGGATGTGGAGCAAAACCTGCGAATTGAGATATTAAAGCTTTGGCATCATCTGGACTTGACAATGCTAGCAATCGGTTGTTCATAATGTTCAATGCGTCAGGGATCACTTTCTTACTCAAACTGGGTACCAAGCTAGAGAAGAGCAAAACGTAGTCTGATACTAATCTCTCAACGTCAGGATCATCCGTCGGCTCAATCAAAACAAGATTATCACTATATTTCAATTGCTTGCACGAAGCCAAGAAGAAAATAGACGAAGAATCAATTCCGGCCTCCTTCGTATCTCCGAGTCGCGAGAGGCAGTCTCTTCTAAGATTCTCAACGTTGCTCACATTTGAAACACATGAAAAGACTATTTTGATGGAGGCTTTCCCCCACTCTCTCTATGTGAAGATTCCTTCCCAATCATCACACTCAGTTGACCAATAGCATCGACATTTTCATCCGACAACGGACTGAAAATTACGACTTCATCAGCAAGCTCGAGGTTGATAGCACTCGTGGCCTCGCTGAGACCACTTCTGGAATCAATAACTACGTAATCAGGCCCCAACAAGTCGCGGATCTGATCAAGCAAGGCACCCAACGGGTTTTCACTCTTCTTCTTCCTAATCAAAACATTCCAATTCAACTCACTCAATTCATGCTGATAGCTGCTTAAAGACCAATGACCTGCCGGCACTAGCCAGATGGATGTCTCATTTGATATTCTCTCTCCTTTGATGGCTACTGGCACAAGATATGGTTCAACGCTTTCTGGCGATGAACCTTTCTGAGAAGACAACAGATAGCTCAAAGCCCCTTTTTGATCGGGTTTCATGTCGAGACCCAGTTTTTCAACCAAACTTGGCGCTTCAAGGTTGAGTTCAATGATCACCGTCTTTAGACCCAATCTTCCCAGATAGATGGCGAAGTTAGCGGCAGCGAGACTCCGCCCAACGCCCCCCTTGAATGAAAAAAAGGTGACAACTTTCACAGAGTTTTCGGCCTCCGTGCTGTGTGATAGAAAAACTGGCCTAACCCGAAACATGGGAAGTCGAAGGTATTGCAAAGACTTCCATACTGCAGGGATACTTTGTTTTCTGGCAATCTATCTCTGGCCAGCCTTCCCGACTGATGCGACCAAAGTAAGGCTCAATTTACGCCATGAGACCTTGCATTTGTCAGTGTATATTGTTATTGATACGGGCATACTGGCATTCGGACCCTCTAACATATCTCTTGCTGTTCCGGTAGCCTCAAATGGAAGAAAAGGTTCAGGTTTGCCGGTCCACGTTACGTCTCTGTAATCGCAGTATTCGGTCATGCGTTTTTGTTCTTCGAAATCCTTGGGAACCTCCTCAGTCAGGTTGATGAAGGTTGATACTCTAAACTTAGTGCCAATAGGTCCATCTAGCGTGAGATCCATGGCTTTAATTACTGCGTGAGTCAAGTTCTCTGTCCTAAGATTTCCGATAATGGGAACGGATTTGGTTCGTTTTTCAGGGTCCGCAGTCCCCTCGACATAATCAAGATTGTAGATAGACTCGCTCTGTTCACCATGGAGGTCTTGTTGCACATAGTCCTTTGCTTGTGATGGTTCGTAAATCTTCAAAAGATACATTAACTTGCACAGAGCAGCTTCAGGTGTCATGTCTGTTCCGCTTACTACGCCCCGAGTTAGCAGGCCTGCGCTTGTTTCATATAGTCCGATTTCGACTTTGCCCCTGAGGCATTGAGTAACATCGACAACGACGATCCCTCTCTCTCTCACGCCTTCCTCTATAGCTTTGAGGAAGTTCTCATCTGTTGGAGCGTTTCCAGTTCCATAGGTTTTCAGAATCAATCCTTTCAGGTTCGATGTTTGCATAATCTTACTCATAACATCAGAGGATTGTATACCGGGAAAAATGTCGAAGGACATAACATTCTCTTCCAGAGACTTCCTGAGTGATAGTTCACCCTGCGGTTTCGGAACCATCATCTCTTTCCTAATCTCAATGTACTCTCCGGCTTCTCCCAGCAGAGGATAATTGGGCGAGTCGAACGCATCATATCCGCTCGCGTTGATTTTTCGGGATCTGTTGCCACGGATTAGTTTGTTTTGAAAGAAAATACAGACTTCTGGGACCAGAGGCAGCGGAGGATTCATATGTTCTCCTGCCGCAATCCTGAGTGAAGTAATAAAATTCTGAACTGCGTCCGTTCGAACTGAGGAAATTGGAAGTTGGGATCCGGTCACAATCACAGGTTTTGTAAGATTCTGAAGGATGAAGGACAGTGCAGTAGCTGTGTAGGTCATCGTATCTGTCCCGTGGAGAACGACGAAGCCTTGATAATCATCGTAATGTGATTTAATCTTCGTTGCAATGTCTATCCAGTCTTTGGGCGCCATGTTCGAAGAATCAAGCGTCGGATTGAATTCATCAGCCACGACGGTGAGACCATCTTTATTCTCGAGCTCCAGCAGAGCATCCTTAACGATAGGTAAGGAACTTATCTCATCCCAGGTTCCAGGGACTAATGGGCTGAGCAGGTCTGTAGGAGGCCTGTGGATGCTTCCGATAGTTCCTCCAGTGTAAACAACTAGGACTCTGACCATGTTACCCCTAGTAGGATATTAGCTTTTACAGTCAATAAAGCTTTTGCTTTGTCACATCAGGCAAAGATAACAAACTGCCGGCAGAGGTACGTTCTACTCAAGGAGAGAAGAATATGTGGAACGGCTGAACTAGTAATGCGCTAAGCACTGAAAATCCTAACAAGATCACTCTTGATCGCTTCGTCGTATACTTGGAGGAAGTTGATAAGAAGCAGACTTCCACAAAAGGTTCAAGCGTTGGCGGAAGCAGAAGAAATGGATATGTCTGCGATTTCGAAACCAACAGGGCCTCCAGAAAACAGAAATTAGTTCCATGTCAACTTGGCCATATCCGCCCAAACCAACGACAGTGATGCAGGCAATCAAACTTGGCATCCGCACTGGCATGAGTGCCGTGCGTAAGGACTATTTCCTCGAACACGACCACAGCGCGCACGTGGACCATTGGGACTGGGAAAAAGCGATAACAGAGAAGGAACGCGACCTGAAGTATCTCACGGAAACGGTGAAAAGGATTTGGAAAGTCATCAAAGGCGCGGAGAAACACGTCCAAAAACTGTTCCCTCAACTCAAGACCGACAAGTACCCCGACCTGCCCCGTAAACAATGTGAGACGAAAATTCTGCAGGAGTATCCCGGGATCTTCATCTACGGAATTGGGTGGACCCTTAAAGACGGTTTCCCTCACGAAATGAGGGCAGCCGACTACGACGACTGGGTCACTGAGACCAAGTCTAGGGATGGGAGACCGATGCACGGTCTCAACGGAGACATCCTCGTGTGGAACCCTGTAACAAAGCGGCGCCACGAACTATCGTCAATGGGTATTCGCGTTAACGCCGAAATGCTGAAGAAACAGCTGAAGATGACTGGCCAGACTGCCTTTCTCGAGTACCCGTATCACCAAGCCATAATCAAAAACGAGATCCCGCTCAGCATCGGCGGTGGCATAGGACAATCGCGCACTCAGATGGCAATACTCAAGAAAGCGCATCTCGGCGAGGTCAGCGTCACTGTCTGGCCGAAGATACTCAAGGATATGTGCCGCAAAAGAAATATCTTTGTCCTAGAATGACAAACTTGCATCATACCACGACAACAGAAGCCATAATCCAGGACTTTGACTTTTCACCCGTTGATCTTGTACACTCTGGTCACATCAATTGTTTCTTTTTCTGAAATCGCATATACTAGGTTGACGTCTTTGTCCCATTCATTCGCGTACATGAGAGGCTGGTCAACTCTTTTCTCGGTGGGATCTACGTGGACCCAGACCTGATCAATCAGGACCTCAACCCACACGTGGTCTCCAGCCGCTGCCTTCGCCTTATCTTGCAGTGTTGAGCAATCGATCACTATACGAGTGTGATACCCGTTCGCCAGCAACAATCCATTGTAGAGCAAGGCAAACTCTCCGCATCTGCCTTTGGCCTGATGAATGATGCCGATGGGTAATTCGGCCCTGGGCTTGGGCAGTTTCCCTTTTGTGTATTGGAAGTGTCTGTGTTCCCATGCTAGCAACTGCTTCCAGTCCAAACCATCAATAGAATCATGCAACACATGTTTCGCATATTCGACAAGCTGTTGCCTGCACTCGGCAGACGCCATTTTGTCGTAGCGCTGCCTGTAAATCTTGACCATCGCAGGATAGTCCGATCCGCTTTTCGCGGGCATATCCATCAAACAGACTATGTCTAAGCACATCTCTATTCAACCTTATCAACCTCGAATCTGAATTCACGATCCAAAAGAAATCCCGCTACTCGACCTTGGAACATTTCTCTCTCCAAACAAACCAGCAAAACATCGACTAAAGTTGTCTGTGTTCTAGCATTTTTCGCCTAGTGCCCAGCTGTACTTCTTCCTTAAGGTTTTCGAATACAATTTCTCTAACGAGAAATCTATTTTCTCGGCCCATCTCACGTAAGCCATCGGATCGATGTAGGATTTGAGAGATGTCCCGAGGTTGTATTCCTTGGTTTCTCTCATCAGCCTCGCGTCCAGCTTGGTTTTCTCCAAGCTTTTTGCGGTGGCGTCCAGTTTCTTTCCTTCTTTTTTCTTTTCCATTAGCTTCGCTTCAAGTTCTTTGACTCTTGTCTCTTTCTTGGCCAATCTTTCGTCAAAGTTGGTTGGGATTTTTCGCTTGTGATTGGCTATTATGGCTGCTTCAAGATTGGCTATTTTGGCGCAGAACTGCTTAACGTATTCAGGGTCTTCTTTTTTGGTCTTGCAATTGTCAAGACTGTTCTTCACCGTCTGTGTGCATCTCCAAGTTCTAAACACCTTGGCCGTCAATCCTTCCATCTTTTGCGAAAGGAACCTGGATACTTTTCTGGAGTTTATTCCTTCGAAAAGGTATTCTTTGCATCCCTTCGAGAATTCTTGAATGTTCCTGATCACAGCCGACGGAGCTTCGACTTGCTTAACCCATCTGACACAGTCTTTCCCGAGAAAGTCAAAGTTCAACGTGTTCCCTTCAACCTTTATGTGCTCAGGCCTAAGGGTTATCGCTCCGACCGTGTCCGCTTCCCCGGGATCCTTCTCATCGCCTACTCTGATGTTCACCTTGAGAATAAGCCAGCAGATCGTCGCGATTTTTCTTCTTTCCAGCTCTTCAGCATCCAGGTTTTTCATGATGTGCTCTTCAATCTTCGGTATCTGCTTGTTCAGCTTCTCAGCTTTCTTGAATTTCTCCTGTTCCATTTTCTGCTTTAGAAACGCGGAATCGGAAAACCAGACATACTTTATCTTTCCAGAAAGCTTGTCCTCCCATTTGGCAATGTACATCTTATCCGGTTCCCAAACCACGCCCTTCCAGTTTCCGGGGAGCCTAGGACTGTCCGGTGAGAGATTTAGGATTATCTCTTCCTGTTTTGGGCCTTCCTTCCATTTTCCCCTCTTCGGATGATTGCCTCTGCCAGCGAAGATGCACGAAGGTTCGGATGTCCAATTGGCTATTTCCAGTTCTCTTTCATCTACCATTGCGTTGCCGTATTTCTTCCTCAAAGCTTCTCGCTGCACCTTTCTCTCATTAGCAAGCTTTTTCTTCTCTTCCTTCGGCATGTTCAGCTTTTTTTCTTGTTCCCGCAGAACATAACTCGTGACTTCACCAAAGTCGATCCTCGGATCTTCCCCAGGTTTCCCGTTGACCAGCCACTCGCTGTCGTCTTCGTCTAAGCTTTTCAGGTAGTCAACAGTGAAATTCTCAATGGATTCATCAGAAGGATTCTCCTGCCTTAGGGTCTTAAGGAAGTCTTCAATAAAATTCCTGTAGAAGACCTTGTCAGGAGGAGAGGTAACCGACAGTTTCTTTCTTGCCCAAGCAATCGCCATCTGTTCAGTGTGACACGTTAGTTTGAAGGGTTGACCGTCAACTTTGATTGACAGGTTCTTGTAATCATAAGGAGGAACGTATATCCCCTTGTGCTGAAGACTTTTCATGCGATACTTCATTAGCTCTTTACGCGCCTCCTAGAGGCAAGGCTCGAAACCTTCTGGGAAAGCTCATGGTAATTTTCCCTTGTTCATTCTTCGTGTTCCTTAAAAACTTGTCTTGTTAGCGATCTTCTGCTTCTTAAACGTTCTATGGAGATGCTCCACAATTTCATGGTTAATGTATCCCTTGTGAGGGCGAAATCCTCCTGTGAAGCCCTTTGGAATGTGCAAGAGCTCATGGATGATTGTCTTCTCTTTCTCCTCTTCTGCCAGCCTGTCATAGTGTTCTGATATGACTTCGATCACATACGATGCTGGAAGATGAAGAGTTTCCTGCCATATTCTGCCGAATCCGTGAACCCGAGCGATTATTCTTTCAGATGCAGAGCCCTTGCTTCTGACGCAGAACACGAACTGAGGTACCACATGAAAAAACCCTAAAACTTCTGTGATTTCGTCGGCCAATTCCTTGACGTCAGGGGCTTCAGTATACTCTATTGGCAAACCAGTCACCGTGGTTTTCAATTGCCTGCTCTGTGATTGATTCCAGCATACCTACGCGCGAGTCATCCATGCAGCCGCCAAAAAGATAGCTCTGACGATCAACGAAACGCCGATAAGAATTATGATTGCGGCCCAGAACTCAAACCAAGCGAGCACACTCACTGGCACGCTCCCTGAATTGGCAAGCCATATTTCACTTGCGTAAGCTGCTCCCAGCCAGAAGAAGATGTGACCCAAGTTGTTCGCTTTCCTTCTTGTTGGCGAATGGGCAAAGAATCTTGCTGCAAGAAGCGCGGCAAGAAATATCCCCCAGATCAGGCAGAACTGCATCACTGTCGTATATATGACTGAGTGCGGATCGTGAGGCGCAGGAAGAGAGACATTGCTCATGTTTGGAACTTGGGCGAGAGGTTGCGTGCTGATGTCACGGAAAAATTTGACGATCTCGTCGTAAAGGTTGGGCACGGTTACGAAGAATATTCCAGCCAATACTAGGAAGAAGCCTGCCGTAATGGCGCTGAACAAGCCTTCTCGATGTCTACGTGAACCCATATCTGGACTTACGTTCAATTCTTTTCCCCAGTTAAGCTATTTTGGCGACATCAGCATATAACATTTCTCAACGTGACCTATTTGGCTGGATATGTTTTAAATACTTAGCATTCAAATAAACATGGCAGAAGGCAAAGGTGAAGTTGATGTCGTACTGTCCGAAATGCGGTGCCAAAGTGACTGAAGATATGACTTTTTGCCCAAAGTGTGGTGCTTCTCTCACGGTTGTACCGTCTCCTGCAGACATGAGGTCGAGGGCACATAGAAGAGATGAAAAGGCCGAGAAAGGAGAGAAAGGGGAGAAGGCCGAGAAAACTGAGAAACACGAAAAAGGCGAGTACGGCTTTATGGGCCCCTTGATTGGTGGCTTGATCCTGATATTCTTGGGCTTGGGGTTCTATCTCACAACAGCTCTCAACGTCAGCTCTGGAACTGTGGGGGCCATCTTCTTCGTTATAATTGGCATAATAATCATAGCCGCGGCAGTATACGGTGCGATGATGGCGGGCAAGAGACATCCGAGAACCTAGATTAAGAATCCGAAAAACAATCTGAAGAATCGATGTTCCAGAAGCGTCAGGGCATTGTTGCGTCCGACGATGCGAAAATAGTTTTTGCCAGCTGCTTCTATCAAATCTCCGATGTTGTACCTTGGAAACATGCAAGAGGATATGATGAGCCTACCCCATTCTCCGCGCTTGAGTTCATGTAGCATCTTCGTTCCATTTCCTGTTTCTACCTCGAACAGGTAAGTGTCATAGTTCGGAGTGACATAGGGCAATTCGTCGAGTTGCTGTGCAAAAACCCCCTCAGTTGCGCTGTAGACTTCGATTACTGGCACTTGCCCGAAGTATTTCCTGAGCAACGGTGCATATCTGATCTGGATCTTTCGGACACTTGTGCAGAACAACGCTCGAAGATTCCAGAAATCCTTGGGTTTTTTCCCGTGCTTTTTCTGCACGTACCTCGCAAAAGACAGAATCACCGGGGTTACACCCATTGTTGCCGTCACGTTCTCGTTCAGTCCTTTTTGGTACGCCAGTTCAAACCGTTTTTCCCAGTCCTGCTTCGTGATTCCGGGTCCCAACGAGTCTATGTCCTCTTGGGATGGCAAGAGGCTTATTCCTCCGAGTGTGGGAATCAGCTTTGCATATGTTCCTGAGCTGTATCCGTAGGTGACCGGTTTTCCGTCGACGATCATGGTGTGGACGTTGGTCGGGAAATTGAGGTTGAGAACTCTGCCTTCCAGAAGATTATAGTTCTTGTTTTTCACTACGTAGTTTATTAGAGCTCTCGATCCGCAGGTCAGGATCTGTTGAATGTGGGTTTTCGTTGCGGGCAGCACTTTGGCCGGGCCGGTTGAGCCTCTGGTCATGACCCAGCATAATAACGGTTCTGGGAGGATTGCATTGTAATTGCCTTCTCTGACTTCTGTCAAGTAAGGGTTTAGCCCTTTGTAATCTATGACGGGAAAATTGGTTCTGAAGTCGGAAATTCCATGTATGTCCGATGCGTTATGGCTCGTGCCGTATTGGGTCTTCCGGTACTCATTTAGTATATTCGAAAGAGTTTGCATCTGAGTCTCTTGAGGATTTTTCAAGGACTCGTACCACGGGCCTATCAAAGGTTCGAAGATTCCAAGACCGGACGTTTGTGTTGAGGGTGACATCTTGTGATTCAGAATCTACTTGGCTAGCCTGCTTATATGTTTCTTTCCTCAATCTTACATGAAAGGTTCAATACCCTAACACCTGAGAAAAGTCTCTATCGGCCGGCAAGTGCCCGGATATATGTTAATTTCATCAGGCTTGGGCTTGTTTTAGGTCATAGATCCCGTTCATTTTTTCTGAGCGTCTCCGCTGAAGCCGCACTTCAGAGCTGGACCATGTTCCTTTCCATCAGGCTAGCTTGGCTTTGAAACAAAACCGTTGTTTTTTATGAAAAATCGCCAAGGAAGATGCCTCCATTCCTCTGCGTAGTCCACATTGACTCTGTTTATTTGCATGATCTGTTTCCCTTCCACTGCCGCACCAGTATCAATGTACAATGGTGGAATGCACAGATCTGCGCCGTTTTGTTTTTTAGTTATGTCCATAGCCATGCAAAGCCTACTGGGGCCGTTCGTTAGATTGACTATCCGGTTCCCTGAGACACCCCTCCTCTCGATCATGACTTCAACGCCATCTATTGGCTCTAACGCTCTCACCAAGATTGCCTCAGGTTTTCCCACAGATCTTCCGCTAGTGACATCGAAACAGAAATACATTCCATAGATTTGATAGATGTACGCGTGCCCCTTGGCTCCGAATTGAACTTCGGTCCTCTTAGTGCGGAGATTGTTGTAGGCGTGAGAGGCCTTGTCCTCCGGACCTATGTACGCTTCCGTCTCGACGATTTTGCCAACAGTGATTCCTTGTGCGGTTTCATGAACAAGAAATTTTCCGAGAAGCTCTTTCGCAACGATCAGCGTGTCCCGCCCGTAGAAGTCTCTGTTCAGGATCATGTTTGACAGCTCAAATTCATCAGGAAAGATCAGCTGATCTTTGTGGGGCAATTGCTGAATGGTTTTTCGTCCGTCGGAATTTGCGTGCTGGATTGTCAGATTTCTCCATGGAGCATGCCCAGCAGGCGTCCCAGCACTCTCTCGCCGTCGACGCGCAGGCCGTTGTGCTCGTATTCGTTGGTGACCCATAGCTTGATCCCGCGAATGTTGCGAGCAGTCTCCTCTGAGAAGGTTCGCTCGACGTACATGTCGTTGTAGTAAATGACAGCTACGCAGGGAACACTGTTTGATTGCAGGACTGATTTGTCGTAGAGACGCGGCCAGTGGTCATACGTTGCCAGAATCTTTGCAGCCTCCTTCAATGGGCGCAAATACTTGTACTCGTCGAACATCCAAGAGTACACCATCTCGCCAGTGAAGAACACAGGTTGATTGGATGTGATTTCAAATTCTGAATATTTCGATCTGACACGCTCGGCCGACCAGTTAGAGGCAGCCTCTTCGCAGTAGATTGATTCGTGCAGAATCGCATAGATCGGATTGGTTTCAAACCATAGAGAATTCTCAAAATCTCGCAGGAAAGTGTAACCGATCTCTCGACCCGCTTGGCCCTTCAAGAAGGCGCTTTCAAGCAAGTAGTGGACTCGCTCGAAACCATAGCTCATTCCGAACGCTAAGCCGAGCTGTTGAAACCGTCGTGGTGACATCCGATCACCATTGGGCAGGTTCACCCCATGGGATGCCAGATAACCGACGATTTCGTGAGCACGTTCGACGTCATCAGGATAGCGCTCGTAGTAGAGCCTGTTTTTGTCGATCACCCGCTGATAGGTGGCATCATAAACGTCGTCTGGCGGGCGATTCAGCGGTGGCAAGCCACCAGTTATAATTGCCTCTTTCAAGCCGTTCGGCGCAACGGACAGATAATGTGTTATGCAGAAACCACCGTAGCTTTGCCCCAGCGCAGTCCAACGGTTTTCCTTCCCGATCAATTTGCCGCGGATGAATTCGGCGTCGCGCACGATAGAATCGGCACGAAAGTCTCTCAAGTAGTCGGCTTGTTCTCTTGGCTTAGTGAAGTGCGCCAACGTCTGGTAGTTGATTGGTGTGCTGCGACCTGTGCCCCGTTGATCGAGCAGCAACACATGATATTCTTGTAGTGCTCGTTTCAACCAACCACTCCTGTCTTCAGGGCGTGGGGCTTCCACGCCAGGACCGCCTTGAAAGAAGACGAGCCACGGCAGATCGTTTTTTTCCTTGTCACTGGCAACCGCCTCGCGTGCAAAGACACTTATTGTCTCACCACGGGGCCGTGTGTAATCTAGTGGCACATTGAACTCATGATCAGTCAATACGATACCGGGCAAACGGTGTGTCCACGTACCCATCGTTTAACTTCCTGCAGATCGACAATGTCTTAACCGTTATTGGCGATTAGAATATTAAATTTTGCACCAGAAGGCAGTCGGCAGAAGAAGAGCGCGCTAGATCTGGTTGTTTCGCCGTTCCTCCGCTATGAAACAGGTGAGGGGGCAGATGAGTATTGCTGTCGGCATGCAGTCAGATAGACCTAAGAGGTAAGCTGACAGCAAGATTCTCAAGGTGTAAATCTATGCTCCAATATGCTGCGATAGGAAGCCACCCGCCTGATACGTGCCCGCTCACGAACAAGGCGGTTAGGGAGTTCGCAAAGAAAGCGTATGCACAGCTGCCGAAGCTTGCTCAACAGTTGGGCGTGAAAGTGCTTTTGGACATACATCTTGACCCCGGCCATAAGGCGTTTATGCTGTTCGAAGCTTCCAATGCTGAGGCCGTGAGAGATTTGCTGGTCAGAGCAGGGTTCACGCACTTTCTCGACATCGAGTTCCATCTCGTCACTCCAATAAGCGAGATACTGAAACACGTCGATGAAATGCCCACGCTTTTCTAGAACCTCCACAAGCCTGCATCGAATGAGAAGGAATATCAGGCGCGAACTTTCCGCCGACTCCGGACGGGGGTCTGGACTGAAATCAGCGCACATGGATTCGCGTCACAGAGCCCGGAAACTACCAATTGGCGTGCGCCTTTCTGTACGGTCCTCTCGTTCTGAGTCTTGCTTTTTTCCTCTTTTCTTCTTTTTCTAGGGCTTTGTCCTCTTCTTGGCTAGTCGTCTCCGCTGATTCGTTGGAATCGAGATTCACGTTCTTCGCCCTCACTGCGTATGGTATGTGCGTATCATCTTCTTGATTTCTTTTTTGTTCTCCAGAAATTTCGCGTATTCGCTGTAGTTTCTGAATGCACGCATAAAGATTATCCTCATTTTCTGGTCAACGCAATAAACAAAGTGAACCCCTGCTTTTTTCGCCCTGAAAATCATGTTTCCGTCAACATTTTCTTCAAACTTGTGTAACTCAGTGAAATCGGCATTGGAACAGTCAAGAATGTCCCTCACGAGCAATCTTGTCTCATCTTCACTTCCTAAATCCTTGAGAAAACGTTTGGAAACGACAATGCTTCTTAACAGAGGTCTAACTGTCATGAAATGGCTGTGACAATTAACACAAAAACCCTTTCTTAGAGTGCAAGGATTTTCCAGTTTTACGCCGATGTCCGCGTCCGCCACCCGTTTCATCTTCCTGACTTACGTCACGCATTTTGATCCAAATATCCTTGTCGGTCTAGCTGCCCGAAAGGGTATAATAGAAGAAATGTCAGGCCTCTTTTCCTTGATATCTTATGAATCTGTCCCATTTCCGCGTCGGACATGCTCTCATCTTCCCAAGCCTCGTGGTGCCCCGTGTAGTAGTCGTTCTTGGATCGTTTGCTTTCGACAAGCGCGTGATGAATGCGGCACTTCTTTGTAGAATGTTGACTGGAGCTTTCAGGGGTTCTACCCCCTCCTAGGTTTCAACGTATCATGGATATTTGGATCCAAATATAGGGGCCTAGCGCCGTTGCACGCAGACAGGCATTTGGTAGCCCGGGAGAGATTCGAACTCTCGTCAGCGGGTCCAGAGCCCGCCATGTTTGACCACTGCACCACCGGGCTTCGCTGTGCCAGATTAAAGAATGAAGAATTCTCTATAATAACTTTAACCTTGATTTTAAGAAACCGAGATCTGCGCTATTTCTGTTCTTTCCTAGCGTCTTCGATGCAGTTGCATTCTTGCGCGCTTTGTATCCACTGCTCGCAGCACCACAGGGTCTGAACTATGGCATTCTCGTTTTTCAGGAACCGTCTAGTACAGAAGACTTGATCTGGGTAGTGGTAGGCGTTATGACTGGTGCAGTTTCCGCAGAACCTTTCAACGTCACTTTTTCCTTTCATCCTCTTCCCCCACGCTAACCCTTTAAACTCGGTACACGCTTGAAATTCTTGCCCAGTCTTTCGAGGGCTGAGGCCACCATTACTGGAAACACTATCATAGCGTCTGCGAAGACCATGATTCTGTCCGCTTCACCTTTCAGCTTCCCCCAGCTTACAGTTTCTTCCAGTGTCGAGCCTGATAAGCCCCCGGTCTCCGCACGATCCATTGTTATTACCACGGCGTAGTCTATGCCTGATTTGGTGGCGAGGGCGGCTGACTGAATGGTGTTTCTGGGCACTCCACCGCCTATGACTATCATGCCGTTTCTTTCTGAGCTTTTGCAGATGTTAATTATTTCTGGCACATCTTTGAAGGCGTCTACGACCAGGGCGTTCTTGAAGGCTCGCCGAGCAGCGTGCAGATGATAGATGTACCCGAACTCGGAGTCTCGGACTGCTGGGATGAAAATTGTTTTTTTCGCTTCGTAGGCCGCGCGCAGGATCGAGTTTGGGTCTTTCAGCCTTTTGCCTAGCTCCCACGCAAAATCTCTCGACGACAGACTTTTTCCATTGTATTCATCAGCAATCTCGTCGTACATTTCAACAAGCTTAGTGTCTAGCTTTATGAAGTCCTCTTCAGGCACGAAAACGTCGTATATTCGGTAGGTATGGTTCCTATAGAGTACGTGATCATCTGCACAGCAGTCACCTTTGTAGTGGTGGCCACCTAAGGCTTCTATCGTATCATGAACCATGTTCGCACCGGTTGACACCAGCACGTCGATAAGATTTTCCCGAAGCATATCGGCGACGAGTGAACGCAGACCTGCAGGAACCACAGCTCCGGCCAAGGCCAAGAACACCGTGCACTCTTCATCCCGCAGCATTCGTTCATAAATGTCGCAAGCGCCTGAAAGTCTTCCAGCTCCGAAAGAACCGCTGTTGCTGAACTGCTGGACAAGCTGATCCACAGAGAGCTTTCCGTTAATTCGAATGTGCTCTACTGGTTCCCGAAGAATCTCTTTTCTCTGCATCAAGTTCCACACTCAGAATCTGTCTCTTTAGCTAGCTAAGAACAAATATCTTTCTGTACTCTACCCGAGATAAAGCGCAGTCAAGTCTTAGCAAAGTGCCCAAAAAAATTCTGAGAAACCTTTTCCTCCACGTGTTCGCCACAAGATTCTGAAACCAATCCTCTGCAAATGCGGCTAGAACTTCAGGCTAAGATCACTTGACGATTAGAACTGGACATGGTGCCTGCTTAATTACGCCTTCACTTACGCTTCCAACGAGCAACTCCCTTAGCTTGCCTATTCCTTTCACACCCATGATTATCAGATCAGATTTCGCTTCTTTTGCGAATTTGGTGATTTCGTGCACAGTGTTTCCTTCTTCCAGAACCGCCTCCACTTCGATGCTTTCAGATTCGACTTTCTGTTTTCCATCTGTCAAGATATCGCGTCCGACTTCACGGGCCGTCTCAACAATCTTTGTGACTTCTGCGGGGGTCATGATGGGCACTCCTGAAGGTGTCAAGGTGGTGGGTTCAGGCATTATGACAGGCGGAGCAGTCACGGAGTACACGTGGATCAACGTTATCTTGGCACCAAACTTTTTGGCTATCTGAATTGCAGTTTCAAGAGCTCTCGAGGAGTGCTCAGAACCGTCTAGCGGAACCAAGACGTTCTTGAACAATTACTACAACATCCCAAGATTTACTAGTGACACGCTTGGCATATAACTTTTCAACGCTGGTCAGAATAAGCGAAAAGAGCGGGAGAGATCAGATTTTTGTTCGCCGCAATGTGGAAGAAAAAGCGTGCAGCAAGCTTTGATATCTTGTTTTCAATGCTGTAAGTCTTCTTCGCTGCTTCACTGCGATTAGCATCGTTATCAAGCTTATGCCAACTAGGAAGGGCAGGAGCAGGTTTGGTTGGAACTCTGGTACGACGGATGTGCCTGTTATTTCGACCGAATGGCGAGAATGCGAGTAAGTGAAGTATATGAAGACGTATTCGGCGTTTTCAGTCACAGTGAAGTTTGCGGGTGACAAGGTTACCCCGTCAATCTTGATAGTCCAGTTGCTTGCTGAGGCGTACAACACTGATTTTGGTATTGTCACGTTGCAGAATCCTGTTCCCGTTGCTCCTTCAACGTTGAAGGTTATGCTTTTCGCGCTCGGATTGAAGTTGAAGCCGGTTACAGTCGAGTTGGTGACTATCGGGACGTATTCTGTTACCCCTCCGTAATTGACGACGGCTGCGTAAGCGATTAGGAAACGCAGGTCTTTCAGGCTGCTCAAGGGTGTGTTCTGCCAAGTCATTGTTGCGGAGTTCAGTGAGGCGTTGGCAGGGGTTGGAACTGTCGCAGGCGTGTACACGAGGACTGTTTGATTAGCATCTGTTCCACCAGCTATCGTTATCTTGAGCTTGTCGAATTCCGTTAGAGATCCCTCTAATCCGGTGGTCATATTGAAGAACTTGGAAAGGTTGAAGCGGACCGAGTCTATTTGTTCTTTCGGAGGCTGCAGCAGGACTCCGTTGAAAGTCAGGAAGATCCAATCACTACCCGATCTTAGCTCGGCCTTGAAGTTGTTAGTGTCTATTTCTGTGTCATTTAGGATAGTGAACGGATAGCTGAAGATCGTCGGATACGTAGATTGGTACGGATACTGTGAATAAATTGCATCCAGGTAATCTTTGATGAAACTTTTTTCACGGTTGAGCTCCGCTTTGTAGTCGCCCTCGTAAGTCTCGGTGACTTCGAAGTTGACTGTTCCCAATGTGCTGTCAAAGGTTGCATTCTCAGATTTCAGTTTGCAGTAAGTGGTATTCAGATAGTTCTCGAACAGCCCCCTCAGCTCTGGAGATACTGTGTCTGGCAAGAATGTGATTACGTCATTTTCCAGTTGACTCGCGTTCGCCAAGACGAAGCCGTGCAAGTCCAGCTCTTGTGTAGCGCTCGAGTAGGACGCGTTGAAGCCAACGTCCTCATATGCATATGCCGTTGCGTTCGCAATTTTTATCCATGCTTCTGCTAATGTTTTGTTGTCGCTTGGAACAGCGGCTGGCACAAGGTCGAAGGCCTTGTTCCAAGCGGCTTTGATATCGCTTGTCGTATGTAAATCGAATGTTGCTATCTGGGACGTGTAGTAATACATTAACTTCATAGATGCATTTTGGACTGAGGAGGAGAACGATTCCAACGCGGCTTCGATTACCGGGCTCGCTTCTCCGGAATAACCCCCGAGGAAGGCAGTTGAGAGTAGATTGGCTAGGGCGCCTGTGAAGTTTCCATGAATAGTGATGTTGTAGTTGACACCTTCTCCGTACTCTGTGCTGTCCACGTAGAGCGGTGTCTTTGTGGTGTTCAGCTGAGTGCATTCCAGAGAGCCCGCGCTCACGTCATGGATCGTGCTGGTGAAATTTCCGAGGATGCTATCGACGGTTGCAGAGTTCACTTCCGTCCCGTAGAAATTGCCGTACAAGACGGTGAGATTGCCGGTCAAATGCAGGTCTGTTCTGTTCCCACTTATGTACGTTATTACATCGCCCAGTGGCAAGCCTGAGACTGCGTGGAAAGTGACGTTGCCGTTGATGTGGTTCTCGTTGTAGTCGACAAGCACCACCATGTCAGTGATATTGAAAGGATACATAGAAAGTAACTGTGACGGGATAATGGTTTGGCCTGACAGGTCGCTACTGAGCATTCCATTTGAATATGCGTTCTTCAGCGTGAAGTCGCTCGTGTTGAATGGCCAGATTGTGTTTGCTTCTGGAGGTATTGACATCGTGGCGTCTACTGTTGCGTTCATCAGTCCGTTGGCATACTGTGTCGACAAATGGCCAGTGGTTGAGTTCAGGGGCGTCATGCTTGGCGGAAAGACGATCGTGCCGTTTGTCGTGCTTATGGTTACGTTGTCATGCGTTGAGAAATCTACCGTTGCGTTAACTGTCGGAAAGATGCTAGATGGATACATGTGCGTGTAATTGAATTGTCCCCCAAGACTCACCGTGCCGTTGGGATAGACCACGAAGTTGACTTGCGTGTCTCTTAGCGGAGCATCAAAGAGTCTCTGATCGTATGTTTTTGAAAGTGGAACAGATGACATTCTGTCCAGTTCGAAATAAGAAGGATCGCTTTCAAACAGGGTCACGCCGGAAATGGCTGTTGGACTGAAATGCGCCTGCGCAAACATAGGACCGGAATAATTCAAATAAAGTCTGTGCACGCCGCTGGCGAAGTACCCTTCTGTCATCTGCTGAGCATAAAGTTGAGTGCCATAACCTTGGGCACCCTGACCCAACAGCATGTCAGATTGGATACCATATGTTCCGGCCTTCGTAACATTAACATCGATCCCTACTGCAAGGTAATCGAAAAGTCCGTCCCCATCAGTGTCAACTGCGAGGTCTGAATGCGTTCCTATGAAAGACGCGTGCGATTCAAAGTCGCTGTACTCGTACAGTGTCGGGAGTGGCACGTTTGTAAGAGTGTCAACAGCAAAGGAAGACGGGCCGCTGTTGAACATATCCATCCTCTCAATGTACGCAGGATCGACGTGGGCCATATAGATTGCTGGTCCATAAATCGTTAAGTTTGCCACCTGAACGCCGACATCAAAATAAGCAAACTTCGTGGCATACGCGTTGACAGTGCCAGAGAGGTTGCCCAGCAAGTTTTGCACTATCACATTATAGTAACCAGCTTCGGTGACATTCACCTCCACTCTGAGCTCCAGGTAATCGTACTTTGAGTTTCCGTCACTATCAACAGCCACGTCAGACACTTTGCCAGTAAAATAGGCTAGTCGGTCAAATTCCAGATAGCTGTAGGCTCTAGTCAATGGAACAAGGCTTGCAGAGTCAACCGGATAAGATTGACTGTCAACCCACATTTCAAGCGTGATAGAATCGATTTCTGAGATGTTGATCGCATGCGAAGTGTATATTAATGCTCCCAGGAACGAGACCGTCAGATTCTGCAGTCCTGGAGAAAGATGTGCTTTCGTGGAATTCCAGAGTGGCACGTTCTCTTGACCGTACCCCGAGCCATTGTACAGTTCGGACACAGAAAGCTCGTATTCAGCTGCATCCGTCACGTTTATTTCAACATTGACTTCCAGATAATTGAAGAGACCATTGCCATCAGTGTCCTTGCCTTCAGAATAAACGTTCCCTGTGAGAGCTGCACCATTGTCAAACAGCGTGTAACTGTAAGTCCTTGACAGTGGAATATCATATATCTCCGTACTGAACTGTGAATATGCAATCCCGTAGGAGAGGCTGACAGAATTAACATCCGTGAAGTCAAGCTTACTCCCGTGTATTGCTATGCCATTAAGCAGAACGCTGACGTTGTGCATCCCAATATCCAAGTAGGTCTGATTCTTGGCACTAAAGTAAAGGGAGTTGAAGAGTCCAGCACTCAATGCTCCTATTCCAACTTGGTAGGTTCCGGCCACATAAACATTCACTTCAACATCTACAACGAGAAAGTCGAAGAGGCCATCGCCGTCTGTGTCTTCTCCATGATCAAAAATGCGCCCAGTAAGATCAGCGTTAGACTGTTGCGCCGCTGCAATCGACAGAGTGCGCACACTGGCCAACGATGATGCCAACACTAGAAGCAGAATAATTGCTGTTGCAGAAAAAATCCTGATATGTTTGTTTTCACTCATCTCATTTCACCGACAGTAATTGCCCAATATACCATTATGAGCACTTTATATATATAACTAGCGAGAAGACTCAGTTGCCGAGGGGAGTTTTGAAAACGCGTCTCGTGACAGTCTGTTTTCGCAACATGTTGCGCAGAAAGATGAGAACAAGCCTTTGCGTGGCCGGTGTTGTGCTTGCTACGACGTTTATAGTTGCAGCAGGTGCAACAACGATGCGATACACGACTGTAATCAAAGAAATCAGCGTTTTGTTCAACGGACAGGTTATGGTTGTGAGCAACGGCACGATTGTGATTCAGGCAATTCCGATAGGCGGCGGAATGCTTCCGCAGAACATCACCGATGCCAAAATACGAAGCATTACTGGGGTTGAGAGAACCGTGCCAATACTGTTCCTCACGCCCATAGGCATCGGGGGAGCGATACAGCCCGTCCCTTTGAACTTTAGCATAGGAATCCCTGTTGAAGATTGGTCATTCATAATAGGGCCGACTCCTCTGAGGGGAAACGCTGGGCATTTTCCTTCGATCGAGTCGAGCAATGAAGTCGTGGCAGGTGCGTCGCTCGCAGATCAGTACGGCTGGACTGTTGGGACCAGAATTGTGGTTAAGGATCATCAACTGGAGATCGTGGGAATTTTGGACACAAGGCTAGCTGTGTTGAACCGCTGTATAATGATGCCGCTGGAACTTTCGCAGGAAGTCTACAATTACCCCGGAAGTGTCAACATAGTCGCCGTCAAGCCTTCTCAAGGATACTCTGAGGAAAGCCTCGCTGGCTGGATAAACGGCAATGTCACCTACGCTAACGCCTTGACGGAAAATGAAAGAAACGACATCATCCAGCCTATCTTGTCTCAGATGGAAACGTGGAATCTTGGTTTGGAAACCGCAATATTCTTCCTGAGCTTGATACTTGTGATGACCGTCACAACGATGAGCGTCTCGGAACGACGAAGGGACTTCGCAACGCTAGACGCTATCGGTGCCCCTTTGAGCTACGTGTTCAAACTCGTAATCACAGAAACATCGTTGATCGGCGTTCTGAGCGGCGCACTGGGCCTGGTCTTCGGTTCATTCGGCGCACTTATTCTGGCGAGCCTTTACACCAATATCCCACTTGCCCAGTTCTTTCCGAGCATATTCGAAATCGTCCCGCCGCTTTACATGATTGAAATGTTTGCGGCCGTAGTCCTTGTCTGTTGCCTCGGCGGAATAGTCCCAGCGATCAACGCTGCAAGAACGCGGATAGCCGAAGTATTGAGGGCTGAATATTGATGAAGATCAAGGCCGAAGAATTGACAAGAAAATTCCGCGTGGGTTCATCTGAAATTGTGGCAGTAGACAGAGTCAGTTTTGAAATAAGCGAGCCGAAGTTCATCGCGATAGTTGGTCGTTCAGGCTCCGGCAAATCTACGCTTCTGAATTTGATAGGGTTAAACGACCGTCCGACTTCAGGAAGAATCCTTGTCGACGATGCAGATGCTACGCTCTTCTCAAGCAACAGACGCAGAAAAATTAGGCTTTTGCAGATGGGTTTCGTCTTTCAGACTTTTAACTTGTTCCCGACTCTCAGCGCCTTGGAAAACGTGGAACTGCCGTTGTCGCTAGCTGGAAAGCCTCGGGAACTGCAGAGAGAGAAGGCCAAAACTCTTCTGGAAGCCATTGGTTTGGGCAAAAGACTTCAGCACAGACCCAAACAGCTGAGCATGGGCGAAATGCAGCGAGTAGCCGTCGCAAGGGCGATGGCAAACAACCCGGAGATCATAATCGCGGATGAACCCACAGGTGAGCTGGATTCAGGAACTGCCCAAGAGATAATCACTTTGCTTCATAACGTCAACAAAAGAGATAGGAAGACGGTGATCGTGGCGACGCATGATGAAAAGATAATTGATGTAGCCGATACAGTTTATACGATTCAGGACGGAAGGATGAAGCTTGAAAGTTAAAGCGCAGATTCTTACAAAAGTGCGAAGCTTGTGGATTTGACTTTTCCTTTAGTGTCAACGACGACTTCGAATTTCTCAGCCCAAGGGTGTCCATCAAGGTCTATCGGACACGTGCCTCGAATAATCCAGATCTCATCGTCCTTTTCAACCGCGGAAACATCCACCTTATCCGTGCACTTCCTCTTCTTGAGGAAGTCAACTGCTATCTGTTGAATTGATTCTTTGGTGAGGATGTTGTCCTTCATCGTGCTTCCTTCGGCATGTGCCTCTAGTTTTTCGCCAGAGGCATTAAGAGTTATGAACTGGGAATCTTGACTCGAAGTAAGCACAATCCAAGGGGCATCTTGACATTTTCTTAGCATGTTCGGTAGATTCAAATTCGCAAAAGATCATTCTTACAAACAAGGCAGCTGATATATGGGAAAAAGAAAGTCATGAGCGACAAAAAGAGGATAATATTCCACTTGGACATGGATCACTTCTTCACAGCTGTTGAGGAGAGAGAACGTCCTGAGCTTAAGGGTAAGCCGGTCATCGTGGGCGCCGACCCGAAGAATGGAAGCGGCAGAGGAGTCGTAAGCACCGCCAACTATGAAGCCAGAAAATTCGGCATCAGATCAGCCATGCCAATCTCAAAGGCGTGGAAGCTCTCTCCAGAAGCTGTCTATTTACCAGTCAACTATAGGCTTTACACGACAGCCTCAAACGAAATAATGGACATACTGAGAAAATATCCTGACAAATTTGAGCAATGGGGCATAGATGAAGCCTTTCTAGACGTGACCTCAAAGGTCAAAGACTATTCTGAGGCTGAAGCACTGGCTCTGCAGATAAAGCGAAAAATTCGTGAGAGGGAAAAGCTGACTTGCTCGATAGGCATAAGCTCAAACAAGCTTGTCGCAAAAATAGCCAGCGACTTCCAAAAGCCCGATGGCCTAACGATTGTCAAGGAAGAAGAGACTGCAAAGTTCTTGGCCCCGTTGCCCGTTCGTAAGCTGCTATGGGTTGGACGCAAGACAGGACAGAAACTCGAAGCTTTGGGCATAAAGACCATAGGCGATCTGGCCAGGTTTGATCCTGTGGTCCTGGCTGAAGCTTTTGGAATGATGGGCACGCAGCTTTACCCTATGGCCCATGGAATCGACAGGAGCGACGTTCAGGAAAGAGGCGAAGTCAAATCTATCAGTCGTGAGGTGACTTTTCAGGAAGACACGGCAGACCCCGATTTTGTCTTGAAGACGCTGCAAATGCTTTCAGAAGAAGTGCACAAGGATGTCTTGGAACAACGATTCTACTTCAAGACCGTCACCATCAGAGTGCGCTATGAGAATTTTGAGACTCACACCCACAGTAAGACATTACCTTTCCTCACGGATCGCCTCCAAGATCTAAGTAAAACGGCGACTCAGCTGATGCAGTCTTATTTCAAGCCAGATAGGAAAATAAGGCTTGTCGGAGTAAGGGTTTCGAATTTGATTCCCGGCGGGAAGCAAAAGACGTTGGCTTAATCAGACTTCCGCATAAGGCCAACCATAGTTTTTTATAAGCCAAACAAAAGAAGTTGTTGCGTTTAGACAAAAAGGGAAAATGAGATGGCAAACAATCTGGGCGTAAGAGTGGTGCTGACGGCATCGGCCACTGAAATGAGTGATTTCGCTAACAATCCTTTCGTAGCGTTTGTTGGTGGATTTGCCAAAGGACCTTTCCCGCTTTGGCTTTTGAGAAGAGTTCTTTACCCGCCAGTGGAACGGCGACATGACAACGGAAGGGCCAAGTACGCGCCCTACGGCCTGAGAAAAGTGGAAGCATTGCTCTTGGAAAGCGGTTTCAAAGAGTCAGAGGTGGCTGTCGTTCATCCCCGCGATCTCGACACCTTCATTGGACCAGACACGAAGGTCGTTGGAATATCTTCGATGGATCCTACAGGGATGGGATATGTCAGTAAAACCTATTCTTCGATTGTTGGCGGTGGCGAACCGATGAACGCCGTTGAGTTCAGGGAACTGGTGATGAACAGGAGTATTCGAACTTACAAGCCCAAAGTGATTGTTGGCGGTTTTGGCGCTTGGCAGTTAGAACGGAGAAGGGCAGCTGACAACTATGGGGTGGACTGTGTCATAATCGGAGAGGGAGAAGAAATGGTTCCAAAGATCTTCAACAAAGCTGTGAAAGGTGAGGCGCTTCCCCGCGTTATTCGCGTCGAGAAAAGTGCTGACAGTGAGCAAGTGCCTGTCATCAGACACGCTGCAATTCATGGCTGTGTCGAGATTTCCAGAGGATGCGGTCGCAACTGCCAGTTCTGCACACCTACGATGCAGAAGAAGCGTGATGCGCGATTGGAAAAGATTCTGCAAGAGGTTAAGACAACTGTTGATGAAGGATGCTCGCAAATCACGCTGGTAACTGAAGATCTTTTTTTGTATGGTAGCAAGAAGGAGAGATTTATTCCAGATAAAGAGGCAGTTCTAAATCTTGTCAAAAGCGTAGCATCAGTTCCAGGGGTCAAATCCATACAACCCTCGCACACGTCGTTGGCCCCTGTCGTTGCCGATCCAAGCATGCTCGAAGAAGTTGCCGAAATCCTGCTGGAGCACAACTGGTACTATCATGGAGGCAAGCCCATCGTAACTTCTGAGACGGGGATCGAAACCGGTAGTGTCAGGCTTATGCGGAAATATATGTCTGGCAAGATGCTTCCCTTCAGACCTGAGGAATGGAAACACGTCGTCAGCGAGTCTTTCGGTATAATGAATGATAACGATTGGTACCCGCTTGCCACACTGATAATAGGTCTTCCTGATGAAAAGGAAGAAGATGTTTCAGAGACGCTCGAGTTAATGGATGATTTGAGGGATTACCAAGCTTTCTATGTGCCTCTGCTCTTCGTGCCGCTAGAAAACTGTATGCTTATGGATAAACGTGGAGCGGAGCTTGATGCTCTTTCAAAGGCCAGATGGCAGCTGCTTATGCGATGCTGGGAATACAATATTAGGATCTGGAGGGACACGTTCCTAAAAAACAGAATTCCTAATCCTTTGCTCTTCCATTTTGCAAAAAAGATAGTGATTCCCTATGCTGGCAAGGTAGCTGGGTTTTACTATAGAATGAAACACGGGGAAGAAATGGAGCAGGCTATCTGGAGAATGGTGAACGCTTGATGCCGCCTCAAGACCAGACTATTTTTTGGGTTTTTTTTCGCGGCGAATTTCAAATACAACGGGGTTTTCACCGTCGGGGCAGGCGTTGAAAATTACGTCTTTGTCTTCGGCCCATGGAAAAACTGCGCCGAACCGCAGCGCATAGACCTTTGGCATCAGGACCATCAGTGCGCTGTAGCAGATGTCTCCTTTCACTGTTTTCCCGTCGAAGACGATTTTGTCACCTACCTTATGTCCGAAGGCGCATTTTCCTTTCTGACTTTTTACAACGGCTTCAACGACTGACATTGCCTTTCACATTTACTGTTTTTTCACGCTGGGGTATTTTTCTTTTATCCTTTCATCAGCTATTTTGGCGATCATGGCACTGGAGATCAGCACGTATTTGACTCCTGTTAGTTCAGCGAGATCTGCCGGCTTCTGATCTTGAGTTATGAGCAGCAGATTATTGTTTCTTGCGTATTCCACGATGTCTTTGTCTTTTGCGGCTTTCAAGCCGACGTCTTGGGCGGTGAGCGCATTCCACCCTAGGGTTTCGAAGTATTCTTTCAAGCCCGCATACATTTCGTCAAGCAGGAGCTTCAACAATGTCACCTTGACTGATTTTAACTGTAGACTGTTCGCCTATTTAGCCGCTTCCTTGCACGCGTGCGGATGGGTTTGATGGATCTTGCGTGGGTCCACAAGGGGAAAGAATCGATCAATCCAACATCGTTAGATGACCTCGAAAGAGCTTCTCCCATCTAAAGACTTTCGACAGCGTAGGTCCAACAATTATTTATGCATGAAACGTGTAGAAAAAACGGGGACATACCTTACTAGGTGATCAAATTGCTGAAAGACAATTGGCAAATTGTTCCAACGTGGTGGGATAACTCTGTACTGTCCTAAATGCGGTGCGCAACTTCCGGATGATGCGAGCTTCTGCATGAAATGCGGAACCAACCTTCCGTTCCGCAACCGAAGCAGGCGACAGCCTCAACAGGACCGATTCTGGCTCCTTCAGGCGCAACGGCACTAAAGTGCCCCAGTTGCGGTGCACCCATACACCCGAAATTCGGCGAGATGATCATAACCTGCGAGTATTGTGGAAGCGGAATAACGCTGGAAAACGACGGGTGGAAGGGACTACAGAAAGAGACAATGCTGCCCCTGAAGTTTCCAGAAAAGAACCAGATCATGGCCAAGATGCACGACCTCATGGATAGAGGGCTGCTGCACAGACACATTCAGGAGAATTCAACGCTCGAGGAAATGAACCTGAGCTTTATCCCATACTGGATTGTTTCCGCCTCAGCAAGGACTTCGGTCATAGCGAGTGACATGGCAGTTCAGGCGGGAGAGATCGCTACCACCGCAGCCCTGGCCGGCGTGATGGGATCCGCGATGGGCGGCAGGCGAGGTGGAGGTTTCGCTGGACCTCTTCTTGCAGGAGCGGTACTAGGTACGGTGATGGGGTCTGGTCAAGGCGGCGCAAAGAAGACTTACGAGATGGACAACAACTACAATTTCCCAATAGTAGCCCTCAAAGCTCTCACAGAACACCAACCCAGAAGCTACCAGTTCAACCTCGGCGATAGAGCCCTCTTCGACGTCTCCAAAGTCCCAAAGGGCATAAAGATACTGAACGGCGATGTCGGAGAAGAAGCAGCCAAATATCAGGCCAAGACGCTCGTAGACCAGCTGCAATCTGAAAAGGCACACGCACAGTACCACATGATCCAGCAGCTACACACTGATGTGGATGTCGCAGACTCAGAACTGCTCTACGCGCCAATATGGTTTGCCCAGTACGACCACAAAGGGCACAAGATAATCCTAGTCATCGATGGCAACTCAGGCGGCGTGATCAACAGCATCGGCCTCTAAAAGCCACGAGAGAATTTTAGCAGCTGCCTGTGAATCACAAGGATGCCAGAAAGCGATATGAAGTGATTGCGAAGAACTGGACTAGACGGCACACTTCCCAATTTAGACCGAAGAGCTTTGTCAGAGTCCACAGATGAAGCATTTACGAGTCGTATGTAGGTTCTCGAGAATAAGGTGAACGTTGCCAAAGCAGAGAAAAGGGTGCAGACGCAGAATGGACAGGTGAAGAAGTTACTTCAGACGCGTAGGTTTGTGTTGGATTCTCTGGAACGGCTCAAGAATGAGAAGCGCGCGCTTTTCACTGCGGAATGTCGCCCCATGAGGTGGTACTTTTGTCTTCTTAAGGCGTTGATGAGAGTTGGCGAAGGGCTGTTTCCATGTTAGGTCGCCTTTTGTTTAGAATATACATTTGAACGTTAGTGAACGGTGGAATAAGAGCAGTTTTGATGGTTGAGAAAATCTAAGATGAGAGAAGTCAGCGCGTGCGCTTTTGTTTCCTTACGGCCTGACAGAGGTCTTGAATGGTTTTTTGAAAGATCTCCCTTTCCTTGGTGAAGATTTCGATGGAATCGGTGAGTCCCTGTCTTTGGATGCGAAGAGTGTTCGTCTCTTCCTGAAGTCGACGGGTCCTTTCTTTGGAGGCCGTCATGTCCTTTTTCAACTCCGCAACTTCTTTTCGAAGCGTTCCCACCTCGGCGGTCAGGACATTCATGTACGCCTTTAGCTCGTCTCTCTGCTTCTCCAATTCAACGTATCTGGACTTTCGGGTAAGACCGAAGACCATGGCGCGTTCCTCAAAGGTAGACGGACAGGGCATGATATAAAAATACCGCGTCGGACTCTCTCTGTTTCCCATATTCCTCTTTCAACTTGACTAGAGCCTTTTCTATACCGTTCGCACTTGGTCTTTGAGCACCTTTGTTGTTAACCCTCAACAAGCGGAAGCGGGTCACTTGTTGCAGCGTAGCCTTCTAATGTGTAAACTTTGAGTGCCCAAGTGTCATACACAGTAGTCCATCCAGATATAGGAAGGAAGGTCTTTATGTCGCTAGTGGAGTTCTCAGAGATGATAACATCCACGCTAGCCGAAGAAGCTAAAACACCTCCACTCGCAAACAGTTCTAGTGATATAACGGTCGTATCATTTACTGCCATAGCATTGCGCGCGCCAGGAGCATGAGCGTTCACCGCAAAGGAGAATAGGAATGTTATTTAGGATAAAACGTTGGAGTTGAAGGCATGTCTGGGACTGAAACGTTGCTTCCTTATCTAAGAGAGAAGAGGGACGAAGATCAACCGACGATTATTGTTGACAGCCGTGAGGCAAGCTCAGCGGCGAAAATTGTTAAGGGACTCAAGGAACGCGGTGTAAACGTCAAGACTGATACTCTGGAGAAAGGAGACTATGTTCTGTCTGATGTTTGCGCTGTTGAGAGAAAAACGGTGCATGACTTTGTTTACACGCTGACCCGTCGCTATCTTTTCGAGCAGCTGTTTAAGCTGAAAGAGGTCTATCCGAAATCATTGATTCTGCTGGAGGGTTACCTGCCGATAATCTACAAGTACAGCAGAATCCAGCCGGCTTCCGTTTGGGGAGCAATGTTCAACTTGGCCAGAAACGGCATCGCAATGATAAACACGGCGTCATACAAGGAAACTATCGACTTCCTCTACGTGGCCGCACGTCAAGAGCAAATTGTTGAAAAACGCGCGCCCACAGTGCATCCTTTCAAGAGAGTGGACACCACAACCGACGCTCAACTGTATTTCATGGCAAGCCTCCCCAACGTCGGAAGAGAAAAAGCCCTTGCGATCCTCAAATCTTACCAGACCCCGTTGAACGCTCTAATAAATGTCGACGATTGGCCCGAAACAGTCCATGGACTCGGACCTAAAATCAGCAACAAGACAAAAGAGGTCCTGAACACTCCCTTCAGAGAGTGAATTCCCGTAGCGCGCGCCAAAACCTAAAAAAGAGAGAGAAGGTTTTTCAATCTTACCTCTTGATGCTTCTAACGTCAAAAGACCAAGCACACATTGGAAAGTGAAATAAATGGATGTTGAAATCACGCCGACAAACAAGATCAGTGTTCTAGGTTTAGACAATCGCTCTGTAAATAACCTTGCATGGTGCGCTGCAACCTACGGCACAAACCGACTCTACTGGATCAATGGATACTTACTCTGCCTAGAAGTCTACGAGAAGTCTTTTGAACACGAGTTGAAGAATAAGGAGTTCCCAATCAGTCAAGTCTGTTATGCAAAGTTTCCAAAATATGAGAAGATCTACGAGATCGACAAAAGCTTCCAAATCCCAGTCGTCGACGTCTCAGACATGAAATTGTTCCAAAGCATCTTGAAAGCAATCCTGGAACATGAGAAAAAGTGATCCTGCCGGCTTAATATAAGGCAGCTAGTCTTTCTTGTATACTTTTTTCACGCTGTCGTAGCCAAGTTTGAACGCTTTGACATTTGCATCTATGTGTTTTTGTGGAACCAATTCCTTCAAAGCTTGCATGAGAGTCTCTGTTTTCACTGGGAGTTTTTCAGTACCCGCAAGGGCACCTATCAGGACATTGTTCTGCGTCAAGCTGCTTCCAGCTTCTTTGGCCAAACGTGAGGCTTCCACGAGAATTATGTTTTCAGAGAAGCGTTTGATCTTCTCGATAATTTCCTCGACACTTGGATACTTTATGTCTTTGAGCGCGAGTTCCGCGGGTGGAACCCGTTCGTCGCTCATTATCACAAGTGTCCTTTCTGACGCATATTTCAAGTTCCGAATCGTCTCCAAGGGCTCAAAACCTAATAGCACATCCGCTCGTCCCTCCAGCACCGTTGACGCCAACACCCTTTCACCTATCCTCACGTTGGAAACGACGGCTCCCCCGCGCTGAGCCATTCCGTGAATCTCGCTGACCCGCACGTTCAGTCCGTCTTGTACAGCCGCCGATCCGATGATCTCGGCCGCCAACAGAGTCCCTTGCCCACCCACACCAGCTAAAACGATGTTGAATTCATTCATTCTTCGCAGCTCCCTTCTATCACGTTGTATGGACAGACTGAGGCGCATAGTCCGCATGCCGTGCACAGGGTTTCGGCGATTCGCACTTTCCCTTCTTCAACGACTATAGCCGGACACCCTAGCATTTTGATGCACGCCATGCAGTTCGTGCACTTGTCGGTTATCTTATATGCCTCCACCCTGATGCCTTTGAGCCTTTTTTCTCGGACAGACTCGAGAACACAAGGCGCCCGAAAGACTACAACCGAAGGACTGGGCTGCTGCAGGGCTTCTTTCAGAACAGCGGTCGCCTCTTTGACTTTGAAGGGATTGACGACCTTGACGTAATTCACTCCGCATCCTTCAGCCACTCTTTCAATCAATATTCGCTCAGAAGGCGCGTGCATACCCGTCACACCAGTTCCCGGATGCGGTTGGTGACCTGTCATCGCTGTTGTCAGGTTGTCCAGAACAGCCACGACGATTCTATGATTGTTGTACACTGCGTTTATGAGCCCGGGGATTCCCGCATGGAAAAATGTCGAGTCTCCGATTATGGCGATCGTCTCTTTCCCAGTGGCTAGGGACATTCCCTCTGCAGTTCCCACGCTTGCTCCCATGCATGTCATAATGTCGCCAATGTGCAATGGTGGAGCGATGCCTAGAGCGTAACAGCCTATGTCTGTTGAATAGATGGCCTTGTCTCCAGCGAGCCTTCTCATCACATAGAAAGATGCTCGATGTGGGCACCCAGCACACAAAATCGGCGGTCTCGAAGGCAGGTCGCGAGCGACCTCAGCGTACTTTTCGTTTATCTTTCCGAAATCTATCGGCAACCGCTTGCCCGCTATTCTGGCCAAGCCTGTTGCAACCAGCCGCGTTGACAACTCGCCTGCATACGGAAAGTACTGTTCACTCATTTTTCCGTACACTTCAACGTCAGGCGCGCAATCTTTAGCCATGGCTTTGATCTGCATTTCCAAGTATGGTTCCAGTTCCTCAACAATGACGATCTTCCGGTGATCCATCAGGAATTCCTTGATTATTGTCTGCGGAAGCGGATGTGTCATGCCGAGTTTCAGCACGCTCATGTCCATGCCCAGAAGGTCCGCCGCTTCAACTGCATAGTTGTAGGCCGAACCCGACGAAATTATGCCCAATTTCCGGTTCTTTCCCTGACGGACAACTCGGTTGTATGGAGACGCGTTGCTGATTCCCTTGGCCTCCTCCACTCTTCTGAGCAGCACATCGTGTTTCGGCCTTGAATTTGCCGGAACCATCACTAGACGCCTCACATCCTTGACGAATTCGCCTCTCATTTTCGGCTTTCTGAGACCAGCAAAAACTACGGGTCCACGAGTGTGGCTGACTCTGGTCGTGGTCCTCAGCAGCACAGGCAGTTCCAGCCTCTCAGAAATCTCGATTGCTGAAACCGTCATGTCCTTCGCTTCCTGGGAATCTGAAGGCTCGAGGCAAGGCAGATTTGACAGCAAAGCGTAGAAACGGTTGTCCTGCTCGTTCTGCGAGCTGTAGCACTCCGGATCATCTGCCGTCACGATGACGTAGCCGCTCCTCACACCCGCGTAAGCCAGCGTCATAAGCATGTCGGAGGCTACGTTCAGCCCGACATGCTTCATCGCCGTCAAAGCCCTGACTCCGCTGTTCGCAGCTCCAGACGCAACCTCTACAGCTACTATCTCATTTATGGAATACTCCATGAACAGATCAGTTTGAGATACGATCGCCGATATGGAATCAGTAATCTCCGAAGCCGGCGTACCGGGATAAGTCGTCACAACACCGACGCCAGATTCTAGTATGCCTCGGGCGATCGCTTCGTTACCAAGCAAGAGCACGCGTTTTCCAGGATTGTCTTGTAACAGGACGCTTAGATCAGGCAAAAATTCTTTCCTCGCACACTAGAAAGCTTCGGTCTCTCATCGTTCCACATATAAGTTTTGGTGAAACCCGAACGAAACTCATCGAAAAAATCCACCGAAAGAGATATTAAAATCTGGATCCGATTAGCAGCAACAACCGTGAGGTTTAGGCAATGTCAATAAAACTATCTTCAGGCAAAGAAATTCCTGTTGAAATGCACAAGGCGCGGATGGTTCAGAAAATCTCGCTAATACCCATAGACGAACGACTTAGGGCTATGGGAGAAGCAGGCTACAACACGTTTCTGCTTAGAACTAAGGACATATTCCTCGACATGCTCACCGACAGTGGTGTCAACGCTATGAGCGACAACCAGTTCGCCGCGATGATGAATACCGACGACGCATACGCTGGAAGCATGACCTTCTACGAGTTTGCAAGCGCAGTGGAGGATGTCATGGGATACAAGCATGTGATGAACACTCACCAGGGCAGAGCCGCAGAACACTTGTTGGCAAAAGTCTTCATCAAGCCGGGTGACGTTGTTCCGACAAACTATCACTTCACCACGACCCGAGCACACATTGAACTCGCAGGAGCGTTGGTTCTCGAAATCTACTATGATGACGCTCTGAAGACGGAGAGCACAAACCCATTCAAGGGGAATATGGACCCACAAAAACTGAAGAATGTGATCAAGAAATACAGTAAAGACAAAGTTGCTTTTGTCCGAATGGAAGCGACCACTAATCTGATTGGTGGACAGCCATTTTCTATGAAGAATCTGAAGGAGATAAGGCAGATATGCAATGAGAACCGACTGATCATGGTCCTAGACGGAAGTCTGATCTGCGAAAATGCCTACCTGATAAGGCAAAGAGAGAAGGAATACGAAAACAAGACGGTGGCGCAGATAGTCAAGGAGATGTGCAGCATTCCTGACGTGTTTTACATGAGCGGAAGGAAGAACACCTGCGTCAGGGGCGGCATGATAGGCACAAACAACAAAGAACTCTTTGACAAGATAAGACCTTGGCTTCCCGTGTATGAAGGCTTCTATACCTATGGTGGCATGTCTCAGAGAGAAGTCGGTGCAATGGCTGTAGGAGTCAGAGAAATGGTAGATCCTTCTGTCGCAGGATGCTCGGTAGAACAGATAAAGTACTTCGTAAACAGACTGGTAGAAACTGGAATACCCGTCGTTACTCCGCCAGGCGGACTGGCCTGCCATTTGGATGCAATGAAGTTCTTGCCGCACGTTCCTCAGCAGCAGTACCCTGCAGGGGCTTTGGCCGCTGCCCTCTACATAACCTCTGGGATACGAAGCATGGAAAGAGGCACAATTTCAGTGGACAGAGACAAAGAAGGGAAAGAAATCATGGCCGACGTGGAACTAACAAGAATAGCACTACCAAGAAGGGTGTACACGGTTTCGCACATAGAGTATGCGATTGACAGAATCAACTGGTTGTACAAACACCGAAACCTGGTGAAAGGATTGAAATTCGTTTTTGAACCGCCAGTACTGAGATTCTTCGACGGAAGGCTAGAACCCATCGGTAACTGGGGAAAGGATCTCTCAGAAGCATTCAAGAAAGAACTAGGCAACTATTAACAGGCCGAACGCGAAAACCAGCTAAAATTCTCTCTCCTTTTTCAAGCAATATTCGATGGCAGAATCCAGACCCCCCCCCTTTAAAATAGGAGCCATTTGAGCGTGAAAAGCCAAGCGCAGAGAAAACCCAATCTCCGAAATCGATGAGGACAATGTGCCATTTTCCCTGGTTTTCGAGCCAAGAAAGCGTCAGGTGAGTTTCAGCTTTTCTAAACCTCTTAGAATCTCTTCCACAGCAACTTCAGGCGGCATGTCAATCGATTCACATTTGAACTCCACAAGAGGAACCTTCTTCTCCTTGTAGAACTGAAGTATCGGTTGCGTTTGGCGCTCATAGACTCCTATGCGGTTCTTTATGACTTTAGGGGTGTCGTCTGAGCGCTGGTACAGTTGGCCACCGCACTTATCGCATACTCCTTCAACTTTTGGCTTTAGGTAACGAATGTTGTAGACTTCTCCGCACTTCTTGCATATTCTGCGCGTGGACAAGCGCTCAATTATTATCCGGTCTGGCACGGTCAGTAGAACTACTACATCTATCTTGGCAATTTTCTCCAGAGCCTTTGCCTGATCAATCGTGCGCGGAAAACCATCCAGAATGAAACCTCTCTTGCTAGAGGATTTGCCTAAACGCTGTTTCAAGACTTCTACCACGACGTCATCCGGTACGAGCAAGCCTTTTTCCACAAATCCCTTGACCTTCGTTCCCAACTGGGTTTCTTCCAGTATGGTCTCCCGGAAAATATCTCCCATGGCGATCACATCAACGCCAAGCTTCGTCTGCAATCGCGAAGCGTAAGTGCCCTTACCCGAACCAGGGGGACCGAAAATAATAGCCTTCAACTGCCTTTTCACACTCCCGAGCTTTCCTATCCGCTTTAAGTGCAAACGGTTCTTGCTGCACTTTAATATATCATTTTTGAACGAAGCATCGGAAATTCAGCTTAAGAAGCTTACGTTCAACAGATTTCTCCTGAGAAACAAAACAAAAAAAATCGCAGAGGCTACTACTTGCCCTTGAACGAGGGTTTTCTCTTTTCTGTAAAAGCTGAAACTCCTTCTTTCACATCTTCTGAGGATGCAACGACGCCGAAACCTTCCCGTTCCAGTGCCAGCGCGGAGTCTAGGCTTATGTCTGCGCCTTTGTTAATCACAGCCTTAGCCACCTTCAATGCCACGGGGGCCTTCGTCGCCAATTCTGAGGCAAATTGCCGAACCACCTCCCTGAACTTATCCGTCGGCACAACCATGTTCACAAGGCCCAACTGTTCCGCCGTTTTCGCGTCGATCATTTTTCCCGTGAAAATAAGTTCCTTCGCTTTTGTCCTGCCTACCAAACGCGTGAGCCTCTGGGTCCCTCCCCAACCAGGAATCAGGCCATAGTTGATTTCTGTTTGTCCCATGCGGGCGTTTTCAGAAGCTAAACGAAGATCACAGGACATCGCAACCTCTAAGCCGCCTCCCAAAGCATAACCGTTTATCGCTGCTATCACCGGTTTTTCCAGATTCTCCAAGGCCAAACAGAGTCTTTCTCCCATCAGCGAAAGCTCCCTCGCTTTCAAAGCGGTCATTCCGGCCATGGCCTTGATGTCTGCACCCGCCGAAAACGCTTTTTCGCCTGCCCCGGTCAATATGAGGACTCTCACGTTCTCATCGTTCCTAACATCTTCCAGAGCAAGGAACACCTCTTCCACGACGTCTTTGCTGAAAGCGTTCAACGCTTCAGGACGGTTCAGGGTGACCGTGGCTACTCCGCCGCTCTTTTCGTAGATTATGAACTTGAACTCCATGTGTTCTCGCCTTCCTCTATCTCTGTGTCCAGTCGTAGAAGCCTTTGCCAGTTTTTCTTCCAAGAAGCTGAGCTTTTGCCATCTGTCTCAGCCCCGTCGTCGGATGAAATTTCGGGTCCAGTTCCTTCGTGAGGACTTCAGCGATAGCCAACGTCGTATCCGTTCCAATGTAATCCAGTAGCATCAGCGGTCCCATCGGCCAGTTCAGTCCGAGCTTTATTGCCTTGTCTATGTCGTCCCTGTCGGCGATGCCTTCCCAATACACGGCCACCGCTTCGTTTAACGCTGGAACAAGTATTCGGTTGACGATGAAGCCCGGAGTGTCCTTCTTGACCAGAACGGTCTCCTTTTCCATCCTGTGCGCTACGTCCAAAACTGTCTCTACTGTTTCGTCCGAGGTTCTAGCCCCTCTGATGACTTCTACGAGCTTCATGAGTTGTGGAGGGTTGAAGAAGTGCATTCCACAGACCTTTTCAGGACGCTTAGCCGCAGAAGCGATTTCGGTTATGCTGACAGACGACGTGTTCGAGGCAATAATAGCATTTGCCGGAGCGTGAGCACCGACTTCCCGAAAGACTGCCTTCTTCAACTCCACGTTTTCGGGCGCAGCCTCGATTATCAGATCAGCGTCGGAAACGGCCTCTTTCAAGTCCAGCATCGGATGAATTCTCGCCAGAGTCGCCTTAACATCCGCCTCGTTCAGCTGGCCTTTCTTGACGAATCGTTGGAGGCTTTCGCGGATCATGCTCATGCCTCCATCAATGAAACGCTGCTCGATGTCTCTGAGATTTACGTCGTACCTGCCGACCTGAGCGGCTACTTGAGCAATTCCATGACCCATCAAGCCAGCACCCAAAACTGCAAGTCTCTTAATTTCAGTCAATGCCTTCACCTTCTTTTCCAGACAAAGAAATAGTTAGCTTGCCGTTCCATTAAAAAGGCTTTCCAGAATTGTCAACCATTCCATCCTTAAGGTCCTTAAATGTTTAAATATTCTCATTCGCTACTTCTACGAGAAAGCTCATGAACAGCTCAGCTGAAAACATACATCTTTTCAACACCTTGACGCGGAAGAAGGAGAGGTTTGTTCCTATCGAAAAAGGAAAAGTCAAGATGTACACGTGCGGACCTACGGTTTACGACTTCGGCCACATAGGGAACTTTAGAGCGTTCATCTTTGAAGACCTTCTTAGGAGATGGCTTGAATACCGCGGTTTGAAAGTCACTCAAGTCATGAACTTGACGGACGTTGATGACAAAACGATCAAAGCTTCAAGAAAACAGGGAGTACCGCTCGGCGAGATTACAGAACGTTACATCAACGCCTTCTTTGAAGACGTGGTCACACTGAACATAGAAAAAGCTGAATACTACCCGAGAGCGACGGAACACATTCCAGAAATGGTCGCTCTAATCAAGAAACTGATAGACAAAGGGTATGCCTATCGAGGCCAAGATGGCTCCATTTACTATGACATTTCCAAGTTCAAGGAATACGGCAAGCTCGCAAAGATCAAGGTTGAAGACCTCAAACCCGGTGCAAGAGTGAGCGTCGATGAATATGCTAAGGAAGAAGCATCCGATTTTGCACTGTGGAAAGCGTGGGATGAGACGGATGGAAACGTTTTCTGGGAGACAGAGATTGGAAAGGGAAGACCGGGATGGCACATCGAGTGCTCGGCAATGTCGATGAAGTATCTGGGCGAAACATTGGACATTCACTGCGGCGGCGTGGACAACATGTTCCCGCACCATGAAAACGAGATTGCCCAAAGCGAGACAGCCACGGGCAAGAAATTCGTGAATTACTGGCTTCACAACGAGCACCTGCTTGTCGAAGGAAGAAAAATGGCCAAGAGATGGGGCAACTACTACACGCTCAGGGATCTGACCGCCAAAGGCTATCACCCCATGGCCATACGCTACCTGCTCATGTCAACGCATTACAGGCAACAGCTTAATTTCACGTTTGAAGGTCTGGAAGCAGCAAAGAGCACACTCGAACGTCTGACCAACTTCATTCGTCGCCTACTCGACGTTGATGGAAAAGGCTCTGGCGAACAACTGAAGCAATTGATCGATAACGTAAAAAGAGGCTTTGAAGAAGCCATGGATGATGACCTGAACATAAGCCTTGCCTTAGCGTCGCTGTTCGACTTCGTGAGAGAGGCCAACAATCTACTAAGCGGAAACATGCTCAGCAAGAAAGAGGCAGAGGAAGTCTACAATTTGATGCTGAGATTCGACAATGTCCTCGGTGTTGTTGGTCAAGCTAAGGAAAAAGAGAAACTGCCGGAACGGGCTGAAGAACTGATTCGCAAAAGAGAAGACGAGAGAAAGGCCAAGCATTGGAAGGAAGCGGACAAGATTCGGGAGGAACTTAAGGCCATGGGTGTAATAGTCGAGGACACAGCCCAAGGCGCAAAATGGAAAATTGAGAAGTAGTAGATCATGTTTGTTTAGACAGAAGAGCATAATGCACTGAAACTTGGGAAGGGAATGGATAGTCATGGATTGGCGCGAGATTTTGATGCTGAACATTTTTCGCATGGTCAGGATACTGCCTTTAGACAAGCTCCTTCACATCATGGGATCAACACACGCATTCGCTGAATACTTCAAAGGCATGGAGAACGTCAAGGCTGTTAGACAAATATTCGGGGAAAAAACCGAGGAGGTGCTCCGTAATCTCAAGGTTCAGTTCATGTGGTTCGGCGGCTACATGTTTGTCGACGGCGCAGACGGACATCTGATGATTAACGCCAAATATCTGAAAAACGGCAGCAAAGTCGACATATACCTCGACCTGATTCATGAGCTTGTCCACATCAAACAGTTTATGGAAGGTAAAGAGCTGTTCGACGCTCACTACGCATACACTGAAAGACCAACTGAGGTTGAAGCTTACCGCCACGCAGTAGAAGAAGCGAGGAATCTAGGACTGAGTGACGACAGAATTTGTCAATACTTGAAGACTGAATGGATGAGCGACAAAGACTTGAAACGACTGGCAGATACACTCAGCGTGAAATGTGAACACTACTTAGCCTCATGACCGCCTTTCCCGATGTCCAGAGTTGCGTGAATCTTCCCCGCGGAAATTCCATTCATCCCTACGATATTTCTCTTTGCAGAGTCTTTCCGCAAGCTCGCGCTCAAAAGGCGTCAATTCACCTGCGGTAAGCTCAACGTTCAAAGCCCTCGAAAAACCCTCAACCAAAGCGCTGTTTACTTCAGACACGGAAACGTCTTTCCCAAGCTCATCATCTATCGACGTGATTCTCTTTTTTGCAACATCTATGACTTGCATGCAAGTCATAGCCCACGGAACCCGCAGAAACGTAAACATTTTCTCCAAATTGACCTTTACAAGAACCGTGCCATGCTGCAAAACCACTCCGGCCTTATGACACTGGGCACTCCCGGAGATTTTCTTGCCATTGATCGTCAAGTTTGGACAGGTTTTCGCGTTGCCTTCACTAAAATCCGCAGTCAGGCGCAAGATCTTCAGTGCTTCAGCCAGACCAGCATAAATCGACGCATAGACAGCCGTTATGTCTTTTGCTTTCAAGTCCTCTTTGCCTGCGACCACGCTGTAGGTGATTTCATCTTCTGCGTCATGATAGACTGTGCCTCCTCCAGTCATCCGTCTGACAACGTCAACGCCCAGTTTCTCGCAGTTTTCCAGCTGAACTTCACTTTCAACCGTTTGGAATTTCCCAATCGAGACGGCTGAAGGTTTCCAGCGGTAGAACCTCAAAGTGTCCGGACAATCGTTTGCGATTTTCGCTGCCAGAATGGCCTCGTCTACAGCCATGTTCGTGAAAGCATTACAAGTTTCTAATCGAAGCAACCGCCAAGCGTTCAACGTGACGACCAGATGAAGAGAATTCAACGTACACTTAAATATGTGTGGTTCAGTTCACACATGTTTCTAGATTGGCGACGTTTGACAGTCCCTAACGAGTTTCCTAACTCATTTCCTGATGAGTCTCATGGTATTCCACCCTTGTTCCCAGCATTCTTCTTGACCGTCTTCATGTAGAGATCCAGTCGTCGCCATGCTTGCCATACCATCCACGTCCAGTGACACACAACAGAAATCTGCCCCTGAGACTGATACACTAATAAAAGAAAGGTAAACAATCCGGAAATAGTGAAAATCAGTGGCCTACCGCGACAACCTCCGTGATGATGAAGAAGACAAATGCCCATGTTGCGCCGCGAGGATTCTGTTACCTCTCCGTCGGATTGTTCTCCTTGTTACTTTTCCTCGGATGACCTCTAAGAACGAGCCCACAGGAGCTTTGCAAAAAACCGGTGAATAATCGAATTGTCTAAGGACTCATTTTTGTTAGGACATCTTGTAAGCGTTTGCGATACAGATAGAGAGACGATGGAAGCAGAAGAACCGTTAACCAGAAAACGAAGTCAAGCGAGAAGTTTAGTGCTTGGAAATAGGCGAAATAGCTTGGTACTCCTAATTCTACTGCCCATGACAGTGGCCAACCTCTGTTCAACACGGGCTCGAAAAAGAAGTCACGACTATAGTAAGAATAGAAGTAACTTGCGAAGGTTAATGCTGGGGAGAAAGCCACACATATTATGACCAAGATTAGGTAACGATGGATTGCCTTCAAGCTTTTCCACTCTCAGATATACTCTGAGTGCTGGGTGCCTTATAGTTCTAATGTTCAGAATATTAGTTACAGCCAACTATGTGACAAGATTTCAACGACTTTCTTGAATACAACGCGCCATTCGACGAAAGGCAACAGAAAATGAATCCGACGACGAGGCAACAGTATCGCCGCGAGCAATCCTTAAAGGTCAAGAGCCGATTGATGAGTGGGCTATGGTGAGGGTTGTTTGGCGAAGTATCTTGCTGTTTCAATCAGCGAAGACCTGTTGCAGGCGATATTCGAAGGTGCAAGAAGACTCTATCCTAAGGAAACGATTCTGCTTCTGCGGGGTAAAAAGAAGAAAGACCAAATTATAGTTTCTGATCTTGTCGTCCCACCGCTCGCAAGTTATGGCAGAGGCTTCGCCAATATTCCTCTTCACATGTTGCCGATGGATTTCTCAATCGTAGGTACAGTCCACTCACATCCTTCCGGAAACACGATGCCTTCTCACGCTGATTTAAACCATTTCTTTGGTGTTGCACTTATGATCGTGGGCTTTCCGTTCGCAAGTCAGGAGAACGTGGCAGTCTACAATTGCAGCGGAGAAAAGCTAATGCTGAATGTTGTAAAGGCCTAGGCTCATGAATGCTTTGGTTCTTATGGCCACAAAAGTCTTGCCAAGACTCCGCCATCGAGTCCGGTCACCAAGCCCAGTCCAAGACTGATCTTTCAGGTTGCAATGTTCGTGACTGAAAAGACTATCCCAGATGCACCCCACTGCACGGGCTGTCTGGAATTTATGTAAAGCCTGATCGCCGAGACAATCACCATAATTGCAGATTATTCTCAACAAGCCCGGCGAAAAAGCATCCGTGCTTCAAGCAGCATATGACCGTCTAAATCATGCATCACAGCCTTTCTGCAAGTCATTTGCCAATGCGCCGCGAATCGTCATTAGCAAATGAGGCTAGCTAAGAGCATGAGCGCGTCAGAAAGCAAAGACAGAATAGAGGCTACAATGGGTTTCTTGTTCGAACTCACAGAAACCACCAAAAGATCATTTCCTTAGACAAGCACTAACCGTTTTTATCTTTGAAGCTTACTGACACGGAACAAACGCAAGACGTAAATCAATTCCCCGGTTTTCATTAATGGGCAGAGGAACACTTGCAAATGCGCACGATTATGCTGGTTGACTTGGACTACTTCTTTGCACAATGTGAAGAATTGAGAAACCCTGCCATCAAAGACAAACCAGTAGTTGTCTGCGTCTACTCCGGTCGGAGTGAGGACAGCGGAGCCGTGAGCACCGCAAACTACGTAGCCAGAAAGTACGGCGTAAAGTCCGGAATGCCCATCTATCTGGCCAAGAAGAAATTAGAGAACACTGAAGCAATATTCTTACCGGTGGATTATGCTTATTATGAAGAGATTTCTCAGCAGGTCATGGAGGTTTTGAGGACTCACGCTGACCGTTTCGAACAGGTCGGAATAGACGAAGCATTCCTTGACGTAACCCAGGCAATAAGCGGCGAATTTCAAAAAGCAAAAGAGGCAGCCGCAACGATCAAGAACGAGTTGTGGATTAGGCAGAAACTCACATGCTCCATAGGGATAGGGCCTAACAAACTCGTTGCGAAGATCGCGTCCGACAACAAAAAACCAGACGGCCTGACAATCGTTGAACCAGACCACGTCGAGAGCTTCTTTTCGCCGCTGCCCGTAGCCCGACTTATCGGAGTCGGAGCGAAAACCCAAGAGAAAATGCATTCGCTAGGCATCAACACGATCTTCGACCTGACTAACTATGACATGCAGAAGCTGATAACAGTCTTCGGCAGGACCTCGGCAACATATTTCCACAACGCATCACTCGGGAAGGATGATGAACCTGTGGAAGAGAAAGGCGAAGCCGAATCGATCAGCAGAATCTCCACGCTGAAACAAGACTCGCACGACTTGAGTTTTATCCTAGAAAAAACAGACCAGCTGTGCAGCGAAATCCACGTTGCGATTACCGAGCAAAGACTCAGGTTCAAAACAGTTGGAACCATCTTGATTACGACTGATATGAGCATACACACGAGATCAAAAACTTTTGAAATCCTCACAAGTGACCTTGAGACGATGAAGAAGATTGTAAGAGAACTTCTTGGAAAATTCTTGGAAGAAAATGAGCTCGAAGCACGAAGGGTGGGCGTGAAAATCTCAAACCTTGTCAGAGAGCAAAAGAGCCAGAAGGAACTTACCAGCTTCATTCAGACAGATAAAGCCTGACCATGCATCGCACCGCATCTTATTCCGAGTCATATTCGAGCAAGCCTTATCTTGCATGTTTTCATTGCTCTCTTGAGCAAACATGGTTTCACAAAACCCGGAAAAACAGCGTAAAAAGCTGCCTCCAGGTCAGGCTCCCATCAAACAGCTTCTGAGATGGGGGATGGACCACCCTGGAATCTCGCGCAGTAACCCGAAAATCGACTTGAAAGCTTACACGTTGACCGTAGACGGTGAAGTCGAGAAAGCCCTAAAGCTGAGCTGGAGTGACGTTCTGAAGCTTCCAAGAGTTGAATCCGTGAGCGATTTTCACTGCGTCGAAGGGTGGAGCGTCCTTGACTGCAGATGGGAAGGCATACGGTTCAAGCAGGTAGCTGATCTAGTCAAGCCTAAGGAAAACGTCAAATCAGTCACGTTTGAATGCGCAGACGGCTACACAACCTCTCTCCCTTTGGAAGAGCTTTCAGGCGATGATGTCCTCTTGGCGTACAGACTCAACGGGAAACCGCTCGAAGAGGGCTTCGGATTCCCTCTACGACTCGTGGTTCCCAGCAAGTATGGATACAAGAGCGCGCTGTGGGTTACACACATTAAATTCACCGTCGAGAAAGAACTCGGCTACTGGGAAAAAAGAGGCTACAACGACACCGCGGACATTTGGTCGAACGATCGATTCGCAAGATAAAGAACTTGAAACTCCCGGAGAAGTTCATTTTCTGTTAGCCCCCCTTCACTCCTCGACGATCCAGCAGCCTATCGAAACGAACCTTCAGAAAATCTGTGATCACAGCCTCTGAAACAGCTCACGTACTCCGGCTTTTTCGCTTCTTCCGTGCTCAAAGAATCTAAAGTGCCGTTATTCACAACGGTCTCAGCTTCTATTTCGAAAGAAGTGTTTCATAAACCTCAAGCGTTTGATCGGCGACTTTCTTCCATGTAAAATACTCTAGAACCCTCCGCCGGCCATTTTCGCCCCACAGCTTAGCCCTCAGCGGATCGCTGAGAGTTTCTCTTATTCCCCAAGCTATGTCCGATGGATCCTCACCGTTAACGTGAACACCGTTTTGCTCCGTCCCAGAGTTAATTACCTGTTCACGAAAGCCGACCACACCTCGGGCGCCAACGACAACCGGCTTTGCCATAGACATAGCTTCCAAACTCACTATCCCAAAGGGCTCATAGATCGATGGAAAAATGCACACATCTGCAGCCGCATAGTGCAAGATTCTTTCGTCTTCAGACACGAACTCGAAACGATAAATCACTTTGTCCTGTATCCCAAGCCTGTTTGCCATTTCGATGACATCGCTTTGCTCTTCACCCTTGCCCAAGATCACGAGCTTCGTTTTTGGATATTCCTCCAGAACCAGCGGCATCGCTTGCACCAAGTTTTTGATGCTCTTCACCCACGTCAGCCTTCCGAGGAAAAGAAGCATGTTCCAATCTTCTGGGATGTCGTATTTCTTCCTGATCTTCAAGATGTCTTCTCTTTGACTTTTTTGTGGATCGTATTTCTCTGGGTCTACGCCGTTCCAGACTACGTTTATTTTAGACTGAGGCCATCCATGCCTCATCAAGTCCTCCTGCATAGCGTTGCTTACAGTTATTATTTTGTCGGCCCTTTCGGCCGTGGCACTTTCAAGATGAGAAACAACCTCTGAGCCTTGGCCTCCGCTTCTGCCCCATTCAGTGCTGTGAACGTGAAAGACCACAGGTATTTTAGTCTCGTTTTTTGTTATCAGTCCTGAAATGCAGCTCAGCCAGTCGTGGACGCATACCACATCGAAATGACAGCGTTTTTTCCTAACCAGCTCGTTCAGGAACTTCGTTGAACTCAGAATATTGTAGATAAATATGTCGTTGAAAAACCGGATGTTTGTCCCCCACCTTTTCAAATCATCGACCACGAACATCGGAAAAACATTGCTGGCATCCGCAATCAACGGCCGCTGGACATCCACTCCTTCCAGAATCTCGGTTGTCTTTAAGTCACCCGAATTGAGGGTGAAAACTGAGACATCATGTCCCAGCTGAACATATTCACGCGTTATGTATTGAGCGTACGTCCCTAAGCCGCCGACGAGCGTGGGCGGATACTCCCAAACAAAAAAACCTATTCTCAAGTTGTACCACCGCAAATGCCTTACAAGTGAGCTTTGAAGGACAAATTATAGTTTTCTATCAAGAACAATGACGCCATGATCTTTCCCACTGTTTTACCTAAAACAGGTTACCGAAAGTTTATAGTGCTTTCACAAACTAAGAAAATAATGCTATACAGGTGAAACGGTTGGCGAACCCAGTCTTGGTTGCTGCTGAAAAAATAAGAAAACTGGAAATCCAAGGTGCGAGAAACGTTGCCATAGCCGCCATAAAGGCCACAGAAACCTTGGCAAGCCAATCAAAAGCGAAGAGCAAGAAGGAGTTAGTGAAGGAGCTTCTTCAAGCGAAAGAAATCCTTTTCACTTCAAGAGAAACAGAACCGCTCATGAGAAACGCGGTTCGACTCATAACAAATCAAGTGGAAAAAAGTGGCGAAAGAAGCGTTAAGAAACTGGTCGAAACGGTGTCTTTGGCTGCGGAGCACTTCCTGAACGATCTTGAGGATTCAAAGCAAAAAATCGCCGAAATAGGCGCCAGAAGAATCAGGAACAATTCGACCATTCTAACGCACTGCCACTCATCCACTGTCACTTACTTGTTGCAGAAGGCGAAGCAAGAAGGAAAAACGTTCGAGGTAATCTGCACAGAAACTAGACCCGTTTTTCAGGGCAGAATAACCGCCAAAGAAATGCTGGAGTTGGGCCTCAAAACCACGTTCATCATCGATTCAGCCGCAAGGTTTTTCATGAATCAAGTCGACTTGGCAATAGTAGGGGCTGATGCGATAACCTCTGAGGGAAACGTGATAAACAAGATTGGAACGAGCACAGTAGCCCTTGTCGCTCACGAGGCGCGGACACCGTTCTACGTGGTTTCGGAACTGCTGAAATTCGACCCAGCAACGATGTATGGAGACTACGAAAAGATAGAAGAAAGAAGCCCAGACGAAATTTGGAAAGACGCACCAAATGAGTTGTTCATCAGAAACCCTGCGTTTGACGTTACTAGAAGAGATTTCATCCACGGAATAATATGTGAAGAGGGGATAATCTCGCCCCACTCAATAACAGAAGTGATCCGCAGAAGATATCCTTGGGTTTTCGAATGAACGATTCTTGGTCCCTCAGCTCCAAGTTTCTAGGGCTGCTTCCAGTTCTTCGTGCGTCTTGGCGTATTCACCCAACGTTATGTCTCGCAATGTAGCGTCCACGGCCTGCCGCATCGCCTTTGCCCCAGCTTCTGTTCCATCTCGGTGCCCATGAATGCCGCCTCCCGCTTGAATGACAAAGTCCGTGCCGAAAAAATCCACCAGTGCTGGAACAAGTGCCGGATGTAATCCACCAGAAGCCACAGGCAAAACGGGCTTCAACCCGCTCATCCTCATCTTTAACGCGTCTAGGTTCTCAGCCACTTCCGTTCTCGTCTCAAACATTTTTCCCACTACGGTGCCCACGTGAAGCTGGTCCACGCCCAAGATTCTGGCAACTTTCGATATAACCCGCATTGAGATTCCATGTTTGGGGTTCTTCGTGAACGCAGCGTGTCCTGCTCTGTGTGCGTGAATCACAAGGCCAAAGTCTTGTGCGCGAAGCGTCTGCAGAGCAGCGAATCCACACGTTAAGATGTCAATCATCACGTATTCTCCGTCTTGACTAAGAACCAGTTCAGCTCTTCTCAACATTTCATTCGTCTCAGCCGTGATGTTGATCATGTAGACCTTTTTTTCACCGGTTTCTTCTTGTGCTCGGTCCCGTCTTTCCAATGTTTTTGTTAACCTAACTTCAAACGGATTAAACTTTTGACTGCTTAGATTTTCATCATCCTTAACGATGTCGCATCCGCCGATCCATGCTTCATACGCGACCTTTGCATGGTCTGACGTTTTCAGTCCGAGCTTAGGTTTGATGATTGTTCCCACCAGCGGACGATCGTAAACTTTCAAAAGCTTGCGAATTCCTTGAATACCGTATTTTGGACCTTTGAAGCTTCGAACTAACTTTTCAGGCAAGTTGATGTCGTTTAGCCGCAGGTTCTTTAAGGCTCTAAGCCCGAAAACATTCCCTGCGACGCTGCTCAATACGTTGGGCATGTTGCCTGGTTCGAATAGTTCTGTGGGATAAGCTATTTTTGCTTCACTATCTGTTACGTTGAAAACTCGGGCGGCCAGTTTTTCAACGTAAGGCTTCACCGTCGTGAGCTCTGTCCATGTTCCTATTGAACTCTCAGCAGCGACGCCCCCAACCGCCTCATTCATGTCGGTGCCTTCCGGTTCAACATGAAACGTGCAAACGACATCTGTGTCTTTAGGCTTATAGTTCAGATCGATAAAATCTGTATACTTCAAACTGAGCCAGCCTTCTTCATTCAGAGATAAATCAAGCCGCTTAAACCTTTAACGGTTAACCCTTGCTCCGTGATGTAAAGTCTAAGCCAAAGAGGAAGTAGGAATTCGCCTGAGACAACATGTTCTCTCCTCTGGCAGGTAGAGTGCGCGCGCTTTCAACATCGTGCATTTGACGCGGTTTCATCGCCCTAAGTTTAAATATCAGAGTTGTGATTAGACGTACCGAGAGGAAAATCGAAGCATGGGTTCGAAGTCACCGAGAGGCGAATTCGCTGCAAGGGCACTTGTTGAAAAACGCCAGAAGTTCCGCTGGAGCAGCATGTACTACAATCGACGAATCCTAAGATTAGACGTCAAAGCAGATCCACTTCAAGGCGCTCCTATGGGCCGTGGCATAGTTCTCGAAAAAGTAGGTGTCGAAAGCAAACAGCCCAACAGTGCCATTAGAAAATGCGTGAGAACGCAACTGATCAAGAATGGTAGACTGATCACGGCTTTTCTGCCCGGAGACGGCGCCTTAAACGTTGTTGATGAACACGACGAGGTTTTGGTAGAGGGCATAGGCGGCTCACGTGGCAGAAGCATGGGGGACATTCCGGGAGTACGCTGGAAAGTCATAACAGTCAACGGTGTATCATTGAACGAGCTTGTGTACGGAAGGAAGCAGAAGCCAGCACGGTGAGATTTTTGAGTCAGAAGCAGGAAGAGAAAAAGGAGAAAGAAGTAAGACTTTTTGGGAAATGGAGTTTCAAGGGCGCTGAAGTGAAGGACTTGGGTTTACAGAGATACGTTTCTCTGAAGCCAGTAGTGATCCCCCACAGTATGGGAAGACACGAGCACAAGCGATTTCGCAAAGCCAACATCAACATCGTGGAGAGGCTAGCAAACAATCTTATGCGCCCTGGAAAAAACGCTGGAAAAAAAGCCAAAATAATGAACGTTGTGAAGAATGCGTTTGAAATAGTTAGCCTGCGCACAGGCAAGAATCCAGTAGAAGTGTTGGTGAAGGCCATTGAGAACTCTGCTCCGTGCGAGGACACCACAAGGATCAGCATGGGAGGCATCGTCTATCACCAATCAGTGGACGTGGCCCCGCAACGAAGAGTTGACTTAGCGCTGCGAAACCTAGCCGACGGAGCAAGACAGGCAGCTATAAACAGTCCACGTTCAATAGAAGAATGCTTGGCTGAAGAGATAATAATGGCTGGAAACCACGACATGAAAAGCTTCGCTGTGGCAAAACGACACGAGATAGAAAGAGTGGCCCAGGCTTCAAGATAGGGCAAGAATCCTCTTTCAGCTTTCACACGTTGCGTTCTTTGTCTCAAACCACTTGTGTGGCAAGTCCTAAAGCACATTCTCAATCAGCGTTAAGGTCTTATGCTAGCGGAGTTTATTTGGGTGTTTCGCTCTAACTTAATACGGTTGCCTTTACTTGAAATCCAAAAAGCCGCTCAGAGAAATCATTGATGGCCTCAGTCACGTTCCTTCACCTACTCATGACGACCTAAACCGTCTCAAAATGCGAACCTCGGCCAAATACCAGCTCGAAAAAGTACCCTCCAACTCCGAAATAATACACTTGCTCACAACAGAGGAAAAACGCAAGCTCCTCCCCCTTCTAAGGAGGAAAACTACACGAACGATCTCAGGTGTTACGGTCATCGCAGTAATGGCAAAGCCCTATCCATGTCCACAGACCGAACCGTGCGCGTACTGCCCTGGCGGACCAAGGCTCGGAGTCCCTCAAAGTTATACGGGTTTCGAACCCGCGGCAATGCGTGGAATACAGAACATGTTTGACCCTTTCCTGCAGGTCAAAACCCGAATTGAACAATTGCAAGCGATAGGGCACAATGTTGACAAAGCAGAGCTGATTATCATGGGCGGAACTTTTCCAGCCGTGCCCCTAGAGTATCAAAGATGGTTTGTTCAGCGATGCCTCGACGCCATAGCAGAAAAAGAATCCGGCAATCTTGAAGAGGCAAAAAAGAACGCAGAAGGAAGCCGAATACGCAACGTTGGCATAACAGTGGAGACGCGCCCTGACTGGGCGAAAGAAATTCACGTAAACCAAATGCTAGGCATGGGTGTGACACGCGTGGAAATGGGTGTCCAGAATCCGGATGACAAGATCTACCGCTTGGTCGGCAGAACCCACTCAGTTCTAGATGTGGTCGAAGCCACGCGCATAATGAAAGACGCAGGGCTAAAAATAGTGTACCACTTAATGCCCGGACTTCCAGGTTCTGACCGACGCAAGGATTTGCGAGCCTTCAAGAAAATCTTCACAGATCCAGACTTCAAACCCGACATGATCAAAATTTACCCATGTCTGGTCTTGAAAGACACACAGGTTTACAAATGGTATCTTGAAGGGACCTACACGCCATATACTAGCGAGGAAGCAGCAGACCTAATCGCACAGATCAAACGAATCATTCCACCGTGGATACGCATAATGCGCGTCCAAAGGGACATTCCAGCACCATTAATCGCCGCCGGCGTGAACAAAAGCAACCTGCGCCAACTAGTGCAGGCGAGACTCAAAGAAAAAGGCTTCAAGTGCAGGTGCATACGTTGCCGAGAAGTGGGCCATAGAGCGAAAAGCGACAAGATCAAGTGCAGCCCGGAAAAAGTCGAGATTTTGACCATGCACTACGGTGCCTCCGAAGGCGAAGAAATCTTCATTTCGGCAGAAGACCGAGAAAATGACGTTCTAGTAGGCTATCTGAGACTGAGAATTCCGTCCAAAAAAGCCCACCGCGCCGAGATAGCAGCCGAACTATGCTCGATAGTCCGAGAACTTCATGTTTACGGATCCCTAGTTCCCGTCGGCAAACACCTTGCCGAGGCATGGCAACACAAAGGCTACGGGGGCATTTTGCTAGCTGAAGCGGAACGCATAACTCGGGAAGACCATAATTTAAAAAAGATTCTGGTCATAAGTGCTCTCGGAACAAAACTGTACTATAAACGGTTCGGCTACAAATACGATGGAGCTTACATGTCAAAAATGTTGGAGAGCTGAAAATGAGCGAAAAAGAGTCTTCAGGTTACAGGGGCAAAGCGTTGGAAGCCATCAAGAAGGCCGGAGCCGAAAGTGGCGACATGTTACGCGTTTCGAAAGGAGACCAGGTTTTCGAAGGGATCTTGATTCCCCGGTCAGAATACGGTGATGAAAAACACGTTGTGATAAAGCTGAAGAACGGCTACAACATCGGCATAAGCGTGACATCGGACACGAGAATTGAGAAAATAGGTAAAGGAACAAAGCCGACTTTTACGCCACCGCCCCTGGCAGCCCAGAACCCGAAACTGCCCAGGGTCACAATAATAAGCACAGGTGGAACAATAGCCAGCCGCGTGGACTACCGAACAGGCGGCGTGCGCCCAGCTTTAACAGCAAGCGACCTATACAGCGTCGTACCTGAACTTGCGGACATAGCACGCATAGACACCCAAATATTGCTCAGCCTTTTCAGCGAAAACCTGACGCCAAAAGATTGGACACAAATAGCCGAGGCCGTCGCAGAACAAATCGCATCAGGCGTAAACGGCGTAGTCATAGCCCACGGCACTGACACTATGGGATACACAGCTGCAGCCCTCAGCTTCGCACTGCATGATCTTCCCGTCCCAGTGGTGATTGTCGGTTCACAACGTTCAGCGGATCGACCGAGTTCAGACGCCGCTACAAACCTCATCGGAGCGATTACAGCCGCAGCCCATGGGCCCTTCGCCGAAGTAACAGTGGCAATGCACGAAAACCCTTCAGACACGTCAATAGTCCTTCACAGAGGCACAAAGGTTCGAAAATGCCACACCAGCAGACGAGACGCATTCAGATCCATAAATGCAACGCCGATAGCAAGAATACAGGACAGGAAAATAACCATGCTAACACAAGACTATAAAAAAAGAGACAACACTGTGAGACTTGTCTCGAAGCCAGACTTCAGTGACAAGGTTGCCTTGGTGAAGTTCTATCCAAGCATGAATTCTGCAATAATAGATTGGCACGTAGAACATGGTTACAAAGGACTTGTTCTCGAAGGAACAGGTCTAGGTCATGTCAGTAAGCTGTGTTTTGAAGCAATTGGAAAAGCTGTTGAACAAGGACTCGTTGTGGCTATGACTTCGCAGTGTATTTGGGGGCGAGTAAACATGAACGTCTACGATGCAGGACGGGACCTGCAAGCGCAGGGTGTGATCCCGTTAGAGGACATGCTTCCTGAGACCGCCCTTGTCAAGCTCATGTGGATTCTTGGACAGACTCATGACGCTGAAGAAGCAAAGAAACTGCTGAATACAAACATTGCAGGAGAACTTGCACCAAGAACCCTTGCAGAGAAATCTGACAATGAATAAGGAAGGGATGGAAAACGTGTTGAACATGGATTACGATAAAACCGGGTTGAAAGTCGGTTTGGAAATCCATCAGCAACTTGACACTTCTGCGAAGCTGTTCTGTAGTTGCAAGCCTGAACTTTTCAAAGAAGGCCCAGAGATAACGTTTCTACGTGCACTCAGACCCACGCAGAGCGAACTAGGTCAAATAGACCCTGCAGCTTTCTTTGAGTTTCAGAAAGGAGTCAAAATTCTCTATGAAGCAAACAGGGCAACTTCCTGTCTCGTTGAGATGGACGAGGAGCCGCCGCACCCGCTGAACAGGGAAGCAGTAGACACTGTTATAACGGCGGCTTTAATGATGAAAGCCAAACCTGTTGATGAAATTCACGTAATGCGAAAAGCAGTGATAGATGGTTCAAACACCACTGGCTTTCAACGGACATGCGTAATTGCCATGAACGGCGAAATCCGAGTAGGAGACAAAACCGTTCCAATACAGCACGCTGGCCTGGAGGAGGACGCTGCACGAAAAACAGGGCAAGAGGAAGGCAGGATAACACGTTACCGGATAGACCGGTTGGGCATACCGTTAATAGAAGTGGCAACAGCACCAGTCATAAAAACGCCCAAGGAAGCAGAAGAAGTTGCCTTTGCAATAGGAAGAATTCTAAGAGCTACCGGAAAGGCTATGCGAGGCTTAGGCACTATTCGCCAAGACGTAAACGTATCGATTCCAAACGGTGCGTTGATAGAAATCAAGGGGGTTCAGGAGCTTGAGCTGGTCCCTGTTGTTGTGGAATATGAGGTTCAACGCCAGCTCAATCTTCTGAAAATAATAGAAGAATTGAAGAGAAACGGTGTCCAAGAAGGCGATATACGAGAAGAATTCTTTGATGTTAGTGGTGTTTTCAAGCAAACAAAATGTAAAGTCATACGCAAAGCTCTGGATCAGAACCGGCAAGTGCTAGCAATGAAGCTCCGGGGGTTTAGGGGCTTTCTGAAAAGGGAGTTGATGCCCGAGATTCGCCTAGGAACCGAAATGGCAGATAGAGCCAAATTCTGGGGAAGAGTTGGCGGTATATTCCACACGGATGAGACGCCAGCGTACGGAATTACAGCAGAGGAAGTTGGAGAGCTTAGGAAGACCGTTAACGCCGAGGAAGCGGACGCAGTAATATTCGTAGCAGACAGCCCTGAAAACTGCAGAGACGCTCTGACGGCTGTTGCGGAAAGAGCCCGAGAAGCCATAAAACATGTTCCAGAAGAAACCCGAGGAGCAAACCCCGACGGAACAACACGTTACCTCAGACCTCGACCTGGCGCAGCAAGAATGTACCCAGAAACGGACATACCTCCAACACAGATAACAGAAGACCACGTAAAAAAGATCCGTTCAAAGTTGCCGGAGCTGCCTGAACAGAAACTTGAACGACTTGTCAAGGAATACAAGCTGAATCAGAAGCTAGCCAAGCAGGTTCTGGACTCCGAATATTGGGAACTGTTTGAAGTCGTCGTGAAAGAAGCGAACGTTTCGCCGACAACTGTGGCCGCGTTTATGACTGAGACTCTGAAGGCGCTGAAGCGCGACGGGGTTCAAGTGGAAAACTTGTCAGAAAATCAGATGCGACAAGTCTTCAGGCACCTAGGTTCAGGAGAACTGACGAAAGAAGCCATCCCTGACATCATTACTTGGCTTTCAAGGCACACAGACAAAACAGTGCAAGAAGCAATCAGCAGCATCGGCTTAAAGATGCTTTCTGAAGAAGAGCTTCAAAGAATCATTGGAGTCGCGCTCGAACACAACAGAAGCCTGATTGATGAACGGGGAGCAAACGCTCTTGGGTCGCTTGTAGGTATCGTGATGAAAGAGGTTCGAGGCAGAGCAAACGCTACACTAGTGACTGAACTGGTGAAAAAGAAAATCGAGCAAGTAAAGAATGATAAAAATGGTTAATCACATTTTCAGAGGAACTTGTGTTTAGTAAGGAGTGAGATTAAATGGACTTCATCTGTATTCGCTGGTTGAGATCATTTCTCCAGGCAACGATCTTGTGTGTTCGCCGCAGAATAGACAGACTTTCAATTCCGGCGGAAGAGGTTTTCCACATGCAGGACATAGGTTGGGAGACTTGATCTTCTCTTCCAGCCTTTTGACTTCTTTTTTCAAGCCACTTATTTCAACTCTCATCATCTGAATGTTTTCCGTCAACGGCTGGATTTCTTTAACTTCCGTCCTGACATTGCACATCACATGTTTTACATGTGCCAATGTATCATTGGTGACTCTATTGTCTCATACATTGCATCCGGTATCTCGCCCTTGTCCTCTACAAACTGCGTTTCAACGATGCTCTGCCTTCTGGCGTCTGAAAGTATCTTATTCAAGAACTGCTCCACAGGATTGTCAAAGGCCACTGCACACGTGATTCCCCAAAATATGAGTGCCGACGTAGCGCTCACCCAAAAATAGGTCGTGGGAGCGACATTTTGAAGTTTCTCATTGATGATGGGATAGAGCTGAAGGAGATGGATTTGATCGTTGAAGAACAGAGCTAAAACTGCATCGCTGAGGTGCATGACTGATACAAATGTTAAGGAACTGAAGACCCATACCCAGAGTCCTTTTTTTCGTCAAAATACTTCGCCTTTTCTTCGGAAGGTGTCCGCAGGATAACTATGATATCTTAATATTTAATATGATATTCCCAACCCGTAATATATCGAAATACGTAAATCCTAAAAGCAATAGCACTCTAGTATCATGGGATAAAATTGCGGCAAAAGACAACCAAGACAGACCATGGAAGTTTCACTTTCAGAGCAAAAATAGGCGAATACGAGATTGAGCTCAACGGAAACCGTGAAGAGGTCATAAAGACGATCGAAGACTTGCCAAACCTAATGAACAACGTCCATAAAGCGTTTGAAACAGCAAAGCCAAAGAAAGTGACAACCCTTACGGTCAAAACTGAAGCCGCCCCACAGGAGAAGACGCCTTCACAAGAGTACCCAAGAATATCGCCTACAGAAAACTATGACGAAGCAATCTTGAGAATTCTTGAAACTGATTGGGGAAAGTGGCGTCCACGCACGATCAACGAACTGAAAGAAACATTGAAGGCCAACGGGATGGATTATCCTGGACGCATGCTGGCAACAGTCTTGATGGGATTGGTCAAGCAGGAAAAAATCAGGCGATGGAACACGGACGCTGGAAACGTCTACATCCTCGCTGAGAAAGAAGTATTGAGCTTGAGAGGAAAAGCAAATGAACAAAGTTGAGACGCGAATTAAAACGCCTTTCGGCGAGATCACGATTGAGGCCGAAAATGCCCAGGAAATTCTCAAGATGCTAGACACGTTTCCAGAAGACTTCATTGAAAAAGTCGGAAGCTTTGTCTCGAACCGTTTGATGCCGTCAGCAGTCCAACTGAAAGGAATAGTTGAATCAACGACAGAAGGCCCCGTCATAGTAGCTCGTGAAAACCTAACTCATTATGAAGCGATTGGCTTGACGTTGTATGCCTCAGAAGAGAAGAAGAACACAGCGGCACAAATAGCCAAGCTGCTTGAATCAGGCGGAATGAAATGCATGGTTCCAGCACGGCTGAACGAAATGACAAAAAGAGGTCAAGTGTTTAAGCCAGACCCGAACAGACCCGAGTTCAAACTGACTATGCAAGGCGAAAGATGGATCGAAGACGATGTTCTAGCGAAGCTCAGAGGTAAAATGGCTTGACCGGCCAAGCAGAAACCGTGACGGTGAACATCAAATACAAAAACGTTGAAAAAACCCTTTCCGGCAGCCCTGAAGAAGTCTGGCTCTTGACAAACAAGTTTTTCCATCAATTTCTCCCTTCCTTCGAAATTGCAAACAGGCTCTTTTTGAGCATTGACCTGCAAGAACTGGTCAAAGACTGTGAAAACGTAATCGCCTTCGCACAGGAAGGCCCATACTTGCTTATCCCCCGGAGCAAACTGACAGACAATGAGACCTTGAGCCTCTTGCTCTTGGCCAATTATCTAAGCCGTCAGCTAGACAGGACCGAGAAAGACGGTGTTTCAAAAGAAGAACTACAAGCGAAGCTCGGAAAGGACGCAAAGATTGCCAGCACTAGGCTCGGAGAACTCGTCAAAAGCGAAATGGCCACAAGAACACCAGAAGACATGTACAGGATCACGACTTTTGGAATAGCACAGATGCAAAAAGACACCATTCCCAGAATTAAGGCCAAGATTGGCACCTAGAAGCTTGCATTCGAACCGCGGGATCTTGGCATCTACCGAAACTGCAGATTTGTCTGCCGTGGCTCCTCCTTATTCACTCTTTTCTTTCAACATCAACAGATCTTTAGCTAGGGTCGCTAGAGTCAGATGTCGATAATGGACTCTATCGTCTAAGTTTATCAGGAAACTGTCAGAATTGTTTTCTAAGTATTGATCGCGCTTCAAGTTGTCCACAAGTTCTACGTATGATGCATAATCCTTGTGGAATGAACCAATTACCGCGGTGTGCCCCAGACCCATGCCTCTTTCTATCACAACGATGTTTGCAGGTGCATTTTTGGCGGCTTCTAAAGCGGTCGCCCTCGCCTTCTCTGCTTCCTCAGGTGAAATTGTCTGCTTCATTGAGATAAAAGTCAGGGCGAACAAGTGATATCCGAGTTTGATGAAGTTGGGCATCATGGTATACTCCAGTATGTACCCTTCTTTTTCCAGCTTGCTTCTAATCCGCGTGACAGTGGGTTGAGATACTCCGATCGCTTTCGCCAACTCTCTGTCGCTCCTTCGACTGTTTTTCATGAGTTCGGAAATCAGTTTGAGCTCAATATCCTTCACAGATCATTCCTTCTTCCAAATGGATTGCCTAGCCTCTGAATTATGCACAAACACGTGCATTCTTAATAAAAGTAAGTATTCTGTTAGCACATAAGTGAATACGCACGCGCGAATCAAGGATGATATTGAAAGAGAACAAGAACACGCGGGGAACTGGCAATTCATCTTTATGCTTCCAGCCCCTGGATCACCCCTATGATCATTCCGAGCGAGTTCACCGTCTTATCTGGAATGATGTGGCCTCTCGTCAAGTTACCGAGGTCCCTTGAAAGTGATACGAGTGAGAAAGGGTTTGACTCTGCTATTCTGTCTCTTCCTTCTCCGCTCAGGAGGTATATCGCCATGAAACCAGCGTTCTTAGCACCCCACACATCGAGTCTCAAGTTGTCACCAACGTGGACGATTTCAGACGGGTCTGAGCCAAGTTGCTGCGCGGCCAATTGGAATATCCTAGCGTCAGGCTTGCGAATTCCCACTTCATCGGAGAAAAGCATCACGTCAAAGAACTCCGCTACGCCTTCTCTTACGAGGAACTTCCGCGGTGCCACACCCGGGGTGAAGCCCGTGTTACATATGAGTCCAACGGACCTGCCGTGGCCTTTCAACCATCTTAACACACTTCGAGCGTCTGGATTTAGGTAAGGAGGGACCTTAAAAATGGGCGCGATGTAAGCTGAAGCTAGTTCGTCAACCCACTGCTCCTTCATCGTGATGGAACCTTTCGAGGCAAACTTGAGTATAAGCCGAATCTGATCTAGATGAGTAATATCTCTGTTTGTTTTCCAAATGTTCAAAAGTGAAAAAGTCGTCTCCTCCAAGGCGGACTGTACTTGTTCGAGAGAGAACTTCACTCCGAGCCTATCCAATGCGCGTCTCAGGTCTTGACAACGGGCAAGCGTTCTTCGTTCGCTGTCCCCATCCTTTTCGAAGAGCAACGTCTCCCAAAGGTCAAGAGTAATTGCATTAATGCCTCGTGTCTTGGTTTCCAAAGCCGAGACTCCATGAGACTTTCGGCTGGGCTCAATATAAATTTTGTAACTCTCTTGGAAGAAGTTGCCGAGGCCCAACTCAAGGAGGTGGTCTTTTCTGTGCATACTGGTATCTGCGTGGTTTTCCTTCCCTTGTCAATATTCCGTCCTTGACAAGATCGATTAGTGCATGAGCTACAGCCGTGCGGTCATAGTGGAACCCGCGTTTTGCCAATTCGCTGTGGACCTCGCTCAAGCCCTTGGCGGCCGCGAACCAGCCTTCCTCCCAGAGTTTTTGCATTATGCCTTTGCACGTTTCCGCTCGGGGGGGTTGCGCGAGTCTTTCAGTTATGAACGGAGTTTCTTTTAGTTTTTGGGTCACTGTGGAGAGGATTTTATCTATGGTGGGTTGGAGTTGGTCTTCTTGGCATTCTATTTCGAATTCGACTTCTCCTATTTTCATCTTGACGCGTATGGCGGGCTTGGTTTCTTTCTCTGCCAATGTTTCACCTTGTTGTTTATTGTATTGTGCATCTTGTACATGCGCAACACTTAAATATACCTTCCTCAAACAATTGGCTATTGGTGAATCTTGGTGATTGAGCAATACCCTATTACAACAACACCAAAATATAACTTTCCACAACAAGCCATGGACACGGTCCTACCGCAGCAGTTCATAGAACAAAGCTTATGCTCGTTGAAACACGTGCAGAACCAGTCCTTTCAACTAAATCAACAAAGCTTTCAACAAATCAACAACTTTGATGAAAGCATGCAAGCACTGAGACTGAAACTTGAACCAATATACCTAAGACCGCTACGCAAGGAAAACGTGGTGGCAGCAGTAGATACATCAACTATCAGGATCGGCGAAACAAGCCAAGGCATGGTAATAGCCGTCAGAGGCGCAAACGTTTGGAAACAAAATAGAAACTACCGATACACAAGACTTGGACCATTCATATTCCACATAACAGAGGAAAACAAAAAAGAAGTCTACAACGCTTTAGAAAAGGCCTACTTCTACTCGGCATCTGAGCATGCTCATCAAGGTGCACCGAGTTTTCTTCAAATGCCCACACGGATAGCGAGTCTCCTTGAAAGATGGATTCAAACGATGCTTTCGAGAACCATAAACAATGGACTGGTCCTCTTCGACGGATCATTGACCTCAGGAACGAGCGAAACGCCTATAGAGCGTATGAAGGAAATCCTGCGCACTGCGAGAAAAAGAGGAAACATTATCATGGCCTTTTCAAAAATGACAAATCTGAGAGTCAATGGACACCTGATAACAGAATTGCTTCCTGAGAAAACGCCTCCTTATTTGCTTGAGACAGAAGGTTTGAAGCTCAAACCGCCAATGGTACTGTTGGGCGATGTATACGTGGCCAGACTTACGAAGGGGAACTGTGCATTTAGGCTGGACGTTGATAAGGAGGTCCCATTTGAAATGAGAATCGAGGCAGTTGAGAGACTCTTGTGGAACGACCTGTTCATGCAGAGTTATCCTGAAACTCTGCGTTTGGCTCATATTCTGTGCACTTTTACAGCAAACGAGGTGCTCGCCATGCAACGCTTCATCACGCGCAAGTGTGGGCTTCAAATCATTAACAGACCCGACATGCATAGGCTCTTGTTTGGTCCTTTTGGCAGAGGAGAGAGTTACTCGTGAAACTGTACAGAAAAGAGGGTAACATCGTTCAGATTCTGAGTTTCCCCAACGAAACCGTCGAGAAAGGCGACTACTTGCTTGTCGAGGACGCTGAAGCTGGAAGAGCGTTAATAGTACAGGTAATTGACGTGCAATTTGCAAGCATTCCTGGGGTTCTTGAAGAATTACTTCGCAACCTCGCGGACGGCGGAGAGCTAATCCAAGGCGAAGACATCGACCCTTTGGAAATCGCTCCGCACATCACGTACCTTCAAGACGCCAGTTTGCTCATATGCAAAATCCGGGCCACCTTGGAAAATGATAATCTAAGCCCGAGCAGTTCTTGGCTGCCGTCGCGTTCACGATCAACCATAAAGAAGCTTTCCCTGCCAACGTTGCTGAAACTTGCCAGAACCGACGGAAAACTCCCCATCGTCCTAGGCGGAACAAAGGACTCTTCACTTCTGACGATTGACGCCTCATCCTTGGACGGCAGATTGAACATAATAACAGGTAAAAAAGAGACCGGCAAATCCCACCTGTCGAAGCTGTTAATGGTGAATTTGGTGAGCTACAAAGCCACGGTTGTCGTCTTCGACCTGAACGGCGAATACGTCAGCCTAGGCATGACCGCGGATGGCAAAAGAACCGCCCAGCACGACAAGATTCACGTCTTAACGCCTTCACAAAACTTCAAAGTAGCCCTAAGGCAATTGAACCTGCACATTTTATTGGGCATCCTTATTCACGCACTCCATTTGCCTGGGACGTCAGCTCGTGAATTCAGACGCATATGGCAAGCGTTAAAAGAAAGAGACAACCTCACGCTACACGAACTAGGAGAGACTATACGAAACTGGATTTGCAACCAACACGTCCGGGATGCTCTGTTCTCGCGTTACCACGCGTTGCTCAATTCAGGGTTTTTCACCGACAACGTAGCTGAAGCCACACTTCTGGAGGAATGCCTACTGAAGGCCAAGGAAGAAGGTAGCGCAATCATAATAAACCTGCGCAATACCTCTGCGATCGATCGCCAGATAGTTGTAGAATACGTTCTTGGAAAACTAGTCGAATCGCTAACAAGCTGGAAGCTCAAAGCAGTCTTCCTCTTCGCCGAAGAAGCGCATCTTTACCTGCGCGAAACTTACTGGGACGACATTGTGACACGAATGAGGCATTTCGGTATTTTCACCACGTTCATAACCAATCAACCAGATACGATTCGTGAGAACATCTATCGACAGGCTGACAACATTTTTCTATTCAACTTCACTAACGAGCATGACCTGGATGTGGTCTCACGAGCAGCACGCGTTGACGCTGAAACAGTGCGATCCATTGCCCGTGATTTACCGCCCCATTATTGTCTTGCGCTTGGAAAAGTTGTAAGAGATTTTCCAGTGGTTGCCAAAGTCAAGGCTCTAGACGTTAAGACCATGGGAGAGACAAGGCTCTTCTTTAAGGACACGAACTGAGCTTCTCCAGCTTTTGCCGATTTCTCAAGAAGAAGGCCCTGAACGTCGGCGTCAAATCGTATGTTCCTACATCCTCAAATGCCACCCATCGAAGTTCAGCCGCATCACTTGAAGCTTCAACGTTGCCACCTTTGAACTTGACAAGGTAGTCGATGATGATGAAATGATACCTGACCTTGCCTTCTTCATCTAAGTCTATGTTGTCCACGACATCAATATGCTCAGGCTTCTCAACTTCCAAGCCGGTTTCCTCCTTGACTTCTCTTATCGCTGTTTGCTCTACACTTTCGCCCAATTCAACCAGACCACCAGGTATGCTCCACTGTCCCCTTCCGGGTTCATTCTTCCTCTTCTCAAGCAGGATCTTGCCCCGGGCGATTATTATGGCCCCGACGCCTACAAGTGGTTGTTCCGGATAAATCCTCCTCAACGCGCGGGCTTCCCAACAGAAGAATTTTTCCTCAATCGATCAAAGTGCCAACGCTCTTGCCCTTGACTGCAGCTAACACGTTTCGAGGGGTGAACCCATTGACTACGATGACCTTGACTCGGTCTCGTTTGAGAATCTTTATAGCTTCAGGGTCAATGACCTGGTGTATGCCGGCCTTATGTTTGCCTTCCGTACAGACGCGAGGCAGATCTTCGAGTGCTAGGTGTTCAAGCTTTACGGCGTCTGCATGTTTTCTCGGATCTTTATCATAGACTCCTTCTTGATCCGTAGCTTTGACGAGAAGATCAGCCTTCACTCTGGCGGCAATCAATGCTGCAACAGTGTCAGTAGTCATGCCGGGTTTCAAGCCGCCCATAACCACGATCCTTCCCTTGCTGAAGCACTCTACGACATCTTCGACAGTCGACGGCACCGTTTCGCAACCTATATCCATAATTTTCTTGAGAAAGAGCTGGGCGAAGATTCTTGAAACAGATATCGCGATCTCGTCTTGAGCTGTCTGCTCCAGTCCCAGATTCTTCGCGACTCCAATGAATTCTCTTGCGAGTGCGCCACCGCCAACTACGACCACGACTTCATGCTGCTGCCGTTTCAGTTCCCGCAAAATCTCAGCGTACTTGTTGATTAAGTCTGGGTTAACAGGAGAAGCAACGACTGATCCTCCTATTCTCAGCACGATCCGCATATGGTTTACGTCCCTGGCCGTCCAGTATAGAGGTTTCTCTGTTTAAGAGTTCTCTAGAAAAAATCCGTCAAACCCTGCTGAGTTTTGGCTTTGCCAACTTGCATAGTTATTTTTTCTCCAAACTCTACCGACATGCCGTCAACGGCTGCGACAGTTGGAGTACTTGTCCTTTCTTCGATGAGTTTTGCTTCTTTGGCTGGTCCTTGAAATATCATGCTCATGCCCAAATGCGTCAGGACTGCCTGCTGTGGATGGGTTCCTTCAATTATCTTTATGGCGTCGTCTGTCGTCATGTGGCCTTTCCACGGTTTTCCAGACGGCCTCATGTCGCACAATATCAAAAGCCTCAGGCCCTGATAGTACTTGGCTATGTCTTCGAAGTATTCCGTGTCAGTTGTGTATGCGAAGTCGCCGAATTCAGTTGCAAACCTGAAGCCAATCGCATCCGGATCAGTGTGCCTCGCTTCAGTCGCTGAAACACTGATGTCAGCGATTCTAAATTTCACCTGAGGCAATGCTTCAATCTTCTGCTCAACCATTTGCTGATGATACTTAGATATTGAAGCTTCAACCACGCTGTTGCCTTCAAGGACGCTTCTTGCCGCAGCCAAGACTCCATGTTTCCGAGTCATGCCCCTCGTCATGGCTTCAATCATCACTTCAGCATCAGTGTAATGGTCCGGGTGGCTGTGTGAAACTATGACAGCGTTGAGCTTCTGCGGGTTTAAACCTTCGTTGATTGAGTGCACAAGAGCCCCGGGTCCGGGATCTAGATGCAGGTTCAAAATGTCGCCCATTATTCGAATCCCGGCAGTTCGTCGCCTCTGCGTTATCGTCACGAATCTTCCGCCGCCAGTTCCGAGGAAAACTATTTTGAACCCCAAGCTCATCAATAGCAGTATAACGCAAATACGATTTTTACTTTATGCATATTTTCATAAGGCAGTATTCTGAGATAATGTCCGAGACGAAGTCGAAGTGACAGGTTGAAAAAAGGTATGAGAGAGAGATTTTGACTGCTACCAAGTTAATCCTGAAGCCTTTTCCGCCATTTGATTTTGACTTAAGTGCAAAAATCTACTCTGGTGACGACAGGCAAATCAGCAGATACGAAGACGGGAAATTCTGGCAAGTCATAAGAGTCGACGGCAAACTAGTCCTCGTCACGATCAACGCTTTGGGCAATGTGGATGAGCCGAAGTTGTCAGTTAAGTTGGAGTCTAATGAACGCCTTTCTATGATGGATAGGAAGAAGGCGGCAACGGTTGTTTGTACGATTTTCAACTTAGACTTTGATCTCAAGCCGTTCTACGAAGAGGTGAAAAATGACGGGGTTATGGCATGTTTGACTGGGAGGTTTAAGGGTTTGAAGAGTCCGACTACTCCCACAGTTTTTGAGGCTTTGATTGACTCGATCGTGGAGCAGCAGATTTCGCTGAAAGTAGCAAACAGCATGGAAAGAAAGCTGATCAAAACTTTCGGTGATTCCTTGAAGTTTGATGGTAAGGTGTATTATGCTTTCCCAACGGCTGGAAAGCTGGCTCCGGCAACGACTGAGCAACTTCGCAAGTGTGGTCTAAGTGCGAAGAAGGCAGAGTACATTAAAGAAATTTCAAAGCTGATTGCAGAGGGCAAATTGAACCTAGAGGGGTTGAAGAAAGAGGAAGACGTCAAGGCCATTATTGATCGGCTCGATGAGATAAGAGGCATTGGCGTCTGGACTGCAGAAATGACAATGGTCAGAGGCATGCAAAAGTTCGAAGCGTTGCCAGCTGATGATCTAGGTCTGAGACGGGTTATCTCACACTATTACTGTAAGGACAGACTAATCTCAAGTGAAGAAGCGCGCACGATTGCTGAAAAATGGGGAAAATGGAAGGGAGCAGCTGCCTTCTACTTGATAATGGCAGAATGGACAAGCAACAAAAGTTGAAAAATCCCCTTGACCACAAGCAAACGATTTTTTGCCCGAACGTCCCAGATTACGTACAGAGCATACTCCAGCGGACACCTGTCAGGAAAAATCTGGAAGTATCAGTTCTAACAGGCTCGGACATCACAAAACCGACATCGGTGCCGTTATGAGAATAACGGTGAGTGATAGAACTATCCAAAGTTTGTTCTATAACTATCTTCTATTGGACCCATCTGGCTTGACATGAGGTAGTAAGTCTCAAGCAAGAATTCGAGGATAGTGAATGTCAGTACGTCCTTCAGGAGGCACCATCAGATACTTCCTTCGCTCTTTTCTGAACAAAGTGGTACACGAAATATCCGTAAAACAGAAAGCAGACCATGTAGCTTACGATGCCTTGCGTAAACATGGTCACCATGGAAAAGGAGATGAACGGGACGTATAGGCAGATTCCAAGCAGGATCAGAAGCCGGAGTTTGACCCTCTTGTTCACTGCTTTCACTACACCATTGCTGTCAAAACTGACTACTACGGTTTATGCCTGTATCTAAGGCAGACACCCGCTCCTAGACGCCTTAGTTTTTATTAGCAAGGCAAGATACTGTTATGCTGTCATGTCTTCAGCTGATGTTGCGGTCAAAGTGTTTCGAGAACTGGAAAACGAAGATCTGAGAGTGCTACAGGTGATAGAGACTGCGATGAGCCAGCATGAATTTGTTCCCAAAGAGCAGATTGCAAAATTCGCTAAGCTTGACCTCGCCCGAGATACCGACTTCAGACTGAGCCGCTTAAGCAAGCTGGGCTTAATCTATCAGATTCGCGAGGCTTACACTGGGTATACCTTGAACTATGTAGGATACGATTGCCTAGCAATAAACGCTCTAGTCCAGGCCAACGTGTTAGAAGCTTTTGGCAAATCTCTAGGCGTAGGCAAAGAAGCAGACGTTTACGACGCGCTGGACCCGCAAGGCAAGCGCATAGCAGTGAAGTTTCATCGCTTAGGAAGAATCAGCTTCCGCCAAACAATGCGAAAAAGAAGCTACACAACTCAACACAGTGCAAGCTGGCTTTACCAGTCGCGGCTTGCAGCCGAGAAGGAGTTCCAAGCCTTAAGACTCTTGTTCCATAACAAGGTGGCCGTTCCAGAGCCAATAAGCCAAAGTCGCCACGTGATAGTCATGGGAATGATTGAAGGCGCAGAACTTGCAAACTGGAAAAAACTGTCGAACCCCGAAAGAATATTAAAAGAAATTCTGCGAAACGTAAGAAAGGCCTACTTGAAAGCTGGAATTGTTCACGCAGACTTGAGCGAATACAACGTCATTCTGAAACCGGACAAGCACATTCTCATAATTGACTGGCCCCAGTATGTTACGGTTCAGCATCCGAATGCTCAAGAGTTGTTGACAAGGGACGTTCAAAACATTTTACAGTACTTCAAACGCAAGCATAAGCTAGACGTGAAGAGTAAGGAAAGCCTAGAATACGTTACTGGCAATTCTAGGACCATTACCTTGTAGGCACGTCCAACATTATGTAGAGAACATTGTTTCCACGAAGCAGAACATTCCCGTAGTTGGCGACCAGCTGATCATCTCTAGATTCACTTGCACCTTCCAACAAGATGTTCATATGTCCGTCGCACTTGATCATTTTTCCCTTGTATTCGCAGCCGTTCTTCAGCATCACTGCGATTCCCGCGTTCAACTGTTTCACAAGCACATTTAATGGTTTCTTGCTAGGTTCCATTCAAGCACCTTAGTAGTCATGTCTGATTACACATAACCACAAGCCCTCAAATATAAAAGTTTTATGAAAAACAAAACTCAAATCAGAAAGCAATTCAATCAACATCCTCAAATTTTCCGGCACTTTTCAAAAACAAACCGCCTTTCAGCACAACTCCTTCAGCATCGACGAAGCGCGATGCAAGAAACAGTATACCAACGCACTACGTGCTGTCAGTGAACGCCGAGATCATATATGCTTCGATGGTCGCAGGAATGAGAACGAAAACTAGACGAATCTGCAAGATGATCATCAGACGATTACCAACAAACCGATGGGACGCAAAAGATCATAGGCAAACCAATTCAAGGATTCCGCAGAAACGCATATTCACTGACCAAAATAACAGGACTCTTGCACAAACCAGAAATAACACATGAGCAGATCGTACGAACGAGGGAGTCCTGATGAAATATGAAGTGAAGTACAAACCGTCATACTCGATGCTTGTCGTCAACTTGGAACAGGGCGAAACGATAACAGGTGAATCCGGCGCCATGACTTATATGGATCCAAACATAGAGGTTCACACGCGGAAAAGAGAAAAAAGCCTTCTGGGCAGCTTGGGCTTGGCGATCGTTGGTAAACAGTCCTTCTGGGTCAACGATTACACCGCGTCTCAGGGTTCTGGCGAAGTCGGCCTCGTTGCCGCTCCCGTAGGCGATATAGAGGTGCTTGAGGTTAAGCCAAATCAGGGTTACGTGATACAGAAATCTGCATACATAGCATCAACAGAAAACGTGGACTTAGACATCAAGTGGGAAGGCTTCACCAAGGGACTCTTTGGCCAAGGCCTTTTCATGATAAGAGTCAAGGGCAACGGAAACCTCTTCATCAACACCTTCGGAGCGATAGACAAGCACACGTTGAATCCCGGACAGACACTGACTGTTGACAACTTTCATCTCGTGGCCTTCAGCGACACTTGCAGCTACAAAGTCACGAAGTTCGGAGGGCTGAAAGAGACGTTACTGGGTGGAGAAGGCTTAGTCACACAGATCACGGGACCGGGAGACATCTACATACAAACAAAGAATCTAAGAGAATTCGTCGATTGGTTATGGACCCTGATTGAACCTAGAGTCCAGTCAAGAGCCCGTTAGCCACTCTTTTTCTTCGGAACAGGCAAGTCTGAAACCAGCCGAAAGCATTGGTCCATTCCAAGTTGCCAAGCCACGGATCGTGACGGACTCGGGTCTTTTCAACATAAAACTTAAGTAACGGCCCATAAGCTAGAAAATGACGAAAATGAAGATAGTAGTAGTAGACCACGTCTACCTAGAAAAAGAGCACGTTGAGAAACTGCAATCACTCGGAGACCTGGAAATTTTTCGAGAACCACCCAGCACACCTGACGAATTGAAAAGCAGAATAAATGCAGCTGACATCGTAATAGTGGGTTGGAGCTATCTGACTAGGGATGTTATCAATTCCGCCAAGAAGCTCAGAATGATTTCCATATGGGCCACAACTTGTCACTACGCGGATCTTGAGGCAGCCAAGGAAAGAGGAATCGTTGTCACGCATGTTCCAGGGTACGCGACCGAGGCGGTTGCAGAACACGTCTTCGCTTTGCTTTTGTCAGCGGTCAGAAAACTGTTGCCAGCTGACAAGTACGTGAGAAAAGGAGATTTTGACTGGAGACCCTTTGCCGGCATCGAATTGTGTGGAAAGACCATCGGCATCATTGGCACTGGATCGATTGGTCTTCGAGTTGCCGAAATCTCCAAAGCTTTCAGAATGGAGGTCTTGGGCTACGATAAGTATCCCAACCCGAAGAGAGCTGAGGAGATCGGGATGGAGTACGTAAACCTTCACACATTGGTTGAAAAAAGCGACATCGTAACGTTGCATGTCACCCTGACTTCAGAGACGGAGAAACTGCTAGGTAGAAAGGAAATCGAATCTATGAAGAAGGGTGCCATCATAATAAATACGTCTCAGGGCAAAGTGATTGACGAAACCGCTATGATCAACGCGTTGAAGTCAGGCAAGATATCCTACGCAGGGCTAGACGTCTTCGAAAAGGAACCCCCGGCTAGAGACGACCCGTTGTTCAGACTTGACAACACCGTTCTTTCCCCTCACATCGGGTTTCACACGTTGGAAGCGAAGAGGAGATGTAGTGACATCTGCGTCGATAATGTTGTGAGGTTCATTGAGGGTCAGACTCAAAACCTCTGCTAACCCTCATTTGGTCAGTATATCGAAGTGAAGGGCGAATCTGGATGCACCTAACGAAAGAAGAAGAAAAAATGCTCAATGGCGAATGTGGGCAAGGAACTCAGAAGGCAATGGAGCTGCTTGTGGCTATAGGTGATGCTTACGACGCTGAAAGAATGATTCCAATAAGTCGGGCGCATGTTGCCTCAAGTGGTCAGGAAGGAGACCTGTACTTCGTTGAACTCTTGGCAGATGGAGGCGCCAAGTGCAGAGTGCCGACCAGCACGAACCCGGTGTATGACATTGAGTATTTTGACAAGCTGTTCGAAGCTCCGAAGGACGAAGCTGAAGTAGCGCGAAGAGTAAAACAAGGCTACAAGCGACTGGGCGCTATACTCAGCTGGAGCTGTGTTCCATACCTGGCAGAAAACATTCCACTATTCGGTGAAACCGTTGCTTTCTCCGAGTCAAGCGCTACCCCCTACGTGAATTCGGTCATCGGTGCCAGAACTAACCGTGAAGCAGCCCAGAGCGCACTGGCCGCTGGAGTTGTCGGAAAGACTCCGAAATACGGGCTGCACCTCAGAGAAAATCGAAAAGGAACAGTTCTGATCAATGTCGAAGCCCGCTTAAAGGACGAGTTTGACTACACGCTTTTGGGACAGTTTGTGGGCAAACGAATAGGATACGGAATTCCCGTGCTCACGGGCATCCCAAAGTGTCCTAGCACCGAGGAATTCATTAACTTTTGTGCAATGTCCAACACGTCTGGGGCCATATCGATGTTTTACATCCCCGGCATCACTGTTGAAGCTCAAACCGTTGAAGAAGCCTTTCAGGGTGATGTACCGCCTGAGAAGATCACAGTGACGGACCACGAACTCAAACAGACCTGCGAGGAACTTCAAACGGCGAGTGGGAAAATAGATTTTGTCTTGCTCGGATGCCCTCATTACACTCTCCAGCAGGTGGGAGAAGCGGCAGGACTCCTAAGGGGAAAAAAGGTTCACAGAGGGGTGTCGTTTTGGGTTTGCACGTCTGCAACTGCGAAGGTTCTTGCCGAGAGGATCGGCTACGTAGAGATCATCGAAAGAGCTGGTGGGCGTGTCGTGGCAGACACATGCATCGACGAACCGTGCTGGACCGTGTACAAAAACAAGGTCGGCATGACGGACTCTCCTAAATGTGCTTATTACCGAAGATTCAAGGAAGTCATCGTGGCCAGATTGGAAGACTGCGTCAAAACTGCGGTTGAAGGGAAATGTGAATGAAAAATATGAAGATCACGTTGAAATGCCACAAAATCGTCGGCGGCTACGGAGAAGGTGAGGCTCTGGTGTCCCATGAACCGATTTGCTTCTACTTGACAGATCCGAAAACGGGGGTAGTTAGGGAAAGGAACCATGAGTTGGCTGGAAAAAACCTTGCTCATAAAGTGCTCGTATTTCCATCTGGGAAAGCCAGTTCGGTGGTTCAGATAGACGGTCTGTTCAAACTTGCATCACGAAACCTTGCTCCTGAAGCAATGATAGTGAAAGACATCGAAACCGTGCTCATAGTAAGCGCCGTGTTAGCGAAGGTTCCTTTGGTCGACAGATTGGAGAAGGACCCGTTTGAAACGATTCGAACTGGAGACCTTGTCAAGGTCGATGCAGGAAAGGGCATTGTCACGGTGACGAGGCAGCGATAAAGGCATCGTCACAGTTCAAGCTATGATACATGTTCGAGGCAGTTCCTGAGCCGAGCGATTCCTTTCTGAATTTGTTCATAAGAGGTCGAGTATGATATCCGCAAATGCCCTCTGCCAGCTTCTCCAAAACCCGAGCCGGGGACCGTAACTACGCGAGCCTCTTTCAGCAAACGCAGCGCGAGAGCCTCGTCTGATGCTTCGAAGCTGGAAAAGTCTGGAAAAACATAGAATGCTCCCTTGGGAATTGTATAAGGCAAAGATTCAATCTTGCTGAGCTCACGGATGACGAGTTCTCTTCTCCTCCGATACTCTGCCAGCATCTCTTTAACGCAATCCTGGGGACCTGTCAAAGCGGTGAGAGCCGCTTTCTGGGAGATCGCATTAGGACACAGGGCTGCATAATAGTGCAGTTTGCGCAAAGCGGAAGAGAGCTTGTCCTCAGCGACCACGTAACCGATTCTCCAGCCCGTCATTGCGTACGCCTTTGAAAAACCGTTCACTGTAATGGTTCTGTCTTCCATGCCTGATAGTGAACCGATGCTCAAGTGTTTTGCACCGTCGTACACAAGCTTCTCGTAAATCTCGTCTGCAAAAACTATCAAATCGTGTTCTTGCGCCACTTCAGCCACGGTTTCTAGATCGCTCTTTGAACACACTTGACCTGTTGGATTGCACGGATTGCACATCCAAATCATCTTTGTTCTTTCTGTTATCTTCTCTTCAAGCGTTTCTCTTTCGATTCTGTAGTTCTTGCTCGCATCAAGAGCGACTGTTACAGGCTTGGCTTCCGCTATCAGAGTGTCTTCAAAATACGCGGGGTAATAAGGATCAAGAATCAACGCTTCATCACCTCTGTTCAGAAATCCTAGGGCGGCTATCAGCATAGCTTCTTGGGAGCCGGAGGTCACCGTTACCTCTGTCCGTGGATCGGCATCAATGTCGTTCTCGTTCCGAAGCTTCTCCGCAATTGCTCGGCGCAGTTCCGGTGTGCCGTCAACTGCCGTGTAATGCGTGCAGCCTTCTCGAACTGCATCAACAGCTGCTTCTGCAATGTGTTCGGGAGTCGTGAAGTCTGGTTCTCCCTGCTCCAAATGAACGAGATCTTCTAGTCCTACCGAAAGTTCGAGCATTTTTCTAATCGCTGAAGTCTTAATAAGATTGACCCTGTCAGAAGCCTGAAACAAGATTACTCCTCACCACTACTATGCGAATCGTGCGTTCAGAAAATTAGTACTCGCGGTTCATATAAAGACTATGCGCACCATTCGCAAAGGCATCAAAGGTGGCATCTCATCAAACCAGCGATTTCCGGGCTGTAGCATGCTGTCACAGATCATGCAGAACACGCACGCCAGAAACACAGGAAAACCCTGTCCTTCCACACCAATAACTCAGCTAAGACATATTTGGCTCCAAATATAGGGGCCTACCACCGTTGCACGCACGCACACACTCAGCACAACAAGAGCAGGCCGCGCATTAACTCGGAACGCACGAATGCACTAAAGGCTTCTTCAATTCTACCTCCTGGTCGGAATGCCGAATATGAAGCACATGCATTCCTTTTGACCTGATGTTCTTGTTTGCTTTCAACCAGATTCATTGCCTTTGAACGTGAATGATTATCGATTGGAAAAGAACCCTAAAGTCTTCATCCCTAATCTCAACGTTGGAAGATTGAGGAATACTATAACGGCAGAATCGACGTAGGATACCTGACCAGCATCAAATCCAAGGAACTAACAATTCGATAAAAGCCAGGTTTGACAAGATTTTTATTCGAGCAAACACATTGTCGATTGGCGAAAGAAAATGAGTTGGTACATGGAGCTAGGAAAAGCTGCAGATACTTTGGTGAACTACGTTCTGAGGGTAAAGGAAAACGAGGATGTTCTCATATACGGAGACGATATTGTCGATTTTGAAGTAATGAAAGCAACAGCTGCAGCGGTCAAAAGCGCTGAAGCAACGCCGACCATAGTTATTCACGAGACACGTGAAATCTCCTTCCGTGAACCTCCCAAGCCTCTTGCCGCAGCGATGATGGACTCAGATGTCACAGTGGAATTCTCGGCAAGAGCCATACTTTACACTCAAGGTCAGACAAACGCGTTGAAAAGAAACCGAGCCTACATCTGTCTAACATCCCTCGACCGCGAAGCAATGGTTAGAACCATGGGCTGGGTGAACTATCCCAAAATGGTCGAGTTAGGAGACAAGCTCGCTGAAATGACCACCGAGGCTGATGAGATCAAAGTAACCAGCCCCTCTGGCACCAACTTCACCGCAAAAATCGGCGGAAGAAAGTTCGAAAACTTTGGCAGCACAGCTGACAAACGGAAAGTCATAATGCTAGGCGGACAGACGGGCGGTGCTCCAATTGAAGAGACCGAGAACGGCGTCCTGGCATTTGACGGGAACGTATGGCCCCCTGACGAGATCAAAGCGAACATAAGGACCCCCATAAAATGTAAAGTCGAGAAAGGCATAATAACGGAGATCTCTGGGGGCGGTGAAGCCGATTTACTTCGCAGGTACATGGCAGGCCTTAACGACAAGAACATGTATCGGATAGCGCACGTTTGCTACGGGTACCATCCCAAGGCAAGAGTCACAGGCGACATTTCAGAGGTTGAGAGGGTCTGGGGGTGCTTCCAAGTGGGTTGGGGATCACAAGGACCGCTCCTTAGACCGGACCTCAAGGGCGCTTTTGGTTGGAGAGCTACGTCGCACGATGACGGTATCATACTGAAGGCATCCATATACCTCGACAGTGAACCCGTCCAGAAAGATGGAAAGTTCGTCCATCCAGAGCTGCTACCAATCATAAAAGAGATGGGTGTCGAACAATAAGATCGTAGATCGTGCGACGGGTCCAATTCGCACGCCCTAATCAAGGGTATGCCTTCACCTGACCAAAAGGTCAAAAAAGGGGAAGGGTGGAGTCCTTCAAGCTAGGAGTTTTCCGTCTTTCATCACTGGTTTTCCATCAAGCATCCATGTCGGCTTTGGAATGATGAAATCTTGATGCAGGTCTGCAGACACTTTTCCGCCCATATGAGAATTGTCTCCTATCGCCAAGTGAACTGTGCCCTTGATCTTCTCTGATTCGAGAATGTTGTCAGGACGTTTCGCGTTGGGGTTGGTTCCTATGCCGAGTTCAGCGAGGTTTCTTCGCGAAATGTAGGGCTCTTCTTTTTTCTTGAAGTCCAACAAGCCTCTGTACTCGTCGCCGATTTTTCCGCCGCCGATAATCTCAGTCACCTGCCCGTTTTTGAACACCAAGGTCATCTTTTCCTTGAGATCAGGGTACCAGTTTGCCTCTACGACAAGCTTACCGTTAGCCGTTCCCTCGACCGGTGCGCAGTAGGCTTCTCCGGACGGCAAGTTGCCCCAGGAGCTCTTTTCCGTGAAGATTCCAGCATCTACCATGCCATTTCTGCTTTTCACGCTGAAAGCCATGTCTGTGCCTCCCGGAGAAATCACTCTCACGTCGTTAGCCTTTGTGATCAAGTCGGCGACTTTCCTCGTTTCCTTGTCTATCTGACGATAGTCTGACGCCATCGGTCCGCCGGGATAGAACATTTCTGCAACAAACATTGGCATGCTTGCCACTCTTCCTCCGGCTTTGCATGTGTTCACCCGTGCATCCGTGTGGGTCAACGAGTAAGTCGTAATGGCGATGGCCACATCTGCGCTTTTCATTTTTTCTTCGACCTGTTTTCCCGGGTAGGTTCCGTGCTTTCCTATCGAAGGGTATGTGAAGAACTCAACCTTGTTGTTCGGAAACTTTTCCGCTGCGATTTCGCTTACCATCTTGGCCAGGACAGCTCTCTCCGTAGCCTCTGTCAGCTTTGCACTGGTCTTCGTCACCCACTCTTCCGCCGTCGGAACATCAGTGACGACAACGACCTTCTCGCCGTTTTTGAGCCCCATGTTCACCTTCAGCATGTTCACGACGCCGTTGACGAGTTTCTCCTTGTCTATCATTTTTCCACCTCAAAATGAACAGAGGCGGTCAGAGTTTACCGAGCTTGTTGGCGAGTCTGGAAAGCTCTGGATGTACGACTCTGCCCTTGTCGAAGATCTGTTTCCCATCAAGCCAGACAGAAGTGTTTAGGCATATGCCATCAGTGTGGGAAGGTGCAGGAATCGGCTCCCCTCCGGTCAGCATTTGACCCACGTAGCCTATTCCCCATTCAGTGCATCCCCACACTCTCTCGTCTTCAACTATGTTGCCCGTGAGTTTGGCACCTGGGTTCACTCCATAGCAAACGTGGGCCAATCTCAGCATCAGTGGATTGTTGTAACTCTTCAGCCAGGATTCGAAAGACTGCGCGTCTTTTTCGCCCTCTACCTTCACGATTTTTCCTTCCTTTACATGAAGGAGTATCGGCGACTTAACCAAGCCGATCGGAGGGACAATTGAACCGTCGAAGGCTATTGTGCCGTTGATGGACTTGAAAATTGGCGACCAACCTATCTGACCGCCTAGCATGTGAGATCCGGGGGTGTCCGCGTATCCGACCTCGCATATTATCGGCCTCTTCGGGTCATTGTCAAATTCAACGTTTCCTCCGGCTGGCGTGGTCATCTTTATGTGTTTGGCAGCCTTTGTCAAAGCAATGAGCTTGTCTTGGAACTTGCCTAGGGTAGGCAGGTCGACTCTTGATATCACTCTCACCATCATGTCGACGTTCATTCCAACTAAGCACATGTGTCTGAGCTTCTTGTTTTCTTTCATGGCTCTCTCATACGGCGTTGAATACAGAAGCCATTCATTGTTATATTCAACCCACGCGTCAGCACAGTTCAATGCAGCCGTTAGTGCCTCCACGGGAAGCATTGGATCGGCCGCCTTACCGACGCCCAATGGCGAGGCAGTCCATATGACCATGGGTTTTGCTCCCACAGCAAACGCTGCTGCAGCAGTTGCTTCAACCACTCGCTGGTCTGATTCGGTATCTGCAGTTATGACAAGAGTTTCATCCTTCTTCAATTTGTACATCTGGGAGACTAGCTTGTGTGCTGCTCTGTTTAGTTCGTATTCGTAAAATTGCGGCATTTTCTTTCACCTTTTTCGGATTAGGTCTATTCCTTGGAAAAAGAATATAAGACTTTCTAAGAACGCTTTACTAGTCGAAGTCAGGGTGATAAACATGGATGTTTTCGAAGCTATCATGAATCGCAGAAGTATTCGCCGATACAAACCTGATGCCGTTCCACGTGAGCTTGCTGAAAGGATGTTGGACGCAGCTCGCTGGGCGCCTTCTGGCAGCAATATTCAACCGTGGAGATTCATCGTGATAGAAGACAAGAAAATCCTTGATCTCATTCGAAAAGTTTCACCGGGGTACCTTGGTGAGACCCCCCTTGCGATACTTGTTTGTTCAGACAAGGAGAAAGAACTTAAAGTGGGTGGAGTTCTGGGAAGGGACTACTTGTCGGTAGCAGACTGTTCGATGGCTGTTGAAAACATGCTTCTAGCAGCTCATGCATTTGGACTAGGAACATGCGTCGTGAAATCTTTTTCTCGCACGGCTGTCAAAGAATTCCTTGAGATTCCGGAAGGAATCGAACCTGAACTTCTAGTGATAGTCGGCTACCCGACTCTTGTTCCTGCTCCTCCAACACGAATTTCGCTAAGAGACACAACTTTTCTAAACAAGTACGGTCATAAGTTTCCAACAAGTCTGGAGGGTTAGGCATTGGTTCCGAAAAGACTTATTGGCAATGATTACTTGTTCGAGGTAGCCGTTTTTCTGGCGACGAGTGCGCAAGGTTGTATCAATGAACCACCACTGTATGGACCTTTCAGGTTGCTTGACGCATTAAGCAAGCTTGCTGAGCTTCCAGACCATGTCACAGGATTAGCTCCCGACCCCTTCTTGAAAGGGATAAAAACTATCGTAGATGATAAAAAGCTGCTTGTGATGTATGATGTGGAAGGCTTCAAGAAAGCTATTGACGCGATAGTAGAAAAGTTTGCACTAGAACTCAAGGCTAGATACTTGGACGCAGAATAGCCACAATGCTAATTAACAGAGGTGGAAGCAGAAAAATGGGCGGAACGGCTTCATCTTATCGCTGGGTGTTAGCGGCATTAACGTGGCTGATGATGTTTGCTCTGGGAGCGAGTTGGTTCTGTTTTACACCTATGATGACGGTACTGGCCAAAGAGATGGCTCTGTCTTATGAGCAGCTTGGCATCCTTGTAGCATTGGTTCCGCTGTCACTAGTTGTAATGTGCATCCCCGGTGGGTTGTTCGCTGACCGTTTTGGCGTTCGAGTGGCAGTCTCGATAGGAGGAACAATAATGGGAATATTCGGCTTGCTCAGAGGATTCGCCACAGATTTCACAACATTAGCTGTGTCCACGTTTTTATGTGGAGTCGGCTATTCAATAGCATACCCGAACCTGCCTAAGGTGACTGGTGTGTGGTTTTCTCCCAAAGAATATGCATTAGATCGATCGATCGATGTTCACAGGCATGGAGGTCGGCATAGCATCTTCATTGATTTTAACTCCTGCTCTGCTACTACCCTGGACCGGATCCTGGCAAGGTGTCTTCGTCACGATTGGAGTTGTGAGTCTGTTAATGACTCTGACTTGGATATTGCTTGCCAGAGAAAGACCAAAGCCGGTAACTGGCATCTTTCACACAGATTCTTCTAACGAAGCAAGTAGAGTTCCGTTTGGAAAATCTTTTTCCATCGTACTCCGAAATAGACACATGTGGATCCTAATGCTTACAACTTTCTTCCTGCTCGCACCTCAAATCGGGCTGCTTGGGTTTCTTCCAACGATGTTGATATCAAAAGGATATGAGCCTGCCACGGCAGGACTGATTACCTCGATGATATCATGGTTCATGATTCCGAGCAGCTTTATCATACCAATGGTTTCTGACCGTGTGGGCCTGAGGAAGCCTTTCATTTGGGTTACGTCGATTATCGCGGCGGGTGCTCTTTATTTCGCTGGGACGACAACAGGAATCCAATTGTGGTTCTGGGTAGTCCTATACGGATTTCTTATCGGAAGCATGGCCCCAGTAATATTGACAATGCCGCTGGAGCTGGTCGGAACATTGTGCTCGGCAACCGCTGGTGGTTTCACACTCGTCGGCGGCTATTTGGGAGCTATGGTTGCGCCTTGGTTGGTGGGCTATCTTTCAACTGCGACAGGATTTTTCGTTCCAGCCGTAATCATGTGCACAGTTATGACGGGAACCGAAGCTGTCTGCGGTCTGCTGCTTAAAGAGACATGTCCTCAGAGCGACTCGAAGCACGCGGGTTGAAAGCATTACTTGTTGAGAAGATGGCATGCTACATAATGGTCAGGTTCCACCATCACAAAGGTCGGCTCCTTGGATTTGCAAGTTTGGTTTGCGAGTGGGCACCTAGTGTGAAATCGACAACCAGGGGGAGGGTTGATGGCGCTTGGAACCTCGCCTCTGGAAGGTACTCCTCTAGGCTTCAGCATCTCTTCTTGATCTGTTAGCACAGGCACTGAAGAGAGAAGCATCTGGGTATAGGGATGTAACGGATTCTGGAAGAAAACAGGTGTTGGAGCGTACTCGACGATTTGGGCTAAATACATTATTGCGACTCTTGAAGCGGCGTTTCTCATCAGGCTAAGGTCATGGGTTATGAACAGGTATGACAAGTTGAGTTCTTTTTGCAGCCTCATGAGTACCTTCATTATTTTTGCTTGGATTGAAACGTCCAGGGCTGAGGTAGGCTCATCAAGCACTATAAGAGACGGGTTAGTTGCGATAGCCCTGGCAACCGCGACCGCCTGTCTTTCGCCTCCTCCCAGATCCCGGGGTCTCCTTTGCATGAAGTCTTTCGGAGGCAGCTCAACAGCCTCAAGCAGTTCAACGACTCTCTCATCTCGTTCGCCACGGTTCTTCACCAATCCATGTATTCTCAGGGGAGTTTCTATGATGTCTTTTATAGTCTTTGCAGGATTGAGAGAGGATGCTGGATCTTGGAAAACTATCGCCATGTCTTTTTTCAAGTATTTTGGGCGTTTTTTGGCATGCAGCGATACATCTTCGCCTTTGAATATTATCCTACCCGATGTTGGTCTGTAAATTCCGATTATCACGTAACCCGTTGTGCTCTTGCCAGAGCCAGATTCGCCCACGAGACCGAAGGTTTCGCCGGGCTTGACTTTGAAGTTTATTGCGTCAACTGCTCTAACTACTCCAAAAGAAGTCTTGAAGTGTTTCGTCAGGTTTTCTACAACCAGCAAGTTCTCATCATTGTCCATGACGTCTCATCTCTTATTGTAAAGCCAGCAAGCAACCTTATGTTCCTTAGTATCAGAATCAAAGAAGGTGGGATTCTGTTTTCTGCATACTTCAAATGCATAACCGCAACGAGGGTGGAATCTGCAACCTGACGGAGGGTTTATGTAGTCTGGTACCCTCCCTGTGATGCCTTCTGAGAAACCTGCTCCGGTTAGCTTGGGAACAGATTCCAAGAGCCCTTTAGTATAAGGGTGCAGAGGATTCGAGAATAAGCCCTTGGTTTCTGCAATCTCGATCATGCTGCCAGCGTACATAACATAAACTGTATCGACTGTACCGCGTATCGTTCCTAGAGCGTGAGAAATCAAGATCACTGATAACCCCTTTTTCTCCACAAGATTCTTCATGAGACGTAGAACTTGGTCTTGTATCGTTACGTCCAGATTCGTTGTGGGCTCATCGGCAATCAAAAGGTCCTTCGCGGTAGACAGAGACATTGCGATACAAATTCTCTGCCTCATACCCCCACTTAGCTGGAATGGATAGCTGTCCAGCACTCTTTCTGGGTCGGGCAAAGCAACCTCCTTCAAAGCCTCTATAGATTTTTCGCGAAGCGTTTTTTTCAAATCTTTTCCAGTATCAATATTCCCTGAAAACCTGATAACGTCCCCAAGGAGTTCTCCGACTTTGAACACTGGGTTGAGTGCGGCCGTCGGATCTTGAAAAATCATGGTTATGCTTCTTCTTCTCATTTCGCTCAGTTTCTTGTGATCCATTTTAAGTACGTCGTTGCCTCTGAATTGTATTTCGCCTCCGTCTACTGTGGCGTTGGTGGCTAGAATTCTGAGAATTGCCTTCATTGTGGTGGTTTTGCCGCAGCCAGATTCTCCGATGATTCCCACTTTTTCTCCTTGGTGCACTGTTAGGTTTACTCCATTCAGGACCTTGAGCTTGCCCAGGTAGGTCTTGTAGCCTATACAAAGATCTTTAACTTCTAAAAGAGGCTGCGTACTACTTTGCCTCCTCAACGAATATATCTCGAATTCCATCTCCTAACAGATTGAACCCTAGTATTATGATGCAGATGGCTATAGCCGGAAAAATGCTTATCCACCAAGCATATGGTATAAATTGTCCACCTTCGGCAACCATGGTGCCAAGATCAGGTGTGGGAGGCTGAGCGCCCAACCCTACAAAACTCAACGCAGACCCGAGGAGTATGACCCAACCGACGTCCAGTGTTACCTTCGTCAAGATTGGCCCGAGGCAGTTCGGAAGGATTTCGCTGAATATTGTGTGGGAGGAGCTTGCGCCCATTACCTCAGATGCTTGAACAAAATATTCATTTCTCAACGTCGATACGGTATTATAAGTCAACCTGGTGTACCACGGCCACCACATTAAGGACACGGCCATCATTGCGTTAAACACGCTTGGAGTCAGTACAGCGGCTACAGATAGTGCTAATACCAGCGGAGGCACTGCAATGAACACATCTGCTATTCTCATCACCACAGTATCAATCCACGTTCCCCTGTAGTAGCCAGCTACCAATCCCAGTATTACTCCAGGCGCGACGACAAGTGCTAAAACCACTGCCGCCATCGCGAGAGAGTACTGGAACCCAAAAATAGTTCTGCTCAGTACGTCTCTGCCCATTTCATCCGTGCCGAAAAGATAAGTGAGACTAGGGGGTTTGATGGCGTTCGGAAAGTCGGTGAATAAACCCGCATGTCGAGGATAAGGCGCCACAAAAGGAGCGGCTACAGCTATCATTACCGAAGCGACGGAAATCACCAACCCCACTATGGACAAAGGGCTTCTTGAAAATCTGTACCACTTCCTTTTTAGGTCGAACCTAGCGGACAAGCTCTTCAGATTTTCAAGCAATGCCATCTGCATTTATTCTCCTCGTTCCATTAGCCTAATCCTGGGATCCAAGTATGCGACTACAACGTCTACGACAATGTTTGCAATGGCGTAAATGAGACCTATGACCAAGACCAACGCAACTATTCCGTTAAGGTCTTTGTTCAACATGTATCTGATGCCGAGTTGGGAGAAGCCCGGCCAATTGAATACCGTTTCGACAAGAAACGCGTTAGCCAGTAACGCAGCTATGTCCAAACCCATTACCGTCACTGCAGGAATTACAGATGGCTTGAGCAGATATTTGAACGTCACAATCCTGTCAGGTAAGCCTTGAGCTGTCTCCATTGATATGTAGTCCTTATCCTTGTTTTCAACCATTCCAGCCCGTATTATCCGCGCATCTTGCAACATGCCCCCCATACACAATGCCAAAGCAGGCAACACCATGTGATATAGCTGATCCAAAGCATTGGAGCCGGGCCCTTGAATTGGGAACCATTTCAACCACCAGCCGAACACGAGCTGAAATATTATAGCTAGCACAAAGCCCGGGATGGATATTCCCACGTAAGACACCAGCCTAACGACGTTGTCGGGCCACTTGTAAGAGTATCTGCCTGCGACCACACCAAACGCAAAAGCTCCGATCACGGAAAAAACAGCAGCTAGACCTATGAGCTCAAGGGATGCAGGAAGGTATTGCAGGAGGTCAGCTGTAACACTGCGCCTTGTGAGGGTAGAGAAACCCAAATTTCCATGGAAGACATCATTCAGCCAGTAAAAGTACTGCGTGTACAGAGGTTGGTTCAGTCTCAGTTGAACCCTTAACTGGTCAACGACCCACTTCGGAGCGTCAGGACCAGCCAGCATTAGTGCGGGATCTCCAGGCAGTACTCTAGAGAGCACGAAAACCAACACGGACAAACCAAACAAAGAAAAAATCACTAAAAACGTTCTTCTCAATACATAGGTCCAGAGCCTCATGGTACCCACGTCACAATGAAGACATAAAAAAAGCGGAAGATACTTAAAAACTCTTTCAATTTTGACACGCATCGCCAGGAGGGGAGAAGAGAGGTGCAACAGGTACGTGCCTCACAGGCTGTAAGCATCGCATCAGGCAGTCAAGGAGTATTCAGTCCTCGCACGTGGATAAATAAAAAAAAGAGATTCCTGAGGTTCGGATTGCGCCACCGGTGCTAATGCGGTTGGATTTGCCAGAGTCTGTAAACCCTATCGTAGCCCATTATCGTTTGTGCTTGAGATGGGGTTACAACGTTCGGAATCTTGACGTAGTTCTGAATAGCAACGGTGATCCTGATGTCATAGATGAATAAGCTCGGGCAGATATCCATTATCGCTTTTTGAATGTTCCCGTATTTGATGAACCTATCGGTCGTGTTCACCGTTGATAAGGCATCTTGTATCATCGCGTCTATTGTGCTGTTCTGGAGCCACTCGCCCTGCTTCCACGAACCGGTGCCAGCTGACATGTACCTTGATGTTAGCAAAGCACCCGCTTCAGGATAATCAGAATCCACTAGTATGTTGTAGATGTGAGCAGTCGTGTTCTCGTTGGCCATTTCTTGTACTACCAATGTCCACGGCGTTTTGACCAGCTGGACGTTCAGTCCAGTCGCGTTATTGACCTCCGAGGCGAAGAGCAACGCATCCCTTTCTCTCTCGGGAACATCTGCGATCCAGTGGAAATAGATTGGATAGTTGCTTGGGTTATTGACTATGTCTGGGTAATATTTGGACAGCTTGAGCTCTGCTTGAGCTGCAGTCCTGTTGGCGGTGTATATCTGCGTGTTTTCATAACCTCCAACTCCAGCGGGCACGCAAGATGTCGCCAAAGTGTACCTTGCATATATTTGGGACATTATGTCGCTATATGGGCAGGCGTATGCCAAGGCCTTTCTGACGTGTACGTCATCCAGTGGCGGATCCTTGGTGTTTAGCATGAAGTAGTATTCAGAGGTTTGCGGCCAACTGACAGAAGTGATGTTTTCTGCTTGTCCCAGCTGAGCAAGATTTTCGCTGGAAAGCCATGAATCCGTTACTTCCAGTTCACGACTCAACATTTCGTTTACCTCTGTGGTTGAGCTACCCGTAGTCCACAACTGCGTTACATTGGTGGGTGCAAGAGGATCCACGTACCCCCAGTAATTGCTGACGAGGTTATACTTGAACCATTGTGACACGCTAGCATCCACAACTGTGTAAGCTCCAGAACCAGCATCATGTGTGGTCAACCAACCAGTGGCATAGTCTCCATAGTCACCATACGCTCCAGGCGTCACAAGGTTAGCCATCACTTGTGCTTTTTCGACTATGTAGAGCCTTGTCAGCGAGGTTAGGAAAGGACCAAAAGTCGTATTTAGTGTGAACTGTGCTATGTTCCCGATTGCAACCGCACTGGTTACGTAAGGTGTGAACAGGTACGCAACCCCTTGGCCTAAAGTCATCAGCCTTCTCATACTGAACGCAACGTCTTCCGCCGTAAGCTCATTGCCGCTGTGGAAATCTATCCCTGTTCTTATCGTAAAGTTCCATTGCAATCCATCAGGTGAAATCACCCAGCTTTGGGCAACCCATGGCTCCACTCCTCCGCCTGGATTCGGATACACCAGCGGATCGTAGAGATTACATAAGCTAGTCGTGCTACACTCATCGTTTCCAATAGCCGGGTCGATATGGTTTGGATACGCAAAGCCTATCCTCAAATCTCTCTCTGTGAACGTAGGCGTTGAAGCCGGAAGAGTTACGTAGTACACCACGGCAGCGACTGCGGCGACGATAATTACGATTGCTATGATAGCAGCTTGCATCTTCGTAATAGCTGAACGATTAAAGAATATTCTCACTCTCTTATCCTCCGTGTTGTTATCGGTCTCTATGTATCAGCCTATATGGTTATATATAATTTTCGTGTTAATTTGGAGGCGGTTCGAATCCGTAGAGTCTAGAATGCGTTAGCCCTACCTTCTGGTAGAGGTCAGCCATCATCTCAGCGTACTTCCAAGAGGTCACGACAGGATCCAAGACTGGAACTCGGAGTTTGCTTATCAGTTCCTTCATGAAACCTGATTCAGCTGTACACCCTAAGACTATCACCTCAGCCCCATCCTCCTCGATTGCCTTCTTCGCTTCCGCAAGAATCGACTTTCTCAGTTTCTCAGGTTCCTCCCCCATTCTTGGAACCGTGAAATTTACCACCCTAAAGGAAGCGAGCTTCCTCTCAAGTCCATACATCTGCACGTTGCTTTCCATCTTGGGAATACATTTTCTTCTCCCCACGATGATGGAAAACTTGTGCCCGAGGGTTGCCGCCACATGGATAGTGGCCATAGCCACTGGAACTACTGGAATCGAAACGAGCTCCGTGGCCTCTCTGAACCCAGGATCGTAGAAGCAACCTATGATGACGGCGTCGTAATCTTCCTTTTCTGCCCATTGAACCCATTCTAAGGTTTCGCCAAGATTTAGATGCTCATAGTAATGGTACTCCAAGTGAGCTGGGCCTTTACTCAGATGAACAACTTTCGCTTCTACATCCCGCCTCTTAACCTTCCTGATTGTCTCAAGAACATCCCTATCAAAAACATCGCTACCTACTGGACTTATGTACAGGATTTTCAGCATAGCAGTTCTATTGATTCTTTGCCAGAGACAAATATAAGGCTTGACGCCCACCTCTTCAGGTGAGGATAGTGAGACACTTTGTTTAGAAAGATTTGTGTTCCGTTCTCTTGATTATCTCGTTCTGCAGTTCTGTGCTAAGATTAACAAAGTAATCGCTGTATCCCGCAACCCTCACCAAGAGATCTCCGTATTTTTCTGGATGTTTCTGTGCATCACGCAGAGTCTCAGCGTTTACCACGTTAAACTGAATATGGTGACCATCGAGTTTGAAATAGGTACGGATGAGATGCGCCAGTCTATCCATTCCCTCTTCGTCAGCTAAGAGTTCAGGCGCGAATTTCTGGTTAAGAAGAGTTCCACCCGTTCTGGCATGATCAATTTTCGAGACGGACTTTATCACTGCTGTAGGCCCTTTTCTGTCTGCTCCTTGGACGGGTGACACGCCTTCAGAAACAGGTTCCTTTGCTTTCCTTCCGTCCGGAGTGGCTCCCAGAACTTTTCCAAAATAGACGTGGACAGTCGTCGGCAACAGGTTTATGCTGTAGTGTCCTCCTTTAGTCGTTGGTCTTCCTTCTATTGAATTGTAGTAGATTTCAAAGATTGCTTTCATGATGTTGTCTGCATACTCATCATCATTCCCATATTTCGGTGTCTTGTTCAGTAGCCTCTGACGGAGGTTCTCATATCCGTCAAAGTCTGCTTCTAGCGCCTTGAGCATTTCTTTGAGTGTAACTTGTCTTTTGTCAAAAACTTGATATTTGATTGCGGTCAGCGAATCCGTTATTGTACCAAGTCCTACGCCTTGAATGTAGTTGGTATTGTATCGGGCTCCGCCATCGTTGTAGTCTTTGCCTTTTGCTATACAATCATTTATGAGAAGTGAAAGAAACGGTACAGGGAGGTGTTCAGCGTACAGTCGTTCAATGACATTGTTGCCCTCAACCTTAATGTCAATCAGGTAGTTGAGCTGTTTTTTGAACGCGGCAAACAGTTCATCAAAGGAATGGAACTCAGCAGGATCGCCTGTCTCGAGTCCAATTTTCTTCCCTGTGCGCGGGTCCAGACCGTTGTTTAAAGTGATTTCAAGCACTTTGGCTAGGTTGAAGTATCCCGTGAGAATGTAGCATTCTTTGCCGAAGGCTCCTGTTTCCACGCACCCACTTGCTCCTCCGTTCCTTGCGTCTTCAATTTTTTTTCCCTGCCTTAGCAATTCTTGGATTATGACATCGGTGTTGAAGACCGATGGTTGTCCAAAGCCTGTTTTTATGATTCTCAACGCTCTTTTCAAAAAACTGTCTGGAGTCTTCTTGCTTATCTGCACCATGGAGCTGGGTTGGGGAATTCTCATTTCCTCTACAACATCCAGTATCAGATACGAGAGCTCATTTACGGCGTCTGAACCGTCAGATTTTACTCCACCTGTATTTATCAGCGCGAAATCATTGTAAGTGTTGCTTTCTTCCGCGGTAACTCCTACTTTTGGCGGGGCTGGATGGTTGTTAAATTTTATCCAAAGCAGTTGCAGGAGTTCAACGGCCTTTTCTTTCGTCAGACTGCCGTCTTCAAGCCCCTTCTCATAGAATGGATAAAGATGTTGATCAAGTCTGCCAGGGTTAAACGAGTCCCAAGGGTTTAGTTCTGTCACAACTCCAAGGTGAATGAACCAGTAGTATTGCAGAGCTTCCCAGAAATCTCTCGGCGCATGAGCCGGAACGTGACTGCACACGTCAGCTATCCTTTTCAGTTCTTTTCTTCTCTCTTTGTTCTTTTCTGTTCTATGTAATTCTCTTGCTTTCTCAGTGTATCGCTCCGCATAATGTATCAGAGCGTCGGCCGTAATTTCCATTGCCCTGAGTTCTTCTATCTTCTCGTATGCGTGTGGATCACGCAGGAAATCAAGTCCTTGCATACTTTTCGCGATGTCTTTCTTGAAATCAATCAAACCTTTTTCGTATATCTTATTGTCCAAAACTGTATGTCCTGGGGCCCTCTGTTCCAAGAATTCCGTAAATACGCCCGCCTCATAGGCACCTTTCCATTTGTCAGACATCTTGTCGAAAATCGTGTCTCTTATTGACTTGCCCGTCCAAAATGGAATAATATTCTCTTCGTACGTTCCCTTCGTTTCCTCATCCACGGCATATGGCGTCTTCTTTCTTGTTCTGAGGATTTCGAGGTCTTCGAGACTGTGACAACATATTTCCGGGTAGGTTGGAACAGCTTTTGGAGCTGGCCCTCTCTCACCTACGATCAGTTCCCCATCACCGATGTAGACTTTTTTGTTTTCGCACACGTGTTTAAATGCAAGTGCCCTCCGCATAGGGGCCGATAATTGACTGGCAGCATCCTTCGCGTAGAATTCTGTTATAAGGACCGCTCTTTCTGGCGTGATGTAAGGTTTCGTCCTAATACTCTGCTCTCTCAGCTTTCTAACCCTTCCGTTCACATTATCCTCCTCCTATTTTCACTCTCAATCCAAAACCCTCAAGCTCTTCTTTGACTTGCCTCAACTTGAGGTCCGAGGGGCATCGAGTTTTCTCCAACTTGTAAGCCTTGCCCAACCCAATGTATTTCTCAATTCCTGCTCTGTGGTAGGGAAGGAGACTTATGTTTTTTGTTCCGCACGAAACCAGGAATTCAGCCGTCTGAGTGACATTAGCTTCGTCATCGTTGATCCCTGGAATAACGGGAAAGCGAACCAGAATGTCACTTCCGTTCTCGGCCAGTCCTTTGAAATTCTCGAGAATTGGCTTGTTCGAAACGCCTGTGTATTTTCTGTGCTTTCTCTCATCCATCATTTTGATGTCATACAAAAAAAGATCCACCTTATCACTCATCACGTTGACAGACTTTCGCGACGCATAGCCGCAGGTATCCACTGCAGTGTGAATGTTCCTTTCTCTACACTCCTCAAGAAGTGTATTCAGAAAGCCCAGTTGTAAGAGGGGTTCTCCCCCGGAAAATGTGACTCCCCCTTCTGACTCGTCATAGAAAATCAAATCCTTCTCGATCTCTTTCAAGACTTCATCCAGGTTCATTTCCTTTCCAACGATTGCGAGAGCCTCTGTTGGGCATTTCTGGCAGCATCTTCCGCACAAACTGCATTTTTTCCTATTTATTGATACACTCTTGTCCAGGCGTGATATTGCACCTTCCTGACAAATCGTGACACACTCGGCACACCCGCTGCATCTCATTCTTCTGTACATTAACTCGGGTGCTGAAACCTGACCCTCAGGGTTGTGACACCACCAGCAGCGCAGGGGACAACCCTTGAGAAATATCGTGGTGCGTATCCCCGGTCCGTCATCAATGGCGAATCGCTTAACGTCAAAAACAACGCCCTTTGTAATAGCAACGCCCACCAATCATGACTTTCATTAAGCTCTAGCCTGGAATCTCGATAAAAACCTTCTGCAGGACTATTGATAGTTCCATCTAGTTCTGCTTCGAAATGTCGACGACAAGAGCTTAAATCCTCACGGTGCTCGTGAACAGACAAAGCATTAACAATAGCCACAGATTCAGAAGCTATACAAAGTAGGGCGTTTCTTGACACATTGACGATTTTGGCTAACTGTCAGATTTTGTCTATCTTCTAGGTATCTTGCTTTCAGCGAAAAAGAAAAGGGAAAGCCTAGACTTTGCCTAGTTTTTTCGCCAATTTGGCCAGTTCGGGTTCTACTGCTGCGCCCTTGTTCCATATCTGTTTTCCGTCGAGCCATACGGAAGTGTTCAGGGATATTCCGTCCGAGTGTGATGGGGCGTCGATCGGCTTTCCACCGGTTAGAAGAGTACCTAGGTAGCCTATTCCCCACTCCGTGCAACCCCATATTCTCTCGTCTTCCACAACGTTGCCAGTCAATTTTGCACCCGGATTGCATCCGTAGCAGACATGTGCCATCTTCATCATGTTGGGATGTTTGAAGTTCTTAAGCCACGATTCGAAGGCCTTGGCATCGTGTCCACCTTCGACCTTCTGTACTTCTCCTTTTCTTACGTGGAGCTTTATCGGTTCTTTGACCAGTCCCAGCGGCGGGTTTACCGAACCGTCATACACTATTACGCCGTTTATGGTGTCATGGATTGGAGCCCAGCCTATTTGTCCTCCCAGCATTTTGGATCCTGGAGTGTCTGCGTAACCAACCGACTTCGTGTATATCCTCTTGGGGTCGTTGTTGAACTCCACATCCTCTCCCGCAGGGGTCGTCATCCTAACGTGCTTGGCTGCCTTGGTCATTGCCTGCAGCTTTGTCATGTACTTGTCAAGGGTCGGCATGTGTACTCTGCCGATGATTCTAACCATCATGTCAACGCTCATTCCTACGTAACATCCATGTCTGAGCTTTTTGTTCGCGTTCATGGCTTTTTCGTACGTATTTGAATAAAAGATCCATTCGTTGTTGTATTCACACCATGCATCTGCTTTACTCAGCACTGCTGCCAGCGCTTCCGAAGGCAACATGGCGTCCGCCGCTTTTCCTACGCCCAAAGGAGAAGCGTTCCACACTACGAGTGGTTTGGCTCCCACCGTGAAAGCAGCTGCCGCCGTGGCTTCAACGACTCGGGGGTCTGATTCCGTGTCCGCTGTCACGAGGAATGTTTCACCGGGTTTCAGTTTGAACATGTCAGAAACCAACATGTGTGCCGCTTTGGCCAATTCATATTCGTAATATTGAGGCATTTTCGTCTCACCAGAGAGAGGTTATTTTTGTGCTTGTCTTATAAGTCTTGTTAAGAATCTTCTAAGCTCGTTAACGATTTGTTTTCACCGTAGTCTTTGCAAGAGAGAGCCGCGCCATGTGAGATTGTGAGAAAGGGGAATGCTAGTATTGAGTAAGCTTGACTGACTTTCCCGATTTTGTGTTTTTCGCAGACTGAGGAACAAGCATGTGTGCTTCCTTGGTTGTGAATAAGTGGGTGGGCGTGGAAACCAGAATGCTTTTATGACGCTTGATTTTCTTGTAGGCGCAGAGGGATTTATGTGTCGTTGCACATGGAACTTGCTAGTGCGGCCTACAGACTTGTATCTGAAGTCATGCTGATAAGAAAAGGAGAAAGTGTATTGGTGTACGCTGATACGGCGAGTGACGAGAGGGTTGTGAAGGCAACTGCTGACGCGTGTTCCATCATAGGTGCGAAGGCGGCAGTTATGTGGTTTGAAACTAACCCTGAGGTTACGATGGACCCGCCTGACCCGGTGATCGGCGCGATGAACAATGCAGACGTGCTTATTGAATTCTGCATTAACTATCTGCTTTATTCCCCTGCTTATGACGCGATGATGAAGAAGGGAAGGACCAGGTACATTTGCCTTACTGGAATGAACGTTGAGTCAATGGTGAGAACGATCGGCAAAGTGGCCTATCCGACGATGCTCAAACTCGGGGACAAGCTGGTCGAACTGACGAAGAAAGCTGACAAGGTGCGAATCACGAACTCGGCCGGCACGGATGTGACAGCGTACAACCGCGGACGTCCTGTTTCTCAGACTGGTGAAATCGCTAAGAAGCCCGGTCAGTACATGCTGGGTGGCCAAGTGGGCTGGAATCCTGTGGAAGAGACGATTAATGGGGTGATCGCCGTCGATGGTTGGGAGTGGAATGTCGGTTTCATTCAGACTCCGATGAAGCTGAAGGTTGAGAAGGGAAAGATCGTGGACATTTCGGGCGGTAGAGAAGCGAAGACGTTCGCGGCATGGATCGGTGGGTTCAAGGACCCAAACATGTATCGTCTGGCGCATTACACGTACGGTTTCAACCCTGGCATACTTAAACTGACCGGACTGCACAATGACGACGAACGACTGTTTGGTTCAGTCACTTTCGGTTTCGGCACTCAGGGCAGCATCATCGGTGGACCGGGCTGGAGAGCGGCTGCGCACACCGACTTGGGCATACTAAGCCCAAGCGTGTACTTGGACGGCGTTGCCGTCGAGCTGGATGGCAAGTACGTGCATCCTGAATTGGTAAAACTGGCCAAGGAACTGAAAGTGCCGGGGTACTGACACCGAAGTATTAATGGGCTGATCGCTTTTTGGGTGCCTCACGTGGACTGGGCCATGAAGCCGAGCGAATTCTGTTTCGCTGGCGGAGTAAGCGTGTTCTAGCCGAATGAGTTCAACAGAGCTTCAACAAGTCTCTTTCGGATCAATACTTATCGTCGACCTTTGTTCTTGGAGTCGTTCTGCACTTGCCTCAGCATTTGGAGGAGATTCTCTGTGAGTCGGTATGTGAGTCCCCAGATGATGGTTTTGCCGACGATGTATGCTGGCGATTCTTCGAAGCTGAATTTTGCGTATCCTTTGTGTTTGGCGAGTTTGTCGAGTGGAATCCAAGTGGACCATTCTAGCTCTGCCTTGTTCAACCTGATCGTTGGCTCGTGTTGAAGAAGAAAGACGAAGGGCAGAACTCTGATTTCACGTCGGGCGGCTGATCTGACGACATCCATCACGCCGAGGAGGCGGCATTTCGTCAGAAGGTCTATGCTTGTTTCTTCGAGGGTTTCCCTGATGACCGTGTCTCTCAGACTTTTGTCTTTGACTTCGCGTTTGCCTCCGGGCAGGGCGATCTGTCCCGACCAAGGATCCGTTGAACGTTCAACTCTCTTCACGAAAAGGGCTTCAAGGTCTGAACCGGCTTTCTTGAGCAATAGAGCCACAGCTGCGTCTGCGGCCTGTTCGTCTGTGAAAACGGTTAAGGTGTTTGCGAGTTTTTCAATTTGGCTATCAGCTGGGCTCAGCTTGCACCACCTGAACCATGAACTTTGTCATCGCCTACGCACCGTATGAAAGCTGGCTGCTTGACCGAATTTGCATGACTTCCTTCATTGACGTACACTTTGAACCTGAAGCTTTCCTTTTTCGATTATGGATTTGGGCGCTCGCGGGCTATGTCAATTTTGTAGGGTTCGAGATGTCACAAATCGATGATCCTTAGGCTGTTTTTCTGAGCGTCTCTACTCCATCGTGCCCTGTTGCCGAGGTGTGTTGAATATAACAACGCTCTGCCCGTTATATTTGCTACCCCCTCCCCCTAAGTACTTTCGGAGCAGGCGTTTACTGCATAGCGCGGGGGCCATCGAGGTATGTCAATTATAACGGGTTTCGACTTGTTATAATTGATACCCCCCCTACCCTTTTTCTGAGCTTGCCTCGGTAGACGTGTGGTTTCAAGGCGCTTGGTACGCAGGAACCTGGGAAAAACGTGTGAAGCCACATGGAAAATTCAGCGTTTTACATTGTGAGTCAGAGGGAAAAAGCGGTTTCGAGCCATGTTTACAGAGCGGGCCTGCAACATGCACTATGTCAATTTTGTGACCTCGTTGACCCCACAAAATTGATAGCCCCTATCCCCTAGGCTCTTTTCAAGGCGTTTCAATCTGCGGTTCGACTGACGTGTGTGTGGAGTGTTTAGGGACTGCTGAACCTCGGATGGTAGCGTGCGTCTCCAGAAGCTAGAAGATGCCGGCGACAGCTAGGATTATGCCTAGAACAATTAAAAGGCGAGTCCGCCACCAGGTCTTTGATTTGCTCATTCGAATCAAAGCTTCAAAAAGGACTCCTAAAGCCAGGGCAGCGATTCCCGAAAGCAACAGTGCCGTGTTCATCTGTCTCGCTGTAAATCCAAAAAGCGTGCGTCTGGCTATAACTTTTCTGCATATTCGTTGAAGTAGCGGGATACAAACTTACCCCCAAACCTTTCTTCTACTCTCTCTCCTACTCTACTACTAACTCTCTCTCTCTACAAAAAAAAACAAAAAAATAGAAAACACTCCCACAAAACAAACACGCCCAAAAGACAAAAAAAGATGAGCGTGCGCTAGAGCTCCTTCTTTCCGTTGGAAGTTGTGCGCGCGCTAAATTTCGTAAAGCACTGATGCCTCACGCAGCAGCTTCCTTAAGAGGGGATTGATCGATCGCTGTACATATGAGGAATGAAGGGCAGTTGTGGAATCCTAGGATCGTTGGCTTATTCCAGGCTAAATACAGTGACAGAGGTTGTGTCGCTGTAATTGCCGCAGCAAGGATTCAGAAATCCGTAGATTTCATACGTTCCTTCTTTTAGGAAAAAGTCTTCGGAAGTATGCTCCAGATATTCAACGACAGTGCCGTGAGCAGGTATAGGTATCCGAGTGAACGCGAAAAAGAAGCCCTTGTTTGACGACCATTTGTAGATGACCTTTGAATCTTGGATGATTTCGTAGTCAATTTGATAGCTAGATTCAAAATTCAGCGTGACCGCAGCATCGTTTTCGTTCCTGATTACGAAGTATATGGTGATACTTGTGTTGACATAATACTCAGGCTCGTTTGTGACTACTGTCAAGGTGACTCCGCGGCTCGATTGAACGTAGGCTTTCAAGTAGAAGGAGAGATAGGCAGTTAAGGACGCGGTAACCAGAATGATAATTGTCAACGTTGTTTTTGCCCTATTCCACACCTTAGACTCCCCTGGTAGTTAGTAGCAGAGTTGCACTTAAACTTATTTTGGCACTATTCTCTTGGCATCTGAGATGTTGGCGAATTGAGTCTCTGAGTACCACCTCCTGGATTCACGATTCTGGTAGGCCACGTTTGTCTTTAGCTCCTCAGGTATTGAGCAAACAGAGAAGCCTCTTCGTTTGTCAGCGTTTCAATTTCCTGTTGATCACCATATTAGCTCCTGAAATCCCGATCTTATTCTGGAAGTGCTGATTCAACCTTTTCACTAGACTGAGCGTTTGAGAATCGTTGTATTTCCGATTACTCCAAGAAAAGTTTGGGTTTGGGATCCAACTTTGCCTCAGCCAACCGATTCAGTGTTTTGTGTTCAGGACTGGAATCGGTCTTATAAACGGATTCTGCTAGAATGATTGACTTGTGCGCTCATGAGAAATTTGATTTCGGTTTCTAGTGCGCCTATTGCTGGGTTTGGGGATAAGGAATACTACGACTTGCTCGGCACGGTTGAGGTTATGAAGAAAGTGTTCGGAGAAGGGGTGGTTGATGGTTTTGAGTTGCAGCTTGAGCCAGAATGGGACTGTGAAAATGCACCATTGACCGATGCTGATTGGGCTGATTGGACTAAGACTCCTAAGTTCACTACAGAAGAAGTTGTGGAACTAGTCAAAAGTGGGGGTTTACCGATCCTTTCTGTTCATGCAAGTAGGGATGTCGGAAGTTATCTCTGCTCCGAGAGGGAGCGAGATTGGGAGAAAGGAAGACGTGTCATTCATGATGCGTTGTCAGTTGCTGAAAGGTTGGGAGCGGAGGTTTGTGTGTTTCATCTTTGGGACACTTGGAAAAGAAGTTTCGATTTGCACAATGTCGAGAGCATTTTTCTGAAGACAGCGGAACGATTTCCAAGGGTCAAGGCTTCGGTTGAAAATGTCCCAACGCGTCTAAAAGGCTATTCTCCATTCATGCTGGTCAGGTCTTTCAAACATGTGACTTTGGATTTGAGATGGGCATCAATGTACAATGAGCTTGACGCTTTCGAATCCATAGTCGGCAGTCTTGTGAATGTTCATCTGAGAGGAAGTCTAAAGAGGAGTAAATGGGTTCTAGAGCGCTCGGACTTCGATTTCTGTGAAGCCTTGAACAAAATCAGAAAAGAATGGAGATACTTGGGATTGCTCACAGTCGAGCCCGAAGGCAGAATAGACGGGTCACTGTTCAGAAGCTTCCTGCAGGCGATGCTCTCTCTCAAGAAATGATTTTCCGTGGGTGTGGGATAAGACTTTACCCCCAACAGCACTCTATTGTAGTTTCTTTACGACGAAGAGAACGGGAAGTCAGAAGTCAAAAGATTAGCGGTCTGAATCCTCTTCTTTTGCCAAATCTGTATCCTAGGCAAGTCCCTATCACATATGAGGCGGCAAATGTTAAGAACGCACTGGGCATCTCTGCCCAAGCTGGAAGGGAAAAAACACGGTTCAACAGGAATGTCATTACCGCAAATATGGCAAAGCCAAAAACGGCTGCTCCGAAGACTGCCCATAGTATTTGCCAGAATTTGAGACTTCTTATTTGGTGAATCTTGAAACCCGCAACAGTCAAGACTGGGGCTATGATAGTGTAAAGTAACGCACCTTCCAAGGTAGTGTAGCCAGTCAATTTTATGAAGTAGTCTAGCCAAGTGAACAGAAGCAAGGCAACATAGAGCGATATTGCCAACCACTTCATGAACTTGCCCGATACCATTTCCTACTCACGCACTCTTACTGTTGCTCACAAGCCCCAATAGCCAGAAGGGTCTTAAGCCAGAATTAAACCTTGCGTTGCTCGTTTAACTAATTGGAAAATCTTATTTTGGAAACATATTTCAGAAACAATAAATTTGGTTGGTTGATAAAACATCTTCTCAGTTACCGATTCGGTAACACTAATTCCCTAGAAAGGATGTGAGATAAGTCTGGCTGGTGCAATAGCGAAAACATTGGGCTAATAATAGTCCCTCTCTTCGCTCTGATCGCCTTCGCCGTCCTGTTCGTTGTCATACCAGTGTTCGCCAGTATGTCAGCGGTGGGAAGCTCGGCGAGTAGCGGTCCTATGAGCATGAGCGGAACATTGGCTAGTTTTAGCCTAGTGTACGGAATAGGCTTGGCTACCGGAATACTCGTGATGTTCTTCTCGCTGGCACGAATACACCCCATGATGTATTCCCAGATGCGTGGTTCGGTAGAGCAACGTTCCACTAAACAGACCACCAGTGCCAGTGAGGTAGGTAGTTTAGGAAGGCTACTACCTACCTCGGTATGACACGAAAGACAATAGAGTTCCAGTCTCCTCTCCTTTCTTAAAAGGAGACAGCAGCCACTCTAGATATTCACGTCCAGTAGAAGAAAGCATTTAAGAACACATTCCCATATTCTAGTTTGAGGAACGTTGGAACCAAGTCAAATAATCAATGCGATTAATGCGTTCAACTCAGTTTACCAGTTCCTCAAGAATCTCAGAGAGATTTACGATAAATCTGCGAGAAGGAAGTTGTTTGCATTTTCTGGCAGAAGGAAATCCCGCAAGACGAACTCGATCCCAAAAACGATTATCAAGCCTGCTGCATAGGTCCATTTCTTAGAAAGCCTCGCATCAGTGTTTTTTCCGTTCTGGCTTGATTGTTCAACAAATGTCTTCTCTATCTTGCTGCTCATATCCAGCCGTATTGATTGTTTCGTGAGTTAAGGTTTGTGTCCTTAGTCTCGGTGTGTGTGGGATAAAACTTTACCTCCTCCTCCTCTTCCTCCTCCCGACGATGCACGACGACGACACTAAACCCAAAAATGGACAGCTACTTCAAGGCTTGTTGTGGTTTAGCTTGCTGGGTGTTTGTTGTTGTAGTGTTGCGGTGTTGCATTTTTTTTAATGGTAGGGGAACACGCATACAAACATAAAAAACAATGGGAAAATACATGGAAAAAACATGAAACAAACTATGCACTACACACACCAGACAACAACAAAAAGACAAACATACCATTCATACCACACCATACACCTAAACCTTACAGCACACAGAAAACCAGAAATAGAAACAGTAAAACAAAACCCGTAAACACACCCTTACAGAAGACCATACTACACCAAAATCAGAAGAGCTGATGGTGCAGTCTATCTTCTTCCGATCGATCGAGCAAGTTCCACAGTTCAAACATAGGCCAGAAGGAACGCTGACTTTTCCTGATTATGTGAATGCTATGAGCCATTTCTTCAGTAACTGCTAAACAAAACAGTGCGCGCGCGATCGACCGATGACCGATCGATTTGCTGCAACGATCAGTGCAGACATCTAACGCGTGCGAAATCAAGAGGCAAATAGACAAAATGATGGAAAACAAGAAATATGCGATCGATCAGCAAGCCTGATCTCATTCGACCAAAAAAAGGAAGGGAGTTTGGTCTTATCGTTTTTTGATGCGTCTGATTCCCACGAACGATGCTGCAATTGCCAAGAGTGCAACGAGGCTTATCCACAAAGCTGGAAACTGAAGAATGCTTAATGGAACCCATTCGCCGCCAACAGGCGGCGGACCCAAGTAGATTGTCTGGGGATCGCTTTTTGGTTCGCAACGAAACGGAGTCACTGTCAGTTCTACGATGTAGGCTCCTGGGCCAGCATAGGTGTGGGTTGGGTTTTGTACTGTGCTGACAGCGCCGTCGCCGAAGTCCCAGCTATAGGTGTAAGCCGGCATCCCACCATGGGTTGTATCGGTGAACTGGACAGTGTAGGGCGGGGCGATTGGAGTAGTATGTGTGAAACCAGGAACCAATGGGTCGTAAACACCGGGGTATCCGGTTACACTTAAGTTGCTAATGGTGACGGAGCCGTAGTCAAAGGGTGGGTCAAGGACGGGGTCAGAATTGGAGGCAGACACGCCGGCAAAGACCTGCATCTGTTTCGTGTCGGCCTTGAAGCTAAGGCCAGCGGGATAATAATCTGGTGGGAAGATCCAATCTGGAGGGGATGCGTAGAATCCCGTCGGTATGCCATTGACAGTTGCGAACATGACTCCCAACTGGTTGCTGATGGCGTGATAGGTGATCACGATGTGATAGATGCCATTGGTGTTATAAGTCCCGCCATTAACTGCGCCCGGAGACGCCGCCTGCCATTGGTCGACGCCGTCGCGGTCAAACCATACGCCATAGTTATTTCTGCTTCCAATAGTCGGATGTAGGACTGTAGTCGGGGCGCTCGCATTAACGTCGTAGTCTGTTTCATCACGTCCTCCGGACGCCTGAAGAGAAATCTTGTCGTCCATGTCCAAATTGTTTGGCTGGTCTGCCCACCATGTGCCGTTCCACTCACCTACATACGCGTCTGCATCATGGACCATCCAGCCGCCACACTTGCCCTTATAGGTATTCCAGGGGCCGGGGCTCCAATCGGAACCACCCACCCCACGCATCCCAACCTCTATCCAAAGAGTATGCGACCAGTAATATGCTGTGGACTCATACCAGCCAGTGTACGGTTCCCAAGCAGGATTCCACCACGACGGCCTCCAGCTAGGATCCGGCCTCGGCGGCTGGTGAACAGTGCCCATATCGATGGTGTAGGACAGCGTCAGGTCGCCTTGTGTCAAATCCCAGACGTCGTCCAAGTGTGTAGTCTGGTTAGGTGAGCTCAAGGTTATGTCCGCGTAGTTTTTTGTTGTGGATGTCGAATATGCCATCTTAGTTGATGCAATGAAAAGCAATCCCGTCAAGAAAAGCAAAGTCACTACTGATTTGTATTTCACGTTCTCTTCTCCTTTCTCCTTTCGACAAGTAAATAACTACTATTGTCCGCAATATAATACTTGTGGAACGCTCTTCTGTAGCTATTTAGTTTAACAATGCAAATGACTGTATCAAATGCAACATTTACCTAACGTGCGACAGCTCGTACTTGGCAAGCGATCGATCGATCGATCGAAAAGGTTTTTGATTCGTTTTTAGGGAGGAGGAGGAATAAAACTTTACCCCCAAACCCAAACCCACCTACATTCTTACATACTCTCTTACTCTCTGCTATATTACACCCCTACACAATCAGCTAGGAAAACTAGCAAATTATAGTTTAGGTATTAGTCTTCGGTGAATCTAGAGAAAAGGGATAAACGGAAGAAAACACCAATTCTTTAAGCGGAGGGTTTGAAAATGAAGGGCATAGTTGTTTATGACACCTCCTACGGAAACACTAAGAAAATCGCAGAAACCATTGCAGAGACACTGAAAGAGTCTGGAATAGAAGTTGATCTCTTCGACGTTAAAAACGTAAAGAAGTTAAGTGCAAAGGACTACAGCTTCCTTGTTCTCGGTTCTCCAACCCGATTTGGCACAATGAGCTTTGCAATCAGAGGTTTTTTAGGCAAGGTGAAGAAGGAGGAATGGATGAACAAGCCTTTCACAGCATTTGACACTGAGAATCCCGAAAACATTGAGAAGAAAGAATGGAGCGCAGCCGAAAAGATTTCAGAAAAGCTCAAAGATAAGAAGATGAACCAACTGTTGCCAGTTATGAAAGCCCTTGTGTTGGGGCAAAAGGGACCGCTTAAAGAAGGCGAAATCGATCGGACAAAAAACTATGCAAGGGAACTCGCAATTAAATTGAAGGAAGAAAAGAGCGCGCGCGCACAGGGCTGAATCCAGTTTATGACATTGACTGGTAGAAGATTGTAGGCAACTGAAACTGAACTTTCTGTTGCCACAGAAAGCTGTCTTCGAAGTCTCTTTGAAATAGCGTTCTTCGCGCACGCGGTCGCAGTAATAATATGGGGAGGGGGGAAAAAACTTTACCCCCCAAAACCCCAAAGAACTTCACGATTGAACTGACTACGTGCGCGCTTTTTCTCAAGAAGAAAAGAAGAGTGTTCTACTGAGTCTTTGCCAATTGTTGTTCTCTCTTCTTTATTTCATTGCAAAGGTATTCAAACCATTCAAATATCTCAGGAATACTAAACTCCTTTCTTAGACCTTCTGCTATGGGTTTCACTTTTTTCCATCCCATACCTACATCCCAGAAGTTTCGAACTAGGTCAATGTCTACAATTTTCCTACGCACAGCAATGCCCATCCCCTCAAAGAACCTTGCAGTCATGCCGAATGCAATAGGAACTGGGTTCTCAGAAAACGGATGACCGTAGTTTTTCACAAAGTCATTGAAATCCTGATATTCTGCACTCGCTAGCCGCGGCCATGCCCTGACATTTTCCTCGCTGCATGATTGCTGCCATAATCTCATTACAAGATCCGTTTGTCTTTGTGTATGAAGATGTCTGAGTTCCTGAATAGTCAGGATTACTCCTACTATCACACCTACTGCTGCTACTATTGCTGAGATTGAAGTTATATCAAACTCCATTCTTATCACTAAGAAGAATAGAATGAGTAGATTAGGTCTTAAAACTTGGTGATCCGCGCGCTGTTCCAGCTTGTCATAGTCCGATCGATCGTTTATCCTGCCATAGTGTTTTCCAGTTCGTTTTGGATGAAAAAGCAGAAACGCACCGAGCGCGCGCTAACTAAGCGAGCGCGTACTTGAAAATCACATTGGTTTGAGGCACGTCTGGCTTTGGCATAGGCATCTCCTGGATAGTCCCCGTGTTTCTATGCAGCACGTCTCATCCTAAGTGCGGGCTTTGTGGCGATGAAGAATAGACGATGTACTTCCGTTAGTGGGACGTCTCCTTGTTGTCGCCCAAGTCCAGGATATACTGCCTTGAATCTCCAACCGGTTTTCTCGAAAATGTCAATCAGTTCGTGAAGACTCCAAATACGATGGTCAATCGTAACCTGCTTTTCTAGGAAGAAGTTCTTGTCATCTTTTTGAACTAGATAGGTCCAAGTGGTTCCCATCCGTGAGGTTTTTGCATCAAATGCCCTGTCTTCCAAGACTATCAGGTTCTCGTAGCGAGAAAATCCACGCGGCTGAAAGTTCCTGACAATCCAATCTCTATTCATGATCTCCAAGGCAAAAAATCCTTTGGACGGAACAAGACTGCAACACTGACGTAGAATGTCAGCATTAGTCTTATCATCATAAAATCCAAAAGAAGTGAAAAGATTAATGACACCATCGAATTTCTCTCCGGCAAGCACTACACCGATCCTGCGCATGTCCGCCACCTTAAAACGCACTTTGTTATTGACATGATGACTTTTGGCACTTTTTTTGGCGATTTGGATGTAATAGGGCGACAGGTCCGTTCCAAGAACACTTATACCTCTTTTTCCAAGCTCGATTGAATGTCTACCGATGCCACAGTTAAGATCCAAGATTCTTCGAGGCTTGAATCCCTCCTCACCAAGATATTTCAGAAAAACGTCAACCTCATCGCCCGCAATCGAAACGCGTTCTTCCAGGGCTTTAACAAAGAGCTCAGGATGATTCACGAAGAGGTCTTCCGTCCAATGAGACATAAACTTCTTCCTCCAAACATTAGTAGAATACATCTTTGCATATTTCAAAATTGTCTCTCTCAATCTGATTTTAGCGCGTATGCGTGTTTCTAAAATGGTCAAAAATGGTATTAATTCCATTTTGCACGTTTCTGCAGCGTTCGAGGAAAACAAGTACCTATGAACATCAAGGACAGATATGGAGCCCAAAATCTTGCCTAAACCATGAAACGCGAATAAAAACCATTCTAGGCCAATTTCGGAACAAGCATGCGCATTCGGTAGCGCGCTACGCTTTCAAACGCAAAAGATAATAGTCCTAATAAGGTAACCATTGTTGGTAGTAGCTTGCACGGACGAGTGAAGTTCTATCTCTTACTCCTGCTCGGGGTCTGCATATTCCTGCCATTTATGTATATGTCAATTCTTACACAGCTCTACGTGGGAATCGCACTATTCTCAGCCTCTTTCCTCTTCTACAGCTACCTCGTCTACACTGCCACTTACTTGAGGTTGAAACGAAAATACCCCATGGTTCCGCCAGAAGGACGACCTGACATTTACTATCCGCGAACGAACATACCGAGACCAATATACGAGGATGTCCGGCGCTATCCAAAATTCTTCAAGAAGAAAAGACATAAAAAGGAAGACTAGACGCTTTTTCATTTTCGAGTCTTTTTGGGTTTGTGTCCGTACGCTGAGTGTGAATGAGTGTGAAAGTGTGGATCATTGAGAGAACGTAAATTTGGGTATGGAATAAGACTTTACCCGTGCGCGCGGATTTCAAACTCTCGTCCTATACGCAGACTTTTTTTTATAACGTACACACTCTAGGTATTCACTTGATATAAGAAGCATCCTTCTTTGGCATAAGCTCATTCTGCTTTTTGATTTGCTCTTCTGCATTCTTTGTTGCTTGTTCAAAGATACCGCTCAATGTCTTGTCAAGTTCTTGACTATAGTTCTCGAGCGACCCCACGTAAAGACTCATGTCAGCCAACGCATCCTCATACTGTGAAATTAGGATTCCAAAACCGATACTGATGACACGGAAGAGAATTTTCACCTGCTCTATGACCATTTTGGCTTCTCCCTGTGATTCGGGAATCCCTTTTATGATTTCCTCAAAACGCTTATTGATCTCTTCCAAAGACCCATAAGTTTCCATTGCCCTTTTTGATACATTAGATTTGGAACTCATAGTCTTTGTTTTCAGTTTTTCGAGAATCTGTTTCAGCACCTTCCTTTCAGGTAGCTCAGTCATTGTGATACCCACTAGTTCTACTAGTGCAACTCTAGAAAAGCATTTTGGTCAGTCTCAAGTTCTAGCCTTCTCCTCTTGAGACTAGCCACTAAAGACTAGTCTGTTTTCTTGTTTTTCTGAGACGATCTGCAGACAAGACAATTAGAGAACTTATTCCAATCCCCCATAAGTAGCTAGAGACCAGTTGACCGAAAAGAATCACTGGAAACGGAAACCAAGGAAGTCTGCCTGTTACTACGAGGTAGAGAGTTATGGGAGAGATAAGTATAGAAAGCAACAGAGTAGAGAGTATTTTCAAAATCAATTTATCACCTCCAAAAAATCGTTCAGCATCCGCTAAGGGATACTGAGTTCGGAAATTGCCAACTACTAATAAGTCATATTCTTTAAAAGCTTTGTGTATTTTTGAGATTAACAATTCTGGGAACCCATGCTCGTTTTTCATTTCTCAAGTAACTAGCAAACAGAAGTGCCTCTTCATTAATCAGTGTCTCTAATTCTTGTTTCTTTCCCATTCTAAATCTGGGAACCTCAACTTCAGTAAGGAAGTGTTCGTTAAGCATTTTCATAAAGCCTCTAGTCTTAAAGTCATTAAGATATTCTCGTTTTCCCTTGCGGTTCGCATACTCTTCCGTCTTCAAAGTGAAGTCTCTGGGCTTTAGTCTTTGAGCGTACTGGATAACGTAGTCGTCCATCAAGTACCTATAAAGCTCCTCGAAATCACATACCAAAGAAGGCTTGCTCCAAGCAAGACTGTGAAGGTATCCCAAGAACGGTTCTAGTTTAGCTTTAAGGAGAGCTACGTGAACCTTCCAAGAAAGAACCTCGTAAGCCAAATTGAACAAATTGTTTATGCCGTCATAGGCTTTGTAGGCTTTTCTTCCACTAGGTCTTAACAATTCTGAGAACATCTGAAAGATTTGATTGAAATAGAATTTCGAACAGTGGCTCTCTATGTTTGTGAGCTTGACTCTTAACGCTCTGGTATCGCTTTCCTGAACGTCCCTTATTCTTTCCACGTAAGAATAGTCAAACCGTTTAAGCCCATACTTCGACAATACTTGATTCTGCCCTTCTATCTTCGACAGGACAAACTGCTTGGCTATATCCGAGAACTTGCCATTCTTTAAGGACTCGTATTGAGCTATTCTAGTCGAAACATGGCTATCATCTTCTAGCGACCTGAGAATAGCCACCGGACGACCTCTACCACTCAGCAACAGACAATCTATCTGCCAGAAACCAATGCTCGTTAAGGCTCCGCTCGATACCGTATTACCGCTCCTGATCTGTACTTCTCCTATCTCACTCTCAAACAATGGATACCTCTTCTCTTTCCCTTCCTTATCTCGCACTACGAAAGAGCCTCTTTGCATTCCTAAGTACGAACCGAAGCCTTCTAGAGCTATCTTTACGTTCCTAGTCTTCATTCTACCTTTCTCCTCTAGAATAGAGGCTATCCTAGTTCTTATACGTTATTCCGTGGCTTAGAAAGTCTCCTTTCATTGATTCTGACTAGAAACGGAAATAAAATACTAAACGATTAGACGTTCGCAATAACTTCTCATTTGAGCTAATTGTGAACAAATGCCGAGTAAGTCGTTGCCTATATGGTCTAAAGTATCTTTCTTGACTGCTATCGTAGGAAACATTTTCTCCATGGCTTCGTCTCCAATATCAAGACTTTTCTGAAAATCGTAGCGAATCGAGGTATATAGCTGTTCAAATTGTTTTACAATTGAAATAGCACTTTCGCTGATTTGAAGTTGCTGTTGCAGATACTGAGGTTTGTTTATTAATTCTACGGTAGGCATAATCCACTTAAAGAATGCCTCAATACGCTTACAGATTGACAGAGCGACTGGACGTTTTCTCGACTTCTCAGTATCCTCAATCTGTTTGTGAGCTGCCTTCACCTTAGCTACTGCTAGACTTCTGTCAAGTTCAGCTTCTAGCTTCTCTTTTTCTTGAAGGCGTTTGTCTTTGCCTTTAGAGTCTTTACGTTGATCAACCAAACACGTCAGACTCCTTGCCAATCTGATTAGCTCTCAATGTACTTCTGTCTTATTTTCTTGAATCTTTTCTCCTTAAGATCGTAAACTCTCACCAGAAAGAAACCTGCAAAAAGTATCAATCCGTCTGCTGCAATGACTCCTAAGAGATTGTCTTTGTAATAGGAAAGCAGACCGTATCCAATTGCCAATACACCGATAGCGAAAGCGAAATAGAACTCAAAGTCTACTTGAACCTTCGTCAAGTCAAACTGAAATTTCCTATTCTTCTTTTCTTCCTCACTCATTGTGTATCACAAATCTCAACCAATAGAACGGAGAGCGATAAAGGTGTTACTGTAGGTAGTCCTAGAACGTGGATTTTTGCCTAGAAGAGTTGAACGGGAATATAACTAGGTTCTACTCGCTTTGATAGGACGAGGGAAAATTTTAAGAGATAAAATCTATTTCATTAGTAATTATGTCAGAGTTACAAGATAGTCTGCTTATAGCTTTCTTAACAGGTCTTTTCACACTCAGTGGAATTTCAATTGGTACTTTGTTGGAGCATTGGAGAGAAAAATGGCAATATGACCGAGAAAAAGAAAAGAGACAAAGGGAAATGGAAGATGACAACAAAAGGAACTATTTGTCACCGCTCTGTTTTTACCTTAGCAAGAGTCTTGCTCTGCCAGTTTCTAGTTCGATGACAACCTTCACAGAATTCAAGAAAGAACTCATCGATTTGGAAAGGTTGAAAGGTACAATCGAAGCAGTCGAGGACTTGATGAAGAATAATATGCATGTTTTGCCCAAGGGGTTGAACACGAGTCTTCTTTATTATATCTCGATTTTGAGAGAATTTCTGACTCGCGTAAGCGCCATATCACAAATAATCAGTGAAACAGGTGAAAAAGAAAAGGGAACGAGAGTTCCAAAAGGATTTCTTGAAGGTTTCGCAAAATTGCAGCGCACATTTGATGGCATGACAACCAGCCTATTAACTTCAATCTACGCATATATGAAATTCGATGTTTCTCCAAAGCAAGAACCAATTAAAATTGATGAAAAAGCAAGAGAAATTGACGAAATACTTGACGCAATGCAAGCAGGTCTGGTTTCCAAAAACAGCGAAATAGACACTAAATAGCCATACTTTCCAGCCCAAAACCACCCTCTTTCCTGAATCCTGAGAAAAGAGCCGAATTAGGTTCTACGTAGAACCCAATTACTATACTATATACTATATACTTTCTTGCGAGCGTCCTTTCAAGCAAGGAGACAGACCAGCGAGCTATCGCTTACTTCTTGAGACAAGGCAACAAACCCTACGCCGAGACGCTCAGAGGCGTTCTAGCAGCGACTAGAACGCTACTGCTTTGCCGGAGCGTAACTCACGATAAGGTAGCCTCTTCGCGTCAACCACGATTAGTCTCGGCACATCAGTACGTGGAATTGCCGCGTAAGAGCGAACTAGCGACGCACTGTACCACGCCCAAGCGGCACCAAACCCAGAATACTACGCACCCTTTTCAGCTCAGATTGTTTTGGGGGGGATAAGACTTTACCCCAACAATCAACTATTTTGAGACCACGTTGACCTTGTCGACTAGTATTGGTGGAACATATGCTTGGAGCGTGGTTGGTCGTGTTTCGCTTCCTATCTCTATTACGTTTTTCAGCGTTTGGAAAGCGTTGCCCGAAACCATCGTCTCCTTCAACGAATATTTGATTTCGCCGTTTTCTATGTAGCTTGCCTGCTTGGCTATGCCCGAAAACTCTCCGCTGTCAGGTCTGACGTTTCCGCTGAACCGTCTCACTATTATGCCCTTGTCAACCTCAGCGATAATATCATCTAGCTGCTTCTTACCAACTTTCACAACGAGGTTCGACACAAAAATGCTCGGCAGCATGTCATAACCGCCGCGAAACGCGTTGCCCGTCGACTTCCGCTTTTCCTTGTTCGCCGTGAACGAATTGTGCAAGAAGCCCTTAAGCTTCCCAGCTGTGATTACCTGCGTTTTCTGACAAGGCGCTCCTTCAGCGTCAAAACGCGACGAACCAATGCCCTTCGGCATTAAACCGTCATCAACCATCGTCAGCTTCTCAGACGCGACTTCCTCGCCTAGCTTTCCAGCCCACAAGCTCCTACCTCTTTGAACGTTGTCCGCGTTGACGCTGGCTATTACAGGCTGCAAGAGAATTTCCGCTGCAACATCACAGTCTAGCAAGACTTTTCCCGTGAACGATGCTACTGCTTTCGATCCGAGAGAAGCAACCGCTCTTTCCGCAGCAACCTTGCCAATCCGCTTCGCGGAGAAGTCCTTCAAAGACCTAGCAACGTCATACTCGAAAGCCATGCTCGAAACCTCGCCCTTATCCTTCGCCACGCAGATCAGATAACCAGACAGCAAAGTGCCGTTGCCATTTGCTTCGACGCCATGCGAATTCGTGACCGCAGCCTCACTACGGACAACAGAGAACTTCCCATCATCAATCGTCACCCGCTTGTCACAGGCTTTCGCCGCATCGCAAGCCTTTATCGCAAGCTTCAGGACATCATTAGCGGTCATGTCCGCAGTCTCAGCATCAAAAGTCCCCGCAGGAGTCCTTGGAAGCTTCGCGACGATCGGCAGCGAAACCCAGTCAGGATTCGGCAAAGAAATATGAGCTAGGCTGTTGGCGTTGCGGCACGCCTGCTCGATGCTTTCCTTCGATAAAACCGACGTGAAAGCGAAGCCGAGGTTTTTCTTCTTGATTACGCGTATGCCGATTCCACGCTGAGTCTTGACACGCTCGTTCTGGATTTCGGCTCTCTCAATGACCACTTCGCTTGTCTGCACGTTTTGCGCAAAGGCTTCTGCCTCGTCCGCGCCCAGCCTTTCACAATATTTAACTGCTAATCTAGTGTGTTCGGTTAGTCTCATCGCATTCCTCCCAGCAACAGCTTCGTCCTCAGGCTGCCACCGCCCATCCCAACGTAGTTGACCTGTTCTTTGCCACACAGGCCGGTGCGCATGATGAAATCCTTCCCGATGGCATCTGCGTTCTTCAAAACCTCAAAGGCGTTTCCGCTTATCGTGACTCCACGCAGCGACTCACCGAACCGTCCATTCTTTATCCTTACGGCTTCCTGGGTGCCGAACATGAACTCACCTGTGAAATCAGCCTGCCCAGACATTCCGCCCTTGAGGAAAAAGCCCTCCTTGATGCCTTCAGCCAGCTCTTCTAACGTGTATCTTCCCGGCTCAATGTATGTGTTCCTCATCCGTATGATGGGGTCAAACTCGAAGTTCCAAGCCCTAGCGTTGCCCGTGGGAGCCACCTTAAAGTGCTTAGCCGTCTCACGAGAATGCAAAAAGCTGCGTGCGACACCTTTTTCGATGACTACAGTCTTCTGAGTCGGAGTGCCCTCATCGTCATACTTCATCGTACCGAAACCATTTGGGAAGCGCCCATCATCAACCAACGTGATTTTTTCCGAGGCCACTTCTTTGCCGATCTTGTCTGCCAAGAAACTGCCGCCATAGACCAAGTCTGCTTCAGAACAGTGACCCACAGCTTCATGCGCCAGCAGACCGACAATCTTGTTCTCCAGAATCACAGGGTAGGTTCCGCCTGGCGCCGTCTCGACCTTGACGAGCTTGCTTGCCCGTTCCGCGGCTGTTTTCCCTGCGTTTATCAATGGAGTCTTTTTCAGTACTTCAAGTCCACCTTGTTCTCCGATGGAATCTATTGCTGAAGCGATGTTACCCCTTTCGCGGGCGATTGCCATCACGATTCCCAGGCAACGGACGATTCTCTGAGTGATTTCAGCGCCTTCCGAGCTTACAAACAAGAGTTCGTCGTCTATTATGTTCAAACCGACGGTGTCTGAGACTATGCTCTTCGAGAAAGCGCGAACCTCTTTGTCCGTGTCGATGACCGAGCGAACCAGTTCCTGCTTGTCTGCTTTTCGCGGGTCAACCTTCATGGAAGTTTCGTACTCGTCCTTGGCTGGTTTGATCTTTGCTAATGTGACCCTGCGTTTTTTCTTTGGTTTCGAAGCCTTAGCCAAAGAATCAGCGTCCTTTAGCATTCTGTTCACGTTTTCCTTCTCGACTATGGTGGTTGATGAGAACCCAAAGCTTCCGTCTAGCAAGACTCGGGCGCAGACCCCTGCGATGCTTCCGCTATTGAGTGTGTCGATTTTTCCGTCTTTCACGGAGACCGAAAACGTGTCTCGCTTGTGGTAACGCATCTCCACATAACCATGACTCTTCCTGAGGCTCTTTTCCAGCAAGTCCTTAATCATGAGGTGCATCCTCGTTCACTTATTGGTCTGTTGTTTGGGATAAAACTTTACCTTTTTATCAGTTACTCCTCTGCCCCTTCCAGATAACTCTTTTTTGCATGGTATATGGGGGTTTTCCGCCTTTTTTTGGGGTCTGCCAGCTAGGGAACTTGATTTTCGGGGTTTTCTGGGTGTAACGCGCGCTATTGTTTCTATTGCTATTGCTTCGGCTAGTGTTGTGGCTGGAATAGTCTATTATGCCTTTCAAGTCAGAGCGCGCGCACGTTATCTAAGTATGAAATCGCTTTTGACTTGGCGCAACGAGACTAGGGATATGCTTTTTTGGATAGCTACTCGATTAATAACTTTCCCTAAGAAGTCATAGAAATCGCTTTGGTCTCTTGTTCTGATTTTGAGAATCATATCCCATTCTCCCGTGATTATGTCCAGACTCTCGACTTCCCTATGCTTTGCCAGCTCTCTTACTATTTGCGTCTCGTATTTCGACCAATCATGTTCGTATTCTAACGGAGACACGTTGATCAGGACATACGCGCAGAACCCTTCTTCGATTTTTGTGTAGTCAAAAACGGCCTTGTACGTTCTAATTGTGCCTTCTTTTTCCAGCTTCTTTATGTTGTAATGAATGGTCGTCGATGGTTCGTCAATTGCTTTGGCAATTCTGGATATCTGAGGCGTGCAATACCCCTGCTTGAACAACCTGACAAGTTCTGGCTTGATGTTCTTCATATTATTGAATACTGTTCAACTTTCTATAAATCCCTTGCGTAATATTCGAATATTATTCAGTTACACAATTATCGATGATAAGCCCTTGATGTAATCAGGAACAGAATGGAGGTTGATCAGGATGAAAACAGAATACAAAGGGGGTTTGAGAACAGGAGCCCAGTTTGGGCTTGTCAAGAACTTGGGAACGATCTTCAGAAGGGTTACAGCGATCCGTTTGGATATTTCCCGTGAAGGGATCGCTGCGGGCATGTTCGCTGCAGACTGTCTTCCCTACCAAGCTTCAAAAAGTTACAGAGCAATCAAGACCGAATTGGAGTGCAAACGCTCAGAAGTACAGCTATACGCATTACGCGCACGTGGCATATGATTCCAACCCAGTTCCATCTTTTTTTTCACAATCTTCAAGAATTCAGCGCGCGCTATCAAGAAGCTAGCTAGCTAGTAGAAGCGCGCGCTAGCTTTCTAGGTATTTTTTCACCAGTTCCAGAGAGTTGTCTTCTTTGTGTTGGGTTTGGGGGAAAAAGTTTTATCCAAACCAAACCCAAAGCGTCTATGTAAAAAAAAGAGGATTAGGGCCGTCTTTGTATGAGTATCCTGTCTATTTTTCCTTCTGCTAGTTGTTCCTGCAACTCTTTAACGAAGCTGTAGAATTCTTCTGGAAACATGGCGGCTTCTGTGTTCATGTCGTAAGTTTTTGTCTGGGTCACCGTGTGAGCTTAAAGGCCGTTTTTAATTCCTTCCACACTAACCCGTACCATACCATCATCCATAGAAAGAAGAAAGGAAGATAGATTATATACTTACCTAACAAGTCAAGGCGCGCGCTACTATTTCATTATTGATTGTACTCTGCCGACTTTGCCGTCTGTCAGTCGTACCTTGATTCCGTGGGGGTGAGTTGAGCTGTTGGTGAGGATATTCTTGACGATGCCCTCAGTTAATTTGCCGTTGCGTTGGTCCTGCTTCAAAACGATTTTTACGCGGATACCAGGATGGATTTGGCTCCTCTGCTGATTAGGTTGCATTTCCTATAATAGGTGCTTCGCGGCTTATAGTGTATTCGCGCGCGCTGGAAGATGGATTAATTTATGGATATCATGATGACCATTTGACTGGGCTTCAAGCGATACTTCTATTACAGAAGTTGAATAAGTTCGGTCTAGTTGAAGGATTCAAGAGAGCTCGAAGTCATTTTGGAAAATCAAGCATTAAGTTTGTAGAATAAGAAGGTGAGAAAAGATGAGTGAGAGAAGATACAACAGAAGTAAAGACTACAGATGTCCATCATGTAGTCTAGAATTCAAGAGTGAGGGAGTACCTGGACACTGTCCACGATGTCACTCTGTAATTGAGATTAAAGAAAATAAAAGGAGATGACAGCGCGCGCTTTCAGAAAACAAAATAGAAGGAAGTTGAGCAGAGTCAGAGGAGTGTCGTTAAAGCGCCAATGGAGATTGTTTCTGATATTTCTTCCACGAACCTAATGTGTTCTGCATCGTCGGATGCGAGAGAACCTTTTAGCATTATGGGTTTGAAGTCGAATTCTTCAGCGCCTTTGTAGGTGGACAAGACGCAGAACTCTGCTTTGAAACCTGTCAAGATGACTGTGTCAACCTTGAGTTCTTTCAGTTTTTCTGCAAGATTTGTCTTTGTGAAAGAGTTTGAATAAGCCTTCACTATGCGTATGTCTTGAGGCTTTAGTTTTACACTTTCGGGAACATCAAAACCAGAATTACCCGGGACAAAACCTCGGTCTTCATTCTTGTGTTGTATGACTACAACGGGGAGATTCTTCTTTCTGAAAAGGCCTATGGCTTCGTTTATGTATTCAATAGCAGACTTCAGGGAATCTGAACAACGTTGATTGAGGTCAAAGAACTCATTCTGGACGTCTATTACAAGCAAGGCTGCTCTCATATCTATTCTCCTCATCAGGCAAACACGCGAAATCTCTTGGAACCTAAGGATTATTCGCCTAGATAAACACACAGTCGACAGGAACCAGAATCCCACGCAAAAGGTTGGTTGGGGCAAAGTTTTATCTTAAGGAATACAGACAGGATATTTTATGTTGGCAGCGCGCATGCCTGTTCCGAAAATGGCCTAAAATGGTCTTAATTCTCCTTTTTTGATTTGGGGATAGTTTTAGGCCGCATATTTGTTTTGCAGGGCGATTTGGCGGAAACCCCGTGCTTCTTACTATCCTTCGACACGGCTAGGACCAGTCCATCAAACAAGCCCATACTAGGCTCAAAGAGACAAAAGAAGAATAAAAAACCATTTTTGACCAATTTAGGAACACGCATGCGCGCTATTACGAGAAGACAGTCCAGACACGGACCTTCGGTGTCCAAGTCCATTTAATTACAGGAGTTTTACAGTGAATCGATCACGTTTCAAGACTTTGGCAAAAGATCAATCCGGCTGGGGCAATAGAAGAGCGTTCCACAAGCGTTATTTCGATGTAATCAAAGATTGTATTGGGAGAGGAGATTGTCTAGAAGCACTGTTTCTGCAATGATGCTTGCTTTGATTCTAGTAGGAGTATTTATCTTTTCAGAAGAATTGTCTTTGAGAGATGAGGTTTCTGCTTCCAATCGAGCATTTGCTTCTCTGGTTTCTGGTTATCAGAATGTTACAACTCATGAAGGAGATCTAATAATCAGCGGAACACAGACATACACAATTGAGAACTGCACTTTCATACAAACAGGAAACATATATGTCAAGGATAGAGCGAAACTCTATGTCAAAAATGCTGAAATTCGGATAAATCAGACCCCCTTTGGACAGAGTGAGCTGGGCGTTGAAGATTACGCAGTCATGGAAGTGGAAGACTCAAATGTTCGATGGGACTATGGCACACTCAGATACAGGTTTGTAGGAAACTCGACCGCTCTATTTGACGGATTAACAAACATAGGCGAATACTCTTACGTCGAATTCCTTGAGTATTCAAAAGCCTTTTTCCACAATTTTAGCTTCACAGGAAGTTCGGGATCCGACATCAAGTTCCAAGACTACTCTGTAGGGTACATCTCGAATTCAAAGATGCCAGCCTTATCGCCTTCAGATACATCACAACTCGAAATTCTAGATACAAGAATAGCGATATTTGAGTTGTGGTTTGGCTACAATGGAGAAACCGTGCAAGTGAACGGGCTAAAATCCGGGTTTTTTGAATATCTAGACTTAAAAGAAAAAATCGCGAGCAGCCATCACAGCTTTGACGTTAAGCTCAATAGGACCAGTGTCAATTGGTGGTTGGACGCTTGCTCTGATTCCAAGACGACTATTTCAGACTCAACGATTGCGATGTTCGGCATTGTTGTTCGCGAAGGCGTGTCAGCGAGTGTGGAAGGCTTGGAGCCCGGCTTCTGTGAATCCGCAAGTAGTGGACAAATCGAGTTGAGCAGAATATTGGTAACCGAATTCGTTCGCCTTATATGCAACGGAATATGTACGATCAGGGACTCGAGATTCGAATTGATGGCAGGGGGCTCTGATTGGCATGCAAACATACTGAATTCACTTGTTTATGGCATCTGTGTGGGTGGCGTCGGCAGTTTCTGTTTTGACAATACGACTTGGCGCGATGGTGGTTTATTAACCCAATTTTCAAATCTCTACGTGAGCGGAAACATGAGTTGTGGACACGTAAACTCTTGGTTCTCGAGCAATATTACTAGAAACTACAACATAGAGGTCAGAGACAGTTATCACGAACCCACCATATCGGACGCAAGCCTGATTCTTAGGTCAGAAGAAGATGTCACAGTCTGGAACGGAACAACAGACGATCAAGGCAGAGCTGATTTTAACCTCACCTTTACAGATGGCAATTACACGGAGCCCTTGAGACTTGAGGCTGTGAAGGGGAATTGGTCCAGCACAATGTACGTCACACTTGTTTCTGCTACGCCGATCGTTTTCTTATCGCCTTTTCCTCCTCCACCTGTTGCGTTTTTCACATACAATCCGGAGAAACCAGTGACCAACGAACAGATAGTGTTCAATGCTTCAGAAAGTCATTCAACTAGAGGAAACATTACAGCTTTTGAATGGGATTTTGGGGATGGAAACACAACGACAGTGGCGGAGCAAACAATAAACCATACTTATGCGATTCCAGGAAATCATACCGTAGCTCTGAAAGTGTGGGACAACAACACTTTGTGGCATACTACTTCACGGATGATAACAGTGTTCTACAGTGCAGATTTGAACAGAGATGGCAAAGTCAGCATCCTAGACATAACCATAACAGCAGTAGCGTACGGAAGCAGGACAGGCGATCCGAAATGGAACCCTTTGGCTGACTTAGACAATAACGGATGGGTCAACGTAGTTGACATTACACTTGTAGCCAAAGATTACGGGAAGACGGTTTAGCATCTTATAGAAGAAAACTCCAAAAACGTTAATTTGTGATTCAATCTGTACAATACGTGGAGAAAGGAGTTTGCGGTCCAAGCTGGCTGCGTTCAATCTGGTTCTCTTGGTTATGGGCCTTTTATCAAATTTGAGTCACTCGTCGACTAGTCTTGCGACGTATAGCTTCGGTCGGATTGCAAGTCAAACGTCTGCTTATGAAAATGTCACTACACATGAAGGAGACCTCACCATTAATGGAACACAGACACTTACGATCGAAAACTGCATATACGTTCAAAATGGGAGCATATATATCAGAGACTGGGCAAAGCTAGCGATAAAGAATGCCACGCTCATGCTTGCCATGCAATACAATGGCCAACACACCATCAACGTTGAAGATCATGCAGTGGTAGAGGTAGATACTTCCAAGGTACAGCCTGAGTACAAACCCGGAGACAATTGGCTTAGTGATCTTTGGCTTATTGAATATGCCACGGTAAGCATAGACAATTCGACACTAGAGAATATAGGTTTTGTTTCAAGAGGAAATTCACACCTGACAATTGAAAGCTCAACTTACTTTGCATTGCTTATGGGAGAGGCTTCCCAAGTTTTGATTGTCAACTCGACAGTAACTCAGTTGGTCGAACTCTTCTTCGATTCTCAGCAAATAGTGCACCTCGACGGACTGAAAGCTGGTTACCATGAAAATTGGAACCTTCACAAGAATCAGGCTGTTCAAAACGCACTCTATGATTTGACTGTCACAAACTCGAAAGTAGTGTGGGCACTGTGGGTCACTGATGATTCTATAGTCAACATCTCCAACTGTGAGATCGATCGCCTTCGGATTACGCTTCATAACATGGCTGATATTAATAATGTCAGGGCTGGGTATTACGAAGAATGGATCTTTGACTCAATACTGCTTAGGAATAGTTACGTCAAAGAGTGGTCCGTAATCATTTATGGTACGCGGCTTTCCGTCGAAAACTCTGAACTTGCTTTAGATGCTGGTGGAAACTTCAGCATTTCGATAGCCAAGTCATCGGTACATTGGTGTCCAATCGTCCACGCTTCCTCTGCAACTGTCGAGTTCGATGAGACAGTGTTTACCAACTATTTTGCAATCATGGATTCAAGCGTATATGTATATGGAAATGTCACCTTTTCACTCCAAACATTTTCATTCTTCTCTTCGAATTTCACGAGGAACTACAACATTGTTGTAACAGATGCTGATGATGAGCCTATGGAAAATGCTGAACTGACTCTATTTCGCAGACCGCACATTTGTCTGGAACGGAACCACCGACAGTCTGGGAAGGGCGAACTTAAACCTAACCTTCACAGACACCAACTACACAGACACGTTAAGGCTTAAAGCTTCTAGAGGAAACTATTCTGCGTCGGCAAATATCACCTTTCTTTCGGACACTCCTATTAATTTGAAAATGAGATACTTTGCTGATTTGAACGGCGACGGAATAGTCAACATCCTGGACATAACTATGGTAGCAAAAGCCTATGGATGTCAGCCTGTAGACCAGAACTGGAATTCAATTGCAGACTTGGACAAGAATGGAATTGTAAACATAATGGACATTTCACTTGTAGCAAGAGATTACGGAAAGACAGTTTAGCTCCTAGCTTTTTTCATTATAGAACATCGTTCCAAAAACGTTAATTCTCCATTCAACCTGTACAATATGTGGAGAAAGGAGTTTGCGTTCTGAGCTTGCTACCATGTTTCTACTTCTTCTTGCAATCGGGCTTCTCTCAAATCTTGGTCACTCGTCGACAAGTCGTGAGATCTATAGCTTCGGTCGGATTGCAAGTCAAACATCTGCTTATGAAAATGTCACTATGCATGAAGGAGACCTCACCATAAACGGAACGGAGACCTACCTCATCGAAAACTGCACTTATGTACAAACTGGCAACATAATGGCGCAAGATTGGACAACGCTGATACTGAAAAATTCAAGGTTAATAATCAACCAATTGTCTAGTCCAGACAGGTACACGAGCGAGGTCTATGTCCAAGTAAACGATAGTGCTCAATTGAATATACAAAACGCAACCATTGAATCAGGTTGTTGGGCTGGCATTATCATGTCAAACAGTGCTACTGCAAATATTACTATGCTGACACATCTTTGCGGCGGTGAGGAAATCTCTGGCGACTCGATTATGACAGCTGCTAAATCGGCTCTATCCAGCGTTTCAATGAGTGACAGAGTTAAAGTATCAATTTCAAGTTCACGAATTGGGGTTTTACGCCTGTTGTTCGACAGATACTCCTCAGCTGGAATCGTTGACTTGAAACCCGGATTTTGCGAGTACTGGAGACTCCATGAGAACCAGACAGTTTCAGAAATTATTCACCCGTATTATGACCTCGTCATCGAAAATACCGAGGTGGATGGCTGGTCTCTTTCAGTCGAACACGATGCAACACTTACGATCATGAATTCAACACTGGCAGATCTTTCTCTGAGAATACACGACGCAACCCTCCAATTAAGTGAATTGCACACTGGCTATATTGCCGACTGGAGCTTGAGATCAGTAAGACTCACAAACTCAGTCATATCCAATTGGTTTCTTGGAATCGACAATTCTGAGGTCGCTGTCAGCAATTCGACGGTAGGTTTTTGGATCGTAGGTGACGCCAATGCAACTTTTAAAGATTCCACAATTTTGGATATCGAAGCTTGGGAACACGTTGGAAGCATAACATTTGAGGGTGTGAAAAATGAGGTTGGGCGTATACGTGTGGCTCGTTCCAACACTCTGATTTCTGGAGACGCTAAATTTGGAGGAACTGTTGACGACTTCGTTTCATCTAATTTGACCAGAAACTTCAACGTTATCGTCAAGGATGCTTATGGCTACCTTGTGTCAAACGGAACTCTAAAACTCAAGTCAAAAGATGATGTGCTACTCTGGAATGGGACTGCTGACAGCTCAGGAAAAGCTGACTTCAACCTAACCTTCACAGACAGCAACTACACAGAAGCTCTGAAGCTAGAGACATTCAAAGAAGGATTTTACAATGTAACTGAACAAGTCGAATTTCTTTCTAACACTCCAATTCTTATCAATTTGACTCAGAAACCATTAGGTGATGTAAATGAAGACCGTGTTGTCAACATTCTTGACATTTCTCTGGTCGCTTTCTCATTCGGCTGCAAGCCAAGTGATGCCCGGTGGAGCGAGAGAGCTGATTTGAACAAGGACGGAATAATAGACATAGTTGACATAGCACTTGTAGCCAAAGATTACGGGAAGACGATCTGAGGAGCCTTCGGTGTCCAAGTCTATCTAACTACAAGAGTTTTACAGTGAAACGATGACTACGCGTTATTCTTGGGACCTTGGCAAATAGTCAATTCTGAGGGCAATAGAAGAGCGTTCCACAAATGTTAATTAGCGCGCGCGCTTCTCTAAGATAATCATTCAAATCTATGCCAAGAAACCGCTGAAACTTACGCAGAATACTCCTGTAGACCTTGCTGGTGCCTGTACCTTTAAATTCGGTTAGCCAAGCTTCCACCACGTCTTCCGTAGGCAACTATTCACCGAATAGCTTTAGGCGGATTTACCCATACAAAATATGCGGTATTCATTCGTAAAGTTTTATCTTTCTCTCTCTTATTTTCTCACTCTCTCTTCCTAAAAGAACCAAAAATAAAAAAACACACACTAAGAAGGAATAACTTCAGGTTTTATCAGACGACTGCTATTCTAGCGCGCGTGACTTACACTCAATCTGAGAACAATGCTCGTAAGAAAAGAAAAAAAGGGACTATTTTTTAAGTTCGACTACTAAGAGGTTTAAATCGGTTTTCCCTGTGTTCTCGGCTTCGTGAGATTGGGCTTTAAGGAAGATTGCCTGACCAGTCTTCAGGTCTAAGAGATCTGTTTTTCCTGAAGATGTCATCTTTGCTTTCCCACCTTTGAGAACGTATACTACATGGTCTGGATGATAATGCATTACCGCCTTGTCGCCTGGCCTAAACAGAACCTCAAGTACACGCACACGGTCGTTTTCCATTATGAACTTGTAGACGTTTTTGGCAACTTTCAAAGGGTCTTGCGCTTTTTCCGTTATTCCACCTCCAGTTTCCTATTCCTTCTCAGACTCTTCCCTTGCATCTTTATAAAGGTGCGACATTCCGTAGGAAGCGAACATGACCACCCTATTCTTTGCAGAAAGGCTCTGTCTTGGCGTCCTACAGTTCTCTGAAAACGTTTATTAAGTCTTAATATACATTTAACCGCTCGATCAAGAATGAAAAACGAACTGAGAGACACCAGCATCACGCAGATACCCTGTGCAAAATCTTTGAAAGACATTACGATAGAAGAGAGGAAAAAGGAGGCAATTAAGCCAATCTACCTAGTTCGATATGAGTAGCTTCACCGTCACAATGTTGGCGCGCGTTATTCATTCAGACAAGAGTGTAACTTGCTATTCAGCTGGTCTGCAGTCAAGTCCCATTCGATGCTGGAATTGCCAATTATCGTTGTAGGCATCTTGCTCACTCCATCCAACATGGCTTTCGACCGTCCCTTGAAGATGTACACATTGTGAACCACAACATCCAGTTCCTTTCCATTCGCAAATCCCTCGGCGACATTCAAAGCCAATCTGTCACCTTCTGACATGACTTTCTCAGTTTTTCCGGTCATTCCATCGGTGCAGCGCACGCAAAATTCTATGAGATTCTTTCTGTTTTGTAGTTTGACACGTCGCCTGTTTCGGCGTTGATTTTGAAGCAAAATCTTTGTTCGAAGTAAGTTGCCTGCACGTTCCAAGCTTTCTCAGCTTTGTTATACTTGACTTCGTAGAAGGAGCCAGGGAAAGTGTATCCCCACATCGATTTTGCAGCTTCCATGGCAATGTGTTTTGCCGTTCTTGAATCATTTACACGGAGGATTTGATCCATTTGAAATCACCCACTCTAGACGCGTACATGACGAATCGATTAGGACTATTTCTGAAGGCAAGGGCTTCTGCTGTTTTCTTTTTTCAGGCTTTCTAGGTACGTTTTTTCTCCTTTCGTATGGATGAGTTGCTGTTGTCCGTTTACGAAGTTGAGTGTGTGATACAACGTTTCTTCGCCTGTGAGTTGCTCTTGGAAGTAACATCCTTTTTTCAAGCCATTGGGCTTCAAGCTCTTGAGATAGTCCAGGGCATACCTGCAATGACCGACAAGCTCACAGGACACGCATTTCCCCCAGTCTTCAGGGTAAAGACAAGGGCCACAGGTAAGGTGGCATGCCCTTTTTCCAGGGTACAAGTTTGCCTTAACGTCGCCTTCGCAACGACAACATTTGTCTTCCCAAGTTGCTTGGTCCACCATTTTCATTTAGACTCCTTAGAATTAAACATACGCAATAGTGTGCCTACGTAACTATAAACATTGCTGTTATGAATTATAAGGACCTTGGCAGAATTACTTATCAGTCAGAAGCTACTTGCAGCATGCTTGAGGGAAGTCAAAATGAAACTAGCCTAATCCTTCTTTTCACTCTCTCGTGCCCCGAGCTTCACTGGTTGTTGGCTGTTACCATCTTATTTCCGTTCTTTTCACTAGGAGAAACTTAACCAGATCATTGAATATCAGTGAGAACACGGCAGAGCAGGATATTACAAAAAGAGTTTCAGTCGGAGGTATGGGCGTGAGTCCTGGAAGACCTGTTGTAGTCACTATGGTTGCAGCTATCATGCTTAGTACTATTGCTATGAGCAGGGTTCTGCTTGGTCTGGTGTTCCAGAAGTGTCCTCTTTCTCTAACATTGAATATCAGGAACATGGCCGAGTAGAACAGTATTTCGAACGTGAACGTGTAAAGGGTCTGGTCAGCGACTGTCAGATGAAAAATGTTGAGTGCGACGTAAAGTAGAGCAAACGATTCGACGATAACGAGCATACTGAGTATTGTGGATACCTTCACCAAACTGGTTACGTTCCAAGTATCGGGCTTTTTGGACCAGTTTAGACAGTCGGTGGACAGCGCGACCTTCACGAAGTCAGTCATGAAGAAATAGAGTATTATGGCGAAGGCTGACACCACATAGTTCCCTGTCAAGAGGTAGGACAGGACAACGAACGTGGCTACCTGTAGCGTTCTGACTATTTTGCTCAGTATCCATGCAGTTATTCTTTCATATATTACTCTTCCATTCTTAACCAAGTCCACTATGCTGGTTAGTCCCTCATTCATCAGTACGACACTGGCTGCACCCTTTGCTACGTCTGTAGCATTGCTGACGGCTATGCCCACTTCCGCTTGTCTAAGCGCCGGGGCATCGTTCACGCCGTCACCTGTCATGCCGACCACGTGCTTTGCGGCTTGGAGGCTTTTGACGATAGCGTACTTGTCTTCAGGATAGATTTCGGCGAACCCGTCACTTTTATCGGCAGCTTCTATCGCCTCTATCGCGCTTTCTTTGATGAATTTTTTCAGGTCTGCTGCCTTGATTACGTTCTCTCCGAGTCCTACGCTGGTTGCGATTTCTTTTGCTATGGGAAGAGCGTCACCAGTCAGCATTTTGACTGATATGCCCAACTCTTTGAGTTCGTGTATGAGTTGTTTTGAGTCGGGTCTGGGGGCATCGTGAAGTGCTACTAAACCCACTAGTTCAGGTTGCTTCTGACTGTTTGTCTTGGCAACCGCTAGGGTTCTGTAGCCTTTTGCAGCGAATTCGTTCATGCGTGATTCCAGTTGCTCTACGGAGTTTTCGCCAAGTCCACAGGCTCGTGCAACAACGTTAACAGCTCCCTTCAGTACCCTGAATTCATGGTTGTCTTTCTGCACCAAGGCTTCAGTTCTTCGCGTTTTCGGATCGAAAGGAGTGAAATCTTTCTGCGTAAAAGAGGGGTCTGAGAGATTTTGCTGTTTGACGATAGTTGTGAACGATAAATCAATTGGGTCTTGATTCGCCTCTTGTGAAGCTAGAGCCCCGTAGAGCAGAACTTGCTGTTCAGTGAATCCATTCAACGGTATTACTTTTGCAATTGAGAGTCTGTTCATCGTTATTGTGCCTGTCTTGTCTGCGCAAAGAACATTCATAGTTGCTGCGTCTTCCGAAGCGCTTAGCGTCGTTACTAGGACGCCCTTTTTGGCGAGTTCCATAGAGCCTATTGCCATGCTGACAGTGAACATTGCCGGCAGAGCAACAGGTATAGCGGATAACAGGAGAACCAAGATTATAGGCAGAAGATCAAGCAGACTCTTGGCTTCAACTATGGAAAAGACAAGGGCCAGCGCTATTAGCCCGATGACGATTACTAGGAGCCATCTGACGACGTTAGAGACGACTTCTTCCATGTGCAACTTGGGTTTGGCTAGTTGCACGAGTTGGGCAGTTCTTCCAAAGTAGGTCTTGGTTCCTGTTGAAAGGACGATACCGTTTGACTCGCCTCTTTTCACCGTAGAGCCAGAATACAGAATTTCATCAGGTTTCTTTTCTATCCCCATGGACTCGCCAGTTAATGCTGACTGGTCTACTTCAAGCTCGCCGGTTGCTATTTTTATGTCGGCTGGGACAAAGTCTCCTGATCGACTCCTGACTATATCGCCTGGCACGAGTTCTCTAGCGGTCACGACTTTCCATGAGCCATCTCTGAGCACTCTTGCATTGACCTGAAGTCTTTCTTTCAGAGCTTCTACCGCATTTGATGCTCTCTGTTCCTCCGCAAAACCTAATATTGAATTGAAGACAAGCAGGCCTGTCACGATATACAAATCTGAGTATCTTTGCAGGATCCACGAAAGAACTATTATGACCTCGAGCATCCACGCGGTGAGCCCCCAAAACTTCTTTGCAAACCTTGCCAGAGGATTAGCTTTCTTTTCAGGGACTTCATTATACCCATACTGCTCCAGTCTGGTTTCAACTTCAGTCGCTTTAAGCCCATTACTCAAGTCTGAATTCAGTAACCTCAACACCTCTTCAGCTTTCATCTCATCGAAGGCCAAGGTTTTATCCGTCAGTGGAAATTTCTCCTCAAACATTCTCTGCCGATCTCAAGTGCGTAGAATAATCATCTGCGTTTAGAAACATAAACAGAGGGGTTACGTTGGCCGATCGCCGATCGATCGTTCGCCTTCTTTGAACATTCGATTCCATCATGATTTGATGCCTAATAATATCAATCTTCGCGTGCACTACATATTCAGCACTCTGGTCAGTATGAAAGTCAGGATGAATATCAGTACGAATCCAACTGTGCACGCAATTATTGTAAGTGTTGGAGGATTCTTCTCATGCGCTGTTGGCAGGAGGTCACTTGCTCCCAGATATAGAAAACCCCCTGCAAAGAAAGGCAGAAGGAGCACTATGTAATACGGCGGCAATTGAATGAAAAGTGTGGCAACTGCCCCCAGAACTGGGGCAACTGCGTCCAAGAGCAGCATCCTCAAAGAATTCCGCAGTGAGTTGCCAGAATTCAGCATTACGGTGACCGTACTAAGTCCGTCAGTGAAGTCATGGCATATGACGGCAAATGCAATTATGATGCCAACATGAATGTCAGCTTCAATATCGAACCCAATTGCCAAGCCATCTATGAAACTGTGAACTGAGAGTTCTGATGTTGCAAAGACTCCACCCAAAGGATGCTTGACCTCAACGTATTCACCATCCTTGCTGAAAACATGCTCACTTATCATTCTGGAAATGATGTAGAGGAAAAGGAATCCAACAACTGTAAGAGCCATCACTTCTTCAAGATCTACATTGGCAGATTGGGCAAGCTTGAAAGTCTGTGGCAGTATATCAAGCAAGGAAGTTGTAATCAGTACACCAGCTGCAAAGGCTCCCAGAATTCCGATGTTCTTCCTATGTCTTGCTGCGAAAATCCCACCAAACATTGTTGAGAAGCAAGTAATGACAGCCAAGAGAATTGCATCAAAGCTCATATGAGCACTAGGTTCTGAGACTGAGCTACTTAACAGTTTTTGTGACCGAAGCATTTTCCACTCTATGAGTTCTTGAAAATATCTGCAGAACAAATTCCCAGAGATTCGGAGAAATAGTCTCTCAGTACTTTGCGCAGCGCAAGCGCTAGTTTGATACACACCAAAGATGACTAGCACTCGCAACCATCATATGACGGTAGAACGCTTATCTCGCTGGTTACGATCATTCAAAACGTGATATCCTAAAGAAGGAGGCGGATAACAATGTCAGAAATGATTGCCTATTGCGGGCTGGATTGTAACGAATGTAAGGCGTTCAAAGCGACTCAAGCGAAAGACTATGAACAGAAGAAGCAGATAGCCAGACACTGGTCTGATCAAGGCGAGGTTAAGTTCAAACCAGAAGACGTTGACTGTCACGGATGCAAGTCTGATGTGATTTCTGGTTTTTGCCGAAAACTCTGCGAGATCAGACCGTGCGCGGAAGAAAAGAAAGTCAAAACCTGTGCCCACTGTGGCGATTACCCATGCGGAAAATTGAAAGAGTACTTGTCAACCGATCCTGTCGCCACGAGAAATCTTGAAAAGATTCGGAAAACGATCGATCGATCGAAGAAAGAAAAGTAGACTTTTATCCTGTGTGAACCACTAACTGTGAAATATTGACTGGGAGAGAATGTCCATTTTCACGATTTGCACGGCCATTGTTCCCGAGGGTGAACTTGAAAAGCAGATTATCGGTTTCCGCGATGCTGAGAAGAGGTTTACTCAAGAGATAGGCGTGCTGGAAAGAGATTTCTACCAGTGCATCCAACAACCGCACATAATCTGGAGCAACACCAAATGGACGGAGGAGAAAGCTCACAACGACGCAGCCCAAAGCATCATGAAGGTGAGAAGAGACGACAGGATCGGCGCAGCCTACTTTCAACCTGGACTTTATTTTGAAATCTTCTGCAAGGAAATCGATGAAATCTCCTACAAACCACCACGTGAAAAGCCGCCTCAAATGATCGTTATCTGCCATGGACTCGCGGCTGTCAAAAAACTGGATCAGTGGAACAAAACCGTACGCAAACTGTGCAAAGATGTGCATTCGGTTAAGGGACTTGATTCTTGCCGCACTTTCTACAACTACTACAACCCTGCTGAATTCGTCGGATTCATGGGATGGAATAGCCAAGAAGAGTACCAAAAACACCGCATGATCGATGAGTTAACCGTTGAAGAACACTGTTACACTGGCCTAAAGAGCGGTTCTTCCATGCTTGCCGGGTTCAATCAATTCTACTGCAAACCCCTCAAAATCAAATAGCCTAACACGTTTACCCGAAGCTTCAGGTATCCGAGGAGAAAACGAGACTCCAATTTTGCAGCAGAATTTGTATAACAAACGAGACGAAAAAGGGCCCTGAGTCGGAAATAAGCGCATGTCGGTCCTGTTTCAATGAAAAGAGACTTGGTCGGGCGGGCTAGCTTTCCAGTTTCGTTTGAATTCTTCGCTTGTTCGCATTCCGTGCATCAGTCTTTCAGTGATTCCATTGCCACACAACGGTCGAGAGTTCGTGCCTCTCTCGGGGTACCAAATGCCTTCTGTGTGCGTGCGCAACGGCGTTAGGCCCTTCTATTTGGAGCCAAATAGGTCTGGTTCATTCTTAGCGCGCATTAGAAAACGCGAGTAGCGGACGCTTTATCTCTCTATCGGAATTTCAACCTGCGTTGCAACTGCTTGGTGAGTTAACTGTATCAAAGCCGGCGTATGCAGCATGTATTGTATTTCAACTAGGAAGCTTGTCTGGTCCTGCCATGGTCTTAGAAGAAAATCAAGCGTCACAGTCCCTGATCCCTGAAATCCTAAGTCGGCAACTCTGAAAATGATGCCTTTCCCATCACGGTCTTGGTGAAAGGCTATTGGCGACCAGGGATATCCTCCTGGCATTTCCAGATATATCTGCATGGGATTCGCCGCAGAAAACCTTAGGTAAAGAGAGTCAAGCTCTGTATTCCCCAAGTGCCAGACAGAAAACCTCACAAAAATTAAACCGGTCTGAGGATTAACAGGGTCAGCCCCGATGTAGATATCGGAGGTTCTGACTCCGTTCTGATAAACGTCGGTTCCATTTGCATTTTGACCGATTGGTCTGAAACCTTCTATCGGTAGATTTTCCGCAAAAACGAATATTTCCAAGCTAGACAAAGCAACAATCACAAGAAGTGTAGCCAATACAAGAGCTGAACAGACAATCAAAACAACCTTAACCCTACGTTGCATTTCCTGTGCCCTCAATTCATTAACAACCCGCATGCTCAGCTTATACTTTCCGCTTCCGAGGACTGACCTTGAGTCGTGCATGCCCCGATTTTCCTTCTTTCCGAGTGTGACGTGAGGATGTGAGGTTAAATGGGAAAGCGGAACATTAGATCTATTGTCGACAGTTTTCAGATTCAGCTTAAGAGAAGAGGAAAGAAAAACGACCCAGACTGCTATCTAAGCTCTCATTTCTCTTATTTTTGCTTAAGAAGTTCTAGTCGAGCGGGCTAGCTTTACAACTGCGTTTAAATTCTTCGCATCTTGATTGCGCGCGTTGCGTTTTGGATGGATCCTGGGCACATGGCCTATTACGACATGAAACAGAGAAAGTATGTGTGCAAACTCTGCGAAGATAAATCGAAAACTAATAGCGCAGACAATCAAAATCAATAGCGCGCGCTGTCTTCTGTTTCGTTCTTTTTCATTCGAGCTTTCACCAGCTTCTTTATCAGCGGAACGGGAATTTTCCTGTCCAATGGAAGGTGGACGGCTGATTTCGTAGTCCCGTAACCCGCTAGTTCATTCTTGTGTTCCTCGATAACAGGAGGACGGACATAGAGTCCAATGTGCGCTTTCTGAAGCCCGAACCAAGCCAGCCGCCCTTTGTACTCATAGTACGGCATTCTGTAGCTGATGCTTTCGTGGGCAGTCGGTGCCGCTTCCCTGATTGCTGCTCGAACCTCTCTCAGTCTATCCTGCACTTCTTTGGGAGCTGCTGATATGTATTCGTCTACATTCTTCGCTGCTTTATTCATAGCTGGATTACAGGCTTGAGATTCCTTTAAGCCTTTTTGCAACAGAAAAGCGAGTAGCACGCGCTATTTAGCGGTCGCGAAAAGAAACAAGGCCAAGCGCGTGCACTAAACGCGTACTCTCAACATCCGCGCGCGTCCTATCGCGAGCTCGTAAGAGTTTTAAACCTTGGAGTGAAGCTCAACCTTCGCACCGAAATCTTGCAAACAGAAAGAGGCAAATAACGAGTTTTTGCCACAAATATACTCAAACGTGACTTATTTCGGCGAATGGAGCTTTGGTCGGGCGGGCAGGATTTGAACCTGCGACAATCCGGTTTCCGCATGTACGCCTGGTAGGCTGGGTGACACCCACCTTGGGTAGGCATCTACAGCGTCTCCGCCGGCTAAACTCGTTTGATCTAGGCCGGCTCGGAAGCTCTGCCAGGCTGAGCTACCGCCCGAATGAGTCTCTAAAATAAGCATATCAAATTTATGTGTTTTGGAGTCTCTTGCACAATCCTTTTTGATGCATTAAGCTTACGTTGCCACACAAAGAAGCTTCTTTCCTACTTAAGCTGCTTTCCTGCGGTAGTATGGCCATATTGCACCGCCCATCGCGAGTGCGGCAGTGTTGACCAGAGAATTATCACGGCGGTTCGGAATGATTCACAGGCTATTTTGTTAAGGATTTCAAATCGAATAATGATGTTACCTTGGAAGATCAAAAGCAAGATTGTCATGACCGAAATGAGTTTGAATACAGATATACATTGAGAACTGATATATGTCGGCTGAAACAGCAAGAGTTTTAAAAGATCCGGCACACTTATGGTTTGATCGAAGCGGGAGAAAAGGAGAAGGCTTCTATCACCCCAGCTTCTTATCAACAACCTACCAGACCATGTTTTGCGAATGAAGACCAAGACGATGATACTCTTGATCAATTTTGTTCATGAGAAGAACGGTAGAAAGGCTTTTCCGAGGAGGAAGGAGTTTCCAAAAATCATTTCTCTACCATTCTTCCCACACATCAAATAGTACAGTGACAGACTCCAACATTTAATCTTGCCGAAAAGATAGGCCCTCTTAAAAAAAGTGGCCACAGACCATTCCCACCTAGTGTTGGGGGCCCGCTGGAAACCATACCCAAACGGTTCAAGTCAAGCCTTACAGTCCTGCGAGGAGCACGGCGATGATGCCGCTCAGGAAGACGCCATCGAAGGTCCCTGCTCCGCCTATGCTGGCGACGGGCGCACCGAGTTTCGGAATAACGTGGAGGTTTGTAAGATCAGCGCCTATCAAGGTTCCGAGGACACCGGCAACGTACGCGATTGTTCGTGCAGAACCTGGCTGGAGAATGATGGCTATTACAGCTGCGGCTATCGGCGGAATAAACCATGGAGTAACTATACCTACTCCTTTCACGGGTCTCGCTACTGCATGAGTTATCAATCCGACGATGGCTACGCCGATTATGCTGTAGAAAATTGTTTCAGGCGCGGTTCTGCTGAGCAGGTAGATAGAGACGGCAGCAGGTATCAAAGCCCCTCCAGCGTTGACGGCGACCACAGTAACAACTTGACCGTACTCGACTTGTGGGATTCGATACGTAACTCCGAAAAAGCTTACGTATTCTTCCACTACGATTGGCACCGAGGTTTTGAGTTTCAGAATTGGAATGTTGAGAAAACTTCCGACGAAAGTGGCAATAAGAATGAGAACTATGATGATAGGGCTGAAGCCGACGTCTGCGAAGGCAACACCTACCACTCCGACAAAAACTAACCCGACGACGGCGACCAGTATCAACAGAAGAATTGCGAGAACCAGCATGCTGTGAGGGAAATAGATTGTTTTTCTGCTCATCTCACTCCTACCTCGTTCAGATCGACAACACGCGCCAAGACTGCGTCCTGTGCCAGAAGATTGTGCTCCTCTTTTATCTGCGTTTCTTGGAAGGTTTGTACAGGTCCGCATCTGTTGCATGGTCGAGGCCGGACTCGATGAACTGCTAAGTCATCTCGGGCCGTGTGGCGCGCACGTTTAGAAACACGCATGTGCGCTAGCTTTCGAGTAGTCTCTCATAACCAGCCATGCTTGATCGTTGAGGGTGGAGTCGCCGGCTTCTTTCGTTTTTCACTTTTCTTTTCTTTGAACCTGTGGAGCTTAACAATATCACCTTCCAGCGCAACCCAATACTCGTTGTTCAGATGCCGATGGTAGATGAATTTGTTTACCAGTCCCTTAAGCTCTTGCACGGACAGTTTCTCGGAATCTACCAATAGATTATGGTCATCAGAAGCAACCTGCTCATTGAGGGACTTGCGCAAGAAACTAGACAGAGATTCCTTTTCATCCTCCAACTCCCTCCAATCCACTTTCAACTTCTTCCGCCCCGAAAACAAGCCGCTCATTCTCCACTGCGCGAGAGTAGCATCATCCCTGTATATGCTTTTTCTCTTTAAGTTGCGTGCACGAAGCTGAATATGCTTTTGCAACTATGATTTTTTCTGCAATTTCTGTTCCAAAGCTTTCACGCGGGCTTCCAGCTTGTCCAATCTATCAATCTTGCTAAACCTTTCTTCTAATTCCCGTAATCTTCTCCGAATTGTCTCCATTTCGCTTGAAATCGCTATTCACCTCCGCTTTCGGAACATTATAGCTCACTCTTCTCTTAAGCTTACATGACTGAAATTGCACAGCAACAAGCCTCCCTCGTTTTCTCTCAAAGGACAATCCGCACGCGCTGTCATGGACACACAAAGGTATTGCTGATCCTATACCCAAAGAGTGGCGGGCCCGCCGGGAATTGAACCCGGGACCCCCGGGTTTCCATGCAGAGCTTGTTGCTTAAAAGCCCGGTGCTCTGTCCTTACTGAGCTACGGGCCCAATGGGCCTTGACTTACGCGTCTGAAGATGTGAGAAAGGTGTTCTTAGGGTTTATATGCACTTCGCTTCGTGAAAGCCTTAGGTGACATGTCAAGAGTATTCGATGCCGAGTTAGGGCACAGTCGTGTCAGTAACGTCAAAAAACTCTGTCCGTTGCTGAAAGATGTTGCAGTTTTCGTTGCTATGGCGCGCGCGAAAAAGACGAAGAGCTATATACGCGAAAAGAAAGTTTAAAGCAAAGTATGGTAGTTCAGTGGGCCGTCGTAGCGCCTGGGAAAACAGTGGGAATGAGGGTTTGAGATAACTTATGGATGGGATAATGCTTGAATCGGTGACGAAATCCTTCAGTGATAACGTGGCTGTAAAAGATCTGACACTGTCCGTATTACCGGGTGAGGTTCATGGTCTTCTCGGTCCGAACGGGTCGGGGAAAAGCACGACCATGAAGATGATCATGAGTATAGTCAAGCCTGATTACGGCAAGATCAGTCTTTGTGGCGTGGATGTGTTGCGGCAGCCCATTGAGGCGAAAAGGCTTGTGGGTTATGTTCCGGAATTGCCGTATCTTTATGATTACCTGACGGCTTCGGAGTACCTGGACTTTGTAGGCACGGCGTATGGCATCGACCTGAAGATTCGGCGAGAGAGGGTTGATGAGCTGCTTAAGGCGCTGCAGATGAATGAGCACGTGAATGAGGTTATGAGCGGCTTCTCCCAAGGAATGAAGCAAAAAATAGCAATCACGGCGGCTCTGCTTCACCGTCCACGTGCTCTCGTATTGGACGAAGCGTTGAACGGTTTAGATCCTAGGTCAGCCAAGATCGTTAAGGATGTCCTTCAGCGCTTGGCTGGCGAAGGCGTTTCAATTCTGTTTAGTACACACGTTCTTGAAATTGCAGAGGCCATGTGCGGCAGGATTACCATCATGAATGAGGGAAGCATCATTGCCGAGGGGACGGTGCAGGAACTGAGGTCAAAGGCTGGGATGCCTGGTTCTACCCTGGAGGATACTTTCTTGAAGCTTACTGGTGGTGAAGACACCGAGAAGATCGTTGAGGCATTGAAGCTTTGAACTGGTCAACGGTCAGAAGCCTTGCAACTGTTCTCTTCAAATCATACTTCAGAGCGAGCCGCTTTGGACGCAGAAGCCGCCTCTCAAATCCCCTCGTGGTAGTTTCCTTGGACATAGTTCTCTTCGCCGTTCCGTTCGCGCTGCTTATCTATCTTCTGCCTCTGGTTCCGCCTGAATTAACGAGCTTAGTTCAAACGCTCGCAGTTCAGTCCCTCATTGTTCTGCCAGTCATTCTCACTTCAGCGGTGATCTTGGCGGGAATACTGTTTGAGCTTGGGCAGACGAGCGGTCTCGCTTCAAGCGAAGCGGTGAATTGGCTTCCAGTGTCTCCTAGAGAATATGTCGTGGCGTCAAGTGTTTCGGTGGTGTTCACCTACTCGCCTCTTCTGTTTATTGGTCTGGGGGTCACCATACCGCTCGCCTTGAGCATCGGCATGTTTTCGGTTGTTCCCTTTTTTATTTTGGTTTCTGTCCTCGCGTTCATTTGGGGAGCAGTGATAGTGGAAGCGTTGAGGTCCGTAATGAACCGTATCTCCACCACGCTTTACAGGAAGAGCGGAAGACTCGGCGTCATCCTACGCATTGCCCTTGTCGTCGTCCTCTTGGTCGCGGTGCAAATGGCCTTTAACCCATACATTCTCTACACCGCCCTTTCAGGTATCGTCGAGGGCGTCAATTTGGCTTGGTTCGTTCCTGTAATCTGGCCCTCAATCGCCGTCGTGTCCTTCCTGACTCCGAATGTGACAAGAACGACCATTTTTGCCCTGCTTTCCGTCTTATTCACCTTCCTGATTTTCGAAGCCGCAACTCGACTAAGAGCTAGGTATTGGTCCCCAGTACCCGTCACCATTATCCTATCCACATCAACGGTCTACGTCCCTCAGGGGAAGTCGTTCTTTTGGCTGGATCCAGTCGCGTTCGCAGTAGCCTCCAAAGAATTGAGATCCCTCGCAAGACGAAAAGAAATGGCACGGTTCCTTGCCATACCCGTGTTGCTTGTAGTGTCTTCCTTGCTCCCGGTATTGACAAGTGGCGCGAATCCAAGGACTGCCCTGTCGGGGGTGAGTCTCGTGCTTCTCGCTGAAACATCGCTTATTCTGCCCATGATGCTCTCTTCAATCAGCATAGGACAGGAAGGAAGCTCCATCGCCAACATCTATATGCTTCCTATCTCAGCTGACGAACTGGTCCTAGGAAAGCTTTTTCTCCCTTGGATTTTTTCAGGGGTAGGAGTCTTGGCAATCGCCTTAATCATGCAATTCCTAGCTCCTGTTGCCGCGGGCCAGTTCTTGGCTACTTTGGTTGCCGTAGCTTTCAATATTATAGTACAAGGATATGTGGGGCTCGGAGCAGGCTCGCGACATCCCAGCTTTGACGTGGGACCAAGGGCAAGATACCTTTCTTTTGCAGGATTCATGATTGCCTTCGTTATGGGAGGTTTGGCGACGGTGGCGATTCTGACTCCTTTGATACTGTACGAAGGCACGGGATTCTTGACTGGGTTGGGAGGCGGACCGACTGGATCGATATTGTTGACAATTATCTTGACGGCTGCAGTTGGAACGTTGCTTCTTGTGTTGACGCGCTACTATTGCATGCGAGGTGTGAAGAAACTCTTTTCTAGTATGGAAGCATAGTTTTCGATTCCTCTTGTGCGCATGATTGATCGATCAAATACCTTGATCTGCACTCAATTCATCAACTCTGAAGCTGACTATCACCATTCAGCAACTGCTCAAACAATTCAAGACGCCGCAAAACGCGTAGAAGCTGGCTTTGAGTTTGTATGCACTATTGACAATATCCAGTTGTTCCGAAAGAGGAAATAACACCATGAACAGCAAAAAACAGTGCATATATGATGAAAACCGATTATTAGGCGATATATCTGCATGTTAACAAAGATTATCTCCTCTTCTTCCAGTACATAGTTGCACGGTGCACAAATTGATCTCATGGAAGCATTCTTTCAAGAAATTGAACGAAGAATACAAGTTAGCGAAGAAGAAGAGGCAAGCTCTAGACAGTTTGTTGGACACAGGCAAGATTTCGGCGTCGACGCATGACATGTTTAACCGGGAGATAGATGATGCCCTAGCGGAAATTGAGAATCAGCGAAAAGCTCTGCTCGAAAAGATGGCGTCCAAAACGATAGAACTGGAAAACCAGATCAAAACACTGGAAATACTTCTCGCCAAGTTTGAAATCCAGCACGTTACCGACGAAATAGACGAAGAAATCTACCAACGTGAAACCGATCTTCTTTCGATGGGCCTTGAAACAATAAGGCAGGAATTAGACGGTGTCCAAGAAGCGACAAACCAGCTTTCAACCAGCGACATGATGGCCCAGCAGGAAGTCGAACCGCAACCACAGGAAAACCTGCTTCCGCAGCCAGAAGTCAAGTTCTTGGACGAGCCGGAACATGCAGTGGAAAAAGAAGCATCAGAACCCTCCGAAGAACCTGTAGTAGAAGAGATAGAATGCAAAACAGAAGCCCAGCAACCTGAGCCGGTGACTGAGAAAGAAGAGAAACAAGAAGCGTAGCAAACAAAGCTTCCTCTTTTTTTTAGTTGAACAAAAAGAAACACGCGACACAGAATTCTATAATAGGCAGGGCTAATTCTTCGTTTTAAAGTGGCCCTGATTGGTTGACAAAACAGCCCTAGTTTTTCACGACAAATTCAAGCAGTACGACCTAGGTGAAGGACATCCGTTCAGGGGCGACCGCTTCACAAACGCAATGAAGTTCTTCAAAACTCAGGACCTGCTAGATCTTCCTAACGTCATTCTTGTTCAGCCTCAGCCTGCCAATAGAGAAGATTTGTTGAGAGTTCACGACGCAAAATACGTTAACTTGATTCTTAATCTGGCAAGAGAAAACAAACCCTATGATATAGAAACACCAGTTTCTGAAGAAATTCTTGAAGGAGCATTGCTGATCTCTGGCAGTGCGATCGAATGCGGCAAAGCCATTTTCGAGAACAGAGCAAAGCGAGCAGTGTCCATCGGCGGCGGGCACCACCATGCCGGAAGAAACTACGGCGGAGGATTCTGCCTCTTCAACGACATCGCCGTTTTGACCGAGTATTTGAGAGCCAAATGTGGCTTTGAAAGATTTCTGATTCTCGATCACGACGTACACTTCGGAAACGGCACAAGCGACATCTTCTACCAAGATCCCACAGTGCTCTACATCTCCCTGCATCAAGACCCACGCACAATCTATCCTGGAACAGGATTCACATGGCAAATAGGAGAAGGAAAAGGCCTGGGCTACAACGTCAACGTGCCGTTGCCACCAGGAACGAGCGATGACACATATCTTTACGCTTTAAACGAGATTTTTGTCCCCTTGGCCGAAGAGTTCAAGCCCCAAATAATCATTACGAACGGTGGAAGCGATCCGCACTTTGCAGACACGCTGGGAAATCTCGGACTGACCATCAAAGGCTTCTTCGAACTGGCCCGTGCAATCAGAGAAACCGCCGATAAGGTGTGCGGCGGAAAAGTCATCACCATCCCCGGAAGTGGATACAACCCAGAAATACTGCCATTGTGCTGGTATGCGCTTGCAGCAGGCATCATCGGTCTGAAGGAAATCAACGTTAAAGAACCCGCAGAACCTCCCAAAGAACCTTCTCACTGCCGCAAAACCGTAGAGAACACGGTTGACGAACTGAAGAGACTGCTTAGAAAACACTGGGCGTGCTTCGGAGGCTTCACAATTTCCGGCGTTCAATGAACCTTGAGCCTTAATAGGGAGATTCTGTTAGTTTACGGTTGCTGACAAAACCTTGGATGGAATTCCGCATGGAAAACATGCAAAAAATTCGTGCACAGTTTCCAGTTACGAGGCACAAGGCATTCTTGAATCACGCTGCACAGTCTCCACTTCCAAAGCCTGTTGCAGACGCGATCCGCAAATACACCGATGATTTTTCGAAGTTCGGAACAAGTTCTTTCAAGCCTGATGACAACGGAAAAACCGAATTCGCAAGACTGATCGGAGCAAAACCAGGCGAAATAGCCCTAGTGGAAAACACGTCCATGGGTCTGAACATAGCCGCCAACGTACTGCATTATCCTGCAGGCTCAAAAATCGTCACAACGGATCTTGAGTATCCTTCCGTCGTCTATCCCTGGCTGCGGAGACGCCTCGGCGTGAAAGTTCATTACGTGAAGAACATCAACGGAAAAGTGTTCTTAGACGACATGGAGAAAGCCGTCGACGACAAAACAGTTGCGGTGGCAATAAGCCACGTTGAATACGTTAACGGCTTCCGTCACAACCTGCGAGTTCTGAGCGAAATAGTTCATGAACACGGCGCTTATCTAATCGTTGACGCAATACAGTCAGTTGGAACGATGCCAATCGATGCGAGAAGAGATGACGTTGACTTTTTGATGGCAGCGGGCTACAAGTGGCTGCTAAGTCCGCCCGGTGCGGCTTATCTATACGTTAAGGACGACCTTATCGAGAAGTTTGAGCCCCCGTTCGTCGGGTGGGCAAGCGTAAAGCAGGAAGTTTTTAACACTACAGATTTTTATGACATCTGGAACCTGAACCTGTCAAAAACCGCAAGCCGCTTCGAAGTCGGATCACCAAGCGTAATGAGCTTTGTAGGCGCAGCGGAAGCGATGAAAATGCTACTGCATTTCGGAACTGAAAACATCAAGAAGAGAATAATGAAGCTAACAGACCGTCTGATTGACGCCGTTAAAGACATGGGACTGAAACTCCAGACACCAGAAGAAAAACCCTGCCGCTCCGGGATTGTCAACTTCAAAATAGACCAACCGGAAAAGACACTTGAAAAACTCAGCAAGAAAGGAATAGTCGTTTCCGCCAGATCTCACGGGATAAGAGTCGCCCCGCACTTCTACAACACAGAAAGAGAAATCGACAAGCTGATGGAAGAAATCAAGAGAGTCGAAGGATAACCTCATGGAACCCGCCGTCTTGTTCGATCTGGAGGGCACATTGGTTCAGACGCCCTGGGAAGACCTACAACACGTTTTGGAATTCAGGCGTCAGACTAAGATGAAACTGATAGAGCTCGGAATCCCGCCTACCGTATTTGACGGAATAGAACGGTCCACTCTGATGCGGAACAGGGCTCTGGAATACGTTGAGAGAAATTTCAGCAAGACAAGCAAGCATAGGTATCATCAAGACATGGAAAACTTCCTCAAGCAATACGAACTGGACGCAGCGAGAAGATCAAAGCTTTTCCCAGAAACCATTGCAATCCTAGACGAATTGAAAAAGCTTGGAGTAAAAATGGGACTGATCACCAACACGTCAAGAGAGGCAGTTGACATCGTTTTCCAGCTTCATGCTCTCCAAAAGTACTTTGACGTGATCGTCACCAGAAGTGATGTAAAGAAGCTAAAACCAGATCCAGAAGGCGTTTTATTAGCCATCAAGAAGCTCGAGGCAAACAGCTTCCTCATGATCGGCGACTTGCCTCTTGACATGCTAGCCGCTAAGAACGCCAATGGAGAGTTCATCATTGTCAAACGAAACCCGAAGGATGAATCAGACATTCCCGCCGACTATTCGGTTCAATCATTGAGTGAGGTCCAGTCAATCGTTCGTTCGGCCATAAGACACCAAAACTGAGCTGACGATTCCGTGTTGAAAGTCGAAAAGATCAATGAAAACAACAAGCAACACACCATTGATTCATTGAAATCAGACGTCATAAGACATGTTTTCGCTGTCTATGACATTCAACATGAGCCAGATCGCACAACGACCTATGCAGCTTTTGAGAACGGCGACCTTAAAGGATACATTCTGATCTACACGGGCGCAGATGTTCTGAGTGTGATTCTGGAGTGCGAAAGCGGCGTAGCTGAAAAACTGATCGAGTACGCGCCTAAGAACAATTTCATCACCCACACTTCGCCAAATCTGGTATCGGCTGTGCAACGCAGGTTTCCAAGCGAAAAACACTATATTGAAAACTGGATGCTGATTAGAAAGGGTGAAGCAAGCTTTCACAAATCCGAATTTGTGAGACGACTGCACAACGAGAGCGATGCTGAAAAACTTGCGGAGCTTCTCTCAACTCGCAAAGACCGTCCGACAGGAGCCAGAAAGAGATATTTTGAATGGATAAGTAAAATGCCTATTTTCGGCGTCTTAATAGGAGGCAAGCTGCTCGCCTATGCTGGCTCCTTTCTTCAACTACCACCAGGTCTGGATGATAGGCGGAGTGTACACGCATCCTAAACACAGAAACAAAGGATATGCAACACTTGCCGTGTCCGCCGTCACGGAAGAAGCTTTGAAAAACGCTGAAGCAGCGGCACTGTTCGTGCGATCTGACAATTATCCGGCCATCAAGGCATACGAAAAGATTGGCTACAAGAAGATTGGCGAAAAAGCCTGGATAGACGTAGGAACAGGCTTGAGACCGTAACTTGATGGCTATACTTCTTTTTCAAGGAGTTCCTTCAGCAACTTTATTGCAGACCATGCTGCGAGCGCGCTTGTTCCAGGGTTTTCCGGATGAGGATCATTCTCAAACTTCAGAAACATGTCGCCATGTTTCCATTTGACTTTGATTTCATGTACATTTCTATCCGCTTTCGGATCTGAAATAACCCTCACCTTGACCTCTTGAGGACTGACGGTCAAAGCCAAGGTTGCTGCGACGTTCATTTCTCTTGGAAAAAGCCTAACAGCTTCTTGCGCATTGCCTTCATACACCAACTTTTTGTGGGTGCCGTCTACGTCCAATGCCTTGGGATTTTTCCTCGAGATTAAGACGATTTCATCGATCCCTGCCAGCGCTGCGCTACCTATGGCGTCCAGCCCTCCGATAGCTCCCGAAGGCACATGAATTCTACCGTCCTTCACATTTAGATCCAGCAACGCACCCACGCTCATAACTATCAAATCAATATTCTCCGCCGAGATTCTGTTGGCATATTCTCTGGCGGCCTGTTGTGAGGCTGCTTCGACGATGACATGGGGTTTAAGCTTAATCATTTCATCGACGTTTCTGACGATTCTTGTTGGGACGGTCAACGACTTCTGAAGCTTCTCTGCCTTCTCCCCGTTATAGTCGTAGAGAATCAACGCGTCGCATTTTACGATCCCCGTTTCAACTGCTTCAGCCAGCAGGGTCCCAATGGCTCCACAGCCTATTATCCCAACTTTCTTCACTCTTCACCGCTTCCAAGAGCACAGACTCAATACTCGGTTGTAAAATGCACGTCATAATGGCCGATTTCTCGTCCCTCCCCTTTCTTGGGCAGAACAGTGATGGCCGTGACTTTGCAGGTTCCAGTAATATCTTCTTGACCTTTCTGGATCATTTCCGCATTGCCTTTTTCGCCTGCGTAGACCGTCAAAGTCTTGATTTGCGTGTTTAGCGGCAAGTGCTTTTCCGCCTTTTCTCTGCGAACTTCAGTTATGATTGCCATCAGAAGGTCTCCCTGCTTCTCAGCCTCTTCATCTATGCGTTTCTGATCAGTTGTTGGCCAAGGTGACACGTGTATGCTTTTGGGATTCTTCTGGTCGGCGTACATTGTTTGGAAAATCTCTTCTGTAACGTGCGGTATTATGGGCGCAAGGAGTTTTAGAATTCTTTCCAAAACCAAGTAAAGTGTGCACTGGGCAGCTTTTCTCTTTTCCTGTCCGTAGACCTCTGGATTGTACAACCTGTCTTTCACAGCCTCCAAGTAACAATCACAGAAGGTGCGCCAAGTGAAATTGCGCAACTCCTCCATAGCTAGGTTGAACTGACAGTTTTCAAGCTCATCGGTAACTTTTCCTGTTAAACTTTCACACTTGCTCAGAATCCACCTGTCCAAAGGTTGGAAAATGGGCTCAGAGTTATCATCAACGTTGAAGTCTGTGAGCAGGTGGCTCACAAACCTTGAAGCGTTCCATAGCTTAATCAGGAAACGCCAGCCGTACTCAACATCTGGCCATCGGAACGGTACGTCTGAACCTGTAGTGCCCCCGCCAGCGGCCCACTGCCTCGCAGCATCAGCTCCATACTTGTCTAAGACTTCGGGAGTGGCAACGTAGTTCTTCAATGACTTGCTCATCTTTCTGCCATCCGCACCCAAGACCATCCCGTTAATCAAGCAACTCTTATACGGAGCCTCGTTGAACAGCGCCAAGTGCCTAACCATAAGATAATATGCCCAAGTTCGTATGATGTCTATGCCGGAAGGGTGAACGTCCGCTGGAAAAAGCCTTTTCCAATCTTTGCTATCCGGCCACCCAGCATGAACAGCGCATGATATTGATGAGTCCATCCACGTGTCGAAAACATCTAGTTCTGGAACAAATTCTGAGGAGCCGCATTTTGGGCATTGGCTTATTCTTGGCTTTTCCGTTTTGGGATCTATGGGAACCCAGTTTTCTTGAGCCAAGATTGTGTGATTGCATTTCTTGCAGTACCAGATCGGTATGGGGGTGCCGAAAACTCTTTGCCGACTGATCACCCAGTCCCAGTCTAACGAACGAGCCCAGTCGATCAAGCGGACTTTCATGTAGTCAGGATGCCACAAGACTTTGTTCGCTGATTCTACCACTCTGTCCGTTAGTTCGCGCGTTTTCATGAACCATTGTCGAAGCTCAAGGATCTCCACAGGCGTGTCACATCTATCACACAAGCCTATTTCCTGCTTGATCTTCTCAGTCTTCTCCAACAATTCTTCTTTAGCCAGATCCGCAACTATCGCTTTCCTCGCTTCAAGCGACGCTAGACCGGCGTATTTTCCGCCATTCTGGTTTATCCTGCCGCTTTCCGTGAGGATGATTATGACTGGAAGCTTATGGCGGATGACTGTCTTCACGTCCGCCTTGTCTCCGTAAGTGCATATCATCACGGCACCTGTGCCGAACGATGGATCGACCGTCTCGTCAAAAATCAGAGATACAGTGCGGCTTGTCTCAGGAACCTTCAATCTTTTGTCCTTATATTTGATGAAGCGGTTATCTTCAGGATGTGCTGCAACTGCAACGCATGCCGGTATCAACTCAGGACGTGTCGTCGCTATGGGTATGCACTCATCGCTGTTTTCAACTGGAAACCTGAGAAAGTGCAATGTGCCATCATGTTGTTCATAGTCTACCTCAGCATCTGCGATGGCAGTCTCGCATCGCGGACACCAATTGACAGGGTGAGTGCCTTGATAGATGAAACCCTTCTTGTGCAATAATATGAAGCTAAGCTGCGTTCTTCTCCAATAATCTGGGTCCATAGTGCGGTATTCCGTGGTCCAGTCATTGCTGCATCCAAGCCTTTCGATGCCCTCCTTCATTATTGCAATATACTTTTCAACAAGCTTTTCACATAGCTGCCGAAACTTGTCAGGCGGCATCTCTCGTTTATTGATTCTGTTCTCTTTCTCGACTTGAACCTCAATACCTAAGCCATGACAGTCCCAGCCTTGAGGAAAGTGAACGTTGAAACCATTCATCCTCTTAAATCGCGCTAAAATGTCAAAATAAGTCCAGTTCAACAGGTTGCCCATGTGAAAATCGCCTGACGGATAAGGTGGAGGCGTGTCAATAGTGAAAGTGGGACTCTCTCTATCTTTCCGGTCAAAGTGGTAAGTGCCCATCTCTTCCCATTTGCTCTGGCACTTCCTCTCTATCGCCAAAATGTCAAATTCTTTCGATAACTCTCTCATATTTCCTGACAACATCCTGCGACGGCTTTTGAACTATGTCTAGGAAAAGTAAATATACAGATAAAAAAGCCTTCTGGACGATACTTTATAGCACAATTTCCCTTTTTTCTTTTCACGGTTATGGATCTGATTGAATGAGTGAGCAAAACATAGGACTTTTTGAAGAACTTCAGAAAGTCTATCGCCTTCAGAACGTGGAACCATACGGCGACGGCGTTCTAGTAATTCCTAGCCGAGACTTCAAGAAAAAATGGGAACAAACGCTCAAAAATGAAGGCGTAAAAGTTCTGATGAACAGCCATAATGGACGAAGTTGTTTCTTTTTGCGAAAGACAGGTCAGAGGCCTAGTGAAATTGTCGAAAAAAATATCAAAGGCGATAATGCCGACAACAATGGAAAAAATGAAGACAAACAGGTCAAAATTACCGGTCAAGACTCAGATTCTAAACTAAGCGAATGTCTGAGAACTGAGACATTAGCAGATCGACCGAATGATCCACCAAGTGACACCGCTGAGAACCACACGATCCTAGAAGATATTTCACCAAAGCCTAAGCCTAAACGCAAGCGTAGGGCATGGACTGAAGAGGAACTGCAAAATTTGCAGAAACTCCACAGTGACGGCAAATCAAACAAAGAAATCGCTCGGAAGCTGGGACGGTCACTTTGGTCCGTGGAAAGCAGACTGAAACCCCGCAGGCAAACCCATGAGAAAGCAGAACCGAACACAGTCGCACAGCAAGAGACGACTAAATCAAACATTGGAATTTCATCAACTGGCAAAAGACCGATAGAGATCGGTGCCGTCAAACAACATTTGGAAAGTTCAATTTTGCTTATCGACGCGAACAGGGTGCAAAGTGCGCGTTTACTTCTCCGCGAAGCGAACCGGCTCCTAGAAGAGGTTGAGGAAGTATGACTGAAAACGTCATAAAGTTGCTGTGTCCAAAATGTCGGGGAGTCATGGATCGCTACCGCGCATTAGGAAGCTATGACCATCTCGGAGTAAGGTTGACAGAAATCTTTCTAATATCTCACGACATAAGGAAAATCCACATTCATGTGTTCAGTTGCAGACAATGTGGCTTCACTGAAATTTACGGTGCAAAACAGCCTTCAAGGAGTTTTAGAAATGAAAAGGAAACGTGAGTCTTTCAACTGGGTGGAAAATTTAGTCGAGACTTTTTACGGAAAAGACAGAACGAAAAGGAGAAAGATAAAGTGAAAAAAAGGCTTCGAGAAGTTGAAGACATTGAACTAGCATACTCTGTTTCCATCGTTAACTTCACTTCACTCAAAAGTCTGCTTGAACTCTGCGGTCCTAAAGAATGGTTGATTGAAACTGAAAACTCAGTTTTCTTGCTGAAAGAAGGTCTAGCCTTCAGGTTTTGCAAGCCAAGCGGCAAACCTAGACTTTTGAAGGCGAAAGAGGTTCTCCTGAATCCCGACGCGAATAGAGTCAGCGTGACTATGGACGCTCAAGACCTCTTGGCTTTTGCCGTTAAGGGCAATATCCCAGTTTTTGAAACGCCAGATCAATACCTCATTCCAGGGGAGATTACACTGTTGGCGAAAAAGGATAAGGAAGTGAAGAAATGACTGAAACGAAAGATGAAGCAGAAGACGATAGGAAACAATCTGACATAGCCCAGTTTCTAACTGCGTTGCTGATGGTTCGCTCGCAAATTGAGGACATAATGGTTTTCTGTGACATACAGCCAGATTCTACGGAGTTTCACCCTGAGCGTCTAATGTCACTGAAGTTTACTCCAGAAACAAGAGAGAAACTTATCGCTGTCATTAGAGAGTTGTGGAAAGTGTTGCCACAGCCGAAAGGCCACAAACACATACACTACAAAAACGCGTGTACCGCGATAGCCATGCAAATGGACATGATACGTAAGATGCTTGAAAGGATGGCTATGTCTGAAAAGGGCGATGAACTTTTGAAAAAGGTCAAAAAAACGAAGGGAGAGCACGAATAATGTCAAGCGCAATAACTAAGGATATACCGATTAACGTTGAACCGCGACAAGCCTACATCAACGGAATCTTACTACCAGCAATCAACACGGCAGCCTTCCTAGTTTTCAACGTTGATCCAAAAGCAGTTATGGCGGGAGTTGTAGCTTGCACAAGATTAATCAGCCTTTTGGATAAGCAGAGTAAAGAGAAACTGAAGGATCTAATGACGCTTCTGAAAGCCTGGCATGATAACCCTAGCCCTAATCGCTGGAGTCCCAGCCAGTTTCCACCTGTAAGCCGACTCGGATTAGAAAATGTTTTCGACAAAACAATGGATTACTTGAACGCCTCATACTTGCAAGACGTGAACATCGGAATAGTGCCATCTAGTAGCCTACCACAGCAGAAGGAACGCCCCAGTTCAGAGAAGACGCCAGCCACGTTAAGCCCGAGGCTGTAGCCATGAGCATAGTTGAACCGCAAACACAGTTAACGCCGGAACAGATTGCACAGCAAATGGGAACGCCGAAAGTCAATAAACTGTTCGCTCAAGCCATAAAGTACGGAGTCATAAACCTTGGATGGTCCGGCGTAGATTACTTGCGCTATTCAAAAGACAACTACGGCTGGGAATCAACCGCTATCTGCGGCATTAAATCCAGTGCCAAAAGCAATTTGATGCTTCAACGTGCCTTCAGCATTTATCAAGATTCGGCCTACAGTCCGACATTACACGGTGACTGAGAAAGCGCAGTTGCTAGACATTCTTGACACACACGAAAGAATACCGTATTTAGGCATTGACGACATAGGCGCACATTTCCCCTCATCCATGTACTTCACAGACAGAAAACTTTACAGCCACTTGAAGGCAAGCTGGGAAACGCTACGGACAAAAATCAACTGCCTCGACTTCACAGTTACACGCAAAAATAAAGTTGCCGACTTCATTCTGGAGGACATCACTGGAGACATGATTTGTTTTGACAGAAGAGGCGAAGTCCTAAGCCACTACGACTATCAACGTTGGATGTGGCTGCGTGACCTGAAGAATCCTAAACGCATGATCGCTCGGCTCATCAGAGTCGAGATGATTCCTTTTCCGTTGCTGCCTGAATCGTTCGACCTATGCGCGGAGCTGAAGACTGGCAAGTACGTGTGCGGAGGAAAAGTCTACGAGGGCGAGGCTTTCTTCAAAGAACGCGCTTGCTTGACTGGAGTACCTAGAGAAGAGTTTGTCACCTACTGGGAGAACCGCTTGGCCCTTGCGGATAAAGCAACCGCTGACTTCAGAATAGACTTAGAGATTGAAGAGGAAGAGCGTAAGCTGAAGCTGGCTAAACGTGAAGAGAGAAGGAAGAAGATGCTAGAACCCAGTGACGCCCAAGCTAGTGAAGCTGGAAGGTTGCTGAGTCAGAAGAGATTTGCTAAGGAGCGTACCGTTACCGCATGACTTTACATATCATATTAACTAACTTTAATGCTATTCTGCTTGATTCTGTCCCTGTTTCCGCCGGTGTCCTTGATTATCATGGTATTTTGCCTTTTACTACAATAAAAGGTAATTGGCGTTACAGGAGCTAGAGTTTGCAGACTGGTAAGTATTGGAAAGGACAAACCCGTTACCGACTAGAAGGCCATAAGATCCTGAAGCCTATGAGTGACGAGCAATTCAATGACGGCATGACGCACGGACACTTTGTTAAATCGGAACACCGCGCGTATTGTGTTCTTCTATTTTATAGTGCAGTTCGTAAGACTGAAGGTTGCGGTGAGAGACTGAAAAAGGAAGCGTTCACGATAACTGAAGACTCTATCTATTTTGACGTGGGTAAAAGACTGAAGCACAGCACCACGGTTGAAGCTATACCTCTAAGTTTGAACGCGCCGTATATGGACTTGTTGAAGAAGCAGATAGAACAAACTGAAGCTGGTAAACCAGTGTTTGACTTTTGTCCTAAGACAGCGTACAACGTTGTGAGAAGGGCGTTCAAGTACCCACACTTGTTTAGGCTGACTAGAATAACCACGTTTCTTTTGAAGGGTTTTACTATTCCTGAGATTCATAGCTGGACGGGACTATCTGTCAGCGCATTGAACTATTATGTTGGCCTTGTCAGCACCGCAAGAATGGGTGAAAGCCTAGCAAAAAAGAAGGACGCATGAATGAATGATGAAACAAAAAAAAGAGGGAAGATCGTAACAGCTTACCACACTAAAACGCCTATACGTTCATACAAATAGCGAGTACACTGAGGAACACTTAACCCTTGTTTCAGTAGCCTTTCACCAAGCCAAAGTAACTCACTGTCAATTAGTGCCTTTTCGCTTGTAGGGATTCTTTTCATGTTCTCACTCTTTCAACACAATCTCTGCAATCTTTGACACTTCGTTCTCCATTTCTTTGGCCAGTTTAGTTTGCGTTATTTCCTTTATCCAACCATCAGCAAACCCGCCTTGGAAAAAGCTTTCACAAGTCGCGTACAGTTCTTCTAGCAGCAAGCTTTCAACATGTCGGTTAAGAGCCTTGGCTAGACTTTGAAGAACCTCGTCAAATTTCTTAGGCAGCTTGATTGTTATCGTTCTTTCAATAGTGTCTATCTGTTTTGAATCTTTAGTTTTGGTGCTCAATGATATTTCTCCTTTTCCTTTTTCAGTAAGTTGTCGGTGATTTCTTGCACGTATTCGTCCACGGTTTGGTTCCGACTCTCAGCTATCTTCTCAAGCACGTCATAAGTCTCATTTGGCAGAAACACCCTGCGCGTTTTAGTCTCTTGAATCCGGTCATATTCCTTGCTGATGAGAAGTTTTAGAACGTTGTTGTTAGCTTTCGCTCCAATGTGTTCTTTGACTGCTTGAAAGCGCTTCGCCATTTCATTGTTTAATGTTGTGCTTACCTTCATTTTTTCTCTTCTCCTTTCTTTTCGACCATTTTTTCACCGTGACTCTCATATGCGCTGTTTAACCTTAAAAGTTTTACTGTGGCTAGAATTATTAATTGTAATTATTAATTCTTTTAATAAACCTGTTCGTCGCGCGAACACCGCGCGCTTAGTTTGTGTTCACCTTAGGGGCTAGAACCTCTTTGTTCCATGAATCGTGTTGCCACTGTTTTTCCATCTCGTCAATTTGTACGAGGGTCTTTTTGTAATCGTTTCTTATGCGGTTAAGCTGCTCGTTGAACCACTTATTGAGTTCTGGGTCACTTTTGCAGGCCCTCCAAATTGGTATGAAGTTGGAAAACAATTTTGGCACTTGACGCATAGCAGCTCTTGGGCGTTCCCAAAGGTAAAAGCCAAAAGTGCCAGAGTCAAACATACCTTGAACTTGTTCATCACTCCATGCAGTTTCAATGTTTAACGAAGGTGACGGATTAAGCTTAGCCTCCCTAACAAGAAGATCCATTCCTCCACCAATAATGCGAAACGCATTTTTCAGGTTCTTATCGAGGCCTTTCTGTTTGAAGTACTCCCATTTCTTGAACACTAGCTGTTTGTCCCTCTGAGTTTTGACTATCTCTTCAATGAATGGCAAGGCTTGTGGTGTAGAAATAACTTGGAAAAGCCCACCAATACATAAATCGTAATACTCAACATCTATGGCTGGGTTCTTCTTTGATTTCTCTTTTCTCTTAACAAGAATCATACCTTGTTCTTTCATGTTTTCGACGCTCTGATGTATGTTGCCATAGGATTTCTTCAATTCGCTGGTAAGCTGCCATTTGCTCTTATCTCCAAAGCGAGCTAGATTCAGGAGAATTGCGAAGAATGTTGAAGTTCGCTGTTTCTGCGTTGCTTTATTGTCGGTTTTCTTGCTAATCATACTATCTTTCGCCTTCGATAGTAATAGTCAGAAAAAGCATAATAAATACTTATCGAAATAAATATCTTCATTGAGGAATAGCATTTGCCCGCAAAGATAGAAAGAAAAATCCTGAAAAACGGAGACAGCAGGACAGCCGCACTTCCTCCAGACTGGTTGCGAATGTTCCACCTCGACACTGGCGACGCTGTCACCGTTCTCTACAATTCAATCGTAATTGTAAAGGCTAAGAATTTCAAACTTGACCCCGAGTTTCTGCGGAAAGAGTTTGACCTCATTTTGAAACTTGAACAGGAGACCACAGCCCCAAGTTGAAAAAAGAAAAATGTGAGGCGAGGGGTCGCCTCAAAATGAAACACACGCTGCGCATAGATGATAGAGGGGTTTACCATAATAAAGTTTTGCCGGACTCCTCGAAACCGCTGCCTGGCTGCATAACCTTCTATGGACATCCAACATTCCCAAACGGACCATGTGACGTATGCAATTTTGAAAAACTGTGCAAGAAGAACACGGGAGGTCACTGATAACATGACTTTCAAAATCACACGGCTGACTGTTGGAAAAGGATGTACAACCGGAGATGAAAAAGCTGGAAAGTGGCACAGAGAATATTTTGAACTTGAAGCTGAGCTGCAAGATGAAAGAGAAGTTGAACTAGCTAAGGGCAGCATGGAAACCCTTATCGATACATGGCTGAAGGGCGAAACGATAGGTTCAGCGAAGAACCTGACGAAGCTACCCTATCGAATTGACGCTATACCTTGGCAAGACCGACAGAACGAACGCGGATTATTCCAAGTTTGCAGTGACGAATCGAACGCGGATTTTGTGACCTTGCGTAAATTCGTGATGGAACACGCCGGCGGCAAGATTTCAACGAAGGACAGCGCGGGCGTCTTATGGTTTGTGTGGCTGTTTGACGATCAGAAGACGTTGGGACGCAAGAAAAGTCAGTTTCGACAGAAGCGGTAGGAAAACAATGACTGACGCATGGATTGAGCTAACCGAAGAGTGCCTATGGCTAGAACGCTATGGAGGCGTTGCTGATGAATGATTCTGAGCAACGTGTTTTTGAGATACCGCTAGACAAAATCAAGACTGATCCGACGCAACCACGCAAATTCTTCAGTGAACAAGACCTCAGAGAATTAGCTGACAGCATAAAAGAACACGGCCTTTTGCAGCCGATCATGGTCAAACAGAACGGTGACGGCACCTATCTGATTGTCCACGGAGAACGAAGGTTCCGCGCACATCAAATTGCTGTCCTGCCGACTATCAAGTGTTTGGTTTCTGACAAAACCGATGCTCAGGTTAAGGATGCTCGTATCGTGGAAAACTTGGTACGTGCGGATCTCAGCGACATGGAGTTGGCTAAGGAGTTTCAGCGACGTGTGGACGCTGGAGAAACCCATGAGCAGATAGCCAATTCAATCAAGAAAAGCAGGACGTTTGTAACTCAGAGACTTGCCCTTATGCGTTTGCCGGAAGAACGGAAACAGCAACTTGAGCAGGGCAAGATAACGTTTGCTGATGCAAGAGTAGCACTCCACCAACCTGAACAGCAACATGGTTACGGCGTAACAATGGAAGAAAATTATTCTGAGAAGTTTGACCTATACACCTTGGAAGTGTTCCAAAAGCTCCAGTCATTCCGACTTGTTGACTGCAGGGTTCCGAAAGCCTTCCTGCCACAAATCTACGAAGCATACCAGAAGGACGTAGTAACGCTGAAGAGGCTTCTCAAAAGAAGAACAATTAGTATCACTCAAGGTCAATATGAACTGCTAATAAGTGCAAAAGCAGAACTAGAAAAGGAACGCAAAGAAACAGTATCCCTAGGTAAAACAATCGCTGAAATATCACTTCACTTTCTAAGTAAGCGAGGTCAAGCAGTTGAGCAAACTAGAGAATGACCTCGACAATATGGTGAAAAAACTAACGAAGTATGTTGATGTAGGTAGACCCTTAGACCGATTAACTGTAGGGGATGAATGTTTAACCGCGGTTGATGTTGATCTTACGAAGTATATTCCATTGCAGAAGGTTTCCTATACTGCGGTTCACAATCGCTTTCTTGCTGTTGATTGTTCCACGATTCCTCTTAAATATGCTAATAACTGGGGTGTTTACCTTCTACGTGTAGCATATGCTGTGCTCAAACCCCCAGAAACGAAGGTTGTTAAGTGGGATTTTTCTGATAGTATAAAAACATTGGTTGGTGACTCTGAACAAAGAATGGGTATATTGCAAGATGAAAGAGCTGAACAGGAAAGCCAAATAGGTCTTGATATACTTCGTAAATTCGGCTTAACTTCAAATGATTATCTGTTTCTTGATGGAGTTAGTCTTTTTGGAGGTCACCGTGAGTTTCGGGTGGCTTTGTACAATGAATGTGAAAAGAAAGGAATCAAACTTATCGCTATTTCCAAAAACTCCAAGAGCTTACATGATGTTAAAGGTCGGGACTTCATCGCCTATCTTTTACGAAGTATAGCTTCACATCTTTGGACTTTTGGGCATCCAGAATTGAAGGCGAACACTGATGAACATCGATATGGAGATACATATATCACAAAATTTGGGTATGATTCTACTGTCGCCTTTCGTTCTGATATAATGCAATATATGAAGAAAGAAGATGTCGCAGGTATTCTTTCTCCGTTAACCTCTATGGCTGATGACCCTACATGTGAAGGCTATCCGGCGATACTTCGTCAAGCCCATAACTTCACTCAAATAAAATCATATGCAAAACGTCTAGAATATTATGCAAAAGTAGAAGACAAACTCGGTAACGCTGGCATTTTGGATATACTTCGTAGTGAAGAAACTGTGGCAAGTTTTACAGAGAGGCTTCATGGGAAACAATTATTTGAGGAGGGCTATGTTCTTGTCTGAAATAGGCTTCGTTTGGAAATCAAAGGCAGACAAAGTAACTTTTGGTCTTCAAAAAAGGATAAGTGTTTGCTTCGGTCAAATCGTGCGGATAATCTCTAATTCTAAAATATTCTATGCTAGAGTTAACGATACGGAAAGTGCATCAACCTTACAAACTGAAGAAATATTGAAAGAAGCGGAAGGAAAAGAAGGATTCGGTCCCTATTCTGTTTTTAGAAATGTGGAAGCTGGATTGTTTCTGGAAAGAATTGATGACAGCAAAATTCGTGCCCCTACCTTTAACCCTAGTTACGGAGATAAAGTCTTTGAAGCAACTACTGAAGACTACCAGCTTTTACGGTTAGGCGGGGATCTTCTATTGTTCGTGGAAAAGGACGCTGCATATGTCCATTTGGAACCGTTAAGCAAATTCTTCAACGTCAACATAATCAGCGGCGGCGGATGGGCGCACACCGCTGGAATTGAAAGGCATCTTCGAGAGCTAAAGCAGAAGGGCATAAACGAAGTTGTAGTTTTTGGATTAGGCGACTACGATCCGTTTGGTCATGCGATACAAACCGAATTTACCAGCACTTGCGAAAAGCTGGGCCTACATGTCAAGGAATACCACAGAATAGGCATAAACCCCAACCATGCCACATCTGCAATCTTAGACGTTCAAAAGTATCCAGTGGAAAAAGGACGCAAACGCAAGTTAACAGTCAACGGCATCAGCTTCGACAGTGACCGCTGGCTAAAGGAGTACGGCATAGCTGAGAATGGCACTATCGGAAACGGCATATACGGTTTGGAAATTGAAGCCATTTCAGGACAGCCAAACGGACACCAACACCTAAGAGAAATCGTTGCTCAGGAATTGCTGAAGTATCTGGAGGAAAGCGACAGAATAGAAGAGCTGACAGTTAAAGGATGGAACGAAGTATCATTATGGGCTATTCGCAACTTTATGAATCAGATAGATGATTCATACCCATCTAAAGAGGAAATCACTACTCTACCCACAGATTTGCCTGACAAATTTTTGACAAAACAAGAATACGACGATCTCTATGAAACTGTTGACGCTGAAGAAGATGAGGCAACCTCAGAGATAGATGGAGAAATATCAAGGCTAGAAGATTTGTTGGCAGAAAAGGAATTAGAAAAAGACGAGATACAAGAGCCTTTTGAATCCAAGAAAACCGACCTTAACACCGACTACGAATGTAGTGCAAAACTTGTGATGCACAGCCTATACCGCTACTGGCAGGAACATAAGGAACAATGGCCCCGCAACAAGTACAGTCTCGGATACCCTGAAGGCTGCATATTAGAAGCTGTCAAACACCAAACCGGCATAGATTCATTCAAGGAACATTTAGACCTCCACGAAGTACACGACGAGCTAATCAACACATTCCACGAAATCGTAAAGAACGGAGAATTTACCGATATACTGAACAGAACCATAGAGGACGCAGCAAAAAAAATCATAGCTGAATACAAAGCACAGAACAATGGACATGACAACGCCGACGTCGGAGACTCCGACGGAGATGCTGAACCATGACTGAGCATGGCAGACAGGGCATTGTTTCTGATGTTCCAAGCGACAAGGACAAGCATGCACAACACGTTAAGGAACTTGCCGCCCAACTGAATTTTGAAAGCCAGCGTCCGAAAGAGGATAAACCGAAAATCCGAAACCGCTGCGGATCATGTGCTGCCTTTCACAGTCCGTTCTGCCCTTGGGAGTACGCTAATTGTGAGGGTGAGGAAACTAAGCGCGCTCTACACGTTGACGCTGAAAGCTTCGCATGTTCTCTCTACTTTCCAAGACTACACGCGCAAACTGGAAAAGAGTTTGAGAAGGCGGTCAACAAACTATGAGTGACGATTCTATCACCATTGACGACCTAACAATTACACCATTGAAACAAGACTATAAACTGGTTCATCCAGCATTGGGCACGGTGAACGGCACAGCGTTTGTGGGCGTGTGGTACGTGTGCAAAGTTTCCACTGAAAAGAAAACCACGATAAAGGATTTGCTGTTTCTCATCACAAGTGACCGACGAAAAATCTTAGCTAACGACGCGGTGCTTAACGACATGGGCTGGCGGTTGCAGTACAGACCGACAAGATTCAAGAACCGCTGGAGCCTTGACAGCGTAGAAGCATACTTGAACGGTGCCGACGTTGACCCAGCCAGCGTTTTCGATGCGGTGCTTAAAGCATGGGAAAGATACTTAGAGTTCACGGACAACCGCGACTATGTATATCTTACACTATGGGATATAGGCACGTACTTTCACTTTCTGTTTTCAGCGTATCCATACGCTTATCATGGCGGCACCACGGCAACAGGCAAAACGAAAGCCCTAACACTAAGTTCTCTCCTGGCGTTCAACGCTATTCTTTCCAACAATATGAGTACAAGCTCAATTTTCAGGCTTATTCAGAACGCACGTTCAACCTTGCTGTTAGATGAAACTGAGAAACTGTCAACGCGAAAGATGGACACGCGAGTTCAAGAGTTCAGGAGTATTTTGCTGAGTGGTTACAAGCGTGGCGGTCAGGCTGTTTATCGTGTGGAAAAGGACAAGGACACGGAAACCCAGAACACGGTGCCTTTTGAAGTTTATGGGCCGAAAAGGTTGGCGAACATTGAAGGGCTTGAGGACGTTGTGGGCAATAGGTGTAAGGTGACTATTCATAGGCGGAGCGTTGACGATGCTATTACTAAGGTTGACCCTGACATTGAAAGCGAAGAATGGGCAACGTTGCGCGGTCAACTGTGCATACTGTTTCTGCAACACTGGAAAGAGGTCAAGGCGTGTTATGACACGTTGAACCCCAATGAGCTAGAAGGCTTGGACGGCAGAGAGTTTGAGCTATGGCGGTCTATTATTGCACTAGCGAAGTTCTTCGATGCTTATGACTCAGCGAAAAGCACCTCTGTAACTGGTTCACTACATTCACAAGGTTCACTATGTTCACTGATGACGGAGTTAGCCAAGGACACGGCTGAACAGTCAACAGTTGAAAACTTAACTGAAGCTGGCGAATCCATACTACTGCAGGTTCTATTAAGCACGGTTCAAGGCGACGACTATGTTTCAGTGAAAAACATAAGGGATAAGGTTGTTGCTCAGTTTGATGAACAGGCACCGTGGATAACCACACGCTGGGTTGGCAACATACTGAAACGGCTAGGTTTCAAGGATAAGCGTAGAGTGGGCACTGGCTACCAGTACAGGCTGAACATTGAAAGCGTGAAGGACGTGGCGACAAGAATGGGCGTTAAGCTACTGCCTGAAAAGAAAAAGGAAACGCCGAAAGGCCCACAGAAAACCTTGGAATCTACGCCGACCGGAGTAGATTCTAGTGAACGTAGTGAAGGAAGTGAACGTAGTGAACCACATACAGAGGCACTTTCTGACGCTGTAGCTAAAGAAAACTTGGTTGCTAACCACTGCAAAAAATGGCATACTGGACAATGCAGCTTCCCAGGCGACCCGAACTGTGTAACACCGTTGAATCCTTGCCCTAAAACGTGTTCTGACTATGAGGAGACTTAAGGCATGCCTGAGCTTGTCTTCGTTCGATACCGCGACCATGTTTTATACCATAGAGGAGACCCCATCACTATGAAGCCCCAGATAAGAGAATGTGTCGGCTGGCTTGTCAGTCAATCAACTGATTATATCATTGTAGCTTGGGACCGCGACGGTGAACCCCAAACTTTGAAGGGCGGAGATCCTAAAGCATCCGGCCTTGTTCTGTTACGTTCAGACATCTTGGAGTTGAAGACGATTGCATAAGCTGTCCTATGTTCAGGAATCTTGCAGCCACTTTTCCATAGCAAGAGATACTGCTTCGCTGAGCGCGCCCTTCTTGTTTTTGAATTTTTCTATTACTTTTATTCGGAAGCGCCTTTGTAAGTCGTCGTCTATGACCAAGCTCATCTTACCCATACTGAATCACTTCCTTACAGATATACAGATGCACAAACACTTATATATTTGTTTGCCCTTACGTATATACTTGCGTACAAGAATACGAGATTGGAGGAAAAGAAAATGGCAGCCGAAACAGAAACCATCACCATAGAGAAAAGCGAACTTAAACGCCTGAGAAAGCCTATCACCATAGAAATCCCCAAAACAACCGACAAAGTAGCCCTAGACATTCAAAAGTACCTAATAGAAAGTCTTTCTTCACGAGCGCCCAGGCTTATCCCCTTCGCCCTGAACAACCAGTCACTTCAGAGACTCGCGGAATACTTCAAGTACGAGAGAAGTGGAAGCCTAAACAGCCCATGCCATTACATCTACACCATTTCCAGATATTGCACTTGGGCCAACGCAGAACCAGATGATCTTATAGCTGAATGTAAGGATTCAGAAGGCTTAATGAACCTTAAAGCCCTGCCGAAAGCCGCAGAACGCCTAGATAGGTACTACAAAGAACTAAGGGCAGGAGACTACGCTCCTCACAGCGTCGCGGAATGGATCGCTCAAATCAAGAGTTTCTACAAAATAAACAATGTTGACTTGCCGTTCGCCAGGAATCTTCAAGGGAGAACAGTTTCAAGAGATTCAGCGCCTAAACCCGAAGAACTGCAACGTGTACTAGACATCGCGGACCTACGTGAGAAAGTCGTTGTCAGTATGCTCGCGCTGGGCGGCTTCAGAGAAGGCACACTTGCAGCCCTCAAATACAGACATGTCAAAGCCGACTTAGAGAAGGGTACTCTTCCTATCCATATCCATGTTGAAGCTGAAATCACGAAAGGCAAATACCATGACTATGACACTTTCATAGGGCGAGAAGCCGTCGACTACTTGAAGGCATATTTGGATCTGAGAAGACGCGGAAGCCCCGACGGAAAAATCCCGCCTGAAATCATCACTGACGAAAGCCCTCTCATACGCAACAAGCACAGAAAGACAGTTAAGCCGATAGTTCCAAGGCACATCTACAAATGCGTTCACGGCCTGTACTACAGAGCAGGTCTCTTGACTGAGAAAACTCATAGACGCTTCAACATCAGAGTTCACAGCATAAGGAAGTTCTTCCGGACACAACTAGCAAGTTTAGGCGTCGATCGAGACTACATTGAGTACATGATGGGACACACGATCAGCACCTACCACGACATTGAAATGAAGGGCATTGAATTTTTACGCAACGTCTACGCTGCATCAGGTTTGAGCATAAGACCTAAAACACAAGCCAGCAAAATGGAAGTCTTGAAGGAAATGGTTCGCGCTTGGGGTTTGAACCCTGAAGAGGTCTTGACAAGAGAGGCTTTAACTCGCCAGTACACAACCTATGTAGGTCCCGCGTCCTGTGAAGAGGAACAGGTCAAAAGTTTAAGCCTAGCGTTGAAAGATATGATGCGGAAGGAACTACTCAATGCAAAAGACAACAACCAATGATATAGAGTGTCATCCAGAAGCTTTATTTACAGATAAATAACAATTATCCTTCAGAGGTTTAGGGGAGCTGGGATCGTGACCCGGCTGAGAGGACGGTTGAACACTGTCGACCCTTTGAACCTGACCCAGGTAATACTGGCGGAGGGAAAGAACACGAACGAAAAAATATCTAAGGTTGCTTCTCAATCCAGAATACTGGCCCTGACATCAATTATGGCAGCATTAGTTGCCGTTGCCACAATGATTGCTATACCAATGCCCCCACCGCTTTCAACCATAACTTTCGCCCCAATAATCATATTCATCGCAAGTATCCTTTTGGGTCCATCAGCAGGATTGATTTGTGCGGCCATCGGTTCTGGCATCGGTTTTATGGGCGGGTCGAGCATCGGAACAATAATGGTACCTTCAGGATATCTTTACGTGTTTTTGTTGGGCATAATCATCGCCCGAGGTCCTATGGGTTTCAGTGTAGGGCTTATAAGAAAGAAAAACGAGATAGTAGCGATGATTGTTGGCGTGATTGCTGAAACCTTGATCTTCTTCACAATGGATACCTACTTGTTTGGAGTTGCCATCGCTGTTCTTGATTTCGGCACACTGGTAGATCTCGTGTTCGTACCAGCAACCTACGCAGTTCTCTTGGCTGTAAGAAGAATTCTTAACATTACCTATCTGGCTTAGATGAGCAAGATGCAAGAAAAAGCATGGTATTTACAAGAACAGATAGTCCAGAACTACGAGGCCTACTATCAGACCAAGTACAAACGGGCAGACATATTGGAGAGAAAACTGCTGAAAAAACTTCTGGAACAAATAGGCGACGCACAAAAATTGCTTGAAGTGGGTTGCGGAACAGGCCACTTTACAAGATGGATGGAAACTCTTGGAATCGAGTGCTGCGGCCTTGACTTATCACACCTTATGTTAAGACAAGCAAGAAAACTGTGGGTCCATGGGCCACTGGCGCAAGGTGAATCCAGCCACTTGCCATTTAAAACTAAGGCTTTTGATGTTGTAGCTTTCATAGCCTGCTTGGAATACATGCCTGACATTGTTGCAGTATTCCGCGAAGCTGCGCGAGTAGCCCGAAAGGGGATAATCATCGGACTCATGAACAAATGGAGCCCGCCAACTCTACGAAGAATTGTCCAAGTAAAAATGGGCAAGAATCCATATTACGAAAACGCGAAGTTCTACTCCATCTCTGATATAAAGCGAATATTGAGAGACACTTATGGAGACAGGTATGCGATTATCTATTGGACCACTACGGTTTTTGGGAGAATTTTTGGCAACATGGAATCTGCTCTCCTCCCCTTTGGTTCTTTTCTCGGTATAGCTGTAAAGCTAGGTGATGTAGATGACAAAAGCGTCTAGCGTTGGAAAATTACGATTGGATTTGATTGAGAGAATAGTCTATCCTAGGCTAGGATCTGAAAGGAAAGAAGTACTTGTAGGTCCAGGGCATGGTCGTGACAATGCTGTAATTCGACTTAGAGGAAATGAGGTTCTAGTTGTAACTGCAGATCCTTTGTCGGTCATCCCTGCTTTGGGATTAGAGGATTCAGCTTATCTCTCAGTTCATTTGCTTGCCTCAGATTTGGCTACGTGTGGTTTTCCGCCCCAGTTTATGATGGCAAACCTGAGTCTTCCCCCTCGGATGAGTGACGAAGAGTTTGAGGAATATTGGACCGCCCTTCATGTTGAATGCAAAAAACTGGGCATCGCTATCGTTGGAGGGCACACTGGCAGGTACATCGGTTCCGACTATACCGTAGTAGGCGGGGGTGTAATGATGGCCTTAGCGCCTGAGAAGCAATATTTGGCAAGCAATATGGGTAAATCTGGGGACTTGCTAATAATGACGAAGGGCGTGGCCATAGCGACCACTGCGATTCTTGCGAGAGTCTTTCCAGAAACCGTAGAGAAAGCTTATGGATCATCTTTCCTCAAAAGGGCACAATCATATCTACGGCAGTTCAGTGTAGTCGAAGACGCCCTGACTGCGGCTTCAGTGGGCTTAAGAGACAGAGGAGTTACGGCCATGCATGACGTTACAGAGGGCGGCCTGCTAGGAGCACTCTACGAATTCTCTGAAGCCTCCCAAGTAGGCCTAGAAATAGAGCTTTCAAATGCCATTGTTTCGGAAGAAGCGAAACTCGTTTGCGATCTCTTCAAACTAGATCCATACTTAACGTTAAGTGAAGGAACCCTGATTATCAGTGCAAAACCTGAAAAGGCCCAAGAAGTTCTGCAAACCTTAGAGTCGAAAGGAATCAAAAGCAGCGTGATTGGAAAAGTGAAAGAATTGCGAGACGGCAGATGGATTAAGAGGAACGGAGCGAAAGAAGCCTTGAAAACGCCTTCCCTTGACCCATACTGGAAAGCATACTGGAAGGCCTGCAAGGAGGGTTGGAAATGACCTTTTCCAGAAGGCTAGAAGGATTATACCTGGTCGTTGCCCCTATTCTACCCTTTGATCGGCTGCTTGTTGTGGTCGAGAAGGCTCTAACAGGAGGCGTTGACATAATGCAATTTGTTTCTGGAGAAGAAGCTTCAGACACGGTAGGATTTGCAAGGGACTTATCGCACTTGGCGAAGCAACACGGTGTGCCTTTCCTCATAAATGGCAAATTGCAGCTGATGCAGGAAGTTAGAGCAGACGGAATGCATTTTGATACTTATGACACAACCCCAGGTGAAGTTAGACGAAGGCTGGGCGGACGATACATTGTTGGTTACACCTTGGGGAATGATTTAGAAAGGCTGAAATGGGCCGAAGATGTTGGAGCGGATTACATATCTTTCTGTTCTATCTTTCCAACATCTTCTGCAACACAATGCGAGATAGTACCTATTGAGACAGTGAAAGCAGCGAGATCCAAAACCAACCTGCCCATATTTGCTGCTGGAGGCATAGATCTTCAGAACGCTCACCTAGTCCTTGAAGCCGGAGCAGATGGCATCGCAGTTGTATCAGCCATACTAAAGGCTCGAAACCCGGACCAAGTTGCCAGAACATTCAAAGATATTATTCGCAAGCATCGAACTTGTGTTTCCTGAAAAGTTGCCACTCTTCTTACATTAGAATTCTTCCGGGAGAACTGTAGATATTCATGCGTTTTCCCCGCACAAAACCCACTAGAGTCAGGTCCACGGTTTTGGCAAGCGCGATCCCTGAATCAATTGCTGCTGCAAGAGAACCTACAACAGGCATTCTTAGCCTTGCAGCCTTGGTAACAATGTCGCCCGTCAACCTTCCGCTCAGAGCGAGAAAGCATTGTTCAAAGTCAATCTTGCTCAAGGCACCGATGCCGATCGTCTTGTCAACAGCATTGTGACGGCCCACATCCTCGGCGAAAGCGACAAGAGTCCCATCGCTCTTGAAGACGGCGGCGACGTGAACCCCGCCCGTCTTTCTAAACGTCTCCCCGATGGAGTTCAGCTGATTCACAGAATTCGACAGCGTTGCCGCTTTCACTTTCAGGTCTGATTTGATTTTGTGAAGGCGCAAAGAAGGTTGATAAGGTCCTTTGCTTCCGCAAGCTGAGAAAATTACGCGAGAAGTGTGTTTCGAAAGCTTCAGCCTCTTCTCTAGGTCAATGCTGTCTTTCAGGCTTATGCGGCACACTGCTCCTCCTTCTTTCAGAGTCACGTCTTTAATCTCTTCAATCGATCTTATGATCCCTTCAGAAAGCAAATGCCCCACTGCTAGTTCTTTGAGGTTCGAAGGTGTACAGAAAATGGTTACGTAGAGACTGCGATCCAAGAACACATACAATGGTTTTTCCTGGGCAACAAAGTCCATGCCTCTCTGTACATTTCCGGAAGAGACATCAACCTTTATGATCTCCACTTCTAACATTTTTCTCACTTCTTCAGGTCGGATAGAACGAAGGCCACAACTTCGTCGGCAATGTTAGTCTTCGCAACTGACTGTAAGCCCTTCCATCCGGGTTGACTGTTAACCTCAATTACCATTGGTCCCTGATGGCTTTCTAGGATGTCTACGCCTGCAATCTTGCAGTCAATTGATTCAGCGGACTTAACGGCCATGTCAGCAAGTGCCTTATCAAGTTCTATCGCTACTGGGCGGGCTCCTTGACTGTAGTTCGTTTTCCAACCTTCTGCGACGCGCTTCATCGCAGCAACGACACGGTCCCCGACAACGAATGCGCGTATATCAGAATAACCATGACGTACGAATTCTTGAAGATAAATCACATTGTGATAAAATCGTATAGCTCTAAAAACCGTGGAGGCAACCTCCGGATCGTTAACCCTCGTGGCCCCAACGCCTCTGGAACCAAATATCGGCTTAACAACGATGTCACCCCCAAGCTCTCCGAAAGCCTTCAGAGCCTCATCAACGCTTTCGACCGTGGCAGTGCGCGGCACAGGCAAGCCATTCTCTTCCAGAATCGCCAGAATGTCGTACTTGTCAACACAATGCTCAACTGCTTCAGGCGGGTTTATCACGTACAGCCCTGCACGTTGAAGACGGTAGAGAACATCCATCCGAAAAACCAATTCTTCCAGCGAACCTCGTCCAATCGGACGGACCATTAAGGCGTCCAGTTCTTCTCTGAGACTGACCTCGCCAACCCTTAGAAGAGGCTTGTATCCGACGTGCGCCACAAGTTGTGGAAAAGAAAAGCACAGTTCTTGAACGTTCCGTCTAGCCAAGGCTTCCCGAAGCTGGGTTGAACTGTAAGAGTTTTTGTTCCTCGTCACGATTCCAATTTTCAAAAACTGAACCTTCTCTGCAGCTGGATATTTGATGATGCTGATTGCCTACGTTTTTAAAGTTTCCGAGAGCATAAGCGACTCAGAATTTGTGGATGTAAGGAATTAGCTGAGTTGCGTCCTCGAACTTTTGAGCAAGGTTCACATTAAGGTAGGCTCCGAAAGCGTTGAAGTACGGAGATCCTTTGCGCGAAAACAAGGTTAGGATTCTGTCATTGTGGTTGACCTTGAAGCCTTCTGGGCACGGTTCATGTCCCCTGATCAGAATCTTGACATTGAATTCTTTCAAGATCTTGATTGTCACTTTTTTGCCGAAGAGCTTTCCCGCCCCTCTGGGCGACGCAGACACTTCGTCGACCTCCTCGTCCGGGTCACTCCAAAGCATGTCTTCAAGCAACTCAGGGTTCGCATTTGGCCTTATGCGCATATGCTAAGTCCTCAATCGTACGTGCGTGCTGCGATAAACCACCGTGAATCATCAAGTACCGCTCTTCGACAAGTGAAGCATTGTAGAGATAATCAAACAGTCTGCGGACGGTGGCGTATGCTTCAGTCCACGTTTTCCCGAATCTCGTTTTAAACTGAAAGGGAAGATCGTGCGGGGACGGTGCGAGCTCTTCTCCCTCTCGAACCCAAAAATATTCGTGGTTGCCACGCATCAAGACAACCTGTTCAGGATAGTTAAGCTTCAACTTTAGAACTGTGTAATAGACCTCTGCGGAATACTGGCCGCGGTCTCCGTAGTCTCCTAGAAAGATCAAGGTTGCGTCTGATGCTTTCTTCATTCTCTGGAGGAAATTGCTTTCTTGCAGAATCTGAATGAGGCTTTCAAGGTCCCCGTGTAAATCACCGATGACCAACGCCTCGCCCACAGGCCTGATTTTGACGAGTCTGCCCACGATGTCAAGATTTCCGACCTTCCCCGCCTCAGTTTTCAGTATGCCAGTGGCCTGCTCAACTGTTTCGATGAATCTGTTACTCGGGGTCTCGAAGGCTTCTTTAACAATCTGTGAAAGAATGTTCTGCAAACGTCGCTCCTCGGATTAGTCAATGCGGACGGTTTTGCCCATGAAGCTAACAATGTTGCTTTCTATTTCGCTCTTGTGACTTCTAATCTTTTCTTGTGTTTCGTTGTAGGTTCTTTGTATAGAAGCTTGTTCAGTTTCAACGATTCCCATTTTCCTCCTGAAGTTTTCAACCTGCTCCTGAAGCTTCAAGAGGTCGTGCTGCTTTGTGGTCACTTCTTCGGATGTCGAAAGCTGGGTCTTGCGTGCGATTGCATCGGTGCATTTCTGATGAAGACTTGCTAGCGAGTTCTTGTTGGCGATGTTTTCTATCGCTTGTTCGGCTTTTCGCGTTTTCTCCGGTTTCAGCTTCAGCTTTCCTTGAGAAATTGAAAGTTCCAGTTTCCGAAGCATCTGTTTCAATAACGGATATCCAGTGGCTTCTGTCGAAAAAGCCTCAAACGGATTTTCCAAGTACTGATTGAGCTTGCTCAGTTCTTCTGGTGTTAAACCGCTTCCTTCACCGTGAGTCGCAAGTGACAGAAGCTTCACGAAAGGCTTTTGAAGATGCTGCAAGCTCTGTTTAACTTCTACGCACAGAGCATCTATCTCGCTGCTTGTTTGACTCAGCTGGCTGATGCCTCCCTTACTCTTAAGATCAACAATTTTCTGCTGTATTTCAGCCATGTCCTTTTCCACCGACGTCCTTTGACCTTCAGTCCTTGCTCTTTGCTGCTTGAGGTTTCCCAACTGCTGCTCAAGAACTAACAGTTTATCGATGGATTGGAAAGTTTCTTCTAAAGTCTTTGTCTTGACATAATCCTTGGCGAGAAAACTGCTGAGTTCTCTCAGAGTCAGTTTTGCTCTCTCAAAGAGAGCCAGAAACTTTCGCCTATCTAGAATGAAAAAGGGCGAAACCCTCGGGAACCAGTTTCTAACGTCAACGTCAGTCACTGCAAAAGCCTTCTGTGTGTCTTCCACAAACTTGTTGAGACTGTCATAAGAAACCTTTTCTGGAACCCTAATTTGGCGAGTGCGATCAACGAATAAGCGTGCTAGCTTGTTCAAAGCTCTGGCTCTACCATATATCTTCATATTTCTCTTTTCGATCTCTCTTGCACTATTGTCCAGAAGCATCTTTGAGACGTCCACCAAGTCTTCAACTGACTTGCGCATCTCATCAAGCAACTTCTTGGCCTTCGCATGGACAGGAACAAAAATCGACCCAGTTTCACGTTCAAGCCAGCCTTTAATGTCTTTTGAAGAGAATTTCAGCGCTTCAGACAACGACTTTCCCTCAAGAAAATATGTGCAAGGCATATTTATCTTTCAGCCTGTTGAGTGGGTTCTGTGAAGTTTTCGTCACTTGAATTGAACCTGATGGATTCCTCGGCTTTAGGTTCTTTTTCCTTCTGTCTCCGGCATGAGGATAGTGCTTGTGATTCTTTGCAGTAAAAACGTGTTCAGCCCTTATACAGTTTGTAGGCTGGTGAATATGGATTGTGATCTTTACTATGGGACCTAACGCCTACTTTACGATTAAACTTGTATCGATCCTCGGCTTTAGGTTCTTTTTCCTTTGCTGTCTCCGGCATGAGGATAGTGCTTGTGCTTCTTTGCGGTCAAAACGTGTTCAGCCCTTCTTTTACGGTCTAGGCTTGGTGAATATCGACTGTGATCTCTACTATGAAACCTTAACGCCCTACCTTTAACGATGGTAAACTCGTTGAATCACGTTAGTGAGTGTACAATTATGCCCGGCATAGACTGTCAAAGGAAAAATCCATTTTTCAACTCCCGCGTGAATCAGTTCACCGAAGCTCCCGAAAATTTATCAGAGCCACCTTTCGATATATCTACAGATAGCATCCTTTAAAACCACGCATCCGTAGATATTTTTGGAATGAATACTATGTCAAAAGGAATGGAAAGGGAAGAAGTAAAATCAAAAATCAAGACAAAGAAGCGCCCAAAATGCGAAAAAATGATTACCCCAGAAGTTGATGTTCGGTCTAAAGCTGACAGCAAACATAAACTGATGGAAAAGCTCGCGGATACTCCGTTCTTCGAACATATAGATGTCTGGTACAGATGTAGTTCGTGGTTACCGATGGCATCAAACTTACGCCAATGGAAACCTAATCTCTGAGATCAAATGACACTTATCCATCAACCGATTTTTCACATGAAGGCTTATCAACCGAAGACTTCACAGAACCTTCGCTCGTATCCATTAAAATCTCAATTACTTTTCATTTGCATCTGCTTCCAAGTTCTTTTCAACCATCCTGAGATATTCTCGAAACGTCAGTTCTGGAACAACACATTTGGGCAAATCCCATTTGTAGTTAACTCTAACCTTGGCGTGGATATTTCTCATGAAGATTATCTCTAGGTGCTGCCTCGCGCCTAATCCGAAGAGTTTTTCAAGTGCATCTGAAAAATCGTCAATCCTGAACGGAATTTCACGTTTCTTGATTCCAAAAGCATTTTCCAGATGAAAGTATATTGCTACTTTCACTGATTCGCCTAAGGAAGAAAATCCCTCATCAATGGCTTCGAGCAGAGTGTCGTAAAAGGATCTTTCAGTGCCAACCGTCAATACGGCACCGACCGTTGTTTCATCCAATTTTGGAGCTATTTCACGTTTGTACTTCCTGCTACTTTGCACTCTTGCTCGCCCTTAACCGTGCGCTCGAATATGTCCGGCTATCCACTTAGAACTAAATAATGATTGTGAACAAATGCTATGAACTCAGAATTCAGTTTACTCAATATCATATAAAGAAAAAGGTTGTCTTTAAGGCTAGGGTCTTACTCATCACCCGACTGTTAACAGGGAGAAGTATCACCCACCAAGTTACCAGAACCCACAGAAACAACAACAAAATGGAAAGGTTCAACGGTGAAATCAGAGACAGAGAAAAAACAATGAGAGGACTCAAGACGAAAGAAACGCCTATTCTCTCAGGGTATCAGCTATTTCACAACTATATTAGACCGCATGAAGGACTCGAAGGAAAAACTCCTAGCGAGGCTTGCGGAATAAAGGTTGAAGGAAAAAACAAGTGGATCACCCTAATCCAAAACGCAAGCAAGAGTGCATAGTGGACTACTTCAAGATTACGCGTGAGGATTTTTGCAGGCGTTCCATTTCCTCTGCGCTTTCTCTGAGTTCTTTGTTTTTTGCTTCTATCAATTCATGATAGTGCTGTTTCAGCAGTTCTAGCTTCTCTGCGTCTTGAACATCAACTTTCTTGCTCAAGCTATCACATCCAAAGTAGCATATCTAGTGGTGACCGGTGCTTAAAAAGAATATGCAACTGTGTAGAACACAAAAACAATGAGAGGACTCAAGACGAAAGAAACGCCCATTCTTACAGGTTATCAGATTTTTCACAACTACATTAGACCACATGAAGGACTTGAAGGTAAAACGCCATCAGAAGCATGTGGCATACGAATAGAAGGAAAAAACAAGTGGTTGACCTTGATACAAAATGCAAGCCAAAAGCATTCAGCCTGACCTTAGATTCTCTCCTTTTGTTTTTGAATCAAGTTTCTAATTGTCTTAAGCAGATTCTCATAGTCTACTGGCTTTACGAAGTAAGCGTCTGCATGTTTGTTCACGGACTCGATTGCGTTTTCTACCGTGGGGTATCCTGTTACCATGATCTTCGCCATCTTCGGAGTTGTTTCTCTAAGTGCAGTCAGCAGTTCTGTACCTTCCATGTCTGGAAGCCGAAAATCTATCAACGCAACCCTGTAGAGATCGGCATTCGACCTCCTTATTGCCTCTTTTCCATTTTCAGCCATGTCAACGGTATATCCTTCATTCTGCAATATTGCAGCGGTCGTTTTCCTTACGCTTTCATCATCGTCAATTACAAGGATTCTGAGCCGTTCGTCCAAACTTCCTCACCCAGAGTGATTTCTAACGTTTTCACTTTTGTCCTACCCTGTCATTAAATCGAAGACAAAGCTAAAAGAATTATGAATGCGAAATTTAGATTGAAAACCAACGAATGCGGTGTTTCCCTAGCCTTATCCCACGACAGTTAACACGTAGGGCTATCTCATGAGAAGTTAAAAGTCCCTTTCAGAGAAGCAAGGTAACAATGACAAGGGACGAGAGAATAGATCGTAAAACCGTAAAGCTTTATTACAAGGAAGATGCTTTAAAGTTTATACGTGGATAGTTCCTTGTCGGGATTACCCACCAAAGTACCATATTAAATCACGTACTAAAAGAAGTGTGCAACTTTTTCTCTTAATTCTCTTACAGAAAATATTTGAATATCAAACATATCCTTGAACGAAGTAGCAAACGTCTTTGCTTCTTCTCCAGCATATACAAAGACATCTCCATCTTTTATCTTACTTGAATCTATGAACTTATCAAAACCCTCAAAAGCGCCACCCAATGAACAAGCATATGCTGCAACGGAAGCACGCGGGTCCCTTGTCAGTCTTGAGAAACCTATCCCTGTGACATTGATAAAGACCATCGGACGAATTAGAGAATCTATAATGTTGATTGGCTCTTTGCTAAATGGCCTGATTTTTGACAGGATGTCTTCATCGATAAATCTCACCTCAGTATCAAATTCGTAGGAACTCCATACCTGCTCCACATTTTCGGGCTTCAGCCACGCTTTGGCATCCCATAGTTTCTTTTCAGTGAGATAGGCAAGTATGTCTGCAACAGAAATGAACTCGTTACACTCATCTCCACCTGGAAAGATCTTCAAATCTGGAAAGGTGGAAAGATCCTTCCACGCAGTTGTCATTTGACCTGAGAAATGGTCTATCAGAAAAGTATCAGTCTCTCTAAGATGCCGACCGCTATACGCCCAAGCAGTCATGTAAGAAAACATGGGAGAGATATGCCTAAGAAACTGAGGGGTTCTCATTTTTTCTATAGGACAGCCATATCCTCCTACTTCAACGTGTTGTGTTTCCTTTGGAATTACCACATATGAGACGAACAAGCGGTCAATGAGGTTTTCCAACTCTTTTATGACCGAGTCGCATATTTTTGTAGCTTTGGCGTGTCCTATCTCTTTCCAAAGATTCTCATGAGAATATACATACCTTCTGGTAGGAACATTGAAAGCCTTCGCGTGTTTCGCGAATGAAGAATGATATTGCTTCTGAAAATCGCTCTTGAGTTCCTTCTTAATGGAAACTCCAGTACCTAAAGGCGTGTGAAAAACACGTCGGATGAAGTCACCTGAGTCAAACGCGACAATTGACATGTTCACCATTTATTCATCTACTAGTTATATATCTGTTCTCCTCAAATGATACCATCATTATCAAAATATGGAAAGAAGCAACTTTTAGGTTAGGTCAAATCCCTTAACAGTGCTCAAGCTCAGCTAGACTTTTTATGTTGGGTAACTTAGCTTGAGAATATTTGAGTCGATTCGACAGACGAAAAGTAACAAGGAGATGAAACAGACACAGAGGTAACAGAACCCTAATTCAAAACGCAAGCCAGCGCCAGAATGAATGAACCACAAGCTTCGCTCAAGACCGTCGCGTGCGCTATGGAAATACTATTTCGCTTTTTTCAAATCGCTTATGTATTTTTCGATAAAATCCTTCAAACCAAAATCGTTCAAAAAATCTTTGCCTTTTGGCGAAAGCGAATAGACAGGATAAACTCTTTGTTTCTCGTCCTTCATTGGATGCTTCTCGATAAATTCTGAAACAAGAAGCAATCTCAAGTGACTTGCTAATGCTGGCTTACTCGGAACCTCAATTATAGACATTACTTGCCCAAAAGTCAATGAATGCTCACCCTCAAATAGCAACGTACTACCATAAAGCACAATCACGATTGCCAACCGAATAGGGTTGCCAAGAATATCGAAGACGCTCGCCCACTTCCTGAGTTCTTCGATACTCAACCCCAATCATCCCCTTTATAAAGTGGCAACTACCTTAATAGGTTCCCACATATATTAGTTATGAATCCTCGATAAATTTTTATCGGTTCAACTAAAACTTAACAGGTAATACAATAGTTTCCGAAAATCTTTTTCACTAGGAATGTCAAACCTATTCTTATTGAAGTGATCAAATCTGAAAATGGGGGATTCTACTGTCAGACGAACTAGGACCGCTTAGGAGACTTGTTGCTCCATCGTTAGATGTATTCTGGCTGAAAGTGTGTTCTCCACTGATAATGTCAATCAATAGTCGTTTAAGTAGCACAGTTGGTCCAATTGACAGGCGAGTTGGTGTTTTTGGTCCATATCCGAGAGAAGGCACAGATGTAATTCTGACAGTCGCTCAGTTAGTTTCAGAATTGGGCTATAATGCCATTACGGGTCTAGGAACATACAGACAAAATGACCCAACAAATCTTCTATCGTTTATGGATTTCTTTCCATCGCATACTCGGAAGATCAAATCTGTCATTCCTGATAGAATACTGTTTCATGAATTGCCTCGGCTGACATCGAAAGCAATATTCTATGAGAATGACGAACGCGGTCAATTCGTAGAATTATCGGCCTGTTCGGAATATAAGATACCAGCGTTAGGTTTTATACGCGATGAACAGATTTCGAAGAAAACGAGATGTAACTTCCTGTTAGACAACGATGTATTTTCCGAATGTGCAGTCAAAGACACGGCATTATGCCTACACGACTCCGATAGTCCATTCTGCCCCTTCTATGACTCAGTAGACATACCTTGGTTCAGCAAGGAGATTTTGATTTCCAAAGAAAATGGTAATCGACTTGTCGCGGTCAAACGTATTTCTACTCTACGCAAAATAGTTGAGGATTTCCTCAAAACGCCAATTGAACCGTCACCACAACAAACTTGATAGTACCACGACACAGTAAAACTTAATATATAAAGTAGCGCGTGAGCCGAACAGCATCACCTGATCGTTAACACAGAGAACAATCGCCCATCAGATTACCAGAGCCGATTAAGCAAAAATTCTTAGAGATCACACAGACATCCACGCATGACAGTTCTAATAAAGAAACTTGTTCTAAATGTTGACAAAGAAGGAAGGGGTTTCGAAATCCAAGGCATGCAAAAATCAAACGTCCTAGAAGGAAAAGATGTTAGAGACATCGTGCTCCAAACAATTCGACCATACAAGATTCGAGGAAATCATCGCCATCTAAAGAAGACTGAGTGGTTTCTGCCGATAAGAGGAAGTGCTGTTCTGTGTTGGTGGGAAAAAGCCGAGAGTCGTGAAAAAGAAGAGAGACATACATCGGTTATGAAGGCAGACTTTGAAAGCCTAGAAATATTCCAGATTGAACCTGAGACTTTCCATTCAGTCGCGAACATTTCCTCAGAAGATTTTTACATGCTCTCAATGTTAAGCGAAGAGGACATTTCGGATAAAGAAGATTATAACGGAGAAAAAAAGCAACATACAAACTGTGAAATTAGTTTAACAGCATCATAACCTATCGTGCAAACAAGAACCTAAACAAGCCCCACAACGCAAAAGCAACATACATGATCAGAGATCTATACCGCCTTCATGTTCTCTGATGCAGCTGTCCGAATTGCTATCGCAGAGACGTAGATTCACTTGACCTAGATTCTTCTCCCTTTGCTGTCTCCAGCATGAGGATAATGCTTATGCCTCTTTGGGGTCAAAACGTGTTTAGCCTTTCGTTCGCGGTCTAGACTAGGCGTGTAACGACTGTGGTCTCTGCCATGAATCCTTAATGCTCCGCCTTTACGATGGTAGACACGTTTGCCATGATGAGTGTGTACTTTGCCCGGCATAAGCTGTCAAAGGAAAAATGCGTTTTGGCTCCCGCGTGAATTAGTCTGTGGAAACTTCCGAACCCGAATCAGCACCGATACGGGAAAGGTTCAATAATAGAAGAATTTTCCAGAAGATTCTTTCACAAGGTATATGTAATAGAAAAACACTCATGAAGTTAACAGCGAGGAGAACGGCTGAACCCTCACGACAAAGGGGAGAAAGGAGATTTCTACTCTGCGCGAAGAAAAATGTTCCGCCATTCTCCTCCTGCATTGCAAGAATACTTCGTCTATTAAGCTAATGTCCTATTTAACCTTCAGGTTAAGCTTTATCCATGTACCTTAATCGAACAGAATCGTCAAAAGAAGTCATCCGACGATTTTTTACAAGGACTCACATCCGATAAAGACTTGACAGAACCTTGAATATGGTTTTGTAAAGTCTTCGTCCGTTTTGGCGTTCGCGTAAAGTTTCGTCTGCTAGAGGAATTGTTATTGGAATCGGTTTTCGTGGCACAACTTCAAAAGTGTAGAGTATGCCGTCTATTCCCCAACCAGTCATTAACTTCTTGTCTTTGTAAGAGTCATCGCGAAAGTAGACCACTTTGATTCTTTCTATCGTCTTTAATGGCAGATCACACTCATGTTGCTCAAACTCCGCACTAGACATTATCTGCTTACAATGGGAGCATTTGACAATCAAGGTCTTTCACCTGAACCAGTTTCGTCGTCATCCGCATGATCGTCTATCCTCTGAAAACCAAGTCTGTCAAATGTACTCTGCAAGTCTTCGGTAAGTTGTTTTAGTCTTTGATTTTCCTTCTCGATCTTGTCCTTTTCTTCTTTCAGTTGAGCATTTTCCTTTTTCAGTTCATTAATTTTATTGACAATTCCAGTTCTTTTCACAACTTGATGTGTGTTTGCCCAGATTATATACTGGAAGCATATTTCGGCATAAGCATGGCGAAGTTCGGGGTCATTCTTGTTTTCTTGGTATTTAGTTAGGGACATACCTAGGACACTTGGGAACGGTTTCTGATGTTTCTGTTTTTCTGAACCAAGAAATCCTTTTTCTGTTCTAAAAGCCCATAGATCTTTCGCTCGGGAATAAACGATTTCTATGTTTCCGCTTAGGAGATCTGCGATAAAACTGTCAACATAAACACATGTGTCATTTGTCTCAGTCATAGATAACTCCTTCATTTCATTTTCTTTGCTATCAGTATTCGCTCACCTTTTTCATTGATGTCCATCCGCCATTCTATTTTGTCTCCTGCTTTTAGGTCAAGAAACGCCACGCATCCTTCAGGGATCGTGGATCTTAGGGAAGTTGTTCCAGTTTTTGCTATTCCAACTGTGCTTTTTAAACTCATTTTCATTTACCTCGACAGATACATCTACCTCTGCGACGTATTTAAGTCTATCGCCTTATCCAGTACTGTATCCACCGATAGATTTATATCCATCTCTACCTATATATTGATAGGTAGATAAAAAGGCGATAGAGAATGAGCAAACAATTAACAACCTCAAGAGAAGAACGCGGTGAAGCAATCGCAAAACTCTCAAACCAAGTTCAGAGAGCAGACGAAAACCTTTACACTGTTAAATCTCAATCTGGAAATGGCGAATACTGCGTTACCAAAGTCTGCGGAGAATGGCTGTGCGAGTGTCCAGATAACAAGTATCGCCATGTGAAGTGCAAACATATTTTTGCCGTTGAATTTTCAAGCCAAATAAGAAAAGAAGTTCAAATTAACCGAGTTATCCAAGAGGTAAATGTTCAGAACTGCCAGTATTGCGGTTCAAGCAACCTCAAGAAAGACGGCTTAAGAAACAACAAAGCAGGAGCTATTCAAAAGTTCTTCTGCCGAGACTGTCACCACTACTTCACTGTCAATATTGGTTTTGAGAAGATGAAGCATAACCCTCAAGCTGTCACTTCTGCCATGCAATTGTATTTCAGCGGGGAATCATTGAGAAACACTATGAAGTCTCTAAAGCTCTTGGGTGTTGAAGTTTCACATCAAACAGTCCACAACTGGATTAACAAATACGTCAAGCTAATGAAAGATTATGTTGAAAACATCGTGCCTAATGTGAGCGATACGTGGAGAGCCGATGAACTTTACGTGAAGATTAAGGGCGACATGAAGTATCTTTTTGCTTTGATGGATGATGAGACTCGTTTTTGGATAGCGCAAGAAGTGGCAGAAACCAAAGACAAACACGATGCGCGAGCTTTGTTTTCCAGAGCTAAATATCTCATGGGAAAACAGCCTAAGAATCTCATAACTGACGGACTGATGACCTATTCTGCCGCATGTGAAGGAGTCTTTTCTCAAGCCAAGCACACACGGCACATCAGACTTCAGGGCGATATGAACAACAACAAAATGGAAAGAATGAACGGCGAAATCAGAGACAGAGAGAAAACAATGCGAGGACTCAAAACCAAAGAAACACCGATTCTTGCAGGGTATCAGATTTTCCACAACTATATCCGAGGACACGAAGGGCTAAATGGAAAGACTCCTAGTGAAGCTTGCGGAATAACGGTAGAAGGAAAGAACAAGTGGATAACCCTAATCCAAAATGCCAGTCGAGAGAATAGGCAAAGACATTAAAAGCACATCCCATTATTGAAGACTTCATGGATACTAATGTCATTTACTGTGGCGACAACATTGAAGTCTTGCGAAGAGACATCCTTGACAATTCGGTTGATCTGATTTATACAGACCCACCATTCTTTTCGAATAAACATTATGAAATACTTTGGGGTGACGGATATGAGCTACGCTCCTTTGAAGACCGATGGAAAGGCGGTGTGGAAAATTACATCGCATGGATGGAACCAAGACTCAGAGAATGCCAAAGAGTGTTAAAAGAAACAGGTTCCCTTTACATTCATTGCGACTATCATGCATCACACTATCTCAAAGTCATGTTGGATAAACGCATATTTGGCGAATCAAAATTCAGAAATGAAATAATCTGGTTTTACGGTCCCAAAGCATCCCAGAAATATCCTACATTCCAAGAAAAACACGATACAATATTCCTTTACACGAAATCAGACAAGTTCACTTTCAATCAAATACTACAGGAATATTCTGACGCAACCTTGGCAGAACGTCATACACGTTTCAGGTTTAAAGACAATAACGGCAAGTATCGCATGACCACAAGGCGAGACTCTAAGGGCAAGAAATACCGAGCCAAAGTCTATCTTCATGAAGGTGTACACATATCTGACGTATGGGATATACCCATCATAAACGCAACTTCAAAAGAAAGACTTGGCTATCCAACTCAAAAACCTGAAGCTCTCCTAGAACGTATCATTAATGCCTCTTCAAATCCAATGGATATTGTTCTTGACCCTTTCTGTGGTTGCGGAACGACAATAGCCGTAGCTCATAGATTAGGTCGTAGATGGATAGGTATTGATGTTTCACCTACAGCCTGTAAATTAATGGAGAAAAGAATGAGAAAGCTGAATGCCAAAGATTTTAAGATGATTGGTTTGCCTCAGACAATCGAAGAATTGAGAGCTTTACAGCCTTTTGAGTTCCAAAACTGGGTGTTTGAGAAACTTCATGGTCGAGTCAACCCTAGGAAAGTTGGCGACTATGGTGTTGACGGGTGGATTGAGCTTGATGTTCCAACACAAGTGAAGCAATCTGAAGATGTAGGGCGAAATGTGGTTGACAATTTTGAGACTGCAATAAGAAGGATGGGAAAGAAAAGAGGTGTCATTGTCGCACTCAGTTTTGGCAAAGGAGCTTATGAAGAAGTAGCAAGAGTCAAAAATGAAGAAGGCTTAGAAATCAGACTTAAGACAGTTGAAGAAATCCTGAAAGAAACTTGATTAGAACCAACAGACGAAAGTTTACAGAGAAATCCAACAGACGGAGACTTGACAGAACCTTGAATATGGTTCTGGTAACTTAGCGTCAGATGGTTTTTGCTGTTAACTGTCGTCAGATGATGCAAGGAGACTTTCTATTTTTCTCTTGATGCTTCATGCCGGGGAAAGTACACACGCATCACGGCAAACGTGTCTATCATCGTAAAGGTGGAGCATTAAGGTTTCATGGGAGAGATCACAGCCGTTACATGCCTAGCCTAGACCGTGAAAGAAAGGCTAAACACGTTCTGACAAAGAAAAGACACAAGCATTATCCTCACGCTGGAGACACCAAGAACAGACGAATCTAATCTAAGAAAGTCTTATTTTGCCAAAGGAAGGTTCTAGAACATGGGTGAAGAAATGCCCAGAAAAAGAAAAAAGAAGGATTCAAGCCACTATCTGTATTGGATTGCAGCCGTTCTAACCATAGTTCTTTTTTTAAAAGGATTCGGAATATTGAAAATCGCCTTCAACATTGACCCTGAAGGAATAACTTTCAACTTTGACGTAGGTTACATAACTTCCGCGGTGTTATTTGTAATAGTCTTAGACCGATTGCACAAACAAAACGATATATTTGCAAAGCAAGGCGAAAGAATTGCGAGAATAGAGGGAATACTTGAAAATCAAGCCCAACACCCCTGATTTTCTTTGCTCGCGTTTTGGATTAGGGTTAGCCACTTGTTATTTCCTTCAATCTTGATTCCGCACGCTTCTGATGGTGTTTTCCCTTCAAGACCTTCATGCGGTCTAATGTAGTTGTGGAAAATCTGATAGCCTTTGAGAATTGGTGTGTCAACCTTCTTTAGACCTCGCATCACTTTTTCTCTGTCTCTGACTTCGCCGTTCATCCGTTCCATTTTGTTGTTGTTCATATCGCTTTGGAGTCTGATATGTCGTGTGTGTTGGGTTTGAGAAAAGACTCCTTCGCATGCGGCAGAATAGGTCATGAGTCCATCAGTTATGAGGTTCTTGGGCTGTTTTCCCATGAGGTATTTAGCTCTGGAAAACAAGGTTCGCGCATCGTGTTTGTCCTTGGTTTCGGCCACTTCTTGAGCTATCCAGAACCGTGTTTCATCATCCATTATTGCAAAGAGGTATTTCATGTCGCCCTTGATTTTCACGTAAAGTTCGTCGGCTCTCCAAGTGTCTGAAACGTTTGGCTCAATCTTCTCAAGATACTCATTCATCAGCTTGACGTATTTTCGTATCCATTTCAGAATTGCCACATGACTAACCTTAACGCCTTGAAGCTTCAAGAATTTCTGAACATTCCTTAGTGATTCTCCTGTGAAATAAAGTTGCATGGCTGACGTGATTATTTGTGGTGTGGCGTGCATTTTCTCGAAGCCCAAGTTTATGGTGAAGTAGTGACCGCAACTTCTACAGAGATACTTCTGTAAGTCTCCGGTTTTGTTGTGTCGCATTCCAGCGTGTACTATTTGGTTTGAGCCACAGAATTGGCAAGCTTGAACATTTGTTTCTGGCTGAATCCTTCTGATTTGAACTTCTTTTCTTATTTGGCTCGAAAATATAACCGCAAAAATGTGTTTGCATTTGGTTCCGCGATAAATGTGATCTGGACATGAACACATCCAGCCAATAGAAGTTTTCAGAACCTCGTAAAGCCCATGATTGGATTGTGACAATACTTCATACTCGTTTTCCTTTAGGCGTTTCACTTGGTTTGATGTTTCGGCTATTGCCTTGCCTTTTTCTTCGCGGTTGTTCATGTTTGCCATACCACTTTACCTCAAGTAGTATTATAACACACTACGAGTATTTAAGATTAGCGGTAAAGGCTTATATACTACTGCGACTATGTACTGATTGATGGATATGTCTGAAACAAAAGAAGAAAAAAGAGAAGCAACATCAATTAAGATCAAGCCAAAAACATGGAAAGAGGCAAAAATAGAAGCGATAAACGAAGGAAAAACTGTTTCTGAGTTGATGGAGGAAGCAATTGAGGAATACATCAAAAAGCATCGGAAAAAGGGGATAGAATAGATGGATAGTCAAGAAGTCGAAATCCGGAAATATTATCGAGACATCAGAGATCGACTAAAGGCTAATTCCGCAAGACTTGACGTGTTGTCTAAAGCTATATTAAGACCTGAAATAAGTGGGCTTGTCGGAAATCAAGCGGATTTCTGTGAATGGCTAGTGGTGATTTTTGACAGACTTGAACAGATTGAACTAGAAGTGAATACTTTGAAAACAGACGATGAAATTGTTGACACCCTAGAGAAGATTCATACATGGCAAAAGACTTACCAACCATACTTGGATACGTTGAAGAGTGAACATGATAAAATAGGAAAGGCATTCAATCAAAGTGGAACCTAGGCACATGAAGAGAAAAGAAACAATCAAGGAAAGACTTGCTAAACTTAACAGAGAATTAGATTTCTCGCTTGGAAAGCGAATCGAAAACGGAAACGAGAGACCTGTAGATAACTTGAGACGCTTGATTGATATGGGCCTTACGTCTGATGAGGCGGAAGCTTGGCTTGAACAAGAACGCAATTTTGTTCCATCTGACGACAGTTACCATGAACCCTCAAACAGACGAAAAGTTACCAGAACCTTGAATATACATGTACCCTTTTCTGAGTAGTTACTCTTAAATAATAATTGGAAACTATCATGACATGACGCTTTGAGATGGAACACATGGACGCCAAGCAAACTGCATTTGTTGCGATGATGAGCGCACTAGGTATGGTTATCTCTTTGATCTCGATCAACATCGGACTCATTTCTGTCACAATTCCAGGTCAAGGTACAGCCGCCCTAGATCTCTCACACGTTGCGACCTTCGTGGCCGCCATTTTTGGTGGGTCCTTCATTGGTGGAGCGGTGGGATTTCTCAGTGGGATCTACGCAGGCTACTATTTTGGCTTCGTCGCACCAGGTGGACTTGGGCTGCTTTCGCTAATAGGTTTACCGCTTGGAAAAGCCCTTACCGGTTTATTGGCCGGGTTCCTTTACAAGCGCCTGGGAATAGGCGCAAGCTCTCGACATTCAATTTTGGCTGTCCCCGTGACACTTCTATCCTATGTTCCCGAATGCATTTACACGGTTATCTACTTTCTGTACCTAGTAACTTGGATCAATGTCCCGGCAATGATATCCTTCATACCCTTGATTATAATAAAGGCATGGATAGAAATAGGAGCAATGAGTCTCATAATGGCTGCGCTAGCGGGAAACGCTGGATTCAGAGAATTCATCAAGAGGTTCCTTTATGTTCAAAAGCCATACAGATCAATCCGGAAGCAACCGGACGTGGTTTAGAAGTCATCTATGATACCGAATGACTCTTTCAAGTTCCTGACATTTATCTCTCCGTTCTTGAATGTGTTCCCCGTCTTTATGTTGTTGACAGCCAAGACTGCCGGAGCGAAGAGGTTCGGATCGATCTTGTAAAAATCATACTTGGCTTCTTTGAAGATCTCTATGAAAGGCTTGCCATAGGCTTTGGACACCGCCGAGGGCGCTTTTTTTACAATGTCTCTCAATTTCACTTCATCATCATGTTCAACGATGTAGTAGGCGGTTCCGCCGTAGAGAATGGCGTCATTTGTTCTGGCCATCGCTTTTGCAAACTTTGGATGAATGGGAGGAATAGGTGCGCATCCCCAAGCGTGAAGAATCACTTTGGGATCCAGCCCCAGTCGTCTGAGCTTATGGATTCCGGTCTCAACTATTCTGCCCGAAACTTGCGTCGCACCGGCCAAGCTCGTTGTCGGGGTCAAAACAATGGCCACGTTTTCCGGGCTAATATTGCAGTCTACTGCAAAGCGCTCTATCAGTCTAGCAGGCGGATACTTTTCAGTCTCCAAAACCACGATAGCCCTGTCACACTCGTCCTTGTACCCGATCTCTTCGCAGATTCCCTTCGGCTTCAGAGCCAAAGCCCTAGCCGGTCCAGAGCCTATTGCAAAACAGTCTTCCTCGTTGATTTGCCAGCCAGCGTACTGCGAACCCAAGGTTGCGATGACCGGGTGGTCCGTGTAGACAAGAATCGAAGGAAGCTCGACATCTCCATATTTTCTGTGTGTTATTTCCGCTTGGCCCAAGCCGCCCATGCAGATTTCAGTAATTAGCTTTCCTGCTTGAAAACCGCCCCTAGCCTTGATGCCCGCATCGATTATCGTAGCTCCATGGCTTGCCCTTTCAATCCTCACTCCGTAGAAATCCGGATTTTCGAGTAGTTTTTCCAAGAGTTTCCAAGCGAGACGGTTCACGCTCAGCGCTTCTTTCACGAGTTTTCTCCTCAAAGGAACTTCTCGTAACAGCCCAGATGTGGATTCTTCTCCTTGGAGACATAAAGCTTGCCGTTGCTGTGTTCAGCGAGGTCCCCGAGAAAAACGTAGAGAGGGCCTTCGATTATATTACCTTCTTCAATCTTCACCTTGGCTTTGACACTGTCTATCGTGAACGTTGGCAAGACAGAGTCTATGCGGCCTCCCACAACAATCTTGCCTTCGTTCATGCACGCGCCAGCTCTTCCTCCGCAGTCGTTCTCGACGTAGATCGTTCCGTCGCGCATGCGGAAACCGAGAAATTGCCCTGCACTTCCATAGATCTTGATCAGACCCTTTTTCATGTGGGCTCCTATTTCGTTCCCACCGTTTCCGTGAACGATCAATCTTCCGCCGTGTAAGCCTTCTGTGCTTCCTCGATACGGTGAGCCTAAATAGTCGCCGGCATTTCCGTGGATTTCGATTGTTCCTCCTTTCATCATCGAGCCAGCCCAGCTTCCCACGTTTCCATTGACCGTTATCGTGCCGCCCTCCATCTGCTCACCCAAATGCATGCCGACGTCTCCGTTGACCACTATTTCTCCGTTCTTCATCTGAAATCCGATTCTTCGAACCTTGCTCACGTTACCTTGAATCGTAATTACCGCGCTTTCCGGGTGACTTTCCGCCTTGACTTCGTCAATCTTGAAAAGATTGGCGAGCTCTTTCTGCTTGTTTCCTTCCCAGACTTTAAGCCCTTGCAGTTCCTCGTAAGTCTTGCCTTGAAAAACATTTGGGTTCACACATTCAGCTGTGATTGGAAGCCTGAATTCCTTGAGAGGGTACAAGTTTATCATTTATACACTGGCCTTGACGGTTATGGGATCTGGAACCTTCACGCAGTCTTCATTCACTGGGTAGTTGTCATACTCAACTGTCCAGTATTCCTTGAATCTTTTCTTCATTTCATAAGTTATTCTTGTGGGCTCAGAGACTCGTACGTCAAGCCACATCGTCCGACCGTCAACGTGTTTCAGTATCTCTCCGTCCTTAGCTACTAGCTGTCCTCCTTTGATCGTGTAGGCAGCTCGCTTGAACGCCTTCCTGACGGCCTTGTACTTTCTTGAAGGATCTGTAGTAACAGGATTCACATTGTATACGGCTATGTCCGCGTCTGCTCCGGCTCCGAGGTGTCCCTTTTGCTTAAGACCCAAGGCTTTGGCTTGTCCAGCCCTGGTCACGGTCGCAACCTCGTAGAAGCTTAGCTCCCGGTCTATTGATGGAAGAAGGCTTCGTTCCCGTGCTCGCGGGTTAATTCTTTTCAAGCTGGCTTCTCTGGCCCTCTTGCTGGTCAACCAAGCAATGATTTTTGGGTACGCGGTGAATGGGCCTCCGTTAGGATGGTCTGTGGTCATGAGGATTTTCCACGGGTCCTTAATCAGTAGAGCCAGTTCCAAACCTATCGACCATTGGATAGCATGAACGTAGCTTTTGCGTCGGTAGCGGAAAGGCACTATGCCGGCGCTTGTCTCGGTTTCTACGTCGTGATTCACCCATTTGTTTCCCGTGAGCCGATAAAGCCCGTACTGGAACGGGCCATCAGCAGTCATAGTCGTCGTGTCTGTGAATATCACCTGACCCATATCCATTGTCACGTGCGAATGACTGTTAACGTAGTCGGCGATTTCTTCCGCGCCTGACACGAGTGTTCTCCAATCGTCGCCCTTGAAGGCGCTGAATTGGCAATGCGTTAGGTGAATTGCAGGTTTGTTATCCATCGCCAGGTCTTCAACGCATCTCATAGTTTCCAATGCTGTCAGATAGTTTCCGGGCCTGCCAAGATTATTCGTGTGAACATGAATCGTGTGGGGCAAATTCAGAAGCCTGTTCACCTTGCACAGTCCACGAATGATTTCCCGTGGGGTAGTGCAAAATGCGGAACTTGATCATCCAAGCCTTTGACGTTGTGGCCAAAGCCCCAAGCTTCCAATCCGCCTGGATTGACAATCTTAATCGCATAGCCTTTCGTTGTGTCCATGATCCATGCAACATGTCTGGCGCATTCTCTGATGTTCCCTTGCGCTAGGTATTCAAGCACGAACCACCAGTCGCCCAGAAGCGGGTACGTAGCCTTGTCGACCATAGGAGTGTCGTTCAACTCTTCATGTGTATGCTTCGCTTCTAATGGAGGCATCGAAGGATTCATTATCGTGGTGTATCCCATTCTCGCGTACCTGTAGCCAGTCGTGAAAGTTGAAGGAATGGAACGTCCAACTCCGGATCGCGTTACCGACGTCTTCCGTTCGAAATCCTTGAAGTGATCCTCAGGTCTCAAAAGTCTGCCAGTGTTCACTTCAGAACCAGCGATGTGAGTGTGGATGTCCACCCCGCCGGGCATGACGAGCATTCCGGAAGCATCTATGCGCCTCGCTTTGCGCTCATTGACTTTTTCAACGATCTTTCCGTCCTTGGCTGCTATGTCCATTTTTTCGCCGTTAACACCGTTCAACGGGTCATACACGATGCCGTTTTTCACTAGAAGCTCCATTTACTGAGCCTCCAGTTTCGCCTTGTTTCTCTTTATTCTTCTGACTTCTGAAAGTAATTTCGTCAAGATCTCTGTATCCGAATGCACGCCCCTGGGCGGTTCCACAACCTTCTTCAGTGGAAGGGGAACGTGGTCCATCCGGTAAGCCGTCCCGTTCGCTTCTATTCCCACGAAGGTCGAAGGAAAAACAATGTCAGCCACTTGACTGGTTGCATTCAGGTGAGGATCTATGACAACTAGCGGGTTCTTAACCAAGTGTTCAGCGGCCTTTCTAGGCAAGTTCGAAACGGGGTCTGAAGCCACCACTAGAGCCGCGTCTGATTCTTCACGTAGAAGAACGTCGACGGCTGATGTTTCTCCAGGATTGTACCGTGGATAGCCCATTGAAAAGTCAACAGCGTAGGGATATCCTGTTTGCCATGTGAATACGGTGTCCGCGCCTGTCACGTTGAAGTGTCCACGCATTGGCATTATCACAAACTTTGTGTGGGCATTCAAGTCGCGAGTCAACGATAGCGCTGCATCCACGTTCCGCAGTTTGCCTTGGCTCATTGTCAGTCCAAGCCCGAAAAAGATCACTCCGAAACTGCAGTTGATCATGGCGTCAGCGACTTCTTCCAAGTATTCCACAGGGACACCAGCAACCTTGTCAACATCGATTTCTTCGTCTCGAACCAATGCTCTGAAGGCTTGGAACAGCTCGTAGTCCTTGTTAGGCTCGACTTGAATGAAGTAGTCAGCAATTTCAGCTGACCTCGTTCTTCTGACGTCCACGACTATCAGTTTTCTGCCCTGTTTCAGAATTGCCGGACAAGGCGAATGCATAGGCTGTGACGCCACTTGAGTTGTTCTGGGCGACACTTTCCTGAGGGCACTTTCAACCTTTTTCTTGGCTGTTGCAGCCTTGGTTTTTTCTAGGTATCCTTTCCATTCGCTTTTCTCGAATCTTCCTTCAGAAAAAGCCGTGTACCTTTCAATATGCCTTGGATGAGAACTCCACGGGTTGCTTCCCCAATAAATCACAAGGTCCGCCCTGTGTCTGATCTGCCCCAAAGTGCATGACGCAATGCCAACATCTTGAATGCCCAAGACTGAAGGCCCATGGCAGACAGTTGACGTGTTGTCGATCACGCCGCCAACTTCCTCGGCCAATTCGATGCCTACGCGTATAGCTTCACAACTCGTTGAACTCCAACCGTAAAGTATTGGATAGTTGGCTTCAGACAGAATTTCGGCAGCTTTGCTTAGGGCTTCTTTGAAGGTGACTTCTGCAAGTTCGCCGTTTTTCCTCACAAGAGGCTTCAGAAGTCTATGGCCAGCGTAGCCGAAGAACTTCGACTCGCACAATGAGCAACCGTTTTTGACTTTGACTATTCTTCGATTTTTGATCCCTAGTTCAATGTCGTCGCAGAGGCTGCCGCAGACTGGACAAGTCACAGCCTTAACGGTTTCCACTGTATTCCTTCCCGAACTGTTCCTTCAAGAGCTCGCGTAAACTGAGAACAGACTTGTTTGGAGCAGGCTCGATGCGAGCTGGAATTCCCTTGAGAGTAGGCATTCCAGTGCTGTCAGTCTCAGGCGCCACCACGGCATTTGCCCACAGCCCATAGGGAATAAAAACAACGCCCTGATGTGGTCCAGTTGAGGATTTCAAGGCCTTAAGTATCACAGTGCCACAGTCTGTCGACACTTGAACGCTGGTCTTTTCTTTTATGCCAAGCCTCCTCAAATCCTCTGGATCTAGGTAGCAGACTGAAACACTCTCCATGTACTCGAGAGAAGCTTTCCCACGCTCTTTGCCTACCCCCTGGTCTATCGTGCGTCCAGTGAGCAAAGTCACAAGCAGTTTCGGACCATCGTTCATTCGTTAACCAGCTGATTGATCTCCCTGTAAGATCAGAAGTATTTTGAAGACACATACGTGTTATTTAATCTAACTGAGCGTGCGCTTCTTCACGGAAGATGGGGGTCAAAAACATGCTCAAGATCTGTACCCGTCGAGAACGCTTAGAGGCAAAGCAGCAGCGATAACGTCAGCGGTTGAACCCGTATTCAAGAGATTGCTCGATCTTCCAAGCCCCTTGTCAAATCTGCTCAGATAGCGCTGTGTGTTCCTAAATTGGGCTTTTCAAGCGTGACAGAGTTGGATATTGTTCACCGAACAACACTTCTTCATATACCGAGGACCATCACGATTCATAGACAAAGCAAAGCCGAAACCGCAAGCCACCCGCAAACGAATTTAGGAACAAGCATGCGCGCCAAGCCCCTAGCTTGAATGAACGCGGGCATATGGTTCATGCCTTGGATCTGTCAACATACATATACACGTGACAGATTTTATACCTGAGACGTTTGTAGACTTTCTTCACGGAAGGCACACGAAAGTTGGAAGCGAGAGAAGGAGATATCATAGAGACCAGAGGCGGAGTATTCTTCGACGTGAAGGGTTTAGTTCATCCTCCAAGTCGCGTGATCGCTTTCATCCGATATTTTCCAAATGAAAAAGGCGGGCGGAAAAAGGATGGGAAGGCCTATGGCAAGGTTTATTCTCTTTCAGAAAGATACACGTTGTTGAAGAAGAGGTTTTCACAGTATCTTGTTTACGACCCTGTTTTTGATGAAACATTGTGCGAGGTTCCGAAGAGCGACATTCAAAGACGTTATCAGCCGTCAGAGAAGCTTCGGGAGCTCCGCGGCAGTAAACGTTTGGATCCGGTCGAAAACAAAGTTTTGCGGCTGACTCAACTGCTTAAGGAAGAAGCAGGCATTCCTGATGATGCTATGGGAATTTCAGGTTCGGTAATGGTGGGACTTCACACGGCGCATTCTGACATTGACCCAATTGTCTACGGTGCCAAGAACTGCAGGAAAGTGCATTCTGCGCTGGAAAGAATGTTCAAAAAAGGACACGCACAAATTAAACCCTACAAGCTGGAGGAACTGAAGGTCTTGTTCGATTTTCGTTCGAAAGACACCGTCATGAGCTTCGAGAGTTTTGTTCGAACTGAATCGAGAAAGGTGCTACAGGGCAAATTTATGGGAACAGACTACTTCATACGTTACGTGAAAGACTGGAACGAAATTCAAGAAAACTATGGCGACATTCAATACAAAAATGTTGGCCATTGCAAGATTGAGGCAAAAGTCGTCTGTGATTCTGAAGCGATATTCACTCCGTGCGTGTACAGGGTCGAAGATGCAAAGTTGCTTAACGGATCTCAATGTGAACCAATTGAGGAAATTGCATCTTTTCGCGGAAGGTTTTGTGAGCAGGCCAGAACGGGCGAGACGATTATTGCGCAGGGAAAAGTTGAGCACGTTAATGACCGCAGGACAGGACGCGAATACCTGAGGTTGTTGATTGGGAACAAGCCCTCAGACTGCATGATTCTTAAGGACTAAGAGGCACGGCTGCCGAAGTACGGAATTTCCTCTTCAATCACCAGATCAAACCCAGAATCTGTAAGAAAGTTCTTGACTTGAGACACGTAGGCTGAATGAGCCCCCCAAGACACTTCTAAGAGCCCTTTTCCCCCAGCGCACGAGATGATTTCAATCCTCGTATCGTCAGAAGAAAGCGATTCCAACGTGATCAGAACGGCGGCATCATTCTCTGCCCTAAAGAAGTAATGCTCGCCAAGGACAATTCCGCTCGGTGATTCGCCTGTCTTGCCGAATTTTCTTGCGTACACCGTGCCGAATTCTCTGCTTAAAGCTTCGAAAACCTTCTCGAAACCATCCTTTACAACGCATTTCATGTAGTGGGACGTCACCAAGCATTCTCCTTCAAGAAATTCCATCACCAATCACGTTTTTAAGAGCTTGCTCGTAATACCTCTGGCAATAAGTCAGGGCTACTTGGAAGAAGCGACCTTCAGGATTTGCCACTTCTTCTAGGTTTCCCTCAACGCAGACCGTCTCATCTTTAAATGCCTGCATTCGAAACTCCTCTAGATACGACATTACCCGCTTGGTTTCAAGTGCCTCTCTCTTTCCTGTTAGGACTTTCAATGGTTCGATTCCGTAAACAGACGGGATGAAGGGGGCATCAGTATCTTCTGTCACGCGGGCCAACATCTTCGTCCAGCCTCTCTGCAAAATCTTTGTTTCTGGATTGTAGTCGTTGGTGATTTCTTGCCAGTCTTTCACCGGCTCGAACTCCGTCTTGATCGTTCTGCCGCTTCTTTCGTCTCTGAGAAGTGCATAGATGAGTTTTCTCCGCTGGTGTCGCACGTAATCTTTCGGGGTGAAGTTCAGGAACCGCCAGTTCTTTTCTTTAACTGACTGGTCTGTTTCAAACTCGTTCCGAATATGGGAAGAACCCGTTTTGTACGCTTCCTCCAAGCTTTCACGCAGGTTGGCAACATTTTTCTTGCCGTAGATGATGAGATCGATGTCAGAGAATTTGGGATGATGGAACCCGTGAAGCAGAGAACCGAAGACGCCGAAGTCATTCGCAGACAATCCTGAACACTGCGTTACGATTTGCAGCACCCTTTGCATTGCTTCAACAAGCTCGTCCTTAGGTTCATCCTGAACAAGCTTCGCAAGCTCTGCTTTCGGCTTTCGAACCTTTCTGACGTCGCGTTGATTGACGCCGATGACTTTCTGGCGGAGCATCTCGTAAAGAATTAGGTATTGTGGAAATCTCTTTTCGATAAGCTTCCAGCCTTCGTCTTCGTAGAACTTGTAGAAGATTTTTTGCCCTCGGGTTCTGACTGCTTTAGGATTGTAAGAGTTGAATATTGCTGAGGGTGCGTATTCAACGTCGCAGATATAGGCTTGCTGCGGATGTGTGTAGCCGAAGACTCGGAAGATCAAGCCTTCTTTTGTGGTGATTGCGTCGCGGTCTCTGAGTCTTAGAGCGGGCAAATGCGTTCTTCCTCGTTTGTGCCTGTTCCAACCACGACCTGATTGAAAGTCTTTCCTGTTTCAAGGTCTTCAACGCGCTCCAGCATCCCTGCAACTTTGACTGTGTCGCCTTTTCTGGCCACGTTTCGGTAGCACCCGATCATTGAAACCACCAGTTTTGGAATATCGTCGTGAGCTACTGATGAGGCTATGTCTTCTGGTTTGTACTGGTCTATCGGGTAGAGTGCTGGGCGGAACATGGCTTCGCTATCATCTTTGATCTTGCATTGAAACTGGACGGGTGTGATCGGAGTGTATTTTTGTATGCCGTATTTTGAACTGGTTTCTTCAGGCTTGCGCACAGCATTGTACATGAAGATCTTGTTCAGATACTTCCCTTTGTAACATCGAGCTGCGTCTAACCGGTTGCTAAACTTGTAGCTCAAAACACCTTTCTTGACGAGTCTCTTGATCGTGGTTTCGAGTCTGCGGAAGTTTGGCCCTCCGTAAACGACCAAGTCGATGTCGGATTTAGAAGTGTGCATGTTCAAGGCAACAGAACCGTGGACTCCGAAATCTTCGATGCCGACTCCTGACTCACTCGACAACAGATTGATGAGATCCAACGTCATCTTCTGAAGATCATCCTTGCCCTCAATCTTAATCAGAGTCTGCAGGCATTGTCTGGGAACAAACACTTGCTTAACCGAGCTCAGCGGTGCGCTGATCACTTCTTTTCCTCGGAATGGACAGAAGTACACGTACTCTGGAAAGTTCTTTCGGAATGTTTCAAGAAAACTCTGATAGTTCTCAGCTGTGTAGAGTTTTTCCGCTCGGAAGAGCTTCTGTCCTCCGTAGCTCCACGTGTTTTCTAAGTAGTGGATATGAAAAAGTGTTTTCAAGTCTGCTGGGATGTATTTTAGAAATGCGAAAACGCGGTCAGCCGGATGTTCGTATCCGAAGACGTTGAATATGAACCCTTCTCTGGTTGTGAAGGTGTCTCCGTCTGCTGGAGTCCAGCTTTCAAGAGTCGTTTCGAGCACCTCGCTAGAATTGGATTGGAACGTTAAAAAACGTATTGCATGAAGCCATAACGTTTAAAGCATAAATGGACGAGAGCAAGTTAGAGTGAAAGGGTTGAACGAGAATCTACATCCATATGTAGTCTTCCTTCCGTCAGAGCAGAAGATCAAGATACTGAGTGCCATTTTCGGTTCAAAGGCGGCTGTGGCCGTGTTGAAACTTTCATTGAAACAGGGCATTAGGAACAAGATTTACCAGAAAGACCTCGTCAAGAATTTAGGCTACTCCAACAAGACTGTTATTGAGAATCTGAAGTCTTTGACCAAGCTTGGAGTCCTGACTGAAGAGATGGAGAAGGTTGAGAAAAGTGGCCGAATCGTCTGGGTCAAGTCGTATCAGCTTTCAGAGGCTGGAAGATGGTTTGCGTTGTTGCTTGCAGAGGAAAAGGAACTTTCTGACGGGGAGAAGGCGGAAATTCTTCAGAGCCTTTTCAGAAGCTATGTGAAGTGGGCGAGAGATCTTTTGGAAAAGTTGCACGTCGAGAAGGGCCTGCTCAAGAAGGTCTTCATGGAAGAAATGAAATAGCGAGGCAGTAATGGATGAAGCCTGTTGTTATCGGAGTCGTAGGTGCAAAGAAGTCTGGCAAGACTACGGCGATAGAAGTTTTGACTAAGGAACTGACGGGCAGAGGGTATAGAATAGCGGCTGTGAAGCATATCCCTGAACCGAATTTCACGATTGACAGGGAGGGAAAAGACACGTGGAGATATGCCCAGGCTGGGGCTAGAACGGTGATCGGCGTGTCAGCCGATGAAGTGGCCACCATAGAAAAGGTGCATATTAGAGAATTCTCTTTGAAAGAGATTCTTGCACGATGCAGGGAAAGTGACGTGGTTTTTCTGGAGGGGTTCAGGAAGCTTGCAGCTGACACCAATGAAATCTATAAGATTCTGATTACGAAGTCAGCTGAAGATGCCGAGGAGGCTGCTAGAATTTTCGAGCCTGTCTTGGCTTTCACAGGGCCGTTCTCAACGGAGAAGCTGAACCTGAAGCCTCCGTATGTGGAACTCTTTGAGCATGCGGAAAAGCTGGCTGATTTGATTGAGGAACTGGTGAAAAAGAAGCAGCAACCCAACGTGTATTAAAAGCTGGGTTATGGGGTTCGGAGGAATTATCTGAGGGGGAGATGGGAGAAAGGAGACATTTTAAAAGATACGGTAATTCTCCGAACCTTTCCATCCAGCGCTACATTGAATTCTTGTTACATTCATCTCCTTTTAAAGGGCTTTGAAGGCCTCAGACCATCTGTTGTACAGGGCCAGCATGTCGAGTGATACGCTGGGTTTTCTCTCTTCAAGTATCTGTCTGAAATCTTCCATGGTTAGCGGTCTTGGCTTTGCCTCCTTGTCGCTTGCCTGGCCTGATTCGAAGAATTCTCCTATTAGTTTCAGTTGGGCTGATTGGTTAACGTCTCTGATGTCGCTTCCTGAGAACCCTTCCGAAAGCCTGGCTAGCTCGTGCAGGTCAACATCGGGCGCCAGCTTGAGATTGGCTGTGTATAGCTTGAACATCATCAGCCGGGTGTGATGATCTGGAAGAGGTACGAGTATTCTTTTTTGGAATCTTCTTATGAAGGCCCAGTCCAGATCCCAGGGTTTGTTGGTTGCGCCGATGACGTAGACGTGAAGGCTTTTGCCCTTGTCCATGATGCCGTCCATTTCTTTCAGGAACTGGTTTCGGACACGAATTTCTCCGCCGACTTCGTTTGAGTGTTTTCCCATCATGGAATCTAACTCGTCGATGAATACAATAGAGGGTTTTCCTTCGATGGCTGATTTTCTGACTGAACTGAAGAGTTTGGCCACGTTTTGTTCAGCTTCGCCTAGCCATTTTGACATTATTGATGCGGCGTCGATGGAAACGAATGTCGCATCAATCTCAGTGGCCACAGCAGCAGCCAAAAGCGTTTTTCCGCAGCCAGGCGGTCCAAACAGGAGAATGCCTCTTGGCCAGCCCAGTGGGAACAAGTCTGGTCTTTGAACTGGATACACTATGGCTTCTTTCACGGCTTTCTTCGCGGGGTCAAGCCCGACGACTCCGTCCCAGTTCACTTTGGGTTTTTCTGTAATTATGAGTTCCTCATAGCTGGATTTGCCGCCTTCTGTGCCTCTTGTGTCGCCGTTTTCGATGATTCCGCCGTTTCTGACTTCTCCGCGCGGTTCATTGGGTGTTACGGCTCCTTGTATCGCTTTTATCCGCTCTTGATAGGCTATTGCCCTTTGGATGTAGACTTTGTTCAGGGTGTATTCAGGATAGAGTTGCACGAGTTGGAGAAGGCTTTCTATGGCTTTTTGATACATTGTTATTGCCATGCCTTTGGCACCCTGCTTGTCTAGGCGCACGGCTTCCAACGCGGAGTTAGTCGCGGCTTTCTCAAGTTCTTGGGATGCGCTCAAACACATTATCCTCCTGTTTTTAATTGGACTTTTATTCTTCCTTTAGACCCCAGACTGTTGAGGGCCTTTTCAATTTCTTCGTTTGAGGCTTCTAGATCAACTGAACATCGCTCTAGGTCGATCTGACCGTTACTTTTCTTGACGTATTCAAGAAGAACGTCTTCTAACTGGTTGTTTTCAACTTTCAAGGAGATTTCCTTGATAGTTGCCTTTTTATAAGAAATGAGGGTTTGAGAACAGTCTCCTTCAGAGTCCTGTGAAGTCTTTTGACTCGTCATTTCAGAACAATTGGTTGTTAGGGCGACCATTTGTTTCAACGTTGTCTGCTGTGCTTGGGGTGTTTTCGGAGTATCTGGGGTAGCAGGCGGTTCGGGAAGGTTTTCAGCGATTTTCTGTTCGAGGAAGCTTGAAACTTGGTTCAGTATTTCCTCTCCTCCGGGGGTTTTTCGGTTCACCGGGATTACTGATTCATCAGCTGTTATCTTGGTTGAATACAAGGTGTCGTTTATCGTTTCGTTGACTTTGTTCAGCTCAGAAGATACGTCGGGTAAGACTTGGAACAGTTCCTGTGAAACGCCTTGGAGAAGCTTTAGCGCAGGTTTTAGGTCGACGACTATTTCGCTTAGTTCTTTTATTGTTTCAAGCCTGAGTATTACCCGTTCTATGGCTAGTTGCACGTTGTAGAAGAATCTTATCAGTCTTCTGACTTCTGCGATTTCATTAGCAAAGATGGTTGCTTTTTGTCCGTTCTTTTTTTCAATGGCGCCGATGCATGTTTGGAAAAGGATTTTGTCTCTTTCTTTAAGCCTGTAAGTTGCCTGTTCAAGCCTGTTGTGCTGAACCTTCAGAGTCTGTATCGACTTGACAGCTGTCTCGCGAAGTGGTGGAGGGTCCGTGTGAAGAAAACCTTTGATAGTCTATCCCTCCGCCAGCTACTCTTTTTGTTTCAGTTTTATATTCCGGTCTTTCCGATTTCCTTCACGTACACAACTACAGGCGGCTCTGGAAGCCTTGTGGCCATTGAAACCGGCGTGGAGCTTTTTGATGTGTCGCTCGCCCTGTTTCTTGACTGGTCAATCGGTTTGATGGAGTCGCCAAGAAGGATGCTTGAAATCTTGCTCTTCGTTAGTTCTAAGTCGTTTTTCTCCATGTGCACTCGTTTGATGTTGTCCTGAATTATTGAGAAGGCTGTCTCGTACGTCTGGTTGTCCATTTTTCCTATTTCATGTTCGATTTCAAGGTGCACCAAAGCGTAGTTAAGGGCCTTGATTTCTTCTTCGCACTTGACAACTTCTTCTTCCACGTCCTCCTTAAGGGCTTGTGCTTCGTTCTTCAGCTGCGTCAATGCCCCGTCAAAGGTGCTGTGCAACTCCGTGTAGAGCTCTTTGGAGATTTTCTTTTTCTCAGACAGGTCCTTGAGGGCTTGATCCTTGCGCCAAATCAGCGGGATCTGATCGGAGAGAACGCCTGCCCCGGCTTTTATCCGGGAGATCAGTGTTATGTCGGCACCGTCGAATTTCAGGTACTCGGCGCAGTCTTTCAAGAATTTTCCATCACCCAGTTCGATAAAGACAGTGTCAAATTTTCCGCTCGGGGTCACTGCAAAAGATGCTATCTTGCCTATTACCCGTCCGTATTCGTCTTTGAGGGGTTTTCCAACGGAAAGAAAAAGGTTGGGGTTTTGTGACATAGCTTTCTCCTCCTAGGTTTATGAGGTCTCGGTAGACGATTTTTCGCTTACTGAAGTCGTTGGGAGTCCTGGGATTCCTGGCGGGAGTTCTGGGAACTTTTCTTTGACTCTTTGTTCTGCGACTGTTGCTGCTTCGTTGAGAATTTTTCCGGCATCTTCGTTCACGGTGTCGAAATTCAGTGTCATTCCTTGGCTTTGTCCTGCTTCGATCATTATGCCGCTGAGCATGTTGCCGATTTCGCCGAGTTCGTTCTCTGCTTCAGGGAAAACGCTTACGAGTCCAGCTCTGACTGACCTTAGGACACCGACCGCTGGGCCTAACGTGGACACTACATCTCCCAGTTCTGATACTGTTCGTAATCTTAACACGATCTGTTCGAGTGCGAGCCTAGCGTTTATGATGAGTTTTTCCATCTTGCGTATTTCAGCTAGTTCGTTTGCGAAAACGTTTGCGCGAGCCGTGTCATGCTTCGTGTAGGCATCAACTATCCTTGCAAAGATCGTTTTGTCTCTCTGACCGAATCTGTCTGTGGCCTGATCTAATTTTTGAACTTGCAGCTCTATGCGTCGCACGGCGAAGTCTAAGCGTGGCTTCAATGGTCCTGGTGGCTTAACTGCCTCCTGTAACCGCTTCGTGAACGGTTGGTCGTCTCTTCTTATTTCCCATTTTTTGCTAAACCTTTCTGACAAGTTAACTACCTCCACAAAACAAAAGCCTCGCAAAACAATCTTATACATTGTTAATATGTTGAAAACATGTAGGCATATACGTGGAGCTATACGCCTCGCCTGAAAGTCCTTTAGCCTTTAATTTTCCAACTAAAAGAAGATGTAGCCGGTTTTTTGAGAATAGACATAAAAGTGTAAGTTAGCCTAAAAAGAGGCTAGAATTCAATTGCTATCCAAAAGGTGAATCAAATGGGTGAAAGGTTAAAAATATTCGTCTTGGTCGCGATCTTGGGTTTCTTGGCAGGAGTCATTGCCCAGCTCACAGCCGACTACGTGATTCCAGGACTCATGACAGTACTGCCGCAACTAGTGCAGATCAAGTTTCTAGTTTCAGGGTTTGCAGGAGCCTGCCTGACACTCGCGCTCATAATGGTTTGGGCCTATGTGACCGGATCCACTGAACGTTAGCCTTCTCTCCTTCCCCTTTCTTTATTCGCAAATCTTGCTGCCCGTGTTGTTACTTGGTGTCGCGCCCTAGCGCGAAGATAATCCATGCGAAAAGTCAACACATCGTGGAAAAAACGGAACGTACAAGAGCCGACTCATTTTCACGTGACCTTGTTTTTGTGGACTCAGGAGCGGAAAAAGCAATCATCCTCGTTTCATTGTACCTCGATTTCTTCATAGTCCACGTTTAAGGTTATCAACTGGAAATTTCAATCTTTTGGTTCTCTGGGCGCGCGTGAGAGTTTTCAGCGTCTCCTCAGCTTTCATTTTAGCCTTCACCTCAATCGGCGCTTAATACCAGAATTTTGAGGTGAAACATCCTGTGTGTCACATTCGCTGTAGACACCTTTCTTTGCACGACGCCAAGCTTTCTAGCAAAACAAACCGCTGATGGACGCGCTAACCTAATTGTCTCGGTGTGTTACTCTTTTCAAGAGCTAGGCAGCATAACCATAAAAGCTAGAATAGGCATCATCTTTCTGACTATAATTGTGTGAGGTGAACGGTGAGGAGATGCCGAGAGATCCTGTCTGTGGCGCTGTGTTGGATGAAAACACAACTAAGTTCAAGATAACTCATGACGGGGAAACGTACTACTTCTGTTGTTTAAAGTGCAAAAAGAGATTCAAGCGGCACGCCGCTAAGTTCGTGAAATAGATCCAGACCGCTTTCAAACACTTGAGCATATGCGATAACCGGAGAGGTGAACGCGGAAGTGTGTGGCATTTTCGGTTTTGCCCTAGAGAAGCCCGTGCCCATGGTCAAGGTGTTTAAGATACTTCAGAAGCTCGAGGTCCATCAGTATCCGCAAGAGCCACGACCCGTCGGCGGTTACGGTGCAGGCGTAGCCGTTTTCAACAACAGTGGAATCAAGTTGGAAAAGGTTGGAGCGATCGGCGGTTCTCCTGCTGAGCGCTTATCCGAAATCGTTCAAATCAAAGAGACATCCCTTTTGATTGGGCACGTTCGGATGCCGAGTCCCGAGTTTATGGAGACAGCCAAGTTCAAGGAAACAGCCCAGCCCTACCTTGCGAATTGCAGCCCAACTGCGACGGTAGTTTCAGCTCACAATGGCAAGGCAGAAAATTACACAGAAATACGAGGGAACTTGGGTAAACCACACGTTTTCGAATCTGAGAAACTGGGACTCATAGATTCAGAAGTCATTCCGCATTTTTTCGAGGAATTGTTGAAACAGAAGGCCACGGTCGAGGAGGCTAGGGATGCGTTGTTCACGGGACTGGAAGGGTCAAACGCGATCAGTCTCCTTCAGATTGAAGGAGAGAACGTGTTTCTGCATCTTGTTCATAAAGGAAAAACCAGAGGGTTGACGATCTGGAAGAACGGGCAGGATGAGCTGATTTTTTGTTCAAGGAAAGAACCATTGACGGATGAATTTGGTGAGATCATTGAGCAAGGCAGATTCAAGGAAGTCGTTTCGATCCCGTATCGCAAAGATGTCAACTTCAGAGAATCGTTTGTTTTGAAGTTGAACTGAACGGCTAACAACTGGCATGGGAATAAGTTCCTATTTTGCACGTTCAAGCGTGCGATCCTACCCTGTGAGCTGCCCAAATCGAAAAGGTTAAGCAAAATCTATAAATTTAATGGATTTGCGCATACAGCAGGAGACAAAGAATAAACCGTTGCTTTTGACATTGATTCTATGGCGATGCTGAGCGATGAATGAGACTGTTGAGAAAAATGTCTTTGATTTGCTTGCTAAACCAATCCGCAGTGGATTGAGTGAACTGGGGTTCGTTGAGCCTACGCTGCCTCAGAAAATGGCGATCCCACCGATCTTGGATGGAGAAAACGTACTGTTGGTTGCACCAACTGGAACGGGCAAGACGGAAGCCGTTTTGCTTCCAATCTTCTCTAGACTGATCCAGCAAGAAGATAGAAAGGGAATAGCTGTAGTTTACATTACGCCTTTGAGGGCTTTGAACCGGGATCTGCTGAAGCGTTTGTCCTTCTGGGCTTCGAGGCTCGGCGTTTCAATTGAGGTCAGGCATGGTGATACCGAGATGAAACTTCGCAGGAAGCAGGCGGTTTCTCCACCGAGCATGCTTGTGACGACGCCTGAGACGCTTCAAGCAATTCTGCCTGGATCACGCATGAGACAGCATCTGAGCAGGGTTCAGTTTGTTGTCGTGGACGAAGTGCACGAGCTTGCTTCAAGCAAGCGAGGGGTCCAACTTGCCGTAGCGTTGGAAAGACTTCATGAGGTTGTTGGCAAGGAATTTCAGAGAATCGGCTTGTCAGCAACTGTTGGCAACCCGGATGAGGTCGCAGAATTCGTTGCTGGAACAGACAGGAATGCCAAGATTATTGCAGCCGCCTTGCCGAAGGGCTACCGCTACCATGTGGAGAATCCGAGGCCAATTGATCAGGATTATGACTTGGCCGCGAAACTCAACACTTCGCCTGAGGCGGCAGCGAGAATAAGACGGATCATTGACCTAGTGGACAGTCACAAGTCAACGTTGATTTTCGTGAATGCCCGAACTATTGCCGAAATGCTTGGTTACAAGTTTCATCAGCTTGGACGCACAGATATCGCGGTGCACCATGGTTCTTTATCGAAGGAGGAACGTGCCCAAATTGAAGATGATTTCAAGGCTGGCGGTTTGAAGGCGATTATCTGCACAAGCACGCTTGAATTAGGAATCGACATCGGAAACGTTGATCTCGTCATCCAGTATCTTTCACCCAGACAGGTTAACAGTCTGATTCAAAGGGTCGGCCGCAGTGGCCACCGGTTGGACATGCTTTCCGAAGGCATCATTCTCACCGCTTTCCCGGATGACACGTTGGAGTCTATTGCCGCGGTAGAGGAACGCCTATGCGAACAAGCTCGAGCTCGTGCTGATCCATGAGAACGCGTTGGATGTGTTGGCCCATCAAGTTGTCGGCGTCATAATGGACAAAGGAACCGCGAGTGCGAAAGAGCTACTGGCTTTGTTGCGGCGTGCTTATCCATACCGGAAGCTTTCAAGGGACACTCTGCTGGATGTGATATACTTTTTAGATCGTTTGGGTGAACTTAGAGTTGAGGAAGATGGAAGGGTTTTGAGAAAGGGGCGGAAAACTAGAACCTACTACTACGAGAATCTATCGATGATTCCGGATGAGCGTCGCTATCCGCTCGTCAACGTGATTTCAGACAGGAAGATTGGCACGTTGGGCGACGAATTCATGGCTTTGAAAGCCCGCGTGGGTTTAAACATTATTGTTAGAGGAAGGGTATGGCGAATAGTTCAGATTGAAGGAGAGACTGGCACGGTCTATGTCGTTCCCTCAGAGGACCCACTGGCTGCGATTCCAGGTTGGGACGGAGAAATGGTACCGGTCCCTTTTGAACTTGCACAGAAAACCGGGCAGATGAGAGAAGAAATCGCAAAGACGCTAAAAGACAGGGGTAATGCTGAATTAGCAACGGCCAAGCTTGCTCAGAAGCTCTCGATCGACGAGTCTGGGTTGTTGAGCACGGTCCAAGAAGTGGAAGAACACATCAAGCGCGGGGCACCTTTGCCTACGGATAAGCATGTTGTCGTTGAGGGTTTTGACAAGTATCTGATTGTTCACGCTTCTTTCGGTGAATTGGTGAACCGTACTTTGGGCAGTATTTTTGATGCTGTTCTGTCGGATAGAGAAGTTATCGTCGGCTGGTGGAATGACGGCTACCGCATCTTAATTGAAACACCTAGAAAGTTGAAACAGCAAGAAGTTGAGAAGCTAAGCGGAGCATTGTTCAAGCTCACGGATGAAGAAGCCGAGAAGGCCTTCAATGATTATGTAGAAGCAAAGTTTCCGTTCTCTTATAAGATGAAGTTTGTAGCCGACAGGTTCGGAGCATTGCCCCGTGGAAAGACGATGAGTTACGAAAGGTTAAGTCAACTTCCAAGTCGGTTTGGCAACACGCCGATTTATGATGAGACGTTGCGTGAGGCTATGATTGAGAAGGTGGACCTTCCCAAAGTCAAGGAAATCATTCATGACATTAACGAGGGCAAAATAAAGGTCAGCACAATATTCAGCCCAGAGAAGCCGACGCCGTTAGCCTTTCATATCTTGTCAAAGTTTTCCGACATGTCAGAGCTAATGGCTCCAGAACAAGTTTTGCTAAGCAACATTGACAGAATGAAGAAGGCAATAGATGCAACAACGGCAAGATTTCTGTGCATGTCCTGCGGAGAATGGACTGAAGAAAAGAAAACCAGAAACTTGGAAGAGCATCCATCATGCGAAAAGTGCGGGTCAAGGCTCTTGGGATTGCTCTATTCAAACCAAGATGGGGGTCATGTGCGAGGGTTGCTGAAGAAGAGACAGGAAGGGAAAGAACTAGTAGAAGAGGATCTCAAGGAACTCACTCATACAAGGCGGACAGCTGATCTAGTGTTGAGTTATGGCAGGAAAGCTGTAGTTGCGTTGGAGGTCAGAGGGGTAGGGCCAGAAACTGCGTCTAGGATTCTTGGAAAGATGCACTCAAAAGAAGATGAGTTTTACATGGATCTTCTTAAAGCGAAGATTCAGTACCTGCGCACAAGGGAATTCTGGGAAGAAAAAGACAAGCAATAGATTCATTCGGCAGCAGTAATCGGTGCTGCATGCGTCCGATGGGAAGAATGGGAAGAAATCAAAGCCCATTTTCCGGCGCATTCTGAACAGAGTTTTTAGAAGCCTATCGCCGAACCCTGTGATTGAACTAGGTCTTCTGTTCCTTACGCTTGAGCATGTTATCCAGAATCGGCCGCATCTTCGCGTTTTCCGCCTTTATTTTTTCCCCGCCTAATGCGTTCATCTGTGCTGTTATCTCTTTTACGACTTCAGCGAACTTTATGCCTTCTGCGGCAGAAACATATTCCACGCGCAGTCTTTCCGGACTCATACCGAGCTTCTGCAGCATCGGTGCCAACGCATCCATCCTGGCTTTCATCTTGTAGTTTCCACTTATGTAGTGACAGTCGTAGGGCAAGTGGCACGCCCCGACCAAAACCATTCCAGCACCAAGTCTGAAAGCCTCAAGAACGAAGTCGCGGTCAACCCTGCCGGAACACATCACACGAATTGGCCGTATGACTGGAGGGTACTCGAATCGGCTGGTTCCTGCTAGGTCTGCGCCAGCGTAGCTGCACCAGTTGCACAGAAAGGCCAAGATCTTGCCTTCAGCATCTGTTTCTAGCGCGGCTCTTATCTGAGACACTATCTGCACGTCAGTAAAATGCTTCTGCGTTATTGCGTCTGCGGGGCATTCCGCAACGCACGTGCCGCAACCGTGGCACATAGCACTTATTGCCTCGGCAACTTGTCCCTCTGGCGCTCGGATAGCCCCGTAGGGGCAGGCTTTGGCGCAGATGCCGCATTTTGCCTTGGTGTTGCGGCATTTGGCTGGGTCGACGACGGCAACTATGGGCTGGATGCTCCATTTGGGCTTGGAGAGTATTGTGGCTGCTCTTGCTGCGGCGCCCATGCCTTGTGAAACGCTGTAGGGAACGTCTTTTGGCCCTTGGCAGCCTCCAGCGACGAACACGCCGTCAGCAGGTGTGTCTATTGGCTTTAGCTTTGGGTGGCTTTCCATGAAGAATCCGTCTCCGCCACGGCTGATGTTGAAGACTCTGGCGACTTCTTCTGAGCCCTGGCTTGGAATGGCTGCTGTGGCCAAGACCACCATGTCGCTTTCAACTTTGACTCGTTCACCGTTTTCTTTTTCAGCTGTAACTACGAGTTTCTTTGTTTTGGGGTCTTCGTCCACTTTTCTGTCGGTCAGTTTTGTTCGAATGAATTTTATGCCAATTTGCTGGGCTTTCCTGAAAAGTTCCTCGTAGCCTTTTCTGTTGGCGCGCATGTCATTGTACAAGACGTTGATTTCCAGTTTGTCCCCGTATTTTTCTTTTAAGAAAACGGCACTCTTCAAAGTGAGCATGCAGCAGAAGCCTGAGCAGTACTCAAACTTGTTTAAGTCCCTAGAACCAACACATTGAATGTAAGTTATGCTCTTCGGCGTCCTGTGATCAGAAGGTTTCCAAAGCTCTCCCAGGATCTGGGTTTCAGAATCTATTATTCGTTCAAGCTGCAGAGCTGTGACGACGTCCTTGTATTTTCCATACCCGTAGTTTTGCAGGTCGTAGGGCTCGTATATGTCGTATCCCGTGGCTACCACGATACAGCCGACGTCAACTCTCTCCTCTTGTGGTTTCTGTTCAAAGTCGACCGCGCCCACAGGACATATTTCTTGACATTTTCGACAGCTCCCATCTTTGAAGTACAGGCACGCATCCTTATCGATAGTGTAAGTGGCCGGGGTGGCGTTGGAAAACGGCAGGTAAATGGCTTTTCGGTTCTTCATGCCACCGTCAAACCTGTTTGGCAACTGAACCGGACACACTTCAGCACATTTGCCGCAACTATTGCACGTCGCCTCGTTAACGAAGCGCGGTCGCCTCACGATTTTGGCTTTGTAGCTGCCAATTACACCTTCAACTTCCTTGATGTCGGAATAAGCCATCAACTTAATGTTCGGATGAACTGCAACGGCGCCGATTCTTGTTGCTACGCATGAGAATCTGGGGCAGTGAATCTGTTGAGGGCAGTTTGAACACTCAAAAACCGGGAAGGTCTTGCCTAACTGTGCCATGTGGCCACCGATGATTTCAGCACGGTCGACGAGATAGACTTGGTAACCCATCTCTGCCAGATCAAGAGCTGAGCTTGCGCCGGCAACGCCAGCGCCTGCCACTAATGCTCTGTTGGTAACTGGGACTTCAATGACGTTTAATGGTTCGAGCAATTGTACCTTTGCTACAGCCATTTTCACGAGTTCTTTGGCTTTTTCGGTTGCGTCTTTCGGTGTGCTTTGGTGGCACCAAGATGAAAACTCTCTGATGTTTGCCATTTCGTAAAGGAACGGGTTCAGTCCGGCCTCTGAAACGGTTCGGCGAAAAGTGGGTTCATGCATTCTGGGAGAACACGCAGCTACCACGACGCGGTTTAATTTGTGCTCCTTTATTCCCTTCCTGATCTCTTCCTGTCCGGGATCAGCACAGGTGTACCGGTTCGTTTTGACATAAACCACGTTGGGCAGCTTGCGAGAGTACTCGGCTACGTCTTCAACGTCAACCGTCCCGGCGATATTGAGTCCGCAGTAGCAGATGAAAACTCCGATTCGTGGCTCTTCAGGCTTGTTGGCAGGCTTGGTTGAGTTCTCACTCATGTTTTTCACCGTTTCTCATCACGGCCTGGACCTGAGTGACGATCTGCTTGTCCGAATAGTTGGGCATCTTTATCGCGTCCATCGGGCACGCTGAACTGCACACTCCGCATCCTCGGCACATTCCTTCTGCGACCTTGGCTAGTGTCTTGTCACCGAACTTCTCAACTCTAATGGCGTTGAATCCGCATGCAGATTCGCAGATCCGGCAGCCACTGCAAAGATCCTCATTGACTTGTGCAATGAGAGGCTCCACTATCCAAGTTCCCTTGCCTAGGACAGATGCTGCTTGGGCTGCTGCAGCGCTACCGTGTGCGACGCTGTATGGAATGTCCTTCAAACCCTGGCATGCGCCTGCTAAGAATATTCCGGGCACATCTGTGTCCGTTGGCCTGATCTTGGGTTGACACTCCACAAAGAAGCCGTCCTTGCTCAGCTGTATCCCAAGGATTTTTGCAAGTTCGGGCGCTGTCTTCTGCGGTATAGCAGCGTTGGCCAAGGTCACCATTTCGACTTCTGCTGAAACGGGCTTGCCGTCCTCCGTTTCACCGCAGACTGTTAGATTCTTCGTTTCCGGGTTCTCGGTTATTCGGCGGTTTTCCAGTTTTACTCTGAGAAATTTGACTCCGGATTTCTGAGCCCTGTTGAAGAATTCCTCGTAACCCTTAAAGTTGCTTCGCATATCATTATAGAACACGCAGACGTCTATCGCGTCCTTGTACTTTTCCTTGAGCATAACTGCGTGTTTGAGCGTGTACATGCAACAGAAGCTTGAGCAGTACTCGTACCTGTTGATGTCCCGAGAGCCGACGCATTGAACGAAGGCAATTGAATGCGGCTTCTGTCCATCAGAGGCGCGGACCACCTTGCCGCCTGTAGGTCCTGCCGCAAGTATCAGCCGTTCAAACTCCAAAGCCGTGAAAACATTCGTGAATCTTCCATAACCGGTCCATTCAAGATCTTCCGGGTTGTACATGTCATAGCCTATGGCGACTACTATAGCGCCGACGTTAAGCTCGATCTCTTCAGGTTTCTGGTCGAAGTTTATGGCTTGCCTAGCGCCGCAAGCGTCTACACATTTGTAGCACTCTATACAGTAGTCCCTGTTAATCGTGTGCGTGAGTGGAACAGCTTGACCGAACGGGATCGAAATGGCTTTTCTCACGCCGAGGTTCATGTCCGCGTAGTTCGGGTATTCGATCGGGCAAGCGTCTCTGCATTCACCACATCCTGTGCAGTTTGCGGCTATCACGTAACGGGGATTCTTCCTGATTCTCACGTTAAAATTGCCGACGTAACCCCCAACTTTGAGCACGTCAGCGTAAGAGATGATTTCAATGTTGGGATGTCTGCCTACATCCACCATTTTTGGACCTTCAATGCATATGCTGCAGTCAAGTGTTGGAAACGTCTTGTCTAGCAACGCCATGTAGCCGCCGATAGTTTCGGTTTTTTCAACCATGTAAACCTTGTAGCCCATGTCCGCCAGATCCAAGGCGGCGTTAATGCCTGCAATTCCGCCTCCGATCACCATGACCTTCTTGGTAACGGGCAACTCAACGGATTTCAGTGGTTCAAGCAGCCTTGCCTTTGCAACGGCCATCCTCAATGTGTCTTTTGCTTTTTCAGTAGCCTTTGCAGGATCAGCCTTGTGGCAATAGGACGAAAACTCGCGAATGTTTGCCATTTCAAATAGCCACGGGTTCAAATCTGCCTTGGACACGCAGCGTTGAAAAGTGGGCTCATACAATCTGGGTGAGCATCCTGCCACGACTACGCGGTCAAGCTTGTTTTTCTTTATGGAAGAGACGATTTCATCTTGACCCTGTGAACTGCAGGGATAACTCATGTTCTCTGCGAATGCAACGTTTGGCAACGTTGCCGCGTATTCTGTTAGTTGATCGACGTTTATTACGGAGCCTATGTTGGAACCGCATTGACAGACGAAAACTCCAATCCGCGGTTCCTTGGACTCAGGTTTGCCCTTGACTTGTTTAGTCCTAGCTTTTCTTTTGGTGACTTTGATGGGCACTCTACTTCACCTTCAATCCTACTCTTTTCTTCACGGATTCCCTTGCCCTCATGGACCCTTTGGTCTTTAACTCTTTGGTCATCTCGATGGGTGAAGTGAGCCTTTCCAAGGCCTTGTTCCAAGCTCCAGAATGAACAGGAGTGTGTTCAATGTGGGTTCGTTTGAACTCTAAGGCCTCGTCAACCGGACAGACGATCTTGCATGCTCCGCAGTAGACGCAGAATGTTTCGTTAGGATGTATTTTGTTGTTCTTTTTTGAAAGGGAAAGAGCTCCTGTGATGGGGCAAACGTCTAAGCAGTCCGTGCAGCCTTCGGGGCATCTGTCGTCGTGAATATCGATTTTTCCTTGAAGGAACTTTCGCACATGCATCACGCCTGCCGGAAGTTTGACTTCGCAGACCTTGCAGCAGGGGCAATGCTCTTTATCAACTTCAACTTTAACCTTGAGTCCTGTGCGTTGCTCCTCGCTCAGAGATTGGGGATTTTCAACAGTTTTCCCATCTGGATACTGCAACTTTACTTTGATCAGGTCTAGAGGACATGCATCTTCGACTTCAAAACAATCAACATTGCACTTGTTCTGATTAACTTGAACGTCGCGGATCAATTGTGGAAAGCTTTCCTTTTCAACCACTGAAAGAGCATGCTTATCGTTTGCTGTAACTTTCATGGCACCATACGGGCATACTATGTCGCATATTCCGCAGAAATTACATTTCGCCAGGTCAATATCAATTCTTGCTTTCTGAGCTTTTTCTGCCTGAACCTTGGGCCTCTTTTCAATTTTGATAGCCTCTTTCGGGCAAGCCAGACTGCAAATTTGACAACCTGCACAACGGTCTTTGTCAAGAATAAGCTTGTAATTCTGTACCTGCAAAACCCATTGCAACATCAATGCATTCGCAGTTTCTTCCTTAATGGTCCTTAACGGCATCTACCATCCACCAGTTACAGGTCTGGACGAAATGGAATCACATAGAGAATAGGCTTGCGTCCGGTTTCATATATAGTTTAGTCTGATCATTGGAGAGTTTCAATGAAGAAGCCTTGCGCATACTGCAACGTAACACTTGAGGTGGTACTCATCCATAAGCTCAAGAATCTTGAAGCCTGCTTCCCTCAGCATAGTCCTGAACGACTGCAGAGAGAAGCATTTCTTCAAACCAGTAATGACAAAAATAGAATCTGTTTGCGAAACCCGCTTGATCTCATCCAGAGTCTTATTCGGTTTCGGCGTATTCTGGAGAAGAGTAATGGCAAAGACGTAGTTGAATGCATTGCTCTTGATAGGCATGTTATCTGCGTCTGCCCAAACTAGGTGGACGTTAGGAGAACTTGTACGCTCCTTTGCATGAATTAGAGTCATCTTGGAAATGTCGAGTCCCACGATGTTTCCTGCTTCGTGAACAATGTGCTGAAAAAGAACGCCGGTTCCGCAACCCACGTCCAACACCGAGCTGTGACCTTTTATGTTAACGTTTTCTAAGGCTGCCTGGATTTTTGCAGTTTGTTCTTCGCTGTAACGCATGTCATAGAGGTGGGCTGTTGCGTCGTATCGCTGCATGACCTTGCGTTTCTTTGCCCAGCCATTCATTGGGATCCTTCAGAAATCTTATGTGCACATAGATCTTCTAAACGTATTGGCGAGAACTGGTGGTCAAATCTGATTCGTTGACCGTTCTGGTGGATCCTGATGTTGCGGAAGCCGAAAGTGCCGTGAGGGAAGCTGTCTCCCAAAGCAGAACGCTCATTGTGGTTGGCAGATGCTGGGTCCACTACGTTGGTAGAGCAACGTCAAAACTGGACAAAGGCGAGCGCATCTTGATGACAAAGGCTGACGGTTCCGTTTTGATCCACCGTTCAGTGGGCTACGAGCCGGTTAATTGGATGCCTGGTGGAGACGTGATTTTCCACGTCAGAACTAAAGATGGAGTTCTGGAAATTCGTGCCGTAAGGCAGAAACCGCGGGAATCCGTCACGGTGTTCTTTGATCAGATCAGCCTAGTTTCTTCTTCGAAACTGAGGGACTCTGCAGAGTTCTCGCTTCACGCAAGCGAACAAGACATGCAGAAGGCCATACTGTTGAAGCCTCAGCTACTGGAGGAAGGAGTGAAGATCATAAGCTACGAAAAGAAGGTAGAGCCGGGCTTCGTCGACGTTTACGGCCTTGACAAAGGCGGAAGACTTGTCGTGGTTGAGATCAAACGTAAGACAGCTACGAAAGACGCAGTGCTTCAGCTTGCGAGATACGTTGAAGCGATCAAGACGAAAGCAGATCGAGAAGTGAGGGGAATTCTGGCCGCGCCAAGTGTCGCGAAAGATGTCCAAAGACTACTGGCAACCCTTGGCTTAGAGTTTAAGCACTTGGACCCGAAAAAATGCGCAGACGCGCTTAGCCAAGCAGAGACCAAAAATCTGGCTGAATTCTTCAAGGCTAGATGATGGTGCTTTACCAATTTGTATTTAAGTTGCTTTCTAGAACTGTTTGCCCTAGGTGATATCCGTGGGGTTTTGCTCCAAGTGTGGTGAAAAGCTTCCTGAAGACGCGTATTTCTGCCCGAGATGTGGTGCAAAAACCAGAAAAGGCATGGAAGCAGGCGTCGCCACTCCGCTGGATGAGTTAGGGGAAGCATTCTCTAGGGCGGGAAAGCAAATGGAAAAGGCATTCTCAAAGGCAGCCATGGAAATACAGGAAGCGTTCAAGACCGTGAGAAAGAACGTTCGAGAATCAACGAGTAAACAAGTTGTCTGTACAAACTGCAAGGAAAAGAATCCCGTTGATACTGTTTTCTGCTACAGTTGTGGCGAGAAGTTGCACGAAGACAAATAGATAACGCGGTTCAGTAGTTTTGGATTTGCTGCGCTCAAGAATACTTCGGAGCCTGAGAAAAGCAAATTAGCTAGTCCAACTCTGCCTCTGAGTGTTGATGAGCATGAATGTTTGGAGAAATATTCCGACGGGCGATGACCCGCCGACATTGTTGAACATGGTTATCGAAGTGATAAGCGGTTCAAGAGACAAGTACGAGTATCGCTCAGAGTGGGAAGCGTTCGTCTTGGACCGGGTAATACCTTCATCTGTAGTCTTTCCGGTGGAGTATGGTTTTGTGCCGCAGACTTGGGCTGACGATGACGACCCTCTGGATATAATGGTGCTGAGCTATCAGCCGCTGGAGGTTGGCTGCATAGTCAAGGTGAGGGTAATTGGGGCGCTGATCGTTGAAGACGAAAAGGGTCAGGACGCCAAGGTGCTTTCGGTACCCGTGAACGATGCTAGGTTTGACGGCTACCGTGACATTACGGACGTGCATCCGCACATGCTCAGGGAGATTCAGGAATTTTTCGAAACTTACAAGCGCCTTGAACCTCATAAGTGGGTGAAATTCAAGGAATGGAAAAACGCTGAAGAAACGTCTACGATAGTGGTTGACTCAATGAAGAAGTATCAAAAAATGTCAGAACTCTACAAGAAGTAGACGTTTCTTTTCGGCGTCTTCTTGTGCTAGACGTTGATGAAGGATGTTTGTGATATTGATTTGAAATCAGCATGAAACATGCGTTGATCTTTCTGCGAGTTCGTTCGTCGGTCGCGACGCAAGCTTTAACTTGTAAGCTCGGCTTAGTTGGATTGAGAGATGGAAATGGCTGAAACAGCCGAAAAGGTGAATATCAGACATCCCATCGACGCGCACAACATTACCATCAATAAGGATCCGTTTCATCCGAACGCTTACATTATTAGCCTTCCCTTGGATTCTGATCCCTCGTATGTTTGGCAGACTCTGTTTGAACAGACGTTGTCGGGCAGTTTGGATTTTTGGGACAGGAAGGTTCTGGTCGTGGGCAGGGAGCTGAAACTCGCAACGACTCAGGACGGTTTGGAGGAGAAGCTTAGATGGCTCGAAGGAGTCGTGAATGCTACGAACAGAAGGGTTGTCGAACACAACAGGAAAGTCATGTTGGAAAAGGAAGCGAAGAAGTCAAGGCGTGCAGATGAAGAATCTATCAGGCAAGTGCTGTCCAAATGGGTGATTGCAAGAGCACCCGGATAAGTGCGAGAAACTACACTGAAAAACAGCAGAAGAAGGCAGATTGATCGCAGGTCTGGACGATGCTTTCAGATGAGGCTTGCAATCGGGGAGTCTTTGATCTCAATCTCACTGTAACCATTTACGTGGCAGTTGGAGGTTCTTGCGGTGAAAGAGGCGGGTTAGTCCGCTACGGGTTGCAATGTTTTTCCGAAGTCTGTGTCTCGTGCGTGAAATCTGTGTGTATTCTTCATAGATTGAATAGGAAATGCTTTCATTCATTCACTTCTGACTCATTTTCTCTTCGTGAGTGAAGACACGAAGTCGGCTTCTGAACAAATGAACGTAAACGCTACACTGTTTTCCCGTAATCTTTGGCTACCATGCTAATGTCTATGATGTTTATCTGCCCGTTCTTGTCCAAGTCTGCTATGGCATTCCACTTGGGATCTCCTGGTTTGCTTCCGTACGCTACTGCTACGATGGTTATGTCTTGTATGTTCACTTTGCCATCCTTGTTCAAGTCTGTCACGAATGTGACGGCAATCTGCGAAGTTTGTCCCGCGCTGACTGTGAAGTTCCTTTCATCGAAGAGTTTGCCGATTTGGCTATATAATTGCAGGGAGTAGTATCCGGGATACAATGTCACATCAACTTCCCCGCCGACAAACGGAATCTGCCATGCCGTAACATTCGGATCTGACGCATTGGCGACGTATAATGTTCCTGAAGCTAATGGCGAAGTGATAGCGATCACTCCCGTCTGAAACTGATTGTAAAGTTCGCCAAGTTGGCCAGCACCAGGCAGTATCTCTGCGAATATTTTTCCGTTCCCTGAATAGTAGGAAAATCCGCACAGCACATTGCCTATTTTTTCCGCAGTGTTACTTCCATAATTGTATGCGTTGGGCACGATCTGATAGTTATGACCGTTCCAGTACTCCAGCTGAAGTTGAACATCAGACAAGAAAGCGGTCGTGATTGCTCCATCACCGAGCCCTCCCAATATCAACTCGGAGTCATAGAATGCCCCGCTCGGATCATAGTTGAATCCGGTCACCTTGAAGCCAATTATGGACGTGAGTCCTATCACATTTGTAAAAGTGACCGTATCGTAGGTTACCAACCCATAACCGATGTCGAATGCAAAGCTTACCGTCGGCTCGCCTAAAGAGCTCACCCCTGAGGTCACATTGAGCGTGATAGTTGTCGGAGTAGTGCGAGTAGTAGGCTGGAAAGCGCCCACGCTCCTAGCGGTACAACCATACGGATCATTGGGGCGCCCAAACCAACCCTTTCCAGATATGCCAGAAGCGCTTACGTTGCCGAAAGGTTCTGAATTATTCCACAGGTTGACGACAAAATCATCGAGACGCACGGAACCACCAAAAGTAGAGACATCCGCACAATTTTGTACCCAGTAGACGCGCAGCCCATAGCTAGTGTTGAACTCAAGGTTGACGTTCAGTTGAAAATCCGCGGCGGTACCAAATCTCGATTCATTTGTCAAAAGAGACGCAATCGTGACGATTCCAACAAAACTCTTGGTCGCATATTCGTATGGCCCGCTTGGCCCTATTCCGTAGTCTGCTATTCCCATCGGGGCTGGCTCTATGGAATTAGATTGACAAACACCGACTTGCCTGCCGAAGGCATAGACTTGCCCGTCCAGTGAGCCCACGTAAATTATGCCGTTAGCAACAGCAGGAGAAGAAAACACCCAATCGCCGGTCCTATAGCTCCATACGAGCTTGCCCGTCGTGGCGTTCAAAGCGTAAACCTTGCCGTCGTTTGAGCCCACGTAAACGACACCACCCGCAACAGCAGGAGAAGACTCCACCCAACCGAATGTTGTGTAGCTCCATATGAAGACTCCAGACGAAGCGTCCAAGCAATAAATCGTGCCGTTCCCTAATCCTACGCCGATGTTCCCTGATCCTACGTAGACTTTGCCGTCAGCAACAGCAGGAGAAGAATAGACAGCACTGTTTGTTAGGTAGCTCCATATGAAGGAGCCAGTAGAAGCGTTCAAAGCATAAGTGTTGTTGTTGCATGAACCTACGAAGACCATGCCACCGTCAACAGTAGGAGAAGAATAGACAGCACCGCCTGTTGGGAAGCTCCACAATTTTGCGCCTGTCGCAGCGTTCAAAGCGTAAACCTTGCCGTCGTTTGAGCCCACGTAAACGACACCACCAGCAACAGCAGGAGAAGACCACACTTCACTGTCGGTTGTGTAGCTCCACACCTTTGCGCCCGTGATGGCGTTCAAAGCGTAAACCTTGCCGTCGTTTGAGCCCTCATAAACAACATCGCTCACAACAGCAGGAGAAGAATAGACAGCCCCATTGGTTGTGTAGCTCCACAATTTTGCGCCTGTCGCAGCGTTCAAAGCGTAAACCTTGCCGTCGTTTGAGCCCACGTAAACGACACCACCAGCAACAGCAGGAGAAGCCCAATTTACAGAGCCGTCGGTCGTGTAGTTCCATATCTTTGCGCTCGTGTTGGCGTTCAGCGCGTAAACATTGTTGTCACCTGAGCCCACGTAGACAACACCACCAACAACGGCAGGAGAAGAAGTCACGTAGCTACCGGTCCAGTAGTTCCAGGAGGTTTGGTTTGTGCTTGGCGCCGTCGACGTGGAATATCCCGTGTGGGCCAGGTCGTGGTGAAACATGGGCCACCAATCATCACTCTTTGCCTGCACAGATTCTTCTCTTAAACCTGCTCTCGCGCTGACTGGTTGAACGGTTAATGCCACCGTTAACGCACTTGCTAACAGCAGTGCCAGCATTGTGACTACAACTATTTTCCTTTCCATTTTTCCTTTCCCCTTTTTTGTTGTCAGGGCGCTACGTTAGACTCCGGCCAGTTCGGCATGCAGTCTTCCAGAAAGCCATGGGAATCGCCAATTCGTAACAGCGTCTCTTTCCTCACCAGACAGTCTAGCTGGCAATCCTACTTAAGAATTGTGAAACAAAGTTTCAGGCACCAATTGGTAACACTTCCATTCCTCTAAATTATGCGTAATTCATTCTAGCATCCTATCAGCGCAGTCTCGTCAGGCAGTCTTGACATAAGGTTCCGTTCTTCGCAGATCGGTTAATACCATGATCGCTTTTCTCTATTTAGTGAACTAGCATCAATGCCAGTCAAAGCTGCTATATTGCATGATCGAGCGATCCGAACGAGCGATCCAAATCGAACTCTACAAGGAAAAGGGAACCCCACCGTGACTAGGCGCGCGCTTGTTGAACTGCGGAACGCGTTCCACCCGTGTCCATTCCTCATGGCGCATTCATAGCCCAACGCGTTCGATGGATTGATTCTTTGGCTCGTGCGTAAAATCTGTGATTCTCCTTTGAAAGAGAGTGTTGCGGATGAGTTGGCTCTCTCTCATCCAGCCTTGAAGGGGAATGGTGAATTGGGACGCGATTCTCTGTAACGCTTCATTCACCGTGTCGAAGGTTAGCGGCTTTTGCCGCATGGCGTTTCTCACGTTTTCTCTCACTTGCCAGACGCCTACGGGCATGATATAACCAGGATGTGCCTCACGGAGTACGATGACTGTGGCCTGGCGCCGTTCTTTTACAAGTTGGTCGCAGACTGCCAAGCGTGCAGCGTAGTAGCAGCCGCCGATTGCGGCGTAGGTTGTTCTGCCGTCATGGCCTTCCGAGTCTCCGAACATGACCGCTTGTTTGCCGTCTGGGTTCCAAACGGTGCCAGGGTACCAGGCCTCTATGGCTTCGTAGGACCATTCGCGCGGTATCATGAGAACTTCGAAGATGTTGTCCAAGTAGCGTGACTCGTAGACTCGATATTCGTTTATCTCTGGAAGCTGCCGGATCTGGTTCATGAGGTTCTTTGAAAGTATGTCGTCCACGGCGGTGATGCTCCAGCGGGTTGGTACGAGGCGGCGGTTCTTTTCCAGGCCGAATGCTCCGACGCTGAAGGCTCTCTGGATTTTTGTTTCCAGCACGCCCTTGTCGTAAAGGTCTAGCACTGCGGGAACTGCCTTCAAGTCGGTGTCAGTGTAGGCTTTTTCGATGTGGGGGTCCCAGCTTGTGTTGCTTAGGTTGAGGTCCTTGATTGGGGCTGATGGGCCGAAGGGTTGGACCTCGTCGCTTAGGAAGATGGAGCCGTGAGGCTTCTTGGTCAACAGTAGTTCAACGTCAACAGGCTTGATTGCCAGAGCCAACTCGCGGGTTTTGTCGATTATTTTTCCCGCTTCGGTGAATTTTTGCACGTGGACTCTTTGTTTGCCTCGGATGAGCATTGAGCGGAAGGCGACGATTTCGTCTATTGATTTTCCGAACCAGAGTTCGGGTAAGTCGAACATGCTCGTGTCCGCCTGCACGGGAGGAACCAGTGGGCCTGCGTACACGTGAGGGTAGCCGATTCTTCCTATGAAGACGCTCGGAGGTGAGGCTCCGGCGATGTCTTCGCTGTTCATCAGGGGTACGCTTTTCAGGTAGTAGTTGACTTTTACGATTATTGGGCATCGGGTTTTGCCGCAGAGGAGCCTTGAGCCTTTGCAGACTACGCATAGACCGCTTTTTGAGGCTTTGGCGGTGACGGTGGGGGCGTTTTCTGGGTTGATGTTTACTTTCTTTAGAATGTCGTGTAGCCAAGTGCTGGAATAGCTTGTGTTGGTGCGGGCTTGGGAAAGCGTCACTTTTATCGTTTATGATGATGGTTGGAAGTGATTCTTATGTTTTCTGGGATGGGCTGAGACTGTGCAGCTTCGATGTGTCGTCCGAGTGTTTTATATTTGGTTTCGTGCGAGGATAATACAGTGAGTCTTTATGAGCGGAGAGATCCGGTACTATAAGGGCAAGCACAGAGTTAGAGTGGTGAGTGAAAGCAAGGGAAACTGGGTTGTGGAAGCGTTGGAATCATTCGAAGACGATGTTCAAGGCGAAAAGGTAAACGTGAAGGCTGGCGAAAGACGAATTGTGTCGCCCAATTTGTTGTTTGCCAAGGAGGGGCTGGCTCCGCCTGTGAGGGAGCATGTCTACGAGCTCAAAATGGAAAAGAAGCTGAAGCACATCGTTGAAGAGGAAGAGAAGAAGGAAGGGAAGGATGAATAGCCAAGAGGAATTCGGTGGTGTCCAGAGACCTGGAAGAAACCTGAAGAGATGGACACGGCGCGGGGAAGGAATAGGGAACTGTTTAGCGTGCTTACTTTCTTGATCTCCAAGCTAGATATATTCCGGAAGAAACCAAGAACGTTGCGTCAAAGATGTTTGGAAACGACGGAAAATAGACCCATTTGTCGAAGAACGTTGTGAATTTGAGTGCTATTCCGATCGTGCCAAATACGCACACTAGTATTAGGCAATCGTCAAGTAATTGTTTCCAGCTTCTACGCATGGCCTTCATTTTTCCACGCATCCTCTCCTTCGACACCCGTATGCTACCTCATGGGTTTCATGTTTTAAGTTTTTTGCATGGACAGGACTGTCTCAATTCCTCTTCAACAATGCATGCTTGACTGTCTAATCCCGCCGAAGGCCTAGGTTATTCTGGTGGCTGTTTCTATCGTGAAGCCTTTTTCTCCGATGGAGTACGGGAGCATTCGCGTTGGAAGGACGGCTCCCCTTATCTTTTTGATCATTATGCCTCTGGACGCAGCTTCAGCTCCCCATGTAGTCGTGAAGACTATGACACCGTCTGCAAAATGTTGCATGGTGGTCTCGATTTTTGGATCATGCATTCCTTTGGTCATCAGTACCAGGTGCAGTTCTCCCAGCTCTCTGTTTTGGGTTGACATAGAACTCAGAAGGGCAGCCACTTCTTCTGGTTTGTGGGTGACAATTAGCTCAGAGAGGGAGTCTACGACGATACTCCTTTTCTGCGCCATCTCATGGGAGACAGCATCTGCCAATGCCTTGGTTTGGGCTAGGCTGGCGAACCTCCAGTTTCCCGCTTGCTCTAGTGATGAGACTTGCCACCCGAAAGCGGACATGTCGTCCTTGACACACTCTACGGGCCTAGTCACCGTGAAATAGGTGACCCCGATCTGCTTAGCTCTGAAGTTAGCGACTTGCCTAGCGAAGATCTCGCTTCCTGATCCTGGTGAGCCTAGGAGCAGGAATACTCTTGGGGGTAGGCCTCCCTGCAAGAATTCGTCGAGGCCGGCGATGCCCGTTTTCAGCAGTTTCATTTGTCTTCCTTATTGAGTTTGTGAGGTGTTATGTTATAATGTTTTCCTTCATAGTTTTTTCAACTCAAACTCGCAGATCTGCGCTTTAGTGCTTCTCCTCTATCGACGCATTGGGATTGAAGGGAATCCCCGGGAGTTTGGCACCTTGTGGATTTGACTTTTAATTCGATAACTCGCCTTTGTGTGAACCTAGGACCTTGTGGATTTCAGTTATGTAGATCCTTTTTTCGACTGTTGAGGTCTGTGGCCTCCTTTTTGAAGTCGACCTGTAGCAGTATTCTATAAGACTCCTACTTGGTTGCTTAAATAACGCCCTAGCAAAGTTCAATACATCAAGGAGGAAGAAAACAATGAAAATGAAGAATCTCAGAAAGTGCAGGAAAGCTGTTTCACCAGTCATATCAGTGCTTCTAATGATCGCAGTTGCAGTCGCGGCTTCGCTAATAACATATGCTTGGGTCATGGGATACCTAGGTAGCACAACTGGCAAAGTTGGTAAAGCAATACAAATACAGAGCATGGCAAAAACCACCAATGTCACTAATTCATACTTGAGTGTTTGGGTGCAGAATGTCGGCACCGGGCCAGTGGTACTAGACAGTCTTTACGTGAACGGAATACTTCAAGGAACAAGTGGACTCGGCGTGAATCTACCAGTTAACAATACGCAGCCGTTGGCAGCTATATGGCAATCCGCATGGGCGGCCCCGAACACAGTAGATGTCAAGGTTGTCACCACGGACGGAACTTTCATCGAAGCCACACAAACAGTGCCAGCTCCGTAGAAGCGGTGCGTTGAACCCCAAGACTGATCGATCGAACAATCGGTCAGTCGTTTTCCCCTATTCTTAGTGTAGATGTTGATGGTTGATTGTATAAATGGAGGATTCATTGCCTTTGGCTCTCAAAGATGCGCTGAAAAAGCTATTCTCTAACAAGAAGCCACTTCAGGTTCCCCAGTGGGTTTATTCTCGAATGCACCCGCGCCGAGCCTCAGCCGCGAGACCTGTTTCAAAATACATGCGTACGCGTGTTGAGGAACCTAACACGGTTGAGAGTTATGCGTTGAACGAGCCGTATGCCTACGCCAATATAGTCCGAGATGCTTCCCGTGGAAACCTGACTTACATGGTTGAGGAGCCCAAGCTGAGCCGGGATGATGTTGCTCAGTTGGGACGACTGAAGGATTTGTTGATGCAAGTTCTAGACGTGAACGTTACGAAGTTCAATTCCAAGAAAGCAGCCACAGGGTACCTCAGGAAAAAATCTGAGGAGGTGCTGGACCATTACGAATTCAAGATGGACAGCGCGGCGAAGGAGAGGCTTCTTTACTACATGCTCAGGGACAACCTTGGGTTCGGAAAGATAGATCCTATCATGCATGATCCGTCCATAGAAGACATATCGTGCGATGGGACTGGGATAAGCATCTACGTTTGGCACAGAAAATATGAGTACGTGCCTACTAACATTCGGTTTGAGACCACGGAAGAACTCAATTCCTACGCGTTAAGATTGGCTTACCTGTGTGGCAGTCACGTCTCGATCGCGCAGCCGATGCTGGATTCTTCGCTGCCAGATGGCAGTCGAATTCACCTGACCTACGGGACAGAGATTACGAGAAGAGGGTCCACGTTTACGATTCGGAAGTTCAAGACGGACCCGTTAACCATAGTCGACATGATAGACTTCAACACTATCTCATCGGAGCTCGCTGCGTATTTCTGGTACGCGGTCGAAAATCGTGCCTCTATCATGGTCTCCGGAGGAATCGCTGCAGGAAAGACAACTATGCTCAACTGTCTGAGCATGTTCATCAAACCAGACATGAAGATAGTCTCGATAGAAGATACGCCGGAGCTGAACCTCCCCCACGAAAACTGGATACCTACAGTCACAAGGGCCCACATCGGTCTTGGCACGGAGACATCCGACATATCCCTGTTCGACCTACTCAAAGCGTCGCTTAGGCAGAGACCAGACTACATAATCGTCGGCGAGGTGAGGGGTGCTGAAGCCTACACGCTTTTTCAGGCTGTAAGTACGGGTCACCTGGGAATGTCCACTCTTCACGCGGAGTCCGTGGAATCTGCAGTTTACAGGCTTGAGTCAGAGCCGATGAACGTTCCTAGAACCTTGATTTCAGGAATAGACCTTATTACTATTCAGAAACGGGTTGAACGCGCTGACAAGCCGACTAGGAGGACGGTGATAACATCCGAGATAGTCGGTTTGGATCCGAGGTCGAAGGAGATTTTGACGAATGAGGTCTACAAGTGGAACCCAGCCGAAGACAACTTCGAGTACACGGGCAGAAGCTATCTTGTTGAGAGAATAGCAGAGAAAAAGGGCATCAGCACGGATGAAGCAAACGAGGAGATCCGTCGCAGAGCAAAAGTTCTTGAATGGATGCGTGCACGGAACGTGAGAAACTACAAGGAAGTCTCAGACGTCATAAGAAGATACTATGAAGACCCAGCATCCGTCTACGGGTCGGCTTCTCTCTTCTCCTCTCAAGAGGCGACGAACGATGGATAACAAGTTGGTCACTTTCCTCTGGAAGTTCTCGAGGATAATCCATCCACGCATCTTCTCAGAATTCGGAGGGCTTGAGAAGAACGTGAGCAAGGCCAGCATGCGAACAGCCTTCAGGGTGTACGTCGGCCTAATGGCGTTTACGTCTCTCGTCGCTGGCGTAGCGGTCTTTGCCGTGTCCTATTCTCTGTTCCTTTACGCTGATTTTCAGATCCTGCATCCCCTTGTCCTTCCGGCCCTTGTCGGCATCTTGGTGGCAGCTTCGTCGATGGGTGTTTTTTACTTCTACCCTGGTTTTGTGGTGTATTCTAGAGCGAACAAGATCGATGCGAACCTCACGATGATAGCGAACTTCATGTCTGTTCTGGCGAGTTCTGGGATGCCCGCTGAGAGTGTTTTCCGGTCTTTAGGCAGGGTGGGAGAGGAGTTCGGGGTCAGTAAAGAGGTCGGGGGGATCATAAGAGACATTGAACTCATGGGCTTAGACCTTCACGCCGCTCTTAAGAAAGCCGCTGAGAGGTCGCCTTCAAGGGCGCTTGGGACAATGTTGGATGGCGTGGTCACGACTTCTCACATGGGCGGTGACCTGGCTCTCTACCTGCGGGATGAATCCGATAAGTACAGACGTGAAAGGATGCTTAACATGAAGCATTTTCTGGACAACCTCGGCCTAATCGCCGAAGCGTACATCACGTTCATGGTAGCCGCTCCGCTTATGCTCATAGTGATGCTCTCGGTGATGTCCTTCATAGGTGGAAGCATCACAATAGCAAACATGGACACCGGAGTCCTTCTGAACCTTCTGACGTTCGTTTTTCTGCCCGCCGGAGTCGGCATCATGATCATGGCAGTTGACAGCATGAGTCCACAGAGGTGATGGAGTGATGAAGGTTTCCAAGAAGGCAAGGCAAATCACCGCTGCAATTTCCTTAGTCGTTGCCTTGGGCTTCGGGGTTGGATTTTTCATACTTCAGCCTAGCACAGCCACCGTTTCCTTCAACGAGATATTCCTCGCTGTATTTCTCATCGTGCTGATTCCGTCGGCGATCCTCGATTATCTGAATCAGAAATGGATCAACGGGATCGAAGATCAGATGCCCGTTCTGGTGAGAGGTATCTCCGAATGCCAGGAGACTGGTGTCACGTTCGTTAAGGCTTTCGAGAAGGTCGTTGAGGACAAGATGATTCGTCCACCGCTCTCGAGCGAAGTGGAGAAGCTTAGCGTTCAGATGTCTTGGGGTCTGTCCTTTGAGGAGGCTCTGAGAAGGTTCAGGGACAGGGTTAATTCGTCCATAGTGAACCGATTCTGCACCCTCGTTTTAGAGACGAGCCGTTCGGGCGGTCAGATTAGGAAGGTCTTCACAGCGACATCGGGGTTCATGGAGGAGATGAAGGAGATAGATGCCGAGACGACCTCTCAGATGAGACCTTACCTCGTGATAATCTATTCGGCATTCTTTGTTTTCGCGTTCACGTCCGTCGTCCTTGTAAGGTCTTTCTTCGCTCCGCTGTCGGGGATGCCCCAGATACTCAGCCCTCTCAGCATAGGTGGCATCGGCGATTTGAAAGACTTCTTCTACAGGACTATGTTGATCTCCGCGTTGGTCGGAGGTTTGATGGGTGGGAAGATTGGTGAGCGTCGAGTTGCAGGCGGCTTTAAGCATTCCATTGTGATGATGGTCGTGGGATACGTCATATTCTATGTTCTGATTCCACCAAACTGGGCGGTGAAGTAGTGTGAGGAAGCTGACGAGAAACAGGAAGGCGGTTTCATCGGTTTTCAGTACGATCTTGATGATCATGATCGTGGTCGTAGGCATGAGCGTGGCCTTCGGCTACTTCGTTAACTTTGTGAAGGATTATCAGGCCGGCAGAGGCCAGTCCGTCATGGAAATGATCAGTATCGAGGATGTCTGGTTCAGAGCAGACAACACTTCCATTTGGATCTATAATTACGGCAAAGTCAGTGTCACTATAAACGCACTCTACATCAACGGTCAATCAGTCAACTTCGATCCTTCGGGTTCCCTATCCGTGCCCGTAGGCGAACATAGGGATATGATTGTACCTGCGACTGCGTGGAACTGGACTAGTGCGCGTGGCACGACCCATTTGTACCACTTCAAGCTCGTCACAGAAAGGGGCTCAGTCTCTGAGGGAGAGCATGTTTCACCAGACGCATGAAAGAGGGGAGAAGATGTTGAGAAAACTGTTGAAAAGCCGTACAGGCACCGCTGAGATCGTGGGAACAGTGTTGTTTCTAATAATACTATTCTTCTTCTTTTCAAATGTCTTCCTTTGGCACAATCAAGTGACCCGAGAAATGGACCAGATAGTCGCTGACAAGACAAACTCGGCCGTCAGAATAGAAACTACAGTGCTCAGCGGGACACCTGTGACTAGCGGTGATTGGCAACCAGGTCAGCTTCCTCCGCGCGAAGAAGGGTCGCCCATGTCATTGACGAAGGATTATACGTTCAACACGGCGATAGAGACGCCCGAAAAGGAGAGGCTGATCGCGGATCTCCGTCTCAGCATCTACGCAAGTTTCGATGATTATTACGGCGAAGCATGCTTCGTGTACATTTTTGATTGCGACCAAGGTACTTGGGCGGACACTGGACTGATGGTGGTGAAGGGGTATAGATGGTCCAACACAACTCTTTGGCTCCCGAGCAGTTACATAGATGGAGGAGGAAGCGTCAAGATCAGAATAGTAGATGCCAGTTCGCAGTTGGGCATCAACGACACTGTATCAGGTATACTGTACGTTGGGTACGTGGCAGTCTTTGCAGATTCAATCGTACTTGAAGTGACTAATCTCGGAGGGACAGACGCGACCTTGTCTCGGCTGTGGATGGTCAACGCCACTCAAACCGATGCACAAACTGATCATGTCTACGCCGATTTTGAGACTGTGTCCAATGACACTCTGGTCGCCGGTGGATCGAGCCGAACGATCATACTCAGCACGGAAACCGCGCCTCCAGAAGGAGAAGGCTCCATTCGGGTGGATGTGGCTGGCGACAGTTTAGTCGTTTATTATGTTCCGCCGGCTGGGCAGACGGTGATATTCAGGATTTTAACCACGCTGGGAAACACTGCTGCCTGCAGCTACGCCTTTACTTGACTTAAACAACTTAATGATGGCCTATTCTTTTTGGAGCGAACTGCGCGTGATCAGCAGAAGACGGACAGCCGCAACGTGGCGAAAAGAGACTCTCAATTTGGATGGGATTGGATGAGATGCACCTGTAGCTATTCTCTATAAATTCCCTACACGTCCGTTTAAATATCGCGCGTCGGCACGTCAATATTGTCGAGAGAAAGTGAGGATAATCCTATGCAGAGTTTTCCTAGAAACAGAAATGATAGCGTTCTAAGATTGGTTTTGGTGAAGTTTAGAAGGATTAGAAAAGCTGTTTCACCGGTTATTGCAGTGCTCCTTATGATAGCCATCGCTGTCATAGCCGCGATCTTGGCGTATATGTGGGTGACTGGATACATAAAGTTCACAACCACCAAGACGGGTAAAGCGATACAGATACAGAGTGCGTCTTACACTGGTACTCATCTTCTGGTTTATGTCCAGAACGTCGGCAAAGGAACAGTCAGATTCGTCGCAGGTCAATGTCTCTATCTCGACGGAGTGCTCCGGGAAAAGGCGACAATGACCCGAGACTCCCTGCTGGAAAGCGAAACCGTAACGATGACCGAGAATATATCCCTCTATCTGGGTCAGACAATCAAGATCAAGGTTGTCACAGATGAAGGAACTTCTGTGGAGGAATACTTCACCGTCAACGTATTCACGGGAGATTACACGCTGACCGTGCGCATAGTCGGCAACGGCAGAGTGGAACCGTCAGGAGGAGCGTATTTCGATGACAATATTCAATTGAACGCCATTCCTGATGATCATTGGGTATTTTCAGGCTGGAGTGGAGATGTTTCCGGAACCGCAAATCCGGTTGACATTTATATGAACGAAAGTAAGGACGTAACGGCTACATTCGTGGCCATTCAGCATCAGATAACCTTCTATCAGAGTGGAGTCGGGTCAGACTTTGCCGGCACTGTGATTACGGTCGATGGGAACGGTTACGGCCTCACTGATCTGCCAAAGTCTTTCTTGTGGGGTGAGGCTTCTACGCACAGCTTCAGTTTTGCTTCACCTCTCACCGTTGATACTGGTAAGCGATATGTCTGGACATCCACATCTGGAGATTCAGCCCAGCAGAGTGATAGTCAGTTTGTAGTACCTAATGGTGATGGCGGTGTAACTGGCAACTATGGAATTCAGTTCTACCTAACAGTAGACAACGGAGGCCACGGAACCGGCAACGGTCAAGATTGGTATAACGCAAGCTCACCCGCGACCTTCAGCATCGGTCCCACGACAGTTTCAGGAGCGGCGGGCACGCAGTACGTGTTCACGGGTTGGGCTGGTTCGGGCAGTGGTTCCTACACGGGGACTGACGTTTCGTATTCAATTACGATGAACAACCCGATAAATGAAACAGCTCAATGGAAAACACAGTACGAGGTCACCTTTGACGCGAAACCCTCTGACGAGGGAACGACGACTCCCATCCCAGGAACCAGATGGTATGATGCAGGAGATGTTTCAATCTCTGCGACTCCGACTAACTCAAGTTACGGGTTCACATCTTGGACTGCTACAGGAAGCATAACGTTCGCTAATTCATCTTCAGCCTCGACTACAGCGACGATAAGCGGTTCGGGCACGATAACTGCAAACTTCGGCCTGCACACTGTGCAGATCACGATCGCTTCCGATCCGGAAAGATTGGATTGCATTAACGTTGACGGAACGAATTATACTACACCACAAACGTTCACTTGGACGATAAGTGAAACTCACGCTCTGGAAGCTTTGTCTCAGGTTCTCGGTCCGGCGGGTACTCGGTATGTTTTTACGAGTTGGAGCGACGGCGAGGCTCAGACTCACAATTATACTGTTCCAAGCTCATCGGGGACCGTTGTCGCGAACTACAAGACTCAGTACGAGGTAACCTTCAATCAGACTGGACTGGACGACACCTCTACGGGAACCGTCGTTATGATAGGAGGCATAACAAAGACCAGGGCTGAGTTGCCCTTCACCGACTGGTTCGACGACGGAACTGTGTATAACTACAACGCAGTAGTTTCGAGCCGCGATCCCGACAGGGAGTTCACGCTAATAGGTGTCACTCCAGCTTCGCCGATAACAAGCTCCGGAACAGTCATGGGCAGCTACAAGGCTTGGTTCTACATAACCTTCGATCAGTCTGGCGTCGACTCAGGCCTCCCTGACACCGTGGTCACAATAGATGGTCTCGGCTATAGAGCAAGCAGTCTTCCTACTCACTTCTGGTGGGATGATTCGAGTATTCACAGCTTCGCCTTCCAGTCTCCTCTAATCGTTAGCTCTGGAGATCAATACAACTGGGCCAATACGACTGGTCTTTCGACGCTTCAGAGCGGCAGCTTAACTGTCTCAACCTCAGGCACCGTAACGGGCACCTATGTGCATCAGATTCTGGACCACTTTGATTTTGACACTATCAGCAGCCCCCAGATGGCGGGTACGGTTTTCAATATAACGATTACGGCTAAGGATGCGAGCGGAAACACTGTTACAAGCTATAATGGAATTAATACTCTGACTGATTCCACTGGGACGATAATCCCATCAAGCACGGGAACATTTATGGATGGCGTTTGGACTGGCTCCATCACGATTACAAAGTTGGCTACCGGGGTCACGATTTCGACATCAGGCTCCAGTAAGACTGGAGTGAGCAACGCCTTCGATGTCAATGCTGGTGCTCTTGACCACTTTGCTTTTGAAACTATCAACAGCCCTCAGACTGCCGGCACGGCTTTCAGCACAACAATTACTGCCAAGGATGCGTACGGCAACACAGTGGCCAGCTACGTCGGCGCAGCCACCTTAGCTTATTCAGCTGGGACAATTAGCCCAACGACGACGGGAATCTTCACGAACGGTGTCTGGTCCGGGTCAGTCACAGTGACCGCGCTCGGTACAGGCGCCACGATCACCGCCACTGATTCTGGCAAGACCGGAACCAGCAATCCATTCGACGTCAAACCAGGTGCCCTCGCGAGCTTCACCATAACTGGCTACCCGACATCTGTGACCGCAGGTCAAAGCTTTGGTGGGGTCACGATCACTGCTTACGATGCCTACGGCAACGTGAAGACAGACTACGTGGGCCAGGTCTACTTTACCTCAACCGATGGGGCGGCCGACCTACCCTACACGTCTGGAAGCAGGTACATGTTCACCTCTGGTGCTGGAATGGACAATGGAGTCCACATGTTCCTTGGGTTCACGCTGAATACGGCTGGGTCTAGGACGATTACAGTGACGGATGGATCGAAGTTTGCGACTAGTAACTCGATAACCGTCAATGCGGCCCACGCTCCTTACTACTATACCGCACTTACGCCGACCTCTGCCCAGGTGGGTGCAAGCGTAAGTTTCGCGTATACTATAACAAGGCAATCTGGCAGTGGTTACAATGTAGGATGGGCGACCATACAGGTTCCCGCCGGTTTCACAGGAATCACCGTTACGTCGGTTACTGCTTCTAGTGGACAATGGGACTCTTTGGGAGTAAGCGGCAACACGATAACAGTCAATGCTCACTCCTCCGGGAGCGAACTCAGCTCTGGCAGTGCGTATGTCACCGTAGTTTTTACGACCACCGCACCTTTGTCGCCTGGTACGTATGGTCCGTTTGTATCAACAGCTTATGAGCACCGCAATCAGGGCGGATCTGGTCCAGGCACGCTTCAAAATTCAGGAGGATCAGATCCAACAGTCATTGTTTATGTTCCGGGCGTCTTAGACCACTTCACTATAACAGGCTATCCATCCTCCACAACCGCTGGGCAGAACTTTGACAGCAACAACGTCGTGGTAAGGGCTTACGACGGCGGTGACAACATTTTAACGGGCTATACTGGCCAAGTCTACTTCGTCTCTACCGACAGTCAGGCAATTCTGCCATACACGTCTGGAAGCAAATACACATTCGTCAGCGGAGACAACGGCGTTCACACGTTCGCAGGAACCGGCTTCACCCTGAAGACGGCCGGGTCCCAGACGATCACTGTGACTGATGGGTCAGTATTTGCGACCAGCAACTCGATAACCGTGAACCCGGCTGCTGCTGCCAAGCTTGTCTACACAGTGGGCGCGGGCCAGAGCCTAGTAGTCGGGCAGGTGTCTACGCAGATTACGGTGCAGAGGCAGGACCAGTACGGTAATCCAACCACATCTGGGGAGATCCAGGTCAACCTGGCCACAAACTCTGTTGGTGGGGGTTTCTACTCTAACTCCGGTGGTACCACTTCGATAAACCATGTCCACATCTACGACGGGGCAAGCACTACCAGCTCATTCTACTACAAGGACATGTCCGCCGGGACGCCGACTCTCACAGCCTCCTCGGGGAGCTTGACGCCGGCGACCACACAGTTCACAATTCAGTTACCTAAGGCTAACCCGGACATAGCATCATCGTTTACGCCCCATAGTGGCATCCAGCCTGGCAACCAAGTGATCGATACTGCGAAGTTGGTTAATGCGACGGCTGATGCGGGTGGGTCATTCACCTACAAATTGTATAGTGGGGTCTATCCATCTGGAACTCAGATCGATAGTGACACGAAGACGGTTACCAACGGTGTAGTTCCCGACTCGAAAGCATTCACAGTTTCGGCCCAGGGGCCGTACTACTTCATCGCTGAATACAGTGGCGACTCTAACAACAACGCTATGACAACCTACAGTCCAGAGTCGTTCGTAGCTTGGCCTTCAGCCCAAACGGTTCTGCTTCGTCCAAATGGAGACACCAGTGACCGTGATCTGGAAGTGTATCCCCCTAGTACCCCTCACTATCAATGCGTCAACCAAGTTTCCTCAGACGGCGATGCCACATACGTATATAATATCTTAACGAATTTCTATACCGATGATACGTACTATCTTCCGGACTTAAGCTTCCCCAGTGGTATAATCAACTACGTCACGATACATGCTGTAGCTCGAACAACTGGGTATGGATCCACTCAATTAAGCCTGACAACACATGGCAATGAATACGACGGCACAGATAACCCGGGATACCCATTTCCACTGACATCTGGTTGGCTAGAATACACAGCCATGTGGCCAACCAACCCCTCTACTGGTAATACATGGACAATTCAGGAGATTAACGATCTACTCGTTGGATGCTCTCTATATAGCGCAGTATCTGGAGGCGCCCGATGCACTCAGGTATACGTCGAAGTCTACTACACTCCCATGCAACAAGTGACTTTTGTCTCTGCTGGAACAGGTTCAGGAACAACGAACGGGAACCCCACACCTGGGTACCCCACTGGTTTACAAGCGAATGATCTAATCCTATTACAGGTTACAGTGAGAGGCGATTCGACTCCGACCATTACACCACCAGCTGGCTTTGCTTTGTTGTACGGACCTGACGCTACAGGAGGCTCAGGATCCTCAGGCGGCGAGAGAGTGACGCAATGGATCTACTACAAGTTTAGTACTGGATCAGAATCAGGCACAAGTACCGTTACTATTACTGGCACCAACTACGATAGAGCAGCTAGAATGTATGCATTCCGCAATGTTGCGCCTTCAAGCTTTACCGAAAGTGCAAGTTTCGGATATGGTAATGACGATGTGATTCTAGCCCAATCAGTGACTACATCAGGTGGAGGAAGGATGGCGGTCTCATTTGTCTCTGTGGAAAATGATATAAGTGTTGGCAGTTTTACGGGTGAAAGTGGCGGAGATTGGACAGAAGCAGTAAGTGAATATACATTCAACGGGGATGACGACCTTTGTATGCAACTGCAAATTGCAACGATGGCCAGTGCCGGAACAATATCTGGTGGAAGCTATGACACAGGGTCCACCAGTTATCGGTGGGGCGTAAGGGCGTTTGCCCTGATACCCTTGTCTTAAACCATGTACTCTTAAAGGCCATAAGGACGACGACCCATTCCTCTATTTTTGACTTGCGTGCACTAGAAACCGTGCTCCACTGTCTGGTGGAACAGAATCCATGTAGCATCCAAAAATTCAGGCGCTAGAACCTGCCCAGGATAATCGAACAATTGCTCAAGCGTCAGCAAAGCAGAGGCTCAACTGGTCAGAAGGACTAGGAGAAAAGCTGCCTAATCAGTGTAACTTAGATCGCATTACTGTTGCGCAAAACATAAGTACCTAACCAAAAACTAACAAACGATGCACCATGAAACGAAATTATGTTCTCCCTTTCGTAGCCGTTCTACTCACCAGCTTTCTTGCTTCCCAACTCGCCACTCATACCGTAAGAGCGAGCGAAACCGTTTACATCAGGGCTGACGGAAGCGTTGACCCCTCAACAGCACCCATAACCACCACCGACAACATCACATACGTTTTCACAGGAAACATCAGCGAATCCCTCGTTGTAGAAAGAGACAACATCATCATCGAAGGAGCAGACTACACTATACAGGGCGCAGGAAGCGAAAACGGAAACGGAATAACACTCGACGGAAGAACCAACGTAACAATAAACCACTTAACAATCACAACATTCAACGTCGGCGTAATGCTCACAAATTCAAACAACACCCAAATAACCGAAAACTCCTTGACAGCAAACACCCAAACAGGCATCTCCGTGACAGCCGCCTGCTTCCACAACAACCTAACCGGAAACAACGTAACCAAAACCCCCGGAGTAGGCATCTGGCTCCAAGGCTCCACAAGCAGTACCTTGTCTGACAACAACGTAACAGACAACGGTGACGGCATCTACCTCTTCACCAGCTTCAACAACATCTTGTCCGGCAACATGATGGAAGGCAACACCTACAACTTCGGAGTCTACGGAACCGATTTACCCAGCTTTACAGAATTCATCGACACTTCCAACGTCGTAGACGGTAAACCAATCTACTACCTCCTAAACCAGTCAAACACAGTGATTAACCCTGACACCTACCCAAACGTGGGATACCTAGGTCTCGTCAACTGCGACAACATAACAGTTCAAGGAGTCAGCCCGCCGAACAACGTTGAAGGAATCCTGCTCGCATTCACAAGCAACTCAAAAATCACCGGGAACAACCTCGCAAACCACGGTGCCGGCATCTACCTATGGTCTTCCCCCAACAACACCCTTTCTGGCAACAACGTGACAAACAACGATTACGGCATCGTCCTAGTCTCTTCCCCCAGCAACGATGTCTTCCATAACAGTTTCGCGAATAACCCAACACAAGCCTACACAGAAAGCTCCAACAACATTTGGGACGAAGGCTATCCTTCCGGAGGAAACCGTTGGAGCGACTACAACGGAACTGACATTTACAGTGGCCCGTATCAGAATGAGACTGGCAGCGACGGAATAGGAGACTCAGGCCACACGGTTGACCCAAACAACATTGACCAGTACCCCCTGATGGGCACGTACAACAGTTTCAACGCGTCACCCGAACAAACTGTCCAAACCATAAGCAACTCCACAATATCCAGCTTCAGCTTCAACTTCCACGACACAACAATAAGCTTCAACGTGTCAGGCCAAACAGACACTGCAGGCTTCTGCAGAATCTGCATCCTAACAGCACTCATGAACGACACCTACAGAGTCTTCGTCAACGGCACAGAAGTCACCTACACAACACTACCTTTCTCAAACAGCACACACGTATACCTCTACTTCAACTACACCCATTCAACCCAAACCGTAACAATAGTCCCAGAGTTACCATCACCACTCATTCTGCCCTTGATCATGATGGCAACACTACTGGCACTGACGGCCTACAGAAGAAAACGCTCACAGCCCCTTACGGCACGCTAAACCCGACCCAACAGCACTTCGCTTAAACAGAGTAACGCTCTCTGACAAGCACTTTCTGCGGACGCATCAACCCGACGCCGTTAACTATCCACTCCCCCGCCCTCAGCTTGCGCAGAGCAGCAGAATCGTCGCCGGCTACGCCTTTCAGTAACTCCAAATCCTCCGCGTCCATCATCCTTCCCATGATCTGAGCGCCCATCTGAGAAAAAACTCTCCCGCCGATTCCGGCTGGATGCTGCGAAAGCAAGCACATCATGATCCCAAGCTTCTTCCCCTCGGAAGCAACACGCTCCAGCAATGCAGCTTCAACACTCTCAGCCTCATCAACAACCAAAACAAAAGGCACAACACTACCCTCAACCCTGCAACCCCACAACGCCCTCAGGCAGCAGGAAAAAAGCCTGCGCCTCTCCTCCAAACCCAAACCGGCACCATCAAGAACCAAAACCTGACCGCGCTTAACCGCATCGCTCAGCTCCTGCCCCACGGCACGCACAGCCTTCTCATCAGGAAACTCCCGCCACTTCCCAGAAAACGACTTAGCCATAAACCTGCCGCTCTTTCCAACGGAAATCCCAAACTTGTCAAGTCTGCGCTTCACCGTCTCAGGATCAAACGCGAAAACAGAAACCCCGAACTCAAACGCATAATCCTTGGCAGACACATGCCCCGCCTCTGCAAACTGCTTAAAATTCTTCCCAGCAAAACCAACAGTCACGTATTCGCCGAAAGAATCCAAAACAACCACGGGCAAATCGGTCTTATTCGCCAATTCCTCAACGACAACCGCAGCCGCATGCGTCTTCCCCGTCCCAGTCATCCCCGCAACGAGAAAATGCTGTCTCATGAAGTCCTCAGCATTGAGGCAGAAACTCAGCGATCCGGCATCTCCATTCCTATGAGTCGCACGCGACTCAAGCGTCCCCACGTGAAGAGCATGCACAAACGACCGCCCATCAAGATCTCTCAAGAACACATCCTCAAGAAACTCCAAGTAAGGCAGATAGACCTTGCTGCCTGGAGACGGCGGCACGAACGATTTTCGCAAAGGTCTCGCCTCTGGATTCCTCAGGTCCACGTAGCCCAGTATTTCCGCCGCGGCCACAGTCTCGACAGTCTTCTCATTCACCGTCGTGCCGACAACTTCTTCGTAATTCCTAATCTCTTTCACCACCGCAAGCAACGGGCAAAGCTCACCGAAAACCGGGTGATCCACCATAACATAATCTTCCTTCCCCATCCACGTCTTATTCTTCAAAGGGGTCACAAAAAAACTGAACTGAACCGTACTCGTATCGCTCGTAACAATCCCCACGTGCTCCTTCAACCGTACCTCATTTGAATTCACCCGGACCACCCGTAACGACTTCCACTTATCTGCTCCAACATTTTAAGCCTATCGCAGAACAAAACACGTCAGAGAACACCGCAGACTCAAAGCCTCTGCGTCAATCATAAACCGATAGACATAGCGCGGTAACACTCTATGATGCTACGACACAAATCATGAAAGCAGACATGTGATTTAACGATGAAATTCCCGAGCTTACGCACCAAGGAGACTGTTTAGAAAAAATAATCCTACAGTGTAACAGGCGTGCGCTACTCATCACGGCTTTCTAAACTGGATATATTGAATCGCTGGGAACTTGTTCTATATGTTGCCTTGAATGTACTACATGGGGAGTCCGATGACAAGTCTCAGAAGACAGTTGGACACTACTATCACGAGATTGTCTGCCATACGCAAGAAGCTTCAAGACTCCCGTGAATACCCTCCATGTTGCTTGGTCTACAAGGATGGCCGAATCAGCTGTGACACTTTTGGACCCATGCCTGAGAAAGTCTTCCTAGTGCATTGCAGGGAATGCAAGAAAACTATGCGCGAACTCTTGGATTACATTTGCAAGTCTTCTGAGTAATGATGTGACCTAGATCAGAAAAAAGAGAATGGGAAGAAACGACTTTTCCTTCTACTTGTATTGCTTTATGATGGTCGTTGGGAATACGTAGGTCTCGGTGACACCCTGGATAGGTCGTATGTATTTATGCACGAACCCCATGGCCTGGTCGTGAGTATTTGCTTGGAACCATAGGCAACTGTCCCATGTTCCGAAGACATTGTAAGTGCCGTTGAGGGTTATGTTCGGCATCGGATTCTTCTTGAGCCTCTGTAGCTTCTGAACTACTTTGTCTGTGTCGTTAGGATCTATCTTTAGAAACAGCATGTACCAATTCATTTCTGTATCACTCGGAAGACAACTGGATCGAGAAACGCTATTATCTTTTATGAATTTGAAACAAGAATTAGCAATCAGTATGCTCAAGAAAACCGTTCAAAATCCGTCCACATCCACAAGGCATGTTCACAATAGGGCTGAGAATCCAGCGTTTGCAAATGGTTGAACCATGGAATTTGGGAGACGCTTACCACTGAGCCTACAATGTACCATCTGCTAGCCGGTTGATTCTGGCGACAATGAAAGTCTTCAGCGGTCGTGCCGAGAAAAAGAACTATTTTTTGCATTCATGCTGCTATCGAGCGTTCGCTGGGCCAATGCGAAAAGTTCATATGAGAACCTCCCTCATGCGCACGCGAGGCATGCCTCTCCAATGGAGACATCTGACCTCAATATCTGTGAATCCATACACAAGCCCCAATTCATGCCTCCTTGAGATTCGGAAAGATTTCACCCAGTAATAATCCAGGAAATTTCTTTATTCTCCGTGATTGCTTGTTTCAAGTTAAAAACGGAAAAAACCAAGTACCTAGCAACGCATCTACAAAACTGCAAGTGGATAAGCCAAAACAAAACTCAAAGACGTAAGCAGCACAACTTTCACCTTCATGAGCTTGTCACCCCTTCACGAATGCTGACAAAGATATGTGTCTTAACGTGTTCGTAATCTGCCATATCTCAGTTTTCGACATGTTTACCGATTAGCAATTGTCCTTAAATCAGAATTTCCCCAAGTATATAGTTCAGAAAAGGTGCCCTTCATGAAACACGAGTCTCCGAAAAGCGAGTTTCTCCGAATCTACGACGCGATCTGGGAAGAAGGCCCTAAGGTGCAATACAAGAATCCTGACAAATGGGCAGCCGCATAACATCCAACGAAGTTACTGCCCCAGTCTTGCGCGGTACAACAGGCCTTAATCCGAGCCCTAATGAATCTCAAGCAACAGAGCCCTTCGCACCGCTAACGCAAAATGGACATATTTGGATCCAAATATAGGGGCCTAGTACCGTTGCACGCACGCACACACTCAACACAACAAGAGAAGCTTGCGCTAACAGTCATTTTCGTCCGGTACACGCAACATCAAAACCCACTAATCAATGCACATTATCCATTCGTCACACGTTCATCCAACATGGCGACAGAGCGCACGAAAGCTCAAATGACATCTAGGAGCATTTTGAATTTCACAACCAATTAGAGTTCAATTGACCGACACGGCATTCGCCATTGAGGTCACCTCTCTTTCCGAGCACAACTCGGTTGCTCTGAACACGGGCGCGCGCTTCCAACCAAGCGTAGATACCTCCCCGATTGCCAACACGATCATACAGAGAACGGACGCCCCCAAGTTCACCTTATGATCGGCATAACTGGAAAAACCTTATTGCTTGTTCAACACATCTTGTCTAATCTAAGCGCGGAACAGGGCGCAAATTCCCGACCGCTGGGAAAGCACGCAAGGAATAATCATGAATAAGAACAACGGACATACACCTCGCGACGATGACGGAGGCAGCAATAAAGAAGTCGAAGACGTCACGCGCGTCACGGAGACTCATGGTTCTTTTTTCTTAGGCAGGATTAAGGCAGACAACTCTCCTGTCGAGTTGCCAGTGCGTGCTTTCCACCGTCACTTTATGGCCCTCGGGGGCAGCGGTTCCGGCAAAACGGTGTTGTGCAAATGCGTGATAGAAGAGGCCGTGCGAAACAACATCCCAGTGATCATAATCGACCCTCAAGGGGACATTTCCTCACTCGCCATAAGAGGAAACCCTGAAGAACTGAAAGAGCACGGAACAGCCTTGGAAATTCAAGAGGAATTCTTCTCAAAGGCGAGAATAGCGATTTTCACTCCCGCAAGCAAGAAAGCCATCCCCATAAGCATCAACCCCTTCAAATCCCCTTCACAAGACATTCCTCACGAAGAAGCCGTTCAAGCCATCGACATCACAGCCACCTCGCTCGCAAGCTTCCTTGGCTATGACCTGAATGCAGACGCCGGGAAAGCGACCAAGGCATACATGTTCACAATACTTGAACACTTCTGGCAGCAGGGACAGAAAATCAGCGACATGACCCAGCTAGCTCATCTCGTCCTGAACCCTCCGACCAGAATCGCCGGGACACTCAATGGTCTTGTGGCCAAGAAAGAACCTGAAGAGATCGCCAGAAAGCTGCGTTTTCTCACGGTTGGGACGTCGTCCCTAATGTTCCAGATGGGGGTTCAAATCGACATCAGCACCTTCGTGGACCGCAGCGACGGAAAGGTTCCCGTGAACATAGTCTACCTGAACACGTTGACGTCTGAAAACGACAAGCAGTTTTTCCTCGCCATTCTCTTCAAAGAGCTCTACTGTTGGATGCTGAAAAACCCTTCAAACGATTTGCAGATGCTGTTCTACGTTGACGAAATCGCCCCTTACATTCCACCCTACCCAAGGAACCCGCCTCCAAAAAACGCGTACACTCTCCTTTTCAAGCAGGCGAGAAAATACGGCATCGGACTCGTAGCGGCCACTCAAAACATCACGGACATAGACTACAAGGCCCTGGCGCAAGTAAACACCTGGTGTCTGGGCCGCATGATGACAACCCAAGACATCGCCAGAGTGCAAAAAATCATCCAATCAATAGATCCAACGCACGCCGACACGGTTCTGCAGAGGCTGCCAAGCCTGCGAACAGGCGAATTCCTCTTACTTTCTCCCGACTATTACGAAGATGTCATTGATTTCAACGTTCGCTGGCTAGTTACCAAACATTCAACATTGGACGAAAGAGAACTTTCACAATACGTACCCGCGGAATCAAGAATGTTCTTCGAGAAACACTTGGAAAAGAAGATCACAAAAAAACGGACCACCTCCACCCAATTTGCACCCTCCTTAACTTTAGAGGAGAAGACTCGACGATTTCTTTATTCTGCAAGAAAAGCAGTCTCAGTAAACTCTGTCGCCAAGAGCTTGAAGATCAGCCCAACAGACTCGGAAAAAGCCCTTCGCAAGCTCCTCAACGCCAGAGTCGCAAAAAAGGGTCGGACCAAACATGGCGGCGAATACCTGTACTGGCTGTCAGAATTCAAACTCGATCCCTCTAAAGACATCAACGGACAGGTTCTGGCAATTCCCACACTGATCACTCAAGTCAACGCTTCCAAAAGAGCCAATTCCATGCTTGAAGGCGGACTGCTCCACAAGGAGGAAGAAATCTATGACGCAGAGTTTTGGTACATCCCCATTTGGAGAGTCACCGCCACTCGCGAAGCAACGAAGCTACTCCTACTCAAGAAAGAAGAAACACGCACATACTACCTAAACGCACAAACCAGTGCCCTAGCATCACTCGAAAAAAAAGAGATAATCTTTCACAAACTAATAACGAGCGCCACCCAGAAACTGAGAAACCTAGATGAAGACAAACACATAACGTTCGTGCCAAAACTGCCAAGCGAAATTACCAAGTTTCCAGAGATAAAATTCGGCATAGACAAGGCGTACCAGACGCTGGAATTGAAAATAGGCATCAGACCAGTTTCAGCAGAAATGATACTGCTACCAGTGTGGAGCCTAAAAGTGCAGCATAAAAGAAAAAAAACCAAACGCACGATCAACATGGACGCAGCCACAGGCCGTCTGTTATCCGGGCATTTTCAAAAGAACTAGTGCTTCAATTCTGTCCGCTCTCGATCACCTTCTACACAGGATAAAAAGAACTTTAACCGTGAGTATGGCGCCCTGGCCGGGATTCGGACCCGGGTCCTGCGGGCGACAGCCGCATATACTAGACCGGACTATACTACCAGGGCTTTATACCGTGGAACAGATTCAAGGTGTTTGTTCCAGATAAACTTTGCCAGCTTCAAAGCAGCGTAAGAAGCCGCGTTTTTAGTTACGCTTATTTAAAACTTGGCGGTAATTGAAAATCATGATTTCGATTATAGGTGCGGGAAGGGTCGGTAGTGCCGCGGCTTTCAGCATTCTAGGGTTCAGAATCAGCGATGTTGTTCTCATCGACATTTCTGAGAACCTTGCACTCGGCGAAGCAATGGATATGATGCAGGCCGCGCCGGCCATTGAGTTTGACGGCAAGATCAGAGGAACGAGCGACTACAGTCAGATGAAGGGTTCCGATCTTGTTATCCTGACAGCCGGTCAGGCAAGACAGCCTGGGATGAGCCGAATCGACCTCATCAGCAAGAATGCGAAGATAGTCAAGAGCGTCGTGAAAGAGGTTGTGAAGTACGCTCCCAAATGCAAGCTGATGATGGTGTCGAACCCAGTCGACGTCATGACTTACGTTGCCTACAAGGAATCGGGGTTCGAGAGAAACCGAGTGTTCGGCATGGGAAGCATCCTCGACACCCTACGTTTCAGGTCATACATCGCCGCAGAACTGGGTGTCTCGAGAGAAGACATTCGGGCACTAGTCATCGGCGAACACGGAGACGCCATGGTACCATTGGTGAGTTACGCTTCGGTTTCGGGCATACCGATCAAAAACCTGCTAAGCAAGGAACAGATCAAAAAGATCGTCAGCCTGACACGAACATCGGGCGCTGACGTCATCAAGCTCAAGGGGTCAACGACGTACGCGCCGGGCGCCGTCATAGCGATAATGGCTGACGCCGTTTTGAGGGGAAGAAACAGGGTGATGGGAGTTTCTACCTATCTGAAGGGCGAATACGGGTGCTCAAACGTGTCAATAGGGGTGCCTTGCGTCCTCGGAAACAACGGGGTCGAAAGAATTCTGGAACTGAAACTGGATTCTCAGACCAAGATGGAGTTTGGAAAATCGGTCAAGGCGATAAAAGCAGCAATCGCAACGATGTAAGGGATTAGCAAATAAGCGCGCATGCCTGTTCCTAGATTGCGCGCAAACCATGAAGTTTTTCGCCAACTCGATCGATCGAAACATCTCAACGCGCGCATGCACGCAGTCAGCAGAAGCACACACTGACGCCGCTTGACGAGAAGGGGCCTTCGCACACGGCGGTTGGACTACAGATTGTAACATCTCAAAGATAGGGGGATAGGGGCTATCAATTTTGTGACCTCTGAGACCCCACAAAATTGACATGGACAATGTTGCCAGAACGCGGAGCCAACATGCCCTAGAGCGAAAATTCTAGCAGATTTTCAATGTAAATTCACCAAATTTTCAATGCTTTACCCTAGAAATCTCAGCAAAAACGCGCGCTTGATGCAATCGTTGCTAAGGTAAGGAAGAGCCCTGAGGCAGTTCGGAAGAAAATTGGCAGGCTTGGGTTAGAAGTAATCGACCTTAGGGGGCCTTAGGACTACTACTTCTCTGAAGATTCCGAAGGAATTGCCCAGTGCCGCAAATGCGTTTCCCCAGACTCGCTTTTCCAACCGCAGTACGTTCGGACCGCACCTTCAAGCGACGTTCCTCGTATCCCACGCACGCAATCATCATGACAAAAAGGAATTCTCTTTCCCAAAGCACATTCCTAAGAGTGCTTTTCATATCCCAAACACATGATCATCCACAGCCCAAACAAACCAGAAGCATAACCCAACCCCACAAACGAATCTAGGAACAGGCATGCGCGCTAGATGTTTTTCAACTGTCATCTCGTGCATTCTCGGAAAGAACGGTGCCGAAAAAATCTTGGAACTCGATGCCGAAGCAAAGACCGATCTTCAAAAATCTGTAGCCATGACAAAAGACGCAATACAGAAAATAAACAAGACCGGTAAAGCAGAGCTATCTAGAACCTCGGGTTTCATTCAACACGAAACAGGGAACTAAACCAGCTCAGCCCGCAAGGCTACAAACTTTCTTTTCCTGCGTCTGTCACCGCTTCTCTCTGCATCAGCAATCACTTGCGCAACCCAACATCTGAGCTCACGAAGACATTCATTTCCGCGAGACAACCGTGTGGGCATTGCCTGATTAGATGCTTTTCCTTTGTACATCATTTTCACCTCAATTGTGTTATCATCAGCCAGATTCACTACAGTAAAAACGAAAGAGCTTCGCGATTTTACTTACGAAAATCTTGCCAGACACAACAGTATCGCAACGCGCCATATTAAGCTATCCCATCGAAAATTCGAATCCACGTGCCTACTGAAAAAGGTTTTAGGCAGTGACCATAATTAACGGTCTGAGGAGGACTGTTTTGGACGATCTTAAAGAATTTAGACGCTACCGCGAGCGTATGAACTCGCGCATACTATCAGCGGGTAATCTTGCGATAAAACGGTTTTTCGCGCTCGATAGCCGTGCGTATGAAAAGACTGCTCTGGATGTCAAGACGAAGGAGATGCTGGGTTTAGTCGCTTCAACAGTTCTGCGCTGCAATGACTGCATAACTTACCACGTTATCCGCTGCGTTCAGGAAGGCATTTCCGACGAAGAATTCTTCGACGCCATGAACGTTGCAATGGTAGTCGGCGGCTCAATCACGATTCCACACATACGAAGAGCAGTAGACGTGCTTGATCAGTGTAGAAAGAAGCAACGACAAGGCCGACCCATCAAACTCTAATGAGCAAAAGACCTTAACTGGCACTGACTTTTCAGAAAAACATTGATGACAAAGAGCGGAGGCTTGAATCCCTTCAGCTCATTTGAAGAGGTTTTGTAGAACCGTTGCAGATGTGAAAAGTGCCCTGTTGCCTCCCACGTAGTAGGCGACCCTAACGGCTTCAACGATCTCCTCTCTAGTGGCCCCCAGCTTAATGGCTCTCTTGCCTAAGGCCGTAGCGCCCTGTAAAGCCCCGTGTTCTATGTCAATGGCCATGGCTACTAGCACCTTGAACTTCTGCGACAAGGCTCCTTCCGAAAAGACCAATTCCTGCAAATTCTGGAAGCATCCAATCACTTTCGGATCAAATTCCCTATAAACATCCAAAGGATTTCCAGACATACGTCATCACCTGGAAAGGACATTAACAAGTCGTCTGAAATAAAGTTTGACATCTGAATGTACGTTCAAAGTTAGAGCGCCGGGGGTGGGATTCGAACCCACGTGGCCCCGAGAGGCCACAAGCTGTTAGGCGTTAAGATTCAAACGTCTCCAGGCTTGCTCCATACCTGGCTAGGAGACCCCGGCTCGAATCAACATGGCATAGTCATGCACTAGTTTATTATAGGTTTTCGATAAAGTGCGAGAAGCCTCACCGTTTTTGAGACTTTAACACGCGGTATCCGCTTTCACGTGCCAAGACACTAACGTTGCCAAAGGCTTCCTCGAAAACCATGCACAGCCGTTTCCCAGCGACTTTGGACCTTACCACCATTTGGAACAGGCCTCCATGTGACATATGCCTCGGGGCGTCAGAGATGATCGTCTTGACAGTTTCCATTCCGGCACTCACGGGCGGATTCGAAAGCACACAATCGAAAACCAGTTCCTTCATAGGCTCGTAGAAACGACCGCCCCTGACTTCGGCATTACTAGCATTGTTCTTCTCGACATTCTGTTTTGCCAACCAGACCGCACGAGCATTGACATCAGCCAAAAGCACGTGCAGACAAGGATTGAAAACCGCGGCGGCAATTCCAACTGCTCCGTAGCCACAACCCACATCGAGTACGCAACCCTCTGAAGGAAGAATCATTGACTCAATCAGCAGCCTTGTACCCAAATCTACACGGCGCTTTGAAAATACACCCGAAGCCGTCAAAAACTCAAAAGGCCTACCGCGAAAATACGTGCGGATCAAACCGAACCTTGCCCTAGACTTTGGATGTGCAGCAAAATAATGCTCCACGCTCTTCTCGCGTTTACTCATCCTTCCGGCCGCCACTCTTCCAACGCTTCGGATACGTGCCCCTCGGCATCAGCACCCGCTCAGTGGAGGCAACAACTCCATGCTCCAGGTCCAACATCTGTTCCGGAGACACAACGGCCTTACCCAAAGCCACAGCCTCGCCTTTCAAGGAGAAGACCGCAACCATCGAACCTGACCTTATGCCCGTCTCAAGCGACAGAACGCCCGGCGCTGTCAAACTGGCACCATGACAAACAGCATCCACAGCCGAATCTCTAATCATAACCTTCGGAACCAAGGCCAAAGCCCGTTCCATCGGCTGAATAAACTTCCTCAAAACCGCTTCATCCTTCTTTTCTTCCCATTGCATAAACCAGTAAGCCATATCATGCAGAATCACACTGCCACTCTCAACAAAGGGGCCCGCCCTTGTCCTGCGCAACTCCTGCATGTGCGCACCGCATCCCAAAACCTCACCTACGTCAAAGCACAATTTCCGAATGTACGTCCCCCCTTCACAGCCAACCCGGAAAAGAACGTTTCGCCCGTTCTTTTCCAAGAAATCTAAATAATAGATGCGCCTTGTCCGCAGCTGTCGCTTCACGGAAGCCCGCAGGGGCGGCCGCTGATAGATCGTGTCCTCAAACTCGCCCAGAACCTTCTTGACTTGCTCCTCCGCCGCATCCGCGTGCAGCTTCATCACGCAAACATACTCTTTTCCGCTGTAGAGAAGTGCCTGAACAACCTTCGTAGAGTCCTCTAACGTAATAGGCAAAACGCCGGTCACTTTAGGATTTCTCTGGCCTACGCTTTAGGCCTCTAGAGTCCCACCGTGACCGACACCCTGAAGCTTGAGGATACGCTTAACCCAAGCCGCAACCTCATGACTCGAAGGACCAGCCGGCTTGTCCAGATTAAGCACACCATGCTTGATGTATTGCTCAGCCTGCCTATCTTCAGGCTTACACCCAAAGCTCAGGTCAGTATTATCCTCAGCTTTCACCAGCAGCTCCCGCTTTGTCTCCCACGGAGCGACAGTCCTAGGCATAGCAACATTGCACTCCTACAACGTACAAAACACCAGACAATATAAGGATTTAAACGTCAAATTTCTGTTCAGGCGCCCATCGTCTGATTGATGATAACAGCTGGAGAAACTCAACGAATCTCTAGCTTTGCTTGACCAATTGATCATACTTCTCCAAGTCAGACCACGGCGCGCATGATGGTTTCAAGAATGCTTCAAAAATCATACAGTACTTATGGGTGATAGGTACGATGCTAGCCAGTGCAGAAGATTTCTTAAACACCTTGTGATCGAATCGATCGATCTCAACCGGCATGGGCATGAGTTCAGACAGGGTAGCAGTCTCAGTCCACAAGAACTATTCAGACTACACTGAATACGTGCAAGAAATATAGACAGAATGGGCAGAATTCATGACACTAACTGACACGTTTCTCATAGCCCTAAACAGTGACAACATCCTAAGACCCATCTCTCCAAGATACCTAGCTGACTGCTTGGAGAAAGAGAAGTCAAACCAAAAAAACCCAAACCTGATCATTTCCAGATTTCAGAAACTCGACAAAAGTCTACAATCGAATACTACAACAAAAAAGAGGGAATCGTACGGTACACATTGCCACGCTCATGTTTAAGGATAAACCTCAGATTTCATGATCAAGCAGTACCATCTTCAAGTATGAGTTCACGCACACGCTAATAAGACCTGTAAAATGATCGAAAGCCAAGTCTCCTGGCTTGGCTAAAAGGAATTTGTCCAGCTCTTCAATGGCAATAGAAGCAGCGTTCCATAAATGTTAATTCTTTGAAATACCCAGAGCAACAATTACAGCTGTTTGGACAGAGGGAGAAGGGATGAAAAACAAAGTCCTCTCAGTAGTTCTAATACTTGTCCTATCATATTATTATACTGTCGCACAGACGTGTTTGGGCTTCCCACACAATGGACTCATCGCTTCAATAAACACCTCAGAACTTGGCGAAACTGGACACGGAAAACCTCCCCTGCCTCTATACCACTTGGATTGTACTGTACCCCCACCGCCCCAGCCTGGAAAACAGACATTGGCGTTCAATTTCGGTCAAATCTACGGATATCTAACCTTTCCAGACGAATGCCACCCTGGCGACACCATAACACACGACCTAATCGTAGCAGCAGAACCTGAAGGAATTCATCTGAACTTTTTCAGACTCAACCTCTCATGTAACACAACCTCTGGACAAGAGACTCTATACAACGAAACAATCGAAAACGAAGATCTCCCTCGAAACATGGGTCCTTAACGAAACGATAACGCTGAACATTCCAGCTGACGCAAACGGAAAAATACATTTTATCATGGACACGGAGACGTACAAACCATGCACAACGACATTCCACGGCGGACTAGAATTCGACACAACTAACATAAGGACACTGACCTACGAAGAACTTCAAACGGCATACGAGAACCTCCTCAGCCAATACAACGCGACCGCGGAAGAGTTAGAACATTTGAAAACCGAATATCAAAACTCTGAACAGCAGTATACAACTAGCCTCTCAAGCTTGTATAACACGACAGTCAGATGAACTACAACACTGGAAAAACGAGTACCAGAACCTGAACACCACCTACAGCAATCTATCGAGCTTGTACAACAGCACGGTTGCTGAGCTTCAGCAGTGGAAAACTAAGTACCAGAACCTGAACAGCACATACAACAACCTAGCGGCCTTGTACAACTCTACGGCCGCGGAGCTAGAGCAGTGGAAGACTCGGTATCAGAGCCTGAACAGCACCTACAACAACCTTTCAGGCTTGTACAACTCAACACTCGACGAATTACAACACTGGAAGACCGAATATCAAAATTTGAACAGCACATACAACAACCTTTCAAACTTGTACAACTCCACGGCAGCTGAGCTTCAGCAGCTAAAAACTCAGTATCAGGATTTGAACAGTACTTACAATAACCTTGTAAGTCAACACAACGCCACGCTCAACCAACTGAACCAGTGGATAAGCCAATTCAACGCGCTCAACAGCACCTACAACGCGCTTCTAATCAACTATACCTCCCTGAACTCCAACTATCAGAAACTCCAATCAGACTACAACACGTTGAAAACATCGTACAACTCTCTGAACGCAAGCTATCTGGCCCTAAACTCCAGCTACAACTCTCTCCAAGAAAACTACAACACGATACTATCAAAGTACAACGACCTCCTAGCAAAATACAACTCGCTAAACTCAACCTACCAGCAGCTAAACCTCAACTTTACGATACTGGTGCAGTACAATCAGGAACTAACGTACAACCTGACCTTACTGCAAACCAAGTATGACAACCTGTCAACCAGTTACAACTTGCTGAACTCCACGTACTACACTCTTCTACAAGAAACTGAAAACCTCAGAACCCTACAGCGTAGACTCTCGCTTACTATAGTTCTATTGATAACTCTCGTTGCAATAGCAGTTGCAGCCGTAGTCTGCGCGGTCTACCTAATAAAGAAAAAGCAGAACTGAGCACTTACAAACCTTCCGTTCCGCAACGACCATGACTTCAAGACACTGCCTCAATGTTTACCTTCAGATATACATTTGCTGGTCAGGGGCACCCTTAACCTTCGCAGCCTAGCTAAGAGCAGGAGCAACCATTTTAGCCATGTCTTCCAGCTTGCCCGCAGCCTTCAACGCTTCCTCAACCTCCTCATCAGAAGCATCACGCTTAATCTCAACGGTAGCCTGCAAAGGCTCAACATGATTGATGTTCACCCTCCGCCTCCTAACACCCGTCACTTTCTTCGGACCAGTGATAAACACGAAGCTCTTGTCAACAACGTCGACCACGACACACTTCCTGCCAGCCTCACGACCGGACAGCTTCACACAGATCCTGCCGACTTCAATCGCCGCCAACCCTTAAACCTCCTTCAGAACCACAGATAGCAAACCACACCTGCATATTTATAACTTCACCTCAATGCATGAACCGCTCGACCACATGATACAGCACGCTCGCACCAAACACAAGATTCTTCACCGAAATCCGCTCGTCCACACCGTGAACCCCACCCATCATCTCTGCATAAGGCATATCCACGTGCATGGGCTGAAAGCCATAGCACACGCTCCCCATCCGCCTGAAAAAACGAGAATCAGTCCCGCCGGTAAGCATGTCAGGCACCACAGAACAGCCAGGCTCAAACTCCTTCAAAACACTCACAATCTCACGGTAAAGCCCCGTGTCCAACGGCGACTCAGAAGGCTCATTCGCCTGAATCACCTCAAACTCCAACTTATCCAGGCCGACGTCCTCAAGCAGACCCTTAAGCAATCCCAAAGCCTCCATTGGAGTCTGCCCCGGCAGAACCCTGCAGTCAAAAACCGCCTCACACTCAGATGGAATAATGTTCTCCTTCACTCCGCCACGAATCATAGTCGGCGCCACAGTCATCCTGACCATCGCCCGAACCTTCTCAGCCAACGCCTTATCCTTACCAGCCAACTCATCCAGAAACCCATCACCATTCACTGGCTCCCTAAGCAAACCGGTCAGCGCATTCTCCGCGATCTTGTTCCCACGAGCGATCCCGGCGACATACTGCCTAACAGTGGGCACAAGCGTGATCTCAGGGCGATACTTGCCAAGCCTCTCCACAACACTGTTCATGCGCAATATGGCATTATCCGCGGCGCCGGGCTTCGAACCATGCCCAGACACACCCTTCGCTCTAACCCTAAACCACAATATACCCTTCTCCGCCGCACCCACCGTGAAAAGACTCCGACCATCGACAGGCATCGCCAAACCATCACCCTCATTAATCACGTAATCCGCCCGGATCCTCTCCGGCAAAACATGCGTCAACCACCCAGCCCCCGCCTCACCACCCCTCTCCTCATCCGCCGTCGCAGCCAAAACCACATCTCCCTTCAACTTGCCGCCCCACCTCTTCAAAAGCTTCAAAACCATAACCTCAACCGCTGTCATCGACTTCATATCCAGAGCACCACGCCCCCAGACAAAACCATCCTTCACCACCCCGGCAAAAGGATCAACACTCCACTCACTTGCATTGGCCGCAACCACATCCAAATGCGAAAGCAAAAGCAAACTCGGCTTCTCACCTAGACCCCTCAGACGCGTAACCACACTGCCCCGCCCAGACGCAGACTCAAGAACTTCGCAGCTGAGACCGTCCTCCCTCAGAATGTCAGCCAAATACTCCGCCGCCCTCGTCTCATTCCCAGGAGGATTAGTAGTGTCGATGCGAATCAAATCGCTCAGAAGGCTCGTAATCTCATCTTCAATTTCCACCAACAACTTAGCGCACACTTGTCGGTCACCTAGCTAGACCATAACACGACAAAGTCAGCTTAAGAACTTATTTAGAGAAAAATGCACGGACAAATGCGCTATTGACTAGTAATCTGGCTCTCAAGACTTTTTCCGCATCAAAACCCTTATGCTAGAAAACTCGTAAAATGCAACAGAAGACACATCAAATGACTGCCCAAGAGCCACAGATCCTACCTAAACTCAATGAAATCTCAGCGAAGACAATCGGCGTGGTGTCCGACACTCACGTACCCATCAGAGCCAAAGAAATCCCGAAAGAAGTCTTCAAAGTCTTCGAAAACGTCGACTACATCATTCACGCAGGTGACCTAGTGCAACTATCAGTCATCGACGAACTGGAACAACTCGCACCCGTTCTCGCAGTCTACGGAAACATGGACGGCCCAGAAATCCGCGGAAAACTGCAAAAACTAAGCTCTCTAAAGATCTTCGACTGGAAAATAGGCGTCCAACACAACCCCGGCGCCCTCTTCGGAATCGGAAAAATGCGCACCATCGCCAAAACAAACAGGTTCAACGTAATGATCTACGGCCACACACACAACTCCAACATGAAATGGGAAGGCGACACCTTGTTCATAAACCCGGGAAGCCCAACAAACCCTGCCCCACCCTTCATAGCAAAACCAACAGTCGCACTTCTCAGAATAACCAAACAACACATAACGCCCCAAATAATCCAAATCTAACCGATCTCTTTGTCAAGAAAAAAGTGCTAAGAATCGGAAGATCCTTTCATGAAGGCCTGCTTGAGCCCGCAATTGCAGAAAAAAACCGAAAGAGCCCGTCCAAACCAAAGCAAGCAGCTAAACATACGACTGAAACCGCGAAACCGAACGGTGCGAACACGCCAATCACAAGTAGAGAAGCAGATACAAGTAGACGCCTAATGCCGCAGCGATCGTCCAAGCCACTATCGTGGGCAGCATCACCTTCTTTTTTGCCGCACAGTATCGGGTGCCTGACCGCAGCCGCCAAGAGCCCACAATCCAGATCCCAAGAACCAAAACGACAGACCCAAGAACCGCGTGAACCAAAACGACAACAGAAGCCCACAATGATAGACTTGCGAATTGGTCAACTGTCAGAGAAATCAAAGAAGGTCCCATGACCAGCAAGAAAGCAACTGCGTTCAGAACTACTGCAGTTGACATAAGACTTCCGTGCAAGAAGAACCTCCCTCTTCTCTTCAACAAATAGCTTAACCAGAGCAAAACAAGAATGATCATCTGCAAAACAAGGTTGAGCTGCGACAAGAAAGGCGCTACCATAAGACTCACCACATCAGCAATTGTCTTTCATCCCGTTTAAAACTTTCACTTCAACCCACCTCTCCCCTTCACGGCAGTGTTGCTCGGCAGAGAGCCTTAAAAGCAGAAAACACTGAGCAATTCGATTGCAACGCGTCAGTGAAGGAGTGAACTTATGGAACACTGCAAGAACCCGTGGCACAAAGAATGCAGAGGAAACGACATAGAGCTCTACATTCTTTTCAGAGGAGAAAGACTGCCCATCTGCAGACGATGCTGGGGCAGACTAGCAAACAAAGACTTAGAGTGGTGAGAACGTGGAGAAATTCGGCGTAAACACAGCCAGATCCTTCCTCGGTAGAAACGTCAATCTCCATCTGAAAGACGGCTCAGTAATAATAAACGTTCAACTAGCAAAAATTCAGAAAGACGAGTTCAGAAGACAGAACCTATTAACATGCATCCCTTATGGGGACACGAACACGTTCAAGATCCCACTGAAAAGCATAGCATGGGCAGAAAGGCTAAACCTCCTTCTCACAACAGCATAAAACACGTCCCCATCAGAAGAAACCTAAATTAGAAAACCGAAGCTATCAATACTAGCATGCATTGTTCACACTGCGGCATATGTTGCAAGAAAACTGAAATGCTGGTTTCCGAGGAAGACATAAGACTCTTAGAAAAAGCAAGATGCAGTCCAAAGAAGTCTGTTCATTTCACAAAACAGGGTTATGCGCGACTCCGAAACCGGCAAGGCTACTGCGTCTTCTATGACCCCAAAAAGCATCGATGCAACGTCTACAAACACAGACCTCTAGGATGCCGCATTTACCCCGTAATCTACAGCGAAGAAGAAGGAGTAATAGTAGACGACCTCTGCCCAGAGAGCAACACCGTCTCTGCAAAAGAAGTCGAACACAAAAAAGCAAAACTCACAGGACTCTTGCAGACAATAGACAACGAAGCCAAAAAGCGAAACCATGCATCTGACCATTAAGCATGCCTTTTACATGAAACCGGCAAAAAATCTTAAATCAACCTGAAGAAATTCTCTGAATCGTGAGAAAATGCCCTGCACAGTAATAGCCGGAGGCTTCTGGGGAGACGAAGGCAAAGGAAAGATACTCTCCTACCTTGCTCTAAACGACAAGCTCGACCTATGCGTCAGAACAGGCTCAGTTAACGCCGCGCACACCATTTGGTACAAAGGCAAACGATACGCTCTACACATGGTCCCAGGAGGCTTCGTGCAAGAAAAATGCCGCCTGCTCATCGCGGCCGGCGCAAACGTCCACGTCGCACAATTCCTAAAAGAAGTCGAAGAAACCAACGTGCAAAAACGCATAGGCATAGACAGCCAAGCCTCGATAATCGAAGAAAAACACTTAGCTCAAGACAAAGCCAGCGCGCACCTCAAAGGCCTAGGCACAACAGGATGGGGGGTAGGACCAGCCATAGAGGAACGCGTCCGCAGAACAGCAAAACTCGCCAAGGACATCCCGGAACTTCAACCCTACCTCACAGACGTAGCCGCCGAAACAAACCAGGCCATAGACGCGGGCCGAAAAGTGCTGCTTGAAGGAACCCAGGGAATACTGCTATCACTCTACCACGGAACCTACCCTTACGTAACCAGCAGAGACACAAGCGCATCGGCCATAAGTTCAGAAGCAGGAGTAGGCCCAACAAAAATCAACACGGTCATAGTAGTCCTCAAATCCTTCATAACCCGAGTGGGCACAGGCCCACTGCCCGGAGAAATACCAAAAGAAGAAGCCGAAAAACGCGGATGGTTCGAAACCGCCGCCGGAACAGGCCGAGACAGGCGCTCCGCACCGTTCAACCTCGAACTCGCCAAAAAAGCAGTAATGATCAACGGCGCCACACAAATAGCCCTAACCAAACTCGATGCAACATATCCCGAATGCAAGAACGCGAGAAACTACCAGGAACTCTCCAAACAAGCCAAACAGTTCATCCACAACGTGGAAGAACAAACCCGAATTCCCATCCCCCTAATAGGGACAGGCCCCCAAGCCCTAGACATAATCGACAGAAGAAAAAAGCCACACCAACCCAGCGCACGATGAATCCAGCAAAGACACACAGAAAAAACACGGCATGCTCTGCCAATTAAGACAGGCCGAAGACCATGATGATTAACATAGCCAATGAGCGTACAACCCACAGCAACCTCACCATGAACACACTTTTTCCTCAGATTCACCGCAACACACGCCAAGGTCTCCACCGAACCACACAGCAACGACAAGCCCAGCGAAAAACGTTACCAAAAAACATTACCAAAAACGTCACAAAAACGTAGGGGACTATCAAATATAACAAGCCAAACGCTGTTATATTCAACATACCTCGACAACCCAAGCGCGATGAAGTAAAGACGCCTCGAAGAAGAGCCTAGAGGGTCTACCAATTTTGTCAAGCCCAGATCCCACAAAATCTGCATAGCTCATGTTGCCAAGACGCACGGTCAACATGCCTTAAACCCCGTTTTTCAAGAGGTTTTCAACGTCGTTCCAGAAAGAATCCAACATACAAAACAACAATCCACAGCAGACAGACTGGACCGCTCAATCATGACAAATTCTAAGCCCCGCAACATCGACATCAGCGCTGTTGTCAGAATAAGGCATCTTTTTGTAAGCGCCGAAACACTTCCACGCACACTCTTATCAATGAAATAACTCTTCAAAGCATAGTTGAGAATCTGCGGAACTCTTAAGAAGCCATGCACAATTTCTACTAGAAAATGGTGAACAACAATGAGCGAACACCACGCCAGATCTTCAGCAACCATCTTACTGCTCATGCTCGTGGCAGGATTAATCGTCGGAGCAATCGCGACTTCCTTCATACTCCTAAGAACGATAAATAACTTACAAGACAAAATCGCAAATCTGCAGAACCAAGTTTCGCAGATCTCAGGCAAACAGACCGTCTACAACGAAAACATCACGATCTACCAAGACGCCACGGCCCTGTCAGAAATATACAAAAAAACAAAAGACTCAGTCGTCCTCATCAGCGGAGTGACGAACAACGGAACAGTCCAAGGTTCAGGATTCATATACAACTTCACCGGAACAATGGTCGTAGTGACCAACAACCACGTCATCCACGGAACAACAAAAGTAAGCGTCACTTTCTCAGACGGAAACGGATACGCGGCAATCGTCAACGGCACAGACCCATACGCTGACTTAGCCGTGCTAACGGTTGCCAACGCATCAACAGCAGAATTCAAACCCCTCGAAGTCGTAAGCTCCTCAACACTAGAAGTCGGCAATGCCGTCGTAGCCATAGGCAACCCGTACGGCCTCATCGGCTCAATGACCACAGGCGTGATCAGCGCACTCGGACGAACAATCAACGAAGAACAATACACCGGAGGCTTCGCGGTGGCAAACATCATACAGACAAGCGCACCCATAAACCCCGGCAACTCAGGCGGCCCATTGTTGAACTACGAAGGCAACGTCATCGGAATAACAACCGCCATAGTAGCCGACTCTCAAGGCCTGGGCTTCGCCGTCCCCTCCAACACGATACAAAAAGAAATCTTCGGCCTCATCAAATTCGGCACCTACGACGGACACTCATACCTAGGCGTGCGAGGAGAAGACATGGACTACGAAACAGCCCAAAGCATGCACACAAGCGTGACCTACGGCTGGAAAGTCGACGAACTAGTGTCAGGCGGCCCAGCCGCCAAAGCAGGCGTGCAAGTCAACGACGTAATAACCGCAATAAACGGGACGCCCATCAGAAACGGAGACGAAATGTCAAGCTACCTTGAAGAAAAGACCTTGCCAGAAGAAAACGTCAACCTCACCATCGTGAGAGGAAACCAAACAATACAGGTATCTCTAATACTGGGCAAAAGACCCGCCCCACCCGCCTAGACGCTTGCGCGCCGTCGCCAAACGCAACGATCAAGCCTGCCTGGGACGAGGCTTCAAAATATGAAAAAGAGCAACAGCAATGGCCACCAAAAATATGACACTGTAGACGATGTGCGGCGGAACAAGCCAGAATGGAACACCCGTTGGGAAGCTCAAGATCGTTGGCAATAACACAGTAAACGTCGGAATCATCAGAATCAAGTTTGATTTCTCATACTTGAAAAACGTTGCTATGTCCCTTGTTAATAGCATCACCGCAATGGAAGCAAGAAACATTCCCCATTCAATCGCCACGTTTGTTGTGCTTTTTATGTCCATCGTTATACCAAAAACCTGAGTCGTAATCGGCCACAGAAGCTGTATTCTGCCTCCCGCTATGAAGTCCCCCACCAACGAATGCGAAACCAAAGCAACAAAATACGGCACCGCCTCTCTGCGATAAACAAGGAAGAATGGAGCGAAAACAATCAGTGCTGTGATTACAGAGTGGGTTGGTCCCCGATGTTCAAGAAAAGGGAAAAGAAGGTCAGCATCAGGAAGGACAGACAGCGTAAGAGCCAGTGGAATAATAAGCCTTGTTTTCAGGAGTTTTCCAGAAGCTTTGCTTGAAAGATATGCCAAGGCTATATGGCCCACAGCGTACGATTTCTCTTCCCCCGATACCGCCAACAATGAACCTAACAATCTAATAAGTTTATAGCCATACCCGTGCCAAACAGAAATACCGCCTTTCAGCAGCCGATACGCCGTTCTCATGTCAATCGGGATCTGTCTGTATTTTTGTCGGACGGGTGCACGATAAGCTTTATTAAGATATCAGATACCATTTGACTGATCGATCGATCATACCCATGTTCAAGATGGGGCTTTAGAGGAGCAAACATGGCAACCTTCCTTCAAACATATTTTCATTCTGGAAAAAAGGCACGATTGTTTCTAGCTGCCATGACTGGTTCTCTTCTGTTTCTTCTTCTGTCCGGCATCAATCTACGCGCCTACGGAGCCACCATTGGGCTTGAAAACCTCCCGCGGCCATTTGTCTCTTCCGACGGCTCGCTAAACTGCTCAATTGTAGTGAGTTCAAGCGTTGGACACGGCCCATGCGGAGGCGCACACACCATGGACGTCATGGGAGCCATAATCGTCGCAGCAAAGCTGGGTTTTAACACAAGCAGCGGCATGCTCGACGCAACCATGGATGACTACATCTCATCATACGACTTCGACGCGGCAAAAGTTCAGCTCAACGATGTATCTTCAAATCTAGTGATTGTCGGAGGACCAGGCGTCAACCAGATTACCTGGTATTACAATAATCTGAGAAACAGCACAGGATCCAAGGTTCTACCTGTCTATTTTGACAAATACTCAAATGGGACGGACTACATCCACGTAACCCCCAGCGGACACTCCTACCAAATTGAACGCGACGCCTTAGGCAGGGTAAAAGCTGACTACGGCATTGTCTTAATGTTCCAAGATCAAGGCCGCTACGTATTAGTTCTAGCAGGGCTGGGCGGATCTAGCACTTGGGCCTCCTGCAAAGTAGTCTCAGAATTCGAAACTTGGAACCTACATGGAGGCGCCGCGGTCGTTAAATACAGTGACACGGATGGCGATGGACTGCTGGATGCTGCTTCCGTCGTTGAGCAGGTCTCAGGGACGCAGTTTTCAATCAATATGGTGAATCCCATAGCTTTCGGGCTGATCTCAACCGCACTACTGCCGAAATGGCAAGTCGTGAAACAAAAGCTTAGCCGCAGGCGGCGATTCTCAAAAGCATACATATTGGTGTTCTTGGCAATTGCCTCACAGATTTCTCTGACTGCGTTTTCTTCAGCTGACGCCGGGCCCGAAGTTTACACCTTCAAGGATTTTACTCATCCGTTCATTTCCTCCGGTGGATTAATGAATTGCTCGGTTGTAGTTTCTTCAAGCGTTGGACACGGCCCATGCGGAGGCGCACACACCATGGACGTCATGGGAGCCATAATCGTCGCAGCAAAGTTAGGTGCAGACTCAGGCGGAGGAGCATTATCTTCAAACCTAGACGATTGCATTTCAGCTTATGACAGCGGCAGTGGGCAAGTTAGCCTTACTTCCATAGGAAACAATCTCATCGTCGTCGGCGGCCCTGGTGTAAATCAAGTCACTTGGTACTACAATAATCTCAGAAACAGCACAGGATCCAGAGTGCTGCCCGCATACTTTGACAAATATCCAAATGGGACAGATTTCATCCAAGTTGCTTCTACGGGACATGCCTACGGAATCGAACGCGACGGGCTGGGCAGAGTCAAGACTGACTATGGTCTCATAACACTTTGTCACGATGTCGACCACGGTTTTTGGGTCCTGATTGCCGAGGGTCTCGGGGGATCAGGAACGATCGCTGCTTTAAGGCTGCTCGCAGATTACAAAAACTGGAGTTTGTTTGGGCAAGCTGCTGTAATAAGATTCTCCGATTCTAACGGAGACGGCTACTTAGATGATGTCAGCATCGCGGAGTCGGTGGGTTTTGGCAAAAGTATTGATGTTTACTCGGATGTGAATTGCAGGAACACTGTTCAGTCCATAGACTGGGGAATGCTTTCACCTGGAGAAGAGAAGAACGTGACGATCTATGTTAGAAACGAGGGCGAAAGTAGTACAGTCCTTTCCCTTGATGTCTATGGTTGGAGTCCGGCTGAAGCACCAGATTATATGACGGTCACCTGGAACTATTCTGGAGCCACTGTTAACTCGGGCCAAACGGTTGCCATCCAGTTGACGTTGAGTGTGGATGGAAGTATAAGTGGCATAACGAATTTTGGTGTAACGATCGATGTGAATTCTGCCTGAGCTCAGATGAACTTTGGCGCATGAAGCTTCGTGTGACCTCGTGTTTGGAAATCTTGTGTCCTTATTCGCAATACATAATACTTAATACTATTCCTAATGAAAATTGCTGATGAATACGTCACAATGCGGCATGAGTTGTATGAACCGGATAAAGCAAATGCTCAGTAAGCTGCCTAAACGCACCTACTTGGCAGTAGCATTGGTGCTCCGGCTGCTTCTTGCACCTTTTCTCAGCCACCCATTTGATATGCAAGTTTTCATGGCGGTAGGTGCAGCCGTGGCAAAAGGAATGAGTCCCTATGGTCAGTATGCTCTTCAGGACATATTCGGCCACGCACTTTACGGGACGGTTCCAGGTATAGGATACCCGCCTCTCTGGGGTCTGATCACTGGAGAAATGTATTCTTTGTCTTCGGCCTTGGCGCCGGGCAACCTCTACGCCTACGTCCTCGCATTGAAGATACCAATCATAATAGCTGAGTTAGCAACCGCTATTCTGATCTACAACATTCTGAAGACGCAACTGAATGAAAAGGTCGCCTCAAAAGGTTTTCTTTTATTCTTATTCTGCCCATTTATCATTGCAGTTGGCACCGTCTGGGGCATGTTTGACACACTCGCACTTTTCTTCACTCTGTTCTCCGCGTACGTTCTCCAAAAGAACTGGAAACTTTCTTCAGTCTATCTATCTGTAGCCTCACTTCTGAAGATTTTCCCCCTCGTCCTAGCCCCACTGTATTCTGCATTTCTCTACAAGTCCACGCGCAGCCTGAAAGTTGCCGTCAAATTTTCTTTACTTGCAATTGGGGCTACCGTACTGTTCACCTTTATTCCGATGATCGCATACGGCTGGCCAATTTCCAATCTCTACAACGCGTTGGCCTATCACGTTGAAGCAGCCAATCCTTCTTACTACAGCCAAGCGCCATTTCCCTATGGAGCAGCTAGTCCCTTCAACCTCTTTACCCTACTAATTAACATTGCAGGCGAAGGCCTCCAGCCACCGCAGTTTCTGATTTATATCTGGGTTCCCGCGTGCATTGCTATTTACGCACTCTTTCTCCACACGTGTATACCTGCGTTGGAAAAGAGAGCGAGCGTCCCTGCCAGTTTTCCGTTTACGGTCCAGTGGTCACTCCTTCTGTTGTTAACTCTGTTCACTACACGCCTCTGGGTTTCTGAACAGAATTTGACCTTCCTTCTTGCTTTTTTGGCCTTAAGCGTTTTCATACAGAGACCAGAAGAGTTTAGAAGAGTCCGGTCAGTGTGGCTTCTTCTTTTCGCCTTCGTGATGGTACACGTTCCAGTCATAGCTTTTCTGTGGCTTCCGTATCCTTGGACGCTCAGTGCGGCTACCGCATTCGCTGATGGCCCGTTCGGTTGGACCAGATTGCTATTAATGACGTTGCTGACTTTCAGCTGGCTTGCCCTGTCCTGGCATTACGTGATTAAAAAATTGAGGTGGTGACCGTGAAGATTTTGACACTTCTTCTGCACGATGACCGCTTCAGCGGTTGGACAATCAAAGACAAGTTAGTCCGGATGCATTTTTCACTTCAGTATCTTCGCTTCTGCAGACAGATAAGCTGGAAGGCACTGCTTTACACCTTTCACCAAGACGCGAAAGATCAACAGACCTACGAACTTCGCGATGCTGGTGTCATCAAGGTTTTTCCTGTAAGGTTCCGATTTCCGCCATTTAACCGGTTCGGCAACGACCACAATCCAGGGCGCATCATGCGAGAAATGCTGAAGGACAATCCTGATTTGGTTCACTTTCACAATTACTATGTTTTTTCGTTTCCCTACACTGCGTTTTTTGTCAAGAAAAAGCTCAAACGACCTTTAATCGCTCAGCTTCATGGCTACAATCATGGCAACCTACGCAAGGGGCCTTACTTGCCATGCATGTTTGCACTCAAAAAGGCTGACCGCATCCTTTACAGTTACCGGCCTGAAGAAGACCTTTACAGAAAGCTTGGAGTGATGAACAGAGCCGTCAAAGTGCCCGTTCCAGGTGTAGATCCTCAGATTTTCAAGCCTGAAAGACGCAGCCATTCAAATCGTTTGTTATATGTTGGTAGGATCCCTAAGCCCGAAACAGCCCACGGAGAAAAGTCCCCTCACCTCTTGCTCCATCTTGTGCGGAACATTCTTCCCCTGCACAAAGACTTAGTCTTGGATGTCGTCGGGGATGGCCCCGGACTGGGTCATTGTCATCACATGGCTCGAAGATTTGGGCTCACAGACCATGTTATCTTCCACGGCTACGTTCCGCACAATGATCTACCTAACTACTACCGAGCCTCAGCCTTGACATTTTCACCCATCCGAGTTCACGACATTGACGGATGGTTTGACGGTGCCATTCAGGAGAGCCTCGCTTGCGGCACCCCTGTTGCGGCGTTCAAGGCGTCGCCGAGAACGCCTTTGCACGGAACTTACGGTTTTCTCTTGTCAAACGATATGGTAAAAGCAGCAGCAGAAGTCTCAGAGCTATTAAAAACCCCTGAAGAAATGAATCAGGTGGCTGAAAAGGGATCCCGATTTGTGCGAGAAAACTGTTCATGCGCTAAAGTGGCCCAGAGGCTACAGAGAACTTGGGAGAGTACAATCAAGACATGAGGCTAAGCATAGTCGTATGTGCCTACAACGAGGAAAAATCAATAGGAGATCTTCTGAAAAGCATTTCGCGACAAAGAGTGCCTTCAGAGATTACAGAGCGCGAGATTCTTGTAGTGGCATCAGGGTGCACAGACAAGACTGTCGACATAGTGAAACACCACATCGTGCAGGACCACAGAATCAAGCTCATTGAAGAGAAAGCGAGATTGGGCAAAGCTTCAGCTTTGAATAGGGCTTTTGAGCTTACGTCTGCCGACTATATTGTCTTAGTCCCGGCAGATGTCCACCCTGCAAATGGCGCCTTGTTCAATCTCCTCATCCCATTCAGAGATAGACATGTCTCGGCAGTAAGCGGGCATCCCACGTGCGATCCTAAGGAAAAGGGCAAACATCCTGCAAAATGCCTTGCTAAGCTGACTTACAGACTCTACATAAGACTCATGGCAAAGCTCAACGACAGCGGTCAAATTGCTCACTGCAGTGGAGAGTTCATGGCAATACGGAAGGATGTCAAAACAACCATTCCGAAAGAATGTGCCGCTGATGATTCTTACATTGCGATTATGGCAAGGAAAAAGGGGGTAGTGAAGTTTGCGCCAAACGCAGTTTGCTTCAACCTTGTGCCGTCTAACTTTGTGGACTATGTGAATCAGAGGAGAAGATGGCTTTTCGGGCATTTTCAAACGAAAAAGATTAGTGGAGAATATCCCTCCGTGATGGATACGATTGTTTGGTCCAAGCCAAGGGTTGTATTTCAAGTGGTAGCTGAGGAGATCGGTGAGCGTCCGAAGGAAATAGGCTACATGTTGAGTGCCGTAATCGTTGAGGCTGCGATTTATCTGTTGTCTGTGGCTGATCACATTCTTCACCGTCAGTACGGTTTGTGGCCGGTTATAAGGTCGACTAAGTATGCATAAGCGCAAGTTACGGTGCGATTAGAATGAGCAAAGTTTGTGTAGTTGTGCCGACCTACAATGAAGCGAAAAACCTTTCAAAGCTCGTCACAAGAGTTGAAAGAGCATTGAGAACCCTGGACTTCAGTCTTGTTATTGTAGATGACGACAGCCCGGATGAGACGGCTAAGGTTGCCGAAGAACTGAATCACGTGTATGGAAACATCATTGTTCGGTGCAGGAAAGGAGAGTCTGGGCTGGGGTCAGCAATTGTGGAGGGTCTTAGGACTGGCCTTGCTATGAGCGATGTCGAAAGAATCGTGACTTTGGATGCTGATCTATCGCACAGTCCAAGTGATATTCCGGTTTTGCTTCATGCTGGTCAAGGGGCTGATCTTGTTCAGGGAAGCCGCTACATAAGAAATGGCAGAGTCGGTTGCTGGAGCTTTGTCAGAAGGCTAACGAGCCACGTTGCAAATTTCATTTGTAGGTTGCTCTTCGGGGCATCTATTCACGATTACACTGGCAACTTCAGAGTCTATTCTAGGGAATGCGCAGAGACCATTGTGCGCTGTACAGGTTGCAAAGGTTTTGATTGGCCCGTTGAGGCTATTTCTGTGGCTACGAGGCAAGGGTTCAGAGTGAAGGAAGTACCCATCTCTTTCAGAGAACGCGCTGATGGAGAAACTAAGCTGGAAGCCAAGGATGTTGCAGATTGGCTGTTGTTTGCGTGGAGAAGTTACTTCTCATTCATGAAGGCTTTCGCTGTGACACGTCAACCGAGTTGGGTTATGAAAAGATCGTCGACCTTCAACGTGACAGAAACGGAGCCTATCACCTCAACCACAACGTAAACGCTCTCGAGTGAGTCGCCGGGCTTAAGCGACCAAGCTGAGTCAACTTGTCTCGTTAGGTCTAACGAGTAGCTGGTCCACTTGCCCGTGCTCAGCTGGTCGATCTTGTATTCTACTACGTCTCCGCCTTGATAGATTGTGTTGCCTCCGGTCCTGATGTTTCCGGCTGGATTATTCGTCACGTTTGTACTGTCCCAGAAATCCATCTCGGTGTAGACGACCGCGCCGTTGCTGCGTCTGATAGCGGACGCCAGGGCGATTCGCAGCCACTCGTTTCCTGTCTGGCAGGTGATGGAGGCTATGTTTGCGCGAAAGCTTGCGAGAAGCTGTCGGGGCTGTGTGTCGTAGAGCGGGATTAGTGCCTTCGATTTGAAGCTGGTTGTCCACCATGCACCTGTGGCAACGTGACCTGCTTCGGTTGGGGCTGTTTTGAGGGATATTTCTGTTTCATTGTTGAATGTTACTGTCCACGCGGAGGTATTTGTGAGTCCTGTGGAGTGGGGGTTCCAGTAGGCTCGGTTCTCTGCTTCCGTGAGTGACACGTCGCCGTCCTGGTTTATCGTTTCACCTGTGCCTTGGGCGAGTGGTTGATTGGCACTGCTTGTGGCAGCCGCTTGGCCTGATATGTTACAATTGGTTATCAGTATGGCTGGAAGGATGATGAGGAGGACGAGAAGTGGGAGGAGATTTTTGTTCATTTTCCTGTCTTTTCCTTTTGTATTGGTGTTGAACTGTTGTCGGGTTGAACGGGGATACAATAGGTCCCGCAGCAGACATATTCAACTTACTATAGGGCCTCTGAAGCTAATAAGTATTATGTATTCATGTTGTACGGGTCGGACGCTTCTTGGTCAGCGGGCCGTGTTCTCTGTGTGTAACGACGCGGAAAGAAGTGTCGCAGAAACGTCGGCTGCGGTGCCTCCTTTTGATGGTTCGGGTCGGCGGGTTGTGTGTGGGTGTGTTGTATCTGTGTTGTGCAGATGGACAGTAATGTTTATTACGACTTGCGATTCTGAGTCTGGATGGTGAATCAGTTTGGCCGTTCAGCCCTCGCATCAGGTTCTTGCGGTCGTAGCAGTGGCGGTGGTGGTTCTGGGGGTGGCGGCGGCTGCGACGACGTTTGGGGTTCTGTCGAGCAGCAAGACGGTGCAGAGTCATGGGGCTGTGAAAGCGGTCAACGTGGGCGTGTACTGGGATAGCGGCTGCACGAACGCGACGTTGACGGTCAACTGGGGGTTGCTGTCGCCTGGGACGTCTCAGAACGTTACGCTTTACGTGCGGAATGAGGGAAACACGGTTGTAAGGCTGAGTATGACGAGTCAGAGTTGGAGTCCGTCCAACGCCTCGAGCTACATGGGTTTAGCTTGGAATCGAGAGGGCACGTCGGTGAACGCGAGCTCCGTGGTGACGGCGAACCTGAGTCTTTCGGTGTCTTCGAGCATCGCTGGGATCACGAATTTCAGTTTCAACATTCTGATAGTCGGCACTGAGCAGTAGGCCTCCGGATTTTTGGGTCTGTTTTTGCGGTGAAAGGGGTTTTCCTGGGGCTTAGGCGAGCAAAAATTCTATATACCTAAACAGATGAGACTAGTGTTTCGAAGGCTGGGAAGTTTAGTGAAAGCGGGTTTGAGAGCGGGTTTGGTTGTGTTTGCGTCGGCGTTGTTTGTGTTGAGTGTGTGTGGGTTGTTGGTGTTGCCTGCGGTTGCTGACAGCTCGCTGGTGTGGGAGGGTGACGTTTATTCTTCTGGCGTGGAGGTTACGTCTGCGGTGTTGAATTATGGTGCGGCGTACAGGGTTGTGGCGACGCAGGTTTGGTATTACAGTGTAGAGGAAAATACGTACTTGGCTGCTGATGCCATGTATTACACGACTGATTCTTCGGACACTGTTTATTGGGGAAATTATTTTCCTGTGCCTGGTGGTGGTTCGTTCTTGCAGATTAACGGGCAGAATGTGAGTTGGGGGACTTTCAGCAATGGTGGCAGTGGGGATCACACTTACACGACTTATTGCACGGGCACCGGGGTAGAGTTGACTTTCAGGATTGTGCATTGGGCTGGCCCGAGTTATGGTCCTATCAGCTGTCACTTGCACGTGCAGATTTACAGTGAGTTCCCTGCGGGCGGTCGCATAGCCGATGTGGTTCCGAGCGGTTTGATCGTGGGCTTCGTTGTGGGCGCCGTGGCGTTTGCAAGCGTGGTGACCGTGCCGATGGTTGTGCGTCGCAGGCGAGCTTAGCGCGAGCGGTGAGACCGCTTCTGCTCATGCGAAGCATGCGGAGGCATCATGGAAAACACGGCGTTTTACATGCTGAAACTTGCAGAAAAAACGGGTTTGAGCCATGTTGACTCATCGTGAATGCAACATGGTGTATGTTGATTTTGTGGGGTCTGAGAGGTCACAAAATTGGTATGCCCCTAGTAGGGTCGATTTCTGGGTGTCTTTGCTTTGTCGCGTCGGGTTATGGTGGTATGTTGAATGCGACAAGGTTTGATGTTGTGTTCGATGCCTGCTGCCCAGGGGCATTTTTCGAGCGTCTTTAGTGCGTAGCACTTGGGCCGTCCTGGTGTGTCAATTATGAAGGGCTTCGACTTGTTGTGATTAGTACGCATCTACGTCTTTTCTGGGGGCTTGAATTGGTGGTTCATTTTGTGTGTGCTGCGGGTGCTTGGGTTTAGGTAGGGTTACGTCTGGGTTGTTGGTTTGGAAAAAGTGAGCGGTCGAGCGTTTGGTTTTGGTTGTTTGTTGTGTATTCGGTGGTGGATGGTTGTTGTGTGGTTATTTTGCGCGGCTTTTTCTGTAGGCTAGGAAGCCGAAGGCTGACAGCGCCATTATGAGGCTGGCGATTGTTGCGGGTTCTGGTACGACTAGTTGTATTGTTGTTTTTGCCTGTACTATTTCTCCGCATTGCAGCTTGCCTGTTGCTCCGTCGGCTTGGCAGGTGAACCTGAATTCGTACGTGCCCAGTTTGCTCAGCGTGTAGTTTGCTTGGGCGGTTTGGCCGCTGAGGACGACGCCGCTGAATATTGTGGTTTCGTAGGCGAGGCCTGTTCCGCTGTCGTAGTATACGTCTATCCAAGCTTGGGCCGATGCGGTGCCGTCTAGGTCGCTGTAGTGTCCGTACACGGAGGCCACGGTATTGATGGGGACGGTTCCACCGCTGATGGTGTTGCCGTTTACGTCTTTGACTTCGATCGTGCACGTGATTTGCGCTTTCGCTATGCTTACGAGCACTGCGAGCGTTGCGAGTGCGATTAGGCTGATTAACAGTTTTTTGTTCATGCTTCTCCTTCCTTAAAAAGGGAGTCCTCAGCGGATTTTATAAACCCATAAGGAGCAAGTGTATAGATGTTTCCTCTAGAATTGTAAGACATGCGAAACGCGAATGCCGGCGCGATGTTGGTCGATGGTTTGAGCGGCATGGAAACGTTTGGGAATCAACAGTCGCGGACTTTGCTGTTGGCCGCGAAAAACTGTGGACTGAGATGTTCCAGGTCTGAGCGGAGTTAGAGTTCTGGGGCTACTGGTTTTCGACGGTGATCTCTTCGGGCGGTGCAGCGATTATTTCTATTCCGTTGTCTTTCTTGGCTCTAGCCCGGGTTGTTCTTGCGTTGGTTTCGGACCCTGTCCAGAAGAGGCTCCAGCCTATTGCCCAGAGCAGGATGACGATGGGAAGAAGCATTATGAGGAAGGTGCGTTTTCGCATGTTTTGTTTCACCTTTCCAGCTCTCGTGCTGGAAGAGTGAAGGTTGGTGCCGGTGGGGTAAAGTGTTTATGAAGCGGGAATAAATATTCAGAATATAGCTTGTTATTTGGTTTGTTGGGGTGTTGTGGCTTGGTGTTCTCTTATGAGCGCGGCTGTGGCGAAGGCCAGTGTGAGCGCGGCGAGGCTTAACGTTGAGGGAGTGAGGTTTACGCCCCACGGAGTGTAGTTCAGGAGTAGGCCTACCATTGGCACGAGGGCGAGGCTCAAGCCGACGCTTAGCGCTATGCGCTCTATTATGTCGAGGTCTTTGTCGCTGGCTTTGATTGGCAATTGCCGTGGGAAGAGGGCTTTGACGAATGCGTAGCCCGGGAACCAGAGGACGAAGATCGTGCCGAGGAGGTTTCTGATGTAAGCTTGTGGGTAAACTTCTGCGGGTATGGTGTATACGGCTACGATGGTTGCCGCTGTCAAAGCCAGTGTGATCCAGTACCAAGCCGCGCGCATCGAGCCCATGTAGGCTGTGAACGTTTGCGTTGGCGGTGTTTGTGGGAGTTTGAGGTTGATTTCTTTTCTTTCCTGCAGCCGTTGTATATGGCGGAGGATTTGCTGGTCGGAGAGGTGAGATTCTTCTTTTACGAGGGTGATTAGTTGGTTGACGGTTTCGGGTTGTTTTTCTTTGACGGTTTGGATTATGTGTTGGTCTAGCTCGTTCTCGTCGGCGTCTTTGCTCAAGTGTTGGGCCTCGTTGACTTGTTATTTGTTTCGTTGTGGGGTTAATGTGTTTTGTTCTTAGGCATGGGAAGATGATTATTTTGTCTGTGATGTGTTGGCTGGGTTCGATGCTGATTTGACGCGCTAAGAGACAGGTCAATTTGCGTTTTGCGTGATGAGGGTTAGGTTGAGGTTATGATGTTGAGGATGCGTATGGCCACGGTTATGAGGAATAGTGTGGCGGTGACCATTGCGACGTTTCTGAGTTTTTTTCTGTTGATGAGGAGGCTGGTTTTTCCGTAGTAGGGTGAGAGGAGTTCTGAGGTGATGAGGAGGATTATGCTCGTTACTGCGAGCCAGAGGCTTATGTCCCAGAAAGACAGTGGGAAATTCATGGCATTCTTCCTCATTGATGCTCGACTTGAGTTTGCTCCGAAGCGTCTAGGCGCTTCTTTCTTTGCGCTCTTTTCCTGGCAAATGTGATTAGACCGGAGAGAAGGAGTGCTAGGCCTATGAGGAAGTAGTAGATTATTCTCATGCCTATTCCTAGGCTTATGGTTTCACCTGTTCTTGAGCCGAGGAATATGAGTGTGATGCTCTTTCCAAAAGCAGTCATGTCGTGCCATGTTAGCCAGCCGATCCAGGCTAGGATGGTTGATCCGCAGACTATTAGGAATGCTGTGGTCAGGTTCATGAGGCGGCTGTGGCCTAGTGTGACGTTTTCGACTGATTCTACTAAGGCTTCTCCTGTTTGTGTCTCAGGTGCCTTTGTCGGGACGATGCGGTAAGTGGCTTCGATGATCCTGCCGTCGTCGGAGCGCTGAATCTTCTCAATTGCTATAGGTTCTCCTGTGGCTTTTGTCAGTGCACAGGCGATGGCGCTGCAGAGTGGGGAGCCAATTTTGCTGCACGCGCGGCTTTTGCTTGTTTCATTGGATATTTCATTGAATATCGGATTGGTGACTGTGACTCGGATTCTATCGTTTTCAGCTTGTAATTCTAGGTTTTCAGCGATTTCTAGGTCTTCGATGAAGAGTTTGGGCATGTTTTTTTGCAGGTACTTGAGGTCTACTTTGGTGAAGCTTGTTTCCATTGTTTTTTCCATGAGCTTTGTCAGTTCGAAGCCGGGAGGCGTCAACAGCATGCCTTGCGGGTTTTTGACGATGAGCCGGTTTTCGTATTTTATGATTTCTTCTGGTCTGGGAACAGCTGAATCTTCTTGCTTTGCTACGTAGATTCTTGTTGCCTCTGGGTCTTCAAAGTACTTTGGCGGTAGATAAATCGCATCGCCTCTGAAGCCGAGTTCTTGTATCATCTGGTCTACTGTTGATAGTGAAGGGAGTACTGAAGCTTCCAGAAGAAGTTTCGGCACATAATCCTGATCTTGGACGTAAAGAAAAACGACGCCCCAGAATGACAGGCCTAATCCGATGAAGGCGAGTATACTCGATTTGTAGATAACCGATGTGAAGAGGGCGGCTACGCCGAGCCCAAGCAGCGCAAAACTCGTAGCTACCGCCATGCTGAAACGTTTGGATTTCCCCATGGTTCTTCTATCTCTTGCTTCTCATGGTGTTCATTTTCCTAAGTTGGTTTATTCTTCCCGTGCATTTATGTTTGATGACATACAAATATGGATATCGCGTACAGATCCATCCAAGTGTATGGCATGTGACCCTATAGAAGTTTTTCGATTTAGGTACTGGCCCCCACTTTTCCGATTATACACTTCAATTCTGGAAAGCTGAAATGCCTGCGTTGAAATCTATATGCTGATTTTTCTTCGCAAGAATCTGTTGTTATCCATTTTACATATCTGCGTTTGTTCAATATGAATGTTTGCCGAGCTGGTGTAGCGCAAACTTTCTCTTACTTGAAAGCAGTTTTTTCGGAAAAAGCTTCAGTTGACTCTTCCATACCTTGGTTGGCTCATCATACAAGTTGGCTATTTCACTTTTTACTATACCGGTCTTTTGTATTTCTGAGAGTTTCCGTAGCATTTCTTCCGAATCAAGGGGTTCGCCGGTTTTGTCCTTGTATGTCGCGGCAATTGCATGCAGTGTGGGTTTCGCTGTTTTTTCGGTTTCTACGATCAGGTCTATGATGGTTTTGGTCGACGCTGATAGTTTTTGATAGGCTTTGGCGTTCGCTCTCACTTGCTTTTTCCTTTGGCCAATGTACAGAATGAAGACTATCAGGAGCATTGCTAATGTTACCGCGACGAAATAGATGCTCTCTTGTGACAAGAATAAGGATATTTCTGACCACAATTTGATTGGTTCCCAGTATTGGGTCAATCCCGTAGCGAATGGCAACAGATCTTCTGCCGGCGTCAAGGATTGTGGCGTGTCGGGGTACGTGATAAGGCTTATTTTAACGCTTTTTGTTTGGGTCGTGTTGCCCACCGTGAATATGGAGTCTTCATACCAGTAGAGAACGACCTGTGTTTGGTTTGTTTCTGTCCATTTGAATGCGAAGTATCTTCCTATTATTTGGGGGTTTTGTGAAATCGAGACATCCTTCAAGCTCAGCTGAGTGACCTCCGCTGGCAAACCGAAGCTTATCGGCCAAGATATTAGACAGAACTCCCAATCGTGAAGCATTGATGTCGAGGTTCCGATTTCAATCGTCACCCACACTGACCCTTTGCTTTTATCTAGCGGAGCATACTCGTACACGAGAGAAGCGTCTTGATGTGATATTTTTTCGAAATCCAGATCGCGATAGTAGAATTCCTTCGTGTATCCTTGGACTTGCGGCAGCAGCTGCGGGTTCCCTTGTTCGCCCGTCGGCGTCTGAATCATGATTTCAGCCGGACTTTGAACCAAGGCGAATGTGGGCGTTTGAATTGATATTAACAGGGCTACGGTGACGATTACGGCTACTGCTTTGATTATCTCGCTCTTCCGAAACCTGATGCGCTCTGGTCTGAGAATCTTGCCACAATTTAGGCAAAAGTTCTCGCCTCTTTCAAGTTTCGGAGTGCAGCTTGTGTCTTGTACGGATTTTGTAAACACCTGCGCATGGAATACTCTTTCAGCAAGTATAAGCAATAGAAGGGTACCTGCGAAGATAAGAACCCAACCGCCCAGCAGGTGAAAGAGTTGTAATGCGGTTTCTTCTCCGTAATAATAACCTATTACGAGAATCGTGGTTATTCTCGTTATGTTAAGTGCGTAGATTAATAGAAACCCAAAAGCAAACAAGATGAGCTTTTTCCACAGCTTACTTCGCATTATGAAAGCGACAAACACTGAGAATATCAGAAAGCCGATCAAGCTGTAGATACCTGAACAAGCGATGTCTACGGCAAAGGATATTGTTGTGCCGCCAGGTCTGGTTATCTGTATCACTGGGGTGCCGTACTCGCTCGTGAGCACCGATGGAATTCTGAGCAGATTTGCCAGGGCATAGGAAGCTTTTGAACTTGTCACGGATAGAGTTGAGCCGAAGGCGTTCAGCACGTCCGAGGGCGGAGGCACTAAGAATATGAGAAAGGCTATGGGGAAGGCCAGTTGTCTGAGTGTTTGCTTGTTGAAAAAGATGAGAGTCAGTCCGGTCACGAGAATTGGCAGGGCAAGCATGTGGTACTGCAGAGGTGTAAAAGTGTGCGAACCATACCAGTACAGCGATATTGCTGCTGCTATAAAGAGGATTCCGACGATCGTGAGTAGATGCCTGTTCGCCCGTGATTGATCCTGTTCTTCGTCGGGAATAACCGCCCTTAACATTTTCCTTTTGCGATAAAGCAGATATATGAATATGAATGGAATGACTAGGATGTAGCTCATGAAGTCGCTTTGCAAGGCGTCATTTATGATAATTGCTAGATCCTGATAGAAAACCGCCACAACTGCAGCGACAATTGCAGCGATTCTCAGACTCAGAGTTATGTTGCTCGCGTTGACGACCGAGGAAAGCTTCGCTGGACCTCTCATTTCGCCACCCAAATGTTGATCAAAAACACCCCGTCCTGTGCTTCGGATTCAAGTATTCTATTGCAAAGGTCACAAATACCATCGATCGATCCTATCCCATGCCGTCCCCGATCTGTATTAACCTTTGCTCCAAATCATGTAGCGTTTCTGCCTAGGAAATACTCACGCGACAGATTGTAATCGCCACATCTCTTCACACCAAACAATGTTGAAGACTCTGCCAAAACAAAATTGCTGTTTTTTCATCGCTGTTTCCTTACAGTAGTCCAGACAAATGAATCAGCTATTTTACTCATCTGATGCTCTCATAACTACGTTCGACAAGTTCTTTAGCTTTGAGTATGAGCTTGTATCTGGGTATCAGGATTTTGTCAAACGTTCGGATTCTTTCCAGACTCCCCTTCCATTCTCTTTTCCATCTCCAAATCCCCCAAGCACTAGATTCCTCGGTCGGAAGAGGTTCAGGAACCGTTCCCATATCATACTTTGAATAGCCATTTTGGCACGCCCATTCCATAACCTTCCAATGCATTATATCGTTGGATCGATCGATCGCACCGTGTAGAGCTGATAGAAAGATCTCTGTTGCCTGTGCAAGCTTGAATCAGGGGAAAACGAGCCGAAGAGCAGGGGAAAGCAACAGGCGAAGAAATGCGGGAGAGGCTGGCTTCACAGGTGATCGCGCTTCATGGATTGAGTTCTGAGCAGGTTTTGACCAGTTTGGCTATTCCCTTCTCCAGGGTGAATGTGGGCTTGTATCCTAGGATTTTCGCGGCTTTCTCGATGTTCGCGTAGCTGTGCTTGATTTCTCCCAGTCTGGCACGTCTGTGGATGGGTTTCAGGTGTTGTTTGCCCAGTTTTTCTTGGATGCTCCGCACAAGTTCGTTTATAGTGTGGGGTGTACCGGTTGCGATGTTAAACACGTCGCCGATTCCTCTTTTGGTCTTTAGAGCGAGCATGTTGGCTTTGACCACGTCCTCGACGTAGACGAAGTCTCTGGTTTGATTTCCGTCTCCGAAAATGACTGGTCGTTGATCTTGCATCAGCTTGTTGAAGAATATCGTGACGGCACCGCTGTAGACGCTGAACGTCTGTCTTGGACCGTAGACGTTGAAGTAACGCAAACAGACCGTTTCCAGACCGTACACGTGGTGGAAGACTCTTGCGTAGTTTTCAGCCGCCAACTCGGCGACAGCGTAGGGCGAAACGGGGTTCAGCGGTAGACCCTCGGTCACGGGAAATGTTTCCGTGTTTCCGTACACCGAGGCGGAGGACGCTTGAACGAAGCGTCTTATCCCCAGATCGAGACACGCTTTAAGAAGGTTCAATGTTCCGCCCACGTTCACCTCATTTGCCAATAAGGGATTTTCCAGGGAACGAGACACGCTGACCACCGCGGCCTCGTTGAAAACGGCGTCCACATTCGCAGCTGCGTGTTTGACAAGTTCAAAGTCGCGAACGTCCCCTTGAACGAGGCAGAACTTCTTATTACTTTTCCAATGGTCAACGTTTTTCAAGCGGCCTGTGTAGAGGTTGTCCAGCACCGTGACTCCCACGCCATCTTGCATAAGCTTGTCCACGATGTGGCTGCCTATGAACCCCGCTCCACCTGCGATAAGCACACGAGACAAACCACCCAACTTTCCTTACACCTTTTCCCAGATCAGTGCCTATGCCATATAGTCAACGAAGAAATAAAGGTTCATCGAAGCGCTGTCTAAAAAAGATTATGTTTCAAGGATCGATCGATCGTCACGGATAGTGTTGAGCCTATGGCGTTCAAGGCCTCTGAAGGCGGGGGCACTAGGAATATGAGAAAGGCTATTGGGAAGGCTAGTTGTCTGAGTGTTTGTTTATTGAAAAAGATAAGAGTCAGTCCGGTTACGAAGATTGGTAGGGCAAGCATGTGGTATTCCAGTGGAGTGAAGGTGTGCGAACCGTGCCAGTAAAGCAGCATCGCCGTCGCGGTAACAAGGATTCCGGTGATTGTGAGCAGGTGTCTGTTTGCTCGCGGTTGATCTTGGGTCTCGTTAGGAATTACTGCCCTCAGCATTTTTCTTTTGCGATAAATCAGATAGATGAATATGAGTGGAATAGCCAAGATATACTCATAAAGTCGCTTTGCAGAGCGTCACTTATGACAATCGTTAGATCCTGATAGAAGACCGCCACGACTGCAGCGATCATTGTGGCAATTCTCAGAGTCAGAGTTATGTGGCTCGCATTGGCGACCGAGGAAAGCCTCGCTTGATCTCTCATTTTGACACCCAAATGCTGATCAATCACGCAGCGTCCTGTGCTTCTGATCGAGGTATTCTATTGTAAAGATCACAGTTACGAGCGCATCACTCTTTCTTCTTCTCATCCCAACGTTCGTGATGTATTAACCTTTGCTCCGATCCATGTATCGTTTCTGCACAGAAAATGCTTATTCGACAGATTGTCACGGTCAGATTTCTTTATACCATAAAATGTTGGACTTGTGATTTGCAATGCTGATTTGGTTAACCAACTAAAGTTTCACAAAACTGGAGTATATTCTTAGTGCCTATTATTGAAAGGAATGTCCCCCTAGGGCAAACCACGCGCAATTACTGTTTTTCATCGCTGTTTCCTTTCAATAGGCATCCCTCAGATAAATAAATCGACTATTTCAATTCAGTTCGTCTGATGCCCTCATAACCACGTTCAACAAGTTTCTTAGTTTGGAGTATGAGCTTGTATCTTGGCAGGAAAAGTTTGTCGAATGTTTGCATTCTTTCTAGACTTCCTTTCCATTCTCTTTTCCATCTCCAAATCCCCCAAGCACTAGATTCCTCAGTTGGAGGAGGTTCAGAAACGTGTCCCATATCATACTTTGAATAGCCATTTTGGCACGCCCATTCCATAACCTTCCAGTGCATTATATCGTTAGGTCTGACTTCCCATCCTTCAGTGAGTGAACCTGCGCTCAATGCGTAAACGGTTTTTCCTTGGATTACGATGTGGACTCCTGAAACGCTTTTCCCTTTCCAATATGCTAAGAACAGCTTCGATAGTTCAGGGTTGTATGTTTTCCATACTACCTCAAACCATGAGCGAGGGTACGTTGAGAAGCCGCCTCTCTTTACCGCGGCTTTGTGCATTGAAATAAAGTCTTCCAGATCGTCGTGACAGTTTGATTGAACAATTTCCACCCCTTCTTTCTCAGCCTTTTTTATGTTTCTCCTCTTGTTATGGTCAATGCTCTTCCAAAGCTTTTGTACTCCTTCCTCAAGGTTCACGACATACTCATTGATTCTGGCAACTGAAGCATAACCCATTTTGTGGAATACTTCTTGCAGTTGCCAAGAGTCAGGAACCAGTATTTGTACGTGTATTATTCGTTTTCTCTTGCCATAGTCTTCAAGTTCTTTCAGGAGAGTTCCAACTAACCGAGACTTTTCCTCGCTTTGGGGCTCTACAATTGGCCCACGAATTACGCTTAACGTCATGCCGAACCCGAAATAACTCGAATATGTTCCTTGAACTATTCCAATCGGTTTTCCGTTATGTGTGGTGCACAGTCTGACAACTTTTGTTCTTGGATATGCCATTCTTGCTATTTCGGCAAACTCAAAACATTGTCCAAGATTTCCTTCAGGCGATATTTTCAAGAAGGAGTTCCATAATTCAGCCGACGGATTTTCAACAACAGCGTATCCAGACACAGAATTCGCCTCTTCTCCAATTTAGATGTATTCTGAATTAGGTCCCAAATATCTGTTAAATTTGCAGACTCACGTTGCGACTCAATTGTTAAATATCGTCGTAGTCGCCATACATAAAGTGTATTCTATTCGCAGAGCATTTCAGCATTTTCTCAAGTTCTTTCCCCGTGGCGGATTCTGAGAGAGAGAAGAAAACTTGGATTCGACTTCGGCTTTTCATGAATCCGCATTTTTCAAGAATCCTTTGATATGGGTGGCCCTCTACCATTTGGCATTTTGTTGTATTGATGTTCAGCTCGTCAAAATCGCGAACACTCTCTCTTACTAGGGCATCTGCAACGTCAAGTCTTCCCGGAAGTGTGAGGAGGTCAACAATATATCCTATCGGATAGTCCTTCCGATACGTGTTAATTCTTGCAACAATATATCCAAGGACTTCGCCATTTCCTTCGGCAATCTTGACAATATAGTCCCCACCGCGAGGGTCACAGTATCTCCAATTCAGATAATCCTTAGTTCTCTCCACTATGAATCCATAGTGATCTTGCACTCTGTTCCAAAATCCGCCTATACGATCATCAAAACAGTGAGTCCGCAAAATGCGGAAGTCTTCTCGGGGGAGGCTAGATGAACTTAATGCGTATTTTAACTTGTTAGACATTTTGACTAGAAAAAACCCGCACCTGTAGAGACCGACCCTCCTGACATCTGTCATCCGCAAATGGTGATCGATGTCTTTGACTCTGAGAAATACACTCGTTGAATGTGGAAATACTCTGCGATGCTTCATGAAAAACTTGATCAACTTTGGATGGTAGGTAACAGAATAAGTACACTGTGTTCCACTCTTCTTCTCTTGATCTTTAACAAGTTCAAACATCTTGCTGTAACCTTTGCGGCCTTGGAACTGCGGATAAACTGCGGAGTCAGCTCCGCTGCAACAGAGGAAGACAGTGTCTCCAATTTTTACTCTTTTTTGAATCCTGTGGACGCAGCCTATTATCTCATTATTGCTCATACATACTGATATGATTGTTGATTTCATTGGATTGTCTGTGTACTTCCACTTCCAATGGTCCAGAGGATCGCATCTAAGATCGAAGTGGGGCCATCCTTCAAACACTAGCTGAAGAAGCGAGACAATTTCTTCTTCGTCGCCAGAACAATATGGGCGAACAAGAAAATCCCTATTCAATTCACATCTACCTACACAGTTAAGCGTATTTGTGCGCGCATGTGGTCGATTGATGCTGATTGTCATATACGCTCATGAGTAACCACCTAGGTCGTCCAAGGCTTGGTTCACGGTGACTGTTTTCACGCCTTTTAGTATAAGATAGTCGAGAAAGTCCTCGAAGTCTTGCGTGCTTATCTCAAAGCTAGGGCTAGGACTAGGAACAACGTTGTGGAAGAATATTATCATCCAGCCTTGCGCGTTGTAGACTTGGTCAACTAAGCGCAAGCGTTTGTATCTCTTCAGACAATCGCGGACGTGCGGCTCTTTGATCGCGCTGTCTGTTTCTCCAGCCGCTCCCGGCAGTCTAAATTGAGAAGTAGGCAAGCGCATTGTGTACGGAGGAGTGTATGCTGATCTCCCTGTCCTGTAATAATGACGCGCAATTGAATCAACATGATCATCTGTGTCTCCGTAAGGATAAGCAAAATTGTTCACTTGGAATCCATGACTTTGCAAAACCTGCTTTGACAGAATACATTCAGAACGTATCTGGTCATCAGAAATATGTGTGAAATGAGGATGTGTTTTGCTGTGACTCGCTATTTCACAACCGTAATTTTTTAGGTCCTGAAGCTCAGCAATGCTCATGTATGCATCATTACGCGAGAAGTCTCTGATGTAATCGGTAGTCACGTAGAATGTTGCTACCATGCCTCTGGATTTCAACAATGGAAAAGCGTAGTCATACTGATTCTGCTTGTTGTCATCAAAGGCTATGGATATTGTAACACCTCGATTCCCTCGTTTTCGCCAAACTAGTTTATGAAGTGTAAACCACACATGTGTCATTTTGCTGAGTACCAAATTACAACCCTTTCGACGATTGACGAACATGTTCTGATTCTTTTGTCAAACCCAATCTGAATCTCCAGCGGTTACGTACCATTCTCCCCCTTCCTTGTATGTTTGGAAGAACTCCTTGGAATTGACACGCGCTATGAACCTTGTTCTCTGAGAAAGATATGGTGTGAATCCGCTTTTTTTCAAAGCCTGATACCAGACTTGATTCCGTTGCATCAAACATCTTACCGAATCCACTGATTGCCCGCTTAGGTGCTCGATTGACGCATGAACAAGACCAAAGAATACGCCTTTGGAAACAGAGAGAATGTCAGCGATATATCCGATATCTCTCCCTCTGGATTTGCTCTTGGACAGTACAACATACCCTTGAATCTTGCCTTCCATTTTGGCAACGATGACGTAGTAATGCGCGCTAGGTTTTGCAAAATATCTCCAGTTCAAATACCTATGATCCCTAACTACGATTATGCCATAATCCGTTGATACCTTTTTCCAGATCTCGTCTATTCCTCTGTCAAAACGAGAGACTTGAGTCATTTCAATGTTTTCAAATGATGACGCAGAACGTTGCCGCCATATTGAGAAAAGCCAATCCAAATACTTTGCAGCGCTTCTCAGAATCGGTTCCGCCCGCTTCAGTCTTCTTAACTCTCCCGCGACAGCCTGATGCGTATCGAAGCATGTTACGAGAATAGGTATCTTGGAGACATCAAACCACCCGTATTGTATGTGCCCGTAGTAGGCAGGCTCGGTGGGAAAGCCATATGTAAGAAATACTTTCTCGTCCTTTGCTTTTTTCATTAGAGTCTTCCCCATAGCCAAGAACATCCCTTGACGGAGGTAGTCAGGATGGACACATAAATCGCAAGCTTGCGAACCCGTTATAATCTTATTCCCTACCATTATGTTCATCAGCTGAAGGCCCATGTGACCTACTAGTTCCCCATGGTCTTCGGCCACGACTGTCAGAAAACCTCTGGGGGCTGTCTTGTATTTCCAAGACCAAAATTCAATATCGTGCTTGGTCCCTCGCAAGACCAGGTTCATCAAATCGATTATTCCCGTTTCATCGCCTTCTCGATAGATCCGTACTTTCCATTGCTTCATATTGATCATTTTTCTGAGCATTAATTGTATGCGCCTATGTGAAGCACTGTTATTTCACATTTTTCTCGATCGATCGTCTCCCGAAGGATGCAGTTCTTGTCTTTACAGATCTTATCATGCTCCTGTTGTGTAGATGCGTCCTAAGTCATTCTTGTCTTTTCTTTCTTTCATAGCGTTTCATTATGTCATAGAAAATGATCTGATAATTCCCGCATTTTTCTGTGTAACTACTGAAGCTGGTTTTCCAACTGTTGCATGAAAAACAAAGACCTTTAGGGTTTCCTGTTAACAAATCATACCTCAATTGCCGATATTTCGCTCCTTTCCAGACCTCAAGAATATGCTTATCTGCTACGTTTCCTAGCACACCAATTCCATTGATGTTTGCACAGCATGCAACTACATCACCGTTCCAGAAAATCGCCATAGTAGAGCACGGAGAAATGCAGTGATCTTTGGTTTCAGTCTTATGTCCATTGAAAAATTGTGGATTGATTATCTGTACGCGATTGTTCAAACATGCGCACACGCGTATGTAGTCAACACTGCTAATCCAAGCGTCTATAAACTCATCGATTTTGCATTGACCTATATCAGTAAGATACAGTCCAACTTCAGGCTTTGGAGCGCTGCCTCTCTTGTCTAGCAAGGCTCTAATGTTAGCCTCGATCTGATCGTAGTCGCTTCCAATTCGTATCTCATCATTGACTTTTCCAAGTCCGTCCAAACTTATTCCAAGCCAATCAACACCTAGGTTTACAAGCTTTTCTTGTACTTTAGCATTCAACAACGTACCATTTGTGTTAAAGCCTACTCTACGCAGCCTATTGCTCCTGACCATCACATATTCAAGCATGTCTAAGATCTTCGGATGAACTAAGCTCTCGCCTCCTACGTGAAGAATCAAATTGACATCTCCAATAGCTGCAATCTCATCTATTAATCGTGTGAACAAAACGTAATCCATGAAACCAGCTTTCCGTGCTCCTCTGGTACACATTTTACAATGCAGGTTACAATGGTTGGTTGGTTCAAGGAAAACCTGGGTGGGTCTGGGTGAGAAGGATTTGGCCAGGCTTGGAAACTTTTGTAGAGCTTCAATCTCTAAGTATCTGGTAGCTGACATTGCAACCTTTTTCAAGCCTTTCCCACGGATCTTCGAAAATCCTGAGAGAAGATTCTTCCAATTCATTGTTCTTTTCCTCCGTTTTTAGAGCGCGCGCGCATCAATCGTATGCGCCTAGATTTGTTGATATGGCTGATGCATTCTTTGACGCACCATTCTCATCGACATTATCGAAGTAGCGTTTTAATTGCTCAAGTGCATTCATAAAAGCGCGCGCGGATGATTTGAACCCCCATGCCCATCGAGACATCACATGGGACCCCCTCTTTTCTGTGTTGTGCTATTGCTGCGATGCACACACACCTCCAACTTTCTCATGTCTTCAGAGTCAAGGCTCCAGCCCATTGAGCCAACGTTCTCGATTACTCGCTCCGGCTTGGAAGCCCTCGGAATCGGAAAGATCACCCTGCTTTTGGCTACTAACCAGTTAAGGGCTATCTGCGCTGGAGTTTTGCCGCCGTGTTTCTGCGAGACCTCGTCCATGACAGCCTTGAGTCTCTCGTTGGGATGGGCCAGAGCCCCTTGGGCGATTGGCTGGTAGGACAAGATAGCGATACTCTTCCGCTCACAATAGGGGAGGAGATCCTTCTCTATTCCTCTAACCATGAGATTGTATTCAACTTGGTTGGAGGCGAGCTTGTTCTTCGAGAGGGCATCCTCAGCCTCCCTCATCTGTTCTAGGGAGAAGTTGCTCACGCCTAGGTATTTCACCTTTCCGTCTTCCACCAGCTTCTCCATGGCCTTCATAGTCTCTTCAATAGAAACTCGCGCATTCGGCCAGTGAATCTGGTAGAGATCGATGTAGGAACACTTCAGCCTCTTCAGACTATTCCCAGCGGCCTCCAAAACATCGTCATATCCAAGATGATTCCCAGAGACCTTCGTCGCAATGAACAAGTCATCCCTCTCGTGGCCTTCGATCGCCTCTGCGACTATATCCTCTGTTTGATATATTTCTGCAGTGTCTATTAGGTTCATCCCAAGCTCCAAACCCTTCTTCAAAGCCTCTATCTTCTCAGTCATGCTTCCTTGCTGACAGAGAAGGCTCAAACCCTTCTTCAAACCGGCTACCTTTTTATGCCACCCTTCTTGCCGACGGAAGAGACTCAAATCCTCCCCTAAAGCTGCTATCCGTTTATCCCATCCTCCTCGATGACGGAAGAGGGGCGACATGGTTTCGTACGAGTGGCCATAATACGTTCCCATGCCGATGTCGGAGACCTTGACTCCTGTCCACCCGAATTCACGACATTCCATGAATACCAGAACCTGAGCATATACGCGAATCCAAAATGAGTCGAATCTTGCCCTATTTTTCGAAATCCGGCGTAAGTGTGGATGTTTGTAGCTGACGCGTTTAGTTCCGGTGATCGATCGACGGGATGACGTACCTCAACAGAGAAGGCAGAGAAAACTCGTGCGTGTTATGCGCGAGAAACATCAAAGACTGATGCATAGATTTTGGCATGACGAGTCTTCAAGACAGATTCAACTTCTTCCGCTGTGACTCGCTCAGAATCGACTATCGAATCAAAACAGTGTCTCCGCGTCAATTAGTTTTGGCGAGCGAGCGCTAATGTTGGATTTGAATGAATTCCGTCTTTATTTCAAGATTGCTTATGATCTGCCTGATCTCATTTTCATACGCTGGGTTTGCTAGAATTGTGTAGTCTGGCTTGTAATCGAGCAAGAATCTTGGTTCAACAATTTCTTGTCCTGTTCCTGGCACATACTTGCCTTGCTTGTGGGGATTTATGTCTACAGCATATTCTATCCGTGGATCCTTGAGGATATTCAATAAAGTAACGCCTCTTGAACCGGCTCCCCATATGACTACTCGTTTTCCTTTGTTAAGTAACTGCTTGACCCTGCTGGTGTATTTTTCTATCGTGTTGGTCGACCTGGCAGCAAATGAGGTGATGCAGTCTTTGATTTGGCCGGCTTCTGGTTTTGAATCTGGCTTGAAGCTTGACTTCGTTCGGGCGTTAGGGGTGGCATGAATATAAATTGAGTCGAAGATTTCATTTTTGGACTCCGCAACCTCGGAGATGTTGAATCCAGAGGAAGAAAAAAGGTGAAATAAGGAGGGGATGGTGAAATATGAAACATGCTCGTAGATAATGTTCGTGAAATCTCCTTCCTCAAAGGCCTTTAGCGCATTTGGTACTGCAAAGAAAACATGAGTCTTCGAACTGCACCCGAGTATTATTCGCAAATTGCTCAGGAAGTTTTTGGGATAATTCATGTGCTCAAGTTCGCAGTAGGAGAAAACAAAATCGGCTTTGTTACTCCTCTCTGGCTGTGGATAGAAGCTTGGAATTGATTCGACTGACTTTCGACTTTTGTCTTCAACCTTCGTGTAGAAAGGATCAAACCTTAGTCCATGGTTGTTCCCCAATTCGACCAGCAAGGAGAGAAAGTCGACTTTCCCACTTCCTATTTCAATAATGCCCTTGTTATGCAGATCGTAGCGTTGGATCAGGTTGGCCGCCAGTTTTTTCGCGAAATTTTGAAAGTGAGGAGAGTAAAATAGGGAGTCGTCATAGCGATGACCGTATTGGATTTTCTGTGGCTCCAATGTTATGTTTGTCACAAAGGTGCAAAACGAACAGAACGCCAGTTTGATGTTCCCTTTGGGACTGTTGATGGCTTCGTCCTTGCTTTTCCACAGGAGATTGCAGCTCGCAGGAACATCCGTCACTTCATAGAAAACCCACAATCCCGGCGAACCACATAATGGACAATGAAAGTCTGATTGTTTATTTCCTATTGTTTTAGTCATATTAGAATACTCCGCCAGTTTGCAAGTGCTCAATGAATGCTTAGCCTGCGGTATTCATGTCTTGGTATCCTTCCTGCGCAGCGTTTTGTCCAAACGGCCCATCTTAACGCCTTCCTCAATATGCGAAATGCGTCTGTACCTGGGTCCCTCAAACTCTTCCAAAGTGAACCCAACTTTCTTGTAGACCTCGTAAAGCTGCTTTGCCCCTCGACGCGCGTTCCATTGCGGCTTGAATTCGGGCAATGCCCGGGAAATCTTGCTGAAGTCAACTCGATAGGAACGTTTGTCTGGTTCAGCATTCTTCGCGTACTCGATTCGTGAATCGGGGACCGTGTCTTTCACAATTTCAGCAAGTTCTCGCACTCGATAGTTCTCCTCGTTGATGCCCACATTGAAAACTTTGTTGTGAATCAAGTCGTGAGATGCATCCAGGACAGCCATGAAAGCTCGAGATATGTCCTCAATGTGTGCAATTGGACGCCACGCCATGCCATCACTCTTTAAGAATACTACCCCAGAAGCGTAGGCCCAAGCAACTAGATTGTTGAGAACTAAATCAAACCGAAGCAGAGGAGATATGCCATAGGCTGTCGCAGAACGTAAGAAGGTTGGACTGAAACTTGAGTCTGCCAGCTTCGAGATATCTTCTTCCGAACGTATCTTTGAAACAGCGTATGGTGTGATGGGTCGCGGTTCTGACTCTTCATTCACCGTGTCAGCAGTAGAGGCACCGTAGACGCTGCACGTTGACGAGAAGACGTAGCGTCGGACTCCGGCCTTCTTAGCCAGCTTAGCCAACTTGACCGAAGCTTTATGATTGATTTCATCGGTTATTTCCGGATTGAAATAGCCAAGCGGGTCGTTTGACAGCGCGCACAGATGGACGACAGCATCACAATTTTGCAGATCTGACCGCTCTATGTCACGGACATCTTTTCTCACATATGGAACTTCAGGGATGTCGCCAGTAATCGACGGATCACCAAATATGCACCCGTCGAAAAGGTCGTTATCAAGCCCCACAACGTCATACCCTGCACCTTCAAGCATAGGCACCATAACCGAACCTATGTATCCTCTGTGACCCGTAACCAAAACACGCATGCTCTTTACCTTCCCTTTGTATTCCGTCTTATTGTGATTTGGTTAGATGAGGTGACTCTTATTTTTTCCTTGTGGTTTGCAGATGGTTAGCGCGCTGGCTTGTCCCTGAAATGGTTAAAAATGGTCTTAATTCTTCTTTTGTCTGTTGGAGCTTGATTTGGGCTTGTTTTGTGGGCGAATCTTGGCCTTGTTGAAAGATGGCAAATCACGGGGTTCCGTCAAAGCCGGATGGAAGTAGTTTTTCCCATGAGCCGTTGAGGCTACACTTAGCCCGTCTGGAACGTCAAAGCACACAGGAGGGCTAAAAACACATGTATGCCTCAAAACTGCCCCTAAACCCGAAAATAGGAATTATGACCATTTTACACCAATTTCGGGACAAGGCAGCGCGCTTTCGAAAAGTGCAATAAACTTAACATAACAAGATCTGCTGACCTCTTTCTCATTCCGAGCGACATAAATAGTCAATCTAAGGGCATCTAGATTATCTCTAATTCTGGCAATAAGATGGCTCACATCGTAGAAGCGAGCGTACCGAACTCCAGTGCCCTTTGCACAATACAAAACCGCGTCTGGTTCAAAATATAGGCCACCCTTTGTCCAGGCAGCCAAGTCTGTTTCAACTGCATATTTGCTAAAGAGATACAACGGCAATATGCAAACTTTTCCCCCCTTTCTAAGAACCCTGTTGGCTTCCTTGATGAATTTTACATCCGAATCTTGCTCAAAGTGTTCAAAAGAGCAGTGTAACGCCATTTTCGTAGCAAAACGATTTTCGACGGGCATGCTACTTGCATCACTTCCAATTTGGTTTCCATGAATGCCTTCTGGAAAAGTCAAATCCTGTCGATAGACCTTGCAACCATACACTTCATGATATATCTCTGATGCAGGAGAGAATTCGCCCGCAATATCTATGTAGATATCGTTTCTTGATAGATCCAATAATCTTGCTGCCAGATAGTGCTCAAGAGATTTTTCTACAAAATTGCTTGCTTTGCCTCCTCCATAATAGTCTGGAAATCTCTGATATCTTGCTATATGTAGGTATCGTCTGTAATCATCTAATTCTATTTCAAAATCGATAATATTGAAGCCATTCTCTTTCAGCTTGGCAATTGTCTCTTTCTGGATCTTCGGATCTTCATGTGGTACTAAGGATTTTGCCTTTGGTTCACGTAGAGTAAAATAGCGATAATACCACAGGAATGGTTTCCTAACCCTGCTTAGATATGCTTTTATGCCCATAATATCCCTCATTCTGCCTTAAAGCGCGCGCTCTCAAATTGCTTATGTCAGTTCGATTGATAGTGCCTGTCAGCGGAATTGCCAAAATAGCGCACGCCTCCTAACGTCTCGAAAATTGAAAGAGGCACACTGAAATGAAGCATTGTCTTCAGATTCCCAATTATCTCAGAGCGCGCGCGTCGTGAAATACCATGCTATTGACCGTCCTCAAGAGCTTCTCTCGTTGTTTCTCAGCTAAGGATATAGCTTGTTTTCGGTTTTGTATTCCCATCTCTACTATCTTCTCTCTGCCCAATTTTAGGGATTGCTCTAATTTGGCTGCCAAGTCATGACTGTCAACGTAGGTGTACTCACAAGGAAGCAGGTCTCCCCGAGCGCCAAGGTTGTCCGAGAAGACGACCACTCCGGCCATCGCATAATCATATTTCCTTTGGTTAGTTCCGCCCATATGAATACCTATATTTATGGCAATCCATGATTTACTTAGAGTTCTTAGGTAATCCAATTTACTCGGAATGCGCTCATAATATTGGAGCCCGATGTTTCTGGGAACTTGTTGCGGTTCTATACCAATCATATAGACCCTGATTTTCCTATCAACCAATGATAATGCTTTGAAGATTTCTTTTAGAGATCTTTCAGCTCTGGATCCCCAGTGTTTTGGCAAGGCTATGCTTATGCTTGGCACTTGGTCTTTGTCACATGGTTCAAACTCCGCAATCGGATAGATATTGGGATATGAAATCGCTTTCCTGGCCCCCATTTCGATATATTTAAGTCTTTCCATTTCGCTACAAGCTATCACTAAATCTACCAGACCAATCGCGTCCCTTTCCAACTTGTACATCAATTCTTTTGCTATGAAGTTACCCGCAAAGAAGTGGTTGTAGGCGACATCTTGAGACACGTAGATAATGGGTCCTAGATGCCTGAGCATTTTCAGGTTAACGGAGTTTAGGCTCGCAAATTCATCTATCAAGAAAATCTTTGGCGAGTTCGATTTCCTCAAAAAGCTTACTAGCCCCTCGGTTCGAGCTGACCGGGCAAAATACAGATACAAAGCACGCGAAAGAACGGATAAGAAGCCTTCGTTGATAAGCACGCGCGCTCTCCTCCTATGGAATAGCCGTCCCAGTATTCCATCATGCAGATCCTTAGGGCTCTTCAAAATCATTAGGAAAAAATACGCAAAAATCCCTGTAGTGGACGTAGCCAATTCGATCCGGTTTGAGCCCCATTTTTCCCTGAACTTCTCCGTCTCTTTTCTAAACACATAGAGAAATCTGGCATTTGAGCCCAATCTAAAAAGTTGAGCAATGAAACTCGCTTTTTGCGAAAGCTCTTCATCATCTTTAATGACAACGAACATTGAAGCCAACTTCCGAAACACGATTTCCTAGATTTAGCAGTGTTGATATTTCTAGACATAGAATTCAAACTATAATATTCATGCATCCAAGCTTCATGTATTCAGATTTGTAACCTGGTGCTATTGGGAATTCGTGAAAGCCGAGGTAGCGATCGACCGATCGCGCTAAGTGGGAATAGCGCATTACGGTATTTCAAAGAATTGATCGGCCTTCAATTTCCGCCAACGTCTACGGCTTGTTCACAGCCTCTCCAGAGAGACGAAGTCCCATGTCACCAGCGAAAATGGCTACTTTCATGTCATTGCCTCATTTTCCGGATGATTGGAATAACTGTGCGCCTCAGGTTCCGCAAGACGAATGGGATCAACTTGCGTGCAAGGCGTGAATTGCGCAGAAGGAAGATTTCCATGTCGCTGCCCATGAACAGCCAACCTTCTTTCACAATCCATCTAAATATCTGGTCGTAACATAATAGTCGCTCAGACCATTTAAGTCGTACTCGGTTTACGGACCTGAAATATTCAATGCAGGTCTTCCAGTGGGGGAAACTAGTCCAATCGGTTTTTGACCACCAAGCCATTTCTTTTTGGATATTTTCTACTGATGTTGTTGATGTGTATGGCCAGGGCCGGGTTGATGAGTATGAGTCAGGATGATCTCTTTGGAAAAACAAGCATTCGGGAATTTCATGGATTCGACCTATAAGACCTATTTCTGCTAGTAGATTTCTGTCTGATCCAATGTAGCTCCCTAGGAGAGGTGTCTTCTCAAGCGAACTCGCACGGATCACCCCCATAACTGAACAACAGTAATGAAATAGGCTTATCAAGTCGCCAAAACGTTCATGCTGCTTTCGCGAACCAATTCTTGTTAACATCCCTTGATTATAGATACCCTTCAAGGTGCCATGTTCATCAATGCGTCCGGTTATAGAGTGGCACAAGACCACGGACGGGTCATCATCAAGTACACTTATACACTTCTGCAAATACTCCGGAGCGAGTACATCATCATGTGCAGTCCATCTGTAGTACTCGCCCGAGGACAACTCAAAGACACGGTTGAAATTCTTAGGAGCCCCGATGTTCTTTTCGTTGCAATAATAGCGAATTCGTCTGTCTTTGGCCGCGTACTCTCGGCAAATCTGTTGGGTGCGGTCGGTGGACGCATTGTCCGCGATGATAAGCTCGAAATCTCGATACGTCTGAGTCAGAATGGAGTCCAATGCTTCTTTGAGGTATTTCTCACCATTAAACACTGGTAGACCGATGCTTACTCGAGGTTTACAGCTGCTCAACTTTCCGTGTTTCTCCATGGAGCGTTCATCAGCATTCTATTTTCTCTTCCTAAATCAAGGACTTTTCTATTGCGTAAATGGTTATTCTTTGCGTTTAAGGCGCGCATGGAGCATTTTTGCGTAAACTCTTTTCATGGAATGATGTCACCTTAACATGCTTTTGTGACGGGATATTTCTCGGGTTTTTCGCTGTTTCCGAATATTCCTGGTATTAGCTAGTCTCTGATCGATGGTTCAACCCTGAACTTCTCGGCAGCACTGACTAGGTGTTGCATAGCATCGGGACTTCAAACCAAAACGAAAAACCATGCGTACCTATTTAGTTTGCTTAACCAACCGATCGATACTCTCAGCTTTGAATGTGCGATCGATCGATCCTTTTATTTCTCGTGCGCGCTTCGGACATTCAGTTACCTGTCTTCACAAGGCAAGTTAAGGCGAGCACCCTTGTTCAACCGGGCTTTTCTGCGATGTAAAAAAGCCCTGAATCATAAACAACATTAAATCTATCCGATATCTGTTTGGATAGGTTCTCCTCCGAAAGCTTGTTACTCTCAAAGCTTTTTGCCAGACGAAGCGAGTAGATTATGAAATCATAGGTCTCATTGCTCGGACTCTGAAAAGGTGAAGAGGATTGATGGTAGAATATGACATTTCCTTCGACCTGTGTAACAACGTACGCTTCGTAATAAACGTCTGAAAGGACCGTGCTAGACCTATTCCAATCGAATTTCTCAATCATAAAGCCTGCTATTGTTTGTTCCTCTCTCGTCTGACAAGGCATCGAAGCCATGTCTGAAAAAGAAGCGTGAATTGGAACAAAAACAACTAAGACCAGCAAAATCAAGATGAAGCATTTTACGTATTGTCTAAACTTGCTTTGATACAGATATAATACTCCTAATGAAATGGGAATAAACGCTATGTCCAGCGCACGCCAGCCAAGCGTATTAATCACCAGACCAAGACCCGAATAGACGGCCCCAGCTAAGAAAACAGCTTTGTCCATTTCTCTCAGTTTTCCTTTGATTACCATGAAGAAGAAACCTGCAACGCATATGACGACAAACGCGATTGTTACTATCCTAGAAAACGCTTGGGCTGTAACATCAATTGTGATGGAAGCAGATGTGAGTGTTCTACTGGCTATGCCAGAGTATTCCGTAGGAAAAATCAACACTGAGGACACAATGCTGGGGAAAGAAAACAAAGCCAGGGTAAATTGCACTGCGAAATAAATGATCAAGGTCAATATAAAGAGATTGAAATGCTGTTTGCTTCTGCTAACAATGCTCCGCATCAGCAAATACAGAACAAAAAAGAGAGGAACAAATGCATGCATAATTGAAATACCCGCATATAGAACTAGCATAGTTAGCATAGCACTACCGCTTTTTTTTCGTGTTTCCAACATGAACAGAAGAAAGAGAAGCCCAAGTGCGAGTGAGAAAGGGGCGGCCTGATAATTCATGAAATTGAACATTGCAATGAAAAAGGCCACGACGGCAAGAAAGCCTAATTGAGCGTAGGATCTGGAAACATAAACATACAATGCTGTAGCTAGCAGAAAACCTATGATCGCAAACAAAAGGAATTCATAAGTAGCTAGCTCAAGCCCACTCACCAGAGTGGCAATGTTGGCCAGAATGAAAAAGGAGGGCCACTGATAATAGCTGTGACTTGGTTGCGACGGGTCCAAATTCTTTGTTCTAATGAAATTTTGTATCAGTCCCCTAAACGGGGTTGCATCAGGGGTGGGCAACGTATGGTAGAAATAGAATAGTGAATACAGAGTTACGACAGAGCATACGGCCATCATCCACTTCCAGTAGTTGTTTCTGAAACTAAGGGCCATCATGCACATTGACGTTAACAGCAGCGGTAGGCCAATCCAATATAAAACGGGTACTTGATTGAAAATAACGTCGTTTACAGAGTCAATTGATAAAGGATAACTTATCCACCAAGAATAGACTATTAATACGATACCTGCAAAAAAAGGAAGAAGCAGTAGTTTATTCCTTTCCATCTTCTGCACCCTGTCAAACTTCTCGGCTAATAAGATATGATAAGTAGCAGTTTACTCAGCACTCAGTGCGCGCATTGAGGACTTTCCTTGGGAACATTCGAATATCGCTACTTAATTGACTCAGGAATAGCTATTCTATAGCTTGATTAGCTGATAGAGGTGAACTATCCCATTTTATGTTTTCTCTGACAATCCTTGCCGGAACGCCAGCAACTAGGCAGTTCTTTGGGACATCTCGTGTAACTACCGCTCCCGCTGCCACTACTGCGCCATCGCCTATTGTAACGCCCTTCAATATCATAGCTCTGCATCCAATCCAAACATGACTGCCAATCTGGATAGGTTTTGACATTACGAAATCCTCTCTTGAAATAACGTGGAGGTCTGAGTCTCGTATCTCAACATCCCATGAAACCATGGAACCATCACCAATCTTGATGTTGTCAAAGCAAAGAAGCTTGGAATTAAAGCTGACGCTTACGTTTGCTCCCACTTCTAATGTGGCACCTCTGAAAATACAAATGATTACTCCTGACTGTGCTTGAAAACTGCCGTTTATGATCAGTACGCTTCTTTCAAGCATTTGCAGAATACAGGGCTGCTTTGTTGGAACCACCCTCAACCGTTCAAACGATCCCAAACGAAACGTTCCTTTGTTGATTATTTTCGAAGTTTTGTCCAAGTGTATTTGGGAGTTGCCATTTACAAGAAAATCTCTGAGCCGTCTGCCTGGGGAAGATTTCTTCTCTTTTGAATAAAGGTAAAGGGTTTTGTACATTGTTCTAATTCCGATTTTTTGGTCATAAATCGTTCTCAATCTAACCATAGCGCGCGTTCACTCTCCCAACGAAGAAGGAATACGTTCACAAGGAAATAGTTTGCGCGCTATGCCCTTGAGCTTCTCGAAAATACCAGATGTGCAAATATGCTTTCCACGATGTGTACATACTGCGACGTTCGCTCGCGTTCACATCCACCTCTGTTCTGGCTTCAGAGTTCATTGATCGGACTGATCCGACTAGCGCGAGCTAACCGGCGATGTCCCAAAGAACCGATCGCGCTAACCGTAGCTTGGATTGAGCCAAGAAAGGAGACCGAACACATTTATCAAAGCAGTTTAGCGCGCATTACTATTTGTTACCTTTTACCATTCTTTCAACATTACTGAAACTACTACTATGCCTTTCGAATAATCAGTGCAAGACGCTTCACGTTTTTCCGTAAAGAGTATTTCTGCTCAACTGTCTTCCTCGCGTTGTGAGCCATTGTATCACGTAGTTTCTCGTCCACAAGCAGTATTTCGAGTTTTTGTTTCCATTCCTCATCGTTTCTGCATAAATAGCCATTCACCCCATCGTCTATTATGAAATTGTTCTCGCCGACAGCTGAGGCAACTGGCGGAGTACATGCAGCCATGTAGTTGATTATTTTGAAACCACACTTGTATTTGTCCCATTCAGTGCCGAAAAGAGGAGCCAGACCAATGTCGATGTTTTTCAAGATGTCGACCTCATTTTCCAATGACCATTCCAACAATTGGACTTTGACGCCTGCCTTTCTTAATTTTCCAAACAGGGAATTGTACGGTCTGTATTGTTCCTTGCTGCGCGCCGAAGCTACAATGAAGTCAAAATCGTAGGATTCGGCTAGCCGTTGGATTGGAGCCAATACTCTGTTTAGGTACACTGTTGTTGATGGCGAGCCGAGGAAACCGAGTCTCGGTGTTTGGCCGGTTTCAATCTTTCTTTCATTCGGATATTTGTCAACGTCAACACACGTTGGCAGTAAGAATACTTTTTTGTTGTATTTCATTGCGTACTCGCGCAAATTATGTCCTCCGACGATTACATCATCAGCGATGCGCAGTAACAGTGGAACTTCTATGGGTCTACTAAGAAAAAGACCATCGTCTATGTCATAGATGAACCTCTTTTTGAGAACGAATTTTGAGACAAACGCGAAGGTGAATGACAGACAAGTTGGCATGTAACTGAACACAGAGGACACATGGCAAAGTTTCGTCCAAGGGGAGTATTCAGAAATGTACCTTTGTACCATCACTCCTGTGTCCTGTGGAGATCTATGTACACGCGCGAGTTTTCTTGTTGTATCTTCAAGAGCGTACAGAAACTCTGGAATCGTGCTCCCCGGAGGTCTTTCATATGGGTGCCAGCTGGCTTCGAACCCTATATCTTGAAGCATTTCAACGATGGCTTTGCCCCTGAGTCTAGGGGAAGGTTCCGGAATCTGTGCCGATGTGAAAATCAGCAGTTTCTTCGTAGTCAAACTCCCCCTAACTCATCTTCAACAGTTCAAAAGGAAGCGCGCGGGCGGATTAAATAATTCGATTTATATTGGGAGAGCCCGGTCTCACCATTGATAGAGATGGAGAGATCAGGTTCTCCCATGCGTCTATTCAAGAACTTGGATTTAAGTCCTCTTCACTCCATCCTCTGGAAAGGGCTTCACCGTGAAGGTTCGGGAAGGCCTGTGGAGTACGACCCGGAGTGTGACCTTCGGGCTTTGATGCTTCGTCAGCTGGAGCAGATACCCTACGTGAAGGATCTGGTGAAGCGGCTCAGACGGAACCCCTTTCTGCGGAGGATCTGCGGCTACGGCAGCAGAGTCCCAACCGAAGCCCACTTCAGCCAGATGAAGAAGAGAATAGGCGTTGAGGGGTTCAGGAAAATAGAGGCTTGGCTTCGATGGCAGGCCTTGAAACTGCGGGAAAGCCAGCCGCTATCCGCCGCGGGCTTAATCCAGGCGGCGTGCATGGACGGCACGGACTTTCCGGCTTGGAGCAGCCGGGACCCCCACGACACGAGCCGAGGCCTGGGAGATCCGGACGCTCGGCTGGGACGCGGAAAGAAAGGCTTCATACTAGGCTACCAGTCGGTCTTCCTCGTGGACGCCGAGGGCTTACCGCTTGGGCACGTGGAGGCGTCGGTGAACGTGAACGAGAAAAAGCTCGCAGAGCCTTTACTGGACGGGCTGCTGGGCGAGGATTTCGAGGTGGAGCTGGCCGTGGCTGACAGCCAGTTCGAATCCGAAAACATCTTCAACAGCCTTGAGGCGAGGAAAATAGACAGCATAATCGCCCGGAGACGTTTGAAGAGCCGGAAGAACCCTTCGGATGTGCTCACGGTGAAGGACAGGATCGACGTGGAGGGTCCTGAGCATCTCCGCGTCGTCTACAAGAAGTTGAGGGCGATGGCTGAGAGCCTGAACGGCAGAGTGAAGTCGCGGCTGGCTTACAGCAGGTTCACGTGGCAGGGCCTTGAGAACGCCAGCATCCACGTGTGCCTCGTCTTCTGCGTGATCTACGCCGTCGCAATAGCCGCTGCCCTCATCGGCAAGCCGGAGCTCCGATACAGCATCGCCTACTTCGCGTGAGAAGCCGAGGGAGGAGAATGTGGAAAGTAGCAGCGTGAGCTATACCGGTTCAAGAGGTACAGCGCACTCTTTCCTGCGCCAGACCCATCTGCCTCTCCACGCCTCTAAGAGAAAATCAAGGCTGAAGCCTCAATGACCTGAAAACCAGAGTTGCCAAATGCATCCTGCTACAGGCCCAAAACAATTATTTAATTCGCCCGCGCGCGCTTTCCGCCTCAGACATTCCTCTTTGCTTGGTTGACTCCGTCGCCAGCGCGCACCATTAGTAAGTTCGGAGCAGAACGGGAGTCTAAGCATAGCGCGTGCGGGGCCTTGGCAATTACGTCTGGATATTTCTTCAAAAGACGTCGCGCACCGATTTCTCCTTTTCTTCATGTCCTTCTCGTTCGTACTTTGGTTTGCCGAGAGCGTCTTACCCATCTTCAGTGCTTTTTCCATTGTTGTCTCATCCTTTCCACGTTTGTTCAAATGAGCTGGACTATATTTGACGGTTCTTTGCTTGCTTGCGTGCGTGCGAAAAAGTCTGTCTGTGCGCTGCGGGTATTCGCCTTTCCACAATCATCACCCACAATTCAAAAGATGCTTGGCTACAGTTACACGCAGCTTTCTGCTTGGTCACGTCTTTTTTTGGCTGGTCTGCCCCTAGGGCGTTTTACTTCCTCTAATCTTTATTACTAGTTACGCGCGCAATGCTATTAACAATCCTCAAAAGCTTCTCTCGTTGTTTTTCACCCAAGGATATAGCTTGCTTTCGGTTTTGTCTTCCCATTTGGGCTATCTCCTCTTCGATCGATCGTCTGTCTTTGGCTGCGTACTCTCGGCAGATCTGTTCAGTTCGGTCAGTGGAAGCATTATCCGAAATCACTAGTTCGAAGTCCCGATATGTCTGAGCCAAAATAGAATCTAATGCCTCTGTTATGTATTTCTTACCATTATAGACAGGCAAGCCAATGCTTACGCGCGGTTTTTTGCTGCTCATTTTCCATCATTTCTCGCTGAAACCAGCTTGCACTTGCTCCCTGCCACTCTTGCTGAATTAGGAGAACTCTTTCCTTTGCGCACATGTCCCAAAGGGTTCGATCGATCGATACAGTATTCTTATGTAAATGAATGGAAACAGAGCAAAGTCCGCTTTTGTCTTGTATCCACTGCGAAAAAGATCTGAAACCCCTGAGGTTTTCTCCCTGCGAAAGTCTATTCACACAAACATCTATACAGAGAAACATATTGCTCAGCAATATTTTCCCAGCTATATTTCTTGACTGTTTCCAAAGCCCCTTGCGATATTTTTTTCCTCAGATCTAAATCGTGATATAAACTAAGGATTGCTCTTGCCAAGGCAGTACTATTCTCAGATTCGAAGAGTATGCTATCTTTGCCATTAGATAAGACCTCCTGAAAAGCCTCAATATTAGACGCTATTATAGGGATTCCAGAGGACATTGCCTCAAGCAAAGTTACGGGAAAACCCTCACTTCGTGACGGAAAAACATAAATGTCCGCGGATTCGAAATAACTGCGAACTTTCCAATTCGCAACCCGACCATGAAAAACTGCAAGTTCTTCTATTCCTTTCTTCTTCAGCAAGTCCCGAGAGTCGGTCATTGCAGGCCCAGATCCAACAAGGTGCAATTTCATGTTCGGAAGCTCTGAGCGAAGCTTGGCTATAGCTTCAATCAGAACATCAATGCCCTTTATCCTTGCGATGCAACCTAGAAACAGAATAGTGGGGTCGCCATCTAGCATCACCTTGTCGCGCACCCTTCCAAGATCATTATATGTCTCCAGATTTATTCCGTTGGGTATGACCACGATTTTGTCAGGATCAACATTGTACCATGCAGCAACCTTGGCCCGCATATGCTTTGCGTTTACGACTACTTTATCTGCAGCTTTACATGATTCCACAGTCATATGCACGGCTAATGATGGTAATGATCCACCAGAGAAATATTTGGGATCTATTTTACGTTCAAGGCCTATTATCCCATGAACGTTCAGAACGGTGTGGGAACATCTCCTCTTTGCGAATTTGAGTAAGACACTACTCCCATTGATCCAAGTTGGACCGTAATTGAAATGAATTACTTCAAACTCCTTCCTCACGAATTTCCCGTACAAACTGAGAAGATTCTCCAAATAGCGCTTTTTCGACCTGAACAGTGGAAAGTAAGTTATTTCCACTCTTTTTGCCAAAGCCTTCGGCAAATAATAGGCAACGTTGGACACGCCTCCGCCTAGTCCCGGCGGTTCCATGTAGTATAAGATATTCAACTTTAACTGGCTCCCACTCAATGAAGGACCATCTATTCTCTTCAGCTATGCATGAGAAATATGAATCCTAAATTATGATTGCCTACGTTAAGCCTTCGAAAACCTGGTGAATAGTCATTTTCGAAGTCGAAGGAAGCTTCGGCTTGTCCGAGAACATACCCAAAAGTGCTAATGTGTGAACGCAGGGTACCGATCGATCCAATTGTGTACGTGTGTCGAACGTCGAGACAAGAAGGTTTATTAAATCTTACGATTTTATACTGATGCTTGATGAGTTTGGTGCCCGTGGTTCGTGTTTCACAGTTCTCTATGGGTAGAGTTGGAAGAGGCACGCGTGCTGGAACTTCCTGGCATTATGTTTCAAGGGGACGACTATGAGCCACCGACTAAAGTTGCAAATTGCAATCTCATTACCTCTCCTTGCAGCATTGTTCATCCTTTCGGCGTTTGGAAGCGTTACAAACAGAATAAAAATTGCATCCACTGGAGAAATAGCTGTCACGCCCCCTCCGGGGTCTACGATGTTGCTTGGAGTTGGGCATCCAGAGTGGTCAATGGAACCAGACGGCGTGACTTACGTTGACCTACAGGCGTTGGTTAAAATGGTGACTAATGCTGGAGCTAACTGCTGGCGGGAAGTCATGTGGACTAATCCCAATTTAGCACCAGGTTATTACCTCGCTAACTTGATTTCCTACGTTAAGCAGTACGGTCTAAAGTTTGTGATTCAGACGGCTCTTTCTTTAGGAAGTGGCCCCTCGGCTGAATTCAACGTTATACGGGGCGTCGGTACAGCACAGACAGACTGGATTAATTCTTGGTGCAGCATCATTCAGCAAGTTCAGCCCTACGCGATCATGGTTATGAACGAGCCGAACAACAGTAACGGCACAAATTTTAACAATGGTCGTTCTGCAACAGCCGAAGAGTTCGCGTATTATCGGCAGTTCTGCATAAACTGCGTTAACGCTTGGAGACAGATCAAGTCTGACTTGGTGGTTGTCGTAAACAACGACCCCTTCAACGATCCATTTGACAGTACAAGCTACGGTTTCGCCGCAAACCCGTTGCCTCTACCGAACATAATCTATGGTCGCCATATATACTACAGTTATGATGGTGTTTATCCGCCAAGCTATTGGCCTGATCAGCAAGCCTATTGGAACGCCGCAACCGCGCAGGACCTTGCAAATGCCAAGCAGTTGCTTACAAATCTCATAGACCGAGAGTCGTCAGCCTTGAGGAACAAAGGCCAACAGGTAATGTGGGACGAGTGGGGCGCAAGGCTTACACAAACAAATCTCTCGCCAACTCCTAATGCTCCACAATATGTTAAAGACTTCATTGAACTCTGCAAAGCCCGCAACATTGGTGTCATATACTATGATGCTGTGCCATTTGGCACTGGCTACGCACAGGACTGTTCAGGAATGTTGAACAATGACTACACGTTGAATGCCATAGGACAAGCATGGGCACAAGAAATGAAGTGATAATGTATGAAAAAAGGATATGTAGTATTGTTAGTAGGAGATCGATCGATCTTACCTAGCCCTTCTCTAAACGATCTCATTATACAATTCCAATATCGCACCAAAAGGGAACTAACTGTGTCGCGCATCACCAATCGATAATAAATAATTGTCCAGCTCCTTTGCAACCTTTTCCCATGTGTATTTTTCTTTAATAATTATACGACCGCACTTGCCCCATTTTTCGAGTTTTCCTTTGTTATTGTACGCGTGCAAAATTGATTTTGCTATTTCGTTTGGTTCAACAAGGGAGATATAGATACCGCATTTTTCTTGGCCAATGACTGATCGATGAGCCGGAATATCTGTGATTATGACAGTTTTTTCCATGGCTAGATATTCTAATAGTTTTAGCGGGCTTTGAAATCTCCAATATGGATGATTCGGCAAGGGAACTATGCCCACATCGGACATAGCAATATACTTGGGAACCTCTGTATACTCCACTGAGTCGTGAATTACTACTTGATTTTGAAGCCCTTGCACTGTGATCAAGTTCTTCAAGTAGTCAGTTATAGGACCATTTCCAAGAAGAAAGAGAATTACATCAGAATATGCACGTTTTACTACATGCATGGCTTCAATAGTTTCCTTTAATCCTCGATTTGCAGTGAACGCGCCATGATACAAAATGATGAACTTCTTCGATAGCCGAAGCTTCCTTCTTAGATCCTCCCCTTCAGAAAGATAACTACTACCGTCAAAAAGTGTGGCTGAGACCCCACTTGACCAAACTCCGATCGATTTTGGATCTATATTGAATCTTCTGCAGATTTCTTCTTTCATGAGAGAGGTGATGATTGTCATGCCGTTGAAGAACTTCTTGGCTATGAGTACAGATGCATCAAAGCAGAGAGTCTGAAGACGACCCCGAAAACCAAGAGTTTCTACCATTGTGCTCCTTATATCCAAAACAAGCTTTGTCCTCTTAGACTTGGAAAATGGAAGTGCGGATGCAAAGCCGAAGAACGAGACATCTGGTTCAGCAATGATATAATCTGGTTTTAAAACAATAATGTAGTAGGGAAGAAGAAAGAACACCATAAGAGCAAACATAACAGGTGAGATTATGGGCACATATCTTAAAGGAATAGAGATTATGCGCAACTGCGGATTTTCGTTACGAATCTCTCGCTTCGAGTGAACTGCTACAAGGCTAGTACTGTGTCCTAGCTTCGCCAAATTCCTCAATATTTCCAACTGAGATGTCTTGTGAAGGTGAACATCCAAAATCAGAGAAGATACCCAAATGATTCTTCTTGTCTGAGAATTGTTCTGTTTACTTCTTTTCAAATCACGATTACCACAATCACGCTTTTGAAGAAATAGTATCGCGCTTTTGTCTAGCAGAATATATCGCCGACCCAATCGGTCAACTGCAAAGGTTCTCATAGATTTTTATATACTCATTAACCAGCTTTGACCAACTATGATAACTAGTTGCGTAACGATAGCCATTCTCACCCAACGTTTCTCTAAGCGATCTATCATAATAAAGCTCCATTATCGCTAGGGCTAATTTCTTCTCGTCTACGGGTGTCAGATACGCATTGTACATATGTTTGAACTGTTCTTTCAAGAAAGGTAAGTCAAAAGCAATTAGCGGAAGTTTACAGGCTATCACCTCCAACATCAATATGCTACTCGCCTCAAACAAAGATGGAAGAACAGCGAAATAGCTCTTGCACATTTCCTTTATTAAGTCTGAATAAGACACGTATCCATAAAAAACGATATTTTCATCCAGTTCTTTCTTCTTAATGAAATTTCGAATGAATCCTCTTAATGGTCCGTCTCCAAATATCTTTAGCTTCAAATCTGGGATCTCATAATGGACTCGCTCAAAAGCTTTCAGAAGAAACACCAGTCCCTTTCTCCAGATGAGTCTGCCAGAAAAGAATATGCTGTTGTCCTTCGCTATATTCATCCTATTTTTGATTGCCAGAATTTTATTTACATCTATTCCTTGAGGTAGAACAATGATATCCTTTTGTGCACCAAATGTTCTCTGAAGGCTTGTGGCGACGAAGTGGGTAAATGTTATCGCCTTATCCGCTCTCACATACTCGCGTTTAGATAAGAAATACCATAGGGGGTACGCAATACCATACTGCAAGAATTCGTCAGAGATTTTATATCGGAACGGCCTCCTGTAAAATTGAATAAAGTCCTGCCTCGGATCGCCATGATGAGTTACAATTTTGGGCTTTGTAAATAGGCTATCGCTTAACAAAAAGGCACAAGCCGTTCCTTGTCCGTGAAAAATATCGATTTCTTCCTTTTCTAGAATTTTCCTAATCTTTTTTCTATTTTTCAATTGAAACCAAACAAATCTAGGTGCCATTGATGGCGAAGAAAGCCTATAGATATGTAAATTATCATTTTTGTTTTCAAACAAATCCTTGTTTCCGTAGTTTCCTGTGATCACAGTAACATCGACTTGTGCGGCCAGATTATTAGCTAGGTCAAAAACATAACTGCCGACTCCGCTTACGGTTGGTGGAAACTCGTGATTTATTAGTGCTATATGCAAATTTTCTTTTCACCCTATTATGTTCCATAAAACGGGAGAACATTGTCGATAGCCCACGCTACTAGTCCACAACAAGTCTTCTCCCGATCGATCGTATTACTGCTATTCTCTGTTGGTCAACACTGAAGTTTTTCAGCACTAGGCCTCTTTCATATTGCGAAACACAGATGACTTTGCGTGCCCTTTCGAAAATTCTGTTTCCAAGAAGTTTATAGGGTTTATGCAGCAATGCTCTGAAGAAGGTATGTCCGGTTCCGTGATAGCGTGGAGTGAACACAAACTTCACTGCATCTACAGCTTGTGCAGCATAGAGTGCGGGAAAGGCGCGATAGCCGTGAGCATGAATTACATCGAAGCAGTTAGACTCCACTTCAAGCTGCTTTCTTAACTGCTTTGAAAAAAGTATGAGTCGTTTGGTGCCCAACAGTTAAACCTGACAACGGACACGCCGCGCGCGCTTCGTTATTCGCCTCGAAAATTGTGAACGATGTTCTTGCCAAGCCTTATCAACACAAAGCCAAGCAATACACCAACCTTTGAAAGAAAGAGCGTTGACGACTGCGACAAAGCTTAGCGGTGCGCGCATTTGGCTACTTTTCATTCAATCTACCGCTTCTACTCTTTCAATAAACTAGAATTTATCAAAACATCTCTGCAATCCCTTATTCCATATCGGTGCTCTGCCATACTCCCGTTCGGTCACCACGCAAATAATCTACAAAGCCCAGAAGAATTCCTTTTGCCCAGTAATAGCCACTTTCTCCTGAAATCATTAACAGTGCAGAAACAGCTGGCAAAAAGATGTAGAACAACTTTATTCTATATGGGGGATTCGTGTAGGCCAAAGCCTGGTAGATCCCTGCCGCGGTTCTCCTTTTGTAGTTTTCTTCTTTTTTAGGAGTGTTAGTTCTTACTGTTTCAACAGAACATTCTTCACAAAAGACGACCGAGTATTTGGATTCCAAGATCTTGAAAAGGATGTAACTGTCCTCAGCTTTACACGGTTTGATCGGAATGATCTCCTTCAAGACTTTGTATCGTATAAGCATTAATTCGCCACTGGCTGCTATAGGAAGTCTACGCCTAATGTTATCAAGGAATCTATAGAAAAGGATCTGAGGACCTTCTCTGACGCAAACCTTCACAAAAACCAGAGATACATCTTTCGAATCCATATACCTAACGGCAGCCTCAAAATTCCTTATTCTAGTATCAACGTCATTTAGAACAACAACGTCAGTGTCTGAAGGAATAAGCCTGAAACCGAAATTTATGGCGTCATACTTTCCCCTCGGCTCCTTATAGACAATGTTTGGACCATTGAGCTTTTGGCCACACACAATTAGGTGGTGCACCCCTAACCTTTCTAGCTCCTCGACCTTCTCAGCGACATGTTGCCCGTCCCGAGCTAGAACAAGAACGAAGGTCTTCATAAGTCATCCTCGAAGCAGAGATCACGGTCCTGTCTCACAAATTTCCGCGAGAACTGAATCGATCGATCAAGAAGCACTTTAGCTTCTCTGTAGACAGTTGATGTAGAAACAAAAACAACACGCCTAACCCCGACGCTTTTCGGCGATCCATCAATCGATTCTCATCAAGATGCACAGGCGGCTGCAGGTCCTTCAAATCTCCCCGAACAAAGTCGAAACCCGCATTACCGTCTCACTGCTTTACATTCTCTATTCATCAACTACTGAGATCATTAAGCACGCGAACCTGAAAACTGATCAATCGATCGCTAATGCATGTTTGCAGCCCAGACTTGTCCTATAGCATTCAAAGTGTAGTCATTGTTCAGTAGTCCTGTGGGTTCCTGTGAATAGCCGTATCCGAAAGGCACAATGTCATAGTATAGAGTGCCAATGTTGCGGGCTTTGCATATATCATAGAAATCCTGCACGTAGTTTGCAGCGTGGGGAGCTTGAATGTTTGCGCCCCACTCGTCCCACATTACCTGTTGGCCTTTGTTCCTCAAGGCTGACGACTCTCGGTCTATGAGATTTGTAAGCAACTGCTTGGCATTTGCAAGGTCCTGCGCGGTTGCGGCGTTCCAATAGGCTTGCTGATCAGGCCAATAGCTTGGCGGATAAACACCATCATAACTGTAGTATATATGGCGACCATAGATTATGTTCGGTAGAGGCAACGGGTTTGCGGCGAAACCGTAGCTTGTACTGTCAAATGGATCGTTGAAGGGGTCGTTGTTTACGACAACCACCAAGTCAGACTTGATCTGTCTCCAAGCGTTAACGCAGTTTATGCAGAACTGCCGATAATACGCGAACTCTTCGGCTGTTGCAGAACGACCATTGTTAAAATTTGTGCCGTTACTGTTGTTCGGCTCGTTCATAACCATGATCGCGTAGGGCTGAACTTGCTGAATGATGCTGCACCAAGAATTAATCCAGTCTGTCTGCTTACCGCTGTTGTTCATTATAATGTCAAGTTCGGGCTGAACACCACCCGGACTTGCCGTCTGAATCATAAACTTGAGACCTCTCTGATCACAGTAGGATTTCAATGTAGCGTAGTATTGTCCCGCTGCTACAGAGGAATCAGAGTACATGATTTCACGCCAACAGTTAGCCCCAGTATCCGCACAAAAATTTACTAACGCCTGAAGGTCAACAAGAGTTCCATCTGGTTTATACTTCCAAGATGGATGACCAACTCCAAGCAACATCACTGATCGATCGATCGTCCCGATGGCAGTCATCGTCCCGATGGCAGTCACATAGTCGACGACCACATGTGAACCCCAGATTCTGATTCCAACAGAGCCCGATACAAAAGTCGAATCATTCACAGACAATTCCAAGGAGTCATCCAAGTACAGCGTAATCGTACCACCAGAAACTTTAACCGTTAAAACGTACCAAACATCTCTCGCAACGTCTGCTACGTCACCGCTGAACGCTAACTCCCGCCAGACACCACCTGCCCTTGTTGAAATCGAAATTCTATGGCCCCAGCAGCCGAGTCCCGCCCAATAGAAATTGTTCGTGTCGCTAACAAATGCAACAGCGGCCTCCGGATACGCGCTGTCCCCTGCAATCTTCAGCTTCGCAGTGAACACGGAATCTTTCCACGTAGCGTCTCCAACGTAAATCAAACCGTCCTGGCTGCTGGATCCCTCAAGATTACCATTTTGTACACTCCAGCTTCCTCCACTCACGTTCCACCCCGACAGGTCGCTAAAGTCATAAAATCGACAATTCTTCCCAAAAAAATCTTTGAGCATGATGACAGCATCGCGAACATCCACCACGCCGTCAGAATTGAGGTCAGCTGCACTGTTCCAACTGGGATCCCCGGGGTGGGAATGATAACTGCGCGCCCAAAGGGCTACATCAAGGATGTTAATAACACCATCACCATTAAAGTCAGGAAGAGGTGGGCTTACTTCGGTTGCCGAAACCGTAGAAACCTTGCACCCCATTTCGAGCAGACAAATAAACAAGAAAACTACAAAAACACACGAGAAGAACACTGTATGAGTCCGCATGTAGCCTAACCTTCTCCTAATCCACAAAAAACACGAGAAGAAAGATATTTAACCATGCCTATTGTTAACGAGAAGAAAGATATTTAACCATGCCTATTGTTAACTACAAAGCCTCATCAACAACACCGTTCGCCAGTCCAAAACACAGTTCCGCCTTACTGAGAGCGCTAACAGGATCAACATTCTTATAACCCATCTCAGCCTCAGTCAAATTCTTCCCAGCGACAACCAATTCAAACAACAAACTGGAAACATTTTCCCCCCCGCATTCTCAGCATTTAAGACAGCTAAAAAAAAGCCCGCTGCAAGGCATCCTCAGCTGCACTTATCTTCGAAAAACAGTCATTGCTTGCCAAAGCACAAAATGAACCGTGCAAACCTAAACCAAAAGCCGCCAAGACTAGAAGAAACAAAACCACAACTTTAAGAGAACCCTTAGTAAGGCACTTCACTCAGTTTCCTCCTAACATTGTTTGATTTAGATTCATTCTTCCCTTTTGAAGTGCACATTCTTGCCACCTCCATTTCAACCACAAAGCCTCAAAATCATTAACAAGCTTCGAATATCTACCAGAAAAGTCGGCGTACTTTCCGATCAATCTTAGGCGCGCACGCTGCTAGTTTCCATTTCTGTTTAAGTTATTATTCGGTCTTCTTGTTGCAAGGTAGGTCGTCACTATTATGAGAAGGACTGACAGCCCTACGAGGACATACACGATGTTCAGGAGAGTGTTGACTTGATTGCTCAGTGAGTTGTGTTCCTTTTGTAATCCATTGATGGATGCTTGTATTGTAGAGTTCAGCCCGTTCAATTGTCCTTGTAGGCCTATAAGTGACTGACTCAAACTGACGCATGTACTGTTCAGTGAGTTGATCTGTCCTTGGAGATTGTCACGTGTCAGGTCACCGGTCATTGTTAAATTGCTAATCGATTCTTGGAGGCTTCTGCAAGTTGAGTTCAAAGCCGAAAGTTCTGAATACATCTCATTATATCGATGTAAAAGATCTCTGTACGCTACTTCGTATTCCTGCACTTCCAGAGCAAAAGAATGCATCAACGGATATCTGTCAGTGTTGTTCTGATCTATAGTGTAAGACCAATCGCCAATCCAGTCAGAACCTGTTTTATTCTGATAGACACCATTGTGCAAGTCTATTCCAGCATAGTCACTCCAGTAGTTGCCGCCAGAAGGATAACCATCATCCCAAACATTCACAGACAGATTGCTGTAGACTTGGCGTATGTTATTAACAAAGTCGTTATGGTAAATGCTGTTGTTTGAAGAAGAATCGAACCAGATGCCAACACCGTTGCTTCTTATGTTGTTTCCGCTTATGCTATTGATTGAAGAAGACCCGAACACGATGCCAATTCTGTTTTCCGTTATGTCGTTTCCGTTTATGCTATTGTATGAACAATAATCGAGCCCCATTCCAAAGATGTTACTTGTTATGTTGTTTCCGCTTATGCTATTGTATGAAGATCGCTCGAACCGGATCCCAGAGCCATTGCTTGTTATGTTATTTCCGCTTATGCTATTGATTGAAGAATAATCTAGCCTGATGCCAACATAGCTGTTGCTTGTTATGTTGTTTCCAACTATTGTAATGTAGCGCGTTCTCCAAAGTTGTACGCCAATGGTTGCGTTGGACACTTTGAGGTTTTCCACTTTTATGTGGTTGCAGTTCACGAGTATAACTTGTCCAGCGTCGCCAACAGCGTAGTTTGAAACACCCTCAAGATACACGAGGGATCTACCATTCACCAAATTATCCTCCACAACATTATCATAAGAATCCCAAACAACCAAACCGTCATTGAAAAACATGTTTCCGCCTATGCTATTGTTTGAAGAAGAATCTAACCAGATGCCATCATAGCTGTTGCTTATGTTGTTTCCGCTTATGCTATTGTATGAAGAAGAATTGAGCCTCATGCCAAAGATGTTACTTGTTATGTTGTTTCCGCTTATGCTATTGTATGAAGAAGAGTCGAACCAGATGCCATTATCATTGTTTGTTATGTTGTTTCCAGCTATACCGTTGTTGTTAGAAGACTCATCGAGATATATACCATTGTAGAGTTCTTTGATGGTTGTGTTTTCAATTGTCACGTTGTTCCTACCCGAAAGGTCTATCCCAATGCCGCCTCCACTTCCCTGAAGTGTATATCCTGCTCCATCAATCGCTATGTTGTCTCTCTCCACCACAATAGAATCACTGATGTTGCCAGTGAACGTATAAGTGACGCTGTTAAGCGTCGAGATTGGTGCAGTTGGCGGGTCTATGCGTCCGTCAGCCCGTATGTAAATGGTATCGCTTGCCCCCACCGGTTGAACGATAAGCGTCAACGCTAGGACGCTGGTCAACAATAATGTGAGCGTCATTTCAGTAACAATTCTTCTGAACAAGTCCGTTCTCCTAAGCCCAATTGGTTGCATCTCGAAGATGATGCTTGTGGGAAAGGTCTTCTATGGTGCTATCGTCAAGGAATAAAAAAAGGAAAGAAGGAAATGAGCATGAAAAACCTTGCTCTCGATCGTTCGCCTCTAACGCTTTTCATCTGGTTTCTCGGACAATGAATGACGAGAATTGTTCCTTGCCTAAGAACGGCTTCCTTCAGGCTCTGTGAACTGTATTGCGCGCGCGCGATCAGTGACCGGTCTTCTGGGCTTCATGTGACGCAAAACCTTCCCAAACATCTTCGGAGAGTGCTTCTTCTCATTCTCATTCGCTGAAGCCACGGCCATGGCGACAGGCATCTCGCTCATTGCATCAACGACCAAGTGAAGCCTGTAACCCAATTCTCTCGTCTTGACAGCTCTTCCAACCGTGATTCAGGATCGCTGTATCCGGTCCGATTGTCGATCGATCCAGAACAACCACATACCAACCAGTGCCGACGAGCTTCGGAACCAAGTGAGAACCGATGAAGCCAGCGCCACCAGTCACTAAATCTTTCAACACCTCTTCATTTACCAACACCTATCGATCGATCCTCTAAGGATCGCAGGAGTTCACGGCAACTCATTCTAACTGCCTCTTCACTATTTAACCTAGGCTTCCAACCAAGGCTCAGCAACTTACCTGTTGAAAGCAACATTGTTTTCACGTCTCCCTTCCATCCGCGACCACCATCAACCCCGCCAGTAAAGTCGAACTTGACGCCTTGTAGTCCCATTTCATCAGCAACTGTTTTAGCGATTCGTCTAACGTTGACCTGGTCCGATGACCCAACATTGTAAACTTCGAAGGTTTCTCTATTTCGTAGATAACTTTCTAGAGCAAGAAAAACTGCATCAACCAGATTGCTAACATACAAGTAAGACTTGCTTTGGCTACCATCACCCAAAATCTCCAACTCCATAGGATTCTCGAGAAGCTTGCCGACGAAATCCACAATCACCCCATGACGAGATCTGCCACCAACAATGTTGGCCAAACGGAAAACCAGACCTCTCATGCCGAAAGTGTGACAGTAAGAGCTGATCAAAGCTTCACATCCAAGCTTCGAAGCTCCATAAACAGAAATCGGCACTAGCGGGCCATAATCCTCAGGAGTAGGGATCTCCTTGGGCTCTCCGTATACCGTGGAAGAAGAAAAGAAAACAATCATGGATGGCCCGGTCTTCCGCATAGCTTCAAGGACGTTAAACGTGGTCAGCAAATTCTCATGCACGTGAATTGAGGGATCGACCTCAGCCACACGGACCTCAGGGTTTGCGGCCAAATGAAAAACGGCTTGCACACCGTCAGTACTTTGACTCACTGTGCCAGGATCCTCCAAGTCTCCTTGAACAAACTCAAACCTAGAATCATGCAACCAACGTTGAATATTCTCAAGATCGCCACTGCTGAGGTTATCAACAACTCTTACCTTGACACCTCTGCCAATCAAGCTATCAACCAAGTGAGAGCCGATGAAGCCGGCCCCACCAGTAACAAGGACTTTTTGAAACCAGTTCTCCATGTGACTTCCCCGCATTTGCAGTGAGGACAGAATTCAAGGCTAAATCAGTAGGTGGTTTCTAACAAAATCCTTTTCAGAATTGTAGCACCATGGTGCAACTTCAGCTTTTTCTCCCCAAGCCTCGGCCTATACGATATCGGAATCTCCACTATGCCATAGCCTTGCCTCTCAACATGATGATTCAGCTCAACCTCCACGTCGAAGCCCTTAGACTTCGGCCTCCAGCTTCGCAGAATCTTCCAGCGCACCACTCTCAAGCCAGTCAGCGGATCACGCATGCCCACACCGTTTAGCATATTATGCGTAAAAGCCAAAAACCTGTTTCCAAAGTAGAACATGTTGTGCATGCCTCTCAGATCAAAATGCGAATTAAACCTGTTTCCGCAAACCATGCCCACTCTTGGGTTTTCCTCCAAGATCTTGATCATTCCTGGAACATGCTCAGCTGGATAAGTGTAGTCTGCGTCCGTGAAAACAACGTAATCAACATCAGCATTAACCTGCTTGATTGCGAAGGCTATTGCGTCCCCTTTGCCCTTGCCTTCCTGAGGAATCACTTCCACATCAAGATTCTTCGCAATCTCGACCGTTCTGTCCCGGCTCTTGCCGTCCACTACAAGAACCCAGGGTTTTTCCAAATAGTGCCGGAGCTCCGCTATCGTAAGCCCAACGCCCTCCTCCTCATTGAGGGCGGCAATGATAGCTAACACACTGTATCGATGGCCTTCTCCTAGCATTTAGAGCACCGACAAAGACGCAATCTGCCACGTCTAAGATTAACCTTCTCCCCGACTGATTTAAATCTTAGAGGAGAAAACTTCTATAAGAATCTTTCAGTCAGCCTAAAAAACTTACCTTACGATGTGGCAGTCATGTTCAGCCAGATTCCATCGAAACGATTATGATACTGAAACGCATCAACCGTGACGTTATAGATCCATAACTCCATAAACAGTTCATAAGAATACTCGTTACTGGTCGAATTCCACTCGGCTGGCTTGTTAACACTGACTGTGGCACCATTCACTGTCAAACTGCCAATCACTGAGGTATTTTGCTCTGTTGATACCTGTGAAAAAGAAAAGGTTAATGGCTGTTCCCACGTTTGCCCGTCCTGCAGAAACACACGGTACTCGTACAGCCGCGGCAACGAACTCGGCATGGAAGCCGTAGAATTCGGCAAATCATCAGTCTCATTCCTAAGCTTCACCTGCACACTATAAAAAACCGAAGAACCCATCTCATTCCCCACACCCGCATAGACCAAGTAGCTCTCACCGACGGTCACGTTGAACGGGTACCCCTCAAGCATGTGCCCCGGCCCCAACAGCCAAAGCTCTGAAAACCGCTCCCCACCCGGAAAACGCAACGCCATGCTCAACATTGGCAAAGCAAACAAGAGAACTCCAACAAGACCCACAGCGACAAAAATAGCCTCCCAATCAGACAGCTTAAGCATTAGCTGCAACCTCCGGCTTCGCCTTCAGGAGCTGCGCACCGTATGAACGTCTAAACAAAACCCAAACCAAAACCAGCGCGATCAGAAATGCAAACACTCCCACGAGCGAGAACGAAATGGCCTGCCACATCGCAGTTCGCCCCTTCGCCACAGCCTGGCTCTTAAAATTCGCTGCCTCACCAGCAACCAAGTCCGCCGAAGCAGCACACTGACTAGCCATGCTCATAGCCTTGCTCGTATTGCCTGCCGCATAAGTCACTTCGGCCTCAGTCAAGTTCCTCCCAACCAGATCCAACTCAGTCAGCAACCGCGACACATTTGCACCCGCCGACTCCGCCTCCCACACAGCCGCAAAAGCCCGCCTCAAAGCAGCATCAGCATCAGCGAACGTGGGCAACACAGCCGTATCCCCGCTCAAAGCAGAGCAAAACCCGCCGAGCCAGCCCAGAGCAGAAACCGCCAGCGCCAGCAAGGCCAACGAGGCGACAACTTGCACGCGTTTAATGAAAAACTTCACTCAGCTTCCTCCGCGAACTGCTTGCTTTACCATTGCCGTCGACGTTCGAACCGCACATACGTTCAAGCACCTCCATCTCAAACTTCAACGACTCAAAGTCGTTAGCCAATCTAGTGAATTTACTAGAAAACTCCGCGTACTTTTCCAGAAAAAGTCTACCCTTATCCGTGCTCTCGTAGCCGTCTCCTCTCTCCTGAATAAACCCAACCCGTAGGCTGTCATCCAAATACTTCTGCAGCAATTTGTAACTCAAATTGGCAAAATACATGATCTTCGTCTTCTTCGCACCGTTCTCTGCTACATGAATAATGTCAGCTATGATTTGAAACCTGCGTCTGTACTTCACCACAAAAACCACCTCGCTAACGAATACATGAAAAAAGTAACTCTGACGCCAAATCACGCGACGTGCAGCCAACCTCGGCCGCCCTTCTTCAACTGACCCTTTCCACCATTTAGCTCACGCTGACTCTTCCTGTACATTTCGGCCCTCGAATTGCCGCGTTTCTTCAACTCCGTACGAATAAACTTGCCCCATCCACCGTCAGAAGGATCGGGCGAATACATGCAGCCTTGGGAAACCCACGCCTTAACGATCTCACTGAAAACAGGCGTCTTCGCGTCCCTACTCGCGAAGACCACGTGCCCCCGATCCATAAAAAGCAAAGGGTAATCCCGCACTGCGACCCCCTCAGCCCGCAATCGATCGTCAAACCGCTCCCACCAAATGAGTCGCCACTCTTCTTTAAGCCGACGACGAAACTCATCCTGCTCTTCCCGAGTCTTACTCTCCACTAAACCAATCCCTCCCTGACAGGAGCGGAAAAGAAAACACAAGTACTCGTTTCCGACTTGCTAGATATCCCTTTCCCTCACCGGACACACTTCGAAGAGGAAGTATTTAAGCAATATTCTATAAAACATCTATGCAGAAGTTCTAGAACATTCCTCAACATGTTCAACATTCCCCCCGAAAACCAAAAACCCTCAGCGGCGAAACAAATACAAAAACCACGACACAACACAAGAATGCATAGGATCGATCTACGTAACACTTGCAATCATGTTGCGATAGCAGATCCTTGCTTATACGAAAACCATTCCAAAAGTGCCGTCCGTGCGCCCAAGAGTGAGGTACCAATTGAAGATTTCCAATGTTTCGACAAATCCCTGATTTCCTCATTAGGGCTGTCAAGCTACACTTCTTATGAACCCGTTTCTTCTTGATTTCGAAATATGCGTTGTTTTTCATCATTATGATAACATTCAACTTCTATTCTTAGTTTCAGCGAGCACAATTAAGTTGGCGTCTATATTCGAACAATTGAGCAACGCAACAAAAGCTATTTAGGCTCAGTAGAGTCGATCAATCTAAAGGAGCGCGTGCATTCTGAGGAAAAATGAATGAACAAGAGAATTGAGCTGCTGCCTCGTTGCAGATTCTGTGGATCAGAACTGCAATATACGTTTGTCGATTTGGGAATGCAACCTCTCTGCGAAAGCTACTTGGGACCAGATCAATTGAACCAGATGGAGCCCTTCTATCCGCTGCATGCCTATGTTTGCAAGAACTGTTTCTTGGTTCAACTGGAAGAATACGTAGCTCCTGAAAAAATCTTTTCCGAATATGCATACTTCTCGTCATACTCTGAAACATGGTTGAACCATGCTAAGAACTATGCTGAAATAATTATTGATAGGCTTGGGTTAGATGGGAAGAGTCGAGTAGTTGAAATAGGTAGCAACGATGGCTATCTTCTTCAATACTTCGCTCGAAAAGGCATTCCAGTTCTAGGTGTAGAGCCAGCAGCTAATGTCGCGGCGACGGCCATCAGAAATGGCATACCAACTATTGTCGAATTCTTCGGTTTGAAGATGGCCAAAGAGTTGGCGGCGAAGAAAAAGCGTGCCGATCTGCTAATTGGAAACAATGTACTGGCACAGGTGCCCGACCTCAACGGATTCGTGAAGAGCATGAAGATCCTACTCAAACGGAAGGGCACCATTACGATGGAGTTTCCGCATCTGATGAAATTGATGGATGGAAACCAGTTTGACACAATCTATCATGAGCATTTCTCCTATTTTTCTTTCCTAACGGTCGAAAGAGTGTTTGCCGCACACGACTTGACGATTTTTGATGTCGAGGAACTGCCTACTCATGGTGGCTCTCTAAGGATCTATGCTCGACACAGCTCGGACACACCCAAGCCTGTAACTCGCCATGTGGATGAGTTGAGAGCCAGAGAAAACACAGCGGGTTTCACAAAACTCGAAAAATACTTCTCGTTCGCCGAAAAGGTCAAGAAAACAAAGAGAGATCTCTTAGGCTCCTTAATCAGTCTCAAACGAAAAAAGAAATCGATCGTTGGATATGGCGCTCCAGGCAAGGGGAATACCCTTCTCAATTACTGCGGGATTCGATCGGACTTCCTCGACTACACTGTTGATAGAAACCTTTACAAGCAAGGAAAGTTTCTGCCAGGAACCCACGTCCCTATCTTTGATCCTGACAAGGTCAAAGAAACCAAGCCTGATTACCTGCTGATTCTACCTTGGAACCTAAAAGATGAAATAATGAAACAGATGTCATATATAGGCAAGTGGGGTGGCCGATTCATTGTGCCGATACCGAATGTGAAGATTTACGATGCGCACCTTAATGAGACTTTCAACGTTACGTAGAATAAAGAGAGGGATATGAATGAAAGTTGTCTTGTTTTGCGGCGGCTTGGGGTTAAGACTCTATCCCAGCACCGAGAACGTCCCGAAACCAATGGTCACTATCGGAGAAAAACCCATCTTATGGCACCTCATGAAATATTATGCCCACTTTGGACACAAAGACTTCATCCTCTGCCTCGGCTACAAAGGAGAACAGATCAAGAGATTCTTCTTGAACTACGACGAATGTCTCTCGAACGATTTCATTCTCTCGCACGGAGGCAGAAAAAAGCAACTGCTCAAGAGTGACATTGAAGATTGGAGAATAGCTTTCGTTGAGACAGGCTTGCACTCAAATGTCGGACAAAGATTAAAGGCAGTTGAGAAATACCTAGAAGGTGAAGAAGTGTTTCTGGCCAACTACAGTGACGCTGTCACTGATCTACACCTTCCCAAGTTGATCGATTTCTTCATCAAACGCGGAAAGATAGGCTGTTTTCTTGCCACGAAAGCCTTTCACACATTCCACGTTGTCTCAGCAAGCACTGATGGACATGTCAAAAGTATTCGCCAAGCAAGTCAATCCATAAGAATCAACGGAGGATTCTTCGTTTTCAAGAACGAAATTTTCGATTACATTAATGAAGGGGAAGATTTAGTAGACGAGCCTTTTCAACGATTGATAAAGAGAAGTGAACTAGTTGCATATGCCTATGACGGATTTTGGGCGGGTCTAGATACATACAAGGACAAGCAACGCCTAGATGAACTGGCTTCCAAAGGTAATGCACCTTGGGAGGTATGGAAGAATGCAAAGAGCTAGGAAGTGCTGGGGGACAATCTGAGATGCTAAAACTCAAATTCCTTGAGAAATCGCCGAGGCTGAACGTTATGTGTCTAGGCTCGCATCCAGACGACATAGAAATCGGGTGTGGAGGAACCATCTTGAGACTAGCAGACCGTGGTGACACTCAGTTTTTCTGGTCCGTGCTCAGCGGCAACGCAGAACGAGGCAAAGAGGCAAGGGAAGGCGCAAACGCTTTTCTGGAAAGAGTCAAGTTAAAGAAGATAGACATCCAACAGTTTAGAGAATCCTATTTTCCATTTGTCGGCGCGCAAATCAAAGACTACTTTGAGAAATTAAAGAAGGAATTCTCTCCAGATCTGGTATTAACGCACTATAGCAAGGACGCCCATCAAGATCATCGCTTGGTCTCCGATTTGACTTGGAACACGTTCAGGGACCATCTCATCCTCGAGTATGAGATCCCAAAATACGACGCAGACTTGGGAAATCCCAACTTCTATGTTCACCTAGACGAGCCACTCGTTAAAATGAAAACAAGTCTGATTTGCAACATCTTCAAGACCCAGAAAGAAAAACAATGGTTCACCGAAGAGACCTTTAGATCGATACTGAGAATTCGAGGCGTAGAGTCCAATTCACCTAGCAAGTACGCTGAAGCCTTTTACTGTCGCAAAATCATATTCTGAAGAACATCTTTCAAAAGTCGTTAATGATGTACCATCCTTAAATTAAACGAGAAAATGGTGGAGCGGGCACGAAACAGCTCTTGTTCGTTTTAGTGTCCTTCTGAAGAAATAGAAACAGATTGTTAAATCATTGTCGAGTGTCATTTCATTCAGGTTAACGGGCGAGGGAGCATACGCCAGCACTAAGACACAAACTAAATATTCGTCCATGGACTACGTGAATACAATCGTTAAGCAGACAGCGTTTGATGGCAATACCAGTGGTCATTGGAGCTTCACTGAATGGACCCGGAAGTCAGTGTCGTAATGTGCGCAAGAAACGCAGAAAAGTACATTGGTAACTGCGTTGGTTCACTGCTAAATCAGACGTTCCAAAACTTTGAGATCGTCTTGGTTGACGACATGAGCAGTGACAACACCGCAAACGCAATCATGAAGTTCAACGACAAACGAATAATATACATTAGAAACAAAGAATGGCTCAAAATCGCCAAAAGCAGAAACAGAGGTCTAAAATATGCGCGAGGAAAATACATTTTCTTCACTGACGCCGACTGCACCACATCCCCGAATTGGGTAGAAGAAGGTCTCAGATACTTGAACCACAAAGACTGCATCGGGGTGGAAGGAAAAATCACCTACGTGTCCGAAGACTACAAACCAACCTTCTCGGACCATGTTATGGAAAACACATCCGGAGGTCAATTTATGACCGGCAACGAGGCCTTCTTAAGAAACGTGATCCTTGCTGTTGGAGGTTTTGACGAAAAGATGGGTCCTCTCGCGGACAGAGACCTTGGCTTGAGGGTTATGAAATACGGCAAAATACGTTTCAACCCAAACATGATCGTTTGTCATCCCAGAGTCACTGTGACGCCGACAATGCTCATCAGATCCTCCGGAGACGTCGCAAAGAGAGTCTTACTCTTCAAGAAACATGGAGAAAAGAAATTTGCGCTGTGGCGGATACTCTTTCCACTTAACCTGGCGAAAGCGCTTTTTCCCCCTTTGACCTTCGTCAGCCTATTTTTCTGTAGATTCAGGACTGCAGACGATTTTAGATTATTGCCCTACAAGTATATTCATGCCGTTCTCGAACGCCTGCAATTGTGGAAAACCAGTGCAACGGAAAGGGTTTTCCTGGTCTAGGAAAAGTTCGTTGCATCAGATGGACTAAGAAGGTGGATGACCTGCGATTCTTTCATGTTTGAAAGTCTTCTTTCTTGAGCTTGTAGATACTGTCGAATTCTTGGAGGTGCTTGGAATACCAGCCTATGGTTCTCTTAAGACCATCCTCTAAGCTTATCTTAGGTAGGAAACCAATTAATCGCTCAATATTGCCGTTAGAATGAACATTCTTGGCGTCGGCTTCCCCTCTCCGCATAGGGATATAGAACAACCTTGACCTGCTATTCGTGAGGTCGACTATCTTTTCTGCCAGGTACTTCACTTTTACTGGTTTGCCATTGCCTATCTCAACGATTTCTTTAGGACGTGCTATGGAGCAGCGGACCAAAGCTTCGATCGCATCATCAACGTAAATGGCATCCATGGTTTGTTCGCCATCTCCAAAAATCTCGATAGTTTCATTTTTCAAGGCGGCTACGGTGAAATAAGGTATTGCCTTCCTGTATTCGTTTAACTCTTCTTCTGGCCCATAAATGTTGAATGGTCTCACTATGACCGAGTTGAATCCGTAGACGTTTCTATACATCGTCAGATAACGCTCACACGTTTCCTTCGTGATTGTGTACGCGTTGTCCTTCCAGAAATTCGGTTTCGAAGTAAATACCATGTTGTCAACATCTTTTTTCCGCATGGCTTCAAGCAAATTTAGTGTTCCAATAACGTTTACCCGTTCTGCTTCAATGATCCTGTGAAATAGTTCGGCAGTACCCAGAAGGCTGGCAAGGTGAAACACTACATCAACACCCTCTAGAATATCGCTGAAGTCAAACGCGGCTACGTCTCCTTGAACGCATTGGGTACCTAAGCTACAACTTCTCTTATCAAAACCGATTACCTCATGCTCGTCGGCCATCAACCTTCGTACCAAGTGTTTGCCAATGAAACCCGCCGCACCCGTAACCAGAATCCTCAACCAATCACTCTTCCATACATGTTACCTAGTGTAAAACCCATTTTTCATGCCGTTCACACTGTACGATTTCCTAAGTTGCTAGACTATTCCAAACCTCTAAACCTTAATAAAGGTTCCCGCGATCTACATACACATTCTATGTTGCCGAAAATTACGGCGTAGCAAAGCACGTGAATGCTAAGATGATTCTAAACCTCCTTTCCGTATTCGCGAGCCACTATGTTTATGTCGATTATGTTTACTGTCCCGTTATTGTCCAAGTCTGCTGCAGAATTCCATTTTGGATCGCCTGGTCTTGAACCAAAAGCTGCGGCCACTATGCTCAAGTCGAGCATGTTGACCAGCCCATCATTGTTTACATCGCCACGTAAGCGAGAAGGATTCAAAGTTAGCATTATGTGGTGAGTGCTGTGTGCGTATGTGAAAGATACGACCCATGAGTCGTCAGTCGAAAATGTTGAATATGCCAAGGGCTTTCCATCCAAGTAAACTTTCAATTTTGTGGCGTTGGCTACGAGAGTTTTTGCGATTGTCACTCGTGTGGATCCTGTTGTGCTTGGTGGTCCAGTTGCATTGAATTCTAGCTCTTGACTCGTCGAATTGAACGTTAGCAATGAAATAGTTGAGTTGGATGCTACGGAAAAGATGTATTTGTCTTCGTATGGAATGATGCTTAACGTCGTGTTTCTGTTTGTGGCTCCGTATGTTTGGTTGCCGATCCATTCTGCTTTGAGGGTAAAGTCTCCCGTTGCTGGTGGGATCCACTGGGAATAATAGTTGCCTTGGGAGTCTGTTATGGCGGAAATGAAGGGAATCCATTCTGAGGCAGTTGGCAAAGTGTATGAAACGACAATACTCGCGCCAGAGATTCCGTTCTCTCCAGCGTCGGTGAGTGTTCCGTTGATTTCAACTTTGAACCCGACGAGGTTGGAGGAGGAACAGGTGAAAATTGAAATCTCCGTTTGTATGGGTGCGCTTGTCGTTATGCTGTTCCATACTGATGCATTTAGGCCTTCACTATCAGTTATGGTCAGTGTGACGTTATACGTTCTAGTAATGGCGTACACATGAGTTGTCGTTGGATTGGGTGTGGATGTTGTGTTGCCATCATCGAAGTTCCATCTGTAATTGGTGATAGTTCCTCCATTCGGTGCGGATGATGATGCGTTGAGTAGAACGGGTTCATTGATTCGCGGGTTTGAGGGGTAGTAGGTGAAACTGGCTGTTGGTGGCTTCACTATTGTTACTGTGCCATCGACATATACGTTGTCCGCTGTGTCTGTCTCCTCGGGAACTGTGCTTGCTTCAGCCTTGATCGTGTAGTTGCCAGGTGGCACGGCATTAGTGTTCCAGTTAAACGTGAGAGTTGAAATTGCGCTGGGGGCCAAGCCGGTGACGGCTTGAGTTCCAATGGTGTTGTTGTTGTAGTAGGAAGTGACGTTGAAAGTCTCCGTCATTGCCCCTTCATTTTTCACTGTGACGTTCATGTTGACGATTGTTCCGACGACGGCTCGGACAGTCGATGGCACAACATTCACCACGGCAACGTCATGCAAACCCATGTCTAGGGCTTGATTCACCGTCAACACTTGCACACCGTTAGCTGTTAAGTAGTCTAGGAATTGGCTGAAAATCTGCGTGGTCACGGCCCAGCCCTGAGCCTGTGGTACGACATGGTGGAACACTATTATCACCCAGCCTTTGGATGTTATTGCGCTGTCCACGCGGTTCCGAAGATCTGGAAACAAGTCTTGTTTGTCTCCGGCAGTTGCCAACAATCTGAACTGTGATATTGGAAGCGACATTACGTAGGGATAATCATAGCCTGATCTTGCAGAACGATAATATTGGCTGACTATCGAGTTAGTGTGGTCATTCCAACCCCCATAGGGATAGGCAAAATTGCTGACGGCAAAGCCATACGATTGTAGAACCTCCTTTGAAACCGAACATTCCTCGCGAATCTGCGTGTCGGAAATATCTGTGAAGTCTGGATGGGTTTTGCTGTGGCTGGCAATCTCATTTCCACTATTTTGAAGACTTTGCAATTCTGCAATGGTGAGATAACCGCTTTCGCCAATATCGTCTGTGATAACGTAGAAGGTCGCGGTCATACCTTTCGCCTTTAGAAGAGGCCAAGCGTAATCGTATTGGCTTTGATAACCATCGTCAAAAACTATGCTTACTGCCCCCTTTTCAGGGAACGCAGATGTTGACCTATCTGATACGCTGATTTCTTGCGGAAATGCCGACCCATACGTTTTCGATGCGCATGATGCTGTCGCCACCAGAATAATCATAGCAAGTACTGTGACAGCTCTCTTCATCTTCCTTTCTCCTGATTTCGAGTGCAAGTATTTGATATATATGTTTCGATCGATCGACCTTTGGGGGGATTATAGTCCTTTCGGGGTACGATTCAGAGGTTTCCAGCACGGTGATAAGAAAAATGTGCCAAGCTCTGGAGCATCGAGGGCCAGATGATTCTGGTTGGTTCTTAAGTGGAGATGCAACGCTTGGAAACGTTGTCTCTTACATAGATTCCAACAAGACTGCTCACCAACCACTATGCAATGAGGATGGAAGCGTCTGGATTAGTTTTGACGGGGAACTATACAACAATGATGAGCTGAAAAAGCAATTGGCTATGACGAATTTGCGAAGATTTCAGATGCTGAACTGGTCTTAAAGGCTTATGAAAAGCACGGTCAAGACTGCTTGATGCAACTAGACGGAATTTTCGCGATCGATTCGATCGATCGAGATCAACTCACTGAACAGTACATGCGTCAGTTTGAGTCAGTCACTCATAGGCCTACAAGGACAATTGAACGGGCTGAACTCTACAATACAAGCATCCATCAATGGATTACAAAAGGAACACAACTCACTGAGCAATCAAGTCAACACTCTCCTGAACATCGTGTATGTCCTCGTAGGGCTGTCAGTCCTTCTCATAATAGTGACGACCTACCTTGCAACTAGAAAACCGAAGATAACAACTCAGACAGAAATGGGAATCGATCGATCGAACGCCGAGGTTCTAGTGAAATTCTATCAAGTTACCGATGCAGGTGTGATGCGATTTCCGATATTCATATATGCAGACTAACCCTCCCTCTTTTTCTGTTCGGGGTGAAAACACGAGACTATTCACCGGCAAACAATGGTTCGAATCCCAATGGGGAGACGGCAAATCACGAGGCGAACTGTTCCTAACATTACTGAAGAGCCACGGCTACGACATCGCTGCCAAATCCATACTTGAAATCGGATGCGGTTACGGAGGAGTCGCCCTGGTCATGGCAACAAATTCCCGGTACACAGTCAGCATGGACATTGACAAAGAAATGATCATTCATACAAACAAGAGAATCCACACTGACCGTTTCAGCTCGCTACTTGGCAACGGACATTCCCTGCCACTCAAAGACAGCTGCGTCGACATCGTGCTGCTGATCGGCGTGTTCGAGTTCATTCCAGCCTGTAGCCCACACGCGGATCCCGAGAAGATACACCTTGAAACTCTGCAGGACGTGATGCGAGTTTTATCTCCGAACGGAGTTCTCGTTCTAGCCCTAGAAAACAGGTACTGGTTACAGTACTGGATGGGGCTGAAAGACTTCCACTCTGGGCTACGCTTCGTAACCGTTCTGCCTCGAAAGCTGGCGGATTTTGTTTCTCGCACACTCAAAAACCGAAACTATCTCGAGAGACTGTACTCTGATTCTGAGCTCAACAGACTACTGGAGAAAAGCGGGTTCCACGTCCACGGCAAGTACACGGCACTTCCAGGATGGCTCTACATGGATCGGCTGAGCAACCTTGACCTGCCAGACGATTTCAACACTAAAATAGACGCGGTCAAATACTGGAGCCCCTTTGCCTACGGAATCAAGTACAACCTCAACTTTCTACCGAAGACCTTCTGGAAAGCACTGAACAAGCTAGGCTTGCTGAAACTCTTCTGCAGCAACTTCATCTACGTCGCCAAAAGAACCTAACCTTTTTTCTGTTAGGGGTGATTTATCCGTGAGTGAACGACCATCTGTCAATGACGAAATCGAAAAGATTGCAGTGTTTGCCATGACTAAACTTCTAGGCGACCCTAAACCAGTGGCGATCTAGCGATCGATCGACCACAGACACTGGAAGACCATTGTCCTGCAAAGTTGCCTTTCTTCTTGTCTTATAGTCTTATAGATAGATCGGTCTCACGCTTGGCTGCATAACGCGCGGTCTGGAAATGGAAAAGCAAGATCTTGCCGTAAAAAACGTCTCAGATGCAGACGACTTCTTGAGAGAAGAGATTTGGAACAACCTTTATCTTCCCCATCTGGCATTTTTCAGATGGAGAATGGGGGACGCTTTGAAGAAGCATGTGAAAGCAAAGAAATCTTTTTGGAAAATGGGATGCCTAGCCGCAGTGAGTCTCATTTGGCTCGTCATAAGAACAGGCAGCAAGCCTTCAAGAATCACCTACCCTTGCCAGAAGGCGGCGGTGGCCAACATCAATATTTTCCTGTTGGTCTTGTTTGCACCTTTGCTAGATTTTGGAAGATTCAAAACAGCGTTGCTCCACGCCCTGAACAGTCGCGTGACCACAACGGTATTGCTGGTCTGTTCCTTGTTGCTTGCCTTTGGATCCGTTGCATTTACCGGCAACTACGTTCCCATCGAAAGCAGTTTTGTTCCCGTTCCGCTAGATCTGCAACCGCATACGGCGGTCTCAACGACCAATTCGTCAAATCTGTTCTTCGTTGAAAACGCGTCAGGCGCTGATGGTATCATGAACGGTGCCGTCTCATCGCTGTTGCAGCTGATGACTGACCATGGGCTATTTTTCTTCAAGACAGCTAATCAGCCGTCTGGACTCATCGGCAAGAATGACGTTGTAATAATCAAAGTGAACTCTGAATGGAATCAGAGGGGCGGAACAAACATAGACCTCGTCAAGAGCATAGTCAACGAGATAGTGAATCATCCGGAAGGTTTCACTGGAGAAGTGGTCATCGCTGACAACGGACAATGGACGGACAGAACCGACCAGAGCCAATGGTACACGCCCGCTAACGCTTACAACCAATCCCAATCAATGTATAATGTAGCCAATTCTTTTCCAGCTTACAAGGTTTCGAGTTGGCTGTGGGACATAGTACGCAAGATTCAAGTCAACGAATACAGTCAAGGCGACAACAGAGATGGCTATGTTGTCAGCTCCACCACAGACCCCGATACATGGATACAGGTTTCGTATCCGAAGTTCAGAACAAAGTATGGGACCTACATCAGCCTCAAGAACGGAATCTGGACGGGCAGCAACTACGATTCTGGAAGGCTGAAGCTCATAAACGTTCCCGTCCTCAAATCACACGAAAGCTACGGTGTCAGCGGCTGCATCAAACACTACATGGGCGTTCTCTCAAACGTCGCAGGTTTCTCGAATGGACATGGCTTGATAGGGGCTGGAGCGATGGGGACGGTGATGGCTGAGACGAAGTTTCCAACTCTGAACATACTTGACTGCATCTATGTCAACGCAAACCCGGTGGAAAGCGGTTCACCTCCTTGTGGACCAGACACAACCTACGCAACTGCCAGTTACACGAACGTGATCGGTGCAAGCCAAGACCCAGTTGCTTTGGATTATTGGGCAGCCAAGCACATTCTCGTACCAACAGCCCAAGCCAAAGGATACACCTCATATTCATCGCTAGACCCCGACTATGCACCTGTAACGAGCCCATTGTCTGAATCGTTCCACAACTATCTTGAAAGGTCGATGAACGAACTGAAGAAGGCGGGCTTCCGAACCACGATGAATGAGAGCCAAATGAACGTATATCTCCCGCAAAAGCTCGTGTACTGGAGATTCCCAGATCTGAACGGTGACGGAACTGTAAACATTCAAGATATTAGCATTGTAGCCAAGGCTTTCAACTGCAAAAAGGGAGACGCCCGTTGGAACCCAATAGCAGACTTGGATGGAAATGGGATAGTCAACATTGTAGACATGTCCATAGTCGCCAGAGAATATGGAAGAACAATGGTGACCATACTCAAGGACGGTTTTGAAAGTGGAACACTTGATTCTTGGGTTACACATGCTAGTGGTGTCGGTTCTGTTCCTATTGTTCAGAGTGCAATTAAATATGCTGGTACATATTCTGCTGAATTCTCTCTGTCTTCTGGAGCAGGTGGTTCTATTGTCGTAAAAGACTTTGGTAAGACGTATCCTACTCTTTATTGCAGAATATACGTTCGGTTTTCAGCAACTCCAACTACTTCAGGTGACGGGTTGTTAATAGGTCCAAGCCTTATGGATGTAAAGGGATGCGATGTTTCATGTGCAGTCATAATGAATGATGCTGGAACATTGAAATGGGGACTCAACTACCAAACCGATACTGGCGGTCTTCGAGCATTGGACACTACCGGAGAATCAGTTGCCACAAACACTTGGTACTGCGTCGAAGTTATGGCTACAACAGGTGCTGGAACGGGTATTGTTGATTTGTATGTAAACGGAATAAAAATAATAGAAGTAACAGGAATTGGCAATTCACTTCATCTTCTAAGTGAACTTCAGCTTGGCGATTATACTGCTGGTACTTTGACTGTAGATGAATATGTTGACAATGTAGTTGCATCAGAAACTTACATTGGACCTGAACTGGGCACACCTTTGCAAGCCGACAACATGCTGACCGCATCCAACAACAAAAACGTGATCGAGAACAACGTCGGCAACAATCTCCGAGACATTTCGCCAGATCAATCTAACAACAACAGGATCTACCACAGCAGTTCCATGAACAACGCAGAGTTTCAATCGTATTTGCCCACTAAAGCTGCAATAACTCTTGGGATAAAGGCCGCCCTTCAGGCGGCAACTACTGAAGTGACTTCAATTGGCCGACCCAGAACTGGGACAAGATGGGAGACCTGCCCCATACTATGAACGGGAATAACGTTGACCACTATTCCTTGATCTACATGCCTGAATTCTGTCGGCATGGTTTCTTGCCGAGTCCTAAAATACACTGTCTTACCGGCATAAGCACGCTCGTACACCTGCCAATCACCGACTAACTCTTCTCATACCCACGCAAGCAATCAAATCATAAAACCGTTAAATATGTCCACTTCTTGAACAAACATGAAAGGACCAGACAATAATGGAAAAAGCGCTGAAGATGGGCAGGACATCAGCCGCTGGAAGCCTCCAGCTACTCGTAGGCGTAGCCACGTCCACCGTAATAATGGCAGTGGGAGCAATAATCCTAGGCAGACTCCTCACGACTGACGAGTATGGGCTGTACGGGATCGTGTTCATCCCGTCCACGATGATTAACCTATTCAGAGACTGGGGCATTAACTCCGCCATGACTAGGTATATCGCCACCCTCAGAGTTTCACACAAAGAAGAAGAAATATACGACTTCATCGTGGCAGGGCTCGTCTTCGAAGTTGTAAGTGGCCTCGCCCTGTCGTTCCTCTCCTTATTCTCAGCCGGCTTCATCGCCTCAACAGTCTTTCACAGGCCGGAATCCGCATCCTACATAGGGATAATCTCGATCTCGATAATCTCTGGATCGCTCCTCGCAGCTTCCCAATCTGGCTTCGTGGGCTTCGAAAGAATGGAACTCAACAGCTTCACGCTCATCTGCCAAGCCATCGTAAAAACCGCCGTAGGCCCAGTGCTCGTGTTCCTGGGATACAGCGTCTTGGGAGCAGTCATCGGCTACACCATGTCTTTCATAGCTGCAGCAATAATTGGCCTAACAACCTTCTACCTCATTCTGATCAGACCTCTCAGAAAAAAGCGAGTAAAAAACTACAGTACAACCAAGACGCTCAGAATAATGCTGGAATACGGAGTGCCGCTTCAAGTAAGCTACACTTTAGGAGGCATCTTGGCCCAAATCTACGCTTTTATGATCGTGTCTTTCACCAGCAATACTATGTACGGAAATTATCTGACAGCAGTCAACTTCACCGTCCTTCTAACCTTCTTCACCACCCCAATAACGACGGTGCTGTTCCCAGCGTTTTCAAAGCTGGACCCGCAAAACGAGCATGACCTCATGGAAACCGTCTTCGCATCCTCAGTCAAGTACACTTCAATACTTGTAATACCAGCAACGATGATCCTGATGGCATTATCGGGCCCGATGATAGGCACGTTGTACGGAGAAAAATACGTGTACGGACCCTTCTTCCTCACCATATACGCCATAGGCGCGCTGTTCGCGCTCGTGGGAAGCCTAAGCTCAGGCAGCTTTCTATCAGGCCTGGGAGAAACAAGAATGATCATGAAACAGAGCATAATAACAATCGCCATCGGAATTCCCCAAGGCCTCCTCCTAATCCCCACGCTTGGAATAACAGGACTCATAATCGCCAACGTCCTCGCCGGAGTCCCCAGCACGCTCTGGGTTCTCTACTGGATATGGAAACACTACCAAGTCAGAGCCAACTTCCAATCCTCGGCCAGAATCCTCGCAGCCTCAGCGATCGCAGCCCTCACCGCGTACCTGCCCACGACACTTCTGAACACGGCCAACTGGATAAAACTCATAATCGGTCTAACAATCTTCCTGACCGTCTACGTATCAGGCGCACCCATAATCGGCGCAGTCAGCCTAAACGACATAAACAACCTTAGAACCATGTTTTCCGGCCTCGGCCTCATATCAAGAATAATCAACCTCCCCCTGAACATCGCAGAAAAAGCCGCACAGACCAAATCAGCAAGCAAAAAATCAGGCAAGTGACACCATCCTGTCACGAGCCTGCCTTTCCTAGCAACAGTTGTCACACGACGCGTAGTTTTGCAACAGCTCTCAAGTAGAGCGCCACAACTGAACACTCATTGAAAGTTCAGAAGACAACCCAAGACTCAACCGAGTAACCGAGCGTCGTGTTGGTGGGGCTGCCCGGATTTGAACCGGGGTCTATAGCGCTCGAGGCTACAAGCCTAGATCGACGATCGATCGAAAAAAAGACTTAATTATGACAAACCTAAAAATGATGAGTGGGGTCTTGACTTTGAAGGGTGTCATTCTCCATGGAGGTTCTGGAACAAAGCTCCGACCCTTAACCCACACAGGCCCAAAGCAACTGATCCCTGTGGCAAACAAGCCTGTATCACAATACGTGTTAGAAGATCTCAGAGATTCAGGCATAGCTGAGATAGCCATAGTATTGGGTAACCTCTACTCGGAAAGAGTAAGACAGGTATACGGGAACGGCCAGAAGTTCAGCGTGAACATTCAATACTTGCAACAGGGCGAGCCGAAAGGAATTGCACATGCTGTAAGCTTATGCGAAGACTATGTAGGCAACCAACCTTTTGTCGTCTACTTGGGAGACAACCTAATAAGAGGAGGTATCAATGGCTTCGTGAAGAAATTTGCAGTTTCGGACTATGATACAATGGTGCTTCTATGCAACGTGAAGAATCCGGAAAAGTTCGGTGTTGTGAAATTCGACAAGAACAATAGGCTTGTACAATTCATAGAAAAACCCAAAACTCCCCCCAGCAGCTATGCTCTAACCGGCATATACTTCTTCAAACCCATAATCTTCGAAATGATAAAAGAGCTTAAGCCTTCACGGCGTGGAGAACTGGAAATAACAGACGCAATCCAGCTGCTACTAGAAAAACGTTACAATATAGGGTACGAAATTGTCAAAGGCTGGTGGAAAGACACAGGCACGCCGGAAGACATCTTAGAAGCTAACCGACTAGTCTTAGACGAGCTAGAACCTGAACTGAAAGGAAAAATCGAAAAGAACGAGTCAATTCAAGGCAGAGTCTCCGTGGGCAAAAACTCCACTGTGAGAGAGACCGCCCTAATCAGAGGCCCAGCCATAATAGGAGAAAACACAACAATAGAAGCGAACGTGTACATAGGCCCGTACACAAGCATAGGAAACCACTGCACCATCAAAAAAGGCGAAACCGAAAACTCGATCATAATGGACAACTGCATCATAAACGTAAAAGACCGAATCGCGGACAGCCTGATTGCTCCATACTCAACGATAACCTCCAGCGACACCACGCCACGCGGAAAAAGATTCATCTTGGGCGAAAGAACGTACATCGAACTCTAGAGTGAAGGAACATGTTGAAAGGAATGGTAATCAGACCATTAAAGAGATTCAACGACGAGAGAGGCTCATTCACAGAACTCATGAGAGGAGACTGGAAAGACATCCTAAACGAAGACCGATTCATACAAGCCAACTTCTCCGTAACCTATCCAGGCATCATCAGAGCCTGGCACAGACATCAAAGAGCACAAACGGACTACATGATAGCCTTGAAGGGCTCTGCAAAAATCTGCGCATTCGATGAAGAGACGAAAGAACTGAGTGAAATAACATCGACAGGACAAGACCTGCAAATCGTGAGAGTCCCAGGACAATATTGGCATGGTTTTAAGGCTGTAGGGAACGAAACAGCCTTCCTTCTCTACTTCACCACCAAGCTTTATGACTATCAAAATCCCGATGAAGAGCGGAGGCCGTGGAACGACAAGACAATAATCCCAAAGTCCATAAACGGCAAAGTAGACGACTCAAGGGCAGGTAAACCGTGGGACTGGAACTGCCCACCGGACAAGTGAACCATGCATGAAAATCCTGGTCACAGGCGGATTAGGGTTCGTAGGAAGCAACTTCTGCCGACACATGATCACGAAACATTCAGACTGTGAAATAGTAAACATTGACAAAATCGGAATCGGCGCTAACCCAGCAAACCTTCAGGATCTAGAGAATGAAGACCGATACAACTTCATCAAAGGAGACATTTGCGATTCTCAACTCGTAAGCAGAACGATCAAGCAGGTAGATGTAGTAGTAAACATTGCGGCCGAAACACATGTGGACAGAAGCATCGCTGAGCCCGCAGCATTCATCCAAAACAATACTCTCGGGACGTTCACCATTCTGGAAGACATCAGAAAAAACAACCACACCGCCAGATTTGTCCAAGTGTCCACAGACGAGGTTTACGGCGAAATCAAGGAAGGAGCCTTCAAAGAAACCGACATGCTCAAACCATCCAATCCCTATTCAGCGTCCAAAGCAGCCTCAGACCACTTCGCGTTAGCCTATTACAAAACATACAGCCTGGACGTAACCGTTACAAGATGCACAAACAACTATGGACCATACCAATTCCCTGAAAAGCTGATTCCCAAAACCATAATCAGGGCCCTAAAGAACTTGTCAATTCCGATCTACGGTTCAGGAAAGAACATCCGAGATTGGATTTATGTTCAAGACCACTGTGAAGCCATCGATTTCGTCTTGGAAAGAGGAAAACCAGGTGAAATCTACAACATCTCAGCCGGAAACGAACTGTCTAACACCCAGATTGCAACCAAAATACTCAACCTACTAAACAAGTCCGAAGATTCAATAACCTTTGTGGAAGACCGCCCAGGACACGACATAAGATACAGCCTAGACTCGTCTAAAATCAGGTCCAAACTAGGCTGGAAACCAAAAACGCCCTTCGAAGAAGCACTAGAAGCAACCGTCGACTGGTACCAGCGCAATGAATGGTGGTGGAAACCCCTGGCAACCCACAAGATTCTTCATCCTACACCCTGGAAACTAAGGGATACGCATTGAAACTTTTAGTCACAGGTGCGAGCGGCCTGCTTGGCTCAAAACTATGCGAACTAGCCACAAGAAAAGATCATGAAGTCTACGCTGTGTACCTCCGGCATAAGCCTTCCCACGGAACAGCCATCCAATGTGATGCCTCGAATGCAAACGCTCTGAGAGATGTATTCGCACATACGAAGCCTGAAGCCGTGGTGCACGCGGCAGCATTAACTGACGTAGACAAATGCGAACTAGAAAAAGAACTCGCCTGGAGAATAAACGTGAAAGGAACAGAAAACATAGCAAGGCTATGCAAAGATCATCAAGCTTTTCTCGTGTACGTGTCGACAGACTACGTCTTCGACGGGGAAAAAGGAATGTACAAAGAAACAGACAGACCTGCACCAATCAACTACTATGGAACTACTAAACTGAAAGGCGAAGAAGCCGTCAAAAACTCAACAGACGGATGTTGCATTGTTAGACCGAGCGTCATATACGGATCAACTCCAGCAACTGGAAAGATAAACTTCGCCCTATGGCTACTGAACAACCTTGAGAGAAGAGAAAAAGTGAAGATTGTGACTGATCAGAGAATTTCACCCACGCTAAACACGAGCTTGGCGAATATGATTCTCGAGGTCCTGGAACGACGGTTAACCGGAATCTTTCACCTGGCTGGAGCCACACGCCTAGACAGACACGAATTCGCAGACCTCCTCGCTCAAACCTTCAACTTGGACCCAACATTGATGACACCTGTTTCCTCTAAAGAGATTTCATGGGTTGCCAAAAGGCCAAAAGATTCCTCTTTGGACGTTGACAAAGCAAAACATACGCTCAGACACAAACCGCTGAAAATACATGAAGCCTTAGAAAAACTGAAAGAGGAGATGGCACAGTCGCCTCAAGGACATTCTATCAAAGGTCGATCGATCACGAATTAGAGACGGGGAAAATTCAATATTAATTGGCTCACGTTTCTTTCAGGTTTTAATAACCTTGATATGTTCCTCAAAACACCTTTAAAAAAGGTGGCACGACCCGCTTTTCCCCGGGATGGTGCTGTAGACATCGATCGATCGGGGACCAACTATGCAGATATTGCCAGGATGATTGCTGCTCGGAGCATACCAATCAAGACCCAAACGAGCACCGCTAAACATCAGCTTGTTCTGCCGCGGTTCCCGCACTCGTTTTTATCCAGAGCTTCGCTACAATGTGGTCGCCAAGCTTGCAGGCCAACCATGTGCCATCGCATTCACAAGCATAGTTGGTATCCGCGCTGGTGTGAGGTTCAAGCCTGATGCTTAGCTTTCCTGATGTACGTACAACGCTAGAGTCTAGATGGATGTTTGGATATTGTGCATAACCCCAATTGTCCGGAATAACAGCCAAAATTCACATTCGAAGTCGGGGGAGCACTTAAAGTCAGGCTAACTATAGTGCCAGCTTTATGCGGGGTTGGAAATGTGAAGTCTACCACTCAAAATCCTCATTTCGGATTAATGTAGAGTTCAGCATCGGCAAACCATACCGAAGTCTGGTGGAATCATACGGTCCAGCTTGCATCCATAGAACAAATGAAGTGGGCACTTGAGGATTACCGCTTGAGTCGCCTACAGTTGCAGGAACAATAAAATCTAGCACTCTCTGCTGCCAAGCACGGCCGTTAGAATCGTGGACGTAGCTTTTACCATAATCATAGTTATAATACGTGTCCCAAAAGGTTCTCGCTGGAAGAATTGTACTCGCATAAAAATCTATTCCGATGCGTCTTCCACACTGAGGATAACCACTTGTAGAAGGGCCGGTTAAGGTTCTTATCCAGCATTTGGCAACGATATGGTCTCCTGGCTTGACAGGATACCATTTGCCGTCACATTCCCGCGCAAAATTCGTGTCTGCACTTGTGTGAGGGTCAATGCGGATACTTGGCTTTCCAGTTGTTCGGACAACGCTGGAATCTACGAAGATAATTTGCGGGCCCCTACCATGTGCAAGACTACCTTGGCTTTTGTAGTTTTCCCAATCGTCAGGAATAACAGCCAAATTTACATTCGATCGATCGATTCGATCGATCAGAAGGGCATATGCAACCAGACTTTATATGTCCTCTGCGGATAGATCGATCGATCAAAAATGGTTCATGATTCCGTCTCTCAAATTCCAGACAGGCCGGTTGCCACAGAAAAAACAGGGAACTAGCAGAAGCTCACCAGCGTTCCCAAAACTCAAAAGAAGAATAAAAACCATTTTTTGCCAATTTAGGAACACGCATGCACGCTTTCACTCTTGAGGTGACATAATCCTCTTTTTTTGGCGCTCTCAAACCGCTATTGCTGTTATCAGGCTTTGTTACAGATAGTTTCATATGACTGTCACAAGTGTTATGTTGTTGGCGGTTTCATGGTTACTCGTAAGTTCACGGTTTTCTTGGAACCTGCAGAGGAAGGCGGCTTCATAATCAAATGTGTAGAGCTTCCAGTAGCCACTCAAGGCGAAACAAGAGAAGAAGCCTTGAAAAACATAAAAGAAGCCATAGAAGGCTACTTGGAAGTTAAAACAAAACTTCTAGGTCGAAAGGCCAAAGGCGAGAAGGCTGAAGTAGTTGTCGAAGCTCCCTCTGCTCTCGTGGCGTGAAGTTGTGAAAGCCCTCACAAAAGCCGGTTTCCAAGTTACCCGACAAAAAGGAAGCCATCTAATCCTCCTCAAAACGAATGCGTAGTGCCAGTTCCAAAGGACAAGGAGATAAAAAGAGGATTATTGATGGAAATCATCGCAGAGGCAGGCTTAAGAAAAGAGGAATTCTTAAAGCTAATAAAGGAAAAATAACCTTCAAACCTGCTCTGAGTCTATTTTCAACTGCCAGCGGATCAGTTTAGGTACTTGAACGCGGGTTCCTTTCTGCAGCATCCTTTTTAAGGAGACTTTATGGGCGAGAGGCATGTTACCAAACCTTTTCAGGACGCAAGTGACTTCCCAAAAGCCCGCACAAGCATTCATTCCAGTAAGCTACAATTACACAAGAAGTGTCGCCAAGACAAACGCGTTGGGAAGCCTAGACGTCTCTAAGGCAAGCTTGAACAACCGAGTCAAAAGAATAGTGCACATAAGCAGCAGCGAAGTCTACGGATCAGCCATGTATACTCTCATGGATGAGCTGCACCCTTTGAAACCTAGAAGTACATATGCAGTATCAAAACTTGCAGGTGACCTTTGGGCGCAGACAATAGCTTATGAAAATAGCTTGCCTGTTGTCGATCGATCGCGCAGAAAAATTCCTTGATTAAACGATGGGTGCGCCCTCTTGACATTACTTCGATTTTTTGGCAAAAGACTTTTATTTGCCATTTTACATCCTATATGTCGGTGATGAGCATATCTGTCAAAATTGGAAAGTACGGTCGCATAGTTCTCCCTAAGGAGCTTCGAGACAAATACAGAGTAAAGGAAGGTTCGAGACTGATTATCAGAGATTACAGAGGCCAAATAATTCTTCTCCCAGTTACAACATATGGAAAACCAACAGAAGCCTTGCACGACAGTGTAAAGGTGGAGCTCCCGATCGAAGAACCAAAAGAAACAGCCAGAACACACATCAGGAAGAAGCTGATCGAGGAGTTAAAATGAAACGGTTCGTGGACACAAACATATTCATCTACAGCGCCACAAACCATCCTCAATTCGGCGAAACAGCCAGACAAATCCTTGAGCGCATAGAACAAGGCGAGAGAACCGTAACATCCACACTGGTCTTGTGTGAGATTGTATGGGTATTAGAGGCCATGGGCAAGCAGAACGACGTCAAGCCGACCCTTGAAAAAATCCTGTCTTACAAAAACCTAGAAGTAATAGGATTCGACCAAGACGATCTCCTTCTAGGAGCCAACAACATGCGCCTCCACGGTGTGGACTTCAATGACGGGATCAACATCGCCATAATGACAAGAATAGGAGCTTGCGAAGCTTACTCAAACGACCCCAAACACCTCGGAAAAGTAGACTTCCTAAAGGTAATTTTCGAATAAACCTATTTGCAGGAACACACGCTTTCATCATTTATTTCGATCGATCTCAATAGTGCGCATGCGTGTTCCTAAAATGGTCAAAAATGGTCATGATTCCATTTTGCACGTTTCTGCCGGGTTCGAGGAAAACAAGTACCTGTGAAGATCAAGGACAGATATGGAGCCAAAAACCCTGCCTAAACCATGAAACCCGAATAAGAACCATTTTAGGCCAATTTCGGAACAAGCATGCGCGCTACACCCTTTTTCTTTTTGGTAACATTCTGCCGCTCGAAATACCGTTTAAGTGTCCGTTTGAAATTGATTAATCAAACCAGAGTAATAACTGAGGAAGACTTTGAGATAGTTTATAGAGTTCTTGAAGAAATGAAGACGAAAAAAATATCTGAGGAAGAAAAATGTCACAAGTGAAGTGCCCCAAGTGCGGAGCAGAAATAGTCCCATGCGAAATAGGTTTTCCTAGTGAGAAGGTGTATGTGAAGGTTTGCACTAACTGTGTTAAACTCAAGTTATCTACTCAAATACGGACTCTGAGGGCTTTTTAATCAATGCTGAGTCCCTTCCGCGCCTCATTAGTTCCTGAACAAACTCCACGGCGCGCATGTGTGTTCCTGAAATGGTCTAAAATGGTCATAATTCCGTTTTGCACGTTTCTGCCGCGTTTGAGGAAGACCAGTACCTATGGCGATCAAGGACAGATATGGAGCCAAAAACTCTGCCTGCACCATGAAACCCGAATAAAAACGCACGCGCTCTGCTATTATCATCCTTCAACTTCGTACAACCAGAAACCTCAATTCCTATCTATAATTCATAACCGTTTTATGCGAACATCAGCTAGATCAATTCCTATTCAATCTGTCTCGGGGACGTCTATCGTTGCCGGCCAAGGATTACGAAAGACTCCTACTTGATTCCATCGATGAAGCATTATCTTCAATGGAAGAAAACCTGAAGAAAGTGACTTATGCTCAATTGGAAAGCCTCGGCGTCCCAAAGTATGAAATTCCCCGCAATATCGGAGCGTTCACAAGAGTCATTGAAAAAGTTTTTGGGGCAGGCGCTGATGATATCAAGATCTTAATACTGAAACGACTTTATGAAAAGAATGGATGGCCTTTCAGAAGGATAGAGTTTGATGAGCTAACATTTTCGGAACAGCTCGAGCGTGCGTGTGGGAGACTGTATTCGGAGATCATCAGCAATATGCAGAGTCCTGTGGCCGTCTTTCATCTTGAAGATATTAATCATCCAAGTTCGCTCAGGCTTATCGCCATTAACGCTAGTGGAGCAAGAACAACTGGAGTGAATGCAGAGTACACGATCATGAAAACTATTATCGAAGTGTACCCCGAGATTTCCGGGACCGACGTCCAAAATACCATTGTGGAGGTAATTCGCTCAGGAAGGGCAAAGAATCTGGGAAGGTTTCAACGCCGAACTGGGCACGGTCAGGAGAACAGTCTTTCTGCCACAGCTTTTCCGTTCTCGAGTAATTGCGTAGGTTTGGTTTTCAAGCAAGTCGCAGAGCGTGACGCAATCGACACAAAATCGACTGAGGACAAAAAGCGTTTCGAAGATGATGCATCAGGTGTAGGCGAGTGGAGATGGGAATCAGACACTTTGGGACGCCAAATCTCCGCTGATCGATCACATGCACGAGAGAGATGGACTCGGAAGGAGATTACACACGAACCACGTCGCGCCGACTATTTTTCGATAAGGGGAAAAGAATACTTGGAAAGCGGGGATTTGCTCAAGGCCAGAGAGTTCTTCCGACAGGCTGAAGAAATGTACCAGAGATTAAACGAAAATGAAGATGCATTTAAGAATGCATGCTTCCGCATTAGAACGTACCTTTTTGAAGAAAAAATGGCCTTGCAAGAGTACTTTGAAGCTGTGGAGGAGTATGCTCATAAATACGCAGATTTTTCTATGCATGAAAATTTCATAGAAAATCTTGCCTACTACCGACAATGGAAAGGTTACAAATACGACGAAGGACACAGATTTGAGGATGCGAGAGCATCCTATGCAGAAGCAGAAGAAATGTTCTTGGCATTGAAGCAAAGGAACAGAGCACTTTTCAATGCATCTCGAGGCGTTTTAACTTACAAGAGTGAGAATATGATGGAGATGTATGAAAAATGGGCGGAGGAGCTCTTCGACGAATACAGCGAATTCTCAGAAACCAAATATTACAAAGAAGTGCGTGCCCACTACTACTCCTACAAGGCCGACAAATCCAACGAACCCTCTACAACCATGGAGTTTCGAAACGAGGCTGAAAGACTATTCTTGGAGATCAATCAGAGAGAACCAGCGTTTGAGAACGCTTGCAAGCTCCTTGATTTGTACTGGGAGAACATCTCTTCCAAAGATGAACAACTGACCCAAAGATGCCTAGATGCAACCGAAAGATTTCTCGGACGGTATGCAGATTTCTCGGAGCATGAATACTACCGAAAAAGAATGGCTGAGTATTACCTTTTGCAAGCTCGGACACTTGCTTCACAGTTGAAGCAGGTCTTACGCTAGCGAGCCTCGGCGCCGGTTTGTTTCTGCCAATGCAATCTCAGTCGCGCTTATGGCGGTGTCAGTATTTGCTGGAGATTTCCAAAGGCTCCGCCGAAGGTTAGGTTCATGAGTGTTTGAGCACCGATCCACGCTGCACCGCTCATAAGAAGCAGGATTCCAGCGTACATGAAACTGGTGCCCCAGAACCCGCCACGAGCTTCCTTCAGAGTAAGCGCATTGAGAATGGTTGTGAGCAGGATTATGAAAACGTTTCCCATGTTGATTACGCCGATCGGTATCGTCCCGAATGTGAAGTAAGGTACCGACGCTAGGGTCTGGGAGAAGAACTTGGTCATGAAGGTTAGGACGGTTAGAAGAGCGACCGTGATGGGTTGAAGAAGGTATGTTGTGGCTTCTATGCTCGCCGCAATTGCCTCTCGTTTCTTCCTAAACTCCATATTCTTCACACAATTGTTGCCCAAGATTTTGCCCACTTCCAACAGATCGGCACCGTAGTTAAACGCGTCCAAGAACATCTTATTCGTCATATAAACAGAGTACGACGCAGCTTCTGAAGACAGCATGCTCAAGGTCCTGGCGTTGTCAACACCAATCTTTACTCTTGCATAAGCGCGCTTCAACAGGTCTTTGAGACGACCAAGCTCCAAGTACAGGACGTAGGAAAGAGCATTCTGCAGACTTGATGACGATGACATGTTTTCGCCTAGACCCTTGATAAGCGTAGGATAGCTTTCATTGACTTTAATGACAAATTTTTCAAATCTGTAAGCAAAGAATCCCGGGAGCAGAAACGCAAAGCCGCATACGAGAAAGCCGTAAGGGTAGCCAAATATTATGCTAACCAGCACTGCGGGTACTATGCACGCAAGTGCAATCGGCAGAGCTACTCTGAAGCGTGTGTACATTTTAGGCTGCAAATCCTTGTCAATGTGGACAAGAACATCCTTAGGCACAACAGCTCTGAGGCCGAGATACATCGATATAATACATATTGCCGCCACAAAGTATCCGAAATAGACCATGCTGGGCGCGTTGGTGAAAACTACGAGTATGTCTAATATCATGATTAGGAATACTGAAACGCTCGAGAGCGTGCTGTAGACACCGCCAAGCATGTCAATAGACTTTATTGCCCTTTCATAGTAACCAGAATACTCTTCAATCATCGTTGACGACTCTAACTCCAGATAACTTTTGGGGCGTGTCGACGAAAAAGCTTGTTGACACCTGATCAAGACATCTTTGAATGGCGGCTTAGTTGTATTCGCCATTTCAGCCATAGCCTTGGTGACTCCGTAACCGTATTCCTTTGCTAGTGTGCGGATTTTGTCGAAAATTTCACTGTAGTAACCATAGTCCTTTGTTTCCGCAATGGTTTTGACAAGGTCATCCGGCGTAATTTCTCCGTGAGAAATTGAATACATATGAATAAGCATTGAGACAAGCTGCTCGTCAATTTTCGCGGGAATCTTCTTTTTTATGAAGAACAGCAGAAATACGATCATACCAGCTATTGCATTTACTCCGATAAGGCCTACAAGATTGCTCGTGGTGAACAGGTACAGCGACACTAGGACGTCAAGAACCAGAATCAACCATATCTTTTTTTTCAACGAGCCTAATCTGATAGCCATGTGAATTGCCCCTCCTTGACTTTCCTATACACTTCTTCCACACCGGTACTCTCAACTTCTATTACCGTATTCCACACGTCCTTGAATCTCGGATGCTTGTCAGCCAAGCCTGTCAGAATCTCGGCACGCATTTTAAGTTCCTCGTACAGCTCTGGAAGCCTCTCTGCGGGCCAGCCTCTGTAAGGAAGAATTTTTGCTTCCATAAGGAAACTTGTGCCTGAAAAGCGCAACAAGTCTTCGTCTGAATCAAAAGTGAAGATAGGCAAGAAGTTAAGCTGACCTTCCTCTTGATCGTAGTTTATGATCTCGTTAACAGAAGTTACCCTTCTAACCAGTTTAAGCCCCCTCTTGATCCTATTCTGAAAAATAGCAATGTTCAAACCGCTCATGTGGGATTTTGGAACGTCTATAGGAGATGAAGTCAACCTTTGAAAAAGCGTCTGTAGATCTCCAGCGTGTATTGTAGACACTACTGGGTGACCAGTTTCGATAGCTTGGAACGCTATCTGGCCTTCCTCACCCCTAATTTCTCCCACGATTATCTGATCAGGCCTCTGTCTCAGAGCCGCCTTCAAAAGGTCAAACATGGTCACTTTGCTTCCGGTATGCAGTCGAGTGACTTCTCTCACCCAGTTCCTGTGAGCCAAGTTCACTTCAGGCGTTTCTTCAATGCTCACAATTTTTGCATCTGGCCTTATGAGCCCTACGAAAGCGTTCAGACTTGTTGTCTTTCCTGACGCGGTTTCTCCGCACATGAAAAATGAGATTCCCACCTCCAGAAGAATCCACATGTAAGCTGCCAGTTCAGCTGACATGGTTCTCCATTTTATACAATGCGCCACCGAGATTGGTTCTTTTGGAAACTTTCGTATGGTGAAATTGCTCCCTTTGATGCTTATGTCCTCGCCAAAAACGATGTTGAACCTGGACCCATCTTCCAAGTGTACGTCCAGAATGGGGTTAGTGTAGCTTAGAACTTTGCCGTGTCTTTCAGCCAGTCCTCTCAACAGGCTTTCCCCATCTTCTAGAGAGATTTCGGTGTTACTTTCAAGCGCGCCGAAGAACTTGTGATAAACGTATATGTGGCCCGCTCCTGGCACACTTATGTCTTCAAGCCACGGATCCGCAAGGAAATCGTCAAGTACGCCGTGACCTACCTTCTCTCTTAGAAAGTGGTACAGAACACTCCTTTGTTTACCTGGAGGTAACTTCAGTGTTTTCTTCTTGACCGCTTCCTTGAACAGTTTCTCTATGACTCTTTCCTTTTCCTTTGCGCCTTCGGCAACTATTGTCTTTTCTGTTATTGCCTTTGCGATTACGTCGTCAACTTGTTCGAGAATTTTTCTGGGAGGTTTTTCAGGTTCGATGACATTGTATTTACCGTATTCTCCTCCAAACTTTATGTTAATGAACGCGCCCAGTCCAATTGGGTAGACGATATCCAAAACAAACGCAGCAGACATCAAATCAGTACCGGTTCCGACCATGCTCGGGTCGATAACATATTCTGGCGTGATGCCTGCAGCCTCGACGTACGACTTCAAGTACGGATACTTCTCGTAGGCCTCTTCAAGAGTCTTCGGTAGTTCCAGGTCGTACAGACTGACAAACTTTGCCTTTTCACTCTTCTTTTTCTCTTCACTCTTGGGGACTTGGACTGTATTTTGGCTTGCGTTTTGATTGGGCTTAGCCTTTGGGGTGGAGAAAGGGAGTTTCATTTAGACCTTTACACCACCAAGAGGCAGTACTCTCAGGCCGAGGTGTGGGTTGACTTCCAAACTCACTGATTCTTTTCTGTCACCGCTGGTCCCCCACAGTTTGACTATTTTTAGCACTTTTACCTGAACACCTGCGACTTTAGCGTTCGAAATGCGGAGGTAGACGTCTGATGAGGCTTTGAGTTTCATGCTAGAATTCTCTGGTAGAAAATTGGGGTGGAAGGTCAGGATTATTGTTTTCCCAATCGAAACTAGGTTCTTCATTCTCGTGACGAAAGTTAGAAACACGTGCGGCGGAGTGTCCGCTGCCAGCATGCTAAGGCTGTCGATGACAATGAAGTCGTATCGTTTCTTGTACATCTCCAGAAAGTTTCTGGTAACCTTGAAAAACATTGATGACAGAAACTGGCTCCATTTGCCTCCTTCGACGTGTAATGCGAACACGTCCAGCTTTGCACTCACATAGTACGGATACGCATCTATCTTTATGGATTTCATCATGGCAAGGTACTCTTTAACCGTCGTTTCACTCGTTATCACGCAAATCCTGAAGCCTGCTTTCAATGCAGAGTAGACTATCTGCTGGGTAAGCGCAGTTTTTCCAGAGCCAAAATCTCCCTCAATCGACGCTAGGCATGGATACGGAAAGCCTCCGCCTAGACTCTTGTCAAGATCCTTTATACCTAATGATATCACATTCACGGCTGAACGCCCTCTAATACTGTCCAACTCATCGCGAATCCGAAGTCATGATGCCAAGCGACATGTGCCGGAACAGTGGAATTTTCCCTCATTTTGTCGCCTTCAACGCCTTTTCGCGTCACGTTAGATTCCTTTTCCTGATCAGACTTCGACTTCAGATCCAGATTATCAGTTCACAAGCTTCGACGAAACAGCTATTTGACCCTTCTGAACCACAAATACTGATTAAGAATTCAGATTGCAAATTTCCCTTTCTTGCACGATGCTTTTGTCCGGAATCCAACCGCAAGCAACGTCATTACGATGAATAACAATGCGGCTTCGAAGGGAGGAAACTCTGGCACGACTGTGTAGACATAGTACTGCCCTTGGTTGTCTCCGATTTTTTCATTTCCAGCATTGTCATACACGAGTATTCTGTACTTCACTTGAGTATTCGCTTGTTGCCCAAGAACAACACACTCATACAAACCCGTTGTGGAGTTGAACGACATTTGGGAGTTAGACCAGGTTTTGTTGCTGTTGAGGGTGTAAGACAACATGACACTTTTAACACCGCTGCCGCCATCGGTGGCGTTCACCAAGATTTTTGTTCCTTGGCCGGGCTGAACTTCGTTTTCGGGCATACGCGATACGTTTTCAATCATTGGAACCGTCGTGTCAAGTTTCACAGTAGTTGAATATACGTCAGAGACCAATTCGGCATTGTCCCTGAATTGGGCATAGACTGTTTTCGGCCCGTCCCCAGACGCGAGTGTCCAATTCCCTGAAGAATTGAAGGTTTCCCAATCCGACCATGTCACATTGTCATTGCTGAAATGCATTTGCTCAACACCCGAAATAGCATCACTTGCGGAAAGCGTCAGCATCACCGACGTTGAGTTCACGTAGGTCTGATTTCCGCTGATAATGATGGAGCCACTTGGCGGATTCTTGTCCAACTTTATTCCCGTCAGAACATTGTGTGGAAGTTCCTCGTGCCCCGCATTGTCTGTGCTCCAGTATTCCAGCGTGTTGTTAGCGCTTTCCATGTTAATCTGCGGTTGACCGTTTGTGCTCATGTTTTGGATTGGACCGTTGTTGATCCGATAGTATGTTTCGTTCACACCACTCTTACCGTCAAAGGCCAAGAGCGTTATATTAAAATCCGTGGTGTGCCACAAATCATCATAGTTGGCAAAAGTGAATGGCAACGTTGAGTTTCTTAAGACTGCAAAAGTGACCGAGTCTTCGATAGGATTCCCGGCAACGCTGGTCTTTGCAACACATTTAAAAATGCCTTCTTCGAACGGCAAAATGAGATCAACCGTGACTTGTCCGTAAGAATCTGTTACGTTGTTCTGACTGTTAATGGGCTCTCCTTTAGGATCGAACACTTGGAGTGACACCTTTATTCCGGGCATAGGATTGCTGTCATTCTTTATGCTGGCCGTTAGCAAGGCCTCTTCCCCCATGGTGTAGGATTGCTTGTCGCTTTCCACATGAATCTCATAGGTGTCTATGCGATACAAGGCTACATCATAGATGTTTATCGGGGGCACGCTACTGTCGTTCTCATAATTTACGAAAGTGAAGTACCACCTGTCTGTGGTCGGAATAACATAGGTTCTGTTCAGGAGTGAAGTTGAGCTGTTCCATTCCGAGTAAACCGTGACCCAACTGGTCGAGTTCCTCATACCGTACTCCCAGGAGTTCTGGCAGAAGAAGTCTATTGGTTTTGAAGCGTTGAACACTATTCTCACGTTGGTTCCGCCGGTTAAGGGTATGCTGGAGAATTTGTAGTGCATCGATTCAACATAGTATGAGTCGGCGAAGATTCTTGTCTCTATCGCTGTTGTGGGCTCTGATTTGGCCCATTGAGTGTTCAACGCAATAATGAAAATGCTAAATAGAATCAGTGTACAAGCTGCCCCATATAGCTTTGTCTTCGACAATTCCCTTTTCTGCCCACTTAGAGTAGTCTTATCCACACATATATTTTGCTAATCTTTCAGGCTGCTAGTATCGTGGCTTTAGGGTCAATCTCTATCGTACACACCAAAGATAGTGAAAAAAGAAGGGGAAATGACTGATTTGCAAGTATCCATTTAATTATCTCCCGCATGCAAATAGTTATTGGCTAAACGATGCCTCCGCCAGTTGTGTATCCACCAAGCCCTGAAATTCCTAGCCCGCCCTCAATTATTAAGGTCTGTTGTCCGTATGTTGATACCAAGATTTCTTGTGTGGCGCTAACGCCGTAGTGAGATGCAAAGACAACGTTGACGATGCTGCCTATGAGAATTGGAGGTGCTCCCGATGGCAGATCTACCTCGATTAGTGCTTGTTCTCCAGGCTTGATGCTCTGCTGCGACGTAAAAGTAAAAGATGTGTTGGCACCAGTAGGGTTGATGGCCAAGACTGTGTAGTTATCTATCATGTATGTTTTCCAATCCGTGTTGTTGTACGTAAGTATGACGCTGTTCCACGCGAACGTCTCGTTTCTCAGGAAGATGTCTCTGGAGCCAGTGTTTTGCACGGAGATAGTGATGCAGCTGGTATTTGCATACATGATTCTAAGCGCGAGTTGGACACCGAGTTTGATGCTGTCACTTGATGTGGAGTTGACCATGGTCCCGACAGCATTGATTGTGGTGAGCATCGTGGCTGAGATGGACCCGATGAAGGCTATCCAACCTATCAGGACAATTGCTGAAGCTATCGATACTGAGAGGCCCATTGACTATCACCATTCTAGGGAGGTGAAAACATGTAGCTACTGGAGATTCCCCTGTACGGGACGACTTTTGCCTCGTAAAGGCTGTCGGGCACGTTTGTCGCGTTGTAAACCTGTATGACGGCGGATTCTCCTATCTCGACGACGCCGTTTCCGTTTGCGTCACTCATGTTGAAGCTTCCTATGCTCGCGTTTGAGTTGTAAGAGTACACCATGGCCTGACCGTAAGCACCGACGTAGACGCTGATGAGGGCAAAGTTTGAAATTGGGATACTTCCTGAGTTCTTCACGTATATTGTAAACAGAGGGCTTGGATTGGCTGTCTGGTTAACGAAGGCGTAGACTATGTCCAAGCGTGTGTCCATGCTCGTTTTAGCATCGTTAAGGTTTTGCATCATGTTGCTCTGAAGCGATGTCCCAGCGTATATCGCATAGGCTGCAAAGCCGCTTGCGACAACGACAGATGCTATTACCATGATTGCTTCGCATACTATGAGGGAAAACCCCATTTACGGCTCTCCCGCCCTGCACTTCTTCAACACACGCATTATCATTCCGCTGAGATCTTGTGGGTCTACTTTCACACCGGCAGCATGCGCCGCACCATAGATGCTGAGAATCACTTCTTCAGCTGACAAGTTCTGAGATCTTGCCCTGACAACAGCGCCAACCAAGTTTGACACGTGCTCACTGTAACCTTTCGGCATAAAATCGGAGAACTCGCAGTAGTCACATATTCTGCGTATGCTCTCTTCGTCAAAGCCCAAGTCTAGCATCGTGTAAACCCACTGCACAATTGAAGTTCCTTTATTCACACTCCCCATCCCTTCCAAGGGGTTATTTAGCATCCTTTCTCTCCCTCCTGCTTCTCCAACTTGTTTTTCCGTTGTGAACTTGTTCTCAGGCTTCTCAATTTCAGATGTTGCATACATTTCAGTAGCTTTTGTGTCAACGTAACTTTCCACCGTGAAACCATGTTCTCCTTCAGCTTTTTTTGGCTCGCATGCTGCAGGCATCTGTGCTCCTGCGGCACTCTTTCCTTCGAGTTTTCCTCCTGCTTGCTCCTTCGCCAAAAACCTTCTTTCAATTATGGGTTTTGCTTGAACCACCTTGTTAAGGTCGTCCTCGTTTGTGATAAGCTGCAAGAGATTAAACGGGTTCTTAGACTCACTGATAAGACTTCGAATATCCACGATCGTATTCTTCAAATCCTCAACCGTGTTCTTGAGTGCCGTGAAATTGTCAACATCAGCCTTGAGCTTCTTGACATCCTTCTCAACCTCTTCAATCCTCGTACCATCGTTGGCAGCAGCATTCGGATTTCCACTCGCTACGACATTCGGATTACCGCTCATACCATCACCTTCGGCCCTATTCATTACACATTCTTGATTGGATTCCGACTCCAAATCCAGATTGACACTTCACAAGCTTCAAAGACCTATTTGACACTTCTGAACCTAGAATATGAATTACTGATACAGTTTGACAACCCGACTAATTTGGTCCCGGAACTGTTTTTCGAAAATACTCGATGTGAAAATAGTCGAGCGTGAAATCAACATAGCACACCGAACAAGTGTTCCAGAAATATTGTTCAACGAGAAAGATTACAGATTTTCATAGGTGATATGGACAAGCCCTTCATAAGGTTCATACTCGCGTCTGAGATTACGGTGAACGAGGGCAAGCCAAGCCCCGGCATATGGCTCAAGAAGGATTCGACCAAAATTGATCGCAAAGTTTGCAACCATTTTCGTCTCAATTGCCATAATCGCAGGGGTAACTGCCACCATGCTGGTTCCCAAAATAACCAATCCACCTCCTCCGCCGACCCTGCTGAACAAAACCGTCACCCTCACCGACCAAAACTACGACGTAGAATATCCACTCACACTCAGTAAAGGAGAAAGTATCGATCTCAAAGCATCGGGCAACGGCCAACCCATTGACTTCAGAATAACGGATAATCAGTATTCAAAGCTGATTGAAAAACTAGGAAACACGTTCTATGACGTGCCTTGGACCGTTCCGGGTGACGGCACCTATACTTTCTACGTGAGCGCCACCGCGGGAGACGTCACGGCCACACTGATGGCGCTTAAGGGTTAACATTTCTTCTAAGCTATCGTCTCTCTCTTTCACACGAGCGTCATTGATATGTAGTGAGAATTCATAAATCTTTTTAGTACGGTGGGGCAACAAGAAAAAACTAAAAACACTAGGTCAAGGTGAAACAATGTCCTCGGAAGTCGTTGTCCCACGTCCGGTTGAGACCAAAAAAAACAGCCCGGGCGTAAATTGCCTGCTCTGGCGAATGTGTCCTGTCGCCACGTTTAAGGAGAAAGTTTGCATCCACAAGCGCAGCCCATCCTGCAAAGAGTTCATCAGATGGCTGAACAACTCAGAAGGACGGTACACTGGAGACTTGCGTTAACCAAAGCATGATAACTGCCCAACCAACAAAACACAGGACCAGCACGCCCACACATCCTTTTTTCTCATCTAACAGACCGAATTCTGTTAAACGCAAGAACAACCAGCCAGCCCAAACATCAAGTTAAGCCAGTAAGTAATATTCCAAAACATCAACTGGCGAAAACCCAACCCAACTAAGAAAACTTTCCTAGACGTCCCTAAACATGGAAGACTTTTCCCAGTCAACCCTTTGAACACTCAAAGATTCTCGCTATGGTTACTGCATGGAAAGAGCTCGTATTTCAACACACGCTTGTTCAGTAAGAACACCTGTGGCCAAGAGGCAATGCAAAACCTTTTGCCATCAACGCCATAGGGACCCTCCTACTTGTTGAATCATCATCACAACTCTACAGCCAATGGCAGAATCGCTACGATGCAGCCATCACAATCCATCCTAAACCATCACAAATATCACAACCGGTTCCGCGCTCTCAGCAGCGAGTAGACGCATGCGAGAGGTGTGGAGGTGAAAATTAAGGCTGCTTTCGCTTTTGCACCTCTCGCATGGGCACCTGAGCTTTTTGGCTGTGGACACGCAGTCGAGACAGAGCCATGGTCCACCAGTTTGGCAAGCTCGATTAATATCTTTAGTATTAATACTTAATAAGTATCCCCCTTGAGTTATACAACAGAAATACAGATAGCAAAACAGACCCAAAAGTCGACGGCAGGTGGAGTGACCGTCTGTTTTCCATGGAGGGCGCATGGAATCAGGTCATCTTCGACTCCGTTTTTCGCGTGCACAAGCTCCTATTGTTGCAGCTGAATCTTGATTTTCAATCCAGATTCCATATTCATAACTGATATCAATATAGAGCCGAGAAGGTGACTTCGTGGTAGCCTTGGTTAAAGCTCTAGCCTTGAAAAGGAAGTTATTGGTTCTGGGCATAGTAATCATGATGGTGTCATTGTTTGTCAAACTAGAACCCGAAGTGAAAGCCCAACCCGGCGCGGAATACCAAAGATACGTGCACAACTATTCAAACAGTACGTACATAGGAAAGCCGATGTTCCCTGTACTGTTCAGCAACTCTCAGATACTTGTGGGGCAGAACTGGACTATAGTCTGTCCCTTGCAGGCGGGTCATTCTTTTCACGTTTACCTTTACGGTGCCTGGGTGAACAGCGGGTCACAACCAACAACAGACTACGACGTCTACGTCTACGATCCGAGCAACACGCTCGTGGGCTACCACACAGAATCCGCGGGACTGCTTGAACACCTGGGAGACACGTACGACGCACCGTTCTTCACGCCAAAACAAACAGGCAACTACACCTTCATCATAGCGAACAACGCGGCCACAAGCCAAGCAGCACAACAAGCAACATTCATGATAATCGAAAACATCCAGACCAACACCTGGCACCAACAGTACATCACAGGAGAAAGCTCCGGATTGCCCACCTTCAACACTGGTTGGGCATACGATTTTGTAACGGACAGCCAGCACGTGGAAGTGCAGGTTAAAGTTCCGAACACGCTGGACATGTACGAGGCCAGACTCTACCTCATGGCCGACCCAACGGTTCCCAACGAAACAATACTGAACGGCGTACCACTAGCATGGGAACAAGGACTCCACGGCAACACAACCAGCACAACGGCCGCACCAAGCACAAACGTCACGATAGGTGGTTACAACTTGGACAGTGAGGGATACAGAGGTGTGGCCTACGCGAGCTGTGAGTACGCCGGCGAGGACATGCTCATCAACTTCACATCGCCAGACACGGGGTTAACCCTGTACCACCTCGTACTAATAGGCGAATATGGAGCGGGAACAGTACAGTTCCTTGTGAAAACGATATTCGACGCTTCCCTGCAACCGTCAATCGTCCCAGGCAAGGTGTATTTGGACACTAATGCTACCATAGCTTATGTTTCAAAGTCCACGGACCTACTTAACGCAACCCTGCAATACTCAACAAACAACTGGACAAGCACAACTACAACTCCAATGCAAATCTCAGCCGACAACAGAACCTGCACAGCAACGATTCCTGCACAGGCTGCGGGTGCACTTGTCGGCTACAGAGTTCAAGCTTACGATTATCTAGAAGACGTGCTTGTTGCCAGCGGAAACTACACTGTGAGACAACCTTCGATAACTTTCGTGGAAAAACCGATGTTTCCAGTACTGTTCAACGATTCGCAGATTGAGATAGGCCGAGACTGGAGCGTTGTGTCCCCCCTGCAGGCGGGTCATTCTTTTCACGTTTACCTTTACGGTGCCTGGGTGAACAGCAGGTCACAACCAAAAACAGACTACGACGTCTACGTCTACGATCCGAACAACACGCTCGTGGGCTACCACACAGAATCCGCGGGACTGCTTCAACACCTGGGAGACACTGTGGACACGCCGTTCTTCACAGCGAAAAGCACCGGCAACTACACCTTCATCATAGCGAACAACGCGGCCACAAGCCAAGCAGCACAACAAGCAACATTCATGATAATCGAAAACATCCAGACCAACACCTGGCACCAACAATATATAGAAGGTAAAGGCAGCAACAACGTGTCCAAGTTCTACACCAGCTGGGCCTACGACTTTGTAACTGAAAGCCAACGCGTAGAAGTACAAGTCAAAGTTCCGAACACGCTGGACATGTACGAGGCCAGACTCTACCTCATGGCCGACCCAACAGTTCCCAACGAAACAATACTGAACGGCGTACCACTAGCATGGGAACAAGGACTCCACGGCAACAGAACCGGCATCTTCGGTGGTTACAACTTGGACAGCAAAGCATATCGAGGTGTAGCCTACGCAAGCTGTGAGTACGCCGGCGAGGACATGCTCATCAACTACACATCGCCAGACACGGGGTTAACCCTGTACCACCTCGTACTAATAGGCGAATATGGAGCGGGAACAGTACAGTTCCGGGTCAAGACTGTGTTTGACGCTTCCCTGCAACCGTCAATCGTCCCAGGCAAGGTGTATTTGGACACTAATGCTACCATAGCTTATGTTTCAAAGTCCACGGACCTACTTAACGCAACCCTGCAATACTCAACAAACAACTGGACAAGCACAACTACAACTCCAATGCAAATCTCAGCCGACAACAGAACCTGCACAGCAACGATTCCAAGGCAAGCTGCAGGCACATTCGTCGTTTTTGGAGTTGAAGCCTACGACTCTTTGGAAAACAATCTTACCGCAGGCGGAAACTATGCCGTGGTACGCAGCTCGACTTTTCTTGAAAAACCAATGTCGCCTGTATTGTTCGATGATTCGCGGATTGAGATAGGCCGAGACTGGAACATCACCTGTCCGCTGGAAGCAAACCACACTTACCATGTGTACCTTTATGGCGCTTGGGCGAACAACGGATCAAACCCGAAGACGAACTACGACGTGTATGTTTACGATCCTTACGGCGATTCTGTAGGCAACCACACAGAATCCGCAGGACTGCTTCAACACCTAGGAGATACGTACGACGCACCGTTCTTCACGCCAGAATACAGCGGCAACTACACGTTCATAATAGTAAACAATGCAGAGGGAAGCGTTGCAGCTCAACCAGCAACATTCATGATAATCGAAGATGTTGAATGTAACAATTGGACTCAACGCTATATAGAAGGGACAGACGACGGCGTCCAAGCTCTTAACACGAGTTGGGCGTACGAGTTTGTAACCAACAGCCAGAACGTGCAGGTTCTCATCAGCGTCCCGGACACATTGACGATGTATGAAGCCAGACTCTACCTCATGGCCGACCCAACGGTTCCCAACGAAACAATACTGAACGGCGTACCACTAGCATGGGAACAAGGACTCCACGGCAACACAACCAGCACGACCGCCACAAGAGGCCCAACTGGGACGAACGTCACGATAGGCGGCTACAACCTAGACAGCAAAGGATACCGAGGCGTAGCCTTTGCAGCTGCCGATCACGCTGGCCAAGACATGCTCATCAACTTCACATCACCCCACGCAGGGCTAACCCTGTACCACCTGGTACTAATAGGTGGAAAAGGTAGCGGAACCGTTCAATTTCTGGTCAAAACAATTTTCAACGCCAGCTTGCAGGCGTCAATCGTCCCAAGCGGGTTGTATCCGAATGACACCGGCGTAGTCACCTACGTTTCCACGTCAACAGACTTAGTCAACGCGACCCTGAAGTACTCAATTAACAACTGGGCAAACACAACAACGATTCCGATGGAAATCTTGGCCGACAACAGAATTTGCACAGCAGCTATTCCAGCACAGATCGCTGGAACAAACGTGGCTTACGGAATCGAAGCCACGGATTTGTTGACAGACATTCTTGTTGCAAACGGAACCTACACTGTGAAGAACCCCTCGATGCTGAACATAACTCTGATTCGCGAAACCGAAACATTGGGCGACAACATAACCGTCAGAGGCCAAATGACTCCACAGACTGCGGGCATGCCCATTACCGTTTATTTTGACTCTGGAAACTACAGCGAAAGCACTGTGTGTTTCACGCTTGCAGACGGTTCCTTCACGGCCAGCTTGCCACCTAACGCCACAGGAACTTGGAACATTCAAGCAGTATTCTATGGGGATGCGTCAGCTTACGGAAGCATGAGCCAACAATTGGTGGCAAACGTTGAAGGACCATCCTTTCTGGCACAGTATTCTCTCTACATAGGTTTAGGAGTCGGAGCCGCAGCAGTGGCCTCAGCTGTCATGGTGTTGTATCTTAGAAAATGGCGTGGTCGCGTAGTAGAAGAAGAATGGTAGCAGACCTTCGATCTTAGTTAAACAAGAATCTACTTTTCTGAGATACTAAGAAACAAGAAGTCCGTGACAAAAACCGGCCACCCTAACTGAAACTTCGCCCTACCTCCTCAAACAGAAGACCCTGTTAGACGGGTCATGATATGAAGTAGGCTCGTTAACTTGCATTTCGAAGTTGTATGTTAGGGTCGTGCCAGAGACACCGACACAGAGAGGATACGCATCCTAGTTTTTAGCCAAGTACTTCATGGGGTTCGTATGCGACGAGAAGTGTTAAAGGTTCCATCCGATATCTAGCCACAAGGGCGGGTCTATTGATTGCAGCCCCTAGGCTTCTGAATTAGGAAGGCGCGTTCAGTTTCATGGAATCCGCCTCTCATGTTTCGTCTTGCAGGAAAGTTGTGCTCTGCAATCTTTGACACTGCTTACCTGTCACGATCAATTACGTCTCTTACCAACCCAGGAACCGTTGAAGCTGCTGGTTCTCTGTTTCTAGAGGGGCGCGGGCCAGACCCGAATCTTCTCTGAAACATATCTTAGTTTACATGTTGTGGAAATCCGCACGCACAGCGTTTATTGGTGAAACATTTTTGGATCGTATAATAGACCCGGGAGGAGGGCCCGTCAGAACGCAGAAAAACCGAAATCTGTGGAACCTTGAATGGCGAGTGCGGCGTTATGATTTCAACGGATGAAAATGGAAGTGAAAAATTAGAATTTCGTCTTCACTAGCCTCGCGTTCAGATCATCTGGCGCAAAGCACACGAAAGAAACTTGGCGGCGAGTTTCGGTCAAACACCTGTGTCATGTATCGACGTGCCTGCAGTGCCAACTGTCGCTTGAGAAGCCTGCAACGTATGCCAGTCATCAGTTTCTGGCTTATTGCAAAGGAAGCTAAGTGGCTAAAGTTGAAGCTGAAAGTTCTGACCCCGGCCTTTCAATTCTAAGCAGTGTGTTTGAAGCGCATTCTATTCAATGGATTTCTTTTGCGTTTGTTGCTTGGATCAAAGATTCTCATAACTTCTCTCGTCCGTTTTCGCTTGGCTTCAGGCATCGGTTTAGTGAGCATGATGCGTGTTCAGGCAAGCAAATTGGGTCAAATCCAGCAGATTTGTCGCTGGCCTTCACGAACTCTTTAAAAAGACAAATGGATAGTATCGTGTCTCAAAATCTGCTTGCGTTTTGGTTTCAAAAAAATGAAAAGAAAGTGGGTGGATCTCAGCTGGAAGAGTTTTCTAACCGAGATCGACAAGCGTATCGGCTGGTAGGCCACCTGGGATTTCTCTCTGTATCATCAAAGATGCACCGACACTGGTCCTGATGTCAACCTTGAACTTGGTGTAAGGTACTAATCCGTAGCTCGAGGTCAATGAGATGACTATGTATGCTTTTGCGTTCTGACTGAGGACCGTGCTGCTGATGCCGTTGTAGATGTAGCAGGTAGCATTTGGGGTGGTGCCGCTTGTTTGGCTCATAAGGGCCGAAACGTCGTCATCGGTCGAGTTCACTGCACCACTATATATGTTGGCAAGCGAGAAGTTTCCGCCTTGCACTGCCACTACCACAGTGTTACCATCCATGTCTACTTGCTGCTGACCTACTGCGAGCTTCACTGGGATAGCAAGGAACGTCACGTTACTAGTTGCGCTCGTCAATCCTGTTATGTATCCGTCGAGCTCAAGAGCGCTTGTGGCTTCATTGATGCCGTTGTTAATCGTTGACTTCGCAGTCTGCGACGCGTAGAAACCCATGTTAATCACCACGTAGGCCAAGGCAGCAGCTATTACGACGAAGGCAATCAAAACGATCGCCGCCTCAATACCCACGATACCGCGCTTGTTCTTGCGAATGCAACGCATTATGGTGTTCATTGCTGCTCACCTAAGTGCCTACTGTGCTCCATCCTGTGGAGAGCTGGGGGGAAACAGCGAAACTGATAGAGATCGGTGCGCCTTGTAGCGGCCTTATCTGGGCGTAGAGGGTTTGGCCATGAATTGCTCGGTCCGCAGCCTGGAAGTAGAACACTAGAAATCCTTTTTCGTTGGAGTCAAGCGAAGTGTTGTTGTTACTGTTGCCTATGAACAACTGGCACATCGTTGTAGTTGTGGTGTTTGAGGTAGTTTGCACGGTACTTACCAAAGTGTCCAAAGTGTTGGTGTATGGACCGTTGGTGCCGTTGTCTACGACGACTCCGCCATAGCAATTCGCGATTGCTGATTGGCCTGAGACTGTCAGGGTAACCTCAGTTGAATTCACGTCCATTGGAACGTATCTGACTCCGACTACCTGCAGCGGAATCACCACGGCGTCAACGTAGTAAGGAGCAGTCTCGTTAGCTCTTATCTGTATGTCTCCGTCGACGACCAGCGGGCTGCCTGCTTCTGATAAGCCCGTCTGGATCGTGGTTTTGCCGCTCTGTGTTGCGAACAGACCCATGTTGACAACCATGAAGCTGAAAGCAGCAGCAACGATGACAAAGGCGATGAGCACGATTGCAGCTTCGATGCCTATCATACCGCGATTCTGTTTCAGTAGTTTTCTTAGACTTTGTTTTATTTTCATTTTCTTTTTCACCTGAGCCTAAGAGTATTGACTGTTGCGATATAATACTCTGTGCGTCACAACTTCTACAAACAACGCTCTTTGAAAAAAGGAGAGATGGCGCGATGTTCTCTAGCCGAGGTCGACAAACTGATCGCTTGGGATGCCACCAGGTATTTCCCTTTGAACCATCAGAGCTGCGCCTCTGCTGGTTCTGATTTCAACTTTTACCTGATCGTATGACGACAGTTCGTAAACGTCGCTTAGATTTATGACCAAGTATGCTTTTGCGTTCTGACTGAGAACCGTCCCGTTGATGACGTTACTGTTGTAGATGAAGCATGAAGCATTGGGTCCGCTGGTCACGGCTGCCATGAGATCTGCCACTGACGTGACGTTTGAAGTTATTCCGCCACCGTAGATGTTTGCGAGCGAAAAATTCGCACCCTCCACCGCGACGACCACAGTGCTTTGAGCCAGGTCTACCTGCTGTTGGCCAACGGCCAATTTCAGGGGAATTGCAAGATAGACCACGCTCGAGTTGCTGTTTGTCTTTGCAGTTATGAAGCCGTCGAGTTCAAGGGCGCTTGTGGCTTCATTGATGCCGTTGCCTATGGTTGATTTAGCCTCTTGAGCCGCGAAGAAACCCATGTTAATCACCACGTAGGCAAAGGCTGCAGCGATCACAACGAAGGCGATGAGCACGATTGCAGCCTCTATGCCCACGATACCGTGACTTCGCTTTCGAAGCTTCTTAAACAAATTGTTCATCTTGGCCTTCACCCTTATCTGCACTCAGTATTCAGAATGTTGATATATAATACTCTGTGCGTCACAACTTCTACAAACAACGCTCTTTGAAAAAAGGAGAGATGGCGCGATGTTCTCTAGCCGAGGTCGACAAACTGATCGCTTGGGATGCCACCAGGTATTTCCCTTTGAACCATCAGAGCTGCGCCTCTGCTGGTTCTGATTTCAACTTTTACCTGATCGTATGACGACAGTTCGTAAACGTCGCTTAGATTTATGACCAAGTATGCTTTTGCGTTCTGACTGAGAACCGTCCCGTTGATGACGTTACTGTTGTAGATGAAGCATGAAGCATTGGGTCCGCTGGTCACGGCTGCCATGAGATCTGCCACTGACGTGACGTTTGAAGTTATTCCGCCACCGTAGATGTTTGCGAGCGAAAAATTCGCACCCTCCACCGCGACGACCACAGTGCTTTGAGCCAGGTCTACCTGCTGTTGGCCAACGGCCAATTTCAGGGGAATTGCAAGATAGACCACGCTCGAGTTGCTGTTTGTCTTTGCAGTTATGAAGCCGTCGAGTTCAAGGGCGCTTGTGGCTTCATTGATGCCGTTGTTAATCGTTGACTTCGCAGTCTGCGACGCGTAGAAACCCATGTTAATCACCACGTAGGCCAAGGCAGCAGCTATTACGACGAAGGCAATCAAAACGATCGCCGCCTCGATACCCACGATACCGCGCCTATTACGACGAATCCGATACACTACTTGCCTCATTGTTAATCTCCCGACTGGTGCCTGAGCGGGAAGCGCAGCAGACTTTCTCTTCTTGCTTCCTGGGGATAGATATCTGGCATCACACGATTTAATAAAGCTTTCCAAGAATCAGCACAACACGAATACACAACGTCATATAGACAAAGGTTGCTGGGCAATGAACGTTGAATTGACTGAGTGCCTGATAGGCTGCCCTTCTGTTCTGATTTGCGAGACATTGTTTGTCTCTAAAGGTTTTGTGCAGGTTTGTTGTGCTGTACCCGTTTCGTGAATTCAGAAACGCGTTCGGTTACGCTGTCTTGTTTGGAGGTTGAAATGTAGGAAGCAAGCCAGATGTGTGTGTTCGTTCAGCTGCCTACTGTTAGCCATCCGGTGGTAAGATTTGGCGGGACGAAGATTTCGACTGAGAGTGGAGCACTGTTCTGTGGTCGGATGTCCACGTAGATGTGTTCCCCTTCTGCTGCTTCATCGGTTCCGTTGAAGTAGAATATCAAGAAGCCCTTTTCGGTAGAGTCGAGGGATGAACCACCGTCATTGTTGCCTATGAAGAGTTTTGCGCCCGTACTACTGTTGCCAAGGACGTTTACCAGGGTGTCGAACTGAACAGCGTATGGGTTAGTGTCGTTTATTCCCTCGTAGACATTGGCTAGCGCAGTGTGACTTCCCACTCTTAACGTTACCTCGGTTGAGTTCTGGGCCATTGAAACGTATCGCGTCCCGATGGTCCTCAAGGGAATCACCACGGCGTCCACCATGCCAGAGTTCGCTCTCAAGTATATGCTACCATCAGTCATCAGTGGACTGCTCACTTCCGATATGCCCTGCTGAATCGTGTCTCTTCCGCTCTGCGTCGCGAACAAACCCATGTTGACAACCATGAAGCTGAAAGCAGCAGCAACGATGACAAAGGCGATGAGCACGATTGCAGCTTCAACGCCCACCATACCGCGATTCCGTTTCAGAGGCTTATTTAGTGTTTTCCTAATCTTCATTAAAGCCTTCACCTTTACTGGGGGTCAATATTCAGAATATTTAGATATAATCTTCTGTATGTCGCAAACTTCACAGACAACGCTTCTCCACAGAATTTCGACCCTATCTCCTAATAGATTTCCTCTTCAAAGCGCCATGCTGAACATCGTTTGCCTCAAGCTGTTCCCAATTCAAGAATTCCGAAAAGATGCAGAACCTCTGAAAGTCTAATTGAAAAGCGCGCTGAGGCACACCATCCGTTCAACGAGTTCCAACAGAGTAAGACCGCATTGAAAGAAGAGGCTGATCAGGAGGACTCTATTGGTAAACTTCGATTTTGCACAGACGGGCATCGTCTCAGATGTCATTAGTGTGACCATCTTCAGAACGCGCGATTTGTTATGGACTCGTGATTATAAAAAGGCTGATTGACGTGGAAATCTGAGAAACGATTGGAGAATTCATCGTCTCAAGCAGATTTCTTGAACAGTTTTCGCGGTTTCATTCAGTTTGGAGAACAGCATCTCAAGTGTTTCGATGAAAGCGTTGTAGTTTGTCCAGAGAGCCACCGTTTTGGATTTCTCCCTGTCAATGCCGTCTTCTCCTTCTTCATCTTGTTGAATCGCCATTAGCAGTTCGTTTCTGTCCGATATTATGAAGCAGGGTATGTTTTTGACGTCTACGACGCGGTGTTTGTGGTTTGCCCAGTTCATTTTTTCCAGGAAGAACCTGCTTTTCAACGAGTTTTCGGTTAGCAACGCGATGTTCAGCTTTTTCGAGGACATTTTCAGGTTGTCTATGAAATCGCTGTGGTACAACTGGGCCAAGTATTCGCCGGGGGCAAATATCTGGATCTCTTCTCTTGCTTTTCCAAGAAGCTCATTTGCTTTGAGAAGTATTTGCTGTCCGCCTTCAAGTATCTGGAATATCTTCTTCTTGTTGCTTTCAAACTTCGGCTGCGGCATTGACGACCAAAGCTCGACCAAGCCGACCTTTTCCTGCTCTAATAGCTTGATTTTCATTTTCTGAGCTTCTATCAGAAGCTCTACCGCCCTCTCAAGAGGCACCGCTATGAACTTCAGCGGTTTTTCAAAAACCGAAAAAATGATGCCTTTCTTCTCCAGATCGCGCAGAATCCTGTACGTCTCCGTTCTGTGAAGCGACATGGCCTCGGCGACTTCAGCGGCCTTTCTTTCCCCTGCTCTCGCAAGATAGACGTATACCCTTATCTCGTTTTTCAGCAGCCCGAATCTGGACAGAGTGTCCTCCACCATCATGAGCTGCTTGTTAAACCCTTTGTCTCTCTTGACGAACTTCCATGATTCATTTTTTTCATCATATACCTTAATCAAATCGTCTATTTTTTCCATTGACAGTTCCATGACCATTCTCCTACGCTCATCGCGATCTGAGCTTGACGGCCAATTCTGACGAAGCATATACTTTATACTTATGAACCCAAAATCTGAATCAGAAATCCACCATTGACTGAACCTGCTGTGCAGCAAAGAGCAAAATCGGATTGGCCACACAACAAATTCCCTAGAAGTGTTCGACTTCTTGAGCTTTCATAAAAGATCATAAAATGAGCACCCCTTTATTTTTCAAACCGTGTCCTTGCCCATCAAGCCCCGCGAATTTGATTGGCCACGCGACTATCGATCGATTAGTTAGCTTAAAAAATTCCGTTGTTTATTTAGCAGAATTTTCTGAGGTAATGGAGGAAGCGCGCTAGCTGGGTAGCTTGTTCAGATTTGATGATGCTGGTGGAGCAGGGAGTTTTGAAGCGGTTGTGTCACGCGACGAGGAAAAACGAGGTGGATTGTTGCTTACGAATCGATTTTGGGCATATTTCGACAACAGAAGGATGGTTTAACTGCTTTGCAAACGCCATTCTATTTGGAGAAATTATGAGCGGGGCTGATGAAGTTGATGGAGAAAATTGAGACGCGGGCAGGAAGTGCGCATCATTTAATACTAAGCCATAATGGAACAGTGTTTTACGTATCCACGGTCCGCGTTTACTTTTGCAAGGGGGATATGAAGCATAAGGCGATATTCTGTGCCAAAGAAGCAAAGGATGGCCCCTCGAAAGATTTGACCATGGAAATACCTCAAGACCTGTACGAGGTCTTGTTAAAATACGTAGGCCTAAATAACCCAGACCTTATACTCGTCTTGCAGGTCGAAGACGGCGAATTCAAATGGGGTTTCGCGCGCGCTAGCGAAACCTGGCTTAAACAGTATTCACGCAAAGATAATTTCCGAAAGTATGTTGTCTAGCTCGATGCTCAAGACTTGCGGCGTACGCGTAATAGAAAAAAGGCAAGCGAATCAGCCGAAAAAGTCCAAAAAATAGCGCAGGCGAACAAGACCCTACCACTTGCTGAAATTTCAAAGGAAATTGTCCGAAAATGCCCAAACGTGACAGACAAGACATGCATCGAGAAAGTTCAGCTACGGTTTTAATCTTGGATTCATAACCTATTTATCCATACATAGACAACTTTTCTAAGAAAAGAGGAATTTGATTGTCAATCAGCAAGCATACGGAGTTCATTCAGAAAGAGAGAACTCGTTTTGGTGATGTGAATTGAGGATTGGTTTTTTCGTCTGGGAATATCCCCCTGCGCTTGTCGGCGGTTTGGGCACTTATGCTGAGTACATAACGCGTCAATTTGTTTCCATGGGTAACGACGTGACAGTCTTCACGCTTAACCCGGGAAACCTTAAAACCCGAGAGATTCTGAAAGGCGTAGAAGTTCACAGACCCTTGATTGCCGATGCAAGCAATGTTTTTCCGATGTTCGTTATCGACGACTTGAAAAAATGGGGGACGAACATACGCATGTTCAATGACATATTCATCTACAACATACTAAGCGCGTCAAAATTCATAAACAGCATGCTGAAAAAGGAAGGCTGCAACTACGACATTGTCTGCGTGCACGACTGGCTAAGCAGCATATCCGGCCTCATGGTCAAAAATGAAACAAAGACACCAGTGGTTTTTCACGTCCACAGCACCGAGTGGGGTAGGGCAGGAGGACAAGGATCAGAAGTCGTCTCACACCTTGAGTGGGCAACTTCCCAGAGAGTGGATAAGATCATAACTGTCAGCCATTCCATGCAAGAGGACTTGGTCAGGCACGGATGGCCAAAATCCAAAATAAGCGTAGTCTGGAACGGCGTAGACCCAGATTATTATGACCCAAGAAACTGCAAACCCGAGGATGTAGAGGCAATCCGTAACAGGTACGGAATAAAACCTAACGAACAAATGGTTTTGTTCCTGGGAAGACTCACCTGGGTTAAAGGTGTCACAAACCTCGTTCAGGCAATGCCCACGGTGCTGGCAGACTATCCTGACACCAAACTGGTCATTCTAGGAAAGGGTGAACAACAGAACGACATAGTTGAAACCGCAAACAGACTCGGAATAAGCGAGAAAGTTGCTTGCAGGTTCGAATTCGTACCTGAAAAAGAACGCATTCTACATTACGCAGCAGCAGACACTTGCATTTTCCCATCCACGTACGAGCCATTTGGAATAGTAAGCCTAGAAGCCATGTCGATGGAAAAACCGATAATTGTAGGAGCTCAAGGCACAGTTGGATTCAGAGAGCAAGTCATTCCCACCGGACCAGACCAGAACGGTGTCCACGTGAACGGTGGTAACCCATCCGATATTGCATGGGGCATCAAGGAAATCCTATCTGATCCCGACAGAGCCAAAAAATGGGGAATAAACGGCAGAAGAAGGGTGTTACAATACTTCACGTGGCGAGAAGCTGCAGAACAGACTCTTCGGATCTATGAGATAGTTCAACATCCACAAGGCCACGAGGAATTCAAATTAGTCGATTTCGTCGAGAAACTAACAAGAACATAAGAAGTCAAATGGTTTTGCAGACGCGACCGTTCTTCTAGGTGCGCCCAGAATGTCCCAGATGGAAAGAAACGCTGAGGCACAGAATTTAGCGCGCGCGCTCCAGTTATAAGACTAGTGGTGGTTCCAAACCCAACTGGGAGTGGGGCTGCCCGGATTTGAACCGGGGTCTATAGCGCCCGAGGCTACAAGCCTAGACCAAACTAGCCGACAGCCCCTAAGCTACGCATCTTTTGTTCTGAAAGCTTGAAAATAAGTGTTCCCCAACAGCTTTAAACCCTCCCCCGCAGAGTATACCCTTACCACTTTCAGAGAAGGCTCGGATCAAGATTGTCTGTTCCGCAGCGGGTTCGCGGAGTCAAAATTCTTAAAGCCGTCTCCTCACCGTTGAGACTGCAGATCCTCAACCTACTCTTCGACAAAGGCCCGCTCTCATACACCGAGCTTATGAGCCAGCTGAAAATGAACCCAGGCAGAGACGCCGGCAGATTTGCCTATCACCTAAAGTTTCTGCTCCGAGCTGACCTAGTCGAAGCCGTGGTAGAGACGAGAAAATACTGCTTATCCGAGCTCGGCAAAATGGTCATCGACGTGGCCGACCGCATCGACAAGAAAGCCTTCAAACCCAAGAGCATACTCGTCCGCGCCTCACGCTCGGCCATAGAGGAGTTCGATGCAAACCGCATAGCCAACTCACTCATCAAAGAGGCAAACATGCCCGCCGACGTCGCGCAGAAAGTCGCCAAAGAAGCCGAGAAACAACTGCTCAAATCCAAGACCAAGTACCTCACCGCCCCGCTCGTGCGGGAGGTCGTGAACGCCATTTTAATCGACAAGGGCCTGGAAGAATACAGGCACAAACTCACCCGGCTCGGCGTACCCGTCCATGACATGGTGAGCCTCATCGAGTCCGCGGGGGCGCATCCCGGAAAGCTGGGCTCGGTGCAGCTGGCCGCAGGAGAAACGGTGCTCAGAGAATACGTGCTGCTGAACATCCTGCCCAGAGACATCGCCGACGCCCACCTGTTAGGCTCACTGCACATCCACAACCTGAGCACCTGGATCCTCCAGCCTACGGAAATAATGCACGACCTACGTTTCTTCCTCCACAACGGCCTAAACCTAGAAAAAATCAGCCCAACACAGCCCGCGTTCCAGCCCCCCCAAAACCTCGAATCCGCTTTGACACTAGCCCTAAACGTTCTCCTGCACTCAGCCAAAGAAGTCGACTTGACGCAGACGCTGGATTACTTCAACGTTTTCCTCGCCCCCTACACCCAAGGCGAAGATCCCTCAAGAATCAAGGAATCACTCCGCACGTTCACCACAAGCCTGAACCAGCACGCAGACGCGACGCTGGGACTAGAGCTGGTCGTGCCCGACTTCATAGCGGACAAAACATGCAGTGCTCCCATCGGCAAAATGGCCGGAAAGTACAAGGATTTCACCGAGCAAACCCAGCTGCTGGCTTCGCTGCTGCTTGACGTGTTAACCGAAGAAACCGCGAGGAAGCCGCTGCTCAACCCAAAACTCGTGCTGAAACTCCGGGCAGAAGGATTTGCAAACGAGCGAGCCAAAGCGCTGCTACTGAAAGCCCACCGCATCGCCTCGGAAAGAGGCGGCGTTTACTTCTCCAACGCTCTGCAGAAGAGCCAGGAACAAACGGTTTTCTCCTGTTCCGGTTTCAAGCTGAACGCAGATCTAGACGGAGACTGGGAGACAGACACTTTACGCACGGGTTGCTTGGGCGTTGTAACCGTCAACGTACCGCGGGCTGCCTACGACTCTGGATCGGATGAACCGAGGTTTCATGAGATTCTGAAAGAGAGGGCTGAGATGGCCGGCAGGGCCTTGGAAATCAAGTACCGCGCGTTGAAACAACACGCCAAGGGATTGCTCCCATTCCTGATGCAGAGCAGCAACGGTGACCAGTATTTCAGGCTCGAAAACTGTGTGCGCATCGTAAACCTGGCCGGGTTGAAGGAGGCTGCAGAAGCCTTCAGCGGAAAGGGCATCGGCGACGAGAAAATAGTGAGTTTCGCCGAGGAAACAGCCGAAAGCATCGCTGTCTTCGTGCAGAAGATTGGGAGAAGACGCGGAAAACGCCTGCAACTCGCGGTTCTGCCGGAGTTTGAAGCCTCTGAAAGGCTGGCGCAACTGGACATTGAGAGGCACGGTGTTGCCAAAGTCAGGTTTTCAGGAACGCGAGAAAAACCGTTCTACTCCACAATTAACGTGGCGAAGCTGGAAAACGGCAAGATCCCACGGGAGCCCGTAATGACTGAACGTAAATTGGCCAAGGTTCTTTTGGGCGGAAGCTTGACCATGCTGCAGCTGGGTGAAGCTGAAATCGGCCCAGACGAGTTGTTGTCCGTGACCAAAGAGCTTGCCGAAAACGGCGAACCATTCTTCACTTACGATCGGAAAGTGACGTACTGCGCCAACTGCAAAAAGAGCTGGTTCGGAATCCTGCACAAGTGCCCGTCATGCGGAGCTGTGAGCACGCTGGCGTTCTTCGACGGGTTTGCAGGGGCGTGAGTCCACTATTTTACGGCGCCCAGTATCAGAGCCAGGAGAGCCATGCGGACGACGATACCGTTTCGAACTTGCTGGAAGTACCGTGCGTACGGCGTGTCGTCTACTTCTGCGGCGATCTCGTCGACCCTGGGCAACGGATGCATTATGATCAGGTCCTTCTTGGCCTCGCTCAGAGCCTGCACGTCGATTCTGTACGAGCCCTTGACCTTGGCGTACTCGGCTGGTTCTGGGAAACGTTCTTTCTGGATTCTCGTGACGTATAGCACGTCGACGATGGGGACGATTTTTTCGAGGCTTGTCTTTTCGATGACTGGTACGCGTTCTTTTATGGTTTGGAAGACCTCGCGCCGCATTCTCAATGTCTCTGGCGAGACGAGGTAGAGTTCGATGTTGTAAAGCGAAAGCGCATAAGCCAAGGAGTGCACAGTCCGGCCGTAACGCAAGTCGCCTGCCAACGCAATCTTGAGGCCGTCGATCTTGCCTTTCTCCTTCACCATCGTGTACAGGTCCAACATCGCCTGCGTCGGATGTTCTTCCGCGCCGCTCCCACCGTTTAGAATCGGCACTCGTGAGAATTCCGCGGCAAGCCTGGCTGCGCCTTCGAGCGGATGGCGCAGGGCTATTACGTCTGCGTAGTTTTCGACGGTGCGCACGGTGTCAGCCAAGTTTTCGCCCTTCTTCACGGAAGCGATCTCTGCTTCTGCGAAGCCTATGGTGGAGCCGCCTAGTCTGTGCATGGCCGATTCGAAGCTTAACCGCGTGCGAGTGCTCGCTTCAAAAAACAGTGTGGCGAGGATTTTGCCCCTGAGCATCTCTGAGCCTTTCGAAGCGATGGGCTCCATGGTCCTGGCGATCTTGAAGATGTAGTTGATTTCTTCGCGAGAGAAGTCTTTAATTGAGATTATGTCTCTGCCCTCGAACTCCAAGCTCCCACCCACAGCAACTCATCGCAAGTACTAAATAACTTTTTACAAGCGGTGCTTGCCCGGGTTTTTGTGCCCGATGAACGCTGTGAGACATTGCTGGAACTGTGTATTGAGGTTTTTTGCGGGCAATCTGCCGAGAATACTTCGTGCTTGCTGTGATGACGGCGGTGGGTCATCGAGGTATGTCAATTATAACGGGTTTCGACTTGTTATAATTGATACCCCCCTACCTTTTTTCCGGGCGAGGCGCTTGTGCTCTTGGCACGTTGGTTGAGCGTTGTTTCGTTCTTCTCGGTTGGGAACCTCGTGCGTTTGTGTTTGTTTGTGTTGGGTTAAAGTCTTTTATTTTGGTTCTATTATATGCGTAGGTTTGGTGGGGGTTCGCATGGTAGAGACTGAATTGCGTGTTTCTAAGATTAGGGATGGGACGGTTATTGATCACATCACGGCTGGACACGCGTTGGATGTGGTGAGGATTTTGGGGATCAGCGGGCGGGATAAGGGGCCGATTACGATCGCGATTAATGTGCCGAGTAAGTGTTTGAGGACGAAGGACATCGTTAAGATCGAGGGACGAGAGTTGAACCCGCAGGAGGTGGCGAAGATCGCTTTGTTGGCGCCGCACGCGAGCATCAACATTATCCGGGATTACAAGGTGGTGAAGAAGAAGGAAGTTAAGTTGCCCGACGTCATCGAGAACATTATCAAGTGTGCGAATCCTGCTTGTATCAGCAATAGTAACGAGCCCGTTAAGGCGAAGTTTTATGTTGATTGCGATGAGCCTTTGGTGTTGAAGTGCCATTATTGTGGTTACATCATCGAGAGGAAGGATGTTCTTCAGCAGTTTTAGCGTATGGTTTTGGGTTTTGGATGTTGTCTGTCGGCGGAAGGTTTATATCGTAAGATAGCATATATTGTATTTTGTATTCGACATATGTCCTAAAAAGGACATATTGTATCCAAGCACAACACGAATACAGATGGTAAGAACATGATTGAAGCATTCACATCCAACCTGTACGTCCTGATGCCCGCGTCATGGGCAAGCTTCACGATCTACATAATGTGGTACATCACAAAAGCCAAACATTATTCCCCAATAACCCCCCTTGAAGCAAGACAGCTCTGGACGATCCACAAGGAAACCACCCAATGCAACGGCCAAAAATGGAGACAGATAAAACGCTCAGGCAAAACAATAGGCTTCCAATGTGAATGCGGACACAAGCACATACAGAAACGCCCCATCGTAGCCCACCTCCCAACAACCACAGCAGAATACGAAGTCTCCGCGTTCGACAAACTGCACACGACACACAAGTCGGCTTAAACCTGCATCGACTCGGGCCAGCGAAGGTCTGAAAAGGTGGTGCGACACGGAATCTAGCGTCAGGCTCATGAATGACCTGGATTGGCCGCGTCTCTCAAAAGCTTGTCACATGCCGTACGGAAAAGGCTTTCAAAATACTCTTTTCCCAACACCTTGCCTCCTCCTATCCCCGGACATTCTTTCGTGTAAAGAAACGCAGACTCTCGATCGGCTGACGCAGTCAGCTGGAACGGATAGAACCGGCAGATCAGCGGTCTCGTCTCGTAGATTGCACAAGTGTTGTTTGAGAGAAAGAGACATTTCCTTCCCTTTGCCGTCTTTTTCATTTCGTAGACATATGGTTCACGGCCCTCGGTCTCATCTGCGAATTCTCGAATGGGTTTTGACGTTGCTTGCACGATCTGTTCAGCCTCGCTTCTCAACAGTAGAATTCTTCTGCCTTTTGTTTTTGTGTCGCCGCAACACAGCGCGCATCGTGTGCATTGAAAACGAAGGCGTTTTGGGTAACTGAAACTCAAGGCATTTTCCCAACTTTCTTGCACACGACGCTAAGATTGGACAAGTGACTGCGAACGAACATCTTCGCTGCTCCTTCGGTTCAATGCCCAAAAAACCTTCTTAAACCTTGTGTGACGCTTCCCGTTCGTCGGGGTTTTGTCATGAACACGCGCAACTCTAGCACGCAAACGCATGCGACTCACTTGCTCCTATTCATAGCTATAGTGTTGACTAGCGCCGTAGGGAAAGTGTTCACTGTAATACCGCCGTCTGAAGCATGTTTGAAACCGCAGACGCATAATTTACCTTTGAAGTGACACATTCAGCATCAGCAAATCGTCTGAACAAAAACTCCGAGAAACGTCTACACAAATTAGCAATAAGAAACACTCAGTTAGCAATCAGTGTGAACTAACATTCCATTGTCTTGACAGATGCCGCACAGAGCGCTTTGAATAAAGTACGGTGCTTCTGAGTCTTAAGTTGCGTCAATTTTCTGGAGTAGGACAGGCCCCGAAATTGCCAGCCTCCATTCTTTTGCTTGTTCCTAAGAGTAGTTCGTCCACGATACGTTCTGGCTGACATATTTTGCAGACTGAAATATCCCACTTATACTGAATCTTGTTCTAGCTTGTTCAGAAGAAGAACTTGAAATCGGGACTGTGTGAACATGCGAACAGCAATGACTAGACCATTGAGATTTGTCTTTCAGTTTCCCCCAATCCACGGGATTTTTGACGCGGGCTATGGAGTCGTGTATATTTTTGGCGGGCTTCACGAAGGCGAGATTGAAGACATCTTGGTGCATGAGACCCTGCATTACGTTTTGTTAAGGGTGGCTGGGAAAAGGGCAAGCCTGAAGCTGGACAGAATCTACACGCAAGTAGATAGTGAACCCTAGAAGCGTGACAAATCAGCAGGCTCAACGCTTTCATGAAGCAGTCATAGTCGTCATACCGCTAGCCATAGCTTTACGACGTTAATGATCAGCAGGGATACTATTGCGACGTCCAGAACGCTTTAATTAGGAATTTATCCAGGCTTACTTTAATCAACCCCTATGAACACTCCAAAGAGGCTACGGCGTGGGGATACGATAGGAATTGTATCGACTTCATCGCCAACGAGGCCAGAAGCCGTTGACAATATGAAAAGGTATTTCGAGAAAAGAGGCTATTCTGTTAGAATCGGTCCGAACGCTCGCCCGCGCGGGGTCAATAATAAGAGGTTTTACGAAGCTGTATCTGAGGAAGAGTAGGCTTGTTCCCCAGATTGGCTTAAGTCAAGCCCCTGTTCCTCTTCTTCTGGTGTTACTCTCAGCCTAGAGAACCTGTTGACGATTTTTAGGAGCACGAACGATACGGTGAAGGCAAACGCTATGACTGCCAAAACAGCTTCTATCTGGATAAGAAGCTGGTTCGGATTTCCATAGAACAGCCCATTCGTGCCAGTAGAGTTCACTGTAATTGTTGCAAACAGGCCCGTGGCTATGGAGCCCCATATTCCGCTTACGCCATGGCATGCAAAAACGTCGAGTGTATCATCCAGACGTGTGCGCGCTCGCCATGTAGAAACCAAGTTTGACAGGCCCCCTGCGACCAGACCTATGACGATTGCTGAGGCAGGAGTGACAAAACCCGAAGCAGGGGTGATTCCTACGAGTCCGCAGACGGCGCCGATTGCAATTCCCGTTGCAGAGGGTTTGCCCTTCACCAGCGTATCCACGATCATCCAGCTGACTGCGGCGGCTGATGCTGACAAGTTAGTTACCACAAAGGCGCTCACGGCAAGTGGGCTTGCAGACAGGGCACTGCCCGCGTTGAAACCGAACCATCCGAACCACAATAGCGCAGCTCCCAAAATCACGTATGGGACATTGCTTGGTTTTCCCTCTATTTTCTCGCGCTTAATTCTCGGTCCCACGACGATGGCCGCGGCCAAAGCGGAAACTCCGGCGGTTATATGTACCACTGTGCCACCTGCAAAGTCAATAGCTCCCAGAGTCTTGATCCAGCCAGCAGGATTCCATACCCAGTGCGCGACTGGCGAGTAAACAAAGGTTGACCACAGTATGATGAAGATGAGCAGTGAACGAAACTTTATTCTTTCAGCGAACGCTCCAACGATCAGCGCTGGCGCAATAGCCGCGAACATCAGTTCAAAAGCATAATAGAGCAGTTCCGTGATTCCAGACGCATTATACTGCACGGGAAGGACTGTCGTCACGCCAACATTGTTCAGCAGCGCTTTGTCCAGGTTTCCAATGTATCCGCCCATAGATGTACCAAAGGCAAGGCTGTAGCCCCAAAGGGTCCACACCAAACCTACGACCGCGAAGATTGCAAAGCATTGCATTATCGTGTTGGAAAGGTTCTTTTTTCTAACAAGGCCTCCGTAGAAGAATCCCAAGGCAGGCGTCATAAGCATGACTAACCCAGTAGCCATCAACACCCACGACGTATCTCCCGCGTTTACCGACATTTTCCTTCCTGCTCCAATCATTCCAGCCAGTGCAGAAACTTTTTTTGTGTCTCTATCTTTATATATAGCTTTCGACCGCGCTGAAAGTCGAAAATTCTCTGATCTGCCTCCCTCTTGGAGGTGCCCTGTCTGTGAGGCTCCCAAGAGCATATGTTCGTACTCCTATCTGTAGAAGTCATTGAAAAAAGAACAGCTACGACGGTCTCAGACATCCTGATAGAACAGATTACCGCATGGGGCGCCAAGTGTGTTTTCGGGATACCCAGAACGTCCACTTTGGACATCATGGAAGCCATCAGAAGGAGCGTCGAAGTAACCAAAGGAATAATTTTAGTCGCAGATAGTTTTGTGGCGCCGCCGATAGGACTTGAACCTATGACCGACTGGTTAACAGCCAGCCGCTCTACCTGGCTGAGCTACGGCGGCTCGCTTGATAGGCTACAGCTTTTGAGTTTTACAGTGGTATTTAAGTTTAGTTATTCTTGTTTGATGTTGAGTCCGGACTGGTTTGCCCTGAGCTTGACCAGAAATGCGAAGATGTTGAAGAGAGGTCTTACGACGTGTTCACGCCAGCTTCCTGAGAACGATAGGCTGATGAGGCTGTCCAGCCAATAATAGTCATGCTCCAAACACTTGAGCAACAGCTCCGTGTGTAGCTTTGTCATCTGGGTTTTTTTAAACCATTGTTCATCCTTCAGTCTACCCATCGGAACAAAAAAAAGCGGCACAATCAGGCTTCTGCAGCCCTTAAGATCATCCATAAGTTCCAGCGTTTTCACGAGGTCATTCTCAGTTTCCTCAGGAACGCCAACGATCAACGTGCACGCCGGATACATTATATTGTCGTGCATCAACCCCATGCCAGTGCGCACGACTTCAGGCCATTCTTCTGGCTTGTACGGGTAAGCTTTCGCAGGCATGATTTTTGCTGCAAGCTCGGGAGAACCAGTCTCAATTCCGACCTCCGCTCCCCACCAAGCCTGTTTTTGCCGTATCATTTCACTGATTTTCGCGAAAAGTCTCGGTTTTGCCGCTACAGCTGCCAGCGAACAGTGGCTCCATCCCGTGCCACTGCAACTTCTCACAACTGCCTCATGAAGTCTAATGAGTTTCTCGTCGTTGGGCAAGGCGTTCTTAGAGCCGTAGAGCATAACGTCCTCTTGATGGAGACAGGATCCTGTTATTCCTGCTTTCTTGTTGACTTCTATCTCGCGAAGCACCTTTTCAACCGGAAACCAGCGGAGTGGCCGCAGTGTTACGCTACAGAACTTGCAGCCTCGACAGCAGCCACGCCCCACCTCGACTAGACCATTTATGGAAGGACCCACGATTTCTGGTATCCCCTCTAGACTCGGAGTTTCTCCTATGCTGGTTTCATAAATCGGTGGAAGAGTCTCATCATTGAGTGCGGCCTTGAAGATCTTCCCAACCGTTTTCTCGGCTTCTCCTTCAATGACACAGTCGATTCCGTATTGTTCGACGAACTTTTGTCTGTACCGGAATTGCCAGACGCCAGGGCCGCCCACGATGATCTTCAGGCCGTTCTTCTTGCCTTTTCTAATTCCTGGCGAAGCTAGCAGTGCACGGAAATACTGTGCCAGAAACGGTTCTTTCTTCAGTATGGCTGCCATGGTGCTTGATGCAGGGCCTAAGCCAAAGGGATCCATGACGTGTATACCTAGTACTTTTGCTTCTTTGATGCACCGATTAATGTGGGTCGGTGCGACCATGGAAACGTTGAAGCCTTCGTGAAGAAGCTGAGCTTCCACCTTCCTCAAACCGTAGGGGGCTGCACATGGAACGGCTCCTTGAGTTTTGAGGGGAGGGAAGAAGAGCCATCTGTAAAGCATGTCAGGAATAAAGTTCGGAGGGGCGCATGTTCCGAAACCGAGGAACTCGTTGTGGCGGTAGTCACTCATCAATGTGTTGTCAGCGGTCAAGATTATTTTGTCCTTCAAAACACTGGCCCTCCTCTTAAGTATTCATCAGCTTTTCATCTAAAGGGTTTCATTAATGTTTCGTTTTTCCATGTATACCTAGAAAAGTGTATATCTGTGGTTCTGCAATTATGGTGAAAAGACCATGGAGAGAAACGTGTTGAAGAAGATTCTTGAGGTCAGGTGGCATGGTAGAGGCGGCCAAGGAGCGTGGACCGCAAGCGAGCTCTTAGCCCGGGCTGCCATTGCAGAGGGCAAGCATATCCAGTCTTTTCCAGAGTTCGGCCCGGAAAGGATGGGGGCTCCGGTCACCGCTTTTACCAGGATAAGCACTGAGCCAATTCGACTACATTGTTCGGTGAGCAATCCTGATGTGGTTGCTGTGCTAGATCCAACCTTGCTGAAGTCAGTTAAGGTTGCGGATGGATTGAGCGAGGACGGAGGAAGCATTATCGTTAACACGAAAGACGAGCCTTCCACGGTCAGAAAACTACTCAGCACTAATGCTGGTAAGCTTTGGACGGTTCCAGCTTCAGAGATTTCCATGAAAATCCTGGGGATGTCCATAACTAACACGGCTATGCTCGGCGCTGTTGCGCGTGTGACGGGCATAGTGAATTTGGAGACAATTGAAAAGATGGTTAACGAACGTTTCAGACCGGATGTTGCCGCGAAAAACTTCGCCGTGGTGAAAGAAGCGTATCAAGAGGTAAAGTCAGAATGAGTTCTAGAGAGAAGAGTTGGAAGGAAGCCTCGCAAGGAGGCGTGTGCTGGAAATCCAGCAGCACATACTTGACTGGTGATTGGAAATCGTTTAGGCCCGTCAGGGACATTACGAAGTGCACCAAATGCTTAGTGTGCACGCTCTACTGCCCAGATGGAGCGATACATTGGAGACCGGAAAAGGGCGACATAGAGTTTGACCTTGACTTTTGCAAGGGTTGCGGAATATGTGCGAACGAGTGCCCGGTCAAGGCGATTGTGATGAAGATTGAGTAGGAGTATGTGGAAATGAAGAGTGTTGTTAAACAGGAGATTCACGGTTTGAACGGAGACGAAGCCGTTGCTTTGGCCGTGAAACAGGCGGACGTTGACGTTGTTGCGGCTTACCCGATAACTCCTCAAACGATTATCGTTGAAAAGCTCAGTGAATACGTGGCTAACGGTGAGGTTGAAATAGAATACGTTTGCACCGAATCAGAGCATAGCGCTATGGCTGCGTGTCTCGCGGCGTCCGCTACGGGTGCACGGGTCTTTACGGCCACGGCATCAGCTGGTTTGGCTTTGATGCATGAAATGCTTTTCGTAACTTCAGGATGTAGGGCTCCGGTAATTATGGCGGTTGCGAATCGAGCATTGTCAGCACCTCTGAACATTCACGGGGACCATTCTGACGCGATGGCTGAGCGTGACAGCGGTTGGATACAGCTTTACGCGGAAAACGCTCAGGAAGTCTACGATTCGATACTTCAGGCTTTCAGAATCGGTGAACACCTCGACGTTCAGTTACCAGTCATGGTCGGCTTAGACGGCTTCACGTTGAGTCATACGCTTGAAAACGTGCAGATTCTTCCAGACGATGTTGCCAAAAAATTCGTTGCGACAAGACAGTTTCCAGTGGTGCTCACGCATGAAGGAAAATCTGTGCCCTACAAGCTTGATCCGCACGCTCCCATGACGATGGGGCCAGTGGCGATGCCCAACTATTATTTCGAGTTTAAACGGCAACAGGAAGAAGCCATGCGCAACGCAGTGAAAATAATTCAGGAAGTGCATGATGAATATGGAGAATTAACCGGTAGGCGCTACGGTGACGGACTGCTTGATCGGTACAGCCTTGAGGATGCTGAAACGGCGATTGTGTGTTTGGGCTCGACCGCTGGGACGATCAAGACCGTTGTAGATGAGCTGAGAGCAGAAGGCGCTAAAGTGGGATTGCTCAGAATTCGGACCTATCGGCCGTTTCCAGCGGCAGGCATTGTTGAAGCTCTTGGAAAAGTGAAGGCGATAGCCGTGATGGACAAGAGTATGAGTTTCGGCGGACATGGTGGAGCGGTGTTCCATGAAGTTCGCCATGCACTTTATGATGCTTCAACCCGACCGTACGTGGTGAACTATGTCTATGGGTTAGGCGGAAGAGACACGAACCCAAGTCAGATACGCAAGATTTACGAAGACTTGCAGAAGATGGTGCGCGCTAAACGGGTTGAAGATCCAGTGCGTTACGTCGGGTTGAGGGAGTGAAAAGGAGGTAGAATTTATGACAATTTCTGAGGGAAAATTCACGGCAAAAGAGATCGCTGAAAAACCTGACCTGTTCCTTTCAGGACACCGAGCATGCGCGGGCTGCGCACCGGCAACAGTGTTGAGGCTTATAATGAAGGCCACGAGAGGACCGACAATCGTGACGGAGGCAACGGGCTGCATGGAAGTGGCCTCAACGATCTATCCTTACACGTCTTGGGCGGCGCCATGGCTGCACACTGCTTTCGAAACTGCAGGAGCCAACGCTTCAGGCATTGAGGTAGCTCTGAAGATTTTGAAGAAGAAGGGGAAAATAAAGAACGAGCAAGTCGACGTTATTGCCTTCGCTGGAGACGGCGGAACCTACGACATTGGCATTCAGGCTCTTTCTGGGGCGGTTGAAAGGGGACACGATTTCCTGTTCGTGCTTTATGATAATGAGGCTTACATGAACACGGGCATCCAGAGGAGCGGCGGCACTCCCTATGGAGCATCAACGACCACTTCGCAAGCTGGCAAGGCTGTGCCCGGGAAGATGGAGCAGAAGAAGCCGATAGCCGACATAATGGTGGCTCATGACATGCCGTACGTAGCCACGGCAGCGCCCTACTACTGGAAGGATTTGATTACGAAGTCTAGGAAGGGCATAGAGGTGAATGGCCCAGCGTTCTTGCATGTTTTTGCGCCATGTCCGAGAGGCTGGCGAAGCGAGCCGAGCAAGTCGATCGAGCTTTCACGTTTGGCTGTGGAAACGTGTGTGTTCCCGTTGTGGGAAGCTGTCAACGGCAACTATCAGCTTTCAACTCCGAGCAAAGTCATTGCCTTGGCCCCGCAGAAGAAGAAGCCCGTGAAGGAGTATTTGCAGGTTCAAGGACGTTTCAGGCATCTGTTCACGCCTGAGAACCAGAAGATGCTCGACGAGATTCAACGCTTCACAGACGATAAATGGCAACGACTCCTCAAGAAATGCGCAATGGCGTAGCTGCAAAACCTTTTTCTCTTCTTTTTTCAGTTATCGTGAGTTTGGAGAAGAACCCTTGAAAGTCGTTTCTATAAGAGACGGTTGGGAGCAGATCTTCGGGGATTACGTGAACAGAGACCCTTTTGACTTCTATTTCTTTATTTTTGATTGGAGGCAGAACAGGCAGCAGACCGAGATTTTTTTGGCGGTGGAACGGGAGAAAGTTGAGGGCTTAATGCTGGTTTATGATGATTACATCGTTCAATTGAGAGGAAATCGAAAGGCAGCCAGCCTGTTGCTTGATTCGCTTGATCTTGAAAAGGTTGAGTTGGAAGCTCCTTTGAATTGTGAAGACATCGTTCTGGAAAAGTATAGGCCTCACATAAGAAATGAATTGGTCTTGATGTGTCTGAGAAAAGGTGATGAAAACATTCAGATTAGGCATGTGCCTGTGAAGCTTGGAGTTGAAGATGCTGGCGAAGTTGCTGAACTGATGAGGAAGGCAGATCCTGAATGGTGGGGAGAAGTAGCACTTCGAAAAGCAGAAGACTAAGTGGGAGAACGTGTTTTGGCTTGGAATAAGGCATGGACAAAAACTAGTTTCGGTTGGCAATGCTCGTTTCGTTGATTTTGGCAGCAACATAGGAGTAATAGCCACTGATGAGCAATACAGAAACGTGGGTTACGCCACGTCAACAGTCTCCGCGTTGGTTCAAGAGATTCAGAAAATAGGTTCAACCCCGTTGATTCATGTGAGGAACGACAACAGTCCGGCCATACACGTTTATACGAAGGTCGGTTTCAAACCTCACAAGCATTATGTTTTGATGAGAGCTGAAAAGTTCAAGAACTGAACGCAAGCCACACGCATTCTGCTATTGATGTCGCTGATCTGCACGGTCACGCAAAAGCTTCTGCGAATTCGTTTGTTGGTGCGAAACTTTAATTCTTAGGGCTCGTTTACCTATTTTCCGTTGGCCAGGGATAAGGATGTCGGGACGCAATCGGAAAGGTCAGATTTTCATAATCGTTCTGATCGTTCTGCTCATCATCGTTGTAGTCTTTGTAGTGTTTTCCGCGCGGTCGTCTCAAGTGAGTTCTGCGCCGGTTGTGCAAGGGGTTTTCTGGCAGCTCAACGGCGGAAACGTTACAGCTGCCCATGTTGGTGATGAGGTCGAGGCCCACGCGGTTGTTGAGGCCACTCAGGAATATGCAGGTTCGGTTGTGGTTAAGATAAGAAAAGATGTGGCCTTCTGGTCGGACAGCGATTACAGTGTCAAGACCATTCCAGTGAACATGACCGCCGGCCAAGCGACAGAATTGGTTCTAGATTTCGCTCCGGATCAAGCAAGCGAAGGCAACCTTCGCGGCTACTTCGTGGAGATTGATTTCCAGACTACGCATACAAGCTGGACTATGGAAAACTCTTATCCACCCAGGCTCACGGTAGGCCCCAGTATATCACCGAATCTCTGATTACTTCTGTTCATACACACGCTTTCTGCCAAACGCATTTGATGTGCTAGGCTCTTAGATATTTCTCTATCTCGCCTTCGGCATTGTCTGCTTTTATGAAAATGGGCACGTTTTCCATGCCCGTAGCTATGTAGCTTGAAAGGAGCCATTCGCCGGGAGCGAACTCCAGAGTCTTTTCGAGTATGCCTTTGTCTATCATGAACGTCTCACTGACTAGTTGTCTGTCGTACGGTCGCGGCAGTGTGCCCACAAAATACGTGTGAAGCTGTTGCAGTGCGTTTGTGTTCAGGTACGCGATGCGTTGTGTGGCTATGCACACGCCTAACCCGTATTTTCTGCCTTGCCTAAGCAAAGTTTCAACGTGTGCAGAGCACCGAGCTTCTATGCCTCCTGCGTTGCTGGGAATGAATTCCTGAGCCTCGTCGAAGACTATGAGGACGTAGGGTTTGACTTTGAACTGGCGTTTTCTGCGGAGAAGCAGGTCCTGCGTCAGGTTTATCGCAAGCTCTTTTATCGAAAACGGGTCAGAAATTGAAATGCAAACAAGTCTTGTAGCCTTGTCTTCTAGCAGTTCGCGGATTTTCTCAACGGTTAACCCGCCTGCGTCTTTTTCTTCTTTCTTGCTTCCCTTCTTTATCCTGTCTATGAGAGTGCTGCGTGTCGTAGCCCACGCGTATAACCCGCTTTTTTCATGAACCTTGTACTCCTCCATGGTTCCTATGGCTATAGAGTCGATGTAATTCACGAAGTCCTCGTTTACTTCCTCGTTTTCGCTCAAACCATGCTCTTCCACGTATTCGAGCACGGCATCATGAATCTTGTCAATAGCATCCATGTAATGCGGCTTGTCCACGCTGTCTTTTCTTTGGGCGGCGAGATCGTCCACGAATTGGCTGTAGGTGGGTATCTTCTGCTTCGGCTTCCTGTAGTAAGCCAGCTTACCCTGATCCATTATGCTCTTCAGTCCTGTTTTCGTGCGTTCATCAGCCTCGTATTCCCGCGGTTTGACAACAGAGTTGAAGAATTGCTGTATCGAATCGATTCTGTGTTCAAGAATGACCTTCGAAGAAATACCCGGATCAGCCAGCACGTCGAGCAACAGGAACATGTACTCGCAGCTTATGTCAAAAACCACAATCTTCGTGTCCTCAGTGTGCAGCAGAAGCCTTCGCAGGATGTTCGACATCAGATTGCTCTTTCCACCACCAGTAAACGCAAAAACGCCGAAGTGGTAGCGAACCAGCTTATCAAAGTCAACATAGATGGGGATAGCCATCTTGCTCGCCTCAAACATCTTGATCAAGCCGAGCCGCGGATCAGCCTTAGCGTCCTCCACGGTTTTAGCCGTGTCTACACCGAGTGTTTCAGCGATCTTCTGGTTGTACATGCGGTTAATCATTTCACTGTTCAGAACAAAGCATGCGGCTTCCAACAACAGGATAGGAAAAGCCCTTCTCAAACTTGAACTCACACTCCTTGTTCAAGATCAAATCATAATTAATCGGAATAGCGTCTATCTGGATCATCATTGTAGATTTGTCATCCGTCTGCCAATCATCTTCAGACTGCTCGATAATCTCAAACTGCATAGGATAGTACGCGTGATCCGACAAGCCACGGAGACCGAAATGCTCAGGCCAGACCCGGCTGACCTCCATAAGCGTGTATCTTTCCGAACCCTCTTCTACGTGTTTAAAGTTCTTGGCGGCCAGAAGCATGCCTTCCTCCAAGAGCCCCATCAAGTCCCTCTGATACTCTACCTTAACCCGACACTGGTAACGAGCACTCGTGCCAGCAACCTTGGTCTCCTCGCCGCCGACAAAAAACCTCGGAATGACACCTGCTAATCTCGCCGCGAATCTGGCGTCAAAACTCGTGAAACATGAACTGTTAAATGCTTTCTCTTCTTGTGGCTTCAATCGAGGCTCTCCTTTCCCTGAAAGTACTCATATAGAATATGAACCTTCTCAATTTATGATTATTGAGTATCCAGCCGGCCGTCGTATCTACTATGCACTTGAACTGACTGTAGTTCCATTTCGCAATCTTGTCTGCGATGAACAAGGGTTTATTGTGGCCAAAGGCTTCCGGAATGCTCAAAGGCGCCATCGCGATGAGCAAGTTCATAGCCAGACCTTGAAGCTTGTTCGGCACATCCTTGTTTTTGTACAGAATGATTTCAAGAGGTTCAACTGCTCCGCCGAATTCATTCGTGAACTTGGCAAGGTTTTCAGGCTTGTAGTCATATTCCGGATAGACTAGACGGTCGATGAGAAGCACGTTGCTGCGTAGCATTGGATCGGTCTTGGCTTGGCTGAGCTGAACATATGTTTTGACGAATGTTTTTTCGAGGGTTATCCTGTTTTTTATGGCGCCTGAAACGTAGCCTCCACGTTTCTGTCTGTCCGGCACCATGGTTCTCACGGCTGAATCGTATTCTATCAGGCTCCATGGAGGCTTGATTTTCTCTGGGTTAAAGATGCTTGTTGACTGCAGTATCATGCGGTCGGTGTTTGGCAATTTGGCAAGCGCCTCTTGCGAGATCGTGGTTTTCAACAAGCCTTCATTGCGCATTATTGGGATCAGCTGGCGTTTGAAATCCCGTGCCGCCGTGTCCTTCGTGATGCCTATCAGCAAGATGTGTCTTTTCCAGCATTCTTCCATAAGCATGTGCAGAGTGAACAACGTGAGAAAAGCGATGTCAAGAGTTGTCAGCCAGTGTTCTTTCCCGTCCTTCAGGATTTTCATCGCACTATCGGTCTTCGCATAGAAGAAGCGGTCACCCAAAGTCATCACAAGTCTTTTCATTCGTTCTAGCGTCGTCGTGTACTTCGGGTTCAGCGCGTATGCTCCGTCTTTTCTGAGACTCATGATGCCTCTCTGAACCAAGTTGTTCAGGGTTCGCTTCAGTCTTTTTGTTCTCTTATCATCCTTCAAATCCAGCTCAGCCAGAATCTGTCCTTCTGTCAACGCTCCCTTCTCTTCGGCCAAGTGTATTATCGCGTAGATCAGGTAGTCTGCTCTCGGCGGCGGCAAGCCCAGAGCCTGGTTGCAGACGCACTGTCTCGCAATCGTCAAGTCGTTGTCGTCAACCTGTTCTCCGTCAATTTCGTATCCTCTTATGTTGCTCTTGGTCTTCCAAAACTCATGTTTCGAAGTGTCATACAGCAAGCTCGCCCGTTCTATTGAGAGGCTCCTGTCCAGAAGCAGGATGCGAATGTTTTCAGTTTCATCCGTGGCCAGCTTGTAAGCAAGGTAGTACTCGGAAAAAGTCATGATCCAGTTGGCAATCGTAGAGTTGTCAATGATGGATTCGTCTGTCATAGGCTTGTCAGCGTTGAACTCGTCTGACGGTTCATCTCCATAGAAGGCCTGGTCCACATCCACAATTTCATTGATGTAAATCGGGACAACACTCGATATACCCGCTCTCTGCTGCATCGTCTTCTCATCATAACTCACAAGCAGGTTACCATCTTCTCTGAACGTCACCTTACCCGTTGATGCATAGGCACCGCCGAAGAAAATGACCATGTCAAACAAGTGGTCTCGAATACAGTGTACCGTCTATGCCCGCGAACCGAACTGTGGAAGCATTGAAAAATTCTTTTGCAGTTTTGCAAGCTTCCTTTCGGTCAAACTCCATCCGTATAAGACTTGAAAGCAAATCATCGTAAAGGTTCCTTAACGAGGAAAAACGTTGTTCATAATCTAAAACTTGCGTTGAAGCCCCAGACCTTAGAGCATCGCTCGTCCTCTTTATCGTGCCACTTAACGACGAAAGACTCACTGATGTTCACCTAGCTCAGACAGTAGCTTTCTGACAGTAAAAAGATTGTCAACCGAACGCTTCAATTTGTCAAGGCATCAACCACAACTTCGCCTAGCGTGCACTCTTTCACCAAATCCCCTGTGACTACGATGTTAGATATTGAATATTCAACCCTCATCCGGCGAAATATTTTTCTGGTGCAATTCTTTGCTAGTACATTCACTTACAAATAGAATTAAGAACCTGAAATCATCTTAATACTGGGTAGGAGAGGCAGAGATGAACCTGGCAAGGGTTCTCACCGCGTTCGTCTTGGCTTTTGTAATCACCTTCTCATTTACAGGACTCATTCAACGGCAGAGAAACACTCCGTTTTCTATCGTAGCCAAGGATTCGCCCGCCTCAACAGTCGTCAACCTAAGTCCTTACGACTTTTTGACGTTCCCAACACTCCTACATCAGTTTTTGGCAATGCAGCTTCTCCTAGTTCCAGATTTGACTGTCAACGACAGGACAACTCCACTGCCCAACAATTCTACTCGGACAGAGATCTACGACTTCGTCAAAGACAACCCGGGCGTTCAGTTCAGAGGAATATGCAACGAACTGGGATTATCCATAGGACTAGCCCAATTCCATCTAGGAGTGTTGAAGAAGGCCGGACTCATCTCTTTCATCCGCGACGGACGGTACAAAAGATACTTCGAGTCGAAAAAGTTTTCGCTGAAAGAGATGGTAATGATCTCTCTGCTCAGGCACCAAACGGTCAAAAGCATCCTCAAGAACATACTGGCCAACAAGGAAATGTCCCATTGCCAACTCGCTTCCCAGCTGTCAATCACGTCGCAAGGCCTGACTTGGCAAATGAATCGTCTGAAAAAAGCCGGCGTCGTTCAAATAAGCAAAGACGGAATGAAGGTGTTATACTCGTTAGAGGAAGACCACGCTCCGATTCTGTACGAAGCCTTGGATCTTGTAGAGCAACGTTAAGCAGAATACCGGATTGAAGAAGCCTCGCAACACTTCGATCATGAAACCAATAAACAGAGCACGGGCAACTCTGCAGTACGGAAAACCTAATCTTTCCGTTACTCGCGCACAGAGTTCATCTCAGACAGGATTCCTTGTGCGTGCACTAGAGAGATGATACACTATACTTCAGAAAACGCAAATAAGATAGACTACATAAAAAGTAAGCGGAGTCAGGAAAAACAGGGCGGGGTTGCCCTAGCCTAACAGTCCGTGGCGATGAACCCAACACGCTTCTTGGCGGCTTCTTTCCCCTTTTTTCTTTTTTGGAGAGGTTCCGCTCTTTATCGCAAAGTTTGGCAGGAGATGAGATGAATGAGCCGAAAAATGATCAACTGTCCACATTGTGGGAAGATTCTGTCTCCAGATTTTTGGAAAGAGAAGCCTTTGAGACAGGAAACAGTCAAGTGTCCTCAATGTGGTTGCCAGAAAGTGTGGAAAGCCGGTATGCGACAAATGCCTCAAGGAAAGTTGCAGCGCTACATGTGCCGAGACTGTGGCTATCGATTCTCAAAGCGGTGAAGCCCAAAACCCATACTCCTCTCTTTTTCTGTAATTGAGTCAGCAGTTGGGTGTTGTTTCTGGCAATGGGTCGTGGAAGTCAAAATTCTCGTGTTCGGATGTCAAAAGTCAAATTTGACTTCAGTACTGTTCGCACCCGTGTCATTCCAATATTGAAGAGGGTTGAGGTTGAGGACTATCCTGCCAAGATTGGGCGCGTGTATGGTTGGAGCCGTCAGCATGTTTGTTATTATTTGCGGAAGCTTGAGAAATGCGATCTTGTCAAACGTAAGGTTCGCAGCAGGGCGGTTTTCTATCAGTTGACGGGTCGAGGTAAAACTTTTCTCGCATCATGTGAGGACGTCGTCTTCGGTTCAGGTGTGTACAGACTGGACCGTTGCCAGGTAAGATTTGGGATTGTTGGTGAAGGTTGTTTGCCTCTTGATTTTAGGCGTGTAGAGATGGTAAATTGGACCGCTTTGCTTGGGTTGGAGCTGGGTGTTAAGGTTAGGCATACTAGTCGTAGTTGGATTGTGCATGTGGAGACTTTGTATGGGAAGCATCCTGGTGAGTTGTTTGTTTTGGCGAAGAATCTTGCTGATCGCGTGGCAAAGAGCTTGATGATGAAGTATGGTTGCAGGCTGAGTGATGGTGAGATTTGTAGGGGTTACGAGTTGAAGGTTGATGATCCGGTAGCGAGGTTCCTTGCAAGATATTTCTGCGTCAGCACACCGGAGAGGAAGATTGATCATAGCCCAGGTGTTAGCCAAGGGGAGCTTGAACATTTCAGCCGGGACGCTGCAGTTGAGTATCTGCTGATGCCTGAGCGTGTCAAGAAGCTCGAAGGCCAGGTTCACGTTTTGCACGTTGATTTGGAGGAACTCACAGGGGCTCTAAAGAAGATCTTGAACGTTGTAGATTCTGGACAGTCGGTTCCTGAGAGTCAAAGGAGTATGCAAGACTATGTTTCGTAGCACGAGCGATCCATTGATAGTTGGAGTGGGGCAGAGCGAAGAAACGAGTAGAATGTAAACTTGAAGAAGAGCTGGTTGCTCGCATCGACTGGGTAGCTGGGCTTCTCAAGACGAACAGGACAGACATCGTCAGAAGTGCATGCATCGCCTATTTGAAAAATACAAAGATAGGCGCCAAAAAAGGTGCCAGGACTGGAACTTACGAGTCATAAGGCCGCGAAAAGGCAGCCTTTTTGGTTTTGCGGATATGTTTGACTAACCGATTACATTTTCTCATGGGAAAATGCCCATAAGTTACATATACGGGAAACCCACATATTGTATAGTATTAAAGGAGGGTTTTAGCCAGTGGTAACTGAAGCGCGCTGCCTTGTCCCTTTATTATGTGTTGAAGAACGTTGGTGAGACGGCTTTGTCTGGTCTTCTGATGTTTTCTGCTGCTTCTCTGTTTAGAACCAGGCACAGCAGGCGGTAGAGGGCGTACGAGGTGACGTTTCTCAAGCCTCTGACCTTGTTGACGGCTAGGCTGTACTGCGTCTTCAGGAAGCTGTAAACCGCCTCTATATGCGGTCTCTTGTGATACTCCCTTTTCTGGTCTTCTGGCCCGTAGGTTCGAAACTTTTTGTCCACTCTCAGCAGGCCTTCTACGTCTCGTTTCTGGTTTGCCGGATACGGAATCACCGCTTCAACGGCATTTCTGAGTTTGCTGTCGCTGTACTGGCTGTCTGCTATCACGCTTCTCAGTTTTGCTCCGCACCGCTTCAGAATCAGCCTCGTCTTCTCCAGCATGTTCAGTGAGTGTTTCTTCTCGTTCTGGTTTGCAGAAGCAAAAGCGCAAGTCAAAGGAAGCATGCTCTGCGAGTCGATGGACAGGTGAAGCTTGTAGCCTAAACCGAACGTTCTGCCTGATCTTCCAACCCTTGCGTCACCGTCAGAAAAGCCCTTCTGGTTGTCCAATGGATGGCGTGTGCTCCAAGCCTTGATGAAGGAAGCGTCTAACACGGCGTCAACGTCTTTTGCATCGTTCCGTTTCAAGAGTATGACCACTTTCTCCTCGATTATTCTTGTGAGGTTGTCTTCTCCGACTTTGCGGATGAACCTGCTGAGAACGCTTCTCGGATAGCCCTTCTCGTCTTCTTTGATGAGGCACAGCTTTCTGAGCCGTGTATCGACGTCGAGGAGCCTGGTCATCTCCCTCAGGCTACGGACACCCTTCATGCGCATGACTATGAAGGCCCTGAAGACGCCTAACGGGTTCCTCGGAGGCCTACCCGCACCGGAAGCGTGAAAGCAGCCGAGCAAGACATTCCCAGCAAAGCTTAAGTCCACGTTTCGGAAGAGGGTTTCTAGGGTCTCGTGTTCATCTTGTCCAGCTAAAGGATTCACCTCCTATGCTCGGACGTAACACAAAATACGAGACCCCTCTTCTCAAAATAAACATTAAGCTAATTTAGGGACAAGCCAGCGCGCGCTAGTTGGCGTGAGGACGTGTAGTTGGTTTTGCGGAAAAGTTATAGCTGAACAGCGTAGGATTCTATGTCTTCAAGGTGTGCATCGCTTCCAGGAAGCTTTCAAACAATGACCCTTCTATAGCGCGCGCTACAGCTTTTTGTATAGATAGCCAATAACTATTCCAAGAGCGAGAATCCTTGGAATGTTCATTACTGTGTCGATCAAAAGGTAGACATAGGCATTGCTTGGATTGCCAAAAGTTGAAAGGACTTCGATAATGACTAAGGCAACAAAGCTAAGGATCAAGGCTTTTAGAATTGGGTTCTTTGTTGGAATCTTGTCAAAAAAACGAAGCAAGAAATAACTAACGCAGCACGCTATAATCAGACCACCAACCAAAGCTTCAACAAGAGCCATTGGAAGAGAAGAAATTGAAAAGGCAGCCATATACTCCGCAGAGATGGGACGACAGGGACATTGCAAAGTCAACTATCCAGAAGGCTACGCCTCCCGCCACAGTCAATTTAATCAGCTTCTTGGAGAACTCGTGTGACGTCTGCCGCTTAGTTCGATCTGTGGCTGGGGTTTCCATGGTTGTTTAACTATCCACTTGAGGAGACTTGGAAGCAACTACGGATGGATTGGATCCTTTGTACAGCCTTTTGTATAGATAGCCAATAACTATTCCAAGAGCAAGAATCCTTAACACGTTAAACAATAAGCCCATGAGGAAGTAACGCATCGGATCACTATTTGGGATGAGAAAATGTGAGGGAACTTCGAGTAGGATTGTGGCAATGATTAGGGCGATGAGGCTTAGTATTACGGATTTTAGAATTGGATCCTTTGATGGAATCTTGTTAAAAAAACGAAGCAAGAAATAGCTGACGCCAAATCCGATAATCAGACCACCAACCAAAGCTTCAACAAGCATTGGAAAATAAGAAATTGAAAGACCAGCTCTATACTCGGCAGCGAGGGGAGTCCGGGAAATTGCGAAGTTAGTTACCCAGAAGGCTAATCCTCCCACGACCGCCAGTACTACTATCTTTCTCCAGATATCTTTTGACTGGGTCATCTTTTTTCTTCCTTTTTACTTAATTATAGTCATCCTATTTCTGTTCCTTAACACCCATAATCAAAAGCCACAAAGTAAGAGAAATTTCCGCAATAAAACTAACCGCCAAACCTGGGTACGATATTACGTCGTAGCCTGGCAATAGGAAACGCTGAATGACAAATATCAGTTGAGCAAAAAAATCAGCGATCAACAATATGCCCAAGATTTTAGGAAGAAAGCGCGATTTGAAGACTAGATAACCCAGAGGAAAGAGCCAGACGCCATAGGGTATCTGGGCGATAACAGACCCATTCTTGTATAAATTGATAAATAACATCGCTTGCGCTTGTAGCTGATCTGGCTGGAATACTTTCAGATAATCAGCTCCGCTCATAAGTAGCAGGCTGGAGAATAGATTAAGCGTACTAAGACACCATATAACAAACCCGCCCAGGTTTAATAATAGGAACAGTAAAGCCATGTTTTTGTTAACCGGTTTTAATAGTACGTATAAAGCCCAGGCGGCCAAAAGGAAAAACACAACTGAGAATAGACTAATTACAAGACCGACACGAAATGACGATTCATGGGCAATTATAGTATTGAGCGTTGCTGGGGCATCCACGAATACAAAGTTGCCAAAAAAATTTGCAATGAGCGAAGTTATAAAATACGTGAAATAGAGGAAACCTGCGAGTCTTGCAATCTTGCGTGGTGATAGATCTGCGATCTTCTGGCTGATAGAATTTTCTCGTTCAATAGGCATTATAATGCACGATCTTTATATCTACGCTACTTAAGGGTTATATGTTTATCCCAAGCCTGGCAATCGCAAAACAGATGAACCTGGCAGACCCGCTTTCTTCCAAGGTTGCTTTGTCAGGTTCTGTTATTATGGCCCACAGTTATGACGACATTTCCCTTTTTGTGTCCCAATTCAACATACCGATGGGCCTCGACATTCTGTTCCAACGGATAGCGCCTATCAATGACCGGTCTTATCTTACCTGCTTCAACGAGTTCTTTGAGGTAAATCAGATTTTCAATCTTAGGAGTTGCTGTCCCCCCTATTATTTTCTTGCTGCTTGTTATTGAAGCCCATCGCATTCGAACACTTAGTGCGGGCGTAGCGACAGTTTGAAGATAGATTCCTTCATTCTTCAGTGATCTCATACAGCCTGAAAACGAACTCTTGCCTACCGCGTCAAAAATAACATCATAGGTCTCACCGCTTTTGGTAAAATCCTCTTTAGTGTAATCAATTACCTTATCGGCTCCCAAAGATTTCACCATTTCTAAATTTGTGGTACTGCATACGCCGGTAACTTCTGCCCCAAAGTACTTGGCAAGCTGAACCGCAAAAGTACCTACACTTCCAGAAGCGCCATAAATAAGAACTTTTTGTCCGCTCTGGATATTTCCTTGTCTCAGAAAATGCAAGGCTGTATTGCCCCCAAAAGGAATGGCGGCGGCTTCCTCAAAGGTCACATTTGCCGGTTTGATTGCCAAACACCCATTTTCAGGCATGCACAGATACTCTGCATAAGCACCAACATTGTGTCCGAGATATGCAAAAATCGGGTCACCTTTCTTAAACAGTTTTACATCTTTGCCTACTGCTTCAATCTCTCCGGCTAACTCAGACCCGAGTATGGGGTTTTTTGGTTTTCTAAGACCAAGCGCTATTCGAGCGAGGAGCCAAAAAGAGAGAGGAACCGTGAAACTTCGCATTCTAATGTCCCCTGCTGTTACTGTTGTCGCATATGCTTTTACCAGTACTTCATTATCTTTGGGAGTGGGTTTTTCTATCTCCTTGATCTGAAGGACCTCTGGCGGTCCGTATTTTGTGCATACAACCGCTTTCATTTTCACACATGCTAATTACTTTTAAGGTATATAAAAAACATGATTTGGTATAGGAGATTGAATTTATATATATCGAAATCGCGCGTGCCTCGGTCTCGCCTTTGCCAAGCGTAAAGCTTCCGCCCTGAGAGCGTTAGAGAGAAATCCCTAATTACTTATTGAGCTTATTCAAAACCAGACCAAAATTAGGCTTGTCCGTACAGCCTTTTGTATAGATAGCCAATAACTATTCCAAGAGAGGGAAACCTTATTAGGTTAAACACCGCGCCGGTGACAATGACGCGGAAGGCATCACTCGAACGGCTTGCGGCAACTCCAAGCAAGATAAAGACAATGCCTAGGGCGACGAAGCCTAGTATTACGGATTTCAGAATTGGATTCTTTGTTGGAATCTTATCAAAGAAACGAAGCAAGAAATAGCTGAGGCAACAGCTGATAATCGTGCCACCAATGAAAGGTTCAATAAGAGCCGATTCAACATAAGAAATTGAAAGGGCAGCTCTGAACTCTGCGGCGAATGGAGTCAGGGAAAATACGATGGTAATTGCGTAGAATACTGCGCCCCCGCCAATAGTCAGTTTGAACAGTTTCTTGTAGAACTCGGATGACGTCTGTTGCTTGCTTCGATTTGTGGCTGGGGTTTCCATGGTTGCTTAACTATCCACTTGAGGAGACTTGGAAGCAATTACGGATGGATTGAATCCTTTGGCTATCAGCCATGCCGCAAGAACCATTTCTTGCGGGAACATTGGAAGATTCATAACGACTTGTTCCGTACCAAAAGGAGCGATGAGACCGACCAAGACTAACACGCATGATACCATGCCCAATATGGCAGCAACAAGACCCCAGACCGATATCCATCGAGGAACTAGTTTTGTTCGATAAAATATGATGTAATATAGCAGAGCACCTATGGAAAAAGCCAGCAGTGACCCAACATTGTACACCCAACGATGTCCTTCATATACCAATACGCCTAAGGTTTGGAAATACGATGAATCCGGAGCTCCAGCTTTTACAAATTGCTGACTCAATGTTATTAGTAATAGCAGACCACACACAGAAACAAAAGTTAATACTCCCTCAGAAATCCTGAAACCAACAGCTCCAAGAGCTAGACCTGCATTGAATTTTTTTAGCACTGGATACAGCGAAATTGCAATACCAGAAGCGCAAGCACCACCGATGAACAAAAGAAGGGCTCCTGTTCCTACTAGTCCTGCATTTTCAGAAACACTAACAAGATAATTCGTAGCCGTCGTAGTTCCCAGAAATAGGAAGCTTAGGAAATCTACACTTGTATAAATGATAAATAATACTCCCGCAATTATTGCGAGCTTTCTAAAATAATCCATTTTGACCCCTTTCTTAGTTTATCAATTTATCCAAGTTCTATTTATGATTTGGCAAGTTAAACAAACACCACCTTCCGCAAACGCGGTGTTAGGGTGGCGTTTTAGGTGGGGAATTGAATTGAACCCTCCAGTCCGTGGAGACATCACCCGCATTTCCCTTTTTTTATTGAAAGTTAAGTTTGCCAAGCTTTTCGTTTAGCGCGCGCTTCGCCCCTACATGAAAGGAGGGGATAGGAGATATGGTCTGCAGAAGCTGAAAGGTAGCGCGCTCTCCATACGGACGAACCTTGAAAGTTTAAAAGCATGTACTTAGCGAGGTTCAATCGTACAGGACTCTATTCTCCAATCATTTTGCGTCTGCGTCCTCAAGCAAGAGAGGTTAACGTGGCATTAGAGGCGGTTTTTGATGAGACACAAACGTAGTGAGGTATCACAGCAGAGACGATTCATCAAACGGTTGGTTTTGGAATGTGCGTTTCAGGATCGGCAGCGAAGCGAGACAGTGAATATTCTCTCACGAGAGGCCATCGCTGCCTCTGCAAGCCAAGCGTTTGATTATGTCCTGCCTGGACTAACTAATTATCGATCGATAAGCTTCCACACTTTCCGACATTGGAAAGCCACGATGCTATACCACCAGACCAAAGACCCATACTACGTGCAACACTTCCTAGGCCACAAGAAACTCACATCCACGGAAATTTACATAAACATCGAACACACACTGTTTGAAGCCGGAGCCAACGACGAATTTACCGTAAAAGTCGCTGAAAAACCTGAAGAAATCAAGGCGCTCCTCGAACTCGGGTTTGAATACGTCCTCCAAAAAGATAACCTAATATTCCTGAGGAAACGAAGATGAAGATTCAGGCAGGCAGTCAACATCGCCAGCCCAAAAAAGGCTGGTGGGGTCAGTCAAAAACAGGGCGGGGTTGCCCTAGCCTGGTAGGGGGCAGGCCTGCTAAGTCTGTGGTCAGAAATGGCCGCGTGGGTTCAAATCCCACACCCCGCGCCAAAGAGAATCTGATCGATCGATCGATCGGAATGTGTGCGCCGTATCCCACCCCAGGTCCAATTTATGATCCAAATAGGAATTCGAAGAGAAGTCAGACGCATAAATGAACCCTCTTCACGAGTGGACGCTAAAAGTCAAAGCTCGCTTACGAAATCGAGGAGCACCGCATGGTCGAAGCTGTTGCCGACGGAGCCGCTGCAACTATGCTATGACTCCATTGCACCATGGGAAATCATGTGTCAAACATGGGCGGGCTACCTTGATCTTGAGCAAGCCAGTGCCTTGTGCAAAGAAATCGACGCCTTTTACACGATGATGGTCATTTCATGCCCAGTTTTTGATTCCGATCTAGTAGTTCCATAGCCTCTGCAAGACGTTTCCTGCGCGTCTCATCTTTCTTTGCACTGTCGATCCACAGAACAAAGTTTCTCTTGTAGGTCTGAGCCAAGTTGTTGAAATTGTGTGAAGCTCTCTTGTCAGCTGCTAGTGCATCTTTCAAGTATGAGGGAATCACCAGTTCCCTTCTTTCAGCAACAGTCTTGAACCATTGCCCGCTATCCTTAGCATCCGAGACAATGGCCAATCCGGTTTCCGTCATCCTTCCTTCCTTAATCATCTTTTCAACCCTCTTCTTGTTTGCTTCAGACCACCTGCTTCTGCTCGTGCGAGGTGTAAATTTTCGGGCAAACTTCTCATCGTCGATTTTCTTTATGATGCTGTCCACCCAACCAAAACAGAGTGCTTCCTCGACTGAATCATCATAAAGTATGCTAGGCTTGCCAGTGTGCTTCCTGTAATAGATCAACCAAACCTCTTTGTTTCTGTCATGATTTTGCCTGAGCCAAGCACGCCAGCTTTCCCTATCAGTTACGTATAGATCCTGAGACATTTCAATCAACATTACTCGCCCGCGGGCCTTATTTCAAGCTTCTCAAAGTTGAGAGACTTGACAGCCGGTACCTTCCTGTATAGAAACAGATGCAGCAATGTGCACACGTCGTTTAACTTCAAATCCTATCCTCTAGAGCGAACCAATCGTTTTTTGCCTTTCGTACACTGTTCTGTAACCTCATAGTTTCGCAGCGCGCGCACACGCATTTCTGCAAGGAGGCTTCTTATTATGGAGCTAAAGCTACTATTTGTTCAGCTCCCTGTGAATCTTTCTGACAATTTCAGGAAGCCTTCGCCTTATGATCGATCTAACTTCATTTGCATCTTCATCGGATGGACGACGGTCAAGCAAAGACGTAAACACAGAAGCTGCCACGGCGGCGATAACACCGTCCACATATCCGAGCGCAAGGTCATTTATGGATTTAATCGGAATCTCCTCTCCGATCCATCCGACATTGACAACAATGTCTTTCTCCATCAAGTTATCTATCGCCTGCTCAAGAGCACCCCTAATTCTGCTGTCCAAACCTAGCCACCTCATGGCCGAATACGATATTTTCTATGGAGTCTGAGCCTAAAGCCGTTGTGCTGCTTTTCCAACGAGGGCAACTCCACACTGACCACAATATCTCTCATTCAAGGGCACACGCGTTCCACACTCGCTTCGCGCGCAGCTGTTGTCGCAAAGATTTTATCATTTGGAAGCCTATCAAGGGAAGCAAGGTGGATCAAGGATGAAGGTTGTAGGCATCGTTGGAAGCCCAAGGCCCGGCGGAAACACTGAGGCTCTTACCCGCATAGCACTAGAAGAGGTTGAGAAGGAAGGCCTCGAAACCGAGCTCATCAGCCTCGCAGGCAAAAAAATCGAGCCATGCGACGCGTGCGGAGCATGTCGAAAAGGCAAGTGCCACATCAAAGACGATTTTGACTCGATATACAGAAAGATGGTTAAAGCCGACGGCATCATACTTGCCACACCTGTCTACTATGGCGCGGCCTCGCCCCAAATCGTCAGCTTCATCAGCCGGTTCCATGGCACGCGGGGAAAACCCTTAGAAAACAAGGTTGGCGGCCCGATTGTCGTGGCACGACGCGCTGGGCAAAACTTCACTCTGGCTCAACTCACGTTCTTCTTCTTGATCAACGGCATGATCGTTCCGGGATCGACGTACTGGAACATGGCTTTCGGCCGTTCAAAGGGAGAGGTTCTCAAAGACGAAGAAGGAATTCGCACAATCAGAAACTTTGCACGTAAGCTGGCGTGGGTCGTGAAAAAGCTCAACACCTGACACCACTCGAAGTCTCGTCTATCTGCCATTGGTAACAGGCTCTGGAAGCTCACAAAAGGATTATAGAGCGCTGAGACTCTATTATTAAATGAGCAATACAACCAGATCAATAGCGATCTGTAAGAACTGCCGCGTGACTGGATATGGAATTCTGTGATAAGTGCGGTTCCCGCATGACAAGAACTAAAGAAGGCTACACGTGCCCCAGATGTGGGAACACAATCCACGCCAAACCCGCAGCGGAACCGGAGAAAAAGAGGAAAACGGATCAATCCGACTTCGTCTACGTGTCCACGAACAAAGAAACCGAATACGTGAGAATATTTAGAGAGTGCCCCAAATGTGGAAACATGGAAGCCTTCCAATGGTTCTCCGGAGTCTCCGGTGAACACGCGGGCGTCGCGCGAGAAAGAGCCGTGGAACACCTTAGATGTACAAAATGCTCTTACACATGGGCTGAAGGCGCTTAGCCACGCACGTGCCTGCTCTTCGCTTTTATCTTCTATCTTGCACACACAAATGGCTCGCCTTAGCGACCGTGTTCTTTTAGAGGAAGTTCAGCTCGAAGCTGATCGGAACGTTTTCTCCCCATGACTGCCGCGCTCGAAAGCCCACGGCACTGAACGGCTTCGGAAAATGCGCGTGTAGCCTCATTTCTCTTTTGTCCTCAATTTTATTTCTGTTGTTTTTCTTTTTCTTGCTTCAAAGGTGCACGCTCGTTTGTAACCAACCTCTTCGGCTAATTCGATTGCTTGGTCAAAGCATCTTCCCACGTCACTTGGTCTGTGGGCGTCTGAGCCAAAAGTTATCGGCACCCGGTTCTGCTTCAACAGAGTCAAGAATTGTATGCTGGGGTACATTTCTTTGCAGGGTCTTATGAGACCGCTCGTGTTAATCTCCACACACATATCACTTTCAGCTAGCGCTCTTGCAGTTTCCTTCAGAATGTAGTCATAGTTGCAGTTGGGTTTGAACCCGAAGATCTTTATCAAGTCTGCATGACCGAGCGTGTCGAACAGCTTGGAACGACACAGCTTTCTGACGGTTCCAAAATACTCTTCATAAACCTGCAGAACATCCCTTTTGGCGTATTCATGCGTTTGCCTGGGAGAATCGATGCTCCAGCTGCCTAAGTAATGAACAGAGCCAATAACGTAATCGAAAGGATACTCGTTCAAGAACTCCGCAATTTTTTCCACGTCTGCGGGAAAGAAATCCACCTCGGCACCCAGCTTTAATGGTATTTCAGAATCTCTTTTAGCTCTGAGAAAGTCTTCAACGTAGCTCTTCATGGCTTCCGGGGACCGATAGGGATAATCTCTCTCATAATGCAGAATCACGTGCTCCGAGAAACCTATCTCATCCAAGCCCTTCTTTTTAGCCTCTCCCACGTAGTCCGAGATCTCGCCAGTTGCGTCCGGCGAAGCCTTCGTGTGAATGTGATAATCCATCATCGCTAATCAGCTCATGCGATTCTACGGAAAGCAAACAGAATAAGCTTTTGCCACACCCAAGCAAAATGCTCACGGACTCAAAGCTGCTGATTGTCAAAAATTATAGCAATGCTCACCGATAGTAGGCTCAGATGCCCTGGAACCACGGGTGAAGCGCGCGCATTTGGAAAACGAAAGTGATATTAATTCTTCTATTTGACAAATGATTATGGTCTCATTTGGGTCGAGAGTTGCGGCAACGATCATCGTCGGCGTGGGCTGGCTAGCCTTCATTTTGCTTTGGCTTGCATTCTACGCTGGTAACTTCGATTTCTGGCAGAACGTCGCAATGTTGTTCGCTTCGGCAATTATCGCGATCGGCATCACGGCCGTCATGTGGGTGAAGTGGGTTCTGGGATAATCTGAAGTGAGCTGTTGCAATTATGAGGGTATTGTTTGTGTGTTCTGGGAATGCACACCGGAGCCCGCTAGCGGAGGCTTTGCTGAGAAAGCTGAGGCCAGACTTGAAAGTGGATTCTGCCGGATTGCGTGTGGCAATTCCGATCGCGGAAGAAGTGAAAGAATATCTGGCAAAGGAAAACGCTGCACAATACCTCAAGAAAGCCTCGGAAAGCCTTGACAGTAAGCATCTGCGAGATTATGATCTCATCGTGGCAATGGAACAGAGGCACAAAGACGCAATCGTGTTCAAATGCCCAGAATGCAAAAGCAAGGTCGTTGTCTGGAATATTGAAGACCCGTATCTTCTAGAACACGAGCATGCAAAGAAAATCTACAACCAGATCAAAGGCAGGGTTGCGGAGCTGGCTGAGTCGCTGCAACGTCGCGGAGAAGAAAATGAGAAAAGAAGTCAGTAGAAGTGAACTGAGACGGCGAAAAATTCCGGAAAAGCTTGTTTCATCGAAAAGATTGTGGTTGCTGCTTTTCTAGCCGTCCTAATTGCAGGCAGTCTGGTCGGCGTCCAATCGATGCAAAATGGCCGCATCGGAAACATTTTTGTCAAGGCATCAGCTGAAAACCCTTCTGCCGTTACGGTTCATTTTATTGATGTTAGACAAGGTGACTCCATCTTCATCGACACGTCAGACAAGGATGTGTTGATAGACGGTGGGCCTACCGATGCGGGTCAAACGGTCTTGAACTACCTCAGCAGCCTAGGCATAGTGCACATAAACTTGATGATTGCAACACACGTGCACGAGGACCACATAGGCGGACTCATTACTATACTAAGCTCCGCCATAATCACAGAAGCAATATGGATCAATGGGCAAACGGACACTTCGAACGCATACAAGAGCTTCATCACTCTCGCGCATGGCCACGCGACAACCGTTGCGCAACGGGGACAAACCTACATTTTAACTGCAACTGTAAACCTCACCGTGTTCAATCCGGTTCAGCCCCTGGAATTTACTGACACAAACCATGTCAACTACAATAGCATAGTAGTCAGACTTCAAGCCGGTAACACGAGCTTTTTGTTGACAGGCGATGCAGACGCAGACGCTGAACAAAGCATGCTTAGCGCTGGCTTGAACTTTCACTGCAACGTCTTGAAAGTTGGCCACCACGGAAGCCGATACGCCACAACCCAGCTTTTTCTCGACCGTGTTGCACCTTCATACGCGATCATAAGCGCGGGAAAAAACAACCCATACGGACACCCAAGCCCAGAAACAGTGCAGAGACTACTCGCTAAGGGAGTCACGACGTATGCAACCTTTCAGTCTGGAACAATAGTAGCCTCCACTGACGGGACATCAATAACCTTTCAAGACAGCCCCCAACCCATACCAGAGTTTGGGTCAGAAGCGATTTTGCCAATACTCATGGCAGTTGCGTTATCGGCTATCATAGTCTACAGAAAAACAAGCAGTGCAAACAGTAAACACAAGTGATGGAAACAACTTCTTGACCGATCATATCTGAAACATCGGTGGCTTAGCCGAGCTTCGTGAAGCAAACCAAGCCTCCGAGTTGACTGAGCCGTCTGCCTGCGGAAGTCTCCGAGTTGATTGTTATTGTTTTGACATTCTTGTTCTTTGAAATCTGCAGCAATCGGTGAACCCTGTTTTTCTGCCTACTTTCTGCTAGATATTTGTCTGTGAGCATCAGATACTCGGGCTTGAGGCTGCCACTTTTCCATTCACTACATATCATGTTCTCCACTTCTTCAAGAGAATACAAGACGACCGCACCGCCTTCAACATCGTTAAGTCGTTTTTCTAAGGCGTCAACGATGCGGTCAGCCTCTTCAGATGTTGTCTCGCCGATCAATTCGAGGAACCCCGTCGTCTTCATCAATTCGGCCACTTCGTGAAGCTGCCCAGCAGAACCGATGAGCTCACCAAAAACCGCTGTGTTAGGACCCCTGCTTTGAACCAGCCAAGCATGATGTCTCCGAACGTGGTTAAAAAAGTCTCCGGCATAGTAAGTTTTTGAAGGCGCAACGACCACGATGCTTCTAACACCCTCCTTAAGCGCGAGCCTTAACGCGTTGACAATGGATTCATGAAAATTGTACAGAGCGAGCTCGTCTTTCCTGTTTCCGGCAAGATTCACAACGACATCGGGCTTTACGACGTTGCTAAAAACCCGCCACAACACTGCACGATTCTCTTCAAAACCGATCAGAACCGCCACGGGATACCCACGCCTGTAACGACCTTTGTGCCTAGACCCTGTCAATATTCCTACCTTACCTTCGATGTTTCAGCGCTAAACCCGAGATTCATCAAGACAAACAGGTAACACAATGTTCGTGCTTTAATAAGCTAACGAGAATGAGAGCGCACGCGCAGAAAATCGTCGAGAACCCCTTTCGTAGGAAAGCAGCTGTCAGGGATTCACAAGCTTGTACTGGTGATCTTCAACCTCAATTATCTGATTTTCAAACAGCTTGCGCAGGACTCTGAAGACTTTTTTCTTAGACTCCCCAGTGATATCGGCGATTTCTGAAAGCGTCAAGCCTTTACCAGCGTTTTTCAACGTTGAAACCACAAGCTCATCGGACTTGTTCAGCTTCACCATACCAAACATCCCCATAGGCTGCTAATCAGTCTTAGGTTTTATGCACTATTTTTTCTTATAATTCTTCCTATGGACTTCATAATATCTTCAAAGAAAGAAGCAACAGAAGACGAACTAGGGCAAGAATGAGTGAAAAATGCCTAATGATGATATTCTTGTCCTTGTTCAATGGATTGATGTCAAGAAGACCGAGCTTTTTCAGAGGAATGACAGCTTAAGATGATCGATCGGTCTAGTATAATCAACCAATATCATTCAGTTCATGTTCCCAAAAACGAAGAACTTCATCCTTCGGCTTGACTAGAGCCTTTTCTGTACTGCATGGATTAGGTTAATAGAAGTATGTTACTGACACCGTAACAGGGGCATACGGTGAGAGATTAAAGACTGTAACCTTTACCTCACTAGGAAGAATAGGAAACCACGCCGAATCTCCATGTATAATGTATGCCGTTCTGTCATAACTAATCCCGTTTGGCATAGAATAAGACAATTCAACAGACACGTTGAACGCCGAAGAAGACGAAGCAACTACTGAAACATAACCTGCATAGTTTGCATGTGCGAACGTGCCCCAACCAGTTGAAAAGCTATTTAGGGTTAGGTCTGTCACCCACGGTGTTGATTTAGCCAAATTGACTGTGGCATTAAGGTCGTTGATTTGGTTATTCAGAGTTGCAATTTGTGAATTCAATTGAGAAATCGTGTTATCTCTATCTACTATTTCCGAATTCATAACTGTCACGTAATATGCAAATGCTCCAACTAAACTGACTGCTAGAATAATGCAGATTATTCCGAGTGCAACAGCAACATTTCTACTAACCATTTTCTTTGGTTTTATTTCACTCATTTTTTAATCCCTAGTTTGTCTTCTGTTGCTGTACAGATTTAAGATTTTTGTCCTTATTTCGATATAGGTTTTCGGCAAAAGTTAAAAGGGAGACAACGAATAATGTTACTGAGGAGATAAATATGAGAAAAATGCTAATTGCATTAGCCTTTCTCGTGTTGATTTCACTTCCGATTACCAAGACCTTTGCAGGCTCATCCGACGATGGAATCGTCTGTATACAACCAGGAGACCCATCAACGGTCCCTAAACCTCAAGGAAGTCCTCCGGAACCAGGTAATGCCTATATAAGTGCTCCTTCAAGTGGCGCAAGTCCGGATCTGACATCTTATCAAATCTACGTCACACTTTTAAACACGCATAGTGCATGGGCGAACATCGTCAACTTTACTATTCAGAATACTGGATCTTACGATTTTGTATTGTACTATTACGTTACGAACCCATCGTACAAGTGGGCATGTGCGGTTGCTCTTCCAGCGTTTAGTGCAGACCCGTACAACAGCGTGCAAGGAAATAAAATTTCCGGAGCTTATGCGTATCCACCCAATGATTACCTTTCATCCCTGTGGTCCAATGTTACATGGAGTGCTCAAAATTTGTGGGCTTGGACAGTCGAGATCAAATTCACCTTGGTTTCCGCGCCTTCGAAAATCATACTATTATTTGGATTTAACCAAATGTGGACAGACCTCAATTCAGATGGGAAAGTGAACATAGTAGACATTTCTATCATCGCCGTGCATTATGGTACGATTTATCAAGATGGTGATAGTCATATAAACGATGCATGGAATGTCGTTCATGACAATTCCGTAAACCTGGTTGACATGGCCGCCGTTGTAAATGAATTCGGAAGAACCATTCCACCATAGCAGCCAGAACATAAATCTCCACCCCCCTCTTTTATTTCGCTTCCAGCTTTTCTGTTCTGCACTTTCGACATGATGTTGATAGCTAGTCAGACAATGAGTACCTCACTAAGAATACCTAGCAGCTACTATCTACGGCAGAGCTATCTTCTATACGCCTTTATATCTCAGGTCAGAGTGTCTTTACTAGAAGGGAAACCGGAACTCAAAGTTCAGAGTTCCTTATGAATTTTTATCCCCAGAAACTTTTAGGGTAGGATTGGTGGCTCGGTGCCGTGGCGTGTTTGTGGACGCCCTTGCGCGGTGCTTAGGCAGTGGCCAGCATGCTTGTTCCGAAATAGGCCTAAAATGGTTTTTATTCGGGTTTCATGGTTTAGGCAGGGTTTTGCGCTCCATATCTGCCCTTGATCTTCATGCGCACTTGTCTTCCTCGAACGCGACAGAAACATGCAAAACGGAATTATAACCATTTTTGACCATTTTGGGAACACGCATGCGCGCTAAATAAATAGGAAAGTGAACTAAATGAATGCAGACGTGAGAACCGTGTTTGATATTGTAATTGTCGGGGCTGGGCCTGCTGGACTTGCCGCGGGTTATTATTCAGCCTCCTTCGGTCTTGAAACACTCTTGTTGGAGTCTGGGAAAAGAGCTGGCGGAAGGATGTTGGGAGCTCGAAGGATAGTCAACTACCTCGGTTTTACAGAGAAGATCACAGGAAAAGAATTGGCAGAAAGGATGACGATCCAAGCAAAAGGGGCGGGGGCGCAACTTCACGCATCTGAAAAAGTCGTTAACGTTTCATGCGACAGGGAGATAGTTGTTGAAACAGATCGAGATGTCTACTATTCAAAGGCTTTGATTCTGGCTACTGGCGCGGGAATGCAGGGTCTAGGTTTGGAAGGTGAAACATGGATTGGTGATGGAATAAGTTACTGCTCTCAATGCAACGCCTCTATGATGGAATGGGCGAAAATAATTGTCATAGGTAACACTGGAAGGGCTGTTGAGGAAGCCATACGTCTAAGCAAAACTTGCAATGATGTGAAAATGGTTAACCATGCAAACACCGTTTTGATAGGAGCAAAGGAAAAAGATGATTTGCGAAAGAACGGAGTGGAATTGTTTGAAGGCTTTGCAGGAAAAGCCGTCAGAGGCAAACCGCCCCACATGCAGCTAATTCTGAGGTCGATAGCGAATTCTGCAACTGTGAAGCTTGAAGCAAACCTTGTCCACGTAGTTAGTCCTTTGACCCCCTTCATCTCTGTTCTGCAAAACGCTGGAATTACGGCGCATCAAGCTGGTTGTGTTGCCGTTGACCAGTTCGGAAGGACAAACATCAAGGGAATCTTTGCAGCTGGAAGTTGTGCCTCAACAACAAAAGACATCGTTCCTGCATGTATCGGTGACGGGACAACGGTTGCTGCATGTGCTTGTTTGTACGTGAAGAACGAGACATGATAAACGCGTTGAGGACGCATTTAAGAGGAGGATATAGAGTCTTTTTTGTATCCTATCGAATGAACAGAAAAGTGTCCTTCGCAGACAAACACGGAAAAATGAGGTACGAGAAAGGAACAATGTTCATTCCCATCTGCTCAAAGACAATATACCATCACGTAATGAACAGCGACAAGACCTTTCATTACGGAAAAGGCTACTGGTAAAACTGATTTTCGCCTCAGAGCTTATGACCGTAAATATTTAATGCAGAAATAGTAATCAAAGCTCAAGGAGCCATCAGCACCGATGCCTTACTACGTCTACATAATTCTGTGTGAAGGCAACAGCTTCTACACCGGCTACACTAGGAACTTGAATTCACGAATGAGGTTGCACAGCAAAGGGAAAGGCGCCAGATACACCAGAATGCACAGGCCGAAAAAGGTCGTGCACGTCGAAGAATTTCATTCCAGAGCCGAAGCCATGAAAAGGGAGAAAAGAATCAAAAAGCTGAGTCATCATCAGAAGCTCAGGCTGGCAAACAAGCGCGTGAAGCGCCCGAGAAGAGCCAGAGCAGGCTAAGACTCGGAGCAGATGTAATTCTCTTTCTGCAGTTCCAACGGACAACCGCCCCCGCAGATCTGCAGTTGGGGACAGTCTTTGCACTTGGGCTCTACGTATTCTCGGTTCCTTATCCGCATGGCAAGCTGGCTTTTCCAGATCTTCTGCCAATCATCTTTCAATATGTTTCCGAGGCTTTCAAAATAGCTCTGACAAGGATAAACGTCCCCGTTTGGGCCGACGCACATGTTGATGTTCGCCGCCGTGCACGACTTCACGCCTAAACCCAGCTTAACCGGATCAAAACGACAATACTGCGTAGGCGTGTACCACAAAAACTTCAACCCAAGCTGACTTGCCTTGTCACGAATCTTCGGCAGAAGCTCATTCAACGTGTCAAGCGGCAAAGCAAACTCCTTCCCTATCGCGCTGGCTTTGCCAGAATAGATGAGACTGTTGCATCCGAAAGCCGCAACGCCGAGTTCCTTTAGAAAGTCCATGGTGTCCAAGAACTCCGCAGCATTATACTTGCTCAACGTGGTGTTCGTCGTCGCATAAATATGCGTTGGAACGACGTTCTTGATTCCCGCCACCGTTTCTTTCCAGCTTCCCTTGGTCGCCGTCATCAAATCATGTATGTTGGCCTTGTGAGACTCAAGCGTTACCTGAACAAAATCCAGCCCAGCTTTCTCGAGCCTCTCAACATAGGACTTATCCTTAAGCCTTCGCCCGTTAGTGATGAGCCCGGTTACTATTCCGCTGTTTTGAGCGTAGAGCAAGAGCTCAGGCAGATCCTCACGCAAGGTCGGTTCGCCACCCGTGAACGTCACGATGAAAACACCGATCTTATGAACACGGTCAATGATCTCTTTCCATTGCGCTGTGCTGAGTTCGGCTGTTTCATGAGGTCCGCCGGCGTAGCAGTGTACGCAATTGTTTTGACATTTGAAGGTTAGCGCTAAATCCATCCGTAACGGTGCTGAAAGCTGCTGAGTGAAAGGCTCAACGGTTTTCACGTCTAGAAAGGAGATCGGGCACACCTTCTCAGTTTGCGCCAGCGTACTTATCGTGTAGACAAGCTTCTCATAATCGTTCTTCGCAGTTTTCTCGCCGACCCTGTACATGCTACGAATCTTTTTCAAAACGGCGTTTGAGGGCATTCCTTGCATGAAAAAATACGCATAAGCCGATGCCGTTTCGTTCAGAAACAGAACGGTGTGCGCATTGATGACCATGACGCCTTCGCCGCCGGGCTCGATACGAAGCTGAAGCGCCAAACCCGCAAACTGATCCTTCCCTCGATAAGTGTAACGACCCTCAGGAATTCTCTCCGGACGGAATGCTCTCCTTAGGAAACTCATGGTTTCAAACGACCTCTTTTTATTCCTACTCCCCCGCCGGCACAGGCGCACGCACATGATACGCAAGCACATGCACAAGCGCACGCGGCACACGCACAGACGCAGTCAGCGTTATGATGAGCAGGCTGGTTTGAAGCTTTTCCAGCAGGCATCGGAAGAATCGCGTTCGCAAACTTCTCCAAGTTCACGACGATATTGTTAGAAGTGTTTTCCACGGCCGTCGCGATGTTGTTAGCAAAGTCAGCGCCCGGAATAGTTGGCGGCTTTGCCGTTTGAGCTGGAGTCTCGATGCTTGGCTTGTAAGTTGGATTAGGACTGTAATGCTGATAACCGTACCAGTACCACAACCACAGTGGGCTCGGTTCGAAGACTCGGTCTCGGAAAGCCGTCTGCGTGTGCGTCTGAACGTTTGGGTCTAGAAAAAGCCAAAGTAATTGCTCGTTATAGGCTTGGGAAGCCAGTTCTGGTGTTCCAGCCTGATGCACTTGTTCCCAAGCTTTTTCAACGACTTTCGAATAGTAGGCGATGGTTTCTTTTCTGCGGTATCCGCTCAGTTTTTCTTCAATAGTGTCCCTGAGAAACATAATGGTCTTCGCCAATTTCTCCTCATCAAGAGCACCGTCGTCTTTGAGCGCGTGCAGAAAATCAATCTCATAATATCTAAGAGGAGTCTCACGCGTGCCCGTTTTGCCTTGGAAAGCCTCCATAAGTCTCAACTTGATCGAGGGTTTCGTAGACTCCACCCAGACTGCCCTCTTCTGGAGCAAACTGTACAGGATTTCTGTCACTATTCTCGCGGGGTTCATGTCAAGCAGGTAAGAGGCTTCTACCGCTGTTAGGCCGCGTCTTATTCCAAGCGTTTCCATACTGATTGTAGGATTCAGATACGCTCTCTTGCGAATCACGAGCGCAAGGAGGAGGATCGCCACGATCACAACGGCAAGTATTATGATCCCGGGGCCGTACTGATAGAAAAAGGCCGTGATTCCCGTGGGTTGAGTTTCATAGGACTGAACATACTGTTTTGGAAAAGAAACCCCAACAGTATAATTCTCTCCCGGAGAGAGATTCTGCTTTTCCCAGTAGAATGATGAGCTGCCGTCTGGTTCGGTTGAAGTGGCGTTCCAGTCTATCGACGTTTTCAAGTTTTCGGCAGTTACGCCAAGAGGAGCTACAATTGATATTCGAAGGTCGTCCACACTTGCCTGGTCCCACCAAGCAGGAATGAACTTCATGCCAACGTTCCCAGGGTTCTGGGGTGTGTCCTCATGTATCATGTGAGCAACATTCGTCATTAATGTGAACCAAACAGTCTGTCCAGCCTTCAAAGGCTGATGGAGAGTTACACTAACCTTGTAGTCTTTTCCTTCGCTCGCGTCAGTAGCCGTCAAAGAATTACCGTACTGATCTGCAGCAGTTCCAATCGTGAAGTCGGCCTTGGGTTGACCAACGGTGACGAAGTGTATGTCATCGCCAGAATCGAGTGCTATACTTATGTTGTAGAAGAGATCGATCGTTCCATTCTTATTTATCCATATTTTCACCCATTCATTCTCGAAATGATAAGTTCCGCTCCACGCCGCCAATGATGACCCTGCAAGCATCATCAAAACAAACAGTACGCTCACTGAAAATAATAGAGAATGCCCCTTTACCATTTTGGTTCCTCGGTTACTTCAAAGGTGTGTCCACAATAGGGACAAGTTGCGTAGGGCACTCCAGAAACGATCTTGATGGCGTTAGCGTCAATTGAAGCCGAACAGTTTGGACACTTGAGGGTAACGGCCTTCATTTCGCCAGAGACTTCTAACTGTTGAATCACCGTCTTAGGTTTCCGCGTTATGTAGTAAGCAATCCCGAAGGCAGCGACAAATAGCAAGGCGGCAACACTCAGGCGTGTGAAGGCCAGAGCAACGGAAGAAGCCATGGCAAATATGATACCGAAGAACAAAAGAGCAACAACAGCAGCTGCGCCTAGTGCGGTTTTAAGGTTCACAAGTACTATTTGGTGCAAGCTTCCACAATTTAACCTTACCCTTTGATGAAACGACACGTGCAGAGCGGAGTTGATCTGGTCTTACTTCAGCTTTCGGCGATAGAACGCCTCAATTGAATAGTTTTATATTTCGAGAGTCAGAGGAGATTCTTGAATGATGAGGCGGAGGTGATATGGATGGCGAAGAAGAAAGGAACAAAATACAAGTGTGAAGAATGCGGGCTTGTTGTTGTAGTTGATGAACCTTGTGGGTGCGAACCATCATGCACGTTAGTGTGCTGTGAAAGCTCGATGAAGGAAGTGAAGAAGAAGTGAAAACGAATCTGGTTCCGAGGTTTTTATACGCGATACTCTTGTTTTTCGTTGAAAAACGACGGAAAGCGTTTAATCGTGTCAACATCGTTCAACGTCATCGTTGCGACAAGCTTAAAGGATTCTTGATTTGATTAGTGAAGGAAGTAAGATGTTTAGCGCGCGCGAAAGGCATAATGAGGGAATCAGATGAAAGTCGGAATTCTGAGCGGAGGCGGAGACGCTCCAGGAATCAACGCTGCCATACGAGCAGTGGTCAGGAAAGGCATCCAGAACTACGGTTATCAGATTGTCGGCATAAAGGACGGGTGGGCAGGCCTTCTCAAAGGCCAGTACATACCGCTGGATCTGCAAGCCGCTTCAGGTATCCTTCCCAAAGGAGGCTCAATTCTAGGCACTTCAAGGACAAACCCTTTCAAAGATCCGAAGGGACCTGAAAAACTGATGAAAAACGCAAAAAACGCCGACATAGAAGCCGTCGTCGCCATCGGAGGGGACGACACGCTTACCGTAGCGCACAAGATGGCCGAGTATAAGCTGAAGTGTGTGGGCGTACCGAAAACTATCGATAATGACCTGGCTGGCACGGACTACACGTTTGGCTTCAACACCGCAGTTTCCATAGCGACAGAAGCACTTGACAGACTGCACACAACAGCTGAAACACATCACCGCGTCATAATCTTGGAAGTCATGGGCAGATACACAGGCTGGATAGCATTGGAAGCAGGACTGGCCGGAGGCGCAGACATCATACTGATCCCAGAAAAACCCTTCGACATCGACGAAGTCTGCAACTTCATCAAACAGAGGCAGAAGAGAGGCAGAAACTTCAGCATCATCGTAGTTGCAGAAGGAGCCAAGCCGAAAGGTGGAGTCGAGATAGTCTACAGCGAAAGCCTCGACGAATTCGGACACATCCGCTTGGGAGGCGTCGGCTACTACATCGGCAAAGAGATTGAAAAATGCCTCAACGTCGAAACCCGGGTGGTGGTCTTGGGTCACCTTCAACGAGGAGGTACCCCGACGCCGTATGACAGAATACTTGCCACAAGGTTCGGAATAGCAGCCATAGACCTCGTTCACGAAGGAAAATTCGACTACATGTCAGCCATGAAGGGAAACAAAATTGTTGCAGTACCGCTGAAAGATGTTATCGGAAAAAGAAAAACCGTGGACTTGGACCTTTACGACATAGCAAGCGTGTTCTTCGGCTGAGAATTCCATAGTCACGATTCTAGATTGCCAACACCTTTGCCAAATCCAACAGGCTCAGATCCAAGGGCTTTTCAGTCCGGCACGACTTCTCCAAGTCGATGCCTATTATGTTACCATCTTGCAACCCAACAACCCTGTTCCCCTGCTCCTTTGACAAGAATTCAACAGCACTTGCCGCAAACAAACTGGCTAACAGCCTGCTCCTGCCTGTGGGGCTACCTCCTCTCTGAGCGTAGCCCAACACACTAAGTCTGACTTCTGTTCTCATGTCCTTTTCAATCTCTGCTCCGAGCTGGCGCGTGTCCCCAATCCCCTCGGCCGCCACAATTATGCCTGACCTTTTGCCCTTGGCACTGTTCTCCAGAAGCATCTTGATGATGTTCTGCTTGTCAACCTTGACTTCAGGAACCAAAATCACCTCAGCTCCAACCGTCAACCCCACGATCGATGCAAGAAAACCCCTTGTTCGACCCATGACTTCAACGATGAAAATCCTCTCATGCGAAATGGCTGTGTCCCGAATCTTGTCAATCTCATCAATTGCCGTGTTCACAGCTGTGTCAAAACCTATCGTCTCATCCGTCCCAAAAATGTCGTTGTCAATCGAAGCCGGAACGCCGACGATCAGAGTTTCGGTTTCTTCGCTCAGCTCTAAGGCTCCCTTGAAGGAGCCGTCACCGCCAATGACAACGAGACCGTCAATGCTGTTTGAGGCAAGATTCTTGGCTGCCTTCTTGATTCCTTCTTTGGTCTCAAACTCAGGACACCTTAAAGTGTGAAGAATCGTACCTCCCAACTGAATAATGCCCCCGACGGAACGAGGAGTCAACTGTCTCCGCGTGTTCGTTATCAGGCCTTCCCACCCCCGCTCGAAACCATAAACCTGAAAACCTCTCGAATGAGCAACACGGACAACTGCTCGAATGGCAGCGTTCATGCCGGGCGCATCTCCGCCACTTGTAACCACGCCTACTTTTTTCAACCAAAACCGCTCCCTATTCGGTAGACCTGTTTCACGCAAAGAGCTATTAGAATTTGCTGTTGCTTGAGTAGGGTTTCCCTTCCAAAATCAAAAAAGGAGCGCTCCAAAAATGTCGTGGCCCAAGTGCTCACAAACACTCTCAACTTCCTTTCCGTTCTATCCTAAGTGCCCGCGGACCAACTCCAATCAATTCCATAGGGATGAGACCATATGTGCCAAGTCGTGAGTTCACTGCCTACGTAAGGAACCTTCTCATCAACGTAAGTTGCGAAGCTTTCACCGTTTATGGTACCAAGGGAGATTGTAGTGTTGAACGTTAGAACTCGACCCTGAAAAGCCTCTACATAGAGCAAAGCGTCATTGGCACTGTCCTTTCCAACGTTAACCACGTTGCCAAAGACGTGAAGATAAGGTGTATCATCTGCTGGTCTAGAATCGTTGGTACTCAAGACCCCAATCAGCCTCGGTGCCGCTAAAGTGTTATAGTCAGATTGCAACGAATCCAGCTGGCCCTGAAGCTGAGTTATGTTCCCAGCCAACCAAGCCTCAAGTTTGCTCTTATAGTTTTCAAGAGCATTTTTCTGGTCGTTAACACCGTTAAGAGCAGTAGCATCCTGCCCTACGTAATAAGTAAAATACCCAGCCAACCCAACTATGAATATGATACTCGCTATTCCAATCCCAATGGCAATGTTCCTATACTCAGCTTTTTCCCCGCTCATCTCCTTGACCTCAAGTATCCTTCTAGGAACAAGGCATATAAAATTATAGAAACCATTCCTAGACACACGCTTGTTCTGTATAAAGTGGTAATAGAGAAAGATGACTCGACGCATTTCCACAACGAGCCAATACCTGGAGGAGGCATGAATCAGTATGCTGTCGATTTCTTTGGGAGAAAGGTTGCTGAAGGTAAGGACCCAGACTATTTCAATATTAGAGGATACGAAGTGTATGTCAATACCTCTGCTGACCGCATAACGGGAGATGGCGCTCTAATCATCCGCATACAGGGACAGCACGTTTGAGATGCACTGGAACGGGAAGCGATGACCGCGGGGTGCAGGTTCTTCCCTATGCTGTTTGATTGATACTCATATTCTATATCCCCCCGATCGATCGGCTTTTCTTCGGTTTTTCAAAAGCACAAAATGAAGGAATAGAGAAGAAAGTGTACGACAAATAGTCCCCACCAGAGAAGAAGGAGTACATCAGAATCTATCAAGAAGCTATGTTCAATTCAAGGAATTTTCTAGGAATACAAAACATCGAGGATCACATAGAAGCAACCGTTCTCGAGAAGATCTTGATAAGGTTCTTCAGAAAGAAAGGTCAGTGCAAATACAATTATCTGATGGAAAGTGAATGTTGAGATGCTTTGTTCCTGGCGAAGTCTCGATCGATCGGCTCGGGGACTGTAACTTCTATAATGAGAGCTTGCAAGTTCCTGCCAGTCTTTGGCTGTGCCCTCTTCTATTCGCATTTCTTTAACGAGGCTGCATCTTTCGCGGGTTGATTCGGATAATAGTTGACGGTTATTCCTTTCCCATAACGCTTGTGAATGTGGATGCTCGGGTTTAAATCATCAAATAGGTCAGTGTGGGTAGTTGCGACAACGACGGCCCTGCCTGGGTTTCTGGCTGGTTTTTGTATGTTAAAACTCACGGTCCTAGATCGATCGTCTAGCTTATCCACACAGTTTCGGGCAGATTCCTGAAATGCTCGTCTCCAGTCACAACCTTTGCTTTGACTACTCTGCCCACAGCCAGCACAATGGCGTCGAACAGGCTCGGACTCTTCAATTTACCTTTTCTTGCGTTTGTCACAAGTTGCGTGTAGCATCTAGCCGCTTCCAGAGCCACTTTACTGTCTATTTGAGTCACGTCTGACGCTGTTGTTATTGTCTCTAACCTTGTATCAGTCGTCCGTTCATCTGCTCCCTCTCTGAGATATTTGCGGGCAATCTCGGCCAGAACGGTGTCAGGCGTGTAGAGCTCATCGGCTTGCTCCAGAATCTCCTTGACCTTGCGTCCCTTTTCACTTCCTAGGAAAACTTCAATCCATGCATAGGCGTCAATCACGATCTTCACCGCGGTCTCCCTCTGTGAACGGTTTGATTCGACCACTGTCGATACTGAAGGCCTTTTCCAGAGCGGTCTTTCGCTGCTTCTTGACGAGCGATTGTATTGCCTCATCTAGACTTCCAGCGTTGAGTTTCTCTCTCAGACGTTCAAGCGCCTCCGCTGTTTTTTTCGAGACTCTTATCGTTGTTGTTTCATTCAAAATGGACTCGCCCAAAAAGCATATGGCTATGCAAGTATATAAGTATACTTGTATACAACAACCCAAGTTCTCTGACAACATCCACTTATCACATTCACATTAGCTGCAACTGCACAAAAAGGGCCTTCAAGGAAAAACAAGAAACATGTTATGCCTCCTTCTGTGGTGCCGAGGGCCGGGTTTGGATCGATCGATCGCGCCGATTCAAAGCCACTGTGGATTGGAGAGATAAACTTTTAGTATTCGTTTGATAACCATGTTTGTTGAGTTGGTTTGCTTGAAGTTCGCTGTGGTTGTTGAAAGAGATGAGGATGGCTATTACGTGGCTTCTGTTCCAGAGTTGCCCGGTTGTCACACGCAAGCTAAGACGCTTGACGAGTTGACTGAGAGAATAAAAGAAGCCATTGAGGCATATTTGGAAGCTGAGGGGCACAGACCAAGAGAGGGCGTTGAACTTGTCGGTTTTCAGTTCGTCGAGGTCTCCGCCAAGTGAGCTTAAAACCTTTGCCGGCAAGGAAGATCATCAAGATCCTGTCTAGTTTGGGCTTCAACATCGTAAGAAAACATGGCAGCCATGTTGTTTTGAAACATCCTGACGGAAGAATCACTGTGGTTCCAGTGCACGCTGGGGAGAAGATCGGCATTGGACTGCTTCTGAAAATAATCAAGGACGCAAAAATGTCAAGAGAAGAATTCTTGAAATTGCTCGAAGAGACCTAGTGCAAGACACAAATGATCAGCCGATGAAAGACCCGCAAGACATCTTGCGATCGATCCAGCTTATAAGAAAACTAGAGAAGAACTCGAGAATTGTTCAGTCAAAATCTTAACTGAGAATTCATAAATCAGATTAAATTGATAATATACCTGAAACTTGGAAACACAATGAGTATGAAAACCATATTAGGAATATTGTTTTTCTATCCATGATTTTAGTTCTATATCCCCCAATCGCCACCCTTATTGATACACAAAATTCGATTAATGAGTTGAGTAGAGTGTTCCTGTTCCTTCAGAGATTCTTAAAGCTAGAGACAACCTAATTTTACAAATAGCGGGTTTCATTCTTCTCTATACTTTTTTGGCAATGTTTGGACTCACGCTAATAACTGAGCCTACCAAGCTTTCCCAAAGTGCTGTTCAAGTAGGAAAAAAAGCCATTGAAAACCCAGCGTCGCTTGAGCAATGCGGATATTTGTTGAATAATCGGTCTTGTAGAGCGATAATGGAAAACGATGAGGGGTTCTGTTAACTCTTAGGCGCTTTTGGTTTTTACTGAGAGGTCTGTTAACTGTCGGCGCTTTTTTTCTTCAAGCCTATTTCAATAGAAGGCTAGTACGGTACTGTTAAGTTATTTGTCATGATTGATCGATCACACACCAAACCCAAACCCTTTGCATGCCTGCCATACGTCCTTGCAGATTTTTCTAAAGATAGTGGACTTGTGGAAATTGAATTGAAGATTCTTCGACAAGTCATAAGAACTGCAAAAAGAAATCATCAATGATGTGCTATGGAGAAACTGAAAACTATCGACTATGAACTTCTGTGGGAGCTGATGAAGGATAGTCGTAGAAGTGACAGACAATTGGCTAAAGTTCTGGGAACTTCTCAGCCTACTGTCACTAGAAGAAGGGCTAATCTTGAAAGGGGCTTTATTGAAGGGTATACGGCGATACCAAAATGGGAGAAAATTGGTTTTGAACTTGTTGTGTTCAGCTTTGTAAAACAAAAGATGAAGTATGCCAAGCCTGAAGTGAGGGAAGAAGCTTTGAGGAAGGTGGAAGAGTGGATGATGAAACAACCGAATGTTATCTTAGCCATAGGCGGACAAGGAATGGGATGGGATGGCATCTTTGTTTCATTCCACAAGAGCTATTCAGACTTTGCAGAGTTCATGAGAAAGCACAACAGTGAGCTTTCAGACTTAATGATCGATAGTCAAAGCTTCATCGCAGACATTAACCCAGCAACTATTAGAAAACCATTTCACCTGAAATATCTGGCAAAAGCGAAATAATGTGTGCCTATCGATCGTTCGATCGACTCGCGCGCGCTCATGTAGAAGAAGCTTCTATAACAGTTTTCTATGAGTGGCTCTTGGTCCGCGGCTGAGATTTGTTTGGATGATAAAGGAAACGAAGTCTTCTTTGTGAGGGTTACTGAAAGGGCAAGCAAAAGCTTTGAATCAGATCGTGCGTGCCGTGGATTGCAACACGTGATAGTAGGCATTGTTGAAGGAGAATCCTTTTTGCAGGAGAGGAAGCTGGTGCGGAAACTTTCTGAACTTTTGGTTTTTTCTTCCCCGTTGATTAGGAGGCCAATTACTTTGTTGAAAGGTCATGTCCATTGTTAAGGGTTCTCGGGGTTCCTTTCTTTCTCGGGAAGACTTGCATATCCGCGCGCCGGTTTCTAACTGTATTTGTGTACAACAAGAACACAGGATTGAATCATTCAATAAGGATGTTGCCGCGGCATACATACTCTTTGTTCACGGTGTCGCACGTGGCAGCGTCTGGTGGCGGAATTCTTGAATCATTTGCGAAGCTGTTGGCTAGCAGGAGTTTTCGTTCTATAAGAATTGTCAAGCTAGGTTTATTAGAATCAACATAGTAAAACTGTGTCTTAGAGAGGGATGGAGAAAGGAGAGGATTGATTTCTTAACTGTTTTTCTTTTCCGCTCCTGTCAGGGAGGGATAGCGCAGTGGGTTTAGCGGATCGAGAGCGCCAAGACGAATTTCGGCGAAGGCTCAGGGACGAGTGGAGGCTCCTGTGGACGGAGCGGTTTGATGACAAGGTTAAGGCTGAGGCTGTATCGGTTCGCGACTACCCTATACTTTTCGTGGATCGGGGCCTTGTTGTCTTCGCGACAAAAGGGGCCAAGAGTCCAACCTACTCTGACATAGTTGATTTTTGGATGTCTCAAGGTCTTGTTTACTCTCCCGATCCTCTTGTTGGAGGGTGGGGCAAATTTATTCGAACAGAACTGAAGAAACACGCGCATTCACGAGCCATAGAGTTTAACGGCAAGGGACTTAAGGCCAAGACGGAAAAGCAACAGTCTAAGAAAGGCGGCAGAGGCTGGCTTCATAAATAGTTCTTGATTCTTTTTTTGATGTGAGCACTTTCTGGTAGTCAATTTGTTCGCATAGCAAGGTTAATGCGCCCATATAGGCGAACTAGTGTGGACACACCATTGGGTAGTAGAATGTTCTATAAGATGTTTTCACAAGTGTTATAAATGAACCGTTGAACCATCAGATATTACAGAGCTTGTTATCCCGGGGTTTTCATAGATGATGAAGAAGGGAGAAGAGGGTTGTCTCTCGACGTTAGTTGTAGTTGCTGCGTTGAACGAAGAAGAGGGTGTGGGTCCGACCCTGGCTGAGATAAACAGTTTCTTGGATAAACCTTTCTGCTTGGTCGTTGATGGACGAGCGCGCGCCTCGGCCTATTACCGACTGGCAACCCTGCTCATAGAAAAAAAGAGACTAAGAAAAGCTGCGCTGGTCATGGGCGTGCTTTTCTTGATAACAGTAGTCATGCGCATCTACGGAACGATAACAACAGCCTAGCGAATGCCTGTAGACACTATCCCTGAAAACGTCACGCAATGTGCAAGCAGCACAGATTCACGCATCTGATATCGCCAAAATTCTGCTGCCAATCTTTCTTCGCAGCGTTTAGCAATATCCCAGGTGACGCTAGCACACTTATCTATCCTGAAGCAAATCGCTCGCGCGTGCACGTAGTTAGCAGAAGCACATACTGACGCCGCCTGACGAGAAGGTGCCTTCGGACACGGCGGCTGAACTACAGATTGAACATCTCAAAAATAGGGGGATAGGGGCTATCAATTCTGTGACCCCTCAGACCGCACAAAATTGACATAGACAATGTTGCCAGGACGCGGAGCCAACATGCCCTAGAACGAAAATTTCAGCAGATTTTCAATGTGAATTCACCCATTTTTCAATACTTTACCCTAGAAATCCCAGCAAAAACGCGCGCGTCTCCTTTTTGGTTTGAGAATCGTCAAAGAAACCACCTTCAAAGAGCGCCGAAAGGCCAAGTCTTCGATTACTTCGATAGTAATGCTATGACTGCCAGAGTAGCATCTATTGAAACAAATACGCGGGCTAGCTGGCGAGTTTCTTGTCACTTACCATTTAGACATTTCTGATCTCGAAAGCCTCTGCAACGACCCTTGCCACCGGTTTATACTTGTGGATTTAGTTAGGTCTCTGTGACTTTTGCCAGAAAAGATAAGCTTTGGTCTGCAATAGAAAGCCGATCGATCGATCAACACGCAAAACAATCACTGAACTACTTGCTAAGGAAGGCTACGTACCTAAGAGCGAACTGGATACAACTCGCATAACCATGAAACGCGACTTCGACAAGGAGAAAGAACAAACTGAGTTTTGGATGAACCGAGCCAAAAAGAAGTCGAAACAGCTCGCTGAATGCGGAGAATTTCTCAGTAAGGTCTACTCAGCTATTGACAGACAGAGGGATGAAGAGCTTTCCAAAAGAATAGGCAGTTTTCTAGCAGTCTCATCTTCTAAGGCTGGTGTGTAACCAGAGCGATCGATCGCCTACTTCTTCTTTCCTTTTTTCTTCTTGCTCTTTGGCGTCTTGCTCAAACCTCGCTAAGAACAAATAATCATAGTTCTTTGTTTATGAATTTTGTTAAATAGAAATACTGTTTAGCGCGCTGTTGCATTAAACAGAATTAACCCTTCAGGAGTGACTTTCTAAAAAAAGAGAAGTATCTGGATTTTTGGCGAGACCTACTTTTTCTTTGCTGGCTTTTCAAATGCCTCGTAGGCTTTTGCAGCTTTTGGGTCTAGTGGTCTAAGTTCGGTTATACACCATCGCCTTATCTCGACAGTCACCGTTCCTTCCTTTACTTTACTTGCAACGTTGTCGGCAACCTTTGTTGCGTGTTCCTCTTTGGCTCCAGCTTTCTTAACAGAAGCTTTCAGCTTTGCCTTATCGAAATCCTGCGTAGCTCCAGAACGTTTCTTCACTTTAACCAAATAAAACACCGCAAGTACATATTGTAGATGCCGATTTAAAATTTTCGGCGGTCCTTCAACTAATTCGTTTATACCTCAAACCTAGCGCGCGATCGATCGATTTTAAGGGATCAAACTTTTGATTCTTTGATTATTTGTTATGTGCCGTTCTTTTAAGGTGTGTCTTTATTAGATCGACCACAAGCTGGGCGTTGTCAATGATCTCCGTGGTTTTCTCTCGAGTGTAATATTCCATAGGAGTCACCCACTTGCCGGCCACCTTTAAAGGATAACGTGCGTAAACCACTTCTCTCTGTATCTCTCTTCCCTTGTCAATCAATTGTACATACTCGTCTTTCATCAACAATTCTGGCTTCACTCTTCTCAGAACCGCGGCCAAACCACTAATTGCTCGATGATCTTTCGCTTCATCTCCGCCAAGTTTGAGAATCATAGCATTCGCTGCGCTTTCGACAGCAATTGAAGCATGAAAAACAGCAGAATCATACTCTCCCGCACTGAAACGCTTTTTCGCTCTAGCAAGATTCACCTCAGAAACTCTCAACAGCACTTCTACCTTACTTTCAACCATATCCTTTCTTCCTCTAGGTAATCGTGACTGCGCTTAATCTCCTCAACTCTATTACGCAAAATCCTACCGAACTCACCGGTCTTATCAACCAAAACCTCAAAGCCCTCAGCAACCCCATAAATAATTCCACCTTCATGCGAGTAGACATTATCCAAGAAATCTTCTTTCGCAAGAATCAAAGGCTCAATAGTCATATGATACTTCGACTCCAACCTCGAAATCTTCCACATAGTCTCCCTTTTCACCCTATCAACCGGCTCACCAACCACAATTATCACGTCTAAATCACTGTACTCACCAGCATTTTTCTGAGCCACACTACCGAAAAGAAAAACTGCTTCAACAAAACGCAAATCCTCAAGCTCACTCGCCATTCGTCTAGCCTGAGAAATCATATACAAACTTAATTCGAAAGCAGAGACAGGAGCTTCTCCATTCAAACCATACCACTTGCCACTCTTCTCAACAACTCCTTCTGCTTCCAATCCTCCAAGTTTAATCACTAACCACCTATCACTCAACCCAGTTTCCAATCTCAATTCACTGTAAGTATGCTTCCCATGCTTCAAAGTCAACACAATTCTACCTTCAGGAGTTAAAGAAACCAAATCCACTCTTTGTAGCCTCGTTTAAGTAACAATGGACCAAAGAAATAAACTTTACTAAGTAAAGTAAAATACTTCAAAACCAAAAAATCCCAAGAACCCAAATCAACGGCAAGTTACAAATACCAAAAAAACCTAGAGAGAATTATGAAATGCAGATCCCACTGGACTTCTGGAACGTAAGCCTCCGGCTCGCTGTCACAGCCATAATCCTACTAATAACGGCTCAACTCGCCTCGGCCTATGACGGACCGGCAACCCTGCTCATAGAAAAAAAGACTAAGAAAAGCTGCGCTGGTCATGGGCGTCCTTTTCTTGATAACAGTAGTCATGCGCATCTACGGAACGATAACAACAGCCTAGCATATGCCCGTAGACACTATCCCTGAAAACGTCACGTAATGTGCAACCAGCACAGATTCACGCACGTGATATCGCCAAAATTCTGCTGCCAATCTTTCTTCGCAGCGTTTAGCAGCGTTTAGCGATATCCCAGGTTACGCTAGCACACTTATCTATCCCAAAGCAAATCGCGCGCATTGTTAGATACATCATAAAAGCATGGGTAATGCTAACAAAAAAGCTGTCAAAAGGCTAACTTTCCTCGAAAGCTGAAGAATCGTAGAATTTCAACATGCAACGGTGGAGAAAAGGTTGCATCAACCTTGTGTTTTGTGAGGTTCTAGAGTCGATTCTCCTCAAATTCATCGATCGATTTTCTGCGAAGAATTTTGTTTCAGCCACATGTGTGGCACCGACCTTCCTTCCGGTTCATATCTATACCCAATTTTCCGCTGCAAACCGAGCATTTCAAGTTTAATACTTCTCCTTTAGCTAGCAAGTGGTTTCCAGCAATATCCTTTTCAGAATAGTTGCACCGTGCTTTATTTTCAGTTTTTTCTCGCCCAGTCTTATCCGGTACTTAATTGGCACTTCGACAATTTTGAATCCTTGCCCTTCCACCTGATGATTTAGTTCAACTTCAACATCAAAACCTTTTGATCTTACCGCCCAATCTCGGAGAATTTCTGCACGAATAACACGCAAGCCAGTCAACGGATCGTTCAAGGTTACGCCATTAAGCAGGTTGTGCACAAAAGCCAAAAGTTTGTTTCCAAAATAGAAGGAACTGCGCACTGCTCCTTCGTCTATTTGTCTGCTAAATCTGTTTCCGCAAACCATGCCCACGTGCGGGTTTCGCTCCAATATCTCGGTCATTTCAGGTACATACTTTGCCGGATATGTGTAGTCAGCATCTGTAAAAACAACGTAATCCACACTGTGGTCCAAACATTTTAGCGCTTTTGATATAGCGTCTCCCTTGCCGGCACCATCTTGAAGAACGATGTCTGCACCGCAGTTTTTTGCGATTTCCACGGTTCTGTCATGGCTGTTGCCATCAACTACGAGAACGCGGTGAGTGTGCAGGTTTTCTGAAAGCTCGGTTATCGTGAGTCCTATGCCTGGTTCTTCGTTTAATGCTGCAATTATGACTTGCGTTAGGTAAGAGTGGTTATTTTCTTGGCTTATCAAGTTAGGTCCCATAAACATCTTCTGTGGCTGCTAAGCTAAGCTCAGGTCTAAGCCTCGGGCTGAACTCTTTCTTAAGTATATATGGATTGATAGCTATAGTACCGAAATGCACATATCAGCTTCGATTTAAACCTTTTTCCTATTTTTTCCCTAATAAGAAAGGTAGGACGTAGACTCAAGGTGCGATGTTTTTTCTAAGGACCTCTTCGTCTGATTTCGCAAGGGCGTCGCGCGCGCATCACATCACTATTGATTTGGCCAACACCTTCAATAAATACATGACGCGCTAGCGAAAAAGCAGCAACTGCTACCCACACTCTCACGCGATTCTTCCTCTCCTTTTCTGTAAGGATTATACAGGGTTTCAGAACGCATCTAGAATGTTGCTATCCTACCAAATCGAAATGCGCGCTAGAGCGGTTGCTTCACACCAACAAACATGCCTCTCTGTCGCATTAGACCGTGTTTTAGGAATTTCGACTGAAGGCCAGTAGTCGTCATGATTCTCAAGGTAGCGTCGACTTCAAAAAGCCCCAGTTCATGTCTGTCCACAAAATGCTTGACCTCCTTGTCCTTTTCAGCTATAAGATAGTGCATGTCCATGACAGACAAGCTGCCTCTTAATTCTGAAACATTCAATCTTGCAATCTTCACTTCCTTGCTATCATAGGTGTCCATGTGTGGGTAGCCAGGTATGTAAGTTGATTTTATAAACCAAGGCTCTATGAGCACGACACCACCTTTCTTCAAATGCTTAAAGAAGTTCTGGATGGTCTTCCTTAGGTTCGCGTGAGTTTTCAAATAACCAATGGAGCTGAACAAGCAAGTTATGACATCAAATTCCCTGCCAAGATTCAATGTTGTCATGTCTGCCTGTTTGAAAACGACTCCTTCAACATTCTTTCTTGCGACTTCCAGTATCTTGTTGCTGATATCAACACCCATGCAAGAAAACTCGTCTTTCAAGTATTCCAAATGATGCCCTGTGCCACAAGCAACGTCAAGAAGCTCTTTTCCTTCCGACTTTTTATATTTCAAGATTAATGCTTTGATTCGAACAGCCTCTTTCCTGTAATCTTTGAATGAGTAAATCAAATCGTAGTATCTCGCAAGTTCCCCGTAAAGCAATTCTTTCTTCATGAATACTGAATGTGAGTACCGTAATCTAAAAGACTTGCTAACGTGCACTTTCGTGCACACGAGCCAACCTCTTTGCAAACCTCTTAGTTCTTTGCAACCTCTCTGCTACGATATCACTATTCAACCACTACTGCACTTCGCACATTCATCGATGGCATTTCATCAATCAAGGTAACACAGCGCGCGCGCATGCACGTAGTTAGCAGAAGCACATACTGACGCCGACTGACGAGAAGGGGGCCTCCGCACACGGCGGTTGAACTACAGATTGAACATCTCAAGAATAGGGGGATAGGGGCTATCAATTCTGTGACCTCTCAGACCCCACAAAATTGACATAGACAATGTTGCCAGGACGCGGAGCCAACATGCCCTAGAGCAAAAATTTCAGCAGATTTTCAATGTAAATTCACCAAATTTTCAATGCTTTACCCTAGAAATTTCAGCAAAAACGCGCGCGTCTCCTTTTTGGTTTAAGAATCGCCAAACAGACCACCTTCAAAGCGCACGCGAAAGACCAAGCCCTTGATTACTTCGAAGGCAATGCCATGACTGCTAGAGTAGCATCTATTGAAACAAATAGCCCGCATGGTCGTTCCCAAATTCGTTTGCCAAGTGGCTTGCGAAAACCAGCTCCCCCCTCGGCTCAGCAAGTCGCCCGACACTCTCCACCACCACGAAATCAGGAAAACACAGCGTTTCACACCACTAACGCCGCTAAGACATATTTGGATCCAAATACAGGGCCCTACCACCGTTGCACGCACGCACACACTCCACACAACAAGAGCAACGCCCATGCCTGCGCCTAAAATGACTAAAAAAGCCTTAAAACCCGCCACAAACGCCCCTGCAGGCTCGAGAAATGCGGGCACTGCCAAAGAATCAAGAATAGATGCGAAACCCAAGACTGCCCTCAAACCCCAAAAACAAAATAAAGCCATTTTACACCAATTTCGGAACACGCATGCGCGGTACCTAGTCTGCTTTTATCCATGCCTCATTACCTTCTGTGTGAGAACTAAAAGTTTAATAGAAGCATCATCCATTGATTCTAATGACGCAAGCACGCTGGGCTCTCCTTTATACCCATTAGCCTCTGCAAAAATGGTTATGAAGACAGTTCTCGGCGTGCCGCGTCATATCTCGCTTATGCACTCTGACAATCAACAGTTTCAAGCGCGCGCTAATCTGAGAGTGACTGAACCAAGAATTCTTCAACTTGCCCTTCCTTTTCTTGAGTCTAAGGGTAAAGTTTTATAGTTTTGAAGCTTCAAGCATTGTTGGCGGTGGGTCTTAGGCGGGGGGCTAGGGGTCCCCTGTACCGTAAACCCTCTATAGGACGGGCTGAAAGCTGAGGCTGAGGCGTTTAAGGCCGCCGAAGCCTTCATTTCCGAAGCGAAGACTATCCGTCCCTTGGGGCTGGCGGTCATTAGGCGGTTTCCGTAGGGGAACCGTCTTTAATGTTAACCAGGCGAATCCGGCCAGGCCCGGGAGGGAGCAACCTAAGTCTGGGCGTTCAGCGCTCAAGGGGGCGCGGGTACGAGTGTAGGGTATGAGGGCGCGGCAGATTCTGGGCGTCGAACCCCTGTGACCCACCGCTTTTCCTAAACTTTATTGGCAAGAAAAAATCGAGCAGACTCTGTCGGCTGAGAAACTGGGCAAAATCGCAGAACCTTGGAAAATGCTAAATGTTGCCAGAACACATTTGAATGACAATTTGAGGCTTAGTCATGGCATTTAACGAAGTTCGCAAGGATTATCTGCTTGACCGATGGGTCGTCATCGCCACTGAACGAGGTCGAAGACCTACTGATTTCGTAAAACAAGAAAGGCAACAAGCAAAGACCGGCGTTTGCCCCATGTGTCCGGGCAACGAACACATGACCCCGCCCGCAATGCTGCTTTACCTCAAGTCCGGCAAGGGAGTTCAGAAAGCCAAGGACAAAAACGATCACAGGCACAAGAACTGGCTGATCCGTGTCATTCCTAATCTTTATCCTGCCTTTTCCACGCCTAAGCAGAAGATCAGCCGAAAGGAAATCATGAAAAACGACACACTAGTAATGGCAGTTGGCCATCATGAGGTCTTGGTCGAATCGCCAATCCATGATGAAAGCCCAGCGAACGCAAGGATTCCGCAACTGATCCACGTCGTCAACGGTTACATCGATCGGCTCCGTGAGCTTTCTAAGAAGCCTTACGTGCAATACGTTTCGATCTTCCGCAACCACGGCCTGGAAGCCGGAGCTTCACTTTCACACGCGCACAGCCAAATAGTTACGACGCCCTTTATTCCAAGAACAGTCAAGGAAGAAATGGCTTCAAGCAAGAAATCATGGGAACAAAGCAGAAGATGCGTCTTCTGCGATATCATCAAGAAAGAACGCCAGGGACCGCGGTTTATTCTTGAAAACACGAAGTTCACGGTCTTCGCCCCTTACGCAAGCGTCAACCCCATGGAATTCTGGATATTTCCGAGGAAGCATGAAACATCTCTGTGGGACATGTCTCAAGTCGAAGTGAAAACCTTTGCCAAAACACTAAAAGCGTGTCTTAACGGTTTGAAAACCCTCGTGAACGACCCTCCCTACAACTACGGCTTCCACTTGGCAATTAACAGTGATGCGAGCGATTATTACCATTGGCATCTGGAAGTGTACCCTAAGCTGGCAATCTGGGCTGGCTTCGAAAAAAGCACAGGAGTATACATAAACACGATGACTCCGGAAACAGCCGCGGAAAGCCTTAGAAAAACGCTCACGTCATCTTGAGCCTTGCAGAACCATCCTTTCGTACCTCGGCCTGACCTGCAGCACATCCTCCACGTAAGCCCTGAACGGCTCTGCAACACTCCACGCCTGTGAAATGCATCCTCTCGGCGTGTGCGGAGGGTCTCCGTCGAAAATCTCGCTCAAAGTTCCGAGTCCAGCTTCAAAGACTTGCTTGCCAAACAGCGGCATCAGAACATTCTTCAACGCATACTCACGGTTTGACTCCGTATATCCCTTGGCTCTCAAAAACGCCGTCGTAAACGGGCCCAGCAACCACGGCCAAACGGTGCCATTGTGGTAAGCTCGGTCCCTGTTTCTTCTGTCACCAACGTACGTTCCAACATACCTGAGACTGTCTCTCTCCAGAGTCCTCAACCCACAAGGCGTCAGGAGAGCGTGCTCGACGGCGTCAACGACTTTCGTGTTTTTTACTTCATCAAGCATAGTGAAGTCTAAAGCAGATGCAAGAATCTGGTTTGGCATTAGGGAAGCATCACGGTCCTGCGCACCCACAACATCAAACAAGCAATTCTTTCCAGAATTCCAGGACTTTTCAACAAAGCTTCCTTTCGCTTTTTCAGCCATCTGCAAGTATCTTTCAGCCTCGCTTCTTTCATCGAACCTATTTGCCATTAACTCCAAAGTCTTTAAACTGTTGTACCATAATGCTTGGACTTCCACAGCTTTCCCCGCCCTCGGGTTCACCGGTTTACCGTCGACCGCCGCGTCCACCCAGGTCAACTGGGGACCATGAGAAAGCAAACCGTCAGCATCCACATGGATATTGAAACTGGTCCCTTCAACATGATTCTCAATGATCACCTTCAACGTTTCCCAAAGCTGTTCGCGAACAAAACTGAAATCGCCCGTATACTTCAGATACTGCAACACAGCGTTGATATACCACAAAGTTGCGTCAACCGTGTTATAGATCGGTTGTTGATCCTGTTCGGGCAAAAAGTTCGGAATCAAACCCTGCTTGCAGTATTTAATGAAACTCAGGAAGATCTTCCTCGCATCTTCAAATCTCCCAGTTACTAGCAATAGTCCAGGCAAAGACACGAATGTGTCTCTTCCCCAAACTTCAAACCAGTGATAACCCGCAACCACACCCTTCTGCTCATCACTGGCCCCTGTGACTATGAACGAATCCGAAGCCAAAACAAGCCAGCTCAACCAATCACTAACAGGAACGCTTCTGTGCGAATCGTAAAATTTCGTCAACAGACCATCGTAACGCTTCATTTCCCCCTCGTAAAGAGTACGCACGTCATCTGCCATGTGAGGTAGCTGAGCCAAAGCTATTCTCGCTCCATCCTCCTTTTGATCGGCCACCGCTGTCACTGCAAAACTCTCTTTTTCTCCAGCCTCCACTTGCAGGTCGAAATATCCAGGCATATAGCAGTCGTCAAAACAGGTTTCCCCGCGACGGGCTTCTTCGCGAAGGTACACACGCTCAATCCACTTCCCCTTGACGAAATAATGCCCGCTCGTCGCAGCCATCATCAAAACAGCCTGAGGAAGACTCAACGTTATTCCAGCCTTTCCATTATCTTGTTTTTGGGCAAATTCCACCGGAGCCTTTGACCTGTCAGTGACAGAGTGAAAAGGCCTCCCATTTATGATCGGAAAAATCTGGACTTTGACGCAGGAACTGTTGTTGTTCAAAACTTCATAGAAAACCACGACGGCGTTCTTTCCGTAAGGCATGAAAACCGTTTTTTGAACTTCGACATTCTGCGCAGTGTAGACGTATTCTGGGAACGGTGAGAGCGAAAACCTTTTCAGAAAACCGTATCCCTGCGGGAAAAATCCGTTTTCAAACTCGTTCGCGCCAAGCCGATAAACGCTGTTATCTATACTTATGTCTTCATCGAGTTTCGTCAAGAAAACTCTGCGATCTCTCGGCGGGTGAAGAGCGGCAACGAGCAGTCCATGATATTTTCGAGTGTTCACCCCTAGAACCGTGGAGGATGCATAACCGCCTGAACCGTTCGTCACCAACCATTCTTTCTGTATCGCATCCTCAAACCTGGAAAGCATCTCCCGGTTGAGAGCTATAGACGGCGACTTCATTCAGCACATCAGCTTCGCAACGTTCTTCTCGCGTGCTACTGCAAAAAAGTTTGCGACGCAGTTACACTTAGTTCTCAGAAGCAAGGCATGAGGCTTCTTCAACTTGTACTCCGTCAACGTCTCAGCGTATCCCATGCCCTTCGCGATGACCAAATCCACAGAATTGTAGATGTCAAGAAAATCTTTTGAAACCTTTGATGTTTCCAAACCAACCGTGTCCGTTCCCGTGGTCATCGTTTTGTCTGCGATTTTGCTCATTCCAGAAACCTCCGCGTCCTCAAGAGTAGCATCATTTATTACCGGTCGATCTTTGACTGCGACAATCACTGTTAGACCCATGTTCTTTAGTTGTTCAACGAGCAAAGTGTCAAAAACAATTTCCCCAGCGTTATCCGTCAAGTAGAGAACAGTGTGGGCTTTCTTGGCCAGCTCATAGATGTCGCCGATATCATCAATGACCAGGTCTTTTGCAGCGTCCCTGAAGTTCTTCCTCAAGCTGCTGAACGTGAATTTATGACCTATAATGTCAAATTCCATTATGTTCCCGACGATGGCACACAGGCATGCCTTCTTGAAACGGTCCTGCTGCGTGTAGCCTTCCTCAACGAGTTTCCTTGCGTAAGGCAAGATTTTCAACGCTTTCTCGTTGCTTATCCTCTTGCTTCTTTTGTAGGGGTCGTTGTTGCCTGTGACCCTCCTTATCACTCGGTCTCTCTTTGTGCCCAATTCTGCAGGAACGGCTGACGGCCTGAATTCCTTGGTGAGCAACCGCAGTAGATCACTCATCGCTCTGAAACGCAGAGCAGGGTTTGTCGTGGCCTCATTGACTTCAGCCGCCCCCCTGCTCAGTATGCAGGCTAGGCATTCAGCTTCAACTTTCAATGGTTTTCAGACTCACTTTTTTGCTGCATCTGCAAACTCCCGCGTGACTGTATATGGGTCTTTCGCTTTGACAATACCGCTGGCAACCAGAACCCCCTGCGTGCCAAGCTTCAACGCCGCCGCAACGTCTTCCCCATGACTTATGCCAGCTCCACACAAGATTACGACTTTCTTGTTGACCTCTCTAACGAGCTTGATGGTCCCTGTTATGACTTCAGGCTGTGCCTTTGATACCGGAATTCCCGTGCCGATCAGTTCTGGGGGCTCAATCGCAATCACGTCCGGATTGAGAGAAGCTACAGCCATGCTCGTGCTCGGATTATTGGCACACACAATTGAAACCAAACGGTTTTCGCGCGCAATCCTGATTATCTGATCAATGTCTGACAGCTTAAGCTGCCTTTCAGAATGATTAATCAACGTCCCTATTGCGCCAGCCTCCCTCACAGATTCGGCGAGCACATGCCCGGTGTAACCGCCAGGCCTTATCGGATCTGTGTGTTGAGCGAAAACCGGAATGCTAACAGCTTCTGCCACTCTCGCCAAATCCGCAAGTTGAGGGGCAACCGCCACGGGGATCTTAGTCTCACGGTGGACCTTATCACACTTCTGGGCAAGCTCAACGGCTCTCTTCCCCGTTGCCTCCGTGTATGTTTTGAAGTTGACAACTATCATCGGCGTTACAAATTTGCCTGACACTTTCGTCTCCACCTACCCCTTAGCCTTAATCCGAATAGTTAATTATTGTTTTGGAACTAAAAGTCGGGGTCTAACGTCAGAGGCAAGCCTTTAGTGTTTTAGCATGTTCTTTCCAGGAACGAAAACAGCCGCTGCAATCGCGGTTGTCCACAAGCCGCCCTTGTCCCCAGTAGCCGACTGAGTCACGTTTGCCGTTTTGATTATCATACCACTGGTCTTGAACAACTGTTCTTTTTCTTGCCAAGCGCTCTCCGTATCAAACTGAACGCCCATGGTCGTGGCCAGCATGGTTGCAGCCAGGTCCTCTGCATAGTCTCCAGCCTTATCGTCTGGCTGTCCGAACGAGTGATGTTCAGAAAGATACCCATAGTTGTCCTTACCCGACGGAATAGCCACACCTATCGATGACGCTATCAGCCTATGCGGTTCGTTCGTGGAATTTCTAGCCAGAACAACGAACGTTATTTCACCAGGCCTTATCAGCGTAAGCCCTCGCTCCCTGGGGATCATCTTACAGCCGGGCGGCACTATGCTCGACACACTCACTATGTTACAGTGCTGTATACCTGCGTCTCTCAACGCCAACTCAAACGATTGCAGTTGTTCCTTGTGCTTACCTACGCCTTTCGTTAGGAAGAAATATCTCGGTATCATTTTGCGAATACATTCACATGATGCACTTATTAGTCTTTTGTTTGTAGCAGACGGTCAAGTGTTGTTTGAGGGAAAAGAATAACAAACCTTTACACGTAATTAGATTGAGGTCAACCGGGTGTCACAGCACCGAAGCGTGTTCAAGGACGAAACAAAACTTGACATCAACTACGTTCCCTACAGCCTTCCCCACAGGGAAGCTGAACTGCGCCTCCTGACAGAGTTCTTCAATTTCATACTGCAGTCCCCAGAAAAGATGGCTCAACGAGTTATGATCACCGGTGACGTAGGCACCGGCAAGACGGCACTTTCCCAACGCTTCGGCGCAAACATCACCCACGAAGCACACAAACGCGGAATAAGCCTCCGATACATTCACGTGAACTGCCGTGAATACCGTGGAAGCCTATTCCTCATTCTGCAACACGCGGTCTCAATCTTCCACCCGAACTTTCCGAAACGCGGCTACTCCGCTGAAGAGCTTTTGCGCAACCTGATGCAGATTCAAGACGAAGAAAACGCGTACATAATCCTGACTTTAGACGAGTTTGAAAGCCTCGTTGAAAGAGAAGGCTCAGAAGCCGTCTACAAGTTAACACGGCTGCAGGAACTGAGGCAGAACAAGCCTCAAAGACTCTCGCTCATATGCATTCTGCGAAATCTGAAGTCGATCGAACAGCTCGACGCCAGCACGAGAAGCACGTTGCAATCCAACATCATAAGCCTTGAGAAATACTCAAAACAACAGCTCATTGATATTCTCAATGACAGAGTCGGCCTAGCCTTCAAGCCTGTGACTGTCTCTGAAGATACGATAAGCCTGATCGCTGACCTTTCCTTTTCCGAAAGCGGAAACGCCCGCTTCGAAATTGAACTACTCTGGCGAGCCGGAAAATACGCCGACGCTCAAGACATGAATTGTGTCACGCCGGAATGTGTTCGAGAGGCCGTTTCAAGCTTATTTCCAACCGTGCAAAAAAGCGAATTAGTCTCCCTCAGCCTCCATGAAAAACTATTGTTGCTCGGCATAGCCAGAATCTTCAAAGAAAACCAAAAAGCAAGCGTCTCTCTCACCGAAGCTGAACAGACCTATGCGGTCGTATGCGAAGAATTCAACACTTCTCCAAACAGCCACACACAACTGTGGAAATACCTGCGAAGCTTCATGTCTCTAGGCATAGTCAAATCCGAAGTCACGACAGTAGGTTCCCGCGGAAGATCAACAACCATCTCCCTGCCCACAGTTCCCGCGCACGAGTTAGAGAAGGAATTGAAGGCTTTATTAGAAAAGAGAGAAACATGAGGAATCTATGAACATAGAGAATGTTTTCTCTTCAAAAATCCGCATCAAGATACTGAAGATTCTGGTTCAAATGGGCGAACTCAACGTTTCCGAAATCGCCCGCAGACTCAAAGTGAACTACGTAACGACAAGCATGCACCTGAAAACATTGGAAGATGAGGGCGTCGTGCTCCACAAAATGTTCGGAAGAATCCGTCTTTACAGGCTGAACGAGCATTCAGCCAAGGCTAAAGCGGTGCAAAATCTTATAGACACTTGGGAACACGCAGATACCAACAAACTGCAACGTCCAATCGAGCGTGGAGACACTTGATCACGGAAGAGCTAAGCTCAGAAATAAACGAATTTGAGGAAATCTTGCAGAAACTCGCAAGCGCCATCGCCAGTGGAAACTTATCTGAAAAACTCTCCCCACAGGACCTGCTTCAGAAGACTGAACACTACGTCAACCGCCTGACCACTCTGTCAACCGCCACTGAAGAGTCCATGCTTGTTCTCAAGCCAGAAAAGGCTGACACTATAAAGGTCAAGGCCAAAAACCTCACCCAAACTCTCACCACATTCAAGAATATCCTGGTTCAGAACACACCTGACCCTCTGGCAAATTCCCGCCTAGCATTCGAACAACTGAGAAAAGCCCTGACCGACGGCTCAGATTGGCTGCTCCTCATGCGCGAGACAAGAGACACCCCTTCTCCTCTCATAAACGCCGTGCTCACCTTCAAGAAAGCCTCTGAAACAAAAGGTTCAGTCGTGAACATACAAGCCCCAGAGGACGCACAACCATTTATCAAGTACATCTTGAGCCGCATTGATGAACTCAAAACAGGGCTGGTGGAATTGGAAAAGAAAATCGGTGAAATGAAGCAGGACATGCTGGAACTTCAAGAAGAAAGCCTGAAAATCTTGTCTGGCAAGACAACTGAACAATTCAAGCCCACAGAAAACAAAACGGAAAAAAGACAGGTTTCCCTCTCAAACTTCAAAGCTGAAAAGAACTGAGGAGACCGTTGGCATGATGATGGTTGACATATCAAACAAGCCTGAAACCTTCAGACAAGCAGTCGCAACAGGCACCATTAAACTCAAACCCGAAACCATCCGGCTAATTAAAGAGAAGAAAATTGCCAAAGGAGACCCGCTCAACACAGCGAAGATTGCAGGAATTCTAGCCGCGAAAAAAACAAGCAATCTGATCCCGCTCTGTCACCCGCTGCCCTTGACAAACGTGGAAATCGAAACAAAGATCTCAGGCGAATCTATAGTACAGATCACGGCCACAGTCAAGACGAAGGCCCAAACCGGAGTTGAAATGGAGGCCTTGACCGCAGCAACCGTCGCTCTGTTGACAATCTGGGACATGGTCAAACAATATGAAAAAGACTCTGAAGGCCAGTATCCAACAACCACAATCGAAAACGTTCACGTAGTTAAGAAAGTCAAGAAAAGCAGTAGTGAGAAGGCTTTTCGAAAATGAGTGAAAGCACGAAGAAACACAAGGCTACGGCTTCGAAAAGATTGAAATTCGGCATTTTCATCTGCAGTACGTCGCGTTATGACCAGTTGAAAAGGAAAGAAAAAACAGAAGATGTTTCCGGAGACTTGATCGAATCCTACCTGAAAAAAGCAGACCATGCCGTGTTATTTCGGAAAATAGTCTCTGATGACTCGGCCTTGATAAGGAAGAGCGCGAAGGATGTCTTGAGCAATGCTGAAGCAGACTGTGTTATTTTTTGCGGCGGCACAGGCATAACCCCCTCTGACGTCACTATTGAAACAGTCACGCCATTCTTTGAAAAGATCCTGCCGGGCTTCGGCGAAATTTTCAGACGCGTCAGTTACGACGAGATAGGTTCAGCTGCGCTCCTGTCGCGTGCGATTGCCGGTGTGGCAAAAGGTAAAGCAATTTTCTGTATTCCAGGCTCACCGAATGCTGTAAAGGTTTGCATGGAAAAACTGATTCTACCTGAGGGAGGACACATCGTTAAGCATGCACGGGAATAGGAAAAGGCCCCAGCCTCACGGATCGGTCTTGCTTGCTGTCGCCCTAGAATCTCTTAAACTTTGGTACCGTTTTCCGCTTATTATGGCCATTGGCGTCTTCATTACTCCACGTTTCATCGCTCTGACTCTATCAGCAATGGGCGAAAGGTCGTAGACCTTTGCTTCGTGGCTTGTTTCTCTTGCTATCTCCAACACTTGTTCAAGAACCCCCATGTTATCGTCAGAAAATATACGATCTTTAGACTGCTTAACCAAACTATCCATGGCCCATTTGTCCGAATCGATTGCCAGTGATAGGACATCTCTTTATAGAAGTTGATGCCAATGTATTTGTTATGTGAGCGCACGAAAACTTCTACCGAGTTCACCATGATTTAGATTGGCTAGTTGACATTTAATTCTGCCGTCTTTCATGGGATAACACGATATCTGCTCGGTATGCTTATATTATCGGAAGCTCGTCACATCGTTAGGCACACATGGGAATAACGATGGTTCTAAAGGACAGTTGCGGACGACCTCTTCTCAACCTGCGCATAGCAATTACCAGAAAATGTAACCTAAAATGTAGTTACTGCCATGGAGAGGGCGAAAGAAAAACTGCTGGAAATGCCAACGTTGAAATGACGATCAAAGAAATCGGACGCATTGCAGGAATTGCAGTGAGCGTGGGCGTCTCTAGAATCAAGCTGACGGGAGGAGAACCCCTCACGCGCCGAGACGTTACAGACATCGTGGGGGAAATCAGCGCCCTACCAGGTTTAGCAGACCTTTCCATGACGACAAACGGGACTCTTCTCGCGGGGTTAGCCGAGAAACTACGTAAGGCGGGTTTGAAACGCGTTAACGTGAGTCTTCCAACATTAGATGAAAAAGTCTACTGCAAGCTAACAGGCGGCAACGTTGAAGATGCTTTAAGAGGCGTTGAAGCCGCCGTGAGTGCTGGATTTGGCCTAGTTAAGCTGAATATGATCATCCTGAAAGGCATAAATGACCTCGCTGTACCTGAAATGATCGAATTTGCCATAGAGACTGGAACGGTTCTTCAGCTAATAGAGCTTGAACCCATAAACATGAGCAAGTCATACTATGCCAAAAGACACATGCCGTTGGATGAATACGAAGCGATACTAAACCAGAAGGCAGTAGACGTTGAAACCAGACGATACATGCAAAACCGGCACATCTACCACCTGCCAGACGTGAAAGTCGAGGTAATACGTCCGATAGAAAACACTGAATTCTGCCTGAACTGCACCCGTCTACGCGTGACAAGTGACGGAAAGCTGAAACCATGCCTTATGAGAAACGACAACACCGTAGACATTCTGACACCCATGAGAAAAGGCGCCAGCGACAAGGAACTCGTAGAGTTATTCAAGCTGGCAAATCAGAACAGACAACCATACAACAAGAACTAACGGATACCCAACTAAATGCTGCAAATTGGCACGAAAGAACAGCTGGACACGAGCTACAATCGGATGATGTTTAAGCCCTTAGTCGCCGACGCTTCTTTGGGACAAACGTACGGTAACAAGTCTTATCTGAGCCATCTAGACGCTGTTTGACTGATTCAGCATTCATAGCTCGACGATTTTGGCTTCACGCTTGACCGTATCAAGTAGCGCTACGGTCGATTTGCCGGTTAAATACCCGCAGACCTCGCCTGGATCAACAACCAACGTCCTACCCTTTCGATAGGCCTCAGAATTGTGCGCGTGCCCGTGAACCACAACGTCGAAACCTCCACCATCAACCAAAGCCTTCAAGAGATCATGATCACTTCCATGCAGCAATGCAATTCTTATGCCGTCAACGGCTATGTCCGCAAAGCCCCCGCGTATCTCCAGATTCTCATTTTCGCTGAACCTTTTCTTCAAGAATTCATGGTCGCCGTCATTGTTGCCAAAGACACCGATGAACTTGGCTTTCAACGCTTTGAATCTGGGGATCACAAAAGGCGCCACATAGTCTCCAGCATGAAGCACTAGTGCAACGTTCTCTTCGTTGAATCTCTGCACCGCCTTGTCCACCATAGGCAGATTGTCATGGGTGTCAGCCATCAAACCTATCAACACTGTCCATCCCTCGGCAATATTTTCCCTTTTTAGAAACAATTAAATCTTTGCCTTATCCTCGGCAACCTTTGGGCATTTTCCTAGAATATTCCCATTCTGGAAATAGTCAGATGAACGAAACACGCCTTAAGAAAACCCGTGCTCCCTTCTACAATAGAAAACAGTTCTAAAAGAGGAATATAGAAATTGACTCCAGCGGGCTCAAATCCATCGTCTAAGAGAAGAGACAAACTTTTCATAATTGCCGAAATCTTAGAGATAGCCAAGGAAGGAACATTAAAAACCCAGATCATGTACCGCGCAAACCTGAGCTTCACGCAGTTGAATGACTATCTTAGATTCATGTTGAAAATCGACCTACTAGCAAAAGTCCTGCAAAACGACAAAGAGAGATACAAGGCCACAGCCAAGGGCATGGATTTTCTTCAACGTTACCATGAAATAACCGAGCTCCTCAAGTCAGATGAAGAAAACAATAAGAACGACATCAAAATCCCCCCTGCACATCTTCTCAAGAGAAGCCAGAACTTGGCTTGATACGGAAAGCCGACCTGTCTCGTAAGGGCCTAATCCGATAGTCGGGCTTAGAGAAAACGTCAACTTCTTGGATTGGACAAAACAGAAATGAGATCTTCGCCGATATCTATCGCGGATTTCTTTTGTTCAGATATGTCCTAGTTTTCTCTTTCAACGTGGGGAATTCATCCAGCATTGCCTTTATGATCTGCCATCGCATCTCTTCGGTCTTCGATTCAGCCTTCATGCTCGAAGTGTCCCAGAATATTGTATAGCAATATATCATATAAACTTTTACCTTCGACGTCCAACCAACGATGATCATAAACAACGTAAGAATCAAATTTGAATCGGCTAGTGCAAAACTGTTTTTATCTTCACCGCGAACTATGCGTTAACGGTGCCCACGTGCGAGTTGAAGGCGTGCTCTTTGACCTGTTCAACACTCTGGTAATAGTTGATCACGATGATGAGTTCTATTTGCCTTCATTGAAGAAACTGCACAGATCCTTGGTCAGGAAGGGTATCGAAGTCAGTTTCGAAGATTCAATGAAGGCGTATTTTCAAGTTCGCAATAGGCTTTACGCCGACGCGGAAAAGAACATGGAGGAACCGGAGTTGCTGCGTGTGCTGGAATAT